>JAMWDI010000010.1 GCA_023819375.1 Candidatus Omnitrophota bacterium
TCACATCAGTTGCTGCATCAAGTGTTGTTACATCAAAATATCCTCCTTCATCAAGAATTTCTGTACTTCTGTCATTTTTAAATATAAAAAATTCAAGTTCAGGTCCAACATAAAATGTATATCCCTTTTCTTTAACTTTTTCCAGTTGTTTTTTTAAGATATGTCTTGAATCCCCTTCGTAAGGAGTTCTATCTGGATTCAAAATATCGCATATCATCGCTGCTTCTTTCTTTTCTTTTATATAAGGCAGAATAACAAAAGTAGAAGGATCAGGTAAGGCAACCATATCAGATTCATCAATTCTTGCAAATCCTTTAATTGAAGAACCATCAAATCCCATACCATCTTCAAGTGCTCTTTCAAGTTCTCCTAAAGTTATTGTAAAACCCTTCATTTGACCGGTTATATCTGAAAAAAATAGACGAATAAATTTTATTTCATTCTCTTTACAAATTTTTAAAACATCTTCTTTTTTCATGTTTCTATCCATTTTTTTCTCCTTTTTATAATTTTACCATTTTAAGTTAAAATTGCCATCTTTTGTTCTAAATGGTATTCTTTTAAAATAAAAGGGAGTGATATGAGTCTATGGTCAATTATAATTAAGGGTGGGTATATTATGATACCCATTCTTATATGTGGAATTTTAACTTTAGCAATTATTATAGAGAGATTAATTTATTTGAAAAATGCAAAAATTGATAGTGAAAAATTTGTAGAAGAAATAGAAGACCTTTTAAGAAGAAGAAAAATAAAGGATGCTATTGAAAAATGTGAACTGGAAAACAAACCTGTCCCTAATATTATAAAAGCAGGACTGATGAAACTTGATAGAACCAGAGACGAGATTAAAGAAGCAATAGACGATTCTGCCAATCATCAAATTCCTGAACTTGAAAAGTATCTTAGTATATTAGCAACTATAGCAACAGTGGCACCATTACTGGGATTGCTTGGAACAGTAACAGGAATGATAAAGGCATTTATGGTAATAGAATTAAGAGAAGGGCTTGTTCATCCAGGAGAACTTGCAAGAGGCATATGGGAAGCCCTTATTACAACAGTTGGAGGACTGGTTGTTGCTATTCCTGCTTATCTTTCCTACAACTATTTTGTTACACGTGTTAATAATTTTATTCTTGAAATGGAAAAAAGTGCAACAAAATTAATAGATATAATATTTTTGTTGAAAAGTGAAGAATAATAAGGTTTTTGAATTTTAAAATTTTGAAAATTGTTGATTTAATTATAAATTCCACTTGACAAATTTCAAAATATGTAGTAAATTCAATAAAAAAATAAAAAAGAAAGGAGGTGAGAAAGGATGAATAAAGCCCAATTGATAGAAGCAGTATCAAAAGCAGTTTGTACAAAGAAAGAAGCAGCAGCAGCAGTTGATGCTGTAATAGAAGCAATTAAAGGAGCCCTTAAGAAAGGAGAAGCAGTTACACTCGTAGGATTTGGAACTTTCAAGGTTGTTGAAAGAAAGGCAAGAAAGGGTAGAAACCCAAGAACAGGAGAAGAGATAAAGATACCAAAGAAGAAGGTTCCAGTCTTCAGACCAGGAAGTGAACTGAAGAAAGCAGTTAAATAAAATTTTCAGATTTTAAAGGCGGACCTTATTGGTCCGCCTTTATATTTTTATAAGAAATATTTACAGAAATACAGAAATATGGAAATACAGAAATATTGACAACATTTCTCAAATTTAAAACCTTCCACCCTATAATTTAAACAAAAAAGGAGTAAGATATGATACGAAGAAAGAATGAAATGGAAATAGAAGAAAGAGAAAAAATGAGGGGTGGAGATGGAATTATAAAAATTTTACATTTTTTTAAAAAAGAAGAATTTAATGCAAATGTAAGATTGTGTGCAAAATTGATCATCCCACCTTTCTGTTCAATTGGATTACATCAACATTTAGATGAAGATGAAGTTTATATAATTGTAAAAGGGAAAGGAATTCTTTTTGATGGAAAGCAAGAACATATTGTTTTGGAAGGAGATGCTATTTTGACTGGCAAAGGAGAATCACATTCTATAAAAAATATTGGAGAAGATGATCTTGAAATAATTGCCTTTATCTCAAAATATTCTGAAAATCAAAAAATTTGACACATTAAAAATTATTTATTAATATTTTTTTGTTTTTGAAAGGGGGAAATAATGGGTAAAACTTGGCTTGCGTGGTGGTCAATAATAATTTTGAGTACTTTATTTACGATTTGTGGATTATTTTTCAGATTAAGGAGGTGGAAAAATGAGTAATTTTTATCCTATCCCCAAACCCGATATCTCTTATGCTATATGGTCTGCAATAGGGATCAGTCTTATGCTTTTTATTTGTATTTTTATAGGTTTTGCTAGTAGGAAGAAAGCAACTACATTTGAAAGTTTTTTATCAGGGCATCAGGATATAGGTCCAATAATAACAGGACTTGCGCTTTCAGCAACATGGTTAAGTGGATGGGCAACTCTTGGAATGATGGGGGTTACTTACGCAGTTGGCTGGTCTGGAATGTGGTTTGCAGGTATGTGGACAATTATTGGTATTATGCCCTGTCTTTTTTTTACCGGAGAAAAAATGCAAAAATATGCAGAAAAATTTGGAGTGAGAACAGTTCCAGATGCTCTTGGAGTGAGATTTGATAGTAAAGTTGTTCAATCCCTTTCTGCTCTTGTAATGATATTTTTTATGATTTTATATTCTGTTGGACAATTTAAAGCAGGAGCAACTTTATGGTATGCAATAACAGGGCTTCCACCTTTGTGGTGTCTTCTTTTTGCAGGGATAATAGTTTTTATTTATATGATTGTTGGAGGATATACCGGAACGCAATATTCTCTTGCTTTTCAGGGTATAATTCTCGGTATAGCCTGTTTTACTCTTGGAATAGGAGCAATCCTTTTTATAGGAGGGCCATCTGCTTTAAATATTTTTCTCTCCAATGAAGATCCAAAACTTCTTGATTTAATAAGAAGGGATTTACCATCAGTTGGAAATACTCAATTATTTTCAAGTCCAGTTGGTGTTGTGGCAACATTTTTCATATTTTTAACCATGGCAACTGGTTTTCCCCATAATGTGGCAAGGTTTCTTGGGATGAAAAAACTTAATAAAAGAGATTTTGCTCTTATAACTTTAATGGTCTACCTTGTGGCAGGACCTCCAATCTTTTTAAATGCAATTACAGGTCTTGTTTCAAGAGCAACATTCGGCCCCCAACTTCTAAAAATAGAACCATGGAAAGGAGACCTTGCTGCACCTTTTCTTGCAATGGTTATAGGAGGAAAGCCCATAACTACACTTTATGCAGTTGGAGTTTTTGCAGCAGCACTTTCTACTTTATCAGGAATGGTTATGATAATGGCAGGAAATATTACAAGAGATATAATTCAAATATGGAATCCTAAAATTTCTCAGAAAGTTTTATTAATATTAACAAAAATCTTTATAGGGATTTTTATTTTAATTCCATTTTACTGGACATTTAAAAAACCACCACCCTTACTTGCTATATTTATGGGATATGCAGCAATAGGTCTTGGTGGAATATTTGTATTCTGTACTGCTATTTCTTTTTATTGGAAAAGAGCAACAAAGGTAGGTGCTATTCTTTGTATGGTTTATGGTGTACTGTCAACACTTATTGGCAGTATATTTGTTTCAAAACAGAAAATAGGAATGGGGACTCTTGAATTTATAGTTCTTTTTGGTTGTGGTTTCTTTTATTTTGTTGGTAGTTTATTATCAAAACCACTACCAGAGGAAAAACTAAAAAAATTATTTGAATAGTTTTTTGAAATTTGAAGAATCAAGGGAATAAATGGAAGCAAAAGGAAAAAAGAAGATTACTGCAACAATAATAGTAATAGGACTCGTTTTTATTTCTACCATTTTAAATAGGTTTTCCAGCAGAAAATATGTATCATATAAAGAAAACAGAAGATCTTTATTTAAATTTGTTTTGCCTGAAGAAATAAGATTTAAACAGAGGTTTATAGCAGGAGATAGAGATGCAGAGTATATAATTGGGATGATTAAGATTGAAGGAGAAATAACTGGCCATTATGAAAAATATCATTCAAAAAGCATATCTGACATAGTTAAAAGTGCTCTTGAAAAATTTAAACAGGACGAAAAAGTAAAAGGAATAATTATACAGATAAATACTCCTGGTGGTGAAATAATAGAAGTTGAGAAAATATACGAAAAAATAAAAGAGGTAAAAAAAACAAAACCTGTTATTGCAGTTCTTGAAAATATTGCAACTTCAGGTGGTTATTATTGTGCTGTGGGAGCAAATAGAATTATTTCTCATCCACTTACAATTACAGGGAATATAGGAGCGATAATAGTGCTTTATAATGTTAAGGAATTATTTGAAAAAAAATTAGGCATTAATGTTATTATAATGAAAAGTGGTAAACATAAAGATATAGCATCGCCTTTTAGAATTATAGATAGTGAAGAAAGGAGAATTCTTCAAAATCTTGTTGATCAAGCAGGTAAGAGATTTCTCAATGTAGTAATTGAAAACAGAAAAATATCTGAAGATAAAATTAAAATCATATCTGATGGAAGGATTTTTACAGGAACAGAAGCAAGAGAAATTGGACTTATTGATGAATTAGGCACTTTACAGAAAGCAATAGATATACTTAAAGAATTGACAAAAGAGAAAAAATTAAAAGTTATTGAGTATTATTACAGACCCAATATTTTTGAAATTTTGGGAATTTATCAAAGTGAAAAGTTTTTCATTTCAAAAATCTCTAAAATTCAAAATACACCCATTTTGAAATATTTATGGATACCTGAAATATAAATTTATGGAAAATAAAGAGATTCTTCAAAACAATCTAATTACAAAGGAAATTAAATATGCCAATCTACTTTTAAGATTAGTTGCTCTTATAATTGATGGCATTGTTCTTTGGTGTATTTATTTAATTGTTTTCAGAATATTTTTTTTCAACTCATTTCCCAGTTTAGAAAATTTAGTTGAAGAGATTTATTCAGGAAAATTTAAGCCTTTAGAATATATTTTTATTTTATCAAGGACTTTTGCATCTTTAGCAGTTTTCTTTTTTATTTCTATTTTTTATGAAACATTCCTTGTTGGTAAATTTGGTGCAACATTAGGGAAAATGATAGTTGGTATAAAAATTGCTGATGAAAATGGCAATAAAATCTCTTATGGAACTGCTTTTGTGAGAGAAGTTGTTGTGAAAAATGTGATTTATTGTATTATTTTCTTTATTGCTTGGCTTGGATATCTTTGGGCAATCTGGGATAAAAGAAAACAAACATGGCATGACAAAATCGCCAGAACAATTGTAATTAAAGAGTAAATTTCTTCATTTCATAGATTGGTATAAGTTGAATTCATTTATTACAACATTTATTGGGTGAGTGAGGGGATTCGAACCCCCGACTCCTGGAGCCACAGTCCAGTGCTCTACCGCTGAGCTACACTCACCATTTTTATATAATTTTATCACTAAATAATTTATGTGGAAATATTTCTTTTTTTCAATTTTTTTAAGGGTAACCCTAAAAGACTTATTTTATGAAATTAAAAGATTCATTCAAATGTAAAGTCAAATAAGACGTTTTTTGGTGATATTATATGTCTTTTAGTTTTTAACTGTTCTAATTTTTCTTGTAATTTAGCAAAATCTGTAAAATACACCTTTTTTAGGTCCAGCAGAGCCAGTTAGATAGAGATATCAAATTTCTTTTTTGTAGTTTATACAGATATATTTATTGATGGTTAAAATAAAGAATTTTTATTCTCTATTTTTCTTTTGCCATTTTTATAAGATTATAGACTATGGAATTTCAATAAAACTTTTGTCTTCAGTCAATTTTTGCCATTTTTCTTTTTCTCCTTTCAAATAATAATCAAAAAAAGCAAAAACAAAATCCATAACTTCTTTTTTAAATCCAATGCCATGTCCTGCATCCTTTATTTTTACAAGAGTAACTGGAACATTATTTTCTTTCAATTTTTCATAAAGAATTTGGCTTTGAATAAAAGGAACAACATTGTCCTTATCTCCATGCATAATTAAAAATGGGGGGCAATTTTTATTTACATAATAGACAGGACTTGCTTTTCTGGCTTTTTCTTTAAGTTCTTCAATAGGTCCTCCAAGCAATTCAGAAATGACTGTATAAGGTGAACCAATTTTTTCTGATTTTTCAAATCCAACTAAGAAGTCACTTGGACCAAACCAATCACAAACTGCATTTACTTTACTTGAATATCCTTCCCATCCACCTTTTCCTTCAAATTCCTTTATATCTGCTGTTGTTCCAAGAAGGGAAGCAAGATGACCACCAGCAGAAGTTCCCCATACTCCAATTTTGTCAGGATCTATATTATATTTTTCAAAATTTGCTCTTAAATATCTTATTGCACATTTACAATCTTCAATCTGAGCAGGAAATTTTGCTATTCCACTTAATCTATAATTTATACTTACACAAAAATAACCTTTTTGAGCAAATGGTATTAATCTAAAAATTCCTGAATTTTTGTCTCCACTTTTCCATCCACCTCCATGAATAAATACAATTGCAGGCATTTTTGAATAATTCATTTTTGGTTTTACAATATCAAGATATAATTTAATTCCGTCTACTTCTCCATAAACAACATCTTTGATTATTTCAATATTTTCAGGAATTTTTATATTTTGAGCAAAAATGTGAAAACAAAGAAAAGTTACGAAAAAGATAAATAATTTATTTTTCATCTTTCCTCCTTTTTTATTAATTTAGACGATTTTTCTGTTTTTTGTTTTAGTGGAATAAATTTGACCCTCAATTAGGTGAAATAGTAAAATAAAAAAGTAAAAGGAGGAAAAAATGAAAATTAAAACAATTAAAGACAAGAATTACAAAGGAAGAAAAGTTTTTTTAAGAGTTGATTATAATGTACCTATTGAAAAAGGAATTATTTTGGATGATACAAGAATAGTTGCAACAATTCCAACAATTAACTATTTACTATCACAGGGTGCATCATTAATAATTGCCTCACATTTGGGAAGACCAAAAGGGAAACCTTCTCCTGAATTTAGTTTAAAAGTTGTTGCTGAAAGATTATCGCAAATTTTGAATAAAGAAGTAAAATTTGCTCCAGATTGTGTTGGAGATGAGGTGAGAAAGATGGCAAGTGAATTGAAAGAGGGAGAAATTTTAATGCTTGAAAATTTGAGATTTCATCCTGAAGAGGAGGAAGGGGATGAAAATTTTGCAAAGGAACTTGCTTCTCTTTGTGATGCTTATGTAAATGATGCTTTTGGAACATGTCATAGAGAACATGCATCAGTTTACACAATTACAAAATTTGCAAAAGATGTTGCTGGTGGCTTTTTAATTGAAAAAGAGGTTAATGCATTGTCTAAATTACTTACAAATCCAGAAAAACCATTTCTTTTAATTCTTGGGGGTGCAAAAGTTGTTGATAAAATTGGTATGATTAAAAATCTTCTTGATAAAGTTGATACAATTATAACAGGTGGAGTTATGGCATATACTTTTATCAAAGCAAAAAATTGGGAGGTGGGAGATTCAAAAGTTGAGGAAGAAGCAATTCCACTTGCGAAAGAAATAATAAAAGAAGTAAATAAAAGACATCTTGAATTTCATACACCGCTTGACCATGTAATTGTTCAAAAAGTTTCTGAAGATGCCATTCCTATAGTTACAGAAAGAGGGACAGTTCCTCATGGATGGATAGGAGTGGATATTGGTCCACAGGCAATTGAAGAATATACAGATTGTATAAATAGAGCAAAAACTATTTTCTGGAATGGTCCTATGGGTATTTATGAAATTGAAAAATTTGCAAAAGGAACAATTGAAATAGCAAAAGCAATAGGAAATTCAAATGCATATTCAGTTATAGGTGGTGGAGATTCAGTAGCAGCAGTAAATAAAGCAGGTGTAGCAGATAAAATTTCACATATTTGCACAGGAGGAGGAGCATCTCTTGAATTTCTTGAAAAAGGCACCTTGCCTGGGATAGAGGTTTTAAAAGAATAATCAAATCTTATTCGTAAAAAGGAGAGTTTTGAAATGAAAAAAAATCTTATTGCTGGAAACTGGAAAATGTATAAAACACCTTCTGAATCAATAAGTTTTGTGAGTTCTCTTATTAAAAATTTGAAAAATTATGATGATAGAGATGTTTTAATTTGTCCTCCGTTTACTTCTCTTTTTCCAGTTTCACAAATAATAAAAGATTCTTATGTTAAACTTGGGGCTCAAAATGTTTATTTTGAAAATGAGGGAGCATATACTGGAGAGATATCTCCTTTAATGCTTAAAGATGTAGGTGTTGAATATGTAATTTGTGGTCATTCGGAAAGAAGGAATATTTTTAAAGAAACAGACGAAGTTATAAATAAAAAAGTTAAAAAGGTTGCTGAAATAGGAATGAAGCCAATATTATGCGTTGGGGAAAAACTTGAAGAGAGGGAAAATGGAGAAACATTTGAGGTTGTTGAAAATCAGATAAAAAAATGTCTTGAAGGTTTTAAAGATATAGAAAAACTTGTAATTGCTTATGAACCTGTTTGGGCAATTGGAACTGGAAAAACTGCATTACCTGAGCAGGCAGAAGAAGTTCATGTATTTATAAGAGAATTAATAAGTAAACTGTATAATTTTGAAATAGCAGAAAATTTAATTATTTTATATGGGGGAAGCGTAAAACCAGAAAATATTGATTCTTTAATGAGAGAGAAAAATATAGATGGTGTTCTTGTTGGAGGTGCATGTCTTAAAATAGAATCCTTTTTGAGAATAATTGACTATCAGAAAATATAAAATTATTAATTTTAAACTCTTTATTTACCTTTTCCTCGTTGAAGAATATATTTTTTATATTTTAAAGGGGTCATTCCTACAATTTTTTTAAAGCATCTGTTAAAAAGTGGAAAATTTGAAAAGCCTACTCTTTCAGCAACAGCAATTATTTTAATAAATGGTTCATTTTCTAAAATATATTTTGCTTCTGCAATTCTTCTTTGAAGAAGATATTGTTTTATGCTTAAACCCATATGTTTTTTAAAAAGGTGAGAAAGATGACTCACAGAAAATTTCAACTCTCTTGCCATTTTTTCTAAACTGAACTCATTTTTAAAATTTTTTTCAATATACTCAATCATGTTTTTTACAAGAGGATTAATATAAAACTCTTCTTTATGTTCCCTTTTTATTCTTTCAAAAAATAATATCAAAATTTTTAATAAAGAAGTTACAATATCCTGCCAGTAGTCATTTTTTTCTTCATTTTCTCTTAAAATAAATTTGAAAATTAGTTCTACAATGGTTGCTTCCTCTTCTGTTAAAATTAAATTACAAGGAGAATCTCTATTTAAAATTTCTTTTTTTTCAATTTTTAATTTTTTTATAATTTGGGGAAGGAAATACAGAGTTCCCTTTTCAATATCTTTATTTTTTTCTGGAATAAAATAATGTATTTGTTTTGGTTTAATTATAACTACACTGTTTTTATTAACCTCACATTTTAATCCATTTATAAAATAAATTCCCCCGCCTTTCTTAAAAAAGTGTATTTCATATTCATTGTGAAAACCTATAAAAGTTGGATTTTTGGGTGTAATCCATTTAACATCTATAATTTCACCATTTGGAACTAACTTTTGAAAGAAGGGCTCTCTTTCTATAAAATACTTTTTTTGAAAATTATCTAATTCTATTATCCTTTTCTCATCCATTTGTAAAATTTTACATTTTGCTTGATTTTTATGCAAGTTTTAATACTAATTAGCAAAATTTAGTATTGTTTTAAATAGGTTTTAAAATTAAAATCATTCATAAAAATTGTAAAAGGAGGTTAAAATGGGCAAAAAAAATACAAAAGGGAAAGGGTTTACTCTTATTGAATTATTAGTTGTAGTTGCTATAATTGCTATTATGGCTTCAATGCTTTTACCTGCATTGGGAAGAGCGAGAGAAAAGGCACGTCAAGCAGTTTGTATTAATAATCTTAAACAAATAGGGCTTGCAACTTTAATGTATGCAGAAGATTATGATGGATACATACCTGGTGCTAAAGGAGCAGGGGCTAATTATAATAACAGTTATTATTTTACCATATCTCCTAAAGAATATGCCTATAAATATCCTGCAGGACTTTTAATATGGGGAGGCTATTTAGGTAAAGTTTCTTTTGATAATTTGCCACCATCACAAGCAAGAACATATGCAATTAAATTATTTGGTATATTTAAATGCCCAAGTGACAGATACTATTTTAGTGTGCGATCTGCTGGTACTTCAACAGCAGATGGTTATGCAAGTTATCTTTCTATGTGGTATAATGATTTAGGAAAAGGAACTTATGATACTACTCCAAGAGATAGATTGAGTCCACAGCAAATAAAAAAGGCAATATGGTCTGACCTTTTTCCTTATAAAACTACAAGTCCTTATAATCATAATTTGGATAAAAGTGTAAATGTTCTTTATATGGATGGACATGTTGGCCATTTTCAATATCACGAATTGCCATCTTCTTCTATTCATTGGATAACAAGGCTTGTAAATTATATAGATGGAAAGAAATAAAATGCTTAGAAATGTTTTAAAAATTTTTGTTCTAATAATTATATTACTTTTTAAAACTTCATATGGGAATATTTTCCCAATAGGTGGATTTGAAAAAAATGTTGAATATCAATGGAAATGGAATATATACCCATCTGATACAAAAATGGAATTTTCTATTATTGAAGATGAAAAAGAGGCAAGGGAAGGAAAATGTTATGCTAAACTTTGTAATCCTGATTATGATACAGTTGGGACAATATTTTCTTTTTTTAGTGTAGAGCCTTTTTATGAATATGAATTATCTTTTTATTTCAAGGATTTAAACATTTTACCTGATTTATCTAATTTGAAAATTATTCTCAATTTCAATAAGAAAAATGGAGCAAACGGTAGTGCAGGTAGGAAAATAATATTTTTAGATAAATATGAAAAAGCAGAAAATGGATGGAAGAAATATAAAAGCAACTTCGTAACACCACCAGAGAGCTTTTTGTGTCATTTTGTAATTAGGTTAGAAGATTTAAAAGGAACTCTTCTTTTAGATAAAATTGAGATTGTAAAAAAGGGGAAATATGAAAATTCCGTAAATAAATATCAACCTTATAAAATATATCGTAAAAAGTTTAATATCCAAGATGTATTAACTCAAGAGAATGGGAATTTTAGAGTAAGTTCCTGGTATTTAGGTGGTATATATCCAGATAAAAACCTTGAAAAAAAATATTCTCAAGAGGAGTGGAAGAAGATACAACTTGAGATTTTAAATGAAATGGGAGAAAATGGACTTTATGGGCCTTCTTTGCCTTGGGCTTTTGAAAGATTTAATTGGATAGGTGGTAAAGATTTTTTTAAAAATCTTTATGATAAATACGAAATGAAACTTTGGGTTTATACTGAAAATTCTTATATCGCTGAACTTGCTGCTAAAAAAGGAGCTGAATTATTAATAAAAAATGTTCCGCCTATAAGAGCAGTTTCTGAACTTGATCCAATCTATGTTGAAGCGGTTTTAGAAATGGTTAAAAAATATGCAGAAGATTATAAAGATTTAGAATTTGTAGATTTTTATAAAGGAAGAGATGAGCCTTTTAATAACATTTTAAAACAGTTCAGTTTAGTAAAGAATCCCAATTCTAAGTTTTTAAAAGAAGTTGATAAAGAGATTAAAGAATTATATGGTTTTGGACGATATGGACTTCCAGATATTTTTTCAAAAGAATACTATAAAAATAAGTTTGAAAACAAATTTAAATGGATTGCTTTTGGGAGATGGGTTACAGATAAATTTATTTCTCAAAGGATTGAAATTGATAAGACTTTGCATTCTATTTTACCAAAGGTTAATTATGAACCCTGTAATTTTAATTTTATACTTGGAATTGATTTTATTGATTTTTCAGCATTTAGAAATACAGGAATTGATTGGTTAGCATGTGATCCTTATGCTTCATATATTGAAGAGTTTAATTATAGGGGAACTTATAATCATGGTTTTGGAACGAAACTTTTGAAAGATCTTTCTGGCTGTAAAAATATTAAGACAATTGTTCAAGCATTTCCATATGGTGGTTATACTCCAGATAGTGAAGATATAATTGAATGGGTATCTCAGAGTATTAAAAATGGTGCAATAGGAATTGAATTTTATGATTCAGGAAGGCCCAAATTCTATCAACCAGATATATATTCATCAATGCTTAAAGTTGGCTCAGTTTTAAAAAGAATGAAGAAAATAAAATTTCCAATTGCGGATACTGCAATTCTATATTCTTATTATTCTCATGTTGCAGAAGGACCAAGGACAAATGCAAATGAGGTTTATACTGCCTATTCAATACTTGGGGAAAAGGTTGGAAGTTGGTTTGATTTTATTAGTGATACAATGATAGAAAAAGGATATATTAATTTGTCAAAATATAAAGTAATTTATATTCCAAGATTTGAAATAACCACTGAAAAAATATTTGGAATTTTGGATGATTATGTTAAAAATGGTGGTTGTATTGTTCTTACAGATCCAGAGGCTTTAAGTTTTGATATCAAAGGAAAAGAATTGAAAGAATTTAAAGAAAAATGGTTTGGCAGTTTTAAACTGGAAAAAGGAAAAGAAAAATTTGATACTCTTGGAAGAGGGATATATTTAATAATTAATGGGAAAAAATATCCTATTTTTATGCGTTATTTATTATATGGACAAAGAGAAAGCAATATCTTTTATCTGAAAAATATAGGAGACGATGATATTATAGCAAAATATGAAAATGGAAGAATTGCTGGTTTAAAGAGGAAGTATGGAAAAGGATTTTTGTATATATGGGGATGCAATATTTTTGTTTCGGATGCCATTAACGAACCTTTATGGATTAATTATTGGAAAGAATTTCAAAAGAAAATAGGTTGCAATATAGAGTTACCTATTTGGGATTTTACTTTGAAATATTTAATAAATTAAAAAATTAATTTTTGCCTATTTTAATCCAATCAAAAGAAACTGAATTTGAAATTGCTTCAATTTCTATTTTATTTATTTCTTTGGGTACAGAAATGGTTGACAAAATTGAATATAAATCTAAGTTTACAATTGTCCATTTGTTAAATGTAATCAATTCCTTCTGGAAAACTCTATTTCTATAACTTCTACCATTTATATCCTTCCATGTTATCCATATTACAAATTTACTTAATGCTTCAAAGGGAGTATCAGAATTTATAAAGTTCTGTTTAAATTTTAAACTTAAAATTGGATAATTTTCAATATTAACATTTCCAGGAATATCCCTTCCAAATACTATTGCTTTTCTATTTTGGGGTGGATAAATAGTTGCAATTTCTCCATCCGATACCATATATCCATCTTTGTAATATGTAATTTTCCAATTATCAACATTTTTAAAGTCTTCTTCCCATATTATTTCAAGATTTTTTTCTCCAAAACTTTTTAAACTTTGATTTTCAATATATCTAAATCTTTCTTCAACGATAAAATTTTGATTTAATAATTTTTTGCCAATTTCCTTTAAAGAAATATGTTTTTCAATTTTGGGAGAATCGTAAAAAATAAAATTTTCTAAAGGTGTAGTTAACCAGTTTTTTTCAATCTTTTTATACAATTCTTTTAATTCTGTAAGATTGATGTCATTTTCAAAATTGATTTCTAACCAGTTTAAGTAAGTTAAAATTCGTGGTTTACAATAAAATTTGAAAACTTCATATATATCTTTTGTGGGATAATCAATAGAACCTTCATCCAAATGAGCAAAAGTAAACATGGTTGTTTTAATTATTTTTTCATATTCATTATAATTTGGTAGATTTTTAACTCTGTCAAACCAATAGGAAATTTTGTATGGTTGATATAAAGAAAGGATTTCTTCAACAATATTTAAAAGTATAAGTAGATTTTCTTTGTCCTTTTTAAAACCATCTCTATTTCTCATAATAAAGTCTTTATTGAGAAGGTATATGTTTAAATTAAATAACTCACTTGCATATTGTCTCAGTAAATCTGTATAGTCCTTCAAAAAACAATCGTTGTTTCTTTGGCAATCATATTCATCTGTAAATGTTTCTATAGCCTTTTTTAAATATGGCAGTTTTACAGTAATTGAATCCTGAATATCCTGAGCAATTTTAGTTATATACATTCCCATCATTCCTTCTCCAGGGGGATAAATTCTTCTTTGATATAAAGGTTCCGCACCTTCAATATTATCATACACGGCTTTTGTTAAATATTCCAACGCTCTTTTCATCTTAATATAAGAGTTTTTTCCATATCTTCTTAAAATAAAATTGTTTAAATAATTTTCCATATCTAAATTAACTGGATTCCACGCAAGATAACAAAGCAAATCAAAGTAAATTGTATTATAATGAAGAATTTCTGGACAAATATAAATTCCTTTTAAATTTTTAATTTCTGAAATTTTTTTTATTTCCTGCAATGTTTTAAAAAGATTTCCTTTCATATGGTCATCTCCACCATATAAAAGAATAAAGGATAAAGCAAAATTATAATCAAAAAAGTTATTATATCTTTTATAATGCCATTCCCCAATTTTTTCTGGTGAATCACATATAAAAACTTTTTCTTTTGGAATTTGTTTTAAAAATATTTCAACATCTTTTTTATTCCAATTTAGAAATCCAAAAGGCCAAGTCCAGAAAATCCATTTACCTTCAGGATCCTCAGATAAAATTATATTTATAACAGTTTGTGCAAAATCTTTTCTCAATTGAGTCAATTCTTCATCCTTTAAAGTTGGAAAACTGGCTTCTCCATAAGGAGAAATAAAATAGTAGTTTCCTTTACCATATTTTTCAATCACTGTTTTAATTTTTTCTTTTCCTTTCTCAATAAATAATTTATCAGTTGGATAAATGTAATAAAACGTATCTCTATATTTTGCTTCAACATATTTATGATTTGGATTTTCTTCAATAAATTTTTTATCAACAGCAGCCCATCTATAAAGAGGAATATGAAAAACACAAATTAACCCTAATTTTTTTGCTTCTTCAACAATTTCATCTCTTTTTACAATGAAATTCCAGTGATCTTCTGCAATGAAAATCATATTTAGTTTCTTTTTACACATCCATAAAAGTTCTTTCTTCCAATCATTGATATCCCATGGTCTTGTGGTGTATCCATAATTACATTCCTGCATATAAAATCTTATTGAAAAAAAAGCCTTTTCATAAATATTAAGATTTTTAATTTTTATTGAATTAAATTTTGGAATCACATCTCCTTCCCAAAAAAATCCATAATTTAGTTCATTTTCAAAGAAATGATAAATACTATATAAACAACTTCTTTCATTAGACCCAACAAAGATTAAAAAGTTTTTGCCATTTTTTTTAACAGTTTTTATTAAGAAAGCATCATAATCAGAAAATGTGTTTAGAAAATTTAAATCCTTTGAAGTAAGAAATTCTTTAATATTTAGAGTTTGCTTTGTTCCTATAATTATAATATTTCTAAAATTTTCATAGTTGTTTTTAATAGGTATTTTTGTTTCTGTAGATTTTTCTATAAGACTTGCAAATTCAAATGTTGCAAATTTTTCAATAAAAGAATTATTATTGGAAAGAAATAACATGGCTTTTGGTTTTTTGTTTTCAACAATTGTAAAAGAAAACGATAAAATTGGAAACAAAATAAATATCATAAATAAAATTTTTTTAAACACTTTTTTCTCCTGTTTGTGAAAATTTTTTCAAAAAACTTATTTTCCATCAATTGATTGTATAATTGCAGCCCAACTTCCACTTCTTATTAATTTTTCATAAGGTATATGACTTACATGTCCATCCATATACAATACATTTACAGATCTATCCGGATGGTTATATTTGCCACTATAAGGTTTATAAGGAACCATATCCCACCATATTGCTTTTCTCGCTTGTCTTGGATCATCAATTTTATTTCTTGGAGAAATGTCCCAGTTGACAGAACTTGGTTGTCCAGTTTTTTTTGGATCATGATAGTAGAAAAATTGATAAGAAGCATAACTTAAATAACCAAAATAATTAGGATCAGTTCCTCCAGTTTCTGGTGAATAAATCTTATAATTTGTAACAGAACCTGTATCACTTGGACAAATAAATACCCTTCCAACATTTCCTCTGGCACCTGTAAGAGAAAGACCTTGGGCTGCTCTTCCCATATATCCGAGTTGGACAAGTGCAGAAGGTGGATAGATTTTACTCCAAGGCGGACAATAATTACCAGGACCACAATATAAAGGATGAGGGGAACATATATATCCTTCAAAATCCTGAGCATAAATTGCTTCTGCAAGATAAATTTGTTTCAAATTGTTAATACATACTGCTTGTCTTGCCTTTTCCCTCGCTTTACTTAATGCTGGTAATAACATGGCTGCCAAAATAGCAATTATGGCAACTACTACCAACAACTCTATAAGAGTAAAACCTGCTTTTTTAAAAAACTTTTTTCTCATAATAACACCTCCTTTTTATCTTTTTTCTCTAACTTTTTATTTGTCAGAGTTGTTCCTCTTATTTTTAATTCAACAGGTAATATTACTTGCGTTTTTTTATGTTTTGGGTTTTCTATTCTATTTATTAAAATCCTTGCTCCTTCCTTACCCATTTCATATAATGGAGTTGCTACTGTTGTGAGTTCTGTTCCCCATTTGTTTAAAATATCAATATCATCAAAGCCTGTGACTCCAACCTCTTCTGGAATTTTGATTCCTTTTTTCCTTAAACCATTCAGAACACCAATTGCTAATCCATCTCCAACACACATTATACAAAGTTTTTCTTTGTTAATGTGTTTGATAAGTTCGTCACAGATTGCATAACCATCTCCGATATAACCACTCATAGCATCATTATCTGTTGTTTCTATTACAATCCAGTTATCTTCTTTTATTTTTGATTCTTTTAATGCTTTTTTAAATGCTTCATATCTTTGTTTTATTTCTGTTCTTTTAAATCCATTTTTTATTGATAAAAATATAAAATTTTTATAACCATTAATTATTAGATGTTTTGTAAGATTGTAAAAACCTCCAAAATTATCCGGTATAACAAAATCAAATTTTTTTATGTTTTTAATTTCTGGAATGTGAGAAATAAAAACAAATGGGAATTTGTTTTTAATTAAAAAACTTAATCCACTGGAAATTTTGTTTTCTAAATAGACACAACTTATAAGGAATCCATCAACTTCATTAATTAAACTATTTATATAACTTGTTTCTTTTTCATAATCACCTACACTGTTGCATAAAATCAAATGATAATTGTTTGATTTTGCGTAATCTTCTGCACCTCTGATAATTTTAGAAAAGTAAATATTTTCCGAATGATAAACAATAATTGCAATTTTATTTTTCTTTCTTTTTTTACTTTCACAAACAAAAGTCCCTTTCCCTTGAATTCTATAAATATAATTCTCATTTATTAATTCTGTTAAGGCTTTTAAAATAGTATGTTTACTCACACCAAATTCCTTAACAAGTTGATTTTCTGAAGGCATTTTTGTTCCTTCAGCATATTTTCCTTTTATAATTCTTTCTTTAAGTATTTCCTTTATTTGTTTATATTTTGGCTGATATTCTATTATTTTTTTCATTTTCTTATTCAGTTAACAGTTAACCGTATAAGTTTTAAAATATTATAAACATATAAAAATTTTTTGTCAAGTTTTTTTAAAAGAAATTCTAAATTATGTTTTTGAAAGTTATTTATAAAAGTTTTTTGATTCTCTCTATTACTTTTGCTTTACCCAAAAGTTCTAACATACCAAATAAATCAGGCCCCTTTGTTCTACCACTTACTGCAAATCTCAGAGGATGAAAGACAAAAGAAGTTTTATAATTTTTTTCTTTACAGAATTCTCTCACTATATTTTCAATTTCTTCTCTCTTAAAACTTTCCATTCTTTCAAAAATTTCTACAATTTCTTTAAGAATTCCTTTTGTTTCCTGATTTATCAGTTTGTCAAAATTTTCTTTTTCATATTCAGGTTCTTTCATAAAAAATTCAATCAAGTAAGGAACATCCTTTAAAGTTTTTATTTTTTCCTGTTCAAGTGAAATTGCTTTCTTTATATATTCTTTTTTGTTTTCGTCAATCCCATTAATGAGGCCACTTGATTTTAAAAATGGTAAGGATAATTCATAAATTCTATCTATGGGAGAATTTTTTATGTAATAACTGTTCATCCATAGTAATTTTTCAGGATCAAATACAGCACTTGCTTTATGACATCTTTCTATTGAAAATTCATTTATTAACTCTTCTTTTGTAAAAATTTCTCTACTTTCACTTGTTCCCCATCCTAAAAGTGCTATGTAATTGAAAAATGCTTCAGGTAAATATCCTTGTTCTCTATATGCTCTAACAGATGTTGCACCATGTCTTTTACTTAATCTTGTTCTATCTGGACCAAGTGTCATTGACATATGAGCAAAATAGGGCAAATCTACACCTAATGCTTTAAAGATTAAAATGTGTTTTGGAGTATTTGAAAGGTGGTCCTCCCCTCTTATTACATGAGTAATTTTCATCAGATAATCATCAATTACTACTGCAAAATTAAATGTTGGAGTGCCATCTGATTTCATTATAACAAAGTCAGTTAAATGTTCTCCTTCAAAAATGACTTTTCCTCTTATTAAATCATTTATTTCAATTTTTTCCTCAGGAACTCTAAATCTTAAGACAAACTCTCTTCCTTCCCTTTCATATTCACTTATTTTTTCTCTTGTTAGGTATCTACATTTACCACTATATCCAGGCGGAAGTCCTTTTTCTTGAGCAGTTTTCCTCATTTCTTCAAGTTCTTCTTTTGTGCAATAGCATTTATAAACATAACCCTCTTTAAGTAATTTTTCTGCATATTCTTTATAAATATTCAATCTTTCACTCTGTCTATATGGGCCATAATCACCACCAATATCTGGACCTTCATCCCATTCAATTCCGAGCCATTTTAAATCTTCCATTATGGCAATTTCATATTCCTTTTTACTTCTTTCTTTATCAGTATCTTCAATTCTTAAAATGAATTTTCCTTGATTTTTTCTGGCAAATAAATAATTAAAGAGGGCTGTTCTTGCATTTCCTATATGTAAAAAACCAGTTGGACTTGGAGCAAATCTTACTCTTACCATATTTATTAATTATACTTCAAAGAGACAAAAAATAAAAACTTGACAGAAATAAAAATATATGTATAATTATATATGGAACGAAACATAAAGGGGGGGTTTTTTTTGAATTTAAAAGAAGTAACATTAAAAGAAATAAGTAAAAGAGCAAATGTATCGGTTTCAACAGTTTCTGCGATTTTAAATAATAGTCCTTTTTGTTTTGCTGGAGAAAAAACAAGAAAAAAAGTAATAAAAATTGCTGAAGAACTTGGTTATTATCCAAATCTTTTATATAGAAGTTTAAGGAATAAAAAAACAAATACAATAGGACTTATAATTCCACATCTTTATTATTCAGAGATAACAATTGACATAGAATTGCTTGAATCTATTTTATGGGATAATGGTTATCATCTATTTATTGGTTATACAAGGAATGATCCCAAGAAAGAAGAGGCATTGATAAAAGATTTTTTAAGCAGAAGAGTTGACGGAATAATTTTTGTTATTGGTAAGGAAAGAAACAAGAATAAAGAAATAGAAAAAATTATAAATAAAAATTTTCCCTTTATAACAGTTGGTAGATTTAAAAATTTAAAAACAGATTTTATTTCAACAGATTATTTTAAAGGTGGATATATAGCTGGAAAACACTTATATGAAAAGGGATATGAAAAACTTGGTATTTTGTTTGGGAAAGACGAAAATAGTGAAGATTTAACAGTAAAAGAAAGAAAAAATGGATTTTTAAATTTTGCGAAAGAAAAAAATCTGGAAGTTAAAGAGTATTATATTGAAAAAGGTTTTAATAATGTAGAAAATCTTATAGAAGAAAGTGAAAAAATAGGGATGAAGATTTTGAAAGAAAAAAATAGACCTTCTGGTATTTTTGCATCAAATGATGAAATTGCTGTTGGAATTATAAAAAGTGCATTAAAACTTGGCATAAAAATACCTGAAGAACTTGGGATTATTGGCTTTGACAATTCTTTATCTTCAATTTTATCTCCTATTCCAATAACAACTATCAGACAGAAGAAAGAGGTGGTTGCAAAAAGAGCAGTTGAAAACATAATAAACAAGATTGGAGAAAAAAAAGAAAAAATTGAAGAATATATAGAACCAGAATTAATTGAAAGAGAGTCAACGCGTATCAGGCCAGAAAATATAATTAGGGAGAAATCCCGGGCCTGTTTAATATAGATTAATAAAAAGGAGGTGTGATATGAAAAGGGAGAATTTAAAGATATATGGCTTTACACTCATAGAATTGCTTGTAGTTGTTGCGATAATTGCTATTTTGGCAGCGATGTTATTACCTGCATTAAGTAAAGCACGTGAAAAAGCAAGACAGGCAGTTTGTATGAATAATTTAAAACAGATTGGACTTGCTCTCTTAATGTACAGAAATGATTATGAAGGACATGTATATCCTACTATTTATATATATCAAAAATGCACATGGATGGGAATACTTGATGCACTTTATATTAGAGGAGGGAAACCTGCTATTTCTATTTATGGAGTTAATGCATGGGAATTTTATGATGTTGTAACACCTGTATGGGCTTGTCCAACTTTATATCCCAAAATGTATAAAGACCTTTTCTCTCATAAAGCATATCATCCTGAATATGGTTGTTATTGTGCCAATCGCCATCTTACAAATGACATTGCCGGTATAAAAGAATCAAAAGTGAGAAATCCTCATAAAAAGGTTTATGTTTTGGAAAGAACAAGACAAAGTAATCCTGTAACAAGTTTATATTATGCAAGTTATGGATATTATTCTTATAGATTTACAGGCCATAATGGAGGCAGTAACTTTTTATTTGTAGATGGTCATGTTGAATGGATAAGAGAAGACCATCCTATTTGTTCAAATAATGCAACTGTTGCTGCTCCATACTGGTTGCCAGATAGATAAAAATATTAATGAAAAGAGTTGTTGTGGATAAAAAGGAGGTTTATGGATAAAAAACTGATAATGGGTTTACTTTTTATTTGTTTTGCTTTTTCCTATAGTGCCAGTATAAAAACAATTCCAACTGCTGATGGACTTGGGATATTTAAAGCAACGATTGATACACAGAATATGGAAGTTGTAATAAATTGTTCTTCAGGTGCAAGGATTGAAAAATTAATTGATAAAAAGACAGGAA
>JAMWDI010000001.1 GCA_023819375.1 Candidatus Omnitrophota bacterium
TAACTGAACTCTTTAACCTTGTTATCTTAAATGTCTTTGGATCTATATCCGCACTATATCCATCGTGAGGTTGACCATAATGATATTTAACCCTTGAATATTCAAATTCATCCCAGTATATTCCATCAAATCCAAATTTATCAATCAATAATTCTATTTCTTTTTCCTGGTCTTTTCCAAATGAATTTTCAAGTGTTGGGAAAAATATAGGATATATTGGCTCTCCATAATCTGCCTGTGTTCCATCTGGTAAAAGTGTTATTGCATCTTTATATTTCTCTTTTGCATTTTTTGATGTTTCTATAAAACAATGGAAATATGGCAAAACTTTTACATCTGGTTTTACTTCTTTTATCTTTTTTATCAATTCTTTAGTAGGTTCAGGGTCTGCATTTAAAAACTGTTCAAAATTATGTCCTTCAGTTCCTATTGCGTGGAAAATTATAAAATAGGCATTTTTATAATTAAAATATTGTTTCAATTCATCAATTGTCATATCTATATTAACAAAAACAGGTGGTTTAAATTGATTTAACCAACTTTCTGATACTTTCTGTTCTTTCCCTCTATTTGTAAAAGTAACACCACTTCCATATATTGTAAAATTAGAATCAAAAAATCTTCTTATAGCATTAATAATTGAAAAATAATCTTTATCTTCTCTTACAAATATCGCCCATCTTGCTGTATATTCTGTATTCGGCCTTATTACTAATTCATTATCTCCTATACCATATATACTCCCTGATACAAAATTCTGAACATGAACCCTAAATACATCACTTAATGGTAAAAGCCCTATTGAACCCGTCTCTGTTATTACTATCGTCGTTGGATTCGCTGGCTCATTTGATACACCCCTCTTTAAATATATCCTTAATCCACCTAAATAATGCTCTTTTGCATCTGGTATCTCTACTTTATGTCTTATCATTACAGGTATTAACTCATCTTTCTTATTCTTTATCTTATCTATCACCTCTATGCACTCTTTATGTCTCTTGATGCTCCTTTCTATCTCATAATATTCTGTCTCTCCCTTTATCTTATCCTTCTCTATCTTTACATTCTTTAAGTTCTCTATCCTGTCTTTGTCTAATCTCGCCCATATCCCTTCTGGTATTGAAAACTCACTTGTTATTATGTATTGGCTCCCTTTTAATTCAACTCTTATCGCTCCTGTCTCCTTTATCTCTACTTTATAGTCAATCTGCTTTACTTCTTTCGGCTCTATATAAACTAAATCCTGTGAAAATATAAAACCGCTTATTAAAATCAAAAACATTATCATTCTTTTCATATTTCTCCTTTCTTATTTCTCTATTACTTTTAAATCCTTTATTATGAGTGGATTTTCTACTCCTGCATGATGTTTTATAATTATTTTATTTTCTCCATCTTTTAAAATGTCTGTTATATCAAATTTATATGTATATGGGTCATTCTCTGGAATATCTACTGGAAAATATGGGTTGTCTTCCGGCGGTATTACAAAAAATGGAGAATAATAAACTCTAAAATTACTTGTCCCAACATCATAAGTTTTTCCGCTCGCCATTGTAAAATTTTTACCTCTTTCAATCAATCTTTCAACTTTTATCATTTCTCCATTTAAGTTTATTTCAAGAGCATTTGTATGTCCTGCAATTTTCTCACTATGTAATCTCGCTTTTAAATGTAAAATATATTTTCTACCTTCTTCCTTTTTTATTCTGAATATATAGTCCTTTTCCCCACCTTTAAGTATTTTCTCTTGAGGAATATAACTTATATTAACTTCCCCTTTTTTCTCTTCTCTTTTTATCTCAGGTATTGTCTTTACATATCTATTTCCTTTTACATCTTCCACTTCTATATAATAATTTTTTACAGGCAATATTTCTACTTCTCCTTCATATTTATTTAATTCTTTTATTTCTCCTGAATCACTTATAAGACCATCATCACTATATAATTTAACTCTCTTTATTCCTTCCCCATCTATTTTATACTTTATCTTTCCTTTTTTTATAAAACTTAAAACCACATCATCATAATAACATTCTCCTTCCTGATTATAATAAGTCAAATATAAAGTAAGCGATTTTATTGGCTTTGGTACTTCATACATCCATTTAATCTCATCCCAGTTATAAGTTCCTTTTTGAAGTGAAATATATGGCATATATTTACTTTCATTATCTGTATATGTAACCTGAATTGACGGACCTGGAACACCTCCTTCATCAGTTATTCCTTTTATTTTAACTCTGTATGATAAATATAAATAGCCGCCTTCAAGAGGTTCACTAAAACTTATACCCTGTGATATCCCTGCATCTACACCTCTTTTCCCTTTTATTTTATAACTGAAATTTCCTGAATATTTATCATCTTGCGTATATTCTCCTATTATCTCATTTACCCTCTGTCCATCAACTGTCTTCAAGCCGTATTCTTTCCATATCCCTTTTGTCTCAAATCCTCCGTTTTTTACATAGTTTTTAATTTCAAAAAATTTATCAGGCATCTCTATATCTATTTTAATTTCAGAAAAGATTAAAACAGGAAAAATTAAAAAAAACAAAAATTTTTTCATTTAATTTCCTTTTTCAAATCAATCCCCATAAATTTTTATTTATAGTAATAATTATCTACATCACGGAGTATTCCCTGACTCCAAGATGTCTTTTTTGAAAGGTTATCAAAGGATATATGTTTTACAGTCCCATCCATATATAAAACATTTATTGATTTATCTGGATGATTAAAATATGGAGCACGTTGGTAAACATTCTGGTCAAACCATATTGCTTTGTGCATCTGCCTTGGTTCTATTCTATCTCTTGGGCTTGTATCCCAACTAAATGAAGTATTTACTGCTGGATTATGATAATAAACATACCAATAGGATGGATACCAACTTGTCGCCTCATATTTTATACTTCTATCACTTGGACATTTAAATACCCAGAAACCAGAAGGTCTCATATTAGATCTCCATTGTGCTCCAAGATATCCAAGTTTTGCAAGAACTGACGGTGGATATTGATACCATGCACTACTTGACCAATAATTTCCAAGGCCATACAACCAAGGAGAACAGATATATCCATCATAATCCTGTGAATACATCGCTTCTGCCAAATATATCTGCTTTAAATTACTCATACATGCGGCTTGTCTTGCTCTTTCTCTTGCTTTGCTTAAAGCAGGTAGTAACATTGCAGCCATAATAGCAATTATTGCCACTACTACAAGTAATTCTATCAAGGTGAATCCTCTTTTTTTCATAATACCCCCTTTTTTTGATTTTAGGTAAAGTATACTTTTTTTTTCTGTATGTCAAGAAGACTTTGTTTACTTTTTTGCTTTTTTATATACTTTTTTGCTTTAATCAAAAATTTCAACTAAATAACTTCTTCTATATTTTTCATGGGTTGAATCTATCGTGATTACTTTTTCATTTTCCCATCTCGGATGCAAGTCACATCTTATTGGAGTTGATTTTATTTGCGGTATTGAATAAAATTTTCCAATTACAATTTCTTTTTTATTTTCAATATCAAAAATTTTTAAATACTGATAATTTTTTACAGGATAGGTATCATACAAAATAAATTTTTTATTTTTTGAAAATGAACAATGTCCATCTTCTTTTTGCATATTTTCACTTATTTTTCTATATTTACCTGTCTTATCTTCAACAATCCAAAAACCTTGCTCATTGTTTATTTCTGCCCATACCACTATTTCTTTCTCGTCTTTCCAGTCAAAATGTGAAATTAAATATGAATCAATCAAATCATAAATTTCTCTTCCTTCTAAATCACTTGTTATAAATCTTGTTTTATGGCTTTCTTCAATTTTTTCTTTCCATCTATTAACAAAACAAAATCTCGTTCCATCTTTGTTAAATAAGGTATGATTAAACCATGCATAAGAATTTTTTATATTCTTTTCTTTCCTAAATTCAAGCATTTTCGCAACAGGAACTATTAATTTATACTCTCCTGTATTTAAATCAACAAAATATATTCCATCTTTTTCAGGCCATTTTTCATTTTCATATTTATCAATTCCACCTTCATATCCATATCCAGGGCGCCATTTATTAAGTCGTGAAAAATTTAAACTTAAAGCAATTCTTTTCCCTGGAAAAACACAACTTACAGGTCTTTCTATTATCTTTGTTTTTCCATTTTTTACATTATAAATTTTTGAGAAAAATTCTCTCCCTATTCTTATGTTATAAATTATTTCTTCATTTGATAACCAGGAAAGCATACATCCCTGTTGAAAATTCCAGGTATATGTCTCATCAATTTTTTCATACTTTTTACTTTCAATGTCTCCAATAAAAATTTCTGCTTTATCATTTTCTTCTGGATTTCTATCCTGAAAATCTACTTTTAGAAATAAAAAATATTTATTATCAGGACTTAATTGCTTTTTATCATAATAACCAAAAAAACATATTTTATTTTCTGGTGTTAAAGGTATTACTTTCATTTTATCTTTCCTTTTACAGGACAATTAACTATACATGGTTCACAAATACATATAAGTCGTCTCTGAATAGGATCATATTGCTTAAGTGCGCTACATAATTTTTCTGGTGTAATTTTTTCAGGTGGCATTATATTTGTACTAACTCCCATATATTTTGGTCCTTCATTTCCAACAAGTCCATATTTCTTTGCCCAATCACACTTTAAAATATCTATATCAAAAAATGAAAATTTTTTATCTCCAACTTTAATTTCTATTTTTTCTTCCTTTAATGCTTTTACAGGGCAACTTTTCAAACAAGAATAACACTCTTTGCATAACTTTTTACCTAAATAAATATTATCCTCCTGTAGTTTTAAGTCAGTAATCACTGAAATAAATCTTTGTCTATTCCCAAATTCAGGGGTTAAAATAATTCCATTAAGTCCAATTTCTCCAAGTCCTGAGCATAAAGCAGAAAATCTTGAAATTGTTGCATCATAAAATTTAAACCATTTTCCATAAGGAAAAGTAAATCCCCATGGATGAGCAATTTCTCCACTTGTCTCTCCTGGATCTATCACAATTTTCCCTTTATATCCATTTTTTTCAAGATATTTTACAAGGTCAAGAGCAAGGGCTAATAATTCAAAAGTAACTCTATGTTGAGCATATGCAGAATAAGGACCAATTGTTTCAGATAATGTTTTTCCAGCAGTATCTAAACAAGCATCTGGATAGTGTAACCCAATAGTTATAACTGACCTTGCATTTTTTAAATAATCAAAACTTTTCTTTATTTTAAATTCTCTTTCAATTACAACAGGAATTGTTTTTCCATAACCTCTTCTTTTAAGGCCATCCTCTATATCTTCTATTTCTATTCTCTTTGTCTTTCCTATAGATGTCTTTTCTATTTGAATTATTACATTATCAAACCTCTCTGTAGAAGTTATCCCAACTAAATCAGCACCCTTTTGTTTTAAATACTTTTTTAAACTTTCTGAGGATATTCTCTTTTTTGAAATAGAAATCTTCCTTTCATATCTTATTGTTTTTATTTTTGCAGAAGTAAAAACATATCTAAAATGAATATTCTCTCCTATTTTTTCATTTATAACTTTACCTTTTTCATTCAATTTCCCAAGACCACAGACAACTGCCAAAACATTTTCAGGAAATATTGTTTTTACAAGTGAAGAATAACCTAAATTCTGACATAAATGACTTATATCGGAAGATAAAAATCTCATTCTTTCTTCAACTGCCATTTCCATTTCTTTATTGTTATAACTCATACCAAAAACAATAATTGACTTAATGTCAGGGAGATAATTTTTCATTTCAAATCCATATTCATTAAACTTCTCCACACTTTCAATTGCAAGTAAATCAACATTTTTATCAATACATATTTTTTTTATCTTTTCTGCTAATTTCTCTGGTTTTATATTTACAATTTCTCTTCTCCTTCTCCAAGTTCTCCCAAATCTTTCATCTTTAAATCTTCTTTCAGGAACCATACAAACATACATACAAATTCCTGTATCCGGTCCTCTATTCCCAATTGTATGAATTAACTTTAAAAATGTCTCTTCATCCCCTTTTTCAGCAAATGGTGGGATCATATTAAAACTTTCCCATATGCATCTCCATTTGTTTATATCAGGGAATTTAAAAACTTTTCCTCCAATTTCAATCTCATTTATTTTTTTTACTTCTTTTCTATATGCATCTGTCGGACAATTTTTAACACACTCCATACATCTGTCACATAAAGGTTTTCCATTATACATAGGATCTGGAATAAGTTCTGCTGATGTAACAATTGAAGTTAACCTTGTTCTTGCCCCATAAACAGGATGAATAAATAACCCATTCCAACCAATTTCTCCAAGACCTGCTGCAACTCCTGCATATCTATGAACAAGGTCTGGTGCAAACGGATGATTTATATCTTTATATGGTTTAAATCTCCATATATTACTTGTTGCTATTGGTAATGCTTGATATCCTTTGTTTTCAAGAAATCTTGCAACCCAGAAAGCAATTGATTCTAATCTTTGATTCATACCTGTACCACTTTGATTTGCTCCATAAATATCATATTGGTGATTTCTCCACTCTTTTTCTTCAAGTTCTACAGATGCGTCAAGAAAATAAAGTCCAACTACAATTACACTTTTTGCATTTGGTAAAAGTCCTTTTGGAGAAAGCATTAAAGGAGCATTTTTAAATCTATCAACACTTGCAATACCAACAAAATCCGCTCCTTTTTCTTTTGCAATCTCTTTAACTTTTTCTGTTAGCTTTTTATTCATTTTTTTATTCTTAATTTTTATCACAAATTTTTAGAATTTCAATTGTTTTTAATGCAATTTCTTTTCTTAATTTCTGATAATCATCAAATCCAATCCCATTTTTAACTTTTAAACTTCCACTTACATATCCAGAATCACCACTCAATTCTTTTCCTTCTGTCCAGAAAAAACCATTTCTTGAAGAAAGTTCTTCTATATTAAAATTTGAAAGTAATTTTAAAACTTCTTTTTCTACTTCTCCCAAAATTTTTTTATTTTTATCATTTTCAGTTTTTTTCTTTTCATTTAGGATAGTAAAAAAAGTGTAAATATATTTATAATCATCAACTCCTTCTCTTGCTCCCTCCCATCCAGTTGTAGGGCCTGAAGGATTTCTATCCCATTCAGGATAATAATGAATATAATTATTTTTAGGAACATTTAAATCATTATAGATATCTTTCCCATTTGTATAATAAGGTCTTTGATATGCATAAGTTATCATCCCTTCTCCTTCTGTTAACCATAAAAGTAATCCATAAGCAAATCTCATACTTTCAGCATTCAACAACAGCAAGGATAGCAATTATCGCAATTACAACCAGTAACTCTATTAGTGTGAATCCAAATCTTCTTTTCATAAAAATCACCCCCTTTCAAAAACAAAATTTTTTTCAAAATTTATATCAAATTTTGTTTTATTCTTCATTTCTTTACCAGGAACTATTAATCTATTTTCATAAACTTCCTCTCCATTTATTAATTTTTCCATAATTTCCATAGTTATTTTGCCCATTTCTTCTTCTGAAAAATTATAATTATGAGTATCCTTTACAAAAATTTTTTTACCTATAATTTTTTTTGCAATTGTTGCTGTTTTTTCTTCTATCACAATAAGTGAATCAACCGGTTCTTTTAATTTCAGTATTTCCATTACACATCTTTCTCCATCTTTTTTTGTATAATTACTTTCTTTAACTATTGTTTCATCATAGGGTATTTTATTTTTAGAAAGAGCATTTATATATCCTTTTAAAAATAACAAACTTAAAGATATTGCACCAAGTTTTTTTGCCTGAGTTGCAGGTCCTATTATTAAACCTATTCTTTTATATCCTTTATTTATTAATTCTTCTGTTATCTTTTCACCCAAAAATTCAAAATCGGGAAGAATATATGGAACTAAAAGACCTTCATATCCATGGCCAACAAGAACAACAGGTATATTTTTTTCTTTTATAAATAAAATATCTTTTCTTTCAATAAAATCCGCTATTATAACTCCATTCAATTCTCTTTTCTCTATAGAATTAAGAAATAAAGAACCTTTTTTCCCCTCAACACTCCTTCCTTCAAGAGAGAAGATTACAAAATGATAATTTTTACTCTTTGAATATTTTTTAATTCCTAAAAGAAACTCATTCACCCCAGGATTTTTTAAACTTTCAATATTGGAAAATAAAATACCAATATTTTTAACTTCTTTTTTTTCTTCTTTAAAAAATCTACTTACATAAGTTCCTTTCCCTTTTATCCTATATATGTATCCTTCTCTTTCCAATTCCTCTAATGCTCTTATAACAGTAATTCCACTATATCCATATTTTCTCATTAAATAATTCTGTGAATAAAATAAATCTCCAACTTTAAATTTTTCCTTTATTTCTTTCTCTAAAATTTTTTTTAATCTTATATAATTCGGTATCATTTTCTTATTCGCTTATGCGTATAAGTTATTTTAACTTAAATTTCATTTTTGTCAAGTAAAAATCTTTATTAGAAATTCAAATGATTTTTATACTCATCCTCTGCTTTCAAAACATCACCGTCTTTCATTACAAGAAGAATATTTTTATTATCAAGAAGGATATTTACATTCTTTAAAGGGTCTCCTTTTACAATGAAAAGGTCTGCTTTTTTGCCAATTTCGATTGTTCCAACTTTATCATCTATACCAAAAATTTCAGAATTTACCTTTGTTGCAAAAATAATCGCATCAATTGGCTTTACTCCGCATTTAACCAGTTCACATATTTCATTCATAATATCTCCTGGTCCACCATCTGTCCCAATACCAATTTTAATTCCCATTTTATACGCCTTCTCAACAAACTTTCTGTGATGTGGACTTACCTCTTTCATCCTTTTTCTCATAAATTCAGGCAAATCAGGGTTATTATAAACTTTTTCACTTGTAATATGTAAAGTCGGCATATAATAAAGTTCTTTCTCTTTAATTTTCTCCAGTCCATCTTCGTCAATTAAAACACCATGAAGAATTACATCACATTTAGATTCTATTGCTATTTTAAGTCCTGGATTGGCATGAGCATGAACACAAACAATTTTTCCTTTTGAGTGTGTTTCATCAACAAGAGCAGAAAGTTCTTCATATGTATAATCACGATTACCAAGTTCTTCATGAACCCACATAAATCCACCAGTTGCAGATGTTTTTATAAAATCAGCTCCTTCTGATATAAGTTCTCTTACTGCTTTTCTTACTTCCCATGGACCATCTGCATTTTTTCCCCTTACATGGCCTCCTGTAGGATTTATTATTCCACCAACAAGTAATTTTGAACAGAATTTCAAATTTCCTTCTTCAATTATTTTCTTCAATATAACATTTTCAGGACATCCACCTGCATTTGCAACTGTTGTTGTTCCCCAAAAAAGAAATTTCTGCAATTTATCAACTGCCTTTATATTTTGAATAATATGTCCTTTAAAATCAAGTTGGCCAGGAAAACTTGTAAGATGTGTATGCCCTTCTATAAACCCTGGAAGAACTGTATTGCCTTTTGCGTCAATAATTTCTGAATCTTTTGGAATTTTTTTATTTTTATCAATTGATACAATTTTATCTTTTTCTATAAAAATCTTTCCATTCTCAATTATCTCTTTTTCTTTTCCAGTTATAATTCTTGCATTTATTATTACTTTCATCTTTATTCAATTATACATATTTCATTCCAGTCATTCAATCTAACATTTATCTCCCATCCCTTACCTTTCTTCTCTATCTTAAAATTATGTTGTTTTTCTCTTCCTTTTAAATCAAACAGATATACTTTCGTCTCTTTGGAAAATTTAAAAATTTTTGAAATACAACTTATTGATGGTAGTTATAAAAAATATTGTGTATAAAAGGTTAAGATTTATAATTTAGATAAAGATTGAAAGAAGGAAAAAATAGAAAAATGGGAAATGACAAAAAAAGAGGGTTGAAGAGAATAAAGGAAGAAGTAATAAAGAAGATACTCCAGACATAAGCAAAGAAGACAAAATAGGATTAAAAGTATTTTTGTGAAGAGTTAATAAATTTTATCTAATTGGTAAAAGTGAGGGAATTTATTTCCGAGAGCAGACCATCAGTTATGTTATGTTCATTTGATAAGAAATGGTAAAAAGGAATATGGGAAAAAAAGATTACAGGAAATTTAAAGAGAGTTTAAAAAGATATTGATAAATTGTGATGAATTTGAAGAAGGTAAAGGAGAATTTTAAAGATATGTGAGATTCATGATAAGAAGGAAGCCAAAAGTTTATATATCTGACTAATGGATAGGAAAATATAAATAGACAGATAGATGAGAAAAGGGTTATATGTGAGAGATATTTTTTCAATCAAAGCAAATAATATATCAATTTTTATTTAATTTATAAGAAATTAAAAAAGCAAAATGGAGAAAGTCGGTATCAATTAAATCATTTTATATTTAAATATCCATACTATACTGAATAGTTGGCCTGACATGGTAATAATATTCTATTCAATGAAAAATCCTTTTTCTGTCAAAATTTCATAAAAACGTGCGATTATATATCCCAAATAATTTATTTTGCTTTCTCAATTATAATGATATTTCCTGGAGAAACTTCAATTTTTATTTTGTTTTCATAATAATTTACTGGTGGATTTGGATTTATACATTCTCCTTTTTCATTGTATATATAAATTTTTGCTTTATATTTTCCATCCCAACCATACTCACCTGATTTTGCTGTAATAATTCTTTCTTTTCCTTTAATCCATCCAGAATGTATCTCCTCAATTGTGATTGGATAAAATTTTGTAACAATGTCACTCTGATAATCAAGATGAGTTCTAACATAAATTGTTCCATAATACAATCTATCAACTAACTCTCTCATTGATGGTTTACCAAATCCATATGCTAAAGGTGTGTTAAGATGAGTTTCATATGCTCTCAAAATCAAATCTTGGGTTTCAACAAAAGATAAAGTATTTATTCTTTTCTTTGTTCTTGCAGCACCATTGAATAATACAAAACCTTCTTTATTTTTAAATTTTTCATACATACTCATTATAAAATCATCACAAAGTAAAACAAGGTATCCATATTTTTTTTCAATTTTTTTTGTTTCTGGATTTATTATTGCTGAATATCCGTCCCATGTGTTATATGTTCTATCATTTTCACCAATTATTCCGGGTCCTGTGCTTTCATCCCAATAAATCCAGTCAAATTTTATATCCTCTAAATAAAAATCAATTAATTTTGTAAATGCTTTTCCATAAGAATTTGTAAGTGTTGGAAATACTGGTTGATAATTATAATATATTTGATTATTATATTGAGAAACTGCTCTTTTCCCTTCTTTATCTACAATCCAACTATCCTTAAAAGTAGGGTCGTCTGGTTTTTCAGGACAGATGAAGTAACAATGAGTATAAGGTGCTATTTTTAAACCACTATTTATTTTCTTTAATTTTGCTACTGCTTGTCTCATTTTTTCAATTTCATCTTTAAATATTGGGTTAAAAAGACCTGGGCCGTATGCAACAACTTTTCTATTATCATATTCAGGAACAGGTTCAGGAGTTCTCACTTCCCAGAAAACAATATATTTCGCCTTCTTATGTTCTATCCACTTTCTCAATTCTTCCTCACTCATACTCAAAACACTACTATAATTGATAAAATAAACAGGGCCATCAATAGTTATATTATTTGAACCCCAGTCCTTTCTTACAAGATTTATAAAATCGTAATAGTCATCACTATCAATAAAATAGACACTCCACGAAATTTTATATGATTTTTTTGGTCCAAGACAAAAATTATCATCCCTTATTCCTGTTATTCTTTTATCAAGGTTATAAAATAAAACTCCATGGTTTCTATAAACATCGTCATTCGCTACTATTCCTATTCCTGAATTTTTAAAAGGATAAAATATTGTTGGATTAACTGGACAATTTAAATTATTTAAACTCTGACTTGTTCTACCTGCCATCCTTGCAAAATAAACTGGTAAATTTTCAAAGTCTATATAATTCGAAAACATAATTCCAATATCTTCTGAAGTTAAATTTGTAATTTCATCTTCTATTAAAACATTTTTGGAATTTAATTTAATTTTTCTATTTATGCTGTAAAATTTCCCTTTTGCATATATTTCCCCTTCAGTTTTTGTATTTTTCTTTATCTTTATTTCCCATTCTTTTTCATTTTCAGAAGATATGTCTTTTCCAAGTTTGTTAAACTTACCGTCAGGATATGAAAATATTGATTCTAAAAGTAAATAATTATTTTGAAATTTAAGTTTTATCCCTCCCTGCTTTGTTATTTCTAATTCAGGAATGCCTTTTAATTCCACTTTTTCAATATCTGTCTTTTTCTCTTCTTGGCTTTCTTCTATTACAAGTTCTACATTTACAAACAAAGATAAGTCCATTTTTGTATCTTGCTCTTTTACTTTTGAATATAAATTTTTAATACACAATTGATTTGTCCCAGTTTCATTCAACAAATCTGTTATATCAATTTTATATGTAAAAGGGTCTTTGATTCCACCTGTATAACCTGAAACATCTGTATTAAAATCAGGGACAAAAAAGGTTAACCATATACCATCTCCAAGATTAAAAAATACCTCTCCTGTTTTTTTTGAAAAAGAAAATGGCTTATCAATTAATCTTCTGGTTTTTCTATCAATTGAAGCATCAACAGGATTATCATTTAGAAGTATTTTCATATAATAACCATAGCCCGCTGGTTTTTCACTTTGTCTTCTCACTGTTAGTTTTAAACAATAATTTTTGTTTTTTTCTTTTAAAGGTAAAGAAAAAACTCTTATTTCATCTGCTGGTATTTTTTCCTCTTGAGCAATTTTCAAAACTTCTTCTTTTTTTACTTCTTTTTTAAAAGGATTTACACCTTTTTCGTAAATTACTTTTATATTTTTAAAATGAAGTGGAATTTTTGACCAAGGTCGAGGTATCCTTATCATCTTCAATTCATTTTCACCTTCCTTAACAAATTCAGTTATATCAAAAATAAATTCACACGCCTTTACAATTTGATTGGTTTCTTTATCAATAGGTGTATACAAAAAATGAGAATCAACTGAAGTAAAATCTGGAGAAATTGGTATCATCCATGAATTATTACTATACCAAGGAATTTCTCTCTCGGGTTTTCCTTTTAATTTAAAAATACTACCTTTATTTATCAACTTCACAGGGTCTTTTATTCTTTCTCCATTTATTTCTATCACTAAAGCATCTGCATATCCACCAACTTTATCTAATGTTTCATCTCCTGCCCTTGCCAAAAAATATAATTTTGCATTTTTAACCTCTGGTAATCTAAAAGATAAAGAAAGTTGTTCTCCACTTGGCACATTCACTTCTTTTTCAAGTTGGGTTAAATTTATCTCATCTGAAAAAAGAAAAAATGAGAAAAAAACTAAAAACAAAATAATATTCTTCACACTTTTCATAAATTTCTCCTTTTTCCATTTTTTATTTTCTTCTCCATAATGAATCAGAAGCGGTGGATTGACTTAAATCACCACCACCAATTATATAAGGATTTGAAGGATTATTTATTTTTCTCCAGGTTGCATGTCCATCACACCATAAAATATTCAGCCCTCCCTGATGTCTTATTTCAGGCTGTTCATAATTCGTATAATAATCATCACAAATAAAAGCTCCTGTTGTTGGAGCATTTCTTCTAAATGTATCTATTAATAAAATAACTTTATCTGGTTGTCTAAGTTGTCCCCATTTTGCAGGTGGTGAATAAAGTGTTTGAGGACTAACATATCTAAAACTACTACCTATATGTCTAAAGTTGTATCCATAAGATATATAGTAACAACCATACGTCCAACTATTTTTTAACTTCCACATTTCTATAAAATATTTTTTATGGTTTTTTACCGCAGATGGACAGAAAAGTATATTCCACCTCTCTAAACCGTATCCTCTTCCACCACTTAAATATCCGTTAAAAATTAAATTTGAAACCCAGCCTCCCCAATTTGAATAAACATTTGAATACAAATAATGAGGGAAATAATCATCATTATCCTGTGTATACATAAGCATAGCAAGTCCAATTTGTTTTAAATTGTTTAAACATACTGCCTGACGTGCCCTTTCTCTTGCCTGTGATAATGCAGGTAATAATATCGCTGCAAGAATTGTAATTATTGCAATCACAACAAGCAATTCTATAAGAGTAAATCCCTCCCTTTCCTTTCTTCTTCTATCCATTTTTTCACCCCCTTTCCCTCCATTTATAGTGGAGTTTATTTAACATATTTTTTTTACACTTTTTCTTATAATCAATTCTACCGGTAAAATTATTCTTTCATTCTTAAATGCTAATCCTTCATTCATTTTCTTAATTGCAAGTTCAGCAAGTTTTTTCCCCATTTCTTTAACTGGTAAGGATACTGTTGTAAGTGGAACTTTTGTATAGTTTAAAATTTTATAATTTCCAAAACCAATTATTGAAATATCATCTGGAACTTTTATACCATTTTCAATAAAACAATAAATCGCCCCAATTGCAACAAGGTCATTACATGTTAAAATTGCTGTTGGCCTGTTTTTCATCTTTAAAATTTCCTTTGCTAATTTATATCCACTTTCTTCTGTATAGTCCCCTCCCAAAATTATCTTTTCTTTTATGCCATTTTCTTCAAGAGATTCAATATAACCTTCCTTTCTCTCCTCATTAGATATATTTTGTTTATATTCTGCAGAAAAATATGCAATCCTTCTATGTCCATTTTTTATAAAATATTCAACCGCTTTCTTTGCTCCATTTTTATTATCAAAAGCAACATAACTTACAGGAGTATCTGCATGAGAACTTAAATATATTACTGGTATATTTATCTTTTTCAGAAGTTTATCAGATAATCCTTCTCCTTTATTCAATGCAGCAACTATTATGACCTTACAATTTTTAATGTATGGAATTTCTTCAATCTTTTTATTATCTTTAAAATAGCACAGTGATAAATTTAAGCCTTTGCCATCAATTGAATGAAAAAATGTTTCAAGTAAAGGCCCTGTAAAATACGGATCATATGAACTTACTATTGGGAAAAATACTAAAATATTTGAGGTTTTTGTTTTATAACCAGCAAAAAAACTCCCTTTACCTTGAATTCTGTATAATATTCCCTCATTTACAAGTTCATTCAAAGCACGACTGGCTGTTACTTTTGTAATCCCAAATAACTTTGCAATTTCGTTTTCAGAGGGTACTTTATCCCCCACCTTGAGTTTTTTACTTTCAATATAATCAATTATAAATTTTTTTACCTGATTATACTTTGTTTTTCTCTCCTCAGTTAAAAATTTAACTTCCATAGTTAACTATATAATACTCTATAAAAAATTTTTTGTCAAGCCATCTCTTTTTAACACCTCACTTTCTTTTTTATTGAGAATATAACCATATGTTCCTTTTCTTTGGGAAGAACCACCTGGTAAAATTTCTCCATTTTTAATATCTCTTTTATCTATTGCAATTAAATTTGTTTCTATTTTTCCAAGTATTTTCGCAGATGGATCTTTCTTCCTTATTTCTTCTATAATTGGCTTCATTACCTCTTTATATTCCTCTCTTGTATAAATCTTCCCTGTTTTTGGATTTAGGGATATATAGAAAATTCAAATTTTATAACTTTTTATTTTTATCAAGCCCAAAATGTTTTATTGTATAATTCAACGTATTTGCCTTTTTGGTTATTTCCCCTTGAACTCTTAAAATGTCATCTTCTGCAACAAACCCAATTGATGTATCTTTATGTGAAACAGATATTGTTGGATTCTCTGAAACTCTTGCTGTTGAAAGTTCTATATCCTCAACTCCTCCAATCCTGTAATAAGAAGGTAAATCCTGTAAAATAATCCTATGTTTTATTATTGCTCCTATTGCATCTTGAGTGTTATTTTTTATTGTTTCTTCTACTTTTATTTTATCTACTTTTAATCTCTATCTCGCCTTGTTCTCCTATATTTAATTCGTAATTCTGCATTTTTAAACTTTCCTTTCCTTTACTTTCAGTATATTTTTCAAGTTCTGGTTTTGAATATTTTTCAACTAAATCTTTTGGTAAATATCCAATTTCAAGGTTATCTATAACCATATTTATTTTTGTCCCAGGAACATATCTATTTAAGAAAGTATTAATAAGTGTTATTTTATTTGGTTCTGCTTTTCCTGTCTTTTCATCTGCTTCTATCTCTACATAATTAACAACATCTGATATGTTTATCAAATACCAGTATCCTTCTTCTTTATGACTTATCACTCTTGAATCAAGGTCTTTTCCATTTCCAAAATAAACTATAATTGTAGGATAACCAGACCTCTTTCCCCACCAGTCAAATTCTCCTATTGTTGTTTTAAATAAATCTCTTCTATTTACCAAACGATAATAACCTGAATTTGTATATTTATCTAAAACTTTTCCATTAACTTCTAAACCAAGATAATCATTCCATCCACCAGGTCTTTCTGTATGTAATCTTGCCTTAAATCTCATAACAACTATTTTATCTTTTTCTCTTTTTATAGCAGGTATTTGGAAAGTATATTTTGTTGGTGTGTTTTCTTCTGAAACAATCGTAATTGGACTTTCTGCTTTATATATTGACTTAAAACTTTCATCTTCACATATTGACTTACTGAATGCATAACTGAAAACTAAAAAACCTAAAATTAATATTTTTAAAAATATTTTCATTTCTCTCTCTCCTTTTTAAAACTATTCCCACATTATACTACCATCATAATATATAACTCCTCTGTATGCAACATCTAAAATTCCTCCTGGTGCTGGCATTTTTTTCCATTCTACATGAGAATCTACAAATAAAACATTTGCACCTTGTGAATGTCTATAATCCACTGCACAATATTGAAAACCAGGATTAGTTCTCCCAACATACTCAATTACTCCTCCATATCCATATCTTCCATCAATAAGAAAGAGTGTCTTATCTGGCTTTTTAATTCTTGAAATTTTAAAAGCAACTTCATTAGGAGTAGTTATTGTTCCATCTGCTCTTATGTATGGACAAACATCTTGATTAACCAGGTAATCAGGAATACAATCATTATACCAGTACTGTCTTTTGGGAGCGGAATGAATTGTTTTTGTTGGACAGTTTTTCATGGTATCATTTCTTTCTCTATTTTTCATATATCCACGATGGTCAAGATCTTCTTTTCCAATGTATGTACATAGATAATCATACCAGTATTTATAAGGCGATGTTTGAACATTTCTTGATGGTGGAAAATATCCTTCATAATCATTTAAATACATTTCAAGAGCAAGTCCCCATTGTTTCATATTATTCATACAGGCGGCTTGTCTTGCTCTTTCCCTTGCTTTTGAGAGTGCTGGTAGTAACATCGCTGCCAAAATAGCAATTATAACAACCACTACCAACAACTCTATCAATGTAAACCCTTTCCTTCTCATATTGTCACCTCCCTTTTTTAAAATTTTTGTTTTTAAATTTCTAATCTTCATATTTCACCCCCCTCTTTTTTAAATTTCTTGTAATACATTTGGGCAAGTTTTACACTATCTATTCCATTTTGTTTTGGCTCTATTATATTTACCCATCCTTTATAACCAATTTCCTTCAAATCTTTTATAAACCTTGAAAAATCAATTCCATCTGAATCATCTGGCAAACACCTTATAAATTTTTCTCCTTTATATTCAATTATCTCCCCTTTTTCATTTTCCTTTGCTTTTCTTATATTTTGGAACTGAACATTTATCATATACGGAAGAAGTTTTTTTAATATCTCTTTTGAATAGTCCTGATTAGATAAAACAAAATTCCCAGGTTCAACTGATAATCCAAAATTAGAGTAATTAACTTCTTTACATATATTTATTGCATCTTCAAATTTTTCAAAAATTGTCCCTGTATGAATTTGCTCAAATATTTTTATAGGAATTTTATTTTCAATTAAAAATTGACAACTTTTTTTAATTAATCCAATATCTTCAACAATTATTCTTACAAGTCCTGTTTTTAATATAACCGCTTTTTCAACAACTTTCTTAAATTCTTCAAAATATTTTTCTCCTTCTTCAAGACAGGTTATAAAAGAAACATCCATTTTATATTCATCAAGTATTTTCCTAACTCTCTTAATTTCTTCTAATGTCAAACTTCCTATCTGGGAATGTCTTAACTCAACTCCATCATATCCAATATCTGAAGCAATTCTCACAAATTCCTCAATACCTACTTCAACACCTTTCTCTGTTTCAAATATTCTTCCTGATAAGGCAATTTTCATATTTCCTCCATTTTAAAAGGAACAATTATTCTTTCATTTAAAATCTCTTCTTTCTTCATCACTTTTTCAAGTATTTCAAGCGTTTTTCTTCCAACTTCTTCTCCTATTTCGGAAAACTTAAGTGTTTTTACAATTACATCCTTTCCTATTAAGTTTTTCATTTCAACACTCATTGCTTCATCTATTAAAATTATTGCTGTTGGGGGTTCTTCTAATGAAAAAAGTTCATTGATTAAGTTCAAAACTTTTTCTTTTTCAAAATCACTTTCTTTTATTAAATTTTCATCATATTCAATCTCATATCTTTTTAATGCATTTTTATATCCATCAAGAAATAATAAACTTGAAGAAACTGCACCATAAGAAATCGCTTGACTAATTGGTCCTGTTATAACTCCTATTCTTTTGTTTCCTTTTAAAATAAGTTTTTCTGTAATTTTTTCTCCTATATAGTCTTCATTTAAAAATATTGAAGGAATATTTACTCCTTTATAATAATGACCAACACAAACAATAGGAATATTTTTTTCAATTAGAAAATTTAAGTCTCTTCTATTTATAAAATCAAGCATTATAACTCCATCAAGTTCTTTGTTTTCAACGCTTTTAAAAAATAAACTTCCATTTTCACTTGTTATACTTCTTCCTCCAAGTGGATAAAAGAAAAAATGATAATTATTTTTATAGCCAGTGTTTTCAATCCCTTCAATTATTTTCTTAATGTAGGGATGGGTTAAAAAACTTATATTTCTAAAAACAATTCCTATATTTTTTATTTCTCTGGAAAAAGAAACCTCTCTTTCTATTAAGTCTGCTACAAATGTGCCTTTTCCCTGAATTCTATAAATATATCCTTCCCTTTCAAGTTCATTCAAAGCCCTTGTTACAGTTGCATAACTTAATTTAAATTTTTTCATCAAATAATTTTGAGAATAAAATATATCTCCACTTTTAAATTTCTCTTTTAACTCTTCCTTTAAAAACTCTTTCAATTTCAAATAATTTGGTTTCATAACTTAATCTCTTAATCTATTAAGTTATTATACTGAAGTATATATTTTTTGTCAAGTTTTAATTTTTATTTTATAATTTTAAGTAATTTAAAAAGTGAGAAAAATGGAAAATTCAAAGTCAAATTTTTCTTTTAAAAAGATTAAAGGTAGGGCAATACCTTTTTTCTTGTTTCCCATTTTAATTACAATCTTAGGTAAATTTCTTGACCTACATAAATATGTTCCAATTACCCAAAATTATGAAACAGAAATTTTGAAAAATTTTATGAAATTTCTGTATTTTTTAGGTCTTGGTATTTTCTTTTTCTGCAATGGGTTTTCTGATTATATATCAAAAAAAATTTTTTCAAAAAAGAGTGATTATTATGAAAAAATCAGAGGATATTATTTTTATACCTTGATTATGCTTTCTTTTATAAATCTGATTTCTGTTTCAGGATTTTTAGGATTTTTAATCTGTGGAAATTTCTCATGGTTGGCAACTTTTTCAATTATAAACTTTTTAACTCTTTTTTCCTATTTTCCAAGCCAAAAAAAATTTAAACACAAATTTGAAAAATTTCAATAAGATGAGCGGGATACGGGATTCGAACCCGCGACCACGAGCTTGGGAAGCTCGCACTCTACCACTGAGTTAATCCCGCTTTTATTATAATTATACCTTAAAAATATAAATTTATAAAAATTTGACTTTTTGAAATTTTCTATTAAAATTTTTAGCGGGGGAAATGGAAGAAGAAATTAGAAAATTACAAAATATTATAATTTTTAAGGATTTAGAAATTAAAACTCTTCAATATCAACTTGAAATATTCAAAAAAATTCTTGCTCAATTTCCTGGGATAATTATAGTTCTTGAAAAAAACGGTTTTATAGAATATATAAATGAAAATGGGGCAAAAATACTTGGATATCACAAAGATGAATTGATAGGGAAAAATTGGTTTGAAAAATGTATTCCAGAGAATATAAAAGAGAAATTGAAATTTATACTTTATAAAATAATGGAAGGATATCTTGAAGAATACAGTTATTTTGAAAATCCGGTTGAAACAAAATTTAAAACCCAAAAATTAATTGGATGGAGAAATAATTTTATAAAGGATGAAAAAGGGAATATTATTAAAGTAATTTCCTATGGAATTGAAATTTCTAAAGAAAATTTCAAATCAGAAAGATTTGATATATTTACAAGAATTTTTGATTTGTTGCCAGAGGCAATTCATATTATTGATAAAGACTATAAAATCTTATACTTTAATGAAACTTTTAGAAAATGGAATGCTCTTTTAGGATTTCCAACCGACATTGTTGGAAAAAATCTTTTTGAGGTATTTCCTTTTCTTTCTGAAAAAGTTAAAAAAGAATATGAAAATGTTTTTGAAACAGGAGGGATTTTAACAACAAAAGAAACAAATTTCCTAATGGGAAAAGAAATAAAAACAGAAACAAGAAAAATTCCAGTTTTTACAAGAGATAAGGTTACACATATTATTACTTTTATAAGAGAGTTAACTCAATTTTTAAACCTTTGATGGTTCCTTTTCAAACTTTTTTAATTCTTCAAGAAATTCATCTACTGTAATATCAATTTCATCCCATTTAATTTCTTCTCTTGGAACCATTTTTGTCTCTTTTACCACATAAAGTAAAAATAAATCTTCACCGTTTTCTTTTATATATTTTATTGCTTCTCTTCTGCTCTCAAATAATCTTTCTTTCCTTTCTAAAACAGGTATTTTCCTCAATTCTTCTTCAGAAAGATTTCTTATAACCCCGTACATATATGCAGATAAAGTAATTTCTCTTGCAAGTAAAATTTCTTCTACTATTTGTTCTCCTGTGCTTATTCCAGTTTTAAGGGCTTCTTCAGGAGTAAGACATAGATAGGTTTTAGGTCTAATCCTATATCTTTTTACTTCTTTTTCCATTAATTTAATCCTACTTTAATTTTATAAATATTTCAACCCTTCGTCAAGCATGATTAAATAATTTTCAACTGGAATATAATTTGTAATTGAATTTCCACTCCCAAAAGCATATCTATATGGCATACATTTATCAAGAATTTCTCTTACATATTTTCTCAAACTTTCTTCATTATAAGTAACAAGTTTATTTACATCTACTCCTCCAAGAACAGCAACTTTATCTCCATATTTTTCTTTGAATTCCCATACAGGTATAATTTCGTCTTGAAAAGAATGAAAAGCATCTATTTTGACATCATATATAAAGTCATCAATAACGTTTGAAATGTTTCCACAACAATGAAATAAATATAACTTATTTTTTTTATGAGCAATTTCTGCATATTTTTTATGCCATGGAATTACAAGTTTTCTTAAATATTCAGGTGATAAAAAAGTTGAAGTTTTAAATCCAAGATCATCTCCTTGAAAAAAACCTTCTACATTATCTAATTCAACGATATTTTTATAAAACTCACAAATAATTTCTCCTACTTTGTTAAATACTGCTTCAACAAGAAGAAAATTATCTATTAGTAAATAACTCATATTTTCAAAACCAAGTAAAAATTCACTTGCTATTTCAAAAACACCACTACTTGGACAAACTAATAATTTCATCCCATCAGGTAAGTTTTTAATTGCAATTTCATAAATAGAATAATCAATTTCTTCCTTTTTAGGCCAAGGATAATTTTCAAAATCATACCAATTAGTTATCATTCCTGTCCCCTCTTCTACCCATCCCCTTTCTCCTCTTGACAATATCGCTGTATCTTTAGTTCTTCTTTCTTTTCTTGGGAAAATAATTCCACCTGCAATTCTCACATAATCATATCCCATTTTATACCAAAAGTTTATTTCTTGCCTTATATAATCTTCTTTGTTTTCATCATTATATTCAATCCACTTTTCTCCGATATATTTTTCTGTTATATATTTCTTTACTTCATAATCTATAACAAGTTCTACAAAATGAGTCTTATCAGCCCTTTCTTCACCTAAAATAACTTTTTTAAATTTTTCAAAATCAGGTCTCGGTTTCTTCAAAGGCACTTTCAAATTCATTTTTTGCTCTTTTCTAAATTCAAATTTAAAAAGATAAACTTGCGGAGAGGGTGGGATTTGAACCCACGTCCATCCATTTTGTGGATGGAAGCCGATTTCGAGTCGGCCGCTTTAGTCCACTCAGCCACCTCTCCTTGGACCAAAAATTCCTGTTCCTATTCTTATTATATTTGCTCCTTCTTCAATTGCTATTCTCCAAGTATCTGTCATTCCCATAGATAGATATTTCATCTCAACATTTGGTAAATTTAATCTTTTAAATTTTTCAAACAATTCCTTTGTCAATTTAAAGTAAGGTCTTATATCCTCTGGTTTTTCAACAACTGGGCCCATGGTCATTAAACCTTCTATTTTAATATTTTCATATTTTGAAATTTCATAGATTAAATTTTCTGCATCTTCTGGGAAAACGCCTGTTTTTTGATGCTCTTTCCCACTATTTATTTCTATTAAAACAGGATAAATAATATTTCTTTTTTTTGCTTCTTTATCTATTTCTTTGGCGAGTTTTATTGAGTCAACTGTTTCAATCATATCAAAAATTTCAATTGCTTTCTTAACTTTATTTGTCTGTAAATGCCCAATCATATGCCATTTAACCCTCCTGCCAATTTTTAAAAATTTCTTTTCTGCTTCCTGAACATAATTTTCTCCAATAAATTTTATACCACCTTCAATCGCTTCTTCAATTTCTTCAACACTTCTTCCTTTTGTGGCTGCAAGTAAAATAATATTCTGTGGGATTTGAGACAAAATTTCTTTAACCTTTTCTCTTATCATCTTTTGAACCATTCAATTTTTTATTATACAATTTTTTAAAAGGAGGATAAATATGGAAATAAGATTTGATGAATTTAAGAAGATGGATTTGAGAGTTGGTAAAATTTTAGAGGTAGAAGATATTGCTGGAGCAGACAAATTATATTTATTGACAGTGGATATAGGAGATGAAAAAAGAAAAATGGTTGCAGGAATAAAGCCCTGGTATGATAAAAAAGAATTAATTGGGAAAAATATAGTCGTTATTGTCAATCTTGAACCCAAAGTCATCAAAGGAATTGAAAGTAGAGGTATGCTTCTTGCTACACTTTTTGACAATAAACTTTCAATTTTGACAACTGATAAAAATGACGTTCCACCAGGTAGCAAAATTACTTAACTTTCTTTAAAATAAAAGAAGAAATTGATAAAAAAACTATCATAACTACAATAGGAATCCAAACAGGTGCAATCCAAGGGGAAGGGATTAAAAAAAGACAATCAATAGTCTTAAATGAAGGGGGCCAATCAATTAAAATTTTAAGTGTTAAATAGTAAAATAAATCCCATATAGAAAAAATCCAAAAGAAGGTTGCAAATTTTCTTATAATTTTCTTTTCACATAGGATAGAAATTAAAATAATTATAATAATTGGCATTAATTCTCTTGTCTTTTCTATGAACAATAAACTATATCCTTTATTCCCAGTAATAATTAATGGTTTTGAGAGCTCTGAAATAGTTAATTTTGTTAAATCAGGTTGAATAGCAGTTAATATTTCTCTTATATAAACAACTACAATACCTTCCCACCACCCAAGAGCAATTCCTATCAATGTATAAAAAAGCAATCTCATTTTTTAATTATATCCTGAAAAACTTTACTAAAAAACAATAAAAAAATCTATCTGGCCTACTAAGACAAACTACTTCTTTTTAAATCTCCTTAAAAATCTTTTCTTTTTTCAAATACTTAAATGCAATAGGTATTTTTTCTATTATATCAGAAGCAATTAAAGAAATCTCTCCTTTTTCTCTTTTTGCAATATCTCCAGCAAGTCCATGAATCAAAACACCATATTTTGCAGATATAAACTTTTCTTCACCAGTTGCTAAAAGTCCTCCTATTATTCCTGCAAGAACATCTCCACTGCCTGCAGTTGCCATACCTGGGTTTCCTGTTAAATTTATATAAGTTTTTTCTCCATCTGTCACAATTGTTTTATATCCTTTCAATATTAAAATGACATTGTATTTTTGGGCAAATTCAACTGCAACTTTTTCTCTATTTTTTTGTATTTCTTTTATGCTTAAACCTGTTAAATAACACATTTCCCCTGGATGTGGTGTTAAAATTGGTTTTTCAAGAAATTTAAGAATTTCAAGATTTTCAGATATTATTTTTAAAGCATCCGCATCTATTATCAGAGGTTTTTTTATTTCAGGTATTATTTTTTTAACAAATTTTTTTGTCTCCTGATGCAAGGAAATACCAGGTCCTATTAAAACACAATCTGCTTTCTTTTCTATAAATTCATATGTTTTTTCATAAGCATTTAAGGAAAAATAATGGTCTTCTGTCTCTGGTAAAGGTAAACTCATTACTTCTGTAAGTTTAATTTCAATTATTTGATTTAAAGATTCAGGTATCCCTATTGTCACAAGACCACATCCACTTCTCAAAGCACTTATTCCTGCGAGACAAACAGCACCTGTTAAACCAGGACTTCCTCCTATAATAAATAAATGTCCATAATCTCCTTTATGTGTGTCTTTTTCTCTTTTTTTTAAAAATTTTACTTTTTCATTCATAAATCAGACAAATTGCAACTGCTAAATCTTTTGTGTGAGAAAGGGAAAAGGTAATTTTTTTATTCCTAAGTTTTTTCTTTAACTTTGGATCTTTTATTTTTATTGCAGGTCTTCCAGATTTAAGTTTTTTAATTTCTATTTTTTTAAATTCATTATTTAACTTTAGACAATCAAAAAATGCTTTTTTTAGAGCAACCTTACCCAATAAAGAAACTGGATTTTTAACTTTTAATTCTTCTTTTGATAGAAAAAAATGAAAATTTTGAGAATTTTTGAAATTTTCTAAAGATTCAATTTTTATTGAGAAATTAAACATTTTGAGGAATAGGCCTTACATGAACAACTTTCTTATTGCCTCTTTCTGCATATTCAACTATTCCATCTATTAAACTGAATATTGTATAATCTTTACCAATACCACAACCATTACCAGGTAAAATCTTTGTTCCCTTTTGTCTTACAATAATGTTCCCTGCTTTCACAATTTGTCCTTCAAAAACTTTTACTCCCCGATATTTTGGATTTGAATCTCTACCGTTTCCCTGTCTTTTTCTTCCCATAGTAAAAAAATTATAAATCAAATTTTAAAATAAGTCAACTTTTTTCTGATTGTACTTCCACCTGTTTCTTTTCTTAATCTTATAAGTGTTAAACTTTAAAGCATAATTTTCCTTACCTCTTTTAATAAGATAAGAAATAAAACTTTTCCATCTTATGATATTTTATAAAATTTCCGATAATTTGCAAAAAATATTGACTTTTAACACTTAAAATATTATAATAAATTTTGAAATTGCGCCTGTAGCTCAACTGGATAGAGCATCTGCCTTCTAAGCAGAGGGTTGCGCGTTCGAGTCGCGCCAGGCGCATTTTGGGCCGTTAGCTCAACTGGTAGAGCAACGGACTCTTAATCCGTAGGTCGCAGGTTCAAGTCCTGCACGGCCCATTTAAAAGGTAAGTTTTAATTTAGGATTGACTATTTCTCCGTTTCTTATAGCAAGACCTGTTTTTAATCCTTCTGAATATTCAATACTTTTAATACCCTTATCAGCAAGTTGCAAAATATATCTTTCTGTTACATTACAAAGAGCATATGTTGAAGTTTTAGGTACAATACCAGGAATATTAGGGACACAGTAATGCACAATACCATCATAAATATAAATAGGATTTTTATGAGTTGTTGGTTTACTCGTCTCAGCAATTCCCCCCTCATCTATTGAAACATCAACAATTACTGTCCCCTCTTCCATTATTTTTAAATCATCTCTTCTTATAAGAATTGGTGGCCTTCTTCCTGGTATTAAAACTGCTCCAATCACTATATCTGCTTTTTTTATTTCTTTTTTAATGTCATAAAGCGTTGAATATAAAATTTTGCTTTTTGGAAATTCTTTCTTTAAAAATTTTATTCTTTCTTCATTAATTTCAAAAATTGTAATTTCTGCTCCAATTGAATAAGCAATCTTACCTGCATTATAACCTACTGTTCCTCCGCCCAAAATAACAACTCTACCTCCCTTTACTCCATCTACACCTGAAATAAGAATTCCTTTCCCACCATACTCTTTTTCAAGATATTTCATACCCTCCTGAATACTTAACTTTCCTGCTATCTCACTCATAGGTTTTAAAATAACAAGAATTCCTTTTTCTTCCACAAGTTCATAAGCAATGCATGTTGTCTTTCTTTCAATTAATTTTTTTGTCATTTCTATATTTGAAGAAAAATGGAAAAAAGTAAAAATTATTTGTTTATCTGAGAGCAAATTATATTCAGAAGGAAGAGGTTCTTTGACTTTGACAATTAAATCAGAATTTTCAAAAATATAAGAGTGATTATCAACAATTTCTGCGCCTGCTTTTTCATAATCTTCATTCTTTATACCTGCACCAGTTCCTGCATCTTTTTCTATGATTACTTTATGTCCTTTCTTTACAAGTTTTTTTACTGTTTTTGGTGTAATACCAACTCTATACTCTTCTTCTTTTATCTCTTTTGGTATTCCTATAATCATTTTTGCATCTCTTTTATAATTTCAATTATTGAGTCAGCCATATATTTCAAATCTTCTTTTTTAAAATCATATAACGGGAGATGAGTAAATCTATGCAAAAATACTTCTTCTGCATTTGGACAGGTTTCTTTTATTTTTTCTGTATCATATCCTAACTGTTTCATAATTGAAAATCTATAAAGTGGAGCAAAATGTGGAATTTGCGTTATTCCTTTTTCAGCCATTTTTTCTTTAACTTTTTGAATATCTCCATTAAGAAGATTTGGGTCTACTTGAAAAAGATAAAGATGATGAGTTGATTTAATTTTTTCATCATCAAGTGGTGGAGTTATAATCCCTTTTATATTTTTAAATCTTTCATTGAGATATTCTGCTGCTTTTCTTCTTTTTTCAATAATTTTATCCAGTCTTTTCATCTGCGAAAGTAATGCAACTGCTTGAATTTCAGTTGCTGAGTGATTCCCCGGGGCAAAATAATCCCCTCTCCATTTTAAAGCAGTAACATCATAAAGCCATAAAGGAATAGGATTTTCAATATTAAATCCAACAAATCTTGCCTTTGGAAATTCTCTTCCTACATCTTCATTTGTAACAAGTATACCACCTTCACCAAGAGATGTAATATTTTTTACTTCATGAAAACTAAAAGCCCCAAAATGTCCTATAGTTCCAATCATTTTACCCTCATAGACAGCACCAAATGCATGAGCAGCATCTTCAAGAACAACAATATTGAATTTTTTTGCAATATCCATTATCGCAGACATATCACAAGGATACCCACCTATATGGACAGGCACTATTACTTTTGTCTTCTTTGTAACTTTCCTTGCCACATCTTCAGGGTCCATATTTAAAGTCCTTGGATCTATATCTGCAAGAACTACCTTAGCCCCAATAGAAAGAGGGTAGGAAATAGTTGCAATAAAAGTAATGGCAGGTGCTATAACTTCATCCCCTGGTTTTAAATCGGCAAATTTGTAAGCAATTTCAAAACCTGCTGTAGCATTTGTAAGAAAGACAGCATATTTACAGTTTAAAAATTTTTTAACCTCTTCTTCAAGTTGAGCAACTTTTTCTCCAAGTGTTAATTTACCAGCAAGATTGGAATTTTCAATAAGTTTTTTTATCTCTTTTTCAACTCTTTTTATTTGCGTTCTGTATTTTTTAACCTTATCCTTTTTAGGAGGTATAAGAAATTTTAAAATTTCCATTATATCCTGAAATTTTATTTTTTCTCCAACAGCACTCCATGGAATTCTCGCAGGACCTGTATCATATCTGAAATCAGATACTTTTTCTTTTTTCATTTTTCCCCCCTTTTTTACTTTTTCGTAAATAATATATTAAAAAAAATTAATTGTCAAGTTTTAAAAATTTACTTATTGAAAAACAAGCACCTCCAATCGCTCCAATTTCTTTTCCAAAATCAGAAATTTCAAATCTAACTGGGTATTTGTAAACCATATTTTCTTCAATTTTTCTTATAATTTCCCCTAAAAAATCTTTATATATTTCAAAATTTCTGTCAAAAATAACCAACTCGGAATTAAACAAATTTACGAGATTGGCAACAGAAATACTAAATATTTCCAAAATTTCATCTAAGATTGTTTTAATTATCTTTTCTCCTTTCAAGTATCTTGAAACAATCTCTGAAATATTCATATCTTTTTTGGTTGCCTCTTTAATTTTTTTTATAATTGAGGGAATGCTTGCAATTGCTTCTAAACATCCATTCCCACCACAATTACATTTTTCAGTTCTACCATTTATTTTAATATGTCCAAATTCTCCTGCAACACCACCTGCTCCATGGACAACTCTATTATCACTTATAATACCACATCCAATTCCTTCACCATATTCAACAAATAAAAAATTTCTATAATTTTTACCTTTGCCAAAAAATTTCTCACTTAATACTTTTGCCTGTGAAGTCCCTATAACAAAAGTTTCAATCGAAACTTCATTTTCAATATAATTTTTTATAGGCACATCTCTCCATTGAGGCATAATTGATGAAAACAAAGAAATTCCTTTTTCTGTATCAACAATTCCAGGATCAACAAAACCTATTCCACAAATTTTATTTTTATCACTTCCACATTTTGATATCACATTTTTTATAAGATAAACTATTTTTTCTTTAATATTTTCTTTACTCTCATTCAAATCTAAATCTATTGTTTCACTTTTTATAATTTTTCCTTCAAAATTTAAAATAACAGAATATATGCCTGTCGTTGTTAATTCACATCCAATAAAAAATTTACTATCAGGAACAATGCTTAATAAAGAATGGGGCCTTCCACCTTTTTCATTCTTTCTTTTTCCAACTTCTTTAACTATTCCTTCTTTTATCAATTCTTTTATTATTTCAGTAATTGTTGCAAAACGAATATCAAGCAGTTCATGTAGATCTTTTCTTGAAAATTTACCTTTTTCATAAATTGTTTTCAGAATATTAGTTCTATGAAGATGATATTTTGTAGTCATATTTATATTTTAACATTTTTTTCAATTTTGTTATAATTTTCTCTTATGAAAGATAAAGTAGTCGTCTTAAAATGCGAAAGTTATTCAGAAGATTTAATTTACGAAAAATTAAAAAGAGGCATTGAACTTTTGGATTTAAAAAATATACCTGAAAAAATACTTTTAAAACCAAATATGTTATCTGCGAGAAATCCAAATGAAGGAGTTACAACACATCCTACCCTTATTTCAGGTCTTATTAAAATTTTTGAAAATAAAAAATTAATCATAGGAGATAGCCCTGCTAATGCTTTAAAACCAATAGAAGAATACTGGGAAAATTGTGGTTATTTGGAGATATCAAAAAAATATAATGTGGAACTTAAAAAATTTGACGATTTTTTAATAATTGACCTTAATGTTAATGGCAAAAAATGTAAAATTCCTGTAACTAAATTGATAAAAGAATATAAAGTTTTAAATATACCCAAATTTAAAACGCATAATTTAACCACTTTAACAATTGGAATTAAAAACTTATATGGTCTAATCCCTGGAATGACAAAATCAATTTTACATAGTAAATTTATTAATCCCTACGATTTTTCTTCCTTCCTTATTGAATTCTATAAAGAAATTGAAAAAAATATTTTTCTTACAGTTGTTGACGCAATAATAATTATGGAAGGAGATGGGCCATCATCTGGAGAATTAAGAAAAGCAGGATATATTATAATTGGAGAAAGTCCTGTATATGTTGACTATTTTTGTTGCTTACTTGCCAGTATTAATCCAGAAAATATTGATTTTATAAAAATTTATAAAGAAAAATACAAATTGAAAGAACCTGAAATAATTGGGGACAATTTTGAAGTACTAAAAAATTTCAAGTTACCGTCTACTAAGAAATATTTTTTGATTAAAAATAAATTTTTTTCAAAATTACTCCTACCAATAAGTAAATTTTTTAAAATTATTCCAGTAATAAATCTTCAAAAATGTAAAAAATGTTATAGTTGTGTAAATGTATGTCCTGTGAAAAGTATTTCAAAAAACTTGAAATTTGATAGAAAAAAGTGTATATTATGTTTCTGTTGCTTTGAAGTGTGCCCATATAAAGCAATTAAAATTAAGAAAAGTTTAATTGCAAAAATTTTAACATAAAGGAGTAAAAAATGGAGTATGAAAAAATCTTACCTGAAATTATACAAGAAAATGATAAAAAAATTCTTCTTGTTGTTCTTGATGGGATAGGAGGTCTTCCTCATCCAATAACCGGAAAAACTGAACTTGAAACTGCCAGAATACCAAACCTTGATTATTTTGCAAAAATTGGGTCCTGCGGGCTTATAATACCTGTTCTTCCTGGCATAACTCCTGGGAGTGGGCCTGGACATATTGCCTTATTTGGATATGATCCAATTGAAATTCAAATTGGAAGAGGAATACTTGAGTGTCTTGGCATTGGTCTGGAGGTTAAAAAGGGAGAAATTGCCATTAGAGGGAATTTTGCAACAATAGATGAAAATAAAATAGTTACAGATAGAAGAGCAGGAAGAATTCCAACAGAAGAAAATGAAAAAATTGTAAATTTAATTTCTGAAAATATAAGAGAAATTAAAGGAATAAAAATAAAAATAAAAACAGTTAAAGAACATAGATGTGCAATTATATTAAGTGGAGAAAATCTTTCTATTGATGTATCTGAAAATGACCCAGGAAAAGAAGGAAAACCTTTAAAAAATTTTGTACCTTTAAGTGAAAAAGGAAAATTCACAGCAGAAGTTTTAAACGAATTTGAAGAAAGAGTTATTAACTTATTGAAAAATGTGGATACAAAAGCGAAATGTATTCTTCTAAGGGGTTTTTCTACATATCCAGAAATAAAAACTTTTAAAGAAAAGTATAAATTGAATGCTTGCTGTATTGCAACATATCCAATGTATAAGGGTATTTCAAAACTTGTTGGTATGGATGTAATTGACTGTGGCGAAACTGTTGAAGAGGAGATAATGGCTCTTCAGAAAGTTTATAATGATTATAATTTTTTCTTCCTTCATATTAAAAAAACGGATAGTCTTGGGGAAGACGGAAATTTTGAAGGTAAAGTAAAATTTATTGAAGAAATAGACAAAAAAATTGAACTGATTAAAAGTATGGAATTTGAAGCAATTGCAATAACAGGAGACCATTCTACACCATCAAAACTAAAAGGTCATTCATGGCACCCTGTTCCTTTTGTTCTAGTTTCACCAAATACAATACCAGACGATGTTCAAAGGTTTACCGAAAAAGAATGTAGTAAAGGAATTTTAGGAAATATGTATTCAAAAAATGTTATGTATCTTTTACTTGCCTGTTCTTTAAAACTTGGAAAATTTGGAGCATAGTATGTTCAAAGGCGGTGTTAAACTAATAGATTTTAAAAGTTTGAGCAAAAATGAAGAAATTGAAGAATTCAAATATCCAGAAAAAGTAATAATTCCTTTAATTCAACATACAGGAAGTCCTGCAAAACCAGTTGTAAAAAAAGGAGATTATGTCCTTGAAGGACAGGTTATTGGAGAGATTACTGGATTCATTAGTTCGTATATACACTCTTCTATATCAGGAAAAGTTATTGAAATTGCTCCTTGGGATTTACCTACTGGAAGAAAATCTTTAAGTGTTATTATTGAAAGTGATGGCGAAAGAAAAAGTATAGAAAAAGTAAAAAGAGATTGGCTTAACCTTAAATCAGAGGAAATTATAAATATTGTAAAAGAAAGTGGTATTGTTGGTCTTGGTGGTGCTGCTTTCCCTACACATGTAAAATTAACTATTCCAGAAGGAAAAAGAGTAGATTTTATTTTGATAAATGGATGTGAATGTGAACCATTTTTAACCTGCGATTATAGAGTTTTAAAAGAATATACTGAAGAAGTTATTGAAGGAATTCAAATAATTTGTAAAGCCACAAATGTGAAAAAAGCATTTATTGGGATTGAACATAATAAAATTGATCTTTTACCTCAACTTGAAAGAAGTATTAGAAATTTAAAAATAAGTATTGAAATTGAAATCAAAATTCTTCCTGCAAAATATCCTCAGGGTAGTGAAAAACACTTAATAAAATCTATTTTAAATAGAGAGGTTCCATCTGGAGGATTGCCCATAGACGTTAATTGCATTGTCTTTAATGTTCAAACGACACTGGCAATAAAACGTGCTGTTTGTGATGGCATCCCTTTAACTGAAAGGGTTTTGACATGCTCTGGACTTGTGAAAAATCCAAAAAATTTAAAAGTAAAAATTGGAACTTTAATATCTGATATTTTAAATTTTTGTGGAGCAGAATTAAAACATGGTAGGAAAATCATAGTTGGTGGTCCAATGATGGGAATACAATTATTTAAAGAAGATGTTCCTGTTATAAAAGGAACAACAGGAATTTTATTATTACCTGAAGAAAAATTACCTAAAAGAATTCAACCTTGTATAAGATGTGGAAAATGTCTTGATGTATGTCCAATGTTTCTTCTTCCCAGTGAAATAGGTAAATATGTAGAACTTGAAAGATTTGATAAGGTAGAAAATTTAAATGTTTTTGATTGTATTGAATGTGGATGTTGTGCTTATATATGTCCTTCAAAAAGACCACTTGTTGACTTTATAAAATGTGCTAAATTTAAATTGAGAAAAAAATGAATACTAAAAATATTTGTAAAATTACTTGTTCTCCACATATACATAGTTCAGAAACTGTAGGAAAAATAATGTTTTATGTGATAATTTCTTTACTTCCTGCTCTTTTTGGTAGTATCTATTTTTTTGGAATTTATGTTTTAGAAATTATTTTTGTTTCAATAATTTCCTGTGTCTTAAGCGAACTTTTATTTCAAATTCTAATGAAAAAGGAAATAAGAATTTATGATGGAAGTGCTATTGTTACAGGTATTCTTCTGGCTTTTGTATTACCTCCAAGAATTCCATTATGGATGGTTGCAATTGGTGGATTTCTTGCAATCTTTCTCGTTAAGGAACTTTTTGGGGGAATTGGATTTAATATATTTAACCCTGCTTTAACTGCAAGAGCAATTTTACTTGCATCCTATCCAGTTGAAATGACGAAATTTATAAAACCTTTTGATTATAATATAGATGCAATAACCAGTGCAACTCCTTTATTTATTATAAAAGAAAAAATTAATGAACAACTTCCAACCTTATGGCAAATGTTTTTAGGCAGTAGATCTGGATGTATAGGAGAAACTAGTACTCTTTTATTACTAATTGGAGGGCTTTTTTTACTTTCAAAAAAAGTAATAACATGGCACATTCCTTTCTCTTATATTTTAACAGTAGCAATTTTGTCATTTATTTTCAGAGAAAATGTCTGGTATCAAATAATGGGAGGAGGTCTTATACTTGGCGCTTTCTTTATGGCAACAGACTATGTAACATCTCCAATAACTAGAAAGGGCAAAATTATATTTGGAATTGGTTGTGGAATGATAACATTTTTAATAAGAAAATGGGGTGGTTATCCTGAAGGTGTTTGTTATTCAATTCTCTTTATGAATTCATTAGTTCCTTTAATTAATAAGTACACATTACCTAAAAAATTTGGAAAATAAAAAATGAATAAAAAAGAGTTTTTTATTGGTATTGTAGTAATCACCTTTATCTGCGCTTTGTCAGGATATCTTCTTTCTTATATTTACAAAATTACAATGCCAAGAATTGAAAAAATCAAAAAAATCAAAGAAAATAAAATCAACAAAGAAATTTTTCCAGAGGGTGTAAATTTTATAGAAAAAGAGATGGATGGTATTAAATACATTTCTGTTTTAAACTTGAATGATGAAGAAATAGGAAAAATATTTGAAGTAAAAACACTCGGATATGGCGGTTATATTTATCTAAAAGTAGGAATTGACAAAGATATGAAAATAAAAGGGATTAAGATTAAGGAACATTCTGAAACTCCCGGACTTGGTTCAAAAATAACAGAAAATAAATTTCTTGACCAGTTTACAGGGAAAACAAAAGATGATATATATTTAAAAAAAGATAATCCAAATGGGAAAATTGATGCAGTCACAGGTGCAACAATATCTTCTAGAAGTGTTGTTGAGAGTGTAAGGAAATTACTTGAAAAAATAAAGGAAGAAAAATGAAAATATGTGCTTTTTTAGGAAGTCCAAGAAAAACTGGAAATACTTATTTAGTTTTAAAAATGATTGCTGAAAAATTAGAAAAAATGGGGCATGAAATTGAAATTATCTATCTTATTGATAAAAACATAAAAGGTTGCATAGAATGCTTTCAGTGTCAGAAGGTTAAAAATAAACCAAACTGTTCTATAAAAGATGATATGCAAAATTTATATGAAAAAATTTTAAACTCTGACTGTATACTTCTTGCAACTCCTGTGTTCTGTTGGTCTTTTTCGTGGCTTATAAAATCTTTCCTTGATAGAACTTATTGTCTTGATAAGTATAATGAAGATGGATCTTATATTTCTCTTGTTGAAGGCAAAAAATGTGGTTTAATTTTGACTGCTGCTGGAGACGAATTTGAAGGTGCTGATCTTGTAGTTGAAAGTTATTTAAGAATGGTTGAATATCATAGAATGATAGATATAGGAAGAGTTGTTGTTTGTAATGTATTGTCAACAAAGGATATTTTAGAAAACCCAGAGGTAGAAAGAAAAATAAAAAATTTCATAGATAATTTTAAATAAATGAAAAAAATAATAGATTTTAAAGTTTTTTTAAATGGTATCTGGAAAGAAAATCCCATCCTTTTTATAATGCTTGGGCTTTGTCCTGTTCTTGCTGTAAGTGGTTCAGTAAAAGATGCTCTTGGTATGGGAATTGCTGTAATTTTTGTTTTAACTGGTTCAAATTTTGTAATTTCTTTAATAAGAAAAATTGTTCCATCTCACGTTAGAATCCCTGTTTTTATAGTTGTAATTGCAACATTTGTAACAATAACTGATTATACAATTGCTGCTTTTTTTCCTCAGATTCATAAAAATCTTGGAGTTTATCTCCCACTAATAGTTGTCAACTGTATAATCCTTGGACGGGCAGAAGGATTTGCTTCAAAAAATAATGTTTTTAATTCTATTCTTGATGGACTTGGAATGGGCTTAGGATTTACATTAATAATTTTTGTAATATCTTCTTTTAGAGAAATTCTCGGCAATGGAACATTTATGGGGAAACCCATCTTAGGGAGCAATTATAATCCTTTTTTAATTATGATAATGCCACCAGGAGCATTTTTAGTTATAGGGCTTTTAATTGCTTTAAAACAAAAAATTGAAAAGAGGAAGAAAATATGTTAAATGAAGCAAATTTATTTTTCATTTTTCTTTCTGCTTTTCTTATAAATAACATCTTACTTATAAGATTTCTTGGATTATGCTCATTCATAGGAATTTCAACAAATATAAAATCTTCTGTTGGAATGGGAATTGCAGTTGTTTTTGTTACAGTTATGGCTTGCAGTATAAGTTGGGCTGTCTATCATTTTTTACTTATACCATTTAAACTTGAATATTTAAGAACAACAACATTTATTCTAACGATTGCCTCTTTTGTTCAATTTGAGGAAATGATTATAAGGAAAAAATTGCCGACTTTATATCGTGCTTTTGGAATTTATTTACCTTTAATTACAACTAATTGTGCAATTTTGGCTAGTGCTTTTCTTGGCATTGATTATAAACTTTCATTTATTCAAAATCTTATTTTTTCACTTGGTGTTTCAGGAGGATACTGCTTTGTTATAATTGTTTTTTCGGCAATAAGAGAAGAACTTGAAATTGCACCAATTCCAGAAAATTTTAAAGGGGTCCCTATAGCTTTTATTCTTGCAGCACTTATGAGTTTAGCATTTCTTGGTTTTAAAGGACTTTTCAAACTTTAATGATTTTTACATTTCCAATTAGAGATGAGTATGGTGTTAAAAAGTTTCCAATAGTAGTTACTTTAATAATCTTTGTAAATTGTTTAATTTATTTTCTCTTTGGATTTTCCCCTCATTACGAAGAAATTGTTTCTAATTTTGGATTTATTCCAGAAAAATTTTCTTTCAAAAATATAATAACTTCAATGTTTCTGCATGGAGGAATTTCTCATCTTTTCTTTAATATGTGGTATTTGTGGCTTTTAGGTGATAACATTGAGGATAGATGGGGAAAATTTCAATTTTTTATTTTTTATTTACTTTCTGGTATTTTTGCTTCTCTTTTATATTATGAATTAATACCGGCAAAATACAGAAATATCCCTGTAATTGGAGCATCAGGAGCAATTGCAGGAGTTCTTGGTGCATATGCCATTTTATTTCCGAAAAGTAGAATAACTTTCAAATATTTTATATGGTTAATATATATCAAATTTGGGGAATTTGAAATATATGCATCTGTCTGGTTATTTTTCTGGTTTTTACTTCAAGCAATCAATACTTTCCTTGTTTCTATATATAAGGTTCAATCACAAGTTGCCTATGCTTCCCATTTTGGAGGATTTTTATTTGGGTTAATAATTGGTTTAGGAACAAAACTCTATAGAGAGGTAAAATACAGAGAAAACGTAAAACTTGGAGAAAACATGCTTTTAAGACTACTTGAAGCAGAGAAAAAGGAAATAGTATACGATTCAGAAAAAAACTTAGAAATTGAAAAATTAAAAGAAAAAATTAAAAGTTTAATATATGAAGACAGATATTTTGCAACACAGATATATAAAAATGGGCTTGCAAAGTATCCTGAATTATGTCTTCCTGAAAAGTATCAATATGAAATTGCAGAATCTCTTTACAGACAAGGAGATTTTAAAAATGCTTTAATTGCCTATAAAAATTTTATTTTAAATTATCCTTTAAGTAAACTTGCTGATAACGCGCTTTTATCTTTTGGAAAGATCTGTTTAGATTTAGGAGAATATGAAAAAGCAAAAATGGCTTTTTTACAGATAATACTTTTTTATCCTTTTAGTGATGTTTATGAAGAAAGCAAATTCTATCTTGAAAAGAAATTGCCGGATCTTTTGAGAAAAAATTTATAGATTATCTCCAAATTATTGAAAATGCAAATAAATTCTTACCTTCTGCTGAAACAACTAATTCGCCATCCGGAAGGGAGAAAAGAAAAGAAATTTTTTCCTTTAAAAGATATTTCCACAAACTCTTTTTATCATACGAAAGAAAATAAAGATAATTGCCTTTTTTCCCAGAAATCAAATTTAATATTTCAGGTTTAAAAACAGAAAAATTAATTTCTTCATCACTTTTAAAATTCTTTATTTCATTTCCTGATAAATCAAAAAGATAAATTTTCCCTTTTTCTGTTTCTACACAAACAAAATCTTTTTCATTTTTTACATTTACTATTTTTTCTCTCAATTCTTTTTGCCAATTTAAATTCCCATCATCTTTATAACAATATAATGTCCCATTTTGAGTTCCTGCAAAAACAAAACGTGAGTTTTCAGTAATATAAATAGCAGAAATAAAATCTGGTAATTCAATCTCCCAGAAAGTTTCTCCATTTCTATCAATAAAATACAAAGTTTTATCTACTCCAGAAATTAGAAATCTTCCATTTTCTGAAATTGAAATCCCTCTGCCCAAATTTCCTGTTTTTTTAATCCAGAGAATTTTCCCACTTTTTGATAAAAAATATAATTTACCCTCAAGTGTAAAGAAGGCTAAATATTCCCCTTCCTGAGAAATTGCTACATTTACTATTTTCTCTGACATTTTTAAATTTTTCAATACTCTTCCTCTTTTATCCAGTAAATATAAAGAACCTGTCTCACACCCTATTAAAATTTTTTCTCCATTTTGAGAAATTTTCAAATCTGTAATTAAGCCATCTGCTTCATAACTCCATAAAAACTTTGTCTCAGGTAAATATAAATCTGGAGAAATATCAAGCCCTTGAAAGTTTAATACAAATCTTTTAATTAAATTCGGAACATATTTTATATCTTCTGTTTTATATTCATAATGTTCAAACCAACTTTTTTTATCAATAGAAAAAACATCAACATTAAGAATATAAGAATCAATTACTTTACTTAAAGCAGGTTTTAAAACATAATCAGCATTTAATATTTTCCCAACAATTACAAGTTCTTTATCTTCTATATTTTTTTCCTCATAATTCTCTTCCCTTAAAACTCTTTCAAAATCATTTCTTGAAATCACAACTAAATTTTTGATATTTTTTATTTCATTTAAAAATAAGTTAAAAAATTCTGTTTGAATTGCAGATGGAATTTCAATAAATATGGGAAACAAAACCACAACTCTATTTTTTTTCAATAAAATATTCAATCTTTTAACTCTACTTTCAATAAATTTTAAAGTGTAATTTTCGCCCCAATAGTTTTTATTTTCAATAAACTTTCCAATTTCATTATACAGATTTATCGCTTGGGTATACATCCCTTCTTTTTCATAAATTTCAGCAAGTTTAACATAATAGGTAGCATCAGGGATGACACATTTACTTATATACATCTCAAAATATTTTATTGCCTCTTTATTATACCCATAGTCTAAACAGAAATCCCCAATAATTCTATATATAAAAGCAACTGGTGTAGCATATTTTAAATATTTCAAACTTTCTTTATCTTTCGGCCACCCAAAAGGCCAATTAGTAGGAGTAAATGGCTCACATTTTTCAGTTTTTTCTTTCGCTTTTCTTAAATATAAATCTGCAGTTTTAATATCGCCTTTATCAGAAAATTGATTTGCAATACTAATATACTTCCAGACCTCTTTTAAAAAAACTACTTCAAGGTTTTTATTTCTTTCAAACCATCCTGCTGCGAAACATTTAAAAACAATAAATAAATAAAATACAAAAAACTTCTTTTTCATGGTTTCTCCTTAAAAACAAAATTCCCGAATTGCTCAGGAATATCTATCCTTCCAGTCCAAGTAGATGTCAAATATCTGTCAATTTCTCTTTGAAAGTTTATACTTATTACTGTATCTTTTTCTATCTTTTCAAGTTTTAAATCTTTCAAAGGAATAGCAACTTCAGCAATCCATTTTCTTGTAGTTCCTGGAGATAATACATTTGTTGAAACTTTCCATTCTGAATTCCAATATCTTTCAGGATCTTCATTTTTATAAAATTTCCAGACATAACAATATTTAATATCACAAAGAGGATGAAAAACAAACTGATACCACTCATTAAAAGAATTTTTAGGATTAATAGAAATAGTTATGAAATCTCTTGTATCATAATCTATAAAGTTCTTTGATGGATTTTCACAAATGAAAAAGAAATAAATATTGTCCTTATCATAAACACTTGCAACTTTTGTTTGAATATCAAGAGGAACTTTTTCATCTTCAATTTTGATAAATTCATTAATTTCTTCTATTTTTCTCCAAATTTCTTCATTATCCTTGCCATCTACTTCTATTGGGGATTCTGTTTTAAAAGAATAAATAGTTTTCAATTTAATTTCTTGAATCCCTATTTTACTTCTATATATTTCCTCTCTAATAATAGGAATTTTTGATTTCAAAAAAGAAGGAATTTTAGGATCCTGCAAATAATAGTTTGCCAATGTTTTAATCGGTTCAACATTTGTTTCTGACAATCTAACAAGAAATTCTAATCCACTTTCATTTCCCATTTTAGTAAGGCCGTAAGCACTAATTAATTTAATATCAAGTTCACCCTCTATAAGTTTTTTAAGCAAAATATAGGAGTACTGTATTTTATTTAAGTAAACAAGTGATTCAATTGCGATTTTCTGAAATTCCGGATTTTCACTATCAACATTCCTTAGGATAATGTCTAAACCATAATCTTTCCCCATTTTGGCGAGAGCATTTGCACATAACAATTGATATTCACTGTCAGAATGTTTTAAACCTTCTTTTAATATTGGTATTGAACTTTTATCTTTTATTTCTCCAAGAATTGCAACACATAATTTTTTGATATCCAAATCAGAAACTCTCATTGTTTCTTTTATATCTTTTGCAAAAATTCTAATTGGATTTTCCTTTAAAATAGATAAAACACCCTCTTTTACTTGTGGATATTTGCTATAAATCATTTTTAGAAATAATCTATTTGCTTCTTTGCTACCAACGATATTTTCGACTTTCTTCATTACAAAATTCCTTTCATCTTCTCTAACACTATCCACTTTTTTAATAAGTTCATCAACTATTTTTTTCAAAAATTTTGAACTTTTTATCCTTATGTTTTTATCAGGATCATTTTTTTCCATATAAACAAGATTTTTAAGATAATGATCATCAAACTTATCAAGATAAAAAAATCCTTCCATCGCAGAAATTCTCAATTCTCTATTTGAATCTTTCAAATATTTTTTAAGTATGTTTTTAACTTTCTCCATATCGGATTGTCCAATCTTACCGAGTTCAATGAGACATAATTTTTTAAATTCAATTTCAGAATTTTTATCCTCAATATATTTTTCAAAAATTGGAATAAAAATGGGATCTTTTATTTTCTCAATCAAATTTATTGCTTCTTCTCTTACCCTTAAGGATTTATCTGATAAACACTTAACTACTTTCTGATAAGTAATTGGATTTTTAAATTTTTCAATAGCCCATAGAGAATAAATTTTAACCATTTCATTTTCATCTTCTAATCCTTTTAATAGTCCCTCTAATCCTGCTTCATCTTTTAACCTTACAATTGTTTTTATCGCTTCAATTTTTACCTTTACCGATGCTTCACCTAATAAACCTTCAATTTCTTCAATATTTGAACTCTTAAATTTTTCAAGAACCCATAATGCTTTTATTTTAACCTCATCACTTTCATCACCAAGTAATTCAACAAGATAAGGAATACATCTTCTATCATTTGCACTTTCAAATAAGGATATAGTTAACAATTTAATATTTTCTTTTCCTTTAAAACAATCAAAAAGAGATTTCAAATTTTCTTCTTTTAGCAATTTGAAATTATTTCTTGCAGGTATTTTCCACATCAACCTTCTTAAAGAAATTAAAATTGCTTCTTTCACTTTTTGATTTTCATCTTCAAGATGTTCAATTAAACTTTCCACTGTATTTTCATCTCCAAATTTACCAATACCTATTGCCCCATAATATCTAACTTGCCAGTATGGATCATCAAGTGCACTTATTAATTCTCCGAGTATATCTTCATCTCCATATTTTACAAGTCCTTTAACTCCATATAATCTAACCTGCCAATATGTATCTTCTAATGCTTTTTTAAAATAATCTATACAGGTAGAATCCCCAATTTCATATAAAACATAAGAAGCCAAACTTCTAACTTCTTCATCTTCATCTTCAAGAAGTAAAGCAATTTCATTCAAAAAAACTTTATTTTTTGACTGCAAAACTTTTTGTAAAAATTCAATCTTTTTTGATTTTGTTCCAAATGAGATAGTAGATGAACTTTCACTTAGTAAAAATAAAGAAAATAAAGAATAAAGAAAAATAATTTTTTTTATTTCATTCATTTTTTTCATAGTAATATTTTGGAAATCCTATATCAACAACCCTGATTTTTCCTGTATATTTTGGCCCTTCATTAATAAAAAAACCTTTTTTTAAAAAACCCATACTTATTGTCAAATTACTTTTTACACAAATCCCATGAATCTCTCCTGTATTTGCATCAAGCCCGGAAGGAATATCTAACGAAATTATAAAAAATGCTTTTTTATTTATAAATTCAATTATCTCTTTCATTTTCCCTTTTATCTCCTCTTTAACACCAATCCCTAACATTGCATCAACAACAATATCATTTTTTTTAAATTTAAAATCATTAAATTTTAAACTATTTATTGAATGAATGTCAACTTTTAATTTTCTTAAAATATCAAAATTCAAAAAAGAAATTTCTGTAAATTCTTCTGGCAGGCCAAAGTAATAAATTCTTACATTCACATTATTGTTAAATAAATACCTACCAAGAACAAAACCATCTCCACCATTATTACCCTTTCCACAGAAAATGAAGAATCTTTTGTTTTTCAAACTTTTTATCTCATTTTTAATTACATAAAAACTTTCTCTCCCAGCATTTTCCATAAGAATAAGAGGGCTAATGCCAAATTTTTCAAATGTTTCTTTCTCAATTTTATAAATTTCCTCTTTTGTCAAAATCAACTTTCTCATTTTATTCAAGCCTTTTTAAAAAATCCTTTGCCACTTTATCAACAGGGCCTGCTCCGATAGTTAATATTATATCTCCTTTCTTTTTTATTTCACATAAATATTCAACAATTTCTTTAAAGGTTGGCAAATAAATCCCTTCTTTTCCATTTTTTCTAATTTTTTCAACAAGAATTTCTGAATTAACAAGTTTTTTTTCAATTAAAGAATCTCTGACAAAGTAAATATCAGGAACTATAATTTTATCAGCAAGTGAAAAAGAACTGGCAAACTCTCTTAAAAGAAATCTTGTCCTGCTATATTGATGTGGCTGAAAAACTACAATTAATCTTCTCCCTGGAAAAACCTTTCTTATACATTCTAATGTTACTTTTATTTCTGTTGGATGATGTCCATAGTCATCAATTACAGTAATCCCATTTTTTTCACCTAAAATTTCACATCTCCTATGAACTCCTTTAAAATTTTCAATTCCTTCTTTTATTTCCTTCCAAGTTAAATCAAGATAAATACCAACACCAATTGTAGCAAGAGAATTTAAAACATTATGCCTGCCCCATAAATTCATTTCAATTTTACCAAGTTTTTTATTTTTATAATAACATTCAAACCGGGTTTTTCTTCCTATTATATCAAAATTAACTCCTCTTATATCACCACAAGTAAAGCCATAGGAAATTTTTTTAACCTTAATTTTTTCAGCAATTTCATTTAAATTTTTATCTTCACCACAAAAAACTAAAATTCCATCTGATTTTATATTTTCAGCAAAGTGATAAAATGCTTTTTTTATATCGTTAATATCTTTATAATAATCAAGATGGTCTTTTTCTATATTTGTAATTATAGCAATTTCAGGGAAATAATTTAAAAAAGATCTTTTATATTCACACGCTTCAACGATAAAAAAATCTCCATTTCCAACTCCCGAATTCCCAAGATTAACAATTTCTCCCCCTATAATGAATGTTGGAGAAAATTTTAAAGTATAAAGTAAATTTACTATTAAGGCAGATGTTGTTGTTTTCCCATGTGTTCCAGCAACTGCAACTCCTCTTTTTTCTTTCATTAATTCTCCCACTGCCTCTGGGTAACTTAAAATCGGAATGTTTAATTCTTTCGCTTTTTTATATTCAGGATTATCAGGTAGAATTGCTTGAGAATGAATAACAAGATCAATATCTTTATCTATATTTTCCTCTTTTTGCTTTAAATAGATTCTTATACCAAGTTTTTTAAGTTTTTTGATTATTTGAGAAGATTTATTATCAGAACCACTCACTTTTTTCCCAAGATAAATAAGTATTTTAGCAAGTCCACTTACTCCTATCCCGCCAATACCTATTAAATGAACTTTTTTTGCTTTTTCAATTATCCCTTTTTTCATTTTTCTTAAATAAATCTAATATAAAATTTTCAATTACTTCCTTTTCAGTAATATCTATTTTTTTTAAATTTTCCCTAATTTCTTGACTTTTTTTAACAAATTCTTCAAATAAAAAAATGAAATTTTTATCATTTATTTTTCTTTCTTCAACCATAAATGCACAACCAATTTTACAAAGATATTCTGCATTTTTTTTCTGATGATTTCCTGCATAGGGATAGGGAATTAAAAAAGCAGGTATTTTTTTCATCGTCAATTCTGCAATTGTCCCTGCCCCTGCTCTACTTATGACATAATCTGCTACTGCATATAATTTATTCATTTCATAAAAAAAATTATAAACTTTCCCTGATAAATTCTTCTCAATAATTACTTTTTCTACAGATTCTTTCTCTTTACCTGCAATAAGAATTATCTGAAAATTTTTTGCTTTAAAATATTCAAGATGATTAACAACAATATTATTCAAAAACCTTGCTCCCTGGCTTCCTCCAATAATAAGAACTGTTTCTTTTTTTTCTAAACCTAAATCTTTTAATATTTCCTCTTTTGAATAAGTTTTATAAAAATCAGATATCAGAGGAAATCCTGTTATAATACACTTCTTTTTGGGAAGTTTTTCATAATTTGGAAATGAAAGAAAAATAAAATTTACAAAAGGAGCCAAAAATCTTGTTGTTTTACTTGGGATATAATTCTGTTCATGTATTATAATTTTTTTGTTTAAAATTTTTGCTCCAAGAATAAAGGGAATACAAACATAACTTCCGGTTCCAATTACAAGTGAAGGTTTTTCCCTCCGAAACAATTGAACAGAAAATATTACAAGATAAAATACCCTAAAAACTGATAAAAAAAAATTTTTCTTATTTACTTTTACAGATGGAATAATTTTGTAATCAAATTTTTTATTTTTTAAAATTTTCAAAATAAATTCTCTTTGAGGAATAAAAAATTTTACTTTAAAATGATTTTTCAATCTTTCTCCTATAGCAAGTCCAGGAAAAAAATGTCCCCCTGTTGGTCCTGTAATGATAATAATTTTTTCCATGATATTATTTTAACATATGGTAAAATTAATTAAAATGAAAGCAATTGGTCTTATATCAGGCGGTCTTGATAGTATTCTTGCACTTCAACTGATAAAAGAACAAAATTTTGAAATTATTGGAGTATTTATAAAAACACCTTTTTTATCTGGTTTTGGAGAAAAAACCATAAAAAATTTAGAAAAATTATCAAAAGAAATGAATTTTAAATTAATTGTTCTTGAAATAGATGAAAAATATATTGATATAATCAAAAAGCCTGAATTTGGTTATGGGAAAAACTTGAATCCATGTATTGATTGTCACATCTACATGCTTAAAAAGGCAAAAGAAATAATGGAAAAAGAAGATGGGCTTTTTGTTTTTACTGGTGAAGTTTTGGGACAGAGAGGAAAATCTCAAAATTTGAATGCATTAAAAATTATAGAAGAAAAATCTTCTTTAAAAGGAAAATTATTGAGGCCTCTTACTGCTTTAAATTTAGAACCGACAGAAGTTGAAAATAAAGGGATTATAAATAGAAATCTTTTGTTAGGAATTAAAGGAAAAAGTAGAAAATTGCAGTTATATCTTGCTCAAATAAAAGGATTAAAATATTTTGGAACCCCTTCTGGAGGATGTCTTCTTACAGATCCAAATTTCTGCAAAAAATTAAAGGATCTACTTGATAATTATAAAGAAATAAGTTTAAAAGATTGCTTTCTTCTCCAATTGGGAAGACATTTTAGAATTTCTCCATACACAAAGTTAATTATTTCAAGAAATGAAAGTGAAATAAAAAAAATGATTGATTATTGTAATGAAAATGATTATTTGATTTTTTTAGAGAAAAATCCCCAAATAATTGGAATAATAAAGGGGAAAATAGAGGATATTGCTTTTGATATTTTGGGTGGATATATAAAAACAGAAACTGATATTATAAAAATTAGGGATATAAATGGAAATTTAATAGAAAGTAGGATTATAAGAAAGACAAATAAAATTGACTATTGTAGATTTTTGATATGAGCAAGCAATTTAATCCTAAAGAAAGATTTTATAGAAGTTTAATTAAAGGAAAGGATTTTTTTAAGTATGAAATAAAAGTAGAGGAAACAGACATTCTTGTAATCTCCAAAAAAAATTTGAAAGAAGAGATTAAAAAAGAAATTATAGAACAAAGAGAAATATTAAAAAATTATATAAAAGAAAATCCTGAATTTCTCTATTCTTTTTCACCTATTATTGTTTGTAATGGTGAAGAAATAATTAAATTGATGTCAGAAAGTTCTATTTTAACAAAAACCGGTCCCATGGCTTCTGTTGCAGGAGCAATAGCAGAAATCATTGGTAAAAAATTCATGAAAATTTCTGATGAAATAATTATTGAAAATGGTGGTGATATATTTGCTAAAATGAATAGAGAATTTATAACAGGGATATATGCTGGAAGTTCTCCATTTTCTATGAAAATAGGATTAAAACTTAAAAAAAGAGAAAAACCCTATGGTATTGCAACTTCAAGTGGAAAAATCGGGCACTCTATAAGTTTTGGGGATGCGGATGCGGTTGTAGTAGTTTCCCCTTCTGCAGCATTTTCTGACGGTTCTGCAACCTATTTTGGGAATTTAGTAAAAGAGAGAATAGACAAAGATTTAATAACTTCTGAATTAAAAAATTTTCCTTTTATTGAGGGAATCGTTATCATTAGAGGAAAAGAAATTTTTTTATGGGGCGATATAGAAATTGTCTCAATTTAAATTAATAATATCCTATAGAAAATTTTAAAATAATAAAGAAATAACTTATAGAAACTGCAACTAAATTTGGAAAAAACATTGTTTTAATCCATCTTTTCCATCCTATTTTAATACCTTGTGTTTCAAGAAAACCGTAGGCAACAACATTCGCACTTGCTCCAATTGGTGTAAAATTGCCTCCCATATCAAGACCCAAACTGGATGTCCATATAAGTATTGTAAATCTATAAGGAATAAATTTTAAAATATGTTTAATAAGATATCCAATAGTCATTGCTTCAGGAACATTATCAATAAAAGCACTTGTAGAAACAGAAAACCAAAACAAAATGGAGTTCATCTTATATCCATTTTGCGAAAAATTTTTAAGATGAAAAGCAAAATTTTTTATCACTTCTGTTTTTTCAAGCGAACCAACAACTGCAAAAAGTGAAATGAAAAACAAAAGTGTTTCAATATCTATTTCTTTCAAAATATTTTTTAATTTTTCGTGCGAACCTCTCAAAGAGAGAATGATAATTGCTGGTAAAATACTACAAATTCCAATATTTAATGGGAAATATCTTTTAATAAAATCTCTAAAAATTAAAAGAAAAACAACTCCAAAAAGTCCATAGAGCCCATATTTTGCAAGTGTTTTATCTTCAATAGCCTCTTCAGGCATTATATCTTCAAATTTTTTCTTGTCTATTCTCTTTCTACTTTCAATAAGTTCTTTTTTGTTCATCATATAAAAAATAGAAATTGCACATAATCCAGAAATTAGTCCTATTAAATAGTTATGAATGAAAAAATCTGTAAATCCTAACTTAAACATTGAACCTAAAATTACATTTGGAGGATCTCCCATTAAGGTTCCTGCCCCCCCAATATTTGCAAGACATACTTCAGCAATTATTAAAGGTATGTAATTAATTCTTATTATCCTACATAATGTATAGGTTAATGGTGTCAGAAATGTTAAAACTGTTATTGAATCAATAAAACCAGATAAAAACCATGAAAGTAAAGGGAAAAATAAAAAAATTTTGACAGGGTCATAGTTAAATTTTTTGATAATTTTTAAAGATAAATAATTAAAAAAGCCAGAAATTTCAATTATTTTTACAACAATAAAAATACCAAAAAGAAAGGAAATTGTATCCCAGTCAATATAACTTGGAATTTCATTAAAATCATAAACTTTAAACAAAATTAATAAAAGCACACTTGCAAGAGAAACATAAACTTTTGGTGTCTTTTCAATTGCTATAAAAAAATAAGTTCCAATAAAAATAATTAAACTTATTATTGCTTTGATATTCATTTCAGCATCCAAATGATCTTAAAATTCTATTTCTAGTTATAAATCCTACTGCTTCACCTTTTTCATTTATAACAACAAGACGATTTATTTTATATTTTCTCATTAAAACAAGTGCTTTCATAACAGACGCATTTTCATCAATTGCTATTACATTTTTATTCATAACATCTTCAGCAACCAGTAAAGAACTTACACATTCTATTGTAGTTATAATTTCTGAAAATGCATCTGCAAAAAATGGAAATTTTTCAAGTAATTCTACATCTTTTTTTGACAAAATCAAGTTTTCAAGGATATCTTCAATACTGACAATTCCAACTAAAATACCATTTTCATCTACAACAGGAATAATATTATAATGAGTTGTTGAAAAAATTCTAAAAATTTCTCTCATTGGCGTATTTTTATTTATAATAGGGATTTCTTTATCCATAAAATCTTTGACCTTTTTCATCACTTTTCCTTTTTTGAGATTTAGTATATAATATAAAAATTAAGTTGACAATAAATTTTTTTTTATTAAAATTTTATTTCATTAAAAGGGAGAAAAATGGAAATAACTGTAAAAGAATTGCTGGAAGCAGGTGTTTATTTTGGACATCCAAAGAGACAGTTTGATCCAAGAATAAAACCCTATCTTTATGGGAAAAGACAGGGAATTTATATTATTGACATAGAAAAAACAATTGAAAAAATAAAGGAAAGCGGAGAATTTTTAAAAAAAGTTGCTTCTCAAGGGAAAAAAATTCTTTTTATTGGAACAAAAAAACAAGCACAATCTCCGGTTAAAGAAATTGCGGAGAAATGTAAAATGCCTTATGTGAATTACAGGTGGATTGGAGGAACCTTAACAAATTTTAAAGAGATAAGGAAAAGAATAGAAAGATTAGAAGAAATAGAAAAACTTGAAGAATCTGGAAAATTAAATCTTTATACTAAAAAAGAAATTCTCTTGATTCAGAAAGAAAAAGAAGAACTGAAAAAAAAGTTTGAAGGAATACGTGAAATGACAGATTATCCTGGTGCTCTTGTAGTTGTAGATGTTAAGAGAGAAATAAATGCAATAAAAGAAGCCAAAAAAGTTAAAATACCTGTTGTCGGAATAGTTGATACAAATGGAAATCCAGAACTTGTTGATTTTCCGATTCCTGCAAATGATGATGGTTTAAAATCAATCTATACAGTGCTATCTAAACTTGCTGATTATATCATTGAAGGAATGAAAGAATTTCGGTTTATAATTGAAAATGTCGAAGAAGAAAAAATACAAAAATCGGAGGAAAAATGAAAATAGATGCTTCTAAAATAAAAGAACTTAGAGAAAAAACAGGATTAAGTGTTATAGAATGCAAAAATGCTCTTGAAGAAGCAAATGGAGATATAAACAAAGCAATAGAGATACTCAAAAAAAGAGGTCTTGAAATTTCAGAAAAAAAATCAAGTAAAGAAGTAAAAGAAGGTTTAATTGGTTCTTATGTTCATACAAATGGCAAAGTAGGAGTATTAATAGAAGTAAATTGTGAAACTGATTTTGTTGCAAAAAACAGTGAATTTGAAGAACTTGTTAAAAATTTATGTTTACAAATAGCAGCAATGAAACCAACATGGATAGATGTTGATTCAATTCCAGAAGAAATTTTGAAAGAAAAAATTGAAGAAATCAAAAGTCAATATAAAGATAAACCTCAAAACGTCTTAGAAAAAATTATTGAAGGTAAATTGGAAGATTTTTATAAAGAAAAGGTCCTTTTAAAACAATCATTTATTAAGGATGAACAAATTACAATTGAAGAGTATATAAAATCAAAGATAGCAAAATTCGGAGAGAATATAAAAGTAAAAAGATTTGTAAGATTTGAAATTGGTGAGTAAAATATAAAAATTAAGAGGAGGTAAAATATGGAATTTGAAGTTGGATATATGTTATCTTTAATAATAGTTGGTTTAAGTTTTCTTGGTTTTTTTCTTTCTATGATGATTGATGAAGTTAACAGAAAAAAAGCAGTGGTTATTTTTATTCTTTCTTTAATCCTATTTGGGCTTGGTGTTTATTACTACTATGTGGTTGGATTATGGCAAAAAGAAAGTGGAGGCCCCTCGGTAAATAAACTTAATTATTATCTTCACGTTTATAGACCTGAAAATCAAACTGAAATACCTGTTTTACCATTTCAAATGGAAAAATAAATTTTTTAAAAAACTGTTAAATGAAAAGTTTAATTTTTTTGTTTTTAATTTATTCTTTATTTTGTTTCCCTATAGAAAACGAAACAGTTTATTTATTAGATTTTGCCTCTGTAAAAGTTCATTTAAATTACACAACTGAAACACTTGTTCATCAAAAAATAAGAATAGGAGATGAAAAAGGAAAAAAATTCTCTCATCTTAGAATAGCCTTCAACTCAGAGAGAGAAAAAATAGAATTTATTGAGGGATACACTATTCTACCAAATGGAAAAAGAATTACCATTACACAAAAAGACATAAAAATTGTTACACCTGCTGAACTCACTAAATATTCCTCTCTTTATCCTGGATATAAAGTAATGAGTATAGATTTTCCAGGGGTTGAAATTGGAAGCATAATTGAATATAAGTATAAAATTTTTACATATAAGCCACTTATTGAAAACCACTTCTGGGATGGTTTTTATTTCCAATCCACTGAACCATTTCTTATTTCACGTTATGAGTTAACAGTGCCCAAAAAGTTTAAAATCAAAATTTATCAAAAAGATGTTGAATTGAAGGAAAGAAAAGAAAAGTTTGGAAGTATAAAATATATTTGGGAAAAGAAAAATGTTCCTGGATTAATTGAAGAAATTTTTATGCCATCTATAAAAGAAATTGTTCCTAAGATCTATGTCTCAACTTTCCAATCCTGGGAAGAAATTGGAAAATGGTTTTATGAAATTTCTAAAAGTGAGGGGAAAGAAAAAATTTTAGAGGAAGTTGTGGATGAACTTATAAAAGGTAAAAAAAACAATGAAGAAAAGATAATCTCATTATATAATTATGTCTGTTCCAATATAAGATATGTAGGCCTTGAGATTGGAATATATGGATATAAACCTCATCCACCACTTGAAGTTTTTAAGGCAAAATATGGAGATTGCAAAGACAAAGCAAATCTTTTAAAAAAAATGCTTGAAATTGCAGGAATTAAATCCTATCTTGCCCTTGTAAATACTGAAAGTCAAATAGAAAAAGATATTCCTTTTCCTGGACAATTTAATCATGCTATTCTTGCTATTCCAAAAGAAGATTTTTATATTTTCCTTGACCCAACAACTGAAGTAATGAAATATCCTGAAATTCCTTTTTATGAAGAAGGAAAATTGACACTTGTCTGTGGAGAAAATCCTGAAATTGTAAAAATACCAATTTCTTCTCCAGAAAAAAATATCAGAAAAAGAAATATCATTGCAAGTATGGATAAAGAAGGTAATTTAAAGGGAGAGGTAATTGTTATACCAAAAGGTATGTTTGAAGCAAGTTTGAGAAATTCCTTTAGATATTTAAAATCAATAGAAAGGGAAAGACATCTTGTAAAAGAACTAAATACATTATTACCTGGGACAAAACTTCTTTCTCTTGAAATTACTGGTCTTGAATCACTGGATAAGCAATTAATTGAAAAATATCAATTTTTTACATCACAATATGGCTTACAAGTCACAAACAAAATTATTTTTTCACCCGTTCTTATTGATAAATTAACAGATTTATCAATTGTTTCACTTGAAGAAAGAAAATATCCTTTAAGATTAGGAATGAATTATATAAAAGAAGAAACAATAGAATATAAATTGCCTGAAAATATAGAAGTTGAAACTCTACCATCTTCTATTGAGATAAATGAATCTTTTGGTAAATATTTATTGAATATACAGAAAACAAAAGATGGCTTGTTGTTAAAAAGAATTTTAGAAATAAGTAAAACAGAGATTATGCCGGAAGAATATATTAAATTTAAAGAATTTTATAAAAAAATAGCCTTTTATGATAGATTGCCAGTAATTTTACATATAAAATAACTATTTCAATTTTTTTGTTGGTTTAAAAACAAGTTTTAATCTTTCAGGAATTAAAACTTCTTCACCAGTTTTAGGGTTCCTTGCTTTTTTGGGTTTTACTTTTTTAAAATAAAAAACTCCAAAATTTCTCAATTCAACTCTTTCTTTATTTTCAAAACAGGAATACAAAATATTTAGAAACTCATCAACAACTCTTTTTATTATTACCCTATTTAAACCTGTAGTTTCTACTATCTTTTCGATTATCTCTTTTTTAATCATTTTAATATTAATATTTAAAATGCCGGAGGAGGGATTTGAACCCTCACGGAGTTTAGAGCTCCACCGGATTTTGAGTCCGGCGCGTCTGCCAGTTCCACCACTCCGGCCATATTATTATAAAAATTATAACATCTACTCCCATATTAGACAATATTTATAACTATAGAAAAATTTTTATTTATTGACATTAAAAGAAATAAAGGGTATGATTTAAATTTAAAATGAAGAAAATTTTATATAGAAGCACAAACAGAAAAGCAAGATATGTAGATTTTAAAGAAGCAGTTCTAAAAGGACAACCTGCAGATTATGGACTTTTTATGCCAATAGAATTCCCACAGGTTAACCAATATGAACTAAATTCTTTTAAAAAAAAGGAGTATTATGAAATTGCTTTTTCAATTCTCTCTAAATTTCTATCTGGAGAAATACCAGAAGAAAAACTTTATGAAATAGTAAAAAAATCTTACAATTTTGAAGTTCCTATAGAAAAAATTAATGAAAATTTGTATATTCTCTATCTTGACAGAGGGCCTACCTGTTCTTTTAAAGATTTTGCAGGAAGATTTATGGCAGGTGTTATGGAATATTTTGCTAAAGAAAATGATTTAAATTTGATTGTTCTCGTTGCTACTTCAGGAGACACAGGTGGAGCAATTGCAAATGCCTTTTATAATAAAGAAAATATTAAAGTTGTTATCCTTTTCCCAAAAGATGAAATTACAGAAATTCAAAGAAAACAAATGACAACTTTGAATAGAAATGTTATCTCGGTGGCTTTAAATGGCAAATTTGATGATTGCCAAAATTTAGTAAAACGTGCTTTTAATGATGCTGACCTAAAAAATATGAATTTAACATCAGCAAACTCAATAAATATTTCAAGGTTACTTCCTCAAAGTGTTTATTATTTTTACGCTTATTCAAGATTAGATTTTAAGAAGTTAATTTTTTCTGTTCCCTCAGGAAATTTTGGAAATTTGATGGGAGGAGTAATAGCAAAAAAGATGGGTTTACCTGTTGAAAAATTTATAGTTGCTGTTAATGAAAATGATGAATTTCCAAAATTTTTAAAAACAGGTAAATATAAACCTGTAATTCCCTCTAAAAAATGCAATTCAAATGCTATGAATGTTGGACATCCAAGCAATTTAGCAAGATTAATTGACTTATATGGTGGCTGGATTTACGACGAAAGAGATGACTCTGGAAGAGTTATAAGGTATGGTGTTATTAAAGAACAACCTGATATGGAAAAACTGAGAAAAGATTTTATCTCATTTTCCATTACTGATGAAGAAGTTGAGAAGGCAATAAAAGAATACTATGTAAAATATAAAATTATTCTTGACCCTCATGGTGCAGTTGCTGTTTGTGCTTATGAAAAATCAAGTATGAAAGAACCTGTAGTTTCTATAGAAACAGCAAATCCTGGAAAATTTCCTGAAATAATAAAGAAAATTTTGGGATTTGAACCTGAAATTCCTGAATCTTTAAGAATTTTGATTTCAAAAGATGAGAATTACTTTATATTAGAAAATGATTATGGTAAATTTAAAGAATTTTTAATGGAGTTAAGATGAAATATATTATTTTAATTATGGATGGTGCAGGTGATTTTCCTATTGAGGAATTACATAATAAAACCCCTTTACAAACTGCAGATAAACCAAATATAGATTTTCTTACAAGGATTGGCTGTACTGGAATGTTTAAAACTATACCGGATAATTTTATTCCTGATTCTGGAGTGGCAAATTTAACTATTCTCGGATATGATCCTGTAAAATCCTATACAGGAAGAGGAGTTCTTGAAAGTTATGCTAATGGTATTGAACTTGAAGAAGATGAAATTGCTTTTAGATGTAATTTTATTTCTGTAAAAGATGGTAAAATCATAAGTTATTCAGCGGGATATATTTCAAATGAAGAAAGTAGAGAATTGATTAATTTCTTAAATGAAAAACTTGGAAATGAAAATGTTAAATTTTATACAGGCGTTGGATTTAAAAATATACTTGTTTTGAAAGGTAATTTTTCTGAAGAAATAATATGTTATCCTCCACATGATTACCAAGGGAGAGAAATAAAGGATATAATGATAAAAGAGAAAACAGAAAAAGGGAAAAAAACAGCAGATTTTTTAAACTGGTTGATAATTGAGTCAAACAAATATTTAGAAAGTCATCCTATAAATATAAAAAGGGAAAAAGAAGGAAAAGAAAAAGCAAACTACATCTGGCCATGGTCCCAAGGTAGAAAACCAACTTTGGAAAAATTTTATGATAAATTTAAACTTAAAGGTGCTGTTATTTCTGCAGTTGATTTAATTAAAGGAATAGGAAAAATGATTGGTTTTGAAGTAATTAATGTTCCAGGTGCTACAGGTTTATGGAATACAAATTATGAAGGGAAAGCAGAATATGCCTTAAAAGCACTTAGAGATTTCGATTTCGTTTATGTTCATGTTGAAGGAATAGATGAGGCAAGTCATGATGGAAATCTTCAATTAAAAATAAAGAGTATAGAAGATTTTGATAAAAGATTAGTAAAAAACATTATAGAAAATATTGACCTTAAAACAATAAATATAGCAATTCTTCCAGATCATTATACACCTGTAAAATTAAAATCCCATAAACCTGGATATGTCCCGTTTTTAATTTGTTCCCCTAAACTCAATCCTGACAAAGTTGAAAAATTTGACGAGGAAAGTTGCAAAAATGGTTTTTTTGGCTATATAGAAAAGGATCAATTTATTAAAATTTTTACAGGCTTAGTGTAAAATATTTTAAAGGGAAAAAAATGTATATCATAATTGTAGGATGTGGTAAAATTGGCTCATATCTTGCAAAAATTCTTGATGAAAAAAATGATGTTGTGGTAATTGATAAAGATGAAAAAAATTTTGAAAAACTTGGCGATTTTAATGGAATGACAATTGTTGGTGACGCTCTTGACATAGATATTCTTAAAGAAAGTGGTATTGAAAAAGCAGATGCAATCGCAGTAACCACAAGCAATGACAATGTAAATATAATAATAGCACAAATTGCTAAAAAGAAATTCAAAATTCCAAGAGTAATAGCAAGGATTTCAGACCCTTTAAAAGATGAAATATGTAAAAATTTTGGAATTGAAACTATAAACGTAACATCTATTATTTCCTCGCTTGTAAAAGATGGATTAACTAAGAAACTTGCTATAAAACATTTGATTGAAAATGAAGATTTTACAATTGTTGAATTAAAAAATGAATTATTTGTAGGAAAAAAAATAAAAGAAATAAACAAAAATGGTGAATTACTTATTATAGGAATAATAAGAAACAATGAAAATTTTATTCCAGAAGAGGATTTTTTAATTGAAAAAAATGATAAAATAATAGGAATAACAAAGAAAAATTTTTTGAATAAATTTAGAAAACTTATTGAGTTATGAATATAATAATTGTTGGTGGCGGAAACGTTGGTTATTATCTTGCAGAAAAATTAAGTGAGAAACATTATGTTGTTTTAATTGAAAAAGAACACAAATTAAGTGAAGAGATTGCTTCTAAATTAAATTGCCTCGTTATAGGCGGCGATGGATGTGATCCAGAAGTTTTGAAAAATGCTGGAATTAAAAAGGCAGATGTTGTTGCAGCAGTTACAGGAAGTGATGAAGATAATTTAATCATATGTGAAATTGCAAAAGAACTTTTTAATGTTAGAAGGACTATCGCAAGAGTTAATAATCCCAAAAATGAAAAAACATTTTATGAACTTGGTGTTGATGTAGCAATAAGCGGAACTTCAATGATAGCAAAAATTATTGAAGAAGAAGTTAACTGGGAAGATTTTATAACTCTTTTTACATTTAAAAAGGGAAAATTATCAATATTGAGAATTGATTTACATGAAAGATCTCCTATTGTGAATAAAAAAATGGGAGAAATTCAATTACCAGAAGATGCAGTAATTGTTGCTGTTATGAGAGAAGATGAACTTTTCATTCCTAAAAGTGATTTTATTTTCAAAGAAGGAGATGAGATTATAGCAATAACAAAAGTTGAAAACGAAAATAATCTTGTTAACTTTTTAATTGGAGAAATTGAAGAAACATGACAAAATTGGCTAAATTATTGAAAATTTTTTTAAAAAGTATATTTGGAATATTTTTAGAATTATTTTTTATTTCTTCTATTCTTTTTTTAATTCTCATTATGAATTTTGTTCTCTACTTTTTTGCTAAATTAAGATGATACCTCAATTTTCAAGAGAGGATTTGAAAGGTATTTTTCATTATATTGGAAAACTAATTATTGCTTTAGGATATTTATTTTTAGTTCCGGTTTTTGTAGGACTTATTTATAAAGAATGGGACTGTTCTCTTGATTTTATAATTTCTTCTTTACTTTCTTTTTCATTTGGATATCTTTTAATTTTTTTATATCCAGAAGAATCTGATATTAATTGGAGACAGGCAATGACGATAACATCTATAATTTGGCTTGTTTATATGTTTTTGGGGGCTTTCCCGCTTTTTCTTTCAGGCCATTATAATTCTTATCTTGACAGTTGTTTTGAATCAATGAGTGCTCTTGCAACAACAGGCCTTGTTTTAGTTCGAGATCTTGACCATATGGCATATACATATAATTTCTGGCGACATTTTATGTGTTTTATAGGTGGTCAAGGAATAGTTCTTGTTGGCCTATTAATATTTTTTAAAGGTGCTTCTGCCTTTAAAATATATGTTGGAGAAGGGAGAGAAGAAAAGATATTACCCAATGTGGTTCAAACAGCAAAATTTATATGGTTAGTTTCAATTTGTTATTTAATTATTTTTACTCTTGTTTTAGGATTTATTAATATTCTTCATGGTATCCCTCCATCAAGAGCATTTTTTCATGCATTATGTATATTCATGGCAGGATGGGATACTGCAGGTTTTGCTGTGCAATCTCAAAATATTACTTATTATCATAGTGGAATTATCAATATAATAACTGCCCTTATTGTTATATTGGGAGCATTAAGTTTTGGTCTTCATTATGCAGTTTGGACAGGTAAGTTCCGAGAAATTCTTAAAAATTATGAATTAAAAATCTTTTTAATCAGTATAATGTTGCTTATTTTTTTCTCTTATATAGGTTACATAAAAGGAAAAGAAGATACTGATTTTGTTTCAAGTTTTAGGATTGTCTCATATCATATAATTTCCGGACATACAGGCGTTGGATATACAAACGCTGATTCGTACCATTTCAAGCATCATTGGTCCGAATTTTCTCTTGCTTTTTTAATCATAGCAATGGGGCTTGGAGGATGCTCTTGTTCTACTTCTGGAGGAATAAAAATGTTAAGAATAGGATTATTTTTAAAAGAGATAAAAAAAGAAATTAAAGAATTTAGTTCTCCATTCTCTACAGTCATCGTTGAAAAATTTCATCACATAAGGGATATAAGTATTTCTGATGCTCAAATTAAAACGTCTATTATAATAGTTCTGATGTACATTATAACTTATTTACTCGGAGGAATTATAGGAAGTTTTTTAGGATATCCATTTCTTTATTCTCTCTTTGAGTCAACTTCTGCTTGTGCAAATGTTGGACTTTCTGTTGGAATTACAAATCCCTCTATGCCTAATATATTAAAAATTGTATATATAATTGAAATGTGGATAGGGAGGTTAGAGTTTATTTCAATATTTGTTTTCATTAAATTTTTATTTTCATTAAGGAGCCCAGAATGAAAAAATCTTTTCTAATTTTTCTATTTTTTATTTTTCACATATATGCGTTTGATTTAGTGAGAATTAAGGAATTATATGAAAATGCAGAAAAGTTTGACAAAAAACCAGTTATAATAGAGGGAGAAGTAATTGGCGATATAATGGGCAAAAAAGATGAAAAATGGATAAATGTTAAAGAAGAGAAAGGAGATTTTGCAATTGGAGTTGTGGTAAGTAAAGAGGATGCTTTAAAAATAGAAAATTTGGGAAGATATGGAATTAAAGGTGATATTATAAGAGTGAAGGGAATATATAATACAAGTTGTATAAAACATCAAGGTGAGAGAGATATACATGCAATTAAAATAGAGATCATTAAAAGAGGTGGAAAATTACCCATACCAGAAATAAGTTTGAGCAAAATAATTTCAACTTTTATTTTACTTGGAATAACTTATCTTATCATTCTTCTTTATCACAAAAAAACAAAAAGTTTACAATAAAATACCAAAAAGATAATGTCTTTCTCCTCTTTTTATTTCTACTTTTACAATCTCCCCTTCTATATTTTTCTTTGTTTCTATCAATACTGGTTTATTATTCATTGTTCGTCCAATATAGGTATTTTCTTTTTTATAACTTTTCTTTCTAACAAAAACTTCTTCAATTTTTCCTTCCATATTTTTATTTTTCAGAATTGAAATTTTATTTTGCAAATTAAAAATTAATTGATGTCTTCTTTCTTTCTCTTCTTTTGAAACTGTATCTGGCATTTTACTTGCTTCTGTATGTGGTCTTGGAGAATATTTAAAAACATAAAGATCGTCAAATTTAATTTTTTCTATAAGATTATATGTTTCTTCAAAATCTTTTTCATCTTCGTAAGGAAAGCCAACCATTATGTCGGAAGTTATTGAAATTTCAGGACATAAGTTTCTCACTTTTTCAACAATTTTTAAATATTTTTCAACTGTATATTTTCTATTCATAAGTTTTAAAATCTTGTCTGAACCAGATTGAAGAGGTAAATGGAGATGCTTATATAATTTTGGTAATTCAGAGAATAAATTTAATAAATCTTCTGATATATCCTTGGGATGAGATGTTAAAAAACCAATTCTTAAAATTTTTTCAATATTATGAACCCTTTTAAGTAATTTAACAAAATCACCACCAATATCTTTCCCATATTCATTTACATTTTGTCCGATTAAAAAAATTTCCCTTATCCCCTTCTCTATAAGTGTTTGTATTTCTTTGATAACAACATCTTCTGGCTTACTTATTAACTTACCTCTTGCAAATGGAACTACACAATATGAACAAAAATTTTCACAACCTTTTGTAATTGCGACGAAAGAAGTAAATTTTTCTGAAATTTGTGGGACAATCAATTCTTTAAGAAATCCTTCATCTTCTTCAAAAATAGCAATTTTTCCCCCATTATATTTTTTTAAACGTTCAACAAATTTTTTATAAGAATTGGGCCCACTTATAATATCTATAAAGTCAAATTTTTTAAAAATTTCTTCTTTATAAATTGCAGGAACACATCCAACAAGGCAAAATACCTTATTATTTTTTTTATTTTTAAATGATCCTAAAAATGAAAGAGCCCTATCCTCTGCATGTTTTCTAACACAACAAGTATTAACTATTACGATATCCGCCTCTTCTATCGAAGAAATTTCTAAAAATCCATTTTCAAATAAAAGTGTTCTTAATTTATCTGAATCATAAAAATTCATTTGACAGCCATAGGTTTTAATGAAAAATTTTTTCATAATAGGTCTTAAATTTTTCGCAGAGTATAAACTGCACCAATAATTAAACCAACTAAAGTGAAAAGATTTATTTTAAAAATTAAAGAAAAAGATAAATTAAAAATAATAAGATCTAAACTATTTATTTTCCACATAGGATTTAGAGATTTTGAAATTAAATTATAAAAATACCACTTTTCTGGAATAAAAAACAACAAAATCTCTCCAATGCATGTTCCTATCATTGCACATAAAAATAAAATTATTACTGTGTATAAAAATCTCATGATTAAAATATAAATTAAATTCTAAAAAATTTCAAGCCCGTGGATGAAATTTTTTATAAATTTCCTTAACCTTTTTTCTTTCAAGATGGGTATAAATTTCTGTTGTAGCAATTGATTTATGTCCCAACAACTCTTGAACAATTCTTAAATCTAAACCTTCACTTAATAAATGTGTGGCAAAAGTATGTCTAAAAGTATGGGGTGTAATATTTTTTTCAATACCCGAAAATTTAGCATATTTTTTTACAATTTTCCAAACACTCTGTCTTGATAGCTTTTTCCCTTGATTATTTAAAAATAGATACTCACATACATAATTTTTCCTGCTTTTCAAATATTCTTTCAATAACTCCATAGTCTTTTGATTTAAAATAGCAATCCTTTCCCTCTGTCCTTTCCCTTTTATTTTAACAAATCCTTCTTCAAAATTTATTTCATTTATTTTTAAATTACAAAGTTCAGAAACTCTTACCCCAGAACCATAAAAAAGTTCAAGTATTGCAAGATTTCTTATATGATTTCTTGAAATTTTATCAATATTCAAAATTCTATCAATTTCCTCTTTTGAAAGGACCTCTGGTAATTTCTTTTCAATCTTTGGCGTTTCAATACTAATTTCTTTATTTTCAATGTAACCTTTTGCTAACAAAAATTTCAAAAAATTTCTGACACCAGATAATATTCTTACAATACTTGTTGAAGAATAATTTTTCTTTTTTAAAAAAAGTATAAAAGAGGTAATATCCTCTTGCTCTAATCTATTTAAATCTAAATTTTTATTTTCAATAAAATCTTTAAATTTTAGAAGATCATTTCTATAAGCACAAATTGTATTTAAAGAAAGATTCTTTTCAACCTTTATATGTTCCAAAAATTTTTCAATTAAATTATACATAATTTTCATTTCATTTTTGATTTAACCAATTCTTCAAATTCCTCTTCAGTTATAATTTTTATTCCAAGAGATTTTGCCTTCTGCAATTTTGAACCAGGCTGATCTCCACATATAAGATAATCTGTTTTTTTTGAAACTGAATCAGTTACTTTACCTCCAAGTTTTTTTATATAATCTTGAATTTCATTTCTTGTATAATTTTTTAGTGTACCTGTTATAACAAAAGTCAAACCAGAAAGAATATCTTTCTTTTCTTCTTTTATCTCTTTTTCCATTTTGACACCTGCTTTTTTAAGTTTCTCAATGACTTTCAAATTTTCTTCATTAGAAAAAAATTCAATTATACTTTCCGCCATAATAGGACCTATTTCATGAATTGAAGATAATCTTTCAAAAGTAGCATTTTTCAACTCATCTATTGAATTAAACTCTTCAGCAAGTATTTCACTAGCATGAATGCCAATATGTCTTATTCCTAAGGCATAAATGAGATTTTCAAATGGTCTTGTTTTACTTTTTTCAATAGAATCAAGTAAATTTCTGGCAGATTTACTACCCATTCTTTCAAGTCTTATTAAATCTTCATATTTCAGATAATAGATATCACCATAATCTGTAAGAAAACCTTTATCTACAAGAATGTTAACCCATTTTTCTCCAAGCCCTTCTATGTTCATAGCATCTCTTGAGGCAAAATGAATAATTCTTTCTTTAACCTGAGCAGGGCACCTTATATTTGGGCATCTAATCGCCACTTCCTCTTTATCCTTTACAACTTTGCTTCCACAAACAGGACAAACTTCTGGAATTGGTACATCCTTTTCATTCCCTGTTCTTACTTCAGGAATAACTTTAACTACTTTAGGAATGATTTCCCCACTTTTTTCTACAAATACTCTGTCACCTATTTTAAGACCCAATCTCTGAATTTCATCAAAATTGTGTAAGGTTGCTCTTGAAACAGTAGTTCCACTAACAAAAACTGGTTCAAGTATTGCGACAGGTGTAAGAGTTCCAGTTCTTCCTACTTGAACAATAACATCTTTTACAATTGTTGTAACCTGCTCTGCAGGAAATTTATATGCAACTGCCCATCTTGGACTTTTTGTTGTAGTTCCAAGTGTTTTCTGTAAATTAAGGTTATTGACTTTAACCACCATTCCATCTATATTATAAGGAAGGGAAAATCTTTTTTCCTGCCATTCATCACAATATTCAATAACTTCTTCAATATTTTTACATAATTTTTTATAAGGACTTACTGGAAAACCAATTTTTTTCAGAAATTCAAGAACTTCCCAATGAGTTTCTGGCCCATCTTTTAAAAATCCTTGATAGATAAAAATCTGCAAATTCCTTTGAGCAACAATTTTAGGATCAAGTAATTTTAAAGAACCTGCAGTAGCATTTCTTGGATTCGCAAATAATACTTCACCCCTTTTTTCCCTTTCTTTGTTAAGTTTTTCAAAATCATCTTTTCTCATATAAACTTCACCCCTAACCTCTAAAGTTTCTTTGTAATCAATCTTCAAAGGTAATGTTTTTATTGTTTTCAAATTTTCTGTAATATCATCTCCCTTGATTCCATCTCCTCTTGTTACCCCAAGAATAAAATTTCCATTTTCATAATGCAAAGAAACTGCAACACCATCATATTTCAATTCAACAACATATTCAACTTCTTTAACATCTGCCATTCTTTTTATCCTTTGATCAAATTCTATCAATTCCTCTCGGGAATAAGTATTATCCATACTTAACATAGGAATCTTATGTTCAACTGTTCTAAAACCTTCAAGAACTGCTCCTCCGACTTTTTGAGTTGGTGAATCTGGAAGTCTATATTCTGGATATTTTTCTTCAAGTTCAACAAGTTCTTTATACAATTGATCATATTCATAATCACTAATAACTGGGTTATTTTCAACATAGTACATATAATTGTAATAATTTAACAATTTAACCAGTTCCTCTATCCTTTCTTTTGGGCTTTTATTCATCTTCTCCTCCTTTTTATAAAAATTATACCTGACTAAGTTTCCTAAAAATTTCTATTTTTTCTTTATCTCCAATTTTTGCTTTATCAATAATATATTTCAAAAATTCTATTGTCTCATCAAATGTTTTAACATCAATTGGATAAGGATGGCCATCTTTTCCACCAAAAGCAAAAGAATATCTCGCAGGATCAGAAGTTAAAACTTTCTTTCCATATATCAATTCTGATATTAAAAATAAAGCCCTTAAACTCTTCATTCCAATTCCTTCTGTTAAAACAATATCCTCAAAAGATTCTATTTTTTTCTCTTTCAGTTTGCACAATACTTTATATAGATCATTCATATTAAAATCAATTCTGACATCGTGATGTTTAGGCAAAATAATCTTCTTTTCAACTTCAAAAATATTTTCTGATTTTTCTAAAAAAATCTTCAATTCTTTAATTACATTTTCAGGATTCAGAGATGTTAAATAGTCTATTATATTTTTCTGTATAATTTCACAATTTTTATCCACTAAATTTAAAATATTTTTTTCTTTTCTTGAAGAGATAATTCCAGTATGCGGTTCTATAATAAATCTATTATTTTCAGAATTTGTTGTTTTATTAAACCAATGATACCTTCTTGCATAGCCTTTCAAAATATTCATTCCCTGCTGTATTACAACCCAATTCCCTTTTTTGTCAACAAATAACATATGATGATAGAGATTATATCCGTCTTGAATACAATTATTATCAACTTTTGCTGTAAGTTTAGAAATTAAAATAAACTTTTCTTTCTTTTCAATAAATTTACAATTTTCAATCTCTTGAGGAGTCTTTAGCCCATTTTTCCCTTTTCCACCAAAACAAAATAGACCATATTCCGGGTTTTTACTAAAACTTTCTTTCAAAGCATGACAGACAGTTGTAGTAACACCGGAAGAATGCCAATCAAAGCCAGAAATACAACCTAAGGCTTGAAAATAAACAGGATCGGAAAGTCGTGCCAAGAATTCTTCAGTCCCAAATTCCATTATTATTAATCTTCCAATTTCAAAAAGAATTTTCTTTTGTTTTTCAAAAAGATATTCAGGAACATTCCCAAAATGTAAAGGTAATTCAGCAATATTTCTTTTGATCATTGTTTCTTATTTCATTTTACCATAAAAATAAGAAATTTTATATGGAAAAAAATTCAAAAAAATGTAAAATTAAAACTAATATGGAAAATTTAGTTAGTCTTTATGAAAAAATATGTGAAATTAAAAATACAGTAAAATTTGAAGAAGGTGAATTTGAAATAACTTATTTATTCAATATCAAAAGAAAAATTGCTGAAATCCTTTCTAAACCTTCCTGCTCTTCTTTTTTGATTATTTTACCTGGAGCAGGTTTTAACGAAAAAACTAAAAATTATTTATTTAAAAAAATGAAATTTTTTTTAAAAAATAATATTGGGCTCTGTATTTTTCTTTTAGATGGAAATCCTTTGTTTAAAAATGACAATGAATTTTTTTATTTTATAAGAGAAAAAATTGCTGAAATTAGAGGAATTATCAATTATATTGATAAAACATTGAAAGTTAAAAATATTTCTATACTTGGAATAAGTTTTGGTGGAATTTTGGGTTTTATTATTTCAGCAATAGAAAAAAAAATTAATAAATGTATTTTTTTAACCACTGGAGCAAATTTGGAATTTTTGACATGGCGTAGTCTTTTGAGATTTTATATTAAAAAAGATTGCAAAAGAAAAGTTTGCAGAAAAATGCACAAAATTTATAAAAAATTCTTATCTAATAACCTATATAACGAAATAAAAAATCTTCCAAGAAAATGTTTTCTTTACGACCCCTTAACTTATCTTGAAAGATTGAAAAATAAAAAAATACTTATGATTAATGGATTATTTGATCTAATTGTTCCTTTTTATTGTGCCCTTGAGGTTAAAAAAAGATTAAAAAACATAAAAATTATTTGGTATCCTGGAACACATTTTACTTTGAGATTTTTCTTGCCATTCATGAAAAAAAGAATTCTGAAGTTTCTAAAAAATGAAAGCGAGATTAGGAATTGATATACTTGAAATTGAAAGATTTCGAAAATCCTGCGAAAAATATGGAATAAGATTTTTAAAAAAGATTTTCTCTACCAAAGAAATAGAAAATATGAAAGATGATTATTTAAAATTTAGTATTGCTTTTTCTTTTAAAGAATCTATATGGAAAGCACTACCAGACGAAATACAAAAAAATTACAGTTTTAAAAAATTGAAAATATTATTTAAAGAGGAAAAACCTATTTTACTCACAAAAATAAAAAATTACAAAATTTTAATGTCTTACTCACAAACTGGAAAATATATTTTAACAATTGTTTTACTTCTCAGGAATTGATTCCCTAACAATTTGATAAGTATCAAAAGCAATCCTCAATTCTTCATTTGTTGGAATAACAAAAATTTTTATATTAGATTCTTCTTTACTTATTTCTCCTTCTTTTCCAACAATTTCTTTATTTTTATCTTTATCAATAATAACCCCAAATATTTCAAGATTTTCCAAGGATTTTTCTCTCACTAATGGTACATTTTCACCAATACCCCCTGTAAAAACTATAGCATCAACTTTACCAAGAACTGCCATATAACTTCCTATATATTTTTTCAATCTATAACAAAACATATCAATTGCAAGTGTCACTTTTTCATTTTTACCATAAAGTGGGAGTAAATTTCTAAAATCATTTGAAATTTCAGAAATTCCGTAAAGTCCACTTTTTTTATTTAATATTTCACTTATTTCCGACGGTTTTAAATTTAATCCCTCAAGGCAGTAAAGGATAACTCCAGGATCTATATCACCACTTCTGGTTCCCATTATAAGTCCTTCAAGTGGGGTTAGACCCATACTCGTATCATAAGATTTCCCATTTTTGACTGCTGTAATACTACATCCATTACCGAGATGACACGTAATAACATTTATATCATATTTACCTTTTCCCATTATTTCTGCTGTTCTCCTTGCTACATACCTATGAGAAGTCCCATGAAAACCGTACTTTCTAATTTTATATTTTTCATAAAAACTGTAAGGAATTGCATAAAGATACGATATTTTAGGCATTGTAGTATGAAAAGCAGTATCAAAAGATGCAACTTGAACAGTATGAGGGAATAATTTCATACAGCCTTTAATTCCTGCAAGATTATGTGGATTATGAAGTGGAGCAAGAAAAGAATGTTGCTCAATTTCTTTTATGACTTCTTCTTCAATTTTAATGCTTCCAGTAAATCTTTCCCCTCCATGAACAACCCTGTGTCCAATTCCTTTAATCTCCTCTATATTTTTTATTTCATTTTCAAGCAAAGTATTAGCAATCAATTCAATACCTTGTTCATGATTATTTATCTTCATTTCCTTTACAATATTTACTTTGCCAAAATATTTAAAAATTGAAATTTCTTCTCCAATTTTTTCAACGCTGCCATAGGAAATTAAATTTTCTTCTGGCATTTCAAATAACTTAAATTTTATTGAAGAACTTCCACAATTGATCACTAATATTTTCATTTCTTTGCAAGATATTCCTTTATAAATTCAACTGCCTTTCCAACTGTTTTTACTTCAAGTGCTTTTTCTTCATCCATCTCTATACCAAATTCCTCTTCAAAAGCAGCAATCAATTCTAAACCTTGAACACTTTCAGCGCCTAAATCTTCAACAAATCTATCCTCTGGAGTAATTTTATCTTTATCTACACCAAGAACTTCTGAAACAACTTTTTTTACCCTTTCAAGAATTTCAAGATCATTCATTTTTCCCTCCTTTTATTTTTTTTCTACTTTTTTCAATATAGGTTTTCCTTTCATTTTCAGTAATTTCATATACTTTTCTGATTACTTCCTCTTCTTCTTTAGAAAGAATTCTGTCTCTTCTCTCCATGGCTATTTTTGCAGTGTTTAAAGAATATTCAAGTCCATACCCTTTCATAAATTTTCCTCCAACAAACCAAACAAAAGAAGGGAAATATTTAGGCAATATATTTTCTGAAGTAATATTACACATAAGACCTACGATAGTCCCTGTATTAAACAATGTTCCAATACTTGTTTTTGTATGATCACCAATAAAAGAACCTACTTTTAATTCACCTGTATCTATAGGTTTACCATTTAAGTAGACACTTACATTGGAATAGTCATTTTTCAAATCACTATTAGTCGTTAAAGCCCCCAAATTAACAAATTCTCCTATATAACTGTGCCCAATAAATCCATCGTGATACTTATTTGAATAGGAATGAAAAATGCTTTCTTCTACTTCTCCTCCTATCCTACAAACAGGACCAAAACTGTTACCTTCTCTTATTTTTGCTCCTGGCATAATTTGTGTTTTTTCTCCAATATATGCTGGTCCTATAATTACAGAAAATGGGAAAATTTTAACACTCTTTTCTATATAAATAGGTCCATTTGTCACATCAAGCACTACAAAAGGATATATTTCGCTATTTTCTCCAACATAAACTTTTTCCTCTGGGCCATAAATTACTGCCTTATCAGAAACTTTCCCTAATATTCCTGATTTTTTATTTTTTTCAAACTCATATTTTATTATTTCAGAATTAAAATGTATTAAATTCCATGGATATTTAATAAGAGTCAAATCTGTCTCTTTGGATTTCAAATTTTTCAATAAATTTCTCACGAATTCATCTATATTACCATTCCAATATTTGTTTAAAGTTTCTTTCTTTATAATACCATAAACAACATCACCATCTTTTAAGTAAATTATTTCTTCAGAAAAATCAAACTCTATATTTTTATTAACTAACCACCTTCCATTAATAAGTAAGACATCATCTTTCAAAAATTCTTCACTATTTACTTTAAAACTAAATTTACTTTTACATAATTCTTTTAAATAATCTCTTACCCATAAAAAAATTTCTTTTTCCGGTAAAATTGAAACAATTTTGTCAAGAAGAGAACTAAACCCGCATCTCAATTCAAAAACTGGTCTTATGTAAGAAAGAGGTGTCAAATTTTTCCAATTATCATCTTCATAAATAAGTATATTCATACTATCCTCCTTTTTAAGTCATTAAACAAGTAATAACAGTCGTAATAACTATATCTCTAACTTTTGCCCCTCTTGAAAGATCACTCACTGGTTTTGCAAAACCCTGTAAAATTGGTCCATAGGCTTCAGCATTTGCAAGATATTGTGTTATTTTATATCCAATATTACCTGCATTTAAATCAGGGAAAATTAAAACATTTGCCTTACCAGCAACAGATGAATATTCTTTTACTTTTCTCCTCGCAACTTCTTCATTTATAGCAGAATCTACTTGAAATTCTCCGTCTATATCAAATTCTTTATATTTTTCTTTTGCTATTTTTACTGCTTTCTGAACTTTTTCTACCATAGGATGTGAAGCAGAGCCTTTTGTAGAGAAAGATAAAAAAGCAATTTTAGGATTTTCATTCATTAACTTTTTATAATTCATTCCTGTTGTAATACCAATCTCTGCCAGTTGATTTTCGTCTGGACATATATTCACTGCACAATCTGCAAAAAAATAGATCTTACCATTGGGTAAAACCATTATAAAAAAACTTGAAGGAGTTTTTATTCCCTCAGAAAAACCTACAGTTAATGCTGCTGCTTGAATTACATTGGCTGTTGTATTAATTGCTCCACCAACCATTACATCACACTTCCCAGTATCAACCATAAGCCCACCAAAAATAAGAGGTTTTTTGACAAGTTTTTCTGCAACATTTTTATTTACGTTTTTTCTCTTTTCACAATATTTTTCAATAAACTCTCCTAAATATTCAGAATTTTCTGGATCAATAATTTCCATATCTCCAATATTATCAATTCCAATTTTTTCTCCTATATTTAAAATTTTGTCTTTTTTTCCAAGAAGAATAGGACTTGCAATTTTCTCTCTTAAAATTTCTGAAGATGCCATCAAAATTCTTTCATCTTCTCCTTCTGGGAAAACAACTTTTTTATTTAAACTTTTAACTTTTTCTATAAATTCCTCTATCTTTTTCATTTTTTAATCCTTTTTAGAAGAGTTTAAGATTAATTTTTTTCTCTGCTTCATGTGCAAATATATAATATTCTTTTCTTCTTAATTGACTCGCCGCTTCTTCATCAAGAATAACAGTTACTTTTGGATGTAATTGCAAAGCAGATGCGGTTATCTGAGAAGTCACAGGCCCTTCAATTGCTTTTGCTACAACTTCTGCTTTTTTAACTCCATTTGCAAGCAAAATTATTTCTTTTGCTTCAAGAATAGTCCCAACTCCCATAGTTAAAGCAAATCTCGGAACATCTTCTATTTTTTCAAAAAATCTTGAATTATCTCTTATTGTTTGCTCATCAAGAGCTACAAGTCGTGTCCTGGAACTTAAAGATGAACCCGGCTCATTAAATCCTATATGTCCATCTCCTCCAATTCCAAGAATTTGAAGATCTATACCACCTGCTTTTTTTATCATTTCTTCATATTCTCTGCAATATTCTTCTATTTTGTCCAGAGGGATTTTTCCATCTGGAACATGTGTATTTTCTTTTTTTATGTTAATTTCATTAAAAAGATTTACATCCATAAAATATCTATAACTCTGCGGATGATCTCCAGAAAGTCCATAATATTCATCAAGATTAAAAGTAATAACTTGTGAAAAATCAAGATTTTCTTCTTTATGCATTCTTATAAGTTCTTTATAAAGACCTATAGGAGTACTGCCTGTAGCAAGACCCAAGACACAATTTGGCTTTTTAATAACCAATTCCTTCACCATCTTTGCACCTTCTTTACTCATTTCCTCATAATTTTTAACAATTATAACTCTCATTTTTCCCCTCCTTTATGTGTTTTAAATTTATTTTCTATCTGTTTCATTCCAAGAGAAATTTTTCTATTTTCAGGATCAACTTCAAGAATCATCACATCTACTTTTTGTCCTTTTCTCAATACTTCTGAAGGATGTTTTATAGGATTGTTAGAAATATTAGAAATATGTAGCAAACCATCTATCCCTTTTTCAAGTTCTACAAATGCTCCAAAATCAGTAATATGACAAACTCTTCCAGTCACTATACTCCCAACAGGATATTTTTTTATAATTTCAGGCCATGGATTAGGTTCTAGTTGTTTCAAACTAAAAGAAATTTTTTGTTCATCTTTTTTAATATCAATAACTTTAACTTTTACTGTATCTCCTGTTGCTAAAATTTCAGATGGATGCTTAATTCTTCCTGTCCAAGACAATTCTGATATATGTAATAACCCTTCAACCCCTTCTTCAAGTTTTATAAAAGCGCCATAATCAGTAATATTAACAACCTTTCCTTCAACAATAGAACCTACAGGATATTTTTCTTCAATTCTGTCCCAAGGATTTGGTGTTTTTTGTTTTAAACCAAATGAAACGACTTGCTTTTCCATATCCACATCAAGAACAACTACTTCAATTTTTTCTCCTACAGTCAAAATTTGAGAAGGATGACTTATTCTTCCCCAACTCATATCATTAATATGCAAAAGTCCAATTATTCCATATTCAATTTCAATAAAAGCCCCATAATCCACAATATTTTTAACTATGCCAGAGACAAGTTGATTTTTAGATAAATTTTTTAAATATTCAATTTTCTGTCTTTCCTTTTCTTCCTCAAGATATTTTTTTCTTGAAACAACAATATTTTTTCTTAGACTATCAAGTTTCAAAATTTTAAAGAATGATTTTAATCCAATATACTCATTTGGATTTTTTATGGGAACAATATCTGTTTGAGACGATGGTAAGAAAGCAGTAACACCTATATCAACTCTATATCCACCCTTAACCCTCTTAAAAATAACTCCTTCTATCGGTAAATCACTCTTATATTTTTCTTCTATTTTTTCCCAGTTAAGTAAAATATCCGCTTTTTCCTTTGAAAGAGGAATAAAACCATTTGAATCAGGTTCTAAAGAATCAATCACAACAAAAACTTCTTCTCCTATTTGTAAATTATCTTTTTTCCCTTTAAATTCATCTCTTGGAGTTATGCCTTCCGATTTAAAACCTATATCAATCACAACTTCTTCATTCATAATATTTATAATCTTTCCCTTTACAAGAGAGCCAGGTTTAAAACTTGCTATTTTTTCTTCAAGTAATTTATTAACCTGCTCTTTAACCATTTTACTTTACCTCCTCATATTTCTTTTTTCTAAAATACTCAATTACATCATTTATAAAAAAATTAGGTGTTGAAGTTCCTGAAACAATACCTATATTTTTAAATTTATTTAAATTAATTTTACATAAATCTAAAAAATTTTCAACATAAAATGTGTTTGAACAAAATTTTCTACATGTCTCATAAAGTTTCCTTGTATTTGAACTCTCCTTGCTCCCTAAAACAAAAACAGCATCAACTCTTTTTGCTATTTCCATAGATTCTTTTTCTCTTTCTTCTGTTACCTTACAAATTGTATTAATAACCAATATTTCTTTTACATCAATTTTTTTAACAATATCTTTTACAACTTGAAGATAATCATTAAAATTTAAAGTAGTCTGTCCAATTACTACAACTTTTTTTAATCTTTTACTTTTGATTTTCTCAAAATCAACTTTATCTTCCAAAACATCTATTTTTTCCCCACAACTTTTAATACCAAGAACTTCAGGATGTGTTTTATTACCTATAATTATAATATGATATCCTCTTTTAATAAAATTTTCAACATAATGATGAATTTTTTTTACAAAAGGACAGGTCATATCAAAAATTTTTTTATTATTTTTTTTTAGTTCTTCCAATTCTTTTTTAGGAAGTCCATGGGATCTAACAAGAAAATAATCTCCTTTAACATCTTTCACTGAAGAACATATTATTAATCCTTTCTTTTTTAATCTTTCAATTACAAGTGGATTATGGACTATATCACCAATTGTATATAACTGAGGAATTTCTTCAAGCAATTTCTCTGCTGTTTCAACTGCTCTTTTTACTCCAAAACAAAAACCGATATTTTTTGCAATAAACATTCTTTTCATTTTAATTTTTTTATTTCCTCCATCACTTTTTTAGCAACTTCTTTATAATCTTGTTCAATAAAATAAAGAGGTTTACCAATTATTACCTTAATTTTCCCTAATCTTATAAATTTTCTATCCACAGGTAAAATTTTATCTGTTCCAATCAACCTAACAGGAATAATTGGAACTCTGCTTTTTATGGCAAGAAAACCAATACCAGGTTTTCCTTCTTTTATCAATCCATTTTTACTTCTTGTTCCTTCAGGAAAAATCACAATCCCCTGCCCTTTTTTTAATATTTCAAGCCCTTTTCTTAAAGTCAGAGAAATAGAGCCTTCTCTTTCAATAGGAATTGCACCAAGTAATTTAATTAACAAAGAAAAGCCTTTTATTTTAAATAATGAACTTTTAGCAAAATAATAAAGTTTTCGTGGACAAACATAACCAATTGTTGGAGGATCAAGATAACTTAAATGATTTGAAGCGACAATAAATCCACCTTTTTTGGGAAAGTTTTCTTTTCCTTTAACTTCAATTAAAAAAAATAAATTATAAACAAAAAAACCTATAAACTTGGCAAACAAATAGACAAAATTTTTCATTTTTTAAAAAAACTATTTATTTCTTCAAATTTTTTATTTTTTCTAAGATTTTCAAGTTCAGGATCTTTCTTTATATATTTTTTATCCTCAAAGCCTAAAACAATTGCAATTTTTAAATTTTTCAAAGAATTTTCAATATCTCCTAACATAGAGTAATCACAGGCAAGATTATAATATGACACTGCGTCAAAATTCATCAATTGTGTAATTTTTTTATCCAATTCTAAAACTTTCTTATAATTTTTAAAATGTAAAAATATTCTGGATAATTGAAAAAGTGCTTCTACAAAATTAGAATTTATTTTTATTAACTTTTCATATAACTTTTTTTCTTCAAGAATTCTTCTTTCCTTTGACATTTTTGTATTAAAAGAAATAAGCCACAAGTATCACAAAGAAAAGAAAAAAGAAAAGAATCATTTTTATTTTATATCTTTTACCAACAGGCAATCGCTTTGTGAAAATATATCCTATAAATGAATATACACTAAGCCCTGCTAAAAATCCTATCAAAATAGCAAATATTTTTATTTTCATTTTTCAATAATATCATCAAGTAATGTAATTGCAACTATTTTAGATTTCAAAACTTTAACCATTTTCCTGTTTGGCACTATTCCATCCTTTTTCACCATCATTAAATATTCTTGTTTGCTCAAAGATGTTTCTGAGATATCAAAAGCATCTACATCTTCTAAACAAATATAAAGTTCGTCTTCACTTACAAATTTACCTATATAAATCCAACTTGAGCAAGTATCAACAACTATTTTTTTGTTTTTAAAAGACTTCATAATTTATTTTTCTAAAATTAACGTACATGGACCATCATTCACAATTTCAACCAACATTTTCGCCCCAAATTTTCCTTCTACTATTTTGATATTACTTTTTTTCATTTTTTCAACAAATTTTTCAAAAAATAATCTTGCTATTTTGGGTTCTTCAGCATTTGTAAAATCAGGCCTATTCCCTTTTAAACAATCACCATATAGAGTAAATTGAGGGACTATCATAATTTCACCCTTTATTTCAACTACAGAATAATTCATTTTTCCGTTTTCATCTTCAAATATCCTTAAGGAAAGAATTTTTTTTACAAAATAATCTATTTTATCTTCGGTATCATTCTTTTTTATACCAACAAAAACAACCAAACCTTTTCCAATTTCACCTTTAAATATTTCATTAATGTATAATCTTGCTTTTTTTACTCTTTGAATCAATACTTTCATTTTTTAATTTTATAATATATAATAATTTGACCGATTTATCAAATAAAAATATAATTTAAAACTATGGAATTTTTTAAAATCGTTGGTTCTGGGAATGATTTTATAATTATAGACAATAGAGAAAATAAAATAAAAAACAGGAAAAACTTGGCATTAAAACTTTGTGATAGAAAATTTGGTATAGGTGCAGATGGGTTACTTTTTTTAGAAAAATCAACTATAGCAGATTTTAAAATGAGAATTTTTAATCCTGATGGAAGTGAAGCAGAAATGTGTGGAAATGGATTGAGATGCATTTTAAGATATATCTATGAAAAAAATCTTTCCAGAAAAAAGAAATTAATTATTGAAACAAAAGCAGGAGTCCTTGACGGAGAAATTAAAGGGAGGAAAATAAAAGTAAGAATTAAAGTGATTGAAAAACCAAAGTTGAATATAGAAATTTCAATAAATGGAGAAAAAATAACTGGGAATTTTATAAATACTGGAGTTCCTCATACAGTTATTTTTGTAGATAATGTTGAGAGAATAGACTTAAATGAACTTGGGCCCAAAATAAGATTTAACAAAATTTTTAGTCCAGAAGGAACAAATGTTGACTGGGTTGAAATTTCAAATAATAGATCTTCTATAAAGATAAGGACTTATGAAAGAGGAGTTGAAGGAGAAACATTATCTTGTGGAACAGGAGCGGTTGCCTCAGCCTTAATATCTTCATTGTTATTTAAAATATCATCACCAATTAATGTAATCACAAAAAGCAAAGAAGTTCTAAAAGTATATTTTGATAAAAATTTTGAAAATGTTTATTTAGAAGGAGACACTTTCTTCGCTTTTAAAGGATTTTGGATTGAAAGATGAAGTTTTAATTCTTTTATCCCTGGTTCTGGGAATTCTTTCAAAAGAATTTCCCTTTTTAATTTTTATTTTTTTAATAATAAATGCTTTTCTGTTATTAAAAAATAAAAAATACTTCCTTTTATTCACAATTTTTTATTTTTCTGGTTGGTTTTTAGCGACAATTCATTATAAAAAAAATATAAACAATATTGATTTTTCCAAAATCAACTGCTTGCAAGGAGAAGTAATATCCTTTAAAGAAAACAAATTTGAAAGAAGATTGGTAGTTAAACTCAAAAATCCAAAAACTTATGTAATTGTAAGAACAAAAATAAAAAAGAAATTTCTTCAAGGTGAAAATATAAAATTAGAAAAACCAAAAATTAAAGCAATTCTAAACCCCAGAAATCCTTTTGAGTTTAATTATAAAAAATTCCTTGAACGACAAGGTATATTTTTCCAGATAGAAAGTGAAAATATTAAGGTTGTTAAATCTAAAAATTTAAGATTATTTTTTTCCAATTTGAGAAATAAAATAGAAAGAAAAATTGAAGAAAATTCAAAATTCCATCCTGGAGTTTGTGAAATTATAAAACTTTTAATTATAGGAAGTGACGATCCAGCAGATTTTATTAAAGAATTGGGAATTAAATCTGGAATATATCATTTATTTGTTATTTCTGGTCTTCATATTGGTTTTCTAATTATCCTTTTAAAATTGATTTTTATCCCATTTCAGAAAATAAATAATGTCAAACCTAAACTTTTCCCTTCTTTAACTTTAATTATTTTGTGGTTTTACAATTCTTTATGTGGTTTTAGAATTCCTGTAACAAGAGCAGTTTTAATGGTTTCTTTTCATTTAATTTCTGAAATTCTTGAAAGAGAGATTGGTTTGATAAAATCATTCTTTTTTTCTTGTTTTTTACTTCTTTTTTTAAATCCTTTCTATATTTATTCTACCTCATTTTTACTATCTTATCTGGCAACTGCTGGAATATTGTTGATTCCTCAAATTTTTAACTTCAATTTTAAGAAAAACTATATAATTAATTTGTTTATAATATCTCTTTCCGCTCAAATTTCAGTTCTCCCAATTATTTTTTATAATTTTGGATATTTCTATCCTTTGGGTTTTATAAATAACTTAATTTTCACTCCTTTGGTTGGTTTTATAACTGCTCTTTCTTTTATTTCTCTCTTTTTTACCCCATTTTTCATAATTTTGAATTATATAACTTTTATATTTCTAAAGTGTCTTATTTTCATTTCAAAATTTTCACCACAAATTAATATTTATTTTCCATTAACACACATATTTTTTTACTACACTATACTTTCATTATTATTTTCTAAAATTCCTAAAAAACCCAAATTTTATCTTTTCCTAATATTTTTAACCATATTTTCTGCAACAGAATTTACTTTTAAAGATACCAAATCTGAAATTATCTTCTTCTCTTTTAGAAACCCTGTAGTTCTAATTAAAGAGAAAAATAAGAGTTTATTGATATTAAAAGGAGAAATACAAAATCCAGATAGGATAAAACAAATATTACACAAAATTTCAAAACATAAAAAATTCAAAATAAAAAAAATTATTGTTCCGACTGAGCAAGATTTTATAAAAAATCCTTGGATTTCTCAATTGGGCGAGGAAATTTATATAATAGAAAATATGAAAAAATTACCAAAAAAATTGTTCCCTGAAAATGAAAAAATAAATTTGGAAATACGGGAAGACAGAAATATTTTAATTACAAAGAAAAAATTTAAAATTTTGATTGTTTTGAATGAAATTTCTAACTCCCCTTTAAAAGAAAAATACTATCTTATTTACATTCCAAAAATATATAAAAATATTGGAATTTTTGAAAAAACAAAACCTTTATTTTATGTTTTTTATCAAAAAACAAGAAAATTTGAAAAATTGAAAAGTTTATGTCAAAATTATTATCTTGAAAAATCTGCTATAATTTTAAATTTGGAAACAGGAATATTAAAATATTTTAACCAAAATGATTAAAAATGACATTGAAAAAATAAAAAGATGTGAAGAAGAAAGTGAAAAAATTATTCAAGATGCCCAAAAAAGGGTTAAGGATTTAATTAACTCTATTGATTTTGAAATAAGAAATTTTAAAGAGGAACAAAAGGAAAAAATAAAAAAAGAAATTGAAGAATACAAAATTTTAAGAGAAAAAGAAAAAGAAGAAAAAATAAAATTTTTAGAAAAGGAAAAAGAAGAAGAAAAGAAAAAAATAAAAGAAAAGGAAAGAGAAATTGATGAGATTGCTCAAAAAATTTGGAAAATAATTTTGAATGAATTATATAGCAACGACTCTATCTTTTCCTAACTCTTTTGCTTTATAAAGTGCCATATCTGCTTTTCTAATCAATTCTGTGGTTGTACTCCCATCCTCTGGAAAAGTTGCAACTCCAAAACTTATTGTAAGATCTCCATTTGGTTGATTTTCTTCTTTAGGAAATTTGAAATCTTTTATAGTTTGTCTTAATTTTTCACATATTTTTACTGCATTTTCTTTTGTTGTCTCTGGAAATAAAATAATAAATTCCTCTCCCCCATATCTTGCAACAACATCTGAACCCTTAACATTTTTTTTTAATATTTCTGCTATTGTTTTTAACACAAAATCACCAGCAGGGTGACCATTGGTATCATTATAAAATTTAAAAAAATCAACATCACACATAGCAACTGATAAAGGTTTATTGTTCAGTTGACATTTTGTTAAAATCTCAGGAAATAATTTTTCAAAATGTCTTCTATTATATATTTGGGTTAAACTATCTGTTATAGAAAGCAATTTAGTTTTTTCAAACAAATCAGCATTTTCAAGCATTAAAGAAATAGGTGTTGAAACCATTCTAATTATATTTAAGTCTCTTAATGTAAATTTCCTCTCTTTATCAGAAAAAATACCTAAAGCACCTACAACTTCCCTTTTTTGAAACAGTCCTGTTATAATAAAAGAAGTGAATCCTTGTTTTGCAATATCTTCATATATTGGAAATGAAAAAACGTTATTTACAAGAATTGGTCTTCCTTTGGTAACAAGTTCTTCTATTAAATTGGTTGGAATATTCAAATTTTTCCCTTTAATATTTAATTTATATCTATCGCCAAATAAAAACAACACAACAGTTTCTTCTGTAAAAAGTTTTTTTATTGCTTCAAGAATTCTATCAATAACCTCATCAAGAGTAATTTCTTTTCCAAAAGTCTCAATAATATCAACAAGTGTTGTTGAAAAAGTAGATTCAAGTTTATAATCAGATATTGTCAAGTTTAATTTTTCGTTTTCTCTGGTAAGACGAGAAAGTTTCTCGTAAATATCAAAGTTGAAAATAATATCTATAATAATGATACTCGAAAGAATAAGATTAATTGAAATAAAGTAAAACTCTGGAAGAAAAGTTTTTCCTTTTAGGTAAAAAAAATTTATTGCAATGAGAAAGAGAACTACAAAGAGAAAAATTAAATTTCTTATAATTCTTATCATCCTATACCTATTTTCTTCTTTACCTCACATACCAATTCTGTAAATCTTTCAGGATGGTTGAAAGCAATTTCGGCAAGTGTTTTTCTATTAAGATTTAATCCAATTTTTTTAATTCCTGCTATAAATTTACTATAAGAAATTCCATTCATTTTACATGCAGCAGAAATTCTGTTTATCCATAATCTTCTAAAATCTCTTTTCTTTTTTCTTCTGTGCATAAATGCATATGTTAAACCCTTTTCAGAAAATTCTTTTGCTCTTTTAAAAAGTTTAGATCTCCCTTGTCTATATCCTTTTGCTCGTTTTAAAACTTTTTTCCTTCTTTTTCTTGATGCTGGAGCATTTTTTGTTCTTGGCATTTTTATCTCCTTTGTTAAGCATATGGTAACAATCTTTTAATCACCTTTATATCACCTTTATTTTTAAGAACCTGCGCTCTTTTTATTCTTCTTTTCCTTTTTGAACTTTTTTTTGACAACAAATGGCTTCCCCCAGCCCCATAATGCATAACCTTTCCAGTTCCTGTAATTTTAAATCTTTTTGCTACTGATTTTTTAGTTTTCAATTTTTTCGTTTTGAGTTTTCCCATTTTTTTCTCCTTTAACATCAATTGGAAAAAAGGTAACACTTAACCTTTGCCCTTCTAATTTAGGCATTCTATCAACTTTCCCAACTGATGAAAGTTCTTTTATTAATCTCTCCATTAATGAATACCCTCTTTCAGTATGCAAAATTTCTCTACCTTTAAAAAATATACTTACCTTAACTCTATGTCCTTCCTTTAAAAAATTTTCAATATGCTGTTTTTTAAACTTATAATCATGTTCACTTGTCTCTGGTGTAAATCTAATCTCTTTTGTTTGAGTTAATCGCTGCTTTTTCTTTATTTCTTTTTCTTTTTTCTTTTGTTCATATAAAAATCGCTTAAAATCTAAAATTCTACAAACTGGAATATCTGTATTAGGCACTATTTCAACTAAATCTAAATTTTTCTCTTTCGCAATTTCAAGAGCATTTTTTATATCTAAAATACCCAACTGCTTTCCATCTTCATCTATAACCCTAACCTTTGGACTTTTAATTTGATAATTAATTCTGTATTTTCTTTCTTCCTTTCCGATGAAATACTCCCTTTTAAAAAATTATATCACATCTTATTTTCTATTTCAAAATTTAATTTTTTCTCAATTTCTTCTAAAGTAAAAAACCCAAGCATTCCTTTTGTATGTTTTCTTAAAGAAAGTTTATTTTCCTTAATTTCTTTTTCCCCAACAATCACCATATATGGAACTTTATCTTCTTCTGCGTCTCTAATTTTTTTATTTATTTTTTCACTCCTCAAATCAATCCCTACCCTAAATTTTGTTTCAAACTTCTTTTTCAGATCTTGACAAAAATCATTATATTTGTCTGTTAAAGGTAAAATTCTTATTTGTTCTGGAGCAAGCCATAAAGGGAAATTGCCTTTATAATGCTCTATTAAAATTCCAAAAAATCTTTCAAGAGAGCCAAGAATTGCCCTGTGAATCATAATAGGTGTTTTAAATTGCCCATCCTTATCAATATATTTTATATCAAATTTTTCGGGAATATTGAAATCAATCTGAATTGTCGAACATTGCCATTCTCTTTCAAGACAATCTTTAATTTTGATATCAATTTTGGGTCCATAAAAAACGCCTTCTCCTGGATCTATTTCATAATTAATATTTTTAATTTTTAACGCGTTTTCAAGTGCTTTTGTTGCTTTTTCCCAATTTTCAATAGTTCCTACAAAATTTTCAGGTCTTGTGGATAGAAATACTCTATACTCTGTAAAACCAAAACTTTTCAGGAAAAAGTAAACAAGATCTATAATTTTACAAATTTCTTCTTCAAGTTGCTCTAATGTACAAAAGATATGTGCATCATCCTGTGTAAAACCTCTTACTCTTAATATTCCGTGTAAAACACCAGGCTTTTCATACCGATATACCGTTCCAAGTTCTGCCCATCTTATCGGTAATTCTTTATAACTTCTCAGTTTACTGGTATAGATTTGAATATGAAATGGACAGTTCATGGGTTTTAATTGATACGCTCTGTTTTCATCCATTTCCATTTTAGGAAACATATATTCACTGTAAAAAGATAAGTGTCCAGATTTCTCCCAAAGAGAAATATCTGCAATGTGTGGAGTATAAACAATCTCATATCCATTTTTTAAGTGAATATCTTTCCAAAAATCTTCAATAATTTTCCTTATAATTGCACCTTTAGGATGCCAAAAAACAAGCCCTGGGCCATATTCTGGATGAATACTAAATAAGTCAAGTTTTTTCCCCAGAATTCTATGATCTCTTTCTTTTGCTTCTTCAATGAATCTGAGATAATTTCTGAGTTCTTCTTCTGTTTCAAAAGAAATACCATAAATTCTTTGCATACTTTCTCTTTTTTCATCACCTTTCCAATAAGAAGAAGATACAGAAAGAAGTTTAAAAAACTTCACCTCTCCTGTGAAATTCAAATGAGGGCCTTCACATAGATCAATAAATTCTCCTTGTTTATAAAAGGAAACAATGTCACCTTTAATATCATTAAGTATTTCAAGTTTGAACGGTTCATTTTTTAAAATTTCTTTTGCTTCTTCTTTAGACATTTCAATTCTTTCAATTTTATAATTTTCCCTTATTATTCTTTTCATCTCTTCCTCAATCATCTCTAATTCTTCTGGAGTAAATGGTTCTTTTCTATAAAAATCATAATAAAAACCCTTGTCAATGGCAGGGCCTATCCCAAGTTTAACATCAGGAAAAAGACGTTTCACTGCCTGTGCCATTATATGGGAACTTGTATGCCAATATTTTTTGTAATCCATTTTTTAAAATCCTAAAAACAAAACGGGGCCGACGGGATTCGAACCCGCGACCTCCAGATCGACAGTCTGGCATTCTAGACCGCTGAACTACGGCCCCTATTTATATTATTTTAACTTCTTTTGTTTATTTATGTCAATTTTTAACTTTATGATAAAATTTTCTAAAAATACAAAAATGAAAGAAGCACTTTTCATAGAGAGAATTAATAAATTTACTGTAAAATGTGAAATTAACAATCATATTATTAAAGCCTATTTACCAAATTCTGGAAGACTGTGGGAATTACTGTTACCAAAAAGGAAATTATATCTTAAAGAAAAAAATGGAAATTTAAATTATAAAGTTTTTGGTGTTGAAAGAAATGGATATTTTATATGCCTTGACACACATTATACAAATACTCTGGTGAAACAATTTTTAAAAAAAAATATTATTAAAGATCTAACTGGTTATAAAATAAAAAAAGAGGAATTTAAAATTGAAAATACAAAGATAGATTTTTTAATAGAAAAAGAAAATAAAATAGTCCCCCTTGAAGTCAAATCTTGCACTCTTTTCGAAAACAATATTGCAATGTTTCCAGATGCTATTACACAAAGAGCCAAGAAACATCTTGAAATTCTTGAAAAAAATAATGGCATCATACTTTTTATCGTTTATTATCCTGAAGCAAAATATTTTTTGCCGGAATTTCATATAGATCCTTTATTTTCAAAAAAACTTTATGAATTAAGAAATAAAATTCTTATAAAAGCAATATCTGTAAAATGGATTGGAGATGAAAAATTTGAATTTGTTAAAGAGATTGAAATCCCTTGGCACATATATGAAAAAGAAGGAAAGGATAAAGGAAATTATTTAATTTTAGGTAAATTAAACAATGATATCTATTTAAAAATAGGTTATCTTGAAAATTTATTTTTTAAAAAAGGATATTATATTTACGTTGGCTCTGCCATGAACTCTTTAACTGCGAGAATAAAGAGACATTTGAAGATAAACAAAATTAAAAAATGGCATATTGATTATTTTATACCTTATCTCAATGATTTGAAATCAATATCTATAAGATCTTCAGAAAATCTTGAATGTTTAGTATCAAATGAACTTGAAAAAATTTCTAATGGAATTATAAAGAATTTTGGTTCTACAGATTGTAAATGTAAAAGCCATCTTTATTTTTTTGAAAATAACCCTCTTTGTAATGAAAAATTTATAAATATTTTATTGAAATTTAGAATAGGCAGGTTAAATAAATTTTTTTAAAAATAATATAATTTTACTTGACAAAAGTTTTTTAAAAAGTATAATGAATATATGAACATATGAGTATATAAGAAAATAAATGGAAAAGTATGTTGAATATTTAAAAGCGATTGGAGAACCCACAAGATTGAGAATAGTAAAATTATTGTTAAAAGCGAAAGTTCCTCTTTGTGTATGTGAAATTATGGATTGCATAAAAGCAAATCAAACAAACGTATCAAAACATTTAAAAGTATTAAAATATTCTAAACTTATCAAGGAAAGAAAAGAAGGGAAATTTGTTATGTACTCAATCATAAAACCGAAAAATGATTTTCTAAAACATTTATTTGAGACACTTGAAAAAATTCCTGATAAATTTTTTGAATCAGATATGAAATGTTTAAATGAAAGATCATTGATTATCAGGAAAAGATGGAAAATGTGTAATAATAAAAAATGTTGAAAGAAATTATACTTGGTGGCTTTTTAGCACTAAAAGATTACATTGCAACCCATATTTTAACCTGCCTTGTGCCTGCTTTCTTACTTGCTGGAGGGATGATAAGTTTTATAAATAAAGAAATAATAATAAATTATCTTGGAACAAAAGTTCATAAATTAAAATCCTTTACTCTTGCAGGATTTGCAAGTTTTCTTGTTGCTGTTTGCTCCTGTACAGTTATACCTATCTCAAGTGGCCTTTATTATACAGGTGCAGGAATTGGGCCTGCTTTTATTATTTTATGGGTTGCTCCTTCTTCTAATATTTTATCTTTGATTTATACAGGAAATATTATAGGAGGCAAAATTGTTCTTGCAAGAGTTATAAGTGCTTTATTAATGGCTTTTGTTGTTGGAAGTATTATGAGTTATGTTTTTAGAAAAGAAAAAATGGAAGAAGTTAAAATTGAGAGAGAAATAAATGAAAAAGTAATTGAAAGAAAATACTTAATTCTTTTAATTTTAATACTTATTTCTCTTCTTGGCCCAAATTATATTATTCAGAAAGGCCCTTATTGGAAGAAAGTTATTGTATGGTTTTTCTTTACATTTATAATATGTGTTTATTCTTACAAAAAAATTGAAAAAGAAAAAATAAAAAGTTGGATTAGAGAGACATTATTTTTTGTAAGAATGATTTTTCCACTTTTACTTATTGGTGTTTTTATTGTAGGAATTATAGGGAAAATTTTACCTGAAAACTGGATAGAGAAATTTCTTGGTGGAAATAGTTTAAAAAGTAGTTTTTTTGCAACTTTAATAGGAGCAACAACATATTTTGCAACATTAACAGAAGCGCCTTTTGTTGATACATTAATGAAACTTGGTATGGGTAAAGGACCTGCATTGGCTCTACTTTTAACAGGCCCTGGTTTAAGTTTGCCAAACTGGATTGCAATTTCAAGAGTATTTGGTATCAAAAAAGCGGTTGTTTATGTTTTAACTATTATATTCTGTGGAACAATAGTAGGATGGTTTTTTGGAAACTTTATTTTGAAATAAAAGGAGGTGCATATGGAAATTTTAATAGTTGGTGCAGGATGTCCTAAATGTCAGGCAGTTGAAAAAGTTGTAAAAGAGGTTGTTGAAGAGTTAAAAATTTCTGCAAATGTTTCTCATCTTTATGATGTAAGAGAATTTCCTAAATATAAAGTTACAATTACTCCTGCAATAGTTATAGATGGAAAAGTTGTAATGGCAGGAAGAGTTCCGTCAAAAGAAGAAGTTAAAGAATTGTTAAAAAAATAAAAAGGGAGGCCCGAATGAAACCAAGATTTATAATGTGTATATGTACAGGTCAATGTCCTGGATTTAAAAGTTTAGATTTATGGGCTTTAATTAATTATGTAAGGAATGAACTTGATGTTGAGTATGCAATAGTTCACCCACAATTGTGTGTTGATGATGGAGATAGATTTTTTAAAGATTACATTAAACCAGATGTTAAATATATCATTGGAGCATGTGACCCAAAAATGCAGAGGAAAATGTTTAAAGATGCTTTTTTAGAAAGTGGTGGTGATTATGATAAACAGGTTATTTCTCTTGATTTAAGAAATATATCAACAGAAGAAGCAATGAAAAAAGTAAAAGAGGTTGTTGAAAGTTTAAAATAAGGAGGTAAGATGAATAGAGATAGAAGTACATATACAGGACTACCAAGAAAAGAGATTGATTGGTTTCCAAAAATTGACTATGAAAAATGTAATCCAGAAGAATGTAATTATCATTGTGTAAATTTCTGTCCATTTGGTGTCTTTTCAAAAGATGCAAATGGGAAAGTTAAAGTTTCTCAACCTTATGAATGTAATGTTGGGGATGAATCATGTAAATTTCAGTGTCCACTTGGTGCAATAAAATTTCCTACGAGAGAGGAATTAAAAATGATGTTAAGAAAGTTAAGAGAAAAATATCAAAAATAGGGGGCAAATATGTTTAAGGAGATTCCAAGAGAGAAAATACCATGGTTTCCAAAGATTGATTATGAAAAATGTATTGGTTGTAAAGAATGTTATAATTTCTGTAAAAATGGCGTTTATCAATGGAATGAAGAAAAAAATATTCCTATTGTTAAAAACCCATATAATTGTGTTGTCGGATGTTCTGCATGTGCAAATATTTGTAATGGAAATGCAATAGATTTTCCAACAAAAAAAGAATTAATGGAGGCAATTGCAAAGTTAAAAGAAAATAAATAAAAATGGAAAAGATCGGTTACTGGGGTAGTTTTGGACTTGGGATTATAACAAGTTTAACACCTTGTTCACTTGCTTTACTTGTTGCCGCTTTATCTTTTATTATTGCTGAAGAAGAAAATTTTAAGGAAGGGCTTTATATTGGGATTTCTTTCACTATTGGAATGTCATTAGTTTTTTTTATTTTTGGTTTGTTTATTTCTAAAATAGGTCAATTTACAAGAATCTCTCATGTTTTTTACATAATCGCGGGGATTCTTTTGTTAATTTTTGGTATATATCAATTTGGAATGTTTAAAAGAAAATCTCAATCTATAAATATTGTCCAAAGAATTGGTTTTTCAATTTTATATTCTGGAAAATCTAAAATAATTTCTTCATTTTTACTAGGAATTCTTTTTTCTCTTGGTTGGGCTCCATGTGCTACTTCTTTAATTATGCCTGTTGCAATTCTTGTTATGAGTCAGGAAATAAGTGTTTTAAAAGGTGGCTTTTTACTTTTTCTTTTTGGGTTTGGGCATGGATTTCCTGTTTTAATACTTTCCGTATTATCCGAACAGATTCGTTCAAGAACAATAAAAAAATTTACAAAATCTGGAATATATATCTCAAAAATTTTTGGAGGGATTTTGATACTTATTGGTTTAATTTTTATAATATATGGTCCTAAAATAAATATTTTACTGGAGAAGAAAAAATGAAAAGTATATTAATTTTTTTAATCTTTGCTTCTTTTATTTTTGCAAATCCAAATAAAGCACCTGATTTTACATTAAAAGACCCATATAATAACGAATTTTCGTTATCAATGTTTAAAGGAAAAACTATTATTCTAAATTTCTTTAAAATATATTGTGGTGGGAAAATAGCACCTGAAACAGAAAAATTAATTAATGAATTAAATAAAATATGTAAAGAGTTTTGTAAAGGGAAATTTTGTAAAGATGGTGATTTAACAATTATAAGCATTACCGTTGCAAGTTGTCCAACTACTGATTTAAAGGAATGGGTTGAAAAAAAAGGGATAAAATGGTTTATTGGAAATGATTTGGATGATTATAATCTTGATATAATTAAAAGTTATGCTTCACATTTAAAATATTTGAAAGATCCTTGTTTAATTTTTATAAATAAAAATAGTGAAATTGTGTATAAATCAAATTATATAAGTGCAGAAGAAATTAAAAAGAAATTAAAAGAATTAAAATTAAAATGAAAAAGAAAGAAGTTATTGAATTTGAAGAAAAAGACATAATTGAAATTTCAAAGATTGTTATAGATGAAGATAAAGAAACTGCTTTAAAATATTTGAAAAAAATTTATGAAATTTTAAAGAAAAGAGAAAAATCACACTGTAAAACAAGTTATGCATGGAATAACAAAGAAATTAAAAAATGAATATTACAATTGAAAGAATTATGCCATGCCTTGCAGACCCTGAAAAAATAAGATTTGTTGCAAAGATTGATGAAGATATAAGTGAATATTTACCTTACCTAAATGCAATTATACCAAAGGCAATATACAATCATACGGGAAAATCACTAACAATTACGATGGGTGAAAGAATAATTACAATTTATCCAAATAAAATTTCTGCAGGAAAAATAAATGATGAAAAAGATGCAAATGAAATAATAAAATGGATAAAAGAAAAAATAGATTATTGTAAAGAAAATAAGGAGAAAATAAAACCAGATTACAAAAGAAAGGATAAACTTGAAGTCCTGCATGTATATAAACTCCTTCCTCAAAAAAATTGTAAGAAATGTGGAGAAAATAGTTGTCTTGCTTTTTCAATAAAACTCATTAATGAAGAAAAAAATATAATTGATTGTAAAGAAATTTTTCTACCTGAATATGATGAGAAAAGAAAATTATTATTTGATATGTTAAAAGCATCTGGTTATAATGTTCCTTCATTTTATTAATTTAAAAAGCAATATCAAAAATCATCATCAAAATAAAACCAAAAATAAAAGAAATTGTTGATAAGTCTGTATTCCCACTTTTTTGTGTTTCAGGAATAACTTCTTCTACTACTACATAAACCATAGCACCTGCTGAAAAAGATAAAGCATAAGGCAAAATTTTAGAAGAAATAGAAACAATTAAAGCCCCTAAAAATGCAAAAATTGGCTCTACAAAACCAGATAACTGTCCAATAAAAAAACTTTTAAATTTGCTCATTCCTGAGGCTAAAAGAGGTAAACTTATAGCAAGACCTTCTGGAAGATTTTGGATACCTATCCCAAACGCAAGAGAGGATGCATTTAAAAAGGAATTAAAGTTCTCATCATATTTTAAAGATCCGAAAGAAACACCAACTGAAAGCCCCTCTGGAATATTATGTAGAATTATTGCAAAGATAAGTAAAAAATATATTGGAAGTTCTTTTTTTATTCCCTCTTTCTCATATATTTCAAAATTTAAATGCAAATGAGGAATAATTTTGTCAAGTAAAAGTAAGAATAAACTTCCAAATAAAAAACCAAATGTTACAGGGAACCATGTAGGAACTGATAAATTTTTTGAATATTCAATTGAAGGAAGTATTAAAGAAAAAAAACTGGCAGAAAGCATAACTCCACCAGCAAAACCAAGCATAGAATCAAAAAGTTTTCTGTTTTCTTTTTTATTTAAAAAAACTATTGAAGAACCTATCAAAGTCATAAACCAAGTAAAAAGACCAAATAAAAATGCCTGCAAAATTGGATTAAAAGTAAAAAGTTTTACCATTATTTTATAAATTCATCCAATTCCATATCTTACTTTCTTCTTTTTGAAACCAATCACCTGTTTCAGAAAGATAAGAATAAACATTAACAATTGCTTCAAGATGCTGTTTCTCTTGATTCATTAGAAATTCATAAAGTTTTTTCTCTTGTTCATTTTTCGCAGAGTTATAAAATTTTTCATAAAGTGAATAGCTCTTTTTTTCCAATTCAAGTGCTACTTTATAACCATTCAATTGTGTTTCTATTTTTGATTTTTCTTTTATATCAGAAAAAAATTTTTTCATTTCATCCTCAATTTTAATCTCATACCTAATTTGATATTTTCCCAAGATCAAAAATTCTTCTATTGCTTCAAGATGTTCAATTTCCTGTTTTGAAAGCATATATAGAAGTTTCTTTGTAAGAAAATTGTCTGCCTTTAATGCAAGTTCAATATAAAAATTTGCTCCTTCCTTTTCAATTTCTTTAGCATAATTAATCATATTTTCCATAAAACACCTCCTATTAAATTTCACTTATACTTGTATCTGGACCATCTTCTACTTTTATAAACAATCTTAAACCTTTCTCTATAACATTTATCCTTTCTATATCAAAATTATCAGGTAAAATTCTTATGTGGGCTATATTATCCCTTGGTATAAGTATAATTCTTTTTTCACTATCTATATCCACTGGCTTTACTTGACCTTTAATAACTACAATCCCTTTACCTTCAATCATTATCCAGTTCTCAGTAAATTTTAATACCTTTCCAACAAAAACCCATAATTTTTGTTCCTGGAAATACTTTTTAAATCTTATTTTCACAATTTTCCCTTCAATCATTCCTCCTCTCTTTGTTTACAAAAAATATCTATTTTTCTCTCAAAATATCTCTTACTTTTCTAAAATCTTCTAAATTATTATTTTCAACCGGATTAGAAATTTTCCACTATATTATTTTTCTTTACTTTTTCCTGGTAAAATAGGGCAAAACTCCCTTTTTATCCCATTTTACAAACAATTATAACATAATTAAATTCTTTATTCCAAAATTTACTGGCTGATATAATTTCTCTGATTTCATTTACTTCCTTATTCTCTACTCTTTTATACAGTCATGTAAACCACCTTATTCATTTTTAGTTTAAGAAGCAAAATTTGACAAAATAAAAAAAAATATAGTAGTATGAAATTGTAGAAAGGAGATTATTTGGCAAAATATAAAAAAAACTCATCTTTGTATTTTAAAATTAGTAATGTAACTAAAAAATTAAATATCACATACTTCCTTTTCACTGGGAGTTATAAATGCTAAATTGGACTTTCCACACCTGGATTGGAACAATTTTTACTTTTGCTTTTGGATTTTTTCTTATTGGTAGAAGATTAAGGAATAAAATAAAATGGTTAAACAGTTTATTTACAAAATTAGAAAGTTGGTTTAACTCTGTTTTCAGTGATAAAAGGAAAAAAATTTTCATTATCATTCTTATCCTCGTCAGTGCAGGTATTTTTATAAGATGTTATATTTGTGAATCAAATAAAACACTTTTTGAAAAAAATTATATGAATTTGGTCTATTTTCACCTTTTCTTTCGCTATTTTATAAGAACATTTCCTATGATAGTTGCTGGTGCAATGCTTGGTGGTATAATTGAAAAATATTTCGGTTATGGGAAACGCAAATTACCTTCCAGTATGTTAGGAGCAGGATTTGTGGCTTCTGTAATTCCTATTTGTTCGTGCTCTGTTATTCCAATAGCACATTCTCTTTTGCTTACAAAAAAAATGCCTCTCAGAACGGTAATAACTTTTTTAATTGTAGCGCCTGTTTTAAATCCTTATGTTATTTTTTTAGGAACTTCAATCATCGGCTGGAAATATACATTCTTTAGAATTGTTAGTATTTTTTTATTAGGAATGACAACAGGAATTCTTATGGAAAAATTTATAGGGATTAAAGAACAAGGGCCACTTGGAATAAAATATTATTCCTGCCAAGGGTGTTCAAAATTCAAAAAAGAAATTCATAACAATCCTAATCCTTCTGCACTTCTTTCAACGTATAACATACTTTCAGAACTCTTAGTTTATGTGATAATAGGAATTGCTATAGGTTCTGCAGTTGCCAAATATTTACCTCCTAAAGTTGTTGGAAATTATCTTTCCTCAAATACACTTGGTTTATTCCTTGCTACAATTGTTGGTATACCTCTTTTCATCTGTTCTGGAGAAGAAATATTGATTCTTAAGCCCCTTTTACATTTTGGTTTACCATTGGGACACGCCATTACTTTTACTATAGCAGGAAATGGAATATGTTTTGCCAGTATACCTATTTTATTACCTTGTTTTGGAAAAAAAGCAACCATTTTTATTTTATCTTCTTTTTTTATTGGTTCATTTTTGATAGGACTTTTAATAAATATATTACTTTAGAGTTTTAAGAAGATAGAACTTAAAAGAATACAAATTAATCAAATTCATTTTTTACAATTCCCTCAATTTTTTCTTTTAATATATCCCTAACCTTTCTAAACTCTTCTATATTGCCCCTTTTGGTAGGATTTGGAATTTTCCAATACAAAGTTTTTTTCGCTTTTCCTTGAAAAACAGGACATACCCCATCTTCATCTCCACTACATACAAATATAACATAGTCAAATTCTTCATTTAAAAATTCATTAACTGATTTACTTCTCTGATTTGATATGTCTATTCCAATTTCTTTCATAACATATATTGCTAAAGGATGAACTGATTGTGGATGTGAACCAGCACTGAAGGCAATAAATTTATCTTTATAAAAATGATTAATTATTCCTTCAGCCATTTGACTCCTTGCAGAATTTTCTTTACACAAAAACAATATTTTCTTCATCCTTCTTCAAAATGGTGTTTAATTATTTTCCCTTCTATCATAAATATTACATCTTCACATATATTTGTTGATAGATCTGCTATCCTTTCTAAATTTTGGGCAATTCTTATTAAATGCAACGCTCTTTCAATTACACTATAATCCTCAACCATATAGGTAATCAATTCTCTTGTTATCTGGTTCCTTAAGCTATCTACAATATCGTCCCTTTTACAAACATCTTTTGCAAGATCAATTTTTTCTTCTATAAAAGAACTGATGCTATCTTTAATCATCTTTGTAGATTCTTCAGCCATTCTCGGTATATCAATTAATGGTTTCACATCCGGTCTTTTAATTAAAAACAATGAACTTTCACAAATATTGACAGCGTGATCGCCTATTCTTTCTAAATCATTATTTATTTTAAGTACCATTAAAACTACTCTTAAATTTCTTGCTTTTGGTTCGTATTGAGCAATTATTTCTATACATAATTCATCAATTTCAATTTCAAACCTGTTTGCGATTGGTTCCAATTTTTCAATAACTTCTTTCAATATTTCTTCTTTTTTCTCAATCAATCCTTTTATACTTTTGTCAATCATTTCTTCAACCAAAAGACCGAATTCAATTATTTTTTGCTTCAATATCTTTATTTTTTCTTCAATCATAATTTTTCTCCTTTTTAACCAAATTTACCACTCAAGTATTCTTCCGTTTTGGGGTTTTCAGGAGCAGTAAATATTTTTTCACTTTTACCATATTCAATCAATTCTCCAAGATATAAAAAGGCAACATAATCAGCAATTCTTGATGCCTGAGAGATGTTATGCGTAACAATAATTATAGTAACATTATCCTTCAACTTTTCAAGTAAATTTTCTATTTCAACAGTTGATTTTGGATCGAGTGAAGAAGTTGGTTCATCAAGTAAAATAATCTCAGGATTCAAGGCAAGAGATCTTGCTATGCATAATCTCTGCTGCTGACCACCCGAAAGTTGTGTTCCTTTTAAATAGAGTTTATCTTTAACTTCTTCCCAAAGAGCAACCTTTTTAAGACAATCTTCCACTATTTTATCTTTTTCTTCTCTTTTAAGTTTAATCCCATTTATTATATATCCTGCTAAAACATTTTCATAGATTGATAAATGAGGAAAAGGATTTGGTTTTTGAAAAACCATCCCTATTTTCCTTCTTAAAAAAACAGGATTCATCTCAAAAATACTTTTATCATTTAAAAAGATATCGCCTTTATGAAATGCCTCTTTATTTAATTCATGCATTCTATTTATGCATCTTATTAATGTTGTTTTACCACAGCCAGATGGTCCCATAATTGCAGTTATTTTTTTTTCAAATATTTCAAGGTTTATATTTTTTAAAACTAACAAATTTCCGTAACCTGCTGAAAAATTTTCAAATTTTAAAATTTTACTTTCCATTTTTTAAGTCCAACTTTACTTATGGAATTCAAAATTAAAATTAAAATAATTAAAACAAAAGCACATCCCCACGCTTGCCTGTGCCAATCTTCGTAAGGACTCATTGTATAGGTAAAAATTAAAAGAGACAAAGAACTCACAGGTTTACAAATATTAAAATTTAAAAATGAATTACCAAAAGCAGTAAATAATAAAGGCGCTGTTTCTCCTGAAATTCTTCCTAAACCAACTAAAACACCAGAAAGTATGCCGTTTATTGAAATTGGAAGTATTACTTTAAAGATAGTTCTTGGATATGAACTCCCAAGTGATAAAGATGTTTCAATCATTGAAAAAGGGACCATCTCAAATGTTTCTTTCGTTGCTTTTGCGATAATTGGAAGAAAAATCAATGATAAAGCAACTGAACCAGCAATTGCAGAGAAATGTCCCATTTTTTTAACTATCCATAAGTATGCAATAATACCAATTACAATTGAAGGTATACTTTGCAAGACATCAATTAATATATTACAAATTTTTCCTATTTTCTTTTCCTTAAATTCATAAAGAAACATACCAAAAAAAATACCAATTGGAATAGAAATTAAAGAAGCAAAAAATAAAAGTAAAAAAGTGCCTGCTATTGCATTTAAAATCCCTCCTCCTATTTCTCCAGGGGGTTTAGGTAAAGAAAAGAAAAATTTGAGATTTATTGAAGAAAGCCCATTTTTCAAAATTATATAAAAAATAAAAAATAAAGGAGTAAGCGTTAAAAAAGATAAAAAAATAACCAAAAATTTAAAAATTCTATCTTTAAAAATTTTCATCATACTACCTTTTTGATTATATTATTTGCAATTAAATTTAAAATGAACGTTATAACAAAAAGAATCAGAGCCAGTTCAATAAGTGCAGAAATATGTATTTTAGTAATTGCTTCTAAAAATTCATTGGCTATTACCGATGCTATGGTATTTCCAGGTAAAAAAATAGACCGAGGAATAGTGTTTACATTGCCTATTACCATTGTTACTGCCATTGTTTCGCCAATCGCTCTACCAAAAGAGAGTAAAAATCCAGCAATGATGCCACTTTTAGCATAGGGTAAGATAATCTTTTTTATTACTTCATAATGTGTTGCTCCAAAAGAAAATGCCGCCTCTTTTAAATCAGTAGGGATAAGTTTTATAACTTCTTTTCCTACAGATATAGTATAAGGGATAATCATAATTGAAAGAACAAGTGAAGCAGTAAAAACGCTTACACCTGTTGGAGGTAATGAAAATTTTATTTGCAAATTTCTTACAATTGGTGCAAGATAAAAAAGTCCCCACAATCCAAAAACAACAGAGGGAATAACTGCAAGAATTTCTATAAATGTTTCAAAAATTTTAGAAAAAATAGTATCTTTATAATATTCACCAATAAATAAAGAGACTGATAAAGAAAAAGGTATAGATATTATCAGAGAAATTATTGATGTTAGGAGAGTTCCAACGATAAATGGAAAAGCGCCAAAATTTTCAAAAACAGGATCCCACGTTTTATTTATTAAAAAAGAAAAACCAAATTTTTTAATAGATATTGATGAGTTAATAAACAAAGTGATAAAAATAGAAAGGAGGAGTCCTATTATTAGAACTCCTCCTATTGCAATTATTCTTTTATAAATTTTTTCAAAACTCATTGAATTAAAATTTTACCATTAAAATGAAGTTTTTTCAACAAATTTTCTGCATTTTCAACTGCAGATTTTCCAAGTGGTGCATAGTGAAGAGGTCTTGCAAACTTTTGTCCTTCATGTATCATCCACCATAAAAGATTAGCAAGATCTTTTGCTTTCTCATAAGTCATTCTTTCATTTGCTTTACCCAAATTTTTATAAACCAATATATATGTAAAAGCAGATATTGGATAACCTTTTTTATTTTCAGTGTCTGTTATAGTTATTCTCATGTCTTTGGGTAGTTTTACATTTGATGCCTCCGTTATTGATTCAACAGATGGCTTAATGAAATTGCCTGCCTTATTTTTTACCAAGCCAAATAGTAAGTTATTCTGTAAAGCATATGTAAGTTCTACATAACCTATCGCTCCTGGAGTTTGTTTCACAAGACCACTCACTCCCTCATTACCCTTTCCTCCAAGACCTACTGGCCAGTTTACACTTGTGCCACTGCCAACCTTTTCTTTCCACTCTTTACTTACTTTTGATAGATAATCTGTAAAAATAAAAGTTGTTCCGCTTCCATCAGATCTTCTTATCACTGTAATATTCATATCTGGTAAATTTTTATCTTGATTCACCTTTTTTATTTTTTCATCATTCCATTTTGTTATTCTGCCAAGGAAAATATCTGCAATTATTTCTGGAGTAAACTTAATTTCAGGAATATCTAAATTGTATGTTAAAACAACTGCTCCTAAACAAATAGGTATATGCAAAATCTCGTCATCAAATTCTTTCAATTGTTCATCCGTCAAAATAGCATCACTTCCAGCAAAGTCAATTGTTTTTGCTTTCAATTGCCTTATTCCTCCACCAGAACCAATTGATTGATAATTAACTTTTACTTTATAAGTTTTATAATACTCGTCAAACATTTTTGAATATAATGGGTAAGGAAAACTTGCACCTGCTCCTGTTAATTCAGTTTGACTATAGAGTTTTGCAATGTTTAGTAAGATTATGTTTAAACATAATAAAATTTTTTTAAACATTTTACCCCCTTTTCAAAATTTTATTAAATAATCTAATTGAACTGTGTTTCTTCTATCACTTCTCGGACTTAATGGTTTACCTATAAAATAAGTCAATCCCATAGAAGAATACTTACTTATTTGATAACTAAAACTTATTTTATGTCCTTTTAAAGATGTCCCTCCGCCATTTATATCAGAATCACTTAAAATGGCAAGTGTAGCATCATTTTCTATCAATCTATAATTATACTCAAGATACCAGTCATTTTTATCTTTCAATTTTCCTATTGAAAACCCTATCATCCATGCATTATCATTATTGGGTACCTGTGAAAAAATATTTTTTACATATTCACCATATATTCTAAATGGTTTGTTAATTACATTAAAAGGTGTTATTTCAATCAGAAAATCTAATGGTCTGTATTCATAAAGATAGATATAATCAGGAGTACCGGAATCACTATTTCCCTTTGGACTATATTTTGGACTAACATCAGATTTCTTCTTACCTACAAGATTATCTGTTATATAAATTCCACCAGCAATTTTAAAATTCTTATCTTTAAATTTACTATCATAACCAACTTGAAAACCATATATAACAGGATCATTTGTATTACTTTTAAATTCGTCAAGGAAAAAATATCCAAGGTTTAAAAAGAACCCTTCCTTAGAATTGAATGTTAAAGCAATTCCTTCTGGATTTATATCTGAATCCCAAATTACATCGGAACAGTAAAAAGGATTTTCAATTTTACCTGCTAATATGTTGAAATTATTAATTTTATGTTTTACATATGCTCTATCTATCCAGATTGCTTTTTGAGAAAAGGAGTCCTCCAAAGTTTGATTTGTGGATGTTTGTTCTCCAACTCCACTTGCTAAACGCAAACCTACCTCAGTATTTTCCAGAATATCTGTTTTAAATCCCCACCTTGCTCTTATTCTTCCTCTACATCTGTCAGGGTCTGTTGACCCTTCTAAAATGTCATCATACTGGTATCTAACTCTTAAATCTCCTGAAAATTTTGTATTTTTCAAAAAATTATATTTTTCCTTTTCTTTCTTTTCTTCTCTTTCTCTTTCCTTTTTAATTTCCTCTTTTATTTCTTTTGCTTCTTCATTTGTTATAACTCCCTTTTTAATCAATTTTTCAAGAAGAATATCAATCTCACCTGCAAAAGAAAATGTCAACATTAGAAGAAAAATTAGAAAAAATCTTTTCATTTTCTAACCCCCTTTTTATCTTTTTATAAATTAATAATACAAAATAAATCACTTTACTCTCATATAACATCACCTCCTTTCTAAATTTTTTATTGTTTAAAACCATAAATTTCTATTCTCCTCTATTTTATATGTTAATCTTTCTGTCTTTAGAATTATTTCTCCTTTTTCATCTATAAATGGCAAAGCCTCTTCCCAATTTACCTCTTCTGGAATTTCTAAAATATAGGAAATTGTATGCCACGGGAAAATTCTAAATTTTATATCACTTATATAAATACCCTTGTTCAACATTGGATTTTTAAAATGAAATGTTTTGCATCTTAATTTGATATATCTATCATTTTCTTCTATTAATTCACCAAGAGCATAGTGATTTGTTGCTTCTTTATACATTTTTTTATTCTCACCAAAATCACTTTAAATTTTTCCATTTTAATAAATAGATACTTCCTCTCTGTTAAAACTCATTGAATGAATGGTTAATTTTTTGTTAATATTTTTTAATTTTCTTATGGCTCTCTGCTTAATCTGTTTTGTTTTTTCTTTTGAAATCCCTATTTCTTTGGATATTTCTTTTATTGTTTTGCCCTCAATAAAAAATTTTTCAATAATCAATTTTTCAATTTCTAAAAGGCCTGTTAAATTTAAAACTGTAAATTTATTATCAAAATCGTGATTTAAACTATAATTTTTAAACTTGATTTGAGAAAAACCCGGCTTTCTTTTTTGTCTTTTAAAATTTTCTATTGATTGAATAATATTTTTTTTAATCCAAAAATAGGCATATTTTGAAAAAGGAACTTTCATGTTATCCTTATAGTTTTTACGTGCTTCAATTAATCCTAAACATCCTTCTTGAAAAAGGTCTTCTTTTTCAATCCCTAAATTTCCAATCATAGTCTCGTATCTCTTAAGAATTTTTCTCACAAGTGGAAAATAATTTTCAACATTTATATCCATTTGATTAAAAATACAGATCAGAAATTAAAAAAGAATAAAATTTATGTTAAAAATCTGTTAAAAATTTAAATGGGTAGGTATATTTTAAATTTTGTTCCTTTGTTTATTTCGCTTTCCACTTCAATCTTTCCATTATGTAAATCTATTATTCTTTTAGTAATATAAAGTCCAAGACCTGTTCCAGTTTTTGATTTTGATCTTTTTCCAACATAAAACTTTTCAAATATAAAGGGTAATTCATCTTCTGATATACCTATTCCACTGTCAACTATTTCAATAACAGCATATTTATCTTCTTGCTTTAAATTAATAATTATTTGTCCTTGTTCTGTAAATTTGACAGCATTATCAACTATATTTGAAATACTCTGCTCTAATTTAAATTTGTCACCCTTTATTAACGGAACTTCTGTTAGATTTAAGCTAAATTCAAGTTTTTTCTCAATACATTTTTTCTCATAAAGTCTATAGATATCTAAAAGAATATCTTTAAGATTTATCCACTCAAACTCAATTTTCATAAATTCCATTTTTGATAAATTAAGAATATTTTCTACAATTTTTACCAACCTTTCTACCTGATTTTTAATTATAATTATAAATTTCCTCTTTTCCTCATCTTTTTCTTGTTCTTCTAAAGTTTCAATATACCCTTTTATAATTGTAAGTGGTGTCCTTAATTCATGAGAAATATTTGCGATAAATTCATTCCTCAAATTTTCTATTTTTTTATATTCTGAAATATCAACAAAATATAATAAAACTCTTTGCTCATTCCTTAAAAATATTGTTTGACCCAAATAATGACTTCCTCCTGCCTCAATTTCTTGTTTTTGATTTTCTTTTAAATTAATTGTTCTATCAATAAGTTCTAATATCTGAAAATTTTCTATAATTTCCCAAAAATATTTATTTATTTTTTCACTTTTCAGAAAGTACGAAAACTTAGAGTTACACTCTATAAGTCTTCCTTCCACATCAAATATTGCAACAGGAATTTCAATTAAGTCAATTAATTTTAGCAGTTTTTTCTGATATTCAACCTCTTTGGAAATTAACAATAAATCTTCACTGATTTTGTTAAGTTCTTTAATCATATTTCCAAAACCCTTTATTTTAAAATTTATTACTTTTCCACCATAATTCCCTTTAGCAAGTTCATTAACAAAGTGTTCCACTACTGGTAAATCTTTAAGTGAAAACCATACAACAATGGAATAGAAAAATAGAAAGCCAATGTAGAAAAAAAGGAATAAGCGAATAAGTTGATCTTTAGTATTTACAAGAAAAGTTTTCAAATAAATTAATTCAAAACTTACTCTTAAAACAACTCCTTTTTCTTTCAAAAAAATAGCATAATATAACATGTTCTTTCTTATTGTAGGGCTAAATCTTAAAGAATAACCTTCTCCACTTTTTACTGCTTCTATAAATTCAGGTCTATTTCTATGATTTGCCATAATTTCTGGTTTTTCCCTTGAATCAACAATAACTTTTCCATCTAAATTTATTAGAGTAACTCTTAAACCTGTATATTTATCAATTTTTTCAACTTCTTTCTGCAATTTTAAAATTTCATGTTTTTCTAATTTTTCTTCAATTTCATCTTTAATTTTGAGAACAAAATTTTTTAAATTTTCTTTTAAACTTTGCATATAAAAATATTTCAGAAGATTTAAAGAAGTGAAATAGAAAATTATGAGAATGAAAGTAAATAAAAGAAAAGTCCTTCTTACAAATATATAAAATAAAGTTTTTCTCATTCTTCTATTTTATATCCAACCCCTCTGACATTAACAATAAATCTCCCTCCCTCTTTAAGTTTCTCTCTTAACCTTTTTATATGAACATCTACTGTCCTTTCTATAACTGCCTTTTCACCCTGCCATAGTTCTTCAAGAATTTTCTCTCTGCTGAATACCCATCCTTTTTTACTCAACAATATTTTCAATATGTTAAATTCAGTTGTTGTTAAATTAATTTTTTCATCTTTAACATAAACTTCATACTTATCTAAATCAACTTTTATAATTCCACCAATATCTAAGATTTTCGATTTTACCTGGTATCTTCTTAAAACTGCCTTAACCCGTGCTACTAATTCCTTAATTGAAAATGGCTTTGTAACATAATCATCTGCCCCAATTTCAAGACCTACTACTCTATCTATCTCTTCTCCTTTAGCAGTCAAAATAATTATAGGGATGTCTGAAAATTTATTATCACTTTTTAAAAATTTACATATTTCAATTCCGTCTATATCTGGAAGCATAAGATCAAGTATTACAAGATCTGGTTTTTCTTTTTTTATAAAATCTAAAAATTCTTTACCGGTTAAAAATCCTTTAACATTAAAATTTGTTTTTTTTAAATGTAAACTAACTAACTCAAGTATATCTTTTTCGTCTTCAATTATTGCTATTAACATTTCATAAGTATTTTAAATATTCAAAAGCAGAAATTGCTGCCTTTGCGCCTTCTCCACAAGCAACTATTATTTGTTTGGCAAAAACATTGGTTACATCACCCGCAGCAAAAATTCCTGGATGCGACGTGTTATTTCTACAATCAACTATTATCTCTCCAAATCCATTCTTTTCCACAAAATCAATTATTTCTGAATTTGGAATAGAACCAATCTCAACAAAAATTCCATCAACTTTTAAATCAATTATTTCATTATCTTTTTCTATTTTTATACCTTTTACAAAAATATCCCCATAAATTTCCGTAACATGGCTATTTGTTAGTATTTTAACTTTATCAATTTTTTTTATCTTTTCAACAACAAATTTATCTCCTGTTAATTGACTTTTAATTTCTATCAAATATATTTTTTTTGCAATTCTGGATAACTGCAAAACAGCATCAAGACCTGCATTACCACCACCAATAACTGCAACAATCTTATCTTTAAACAAAGGAGCATCACAAGTTGCACAATAAGTTAATCCTCTGTTTCTAAATTCTTTTTCTCCTTTAATCATAAGTTCTTTTGGTTTTCTTCCTGTTGCAATTATAACAGTCTTTGATAAATATTCGTTTTTATTGGTTATTAATCTAAAATTTTTATTATCGCTCAGAATTTTAATTACTGGTTCGTTTTCTCTGATATCAACATTAAATTCCTTAATATGATCTTTAAATTTTTCTACAAGTTCTGGTCCGGTTATAAACTGGTAGCCAATATAATTTTCTATATCCCAACTATAAAGTGTCTGACCTCCAATGTCTTTAGTTAAGATGATGAAATCTATTTTTTTTCTTGAAGCATATATTCCAGCGGTCAAACCAGAAGGACCACCTCCAACAATTATAAGTTCATATATTTTCATATTCCAAGAATCTCTTTTATTTTTTCTTTATCAAAGCCTATAATAATATCTCCTTCAATATCAATAACAGGAACTCCCATCTGTCCAGTTTTTTTTATCATCTCTTCAAGTTTTTCTCTATCTTCACCAACATCATAATCAATAAAATCAATATTATTTTGTCTTAGAAATTCTTTTACCAATCTACAATATGGACATGTTTTTGTAGAATAAACAATTACTCTTTTATTCATCTTTTTCTCCTTTTTTTAACTTTTTTGCAATTGAAGTTATTCTTCTCCCCAATTCTTTTGCTATTTTTAACTCTATTTTTGAAGGATTAATATCAGAATTTACACCAACAACTGCTGTTGCTCCATAAGGAGTCCCCCCTCTTTCTGTCTCAATCAATTCTTTAACTATATAAGGAATCCCAACTATAATTGCTCCATGGTGCAAAAAAGTAAACATCATAGAAATTAAAGTTGTTTCCTGGCCTCCATGTATAGTTGCTGAACACGTAAAAAAACCAACTGGTTTATTGACCAAAATTCCTTCTGCCCATAATGTCCCTGTCTGATCGAGAAAATTTCTCAATTGTGAACACATATTACCAAATCTTGTTGGAGAACCAACTATAAGTCCGTCTATATCTCTAAATTCATCCAGAGTAACTATTTTTATATCTTTCTGTAATTCTTTTGCTTTCTTTATCCTTTCATTTTTATTTATTATTTCCTGTGGTAAAAGTTCAGGAACTGTTCTTAGAATAGGAATTCCCTCTTCTTCTTCAATGCCATTACAAATTCCTTTTGCCATAATAAATGTATTTCCGTACATACTATAATATAAAACCATAATTTTTACAGCTATCTTATCCCCCTTTAAAACACTACTCTTTCAAATATATTTCCAATTTCTACAGTAAAATCTTTTATAGGTATACTTACTTCAACATTATTTTTCCTAAACTGAAAATTAAAATTTATTCCTTTTTCTTCTTTTATCAAGGAAAAAATTTCAAGAATTGCTCTTAAATCATCTTCTGTTTTGAGTGAAAAAACTAACTCATAATTCTCTGCCTTTTCATTCCATTTGCAACACCTGATCTCTTCCCAGTTTTTTTCTTTAATTCTCAAAACTTTATCAATTTCATCCAATGCCTTTTGGTAATCTGGATGGTTTGTTAGTTCTTCAACTATTTCAACATATCTTATATTATCTTCTTCATCAAGTATGAATATTGTCCTTGCAAGCAATTTTAATTCCTTAATTAACACTGCAAAATTAATACCAAAAGAATGAAATTTGTAATCTGAAAAAATATAAACATTCTTTATATCATTTAATTCACAAAATCTCTTTTGAGCAAATGGTAAATCACAACTTATTCCAATTATAACTATTCTTTCGGATAAAGAAACTGAAATTTTATTAAACTCCTTAACTTGCAAGTCACAAACAGGTGTATCCAAAGAAGGAAAAGAAGTAATAATTTTAATCTTATTTTTGAAATCAGATAATCTAACAACTTCCATGTTGTGGGATATAACTTTAAAATCTGGTGCTTTTGAACTTGGTAAAATACCAATTAAATTCAATTCTCTCCCTTTAAATTTTATCTTATTCATCCTTCACTCCTATTTTTTTGATAATTTCTTTTAATTTTTCAAAACATTCTTTTTTCTCTTTTACTTTACCTTTTTCATCTACTCCTTTACAAATTATTTCACCAAAATAAGTTGCATTTATTGTTTTAAAGAAGTTTTTTACTATACTTTTGGCATTATCAATAAAATCATCTCTTTCAGTTGCTTCTATGCAAATGAAAATTCCTTTCTTCTCTTTAGGATTATAAGTTTTGAAAATTTTAACACCAAGCCATTGACATTGAAATCTATCTATCAGCATTTTCAACTGAGCAGAAACAGATCCAAAAAAAATTGGGCTTGCAACAACTACTATATCTGAACTTTCTACTTCATCATAAACATTTTGCATATCGTCATTTATCTTACATCTACCGTCTTTTCTAATATTTTCACATTCCTGACAAGGTATAAATTTAAGGGAATTTATAAAAATCTTTTTAACTTCAAACCTTCCTTCAAAATATCTTAAAAACTCATCAAGCAAAATTTCGCTGTTTCCACCCTTTCTAGGACTTCCACATATTCCCAATATCTTCATTTTTTTCTACCATTTTTTCACCGCAACAAACTTCCTGTTTCTCAGATTCTTTTCCACATTTCTTACAAATATATTTTTTCTTTTCTTTTTTAATTCCACAACCACAACTCTTACACATTTTTTCACCTCCTTTTTATTTCAATTCTTTATAACAAAACCACCAATCAAAACATTTAAATTCACCTTTTTTTGTTCTTTCCAATCTATCTTTAACTGTTGTTATATCTTTCGCTGGTGGAATTATAACGCTTGAGCCAATTAATTCATTATTGGGCCAATCAGCAGGTGTAGCAACACCATTTTTATCACTTGTTTGTAATGCTTTTATAGCCCTTAAAATTTCATCTATATTTCTTCCAATTTCCTGAGGATAATAAAGTATTAATCTAACCTTTCCTTCGGGATCAACAATGAAAACTGCTCTAACTGTATTTGTTCCTTTTCCTGGATGTATAAGACCTAACATTTCAGCGACCTTACCTGTATCGGCTATTATTGAAAATTCAATTTCAACATTAAGTTTCTCCTTTATCCACTCTATCCATTTTATATGTGCAAATACCTGGTCAACGCTCAAACCAATAAGTTCACAGTTTAATTCTTTAAATTTATTAAGTTTATTCTGAAACGCAACAAATTCGGTAGTACAAACTGGTGTAAAATCTGCTGGGTGACTAAATAAAACAAACCACTTGCCTTTAAAATAATCAGGGAGATCAATTATTCCATGTGTAGTTGCAACTCTCATTTTAGGAAGTTCTTCTCCTAACAATGGCATTCTTTTTATTTCTTCCATTTCTTTCCCCTTTTTAAAAAATTAAATCAATTGAATTTTCCCACAAACCATGAATGTTGCAATAAGAAGCAACAAATATTTTCCCATTTTTCTGTGTTTTAAATTTTATCTCAACAATTGGTTCTGAATACACCGAACTTGTATCAGGCCCATCAACAGAGGCTCCATGAGAAAGAAAATCAAATCTACCTATTTGATAAGGAAATTTGCTATCTTCAGGTAAAAAATAAACTTCAATCCAAGATATATGATGAGCAGTTGTATTTGGATGAGGTATTTCTTTACCAACAGAAACTTCAATTTTTACTATCCCTTTTTCCTTATCTTTTTCAATTATTTCTATTACAGGAACATGTTTTTCTTTTTTCCAATCAGCGCTTTGATATAAATCTTTAACCATTTCCACTCCTTTTTAAAATTTAACAAATTTTTCACTTGATATATTACAAATCGGACAAGTAGAAGGTGGTTTCCCTACATGTGTATAACCACAAATTGGACATATATAAATTTCATCCAATTCTATATCTTTTTTCTCTTTAACTTTTTCTAATGCTTGCTTGTATAATTCTTTATGTATCTTTTCTGCTTCAAGTGCATAATGTATTGATTTATGTGCTTTTTCTTCCTTCTGTAAATTTACTACAGCATCAAAAGCAGGATACATTTCTTCAACCTCATAAGTTTCACCTTCTATCCCTGCTTGTAAATTTTTTTCTGTATTTCCAATATATTCTAAAACTTTTGCATGATTTGTTGCATGAACCTGTTCTGCATAAGATATCGCTTTAAAAAGGCGGGCTACATTTTTAAAACCTTCTTTTTCTGCAATTTCAGAGAAAGCAAGATATTTCATATGAGCCATACTCTCACCACAAAAAGCATCTCCCATTACTTTTTCACTCATTTTTTTCATAGTTGACTCCTTTTTAAAAAATATTCAACTTATATCTTCAAGAATATTTATTAAATCATCTTCATGTTCAATTTCATCTTTCAAAATCTCAAGAACCATATAATAAGAAATTGGATCTTTATCTTTCAAGTATTCTGATAGACCTTGATACACTTCAATTGCACACTGCTCTCCTTTAATATTTTGTTTTAAAATTGGAATCACATCAGGATCAGTTGGAGCATCATAGCCACAATTTGTTAATTTATACCAGTCCTCTGGTTTTAAAACTGGTGTTCCTCCAAGTTGAATAATTCTATCTACAAGCATCTCTGCATGTTTTAATTCTTCTCCTGCATGTTGACTTAATTCATTTGCAACTTCTTCTCTAAATTTTCCCTTAACAACTTTTGCTCCAATCCAGTATTGATAATATGCAAGCCATTCATCAGACAATGCTTTATTTAACTTTTCTATTATTTCTTCTACATTTCCTTTTACAATTTTAATTCCTTTTCTTTCCATATTCCCTCCTTTTTTATTTTTTTTCTTTTACCATCTTTATTGCTTCAACTAAATCTGTCAAATAAGTATAAGCAGGTCCTCCACCCATTAAAACTGATACCATTCCTGCTTCCAATATTTCCTCTTCTGTTGCACCTGCTTTAAACGCTTTTTCAACATGAATTCCTATACAATATGAACATCTTATAGTTACAGCAATACCAACAGCAATTAATTCCTTTGTTTTTAAATCAAGTTTTCCATCTTTAAGAACAGTATTCACAAATTCACCAAATTTTTTCATCTCTTCTGGATTTTTTGTTGATACTTCTCCTATTGCCTTTTTAAATCTCTCCATTAATTCTTTCATTTTTACTCTCCTCTTTTACTTAATTCTTTATCCATCATAATCAATAAATAATCTCTACCCTCTATTTTTTTAAGTTTCTCAAGAATTTCCTGTGCTTGCTTCTCTTCTTCAATTTGTTCTGTTATAAACCATTGAAGCATAACTTCTGTAGCATAATCATTTTTTTCTTTTGCAAGTTTATAAAGATTTTCAATACTTTCTGTCACTTTTTTTTCATGTTCAAAGGTCTTTTCAAAAACGTCAACAGGGGAAGAAAAATCTGAAGGTGGTTTATCAATGCTTTCAAAAATCACTCTCTCTCCTCTATCATTTAAAAATTCATATATTCTCATTGCATGTCCAAACTCTTCTTTTGCTTGAACTTTCATCCAGTGAGCAAAACCTTCAAGCAATATTGAATCAAAATAAGAAGCCATTGAAAGATAAAGATAGGCCGAATATAGCTCTTTATTTATTTGCTCATTCAATTTTCTATATAATTCCCTATCCATTTCACACCTCCTTTCTTTCAATCTGTTTTTTCAAGTTTGAGAGTTTAATAAAATGGCTTCTTTCCTCTTTTATGATTTTATCCAATTCTGAATGTTGGGTTTCAGGAATCAAATCTTTTATTTCAAGATAATACATTATTGAATCAAGTTCTCTTCTAATACCAAAATTTATTGCTTCTGTAATATCCTCTTTATAAAATTCTTTCTCAATATTTTTTGGAAAAATTAATTCTTCTGCATATGCTTTTAAGTAAGCAAAATATTCTCCTGGGTAAATTTCTGGTGGTTCATATTTTTCTATTTTTGATAAATTCTCTTCAAAAATTTTTTTATGTCTAAGTTCTTCATCAGCAAGAAAATTAAATAATTCTTTTACTTCTTTATCTTTCACATTGTTCGCAATCTTTCTGTAAAATCTTTCACCATTTTCTTCTATCTTTATTGCAAATTGATAAACTTCACTTATATTAAAAAAAATACCCATTTGCCCTCCTTTTAAATCAAATTTAATTTTTTATGTTTTTGATAAATTCTTTCTGCTAATATTTCAATTTTTTCAAAAACTTCTTTCGTTGGGTGGCCCTTAAATATGACTGGTTCTATTATTTCCACATCAAATCCTTTTATCATATCTTCAATATATTTTAACATATTAGTTCCCCATAAAAAAGAACCTATTAAAGAAATAAATTTTGTCTTTGGTCTTAAAATTTTAAAAAGATAGAGCGTATAAAGGATATAAGGATGAGGTCCACTTAAAACAGTCGGACTCCCTAATACAATAGTTGCACTATCAACTAAATTTATTGCCAGTTCTCCCAAATCTGTTTCGGTTAAATTAAATGGTTTTACTTCAATCCCCTTATCAATTAATATTTTTACAAAATAATCAACTGCTTTTTTTATACTACCATGCATAGAAACATAAGGAATAATTACACAATTTCTTACATTATCAGAAACCCATTCATTATAGGCATCAATAATAACCTCAGGAATATCATGAACAGGACCATGACTCGGTGCAATGATTTCTATTTCATAGTTTTTAAGTCTTTCAAGATATTTTTTAATATGATTCCTAAAAGGCATCATAATTTCGGCATAATATCTTTTAGCACCCAATAAGAAATCATTTTCGCTTGCCCATATTCTACTTGTTGCAAGATGAGATCCAAATAAATCACAAGGAAATAAAACTTTATTTTTAATTTCATAAGTTAAAATTGTTTCAGGCCAGTGAACAAATGGTGTATAAATAAATTCAAGTGTTTTATCTCCAATATTCAGTTTTTCTCCATCTCTAATTGTAATAATTCTATCTTCTGGAATAAGCAATAAACTTTTTATAAATTCCTTCCCTTTTTCACTTGCAATAACTTTTGCATTCTCAAATTTTTTAAGTAATTCGGGAATTATTCCAGAATGGTCCTGTTCTGAATGGTTTGAAACAATATAATCAATTTTTTCTATTTTAAGTTCTTCTATACCCTTAAACAATTTTTCTTCTGTTCTTGGGTCTGAAGAATCAATTAATACATTTTTTTCATCCTTCAAGAAATAAGAATTATAACTTGTTCCTTGAGGTAAAGGAATTAATTCATCAAAAAGTCGCCTATCCCAATCATTTGTTATTATGGCATAAATATTTTTTCTGATTTCTTTAATTATCATTTTAAATCCTCCTTTTCAAACATATCCTTTCCTGCTCCACAAACAGGACATACCCAATCGTCGGGCAATTTTTCAAAAGGAGTGCCCGGATTTATCCCATTTTCAGGGTCTCCTTTTTCTGGATCATATACATATCCACAAACTTTACAAACATATCTATCCATTTCTTACCTCCTTTTTTCTATTTTATAACCTGCTTTTTCTATCAGTTCTTCTACTTTTTCATCTGGAATATTTTTAGGTACAAAAACTTTTTTCTTTTTTAAATTAACCACTACCTCTATATCTTCATTTTTAAAAACATTCTCAATAGTTCTAACACAGTGTTCACATTTCATATCAGGAACTTTAAATTCCTTCATATTATTTATTTCTCTTTGAAATTTAAAAGTTCTCAAAATTAAAAACAACAAAAGTATAGAAGCAATATTTTTTACCTCTACCGGTATAAATTTACTTTGATGGTGGTGAATAACATTAAAATTATAATTAGAGTAAATTTTATCAATAATCAATCCGAAAATAATAGCCCACAAAATAATTGAGGATATATAAATTAAAAAATTTCTTTTACCAAATTTACCAAAAATAAAACTCAAAGTGACAGAATTTGTAGCAGGTCCCGCAAACAAAAAAACAAGACCTGCTCCTGGGGACATACCTTTTGATATCAACGAAGAAGTAATTGGAATTGAACCAGTTGCACATACATACATAGGAATACTGATTATTAACATTAAAAAATAAGAAAACAACCTGTTGCCGAAATATTTCAATATTATATTTTTAGGTATAAAAACTGAAATAAAAGCCCCTATAACAATACCAATTAAAATCCACTTACCTGTATCTTCAATTAATTCAAAAAATCCATAGTTAATCACTGTTTTTATTTTTTTAATTAACGATAATTTTTTAATCTCCTTATTGCAATTTTTACAAACTATTTTTTCTGAATAATGTTTCTTACTTTTATCAAAAATATTCACAATACTTCCTGCAAAAATTCCTGAAAAAAAAGAAGAGACAGGACGTATTATTGCAAAAACAGGACCCAAAAGTGAATAAGTTGCAAAAATTGAATCAATACCAGTTGTAGGAGTTGAAATTAAGAATGAAATTGTTGCTCCTTTACTTGCTCCCTCTCTATCCAGATGATTTGCAACAGGAATAACTCCGCAGGAACACAAAGGGAGTGGAATACCAATAATTGCAGATTTTAAAACTGAACTTAAAGATGGTAATGACAAATAATTATAAATTTTTTCTTTTGGTATAATAATTTTCAAAATTCCAGAAATTAAAAAACCAAAAAGTAAATAAGGGCTCATTTCATTTAAAAGTCGCCAAAACTCAAAAAATAAATTTTTGATCATTTTTTTGTTTTCAAAAGACATTCTTTGCAAGTTCCAATTAAATATATATGATGTTCTTCTACTTTATGCCCATTCACTTCTTTACATTTTATAATTGAACACATCTTAAAAATGTCATAGATTTTTTCACATTTTTTACATTTAAAATGTATGTGTGGTTTTTCAATAAAATCAAATTTAATTTGGTTTTCTTCAATTAAAATCTCTGAAAGTAATTTTTTTTGACAAAAAAGTTTTAAAGTATTGTAAACCGTTGTAATTGAAAGTGTTGGAATCTTTTTTACTAAATGTTTAAATATTTCATCAACAGAAGGGTGAGTTTTATTCTCAATAAAATATTTAAAAACCTCAACTCTTTGGAAAGATGGTTTTATACCTTTCTCTTTGAATAACTTTAAAATTTCTTCTTTTTTCATATTGTTTTAATTTTGTACTAATTACAATTTTAAAATAATTTTATCTTTTTAAAAATTTTTGTCAAGTTAAATTTATAAAACCTTATTTTTCAAGGACTTCATTCATACTACCTGTTCTATATCCTTCAAGGTCAACTGTTATATATTTATAACCAAGCCTCTTAAATTTTTCTATAATCTTCTTTCTATATTTAATCAACTTACTAATCTGATTCCTATCAACTTCAATTCTCGCCAATTCATTATAATCTCTTACTCTTACAATTTTAAATCCCAATGAATATAAAAATCTCTCCCCTTTTTCAATTCTTTTCAACTTTTCCTCTACTATTTTTTCTCCATATGGTATTCTTGAAGCAAGGCAAGCCATTTGTGGTTTATTCCATGTTGGTAAATTTAACTTTTTTGAAATTTCTCTTATTTCCCTTTTTCCTATACCACAATCTTTAAAGGGAGAAATAACATTATAAATCTTTTTGGCCTTCTCCCCAGGTCTATAATCTTTTTCATCATCTTTATTTGTTCCATCAACAATAAATTTAAAATTATATTTCTTTTTTACTTCTTCAATTTTGCTGAATAATTCTTTTTTGCACCAAAAACATCTGTCAGGTGGGTTGTTGATAAAATTTCTATTTTTAAATTCCTCTGTTTTTAACTCAATTAATTTAACACCAAGTTTTTTACAGAAATCTTTTGCAAATTTCCTCTCTTCTTCTGGATAAACTGGAGAAATACCACAAACTGCAATTACATTATCTTTACCAAGAGTATCAACAGAAATTTTTAACAAAAGAGAACTATCAACACCTCCAGAATATGCAACAATAATTTTTTCTAATCTTTTTATATATTCTTTTAACTTTTTAATTTTATCTACCATTAATCTTCAACTTCGACAACTTCTTTTACTTCAGGAACTCTATCTTTTATAATAGCCTCTATTCTCATCTTCAAAGTTATTTGAGAAAAAGGACACCCTCTACAAGCACCTGTTAATTTCACTTTAACAATTCCATCTTTTGCTTCAACTATTTCACAATCGCCACCTTCTGCTTGCAAAAAACCTCTTACATCTTCAATTGCTTTTTCAACCTTTTCTTTTAAATCCATTTGGCCTCCTTTTATTCTATTATTCTATGTCTTTCCCTAAAATTCCATTTTTTGTTAAATTTATATCTGGATATCCATCATTTGCTGGTAAAATTTCTTTTGCTTTTCTAAATTCAACATGACCATCAACAAATAAATAATTTCTACTTCCTTCCCAACTCCACCATCCATTATTCCCACCTGTGTGATTATCAAGCCATTCTGCAATTATTATTTTTTTGGTAGGATATGCAACCTGTGAAATTTTTTGACCTACTGTAGGAAAAATTTTATTTTTATCATATGTATAACTTTTGTCATCCATCTGGTTAATCTGTTCTGGAGAGTGATAAAAACTCATTGAATATCCATATGAAGTAGATTCCCATTTAGTTGGTGCAGTTTTATCAGAAGGACAGTGAAAAATATCTTTTGGTCTTGAAAATCTCTTTTTAATTTTGTCATAAGAATATGGATTTATATTTACAAAATAAGGGCCTATAAGAATTCTCCATCCACGTCCCATCCATAGCCAGTAACCTTCAGGAAATGGATCTTGATATGCAGGGAAAAAACCTTCATAATCATCCGTATACATTGAAAACGCAATATATATCTGTTTTAAATTATTCATACATACTGCCTGTCTTGCCCTTTCTCTTGCTTTACTTAACGCAGGCAAAATTAAACTTGATAAAATTGATACTATCATAACTACTACTAATAATTCAATTAAAACAAAACCATTACTTTTTATTTTTCTTTCTATAGTCATTAATTGCTGCTTTTAATCCTTCTTCTGCAAGTAATGAGCAATGTTTTTTTATTGGTGGAAGACCTCCAAGGAATTCAACCACATCTTTATTTGATATTTTTTCTGCTTCAGACAATGTCTTTCCTTTTGCAAGTTCAGTAACAACTGAACTTGTTGCAATTGCTGCAGCGCAACCAAAAGTTTCAAATTTTATATCCTCAATTATCTCTTCTCCCTTTTCATTTTTTCTAACTTTTATATATATCCACATTACATCACCACAAACAGGATTTCCAACTTTACCTATACCATCTGCATTTTCAATTCTTCCCATATTTCTTGGATTTCTAAAATATTCAAGTACTTTTTCTGTATAGTCCATTTTTTATTTCCTGCTTTGAAGTTGGAATTTTGAAATTAAACATATTCAAGCATCCTCTCAAGCGATACTTTTGCTTTCTCTAAAATATCTGGTTTTAAATTTATCTCATATTTTTCTTCTTTCAAAGATAAATATAATTTTTCAATTGTTATCTTTTTCATATTTGGACATATTTTACCAGAACCAAGCGAATAAAATTCTTTCTCAGGATTTTCTTTTTTAAGTCTATGCAATAATCCTTCTTCTGTTCCTATTATAAATATTTTTGAGTTTGACTCTTTTGCTCTTTTTAACATACCAGAAGTTGAATATATACCATCTGCAAGTTTTTGAATTTCTGGGTCACATTCAGGATGAACAATTATTTCAGCATTTGGATATTTTTCCCTTGCTTTTTTTACCTCTTCTACAGTAAATTTTCTATGAACAAAACAATAACCATCCCAACATATTATCTCTTTTTCAGAAACTTTTTGCTTCACATACCAACACAGGTTTTTATCAGGCAAAAATATAATTTTCTTTGCAGGAACATTTCTTACAACTATATCAGCATTTGCACTTGTACAACAAACATCTGATATACTTTTAACATCTGCATTTGTATTTACATAGGAAACAATCCAGGCATCAGGATATTTTTCTTTCATCTTTAAAACATCTTGGTATTTTGCCATATCTGCCAAAGGACATCCAGCATCTAAATCTGGAAGTAAAACTTTTTTATCAGGTGATAATATTTTTGCTGTTTCAGCCATAAATTTAACTCCACAAAATACAATAATTTTTGCATCTTTAACTTGGCTTGCCTTTCTTGCAAGTTCAAGAGAATCACCAACAAAATCAGCCAAATCCTGAATTTCTGGAATTTGATAATTATGGGCAAGAATTATTGCTTCTTTTTCTTTTTTTAATCTTAAAATTTCCTCAATCATTTCTTCTCCCAAAATGGACTCATTTTTCTTAATTTTTCAACTATCTTTGGTAATACATCAAGAACTTTATCAACATCTTCTTCTTTATTATATTTACCAAGGGAAAACCTTAAAGAACCATGCGCGATTTCAGGTGGAATTCCAATTGCAAGTAAAACATGACTTGGTTCAAGTGAACCAGATGTACATGCAGAACCACTTGAAGCATAAATTTTTTCAAAATCAAGATTTAAAAGAATACTTTCTCCTTCAACATATTTAACACACAAATTTAATGTATTATATAAGCGATTTTCAGGATGTCCATTTATAATAATTTCAGGTATATTTTCCATTATTCCTTTTTCAAGTTTATCTCTTAAATATTTCACCTTCTTTGCCTCTTCTTCCATTTCTTCTTTTGCTATCTCGCAGGCTTTTCCAAGACCTATAATACCTGGAACATTATAAGTCCCTCCTCTTTTTCCTTTCTCCTGTTCTCCACCGTGAATAAATGTCTCAATTTTTGTTCCTTTTTTTATATAAATTGCTCCAACTCCTTTGGGACCATAAAATTTATGTGCAGATAAAGAAATTATATCAACTCCAAGTTTTTTCACAGAAACAGGAATTTTGCCAACTGTCTGAACACAATCTGAGTGAAAATATATACCATTTTCTTTTGCTATTTTTGCTATTTCTTCAATTGGCTGGATTGTTCCTATCTCATTATTTGCATGCATTATTGTTATTAAAATTGTTTCTTTTTTAATTGATTTTCTTATAAAATCAACATCAACAACTCCATATTTATCAACTGGTGCATATGTAATTTCATATCCAATTTTACTTAAAAATTTACAGGTATTCAAAACAGCATGATGCTCTATCTGACTTGTAATTATATGATTTCCTTTATTTTTTAAAGCAAAAGATATTCCCTTTATAGCCCAGTTATCACTTTCTGTCCCTCCAGAAGTAAAGAATATTTCTTCTGGTTCTGCATCAATCAATTCTGCAACTTTCTGCCTTGCTTTTTCTATTTCTTTTTTATTTTCTCTTGCTATTTCATAAATTGAACTGGGATTTCCAAATTTTTCAAAAAAATAATCTTTCATAACTTCTAAAACCCTCGGATCCGTTGGTGTTGTCGCATTATAGTCCATATAAATTGTTTTATTTTCCATTTTTAAATTTTAAATGGTTGATATCATTGCATTCGTTGGACATCCCTTTATGCATAATTCACATGCAATACATTTTTCTGGTTCAAATTTAACTTCATATGTATTTCTATTAAGGTATAAAGCCCCTGTTGGACACAAAGCAATACAAACTGAGCAATCCGTACATCTTTCTTTTATCATTCTTATATCACTCTCTATTAGTTGAATTTTTACTCCTTTACTTTTTAATTCTTCTACCGCATCAAAAACATTTTTTTCTTCTCCTGAAAAAGCAATTACAAGTGTTCCTTCCTCTTCAGGAGAGACAAAGGCTTTTAAAATGTTAAATTCAAGATTGTATTTCCTCACAATAGTTGAAATTATTGGCTTATCAACTAAAACTGGCGGGAAATGCATTACAAATTTTTTTTCCATATTATACCTCCTTCATTGGTTTAAATTTATATCCTGATTCTGGACCAGGGAAATAGAAAATTGGTTCAGTTAATAAAAATTCACCACTTTCAATCCACTTTTTTAAAATTTCTGCTATTTCTTTTGCCTTTTTATAACTTGACAGAGAACCGGTTGGAATTTCTTTTCCCATCAATTTTATCTTCCCACTTTTCAGTTGTGAGTAATTTACATAATCTAAAATATTTCCTGTTGAATTTGGATAATCATAACTGTAATCAACTACAGGTGCATAAATCTCTTCATCAGGTATACTTACCCAATTTAATATTTCTTCATTCAAAATTGGTATTGGAATACCAACACCAACTATTAAACTCGTTCCATATCCTGTTAAACTTGCTCCTTTTAAAAATTCTACTTTCATCTGTTTTAAATCACCAATTAAAGCAAGCGTTGCTCCAGGAATAGTAGGTACTCCATTTTCCCTTCGTTTTACACCTGGATTATATTGAGTCCCCCACCAACAAACATACCCAATCCCTCCTCCAAGAAAAATCCTTGTCCCAAATCCAATAGTTTTCAAATATGGATCTTTTAAAAGTGGTGATAATTGCCCTGCTGAACAATAATTTGCATTTCCGAGATTTGGTTTTAAGACTCCCATGTAAGTATAAATTGTTTTATTTGAAAGATTGACTGCAACATTATAATTCTGATAACAATTTCTTGGATTAAAAAGTATTGCTTCATTTATATCATTTATTGTAATTTTTGTCTTTAAATATTTTTTTGGATAACAGTCAGTGCCATATGCATAGGCAACAAGTTCAATTTCTTTTCCACTTACTAAATCTTCAATTACATGTCCACCACCATATTTAAACTCGCCTGGATATTTAGTATTCCTTGGATCATCATCTGGCAAAGCAGTCGCTCCAAGATAAACATCAACAGCAGCAAGTCCAGAATAAGCAGGGACATTATTTAAATATACTCTTCCTCCACCCATTTTGATTTTTTCTTTTGAATGACCAAAATTTAAAAATACACCAGAAGAACACATAGGGCCAAAAGTTCCAGTTGTTACAACATCTACCTCTTTTGCGAGTTTTTTAACATTTGTAGATTTTTTTAATTCAATTATTTCATCTGCTGTTAAAACTACTACTTCTCCTCTTTTTATTTTTTCATTTATTTCTCTTATCGTTTTCATTTTTAACTCCTTTTAAAAAACTGATAGATACCTTTCACCTGTGTCTGGCAAAATAACAACTATTATTTTACCACTATTTTCTTTTCTTTTCCCAATCTTTATTGCAGCAAAAGTAGCAGCACCTGATGAAATTCCACATAATATCCCTTCTTCTCTTGCTAATCTTTTTGCTGTCTCTATTGCATTCTCGTCGGATACTTTTATTATTTCATCAATTACTTTTAAATTCAATACATCTGGTATAAAACCAGCACCGATACCTTGAATTTTATGTCTTCCTGAAAACCCTCCAGATAAAACAGGAGATTTTTCTGGTTCAACAGCAACAATTTTTACATCTTTTTTCCTCTGTTTTAGCACCTCTCCTACGCCAGTTATTGTTCCTCCAGTCCCTACCCCAGCCACAAATATATCAATTTTCCCATCTGTATCTCTCCATATTTCTTCTGCGGTTGTCTTTCTATGTATCTCTGGATTTGCTGGATTTTTAAACTGTTGCGGCATAAACGAATTTTTATATTTTTTTAACAATTCTTCTGCTTTTTTTACTGCTCCTGTCATACCTTCATCTGCTGGTGTTAATACAATTTCAGCACCAAACAAAGATAATAATTTCCTTCTCTCTATACTCATACTCTCTGGCATTGTTAAAATTAATTTATATCCTCTTTGTGCACATACAAAAGCAAGACCAATCCCAGTATTTCCACTTGTTGGTTCAATTATAACTGTATCTTTATTTATAAGTCCTTTTTTTTCAGCATCTTCAATCATACTTACTGCAATCCTATCTTTTACTGAACCACATGGGTTAAAAAATTCAAGTTTTGCATAAATCTCTGCGTAACATCCTTTCACAACTTTATTCAATTTTACAAGTGGAGTATTCCCAATCAATTCTGTTATATCCTTTGCAAATTTCATAAATTTCTCCCCATTTTTAGATTTCGTAAAAGATAACTTTTTTGTCTCTTTCATTCAATTCTTTTTGCTTTTTTATTAATTCATCTAGAGTTATATTATCAAGATATTCCAAAATTTTTTCTTTTATATTACACCATAATTTTCTCGCCACACATATTTCACTTCTTTCACATATTTTGCTTTTTTCAACACATTCCGTTGGAGATATTGTGCCTTCAAGGATTTCAATTATTTCTTTAATTTTAATTTCTGATGGATCTCTCAAAAAAGCATATCCTCCCTTGCCACCTTTTGCACTTCTTAAAATTCCTGCTTTTTTCAATGTAAGCATAATATGCTCAAGATATCTTTCTGATAAATTCTGCCTTTTTGCAATATCTTTAACAAAAATTGGTTTTCCTTTATAATAAACTCCAAGATCTATTAATGCTCTTAATCCATACCTTGTTCTTGTTGAAATTTTCATTTTAGTTATTTATTATTTTTGTTATCATATTACTAATATTATACTTAAAATTTTAAAAAATGTCAAATTTTTTTCTTCCAATTAATTCCTTCCATTTTTTCTCGCCTATACATTCTTTTGCATATTTACACCAGTCAATACAGGATGGCATTTCTCTATAAACATAACTTTTACACTTTGGACATCTTGTTCTTACTTCATCACTAAATATTTCAACTTCATATCCACATTTTTCACATTTTTTAACTTCAACTTTTAAAAATCTTGGGTCTATTCCAGGACATTTCATAACCAACCTTCCTCTAATATTTCTCCCTTTAAACTTATTACAACTTTTTTTATAGGAATTTTCTTACCACTTTTTTTAACCCCTTCTTCAACTATTTTCAAAAGACCACTGCAACAAGGAACTTCCATTATAGCAACTGTTATTGTATTTATATTGTTATTAGTAACTATTTGACTTATTTTTTCTATATATCTATCAATACCTGTATCAAGTTTAGGGCAGGCAATTATAATTGTTTTCCCTTTTATAAAATCATTATGAAAATTACCATATGAATATGCGGTGCAGTCAGCAGCAAAAAGCAAATCCACCTTTTTAAAATATGGAGCAGATGGACTTACAAGATGAAGTTGTATTGGCCATTGTTTAAGTTGAGATTTAATTTCTACATTTGGTTTACTCTCTTCAGTTTCTTCTCTTCTATCAACAATTTTCACTCCGGGACAACATGAAACTTCAAAAATTTCTGATATGTCTATCTCAATATTTTTTTCTTTTAATACCTCAAGTGCCTGTTTTAGATATTCTGTTTCACCATGTTCTTTCAAATGTTTTAAATGAGCAATAATCGTATTTTTCCCTTTTTTTATTATATTTTCCATTGTCTTTTTCTCATCATACTCTTCTGCTTCTTTTTCAACAATTTTTATTGCACCAACCGGACAACTACCGATACAAGCACCAAGTCCATCACAAAATAAATCACTTATAAGTCGTGCTTTTCCATCTATAATCTGTAATGCACCTTCTGGACAATTGGGGATACACTTTCCACATCCAGTACATTTTTCCTCATCAATTTCAATAATTTTTCTTTTCATAAACACCCCCTATTTTAAAATTTCCTTTAAATCCTTTTCTGGTTCTTCAACAAGTTTTAAATTAAATTCACTTACCAAATATTTTAAAATTTCTTCATTTATCCATGCAGGTATAATTGGACCTATTCTAATCCCTTTAATTCCAAGATATAATAAAGACCATAAAATCGCTACTGCTTTCTGTTCCATCCACATTAAAAAATAAGAAACAGGTAAATCATTAATATCTTTAACATTAAAAAGTTCTGCCAAAGAAGAGATTATATCTATTCCAACTATTGCATCATTACACTGGCCTATATCTATAAGTCGTGGTACCCCTTCAATATCACCAAGAGCCAAATCATTAAATCTAAATTTTCCACAAGCAAGAGTTATTACAATTGTATCCTTTGGTAATATTTCAACAAGTTTTCTAAAATATTCATTTTTATTTGTAGGACTATCACATCCTCCAATAACAAAAACTCTTCTTATTTTACCGTTTTCTATCAGTTCCTTTATTTTTTCTTTTGAAGACAAAATTGATGATAAAGAAAAACCAGTTGTTAAAATAGTATCTCCATTTTTTTCAGGTAAATCAGGTAATGTTTTTGCTTTTTCAATGACCTCTGAAAAATCATATCCAGTTATATGTTTAACTTCTGGAAGTCCTACAATGCCTGTTGTAAAAATTCTATCTTTATATTCATCTTTTGGAATTAAAACACAATTGGAACTTCCAACAATACAAGCAGGAATTTCTGAAAATAATTTTTTCTGGTCATACCATGCCTTTCCCAAATTTCCAATAAGATTATCATATTTTCTTATGCCTGGATATCCATGAGCAGGTAAAAGTTCTGAATGAGTATAAACATTTATTCCTTTATCTTTGGATTGTTTTAAAATTTCCTCAAGAACTTTTAAACTATGACCTGTAACTATTATACCTTTCCCTTTTCTTGTTCCTGTAAATACTTCAACTGACTCTGGTTCTCCATATGTTTCAATATGTGCTTTTTTTAACAATTTCATTGTTTCTATATTTATTTTTCCAATATCAAGGGCAAGTTTAATAAATTTTTCAGTATCAAAATTCACATTTGTTAATGTTGAATATAAAGTTTCAACAAGAAATTTCTCAAGTTTACTGTTTCTATATCCAAGTTCAGATGCATGATAAAGATAAGCACTTATACCTTTAAGACCAAAAATTAAATTATCCTGCAATCTTGATAATGTTGGACTTTTACCACATACACCATAATTTATACATCCTTTTCCCTGACTTGTTTGACTACACTGATAACAAAACATTTTAAAATCTGCCATATTTCCTCCTTTTATTACTTTTATTATCGTTTTACTAATATTACATTAAATTTATTTTTTTGTCAAGTGAATTTTTTTCAACATGTAAATAAAATTTTAAAACCAATGAGAATTAAAATTATTCCGGCAAAAAGTTCAAGTTTATTTCCAAAAAACTTTTTAATTTTCTCTCCAATATAAAAACCAATCAAACAGACAATGAAAGTTGTAAGACCAATTATTAAAGAAGGAGTTAAAACCTGTATTTTTAAAAGAGAAAAGGTAAGGCCCACAGCATAAGCATCAAAACTTGTTGCCAAAGAGAGAAAGAATAAAACAGATAATTTTGCAATATCAATTGTTTTTTTTAATTTACCCGATTCGTAAATTATTTTTATTCCAATTATAAATAAAATTAAAAAAGCAACAAGATGATCAAACTCAGAAATATATCTCAAAAATTTTATACCTGTTAAATATCCTAAAATTGGCATAAAAAATTGAGAAAAGCCAAATGAGAAGGATATTTTAAAACTATTAAGAATTTTCCTTTTAGCAATTAATGTTCCAGAAATTACAGAAACAGAGAAAGCATCTATAGAAAGAGAAAGACCAATTAAAAAATTTATAAAAATGTTCATTTGTGATAAAATATTTTAATTTAAAATTTAGGAATTTAAAAATGATTTTCATTTTTACTCTTCTTTTTTCTTTTTATATGGGTTGGTCAATGGGGGCAAATGATGCAGCAAATTGTGTTGGTGCTGATATTGGTTCTGGTGTTATGAAAGTCAGAGAAGGAATAATCATAACAATCTTTTTCTCATTTCTTGGAGCAATTTTACTTGGCTCTAACGTAATAAAAACAATAGGTAAAGGTGTTGTTCCTTTAGATATTTTACCTTATGATGTAGCAATTCTAATAAGTTTAACTGCACTATTTGGAGCAAGTACATGGGTTACAATAGCAACTTATAAAAAAATTCCTGTTTCAACAAGTCATTCAATAGTTGGTGCAGTTGCGGGAGCAGGACTTGCTTTTTCTACACCAATTTATTGGTATAAAATAGTTCAAATTGTAATATGTTGGATTTTAACACCAGTTGGTTCAGCAATAATTTCTTTTCTGATTTTCCCGATTATTAAATTTATTTTTAGTCTAAAACCTGTTAAAAAAATTGAAAAACAACTTGTAATTATTTTTATTTATCTTACAAGTGCTTATCTGGCTTTTTCTTGGGGGGCAAATGATGTTGCCAATGCAACAGGAGTCTTGATTGGAACAGGTAGAATTACTCCAAAACTTGCAAGTTTAATTGGAGCAATTGCTATAGCAATAGGAGTTTCAACTTGGGGATATAAAGTAATAGAAACAGTTGGTTTTAATATTATAAGATTATCACCCTTAATGACAATCGCAGCAGAAATTGGTTCTTCTTTAAATGTTCATCTTTATACACATCTTGGTATCCCAGTTTCAACCTCTCATTCAATTGTTGGTGCAATATGGGGAATAGGTTTATATCAGGGTATAAAAGCAATAAATTTGAAGATAGCAAAAGAAATTATTTTGACATGGGCTATAACACCTTTGTTTTCAGGTATAATATCTTATGTGGTCACAAAATTAATTTTAATTTTTATAGGAGGTTAAAAATGGAAAAAACAAGAAATATTTTATTCTGGCTTGGACAAAAAGAGGAAAGAGAAATACTCAATGATGAACTTAAACATGTTGAAATATCTTTAAAATGTGTAGAAGAAATGAAAAATGCGGTTGAATGCTTTGTTAAAGGGAAAATAGAGGAAAAGAATACACATATAGCAAATGTAAAAAATTTTGAACATCTGGGAGATGATATAAGAAAAAAAATTACACTTGAATTGTCAAAGGGCTTACTTTTTCCTCCGGATAGAGAAGACCTCTTAATTTTAAATGAAGGACTAAATGATATTGCTGATGGGGCAAAGGGAATTGCAAGATTACTTGAATTTTTTGAGGAAAAAATAACAGAAGATATGGGAAATTCTTTACTTTCATTTTCTATAATTACATTGAAAGCAGGAGAAAAACTCAAAGATGCAATTGATTCATTAATAAAAAATGATATTCAGAAATTACTTGAAGATTGTGCTAATATTGAAACACTTGAAGAAGAGGGAGATGACAGAAGACGAGAACTTATCAGAGAATTAATTAAAGAAAATTTATCTGCTCCAAAAGCAATTCTCCTTTATGAAATTATTGATACTATGGAAAATTTGACAGATAGTATAAAAAAAGCAGGTGATTTGGTTAGAATCTTAGGTATAAAATCAAAATGAATTCTTTTAATCCAGAAAGTTATAAAAAGAAAATTTACAAAATAATTTCAAAATATAAACTAGTTCAAGAAAATGACAAAATCTTCATAGGGCTTTCCGGAGGAAAAGATAGTGGTTGTGCATGTTTTGTTTTATCTGAATATATTAGAGAAAAAAAATTGAAATGTGAGTTAGTTGCTTTTTATATTAAACTTGGAGATTTTATACCTGAGAGAGTAATTGAAACAATTAAAAAACAAACTGAAGTAGCACAAATTCCTTTAAAAATTTATGATATTAAGGATTTTGGAATATCCTATAAAAAAATAGGAACACTTAATAGACCTATATGTAGTAGTTGTGGAACAATTAAAAGGTATCTCATGAATAAAATAGCAAGAGAAGAAGGTGCCACAAAATTATGTACAGGACATCATGGAGATGATTTTATTGTTTTTTTTATGAAAAATATTCTTGGAAAAAATATTGAATGGATCTCAAAATTTACTCCATTACTTGAAGGAAAAGGAAAACAACTTACAAGAATAAGGCCATTATTTTTTGGCAATGGAGAAGATAATAAAAACTTCTGTGATTTTATAAATTTCCCTTATATTCAAGAAGATGTTTGTCCTCATTTTTTCCTGAAACAAAAAATTGATAAAAGAAGAGAAAAATGGTATGAAGTCATAAGAGAAATATCAAAATGGCAACCAAATTTTAGAGAATATTTTTTAGAAGGAATTATAGAAATTGCAAAAATTTTATCTTTAAATCAGAAAGAACCCTTGGAATGTAAAATATGTGGAGAACCAACGAATAAAGAAATATGCTCTTTTTGCAGGTTATTAAAATTTCATAAAGATTAATTTTTGTCAAGTCTTTTGAAATTGTTGTAAATTAATGCAATATTAAAATTTTTTTATTAATTAAGTAATAAAATGATATAATATTAAAGTTTAAAAAGGGGGTAAAATGAAAAAAATAAAAGATTTAATTTTCTTTAGTTTCTGGATTTTTATTTTGCTTTTCCTTGGAAATTTAAATGGTTCTGATACTTGGATTCCTGTAAAAGGAAAAGATTTATTTGTTCCAGGAGAATTTATTGTACAATATCGCCCAGAAAAAACATCTTTAACTGAAATTAAAAGTTTTTTTATTTCCAAAAATTTAGAGATAAAAAAGGTAGGAGTATATGCTCCAATAGTTGTATGTAAAGGAAGAAATTTAGAAGAGGTCAAATCTAAATTACTTCCAAATCCAAATATTGTAAGTATAGAACCTAATTACATAGCATATTTACCAGAACCATGTTACTCTGGAGAACTTAAACAAAATGAAAATATTGAAATTTTAACTCAAACATCTGATTCGCTTTTATCATATCAGTGGGGATATTATAAAATATGGGCACACTTAACAAAAGATGTCCCTTCTAATGCTCCTACCATTGCCATTTTAGATACAGGTGTCTGGTATGACCATCCTGATTTAAAAGGTAAAGTTATAAAAGGACCAGATTTTGTAAATGGAGACAATGACCCTCTTGATGACCATGGACATGGAACTCATGTTGCAGGAATTGCTGCTGCTATATCAAATAATGGAATAGGAATTGCTGGAATTTCACCAAAAAGTAAAATTTATGCTGTAAAAGTTATAACTGCCCAAGGATGGGCAACATATGCAGATATTGTTGATGGTATTTATCATGTTTCAAATAGGTCTGATGTCAAAATTATTAATATGAGTTTCGGAGGGCCACATTCACAGATTCTTGAAAATATGATAAATTATGCATTCAGTAAAGGAAAAATATTAGTTGCAGCAGCAGGTAATGAAAATACTTCAATTCCTTCTTATCCTGCAGGTTATGACTGTGTAATTGCTGTTGCTGCTTCCGACGAATATGATTGGAAGGCAGATTTTTCAAATTATGGCAACTGGGTTGATATTGCTGCTCCTGGTGTAGATATAATTTCAACAGTCCCTGGATATATTTATGGAATAGATTATGGAATTTGGGATGGAACTTCAATGGCTGCACCTTTTGTTTCAGGTGCCTGTGCAAGAATTCTTGCTCAATATCCAAATCTTACAAATATTCAAGTTGAACAAATATTAAAAAATAATGGAGATAATTTACCTCCGTTAAGATGGCCAGAAGGAACCAATTTCAAACGATTAAATCTTTATAAATCTCTGAGTGGAACTTCAAGTCCAGATGCTTCTGTAAGTGCTTATATTACAGATGCAATAACAGGACTTCCTCTTGTGGGAGCAAAATTCAGTGCCTATTTAGGGAATACACTGGTTGCTTATGATTACGTACCAGTTGAAGGATATTCTTTTTTTGTTATAGAAGATTTGGTTGAAACAGGAAATTATATTTTTAAAATTACAAAACCGAAATATGCTAACTTTCAAACTCCACCTAAAAATTTATCTTATGGAAGTAATTATTTAGGAATAATTCCTGTTCCACCTTCAACAGGAGGCTGGCAACTTGTTATATCTTGGGATATGACAGAAGAACTACCAGATTTTGATTTATACTTATGGTTGCCTTCCTCTCAACCATACATTGTTGGACCAGAATTTCCAGGAAGTACCCGTTTCTTCCCTTGGGCAAGATATAATAGAGATTCTGCTCTTGATTATATACCTGTGGAATCAATAAGTGTCAAAAAAACTCTTCAAGGTACTTATACTATTGCTGTTTACAATACAGAAGGGGGAAATAATTTTAAAATTTCTAATATGCGTGCATTTATTTATTACAATAATAGTTTGAAATATATTATTGAAGCACAAAATGGTTTTGGAAATGGCACAGAAGATTGGTGGGTTATAGGTAGTTTTTCAGGTAGTACCTTTATACCTTTTAATTATTTTACAAATGAATGGCCAGGCCCTTATAATTTGAAACATAAATTCTCAATACAGAAAAAAGAAAAAATTATAAAATAGTTTTGAAATTTAAGAAGTTATTTTATATTTTTTCAAAACACCTATTTCTGGTAATTTCCCAACAAGTGGTTTTGCATATTCAATAAATTTTTCAGTTACCCAGTTCCCTTCTACATTTATGAACTCATCTGGCATACTCCTTGTCTCTTTTGCAACACTTTCAAGAGGAACAAGTTCATAATAAACTTTATATTTTTTCCCTTTTTCTCTTTTTATTGAAACAGAACCACTTTCATATTTTCCAACTGCATATTTCACTGCAAGTTCACCAACTTTATATGCTTCTTTTACATCAACCTCTGAATAAATTCCTGGAAAAGATCTCTGTAAATATCCAAATGTATCTGCTCTAACTCTACTTATTTTAAGTTCTCTCCTAACCAAATCAGCAAGCAAGTCACCTAAAGCACCTGTTCCACTTAATTGAATATTTCCATGAGAATCAACTTCTTTTGTAAATTTTGCAACAATAGGTTCACCCTTTTCATCTGCAATACCTTCTGAAACAGCAACGAGACATCTTCCATATTTTTTATAAACTTCATCAACATCCTTTAAAAATTTCTCAACAATAAAGGGTCTTTCTGGAAAATAGATTAAATGAGGAGCATCATCCTCATAAATTTTTGCCAATGCACTCGCAGCAGTTAAAAATCCTGCGTGTCTTCCCATAATAACATCTATTTTAACGCCTGGAAGTGATTTGTTATCAAGATTATCGCCAATTATAGCCATAGCAACAAATTTTGCTGCAGAGCCATATCCTGGTGTATGGTCATTTTCCTTTAAATCATTATCAATTGTTTTAGGAATATGAAAACATTTAAATTCATAACCAACCTTTTTTGCATTTTCATTTAAAATATAAGCAGTTTCTGCTGAATCATTTCCACCGATATAGAAAAAGTATCTTATATTATATTTCTGCATATTTTTAAAAATTTCTTCACACTCCTCTTCAGTAGGTTTTTTTCTTACACTTCCAAGAGCAGCACAAGGAGTATATGCAACCTTTCTCAAATCAGAAATCCTTTCTTTTCTTAAATCAATAATATCTCCCTGCAAAATGCCTTTTATTCCAAACAATGAACCATAAATTCCCTCTATTTCTTTATGTTTTTTTGCTTCTAAAATTGCTCCAACTAAACTCTGATTTATCACAACAGTTGGTCCTCCACTTTGTGCTATTAACATATTTCCTTTCAATTTAGCCATTAAAAACCTCCTTTTAATAAAAATTATAACATAAACTGCAGAAAAATTGAAAGTTTTCTTTAAAAAATTGAAAGTTTTCTTTAAAAGAGGTATTATATCTTTTAAATGGAGGAAAGAAAATTAATAATAAGATTGAGTGAAATTTTATTATTTATAGTATTTACTACTGTTCTATTTTATGCTTTTGCTTTTTCTGAGCCTTTAAAACCATTGAAATTAATTTTAAAAGAGATGTTGCCCTCCTTAGGAATTACTCTGTTTTTTCTTTTTTTATGTTTTAGAACTATTGAATACTATCATAATCAGATTTTAAAACAAAAAAAATTGAATGAGGAATTAAACGATTCTTTATTCAAATTAAGTTCAGATTTAAAAATTGAGAAACTGCTTCAAAATTCACTTGAAATTCTAATGAAGTTTTACGAAGGAGATATTGGAATATTATCAATAATTGGGGATGATCTAAAAAAATTTGTTTCGACAGATGTAATTACAATAAACATTAATAATAAGTCAAATATTGAAAGGTTTGAAAAAAATAAAAATTGTGTTTATGTGACAATTTCGCCAGATAAAATTTCGGTTAAAGAAGAAAATTTAATAAAAAAATTAATTAATGAGTATGGATTACAAAGTTGTATGGGTATAATTGTTTTTCCCATTTATACAGAAAAAGTGACAAAAGCAATAGGTATTATAGGGATTTACAAGAAGAAAAAGAAAGAAATTTTAAGAGATATTAGTAAAATCAAAATAATTAGTGAAGTTTTTATGCAACATTTAAATCTTGAAATTGAAAATTCTCTTTTAAATGAAAAATTGAATTATGCTTCAATAACAGATGCTTTAACAGAAGTTTATAACAGAAGATATTTTAATATAAGATTGAAAGAAGAATTTGCAAGAGCAAAAAGAGAGGGATATCCTGTCTCAATAATGATTTCAGATCTTGATAATTTCAAAAAATATGTTGATACTTATGGCCATCCTATGGGAGATATTATTTTAAAAGAACTTGCCAATTTACTTAAATATTCTATCAGAGAAACAGACATACTTTGTAGATTTGGTGGAGATGAATTCGCTTATATTCTACCTTTTACTCCAAGTAAAGAAGCCCAGATAGTTGCAGAAAGATTAAAATCAAATGTAGAAAACTATAGATTTTTGAAAGAATATATAAATGATAAAGATGTAAAATTAACATTAAGCATTGGAATTGCAACTTTTCCAGAACATGGAAATACTGAAGAAGAAATTTTGTCAAAAGCAGATAATGCTCTTTTTCAAGCAAAAAATATAGGAAAAAATTTAGTTATAGTTTATAGTGAAAATGGAGGAACAAAATGATCAAGGAAATTCCGTTACTTTTATATTTGAATTCACTAACTTTTATAATTTGGATAATTACAACTATTCTTTTCAGAATTAAAAAAGTAAAAGGATTTGTTGCATTAATTCTATCATTGATATTTACATTTTTTGTTTTTTATTATAATTATCTCATTTTGTTTGAAAAACCAACCTTACAAAGTTTTGAAAAATATGAAAATATGGGAAAAATAATTTTAAAACCACGAGTTGAAGAACATAAAGAAAGCCCTGAAATTTTTCTATTTGTAAAAATAAATGATAGTGTAATTAAAATAGGACTTGGTGATGAAATTGAAATCAAAAAAAATACTACTTTTACAATTGAAGATGTTGAAGGAATTGATAAAGAAAATTTAAAAGTAAATTTTGTTGGTTTTGTTGGAAATCAAAAATATAATGATGGTCAAGATATTGGATATAAAATTAATTATAAAGATTTGAGAAAAAATAAAGCAATTGAAAAGGATAAATATGAAATTGAGATTAAAAAGAAAGATAAAAAAATTGGATCTGTTTTCGTTAAATTTGTAGATTGAAATGGTTTCTTATCTTATGTTAGAGTTGTCTGAAATTGAAAAACGTTCTTTTTTGCTTTTTGAAAAGTTGAAAAATTGTAATTTATGTGGTTGGGAATGTAATATTGATAGATATTCTAAAAAATCTCATTGCAGAAGTGGGATTGAACTTAAAATTTCAAGTTATGGACCACATTTTGGAGAAGAAAGGATAATTTCTGGAAAAAGAGGATCAGGAACCATATTTTTCACAAATTGCTCATTAAAATGTGTTTACTGTCAAAATTATGATATAAGCCAACTTGGAAATGGATATGTAATTTCAGAAGAGGATCTTTCAAATATAATGCTTAAATTACAAAATTTAGGATGTCATAATATTAATCTTGTCACACCAACTCATTTTTTGCCTCAGATTTTAAAGGGAATTTTTCTTGCAATAAAAAAGGGCTTGAAAATTCCATTTGTGTATAATTGTGGCGGATATGAAAATGTAGAAACACTAAAAATTCTGGATGGTATAATTGATATTTATATGCCAGATGCAAAATATGGAGATAACGAAAAAGGTAAAAAATACTCTGGAATCCCTGATTATTGGGATAAATGCAAAAGGGCCTTGATTGAAATGAAAAGACAAGTTGGAGATATAGTTTTAAATGAAGAAAAAGTTGCAATAAAAGGACTTTTAATAAGACATCTTATTCTTCCAAATGATATTTCCTCAACAGAAAAAGTTTTAAAATTTATTAAAGAAGAACTTGGTGAAAATACCTGGATAAGTTTACTAAGTCAATACCATCCTGAATATAAAGCCTATATGTATCCAGAAATAGATAGAAGAATTACTTACGAAGAATATTATAAATCTGTTGAAATTGTTGAAAAAATTGGTTTGAAAAATGTTATTTATCAGGGATTTTTAATATGAAAAAAAGCATAATTATAAGTTTTGAAGGTATTGATGGTTGTGGAAAAACGACAATTGTTAAAAAATTTTATAAATATTTAAAAAAGAAAAAATTAGATGCAATAGTTCTTCACGAACCAGGTTCTACGCATGTTGGAGAAAAAATAAGAAGAATTTTACTTAATAAAAATATAAGCATAAACAAATACTGTGAATTATTTCTATATCTGGCAAGTAGAATACAATTAATTGAAGAAAAAATTAAAAAATATTTTGACAAAAATAAAATTATTATTTTAGATAGATACATTGATTCTACTTTTGCCTATCAAGGATATGGAAGAAAAATCCCATTGAAATTTATTGAAAAAATACACAAAAAACTTATTTCTCCAAAATTTATTCCTGATATTACATTTTTAATTGATGAGAAACCAGAAAACTTAATAAAAATTCTTAAAAACAAAAAGGCTGATAGAATAGAAAAGGAATCTATTGAATTTCAGAAAAGAGTAAGAAAGGGGTATTTAAAACTTGCAACGAAAAACAAAAGGATCAAAATAATAAGAAGAGAAGATGAAGAAACAACTTTTAAAAAAGTTTTAAAGGAATGGGAGACTTTCTTAAATGAAAACAGAGGAAATAAAAAAATTTTTTCTAAAATCAAAGGAAAAAAACAGAATATTTAATGCATATATAATTTATGGGGGGAACAAAAAAGAAAGAGAAGAAATTGCTCTTTTTTTTGCTGGTGTTTTGAATTGTAAAAATGAAAATTACTGTGAAAGTTGTGAAAATTGTAAAAAAATAAAAAATAAAAGCCATCCAGACATAAGATGGGTTATTCCAGAAAAAAGCATTCTTTCAATTGATGATGTGAGGGAAATCAAAAAAGATCTTTTTATTCAGCCATATTCAGGTAAATATAAAATTTATATTTTTCAAATTGAATATATAAAAGAAGAAGCAAGCAGTGCTTTTTTGAAAATTTTAGAAGAACCACCTCCTTATGGAATTTTAATTCTTCTTGTTCCAAATATAAATTTCCTACTTCCCACAATTATTTCAAGATGTTTTAAAATTTATTTAAATTATAAATTACCAGATTATAATAAAGAAATGGAAAAGGCAAAAGAAGAATTCTGGGAACTGATAAAAGATGTTGAAAATAAAAATTTCTTTGATTTTTTCAAAAAAATAGATTTTATGAGCAAAAACAAAGAAAGAGAAGAAGTGGAAAAATGGATAGAGGATATATTGTATTACATAAGAGATTTATTTTTACAACTGAATAATTTCCCTCAAAGTTTTTTAATAGATAAAAATTTAAAGAATGAAAAACATTGGACCTTTGAAATTTCTTTAATAGAAAAGATATGGAATATAAAACAAAGAATAAGGTATAATATAAACGTAAAACTTGCACTGGAAAATATAGTATTTCAAGTTATTTTAAATAGTTTAAAATTTGACAAATAAAATGCCGAAGTGGCGGAATGGAAGACGCGCCAGGTTCAGGACCTGGTGAGGTAAAACCTCGTAGGGGTTCAAATCCCCTCTTCGGCAATAATTAATTTCTAACAATCTTCAAAAGTAAAACCTCTTTTGAAAATTTTTAAAGTTTTCTTTACGACTTCGCCATCATAAAGTATATTAGAATTATTTTTTATTTCTTCCAATGCTCTTTCCAGTAAAAGTTTTGGTCTATAAGGTCTATGAGAACTCATTGCCTCAACAACATCTGCAACAGACAGAATTCTTGATTCCAAAATAATCTCTTCACCCTTCAATCCAAACGGATATCCACTACCATTTAATCTTTCATGATGTTGAATAATAATCTTAGCGATATCCCATGGAAATTCTATATTTTTAACGATATTAGCACCATATTCAGGATGCATTTTTATAAAATCCCATTCAATATTATTTAATTTACCAGGTTTGGCAAGAATATCTGTTGGGATATAAATTTTTCCTATATCATGTAACAAAGAAACAATCTTCATTCCTTCAATCAAACTCCCTGAAAATCCTAATTCTTTTGCAATTTCTACTGACAATTTTGCCACTCTTTTTTGATGATTAAAAGTATATGGATCCCTTTGTGTTAACGTTTCAGACAAAGCCATCACTGCTTGATTTAACATCCTTTTTGTACTATTTATAGCCTCCCTCAAATTTTCAATCATCATTTTCCTTTCGGTAACATCTCTAAAACATAATAGAATACCTTCTTCATTAATAAAATTAATTTTTTTCCCTATTGTTTCTATAAAAAATCTTGCTCCTTTACTATCTCTTATTTCATGTTCTATAAAATAACCACTTTTATTTTTATTTACAAGTTTCAGATTCTGCTCAAATTCTTCTTTATTTATAATAAAATCAAAAAGATTTTTTCCGATAAAGTTTTCAACTTTATCATACCCAAATAAATTTGCTCCTATAAAATTTGAAAAAAGAACCCAGCCTTCTTTATCAATAACGACTATTCCATCAAGAAGTGTTTCTGTTAAAATCTTATATTTCTCTTCAGATTCTTTTATTTTCAAAAAAGAAACTTTTTCCTCTGTAATATCTCTTACTATTGCTACTCTTAAAGTTTTATCTTTATATTTAATATTCTTAACTTTAACCTTAAGAATAATTTCCAAGCCATCCTTTCTGGTACATCTTGTCTCAAATTCGCCTTCCTTTTCTTCTTTTAATATTTCCAACCAAAAATTTTTTTCACTTTCACTACATAAATCCCATATTTTTTTCCCAATTATCTCATTTTTCTCATATCCAAAAATTTCTGCATATTTTTCATTGCAATATATAATTTCTCCTCTATAATTAATACTGAACCCCTCTCCAATCATCAAACATATATTTTTCAAAATTTCATTATTTAAAAACCCCTTCTCTATTTCTTTTCTCAATATTTCTAACTCATCTTTATTATTCTTTTTCATTTTTGTAAAGATTATATTTTAACATAATTGAAACTTGCATCAAACATATTTTCAAGTAAAAAACTGCTTATTGTTATTCCTCTAATTTCATTTATTTCAATTTCTTTTGGTATTAAAATTTTAATTTCTTCATCCCTTTTTTCTTTTATAATTCCCAAAACTATATCCTCAAAAAATTTATTTTTTAAACAACATAGAAAACCTTTTAAATCAATTTCAAAGACATCAGAAAATTTATTTAAATTCTTAAAATTTATCATTTTTATTGAAACTTCATTCAGTTTAATAATCAATTCTTTCAAGTTTTGAAAATATTTACTAAATATTTTCTTTCTATAATTTGCTCTTTCTTCCATACTTTTTACAGGAATATTTTCTATTTTAATCCTTTCATATTTCATACCAGAATACTTCAAAAATCTTACAATTTCTTCAAGTTCATTTTCTTTTTCAAGAAGAATAATAAAATCAGGTTTTAAAATTTCAATTTTATTAATTTTCAAAGATATTGCAAGTTTATCTCTTATATACCCAGTTGTATCAACTAAAATTTTCCCATTTTTATTTTCAAGATAATTGTTTATTTTAATCACACCTGTCAAAAATTCATTAATTGAAAAAGATGGTGCAATTATTCCTGTAAAATATAATTTTTCTGGATTTAAATAAAAATCATCTCCAATTTTTTCTTTCAATTTTGCATAACCAATTGTTGTTGGAGGACCAACATGAGATTGTCCTATATCACAATCAAAAATATATACTTCCTCTTTTTCAAATAAAAAATTTGCAATATTTTTTATTAAAGTTGTTTTTCCTGTATCACTTCCACCTATAAACATTATTTTTTTTATTTCTTTTTTAAGAAATATTTCAAATTCTTCTTTTTTTAAAACTTCAAATTCTTCCATTTTGCAACTAAATACCCTATTATTTTGTAAATTAATTTTCCACACATTAAAGAAGAGGAAGTAAATATCTTTGAGGGAGAAAGTTCTACAAGATCAAAACCACAAATTTCAATGTCTTTCCTAAAAATTAAATTTTTCAAAAATTCATTTGTTTCCTCCCAGTAAAAGCCCCCAGGTTCAGGTGTTCCAGTTTCTGGAATTAGTGATGGATCAAAAAAATCAACGTCAATTGAAAGATAATATTTTCCAGACGGTATCTCATTTATTATCTTCTCCATCCATTTTTCTTTTTTCATTTGATAAGAATAATAAATTTTTATTTTTCTATTACCTTTTAAAAACTCAAATTCCTCTTTACTTATACTTCTAACCCCTAAAATGTAAAGACTGCAATTCTCTTCATAAATTCTTTTGTTAACACAGGCATGGGAATATTTTGTTCCATTATATTTTTCTCTTAAGTCAGAATGGGCATCAAGACATATATAATTTAAATCATTAAAATACCTTTTATATGCTCTGAATAATCCCAAAGTTATTGTGTGTTCTCCTCCAATTCCAATAACAAATTTATTTTTTTTCAAATAAGAAGATATTTTTTTTTCTATTTTCTTGATCATTTTCTCAGGAGAAGAAAAATCAATTTCAAGTTCGTCTTCAGTTTTTATCCCTATTTCATAAGGTTCAATTTCAAGTTCTTCATCAAAAAGTTCAAAATTTCTTGAAGAGTAAATTATACTGATAGGAGCAAATTTTGTTCCTGAATTACCAGTAAGTGTACATTCATATCCAATAGGAAAAATTATAAATTTTGCTTTTTCAAAAGACACTTCTGGTATAGAAAGAAAATTAAAAGGAATTTTGTTCTCCATTTTACTTTTATTTTTTTTATGTTAATATTATACAATAAATATGGAAAGAAAAGAATTAGGACAGATTTTACTTGAAAAGGGTTTAATTACGCTTGAACAATTAAATGAAGCACTTGAATTACAAAATGAAACAAAAAAATTTCTGGGAGAAATACTTATTGAAAAAGGTTATATAAAAAAAGAAGATATCTGGCAAGCATTAACTGAACAAAAAAAAGCAGATTCTGTGTCTCTATCAAAACTAAAAGGTTTAAAGCCAGAAATTGTAAAAATTATAGATGAAAATATAGCAAGAAGGTTTATTTGTATTCCAATAGCAAAAGAAGATGATATTTTGGTAGTTGCAATGAAAGATCCAGCCGATATAGTTGCAATAGATACTTTAAGAAGACTAACAGGATATAAAATTAAAGTAGTTAAAGGTGATGAAAAAGAAATAATTGAGTTTTTAGATAAATTTTTCTCTAGTTTTGACACTTTTCCAGAAACAATTTCAGAACTTGAAGAAATTTCAGAAGAAAAAGAAGAATTAGACGTAGATCAACTTAAAGTTGCTGCTGAAGATGCACCTGTGATTAAATTTGTCAATTCTTTATTTGCAAATGCTATTGAAAAAAGAGCCACGGATATTCATCTTGAACCAGGTGAAAGAAATGTTTATATAAGATTCAGAATAGACGGTGTCCTTTATAATTTTACTTCACCTCCAAAAAGTTCATATCCTGCAATTGTAACAAGAATTAAAATTTTATCAAATCTTGATATTGGAGAAAGAAGATTACCACAGGATGGAAGATTTAAGATAAAATTAAGAGAAAAAGAAGTTGACGTAAGAGTTTCAACTCTACCTACTATTTATGGGGAAAAGGTAGTTTTAAGATTATTAGATAAAGAAAAACTTGTTTTAGATTTAGAAATGCTTGGATTTGAAAAAGAAGAATTAGAAAAATTCAAAAAAGCATTGAAAAGACCATATGGAATGATAATAGTAACAGGACCAACTGGAAGTGGGAAAACAACAACTTTGTATTCTGGATTGAGTTTTATAAACACCCCTGAAAAAAATATAATTACAATTGAAGATCCTGTTGAATATCAACTTGAAGGAATAAATCAGGTTCAGGTTAAACCTAAAATAGGATTAACATTTGCAAATGTATTAAGACATATTTTAAGACAGGACCCAGATGTAATTATGGTTGGCGAAATAAGAGATTTAGAAACTGCTCAAATAGCAATTCAAGCCTCTTTAACTGGACATCTTGTTATAACTACTTTACATACAAATGATACTGTATCTACAATTTCTAGACTTTATTATATGGGCGTAGAACCATATCTTATAGCAGACGCAGTGACTATTGTTATTTCACAAAGATTGGTAAGAAAAATTTGTAGTGAGTGCAAAATAATTGATAAGAAAGATACAGAAACACTTAAAAATTTAGGATATAAAGAATTTATTGCATATAGAGGGAAAGGATGCTCTTTTTGTAATTACACAGGGTATTATGGAAGAATAGGAATTTTTGAAGTTTTAGAATTTACAGAAGGGATAAGAGAAATGATTCTTAATAAAAAAAGTGATGACGAAATACGGGATTATGCTATAAAACTTGGCATGAAAACTTTAAAAGAATCTGCTATAAAAAAGGTCATTGATGGAATTACATCTCTTCCTGAAGCAATGACGGTAACAATTATATGAGCATTATAAATATCAATGATATTCTTAAATTCGCTGTTGAAAAAAAAGCATCAGATATTCATATTCTTGCAAAGTTAAGACCTCACATAAGAATAAATGGAGAATTGCAACCAACTCCCTTTCCAGTTTTATCAAATGAAGAATGTAAAAACCTTGTTTATTCTATTTTAAATGAGGAGCAAATAAAAATATTTGAAAAAACAAAAGAACTTGATTTTTCTTATGGAATAGAAGGTATTGGGAGATTTAGAATAAATTTGCATTACCAGAGAGGAACTATAGGAATAGCAATAAGACCGATAAAGGATACAATTCCAACTTTTGAAGAACTTGGGCTTCCTTCCGATGTTATAATAAAAATGCTATCAAATCCTTATGGATTGATTCTAATTTGTGGACCAACAGGAAGTGGCAAGTCAACTACTCTTGCCTCAATGATAGAATATTTAAACGAAACAAAACCACTTCACATAATTACAATTGAAGATCCCATAGAATATCTTTTTAAATACAAAAAATCTATAGTAGAACAAAGAGAACTCGGACAGGACACATATTCCTTTGCAGAGGCATTAAAAAGAGTTTTAAGGCAAGATCCAGATGTTGTTTTAATTGGAGAAATGAGAGATAAAGAAACAATTGAATCTGCTTTGAGAATAGCAGAAACAGGACATCTCGTTCTTTCTACCTTACACACAGGAGAAGTTGTTCAAGCAATGGGAAGAATTGTAAATGTTTTTCCGGGTGAGCAACAATTAACAATAAGAACACAACTTTCACTTGTGCTAATAGGTGTAATTGTTCAACAATTAATTCCGCGGAAAGATGGAAAAGGCAGAGTTCTTGCAACTGAAATTATGGTTGTAACACCAGCAATTAGGAGTTTAATCAGGGAAGGGAATTTTGCTCAGATTTATTCACAAATTCAACTTGGAGGAGAATATGGAATGAAAACAATGAATTCTTCTTTAATTTCACTTTATAAAAAGGGTTTAATTTCTAAGGAAGACATGATAAGTAGAAGTCCGAATATAAAAGAGTTAAAATTATTGTTAGGAGAAAAATAATGGCAAAATATTTCTATATTGCAAGGGATATTTCAGGTAGTAAGAAAGAAGGTATTATTGATGGAGATTCAACAAGTAAAGTTATTTCTCTTTTAAGAAATCAAAATTTATATCCTGTTGAAATAAAATTAATTGGAGAAAAAGGCCTTGATGAAATTATAACAAAAGAAGAAAAAATAAGTAAAAAAGGAAGGGTATTATTAGGAGAACTAGCAATTTTTTCAAGACAACTTGCCGTTATGCTTGATGCTGGAGTTCCAATAATAGATGCTATTTCAGACCTTAAAGAGCAAACAAGCAATAGATATTTTGCTTACATTCTTGAGAATATAAAAAAAGATATTCAAACAGGAAAAAGTTTTTCAAGTGCAATAAGTAAATATCCTAAAATCTTCTCTCCTTTATATGTTGCTCTTGTTAAAAGTGGCGAAGAAAGTGGCAATCTTGTAGGAGTAATGTCAGAACTTTCATCTTATATAGAAGATCAAATTATTTTATTAAGAAAATTAAGACAGGCTTTAAGTTATCCAACTGTAATTTTTATATTTTTTATTGGTGTAATTTCTTTTGTTTTCTTGTTTTTAATACCTAAATTTCAATCAATTTTTTCAAGTTTTGGAGCAAAACTTCCAGGATTAACCTTGTTTATTTTTAAAATAAGTGGTTTATTTTTAAAGTTTTTACCAATTTTTATTTTTTTCCTTTTCTTTCTTGGAGTTTTTTTATACTTTTATAAAAATACTAAAATTGGAAGGAAACAAATAGATACTGTCAAATTAAAATTTCCTTTTCTTGGAAAACTTATGTTGAAAATTTCTCTTGCAAGATTTTCAAGTTCGCTTGCCACTCTTCTTGCAGGAGGAATAAGTATAACAAATGCTCTTGAAATAGTCGCAAAAGTCAGTGGTAACGTTATAATTGAAAATATTATAAACAAAGTAAAAAAAGGAATTATTGAAGGAAGGGTATTAAATGAAGAATTAAAAAAACATAAAATTTTCCCATCAATTTTAATCCGAATGGTTCGTGTGGGAGAAGAAACAGGAAAATTGGAAGAAATGTTGCTCAGAGTTTCAAGATTTTTTAAAGACGAGGTTGACGCTACTATTAATATTCTTACCACCATAATTGAACCAATTTTAATAATAGGACTTGGTATTGTTGTAGGTATTGTGGTTCTTGCAATTTACTTGCCTATATTTAAACTTGCAGGAACTTTAAGATAAGTGTATAATAAAAATATAAAAGAAGAAAGGAGGTGAAAGAATGAAAAAAAATAAAAAGAAAGGTTTTACTTTGATTGAATTGATGACAGTGGTAATTATTGTTGGAATTTTAGCGTCAGTTGCTGTTCCTCTTTATAGAGGACAAGTCAAAAGAGCAATGGCAGCAGAAGGAGCAGCATTACTTGGTTCTGTAAGAACTGCTGAAAGAGTCTATTATGCTGAACATGGAAAATATACAGATGATAAAACAAAACTGGGGATAGATACAACTGGAAACAAATATTTTAAAGATTATACGATTACACTTACAGGTGGAGGCACTGGATTTATCGCAACAACAACTGGAGAAGGAGATGCTGCAGGAATTACTGTATCCATTGACCAGGATGGAAATTTAACTTATTCTGGAATTTAAATTAAAGGGAGGGACAAAAAATGAAAAAAAACAAAAAGAAAGGTTTTACTTTAATTGAGTTGATGACAGTGGTAATTATTGTTGGAATTCTTGCTGCTATTGCTGTTCCTCTTTATAGAAGCAATGTCAAAAGAGCAATGGCAGCAGAAGGAGCAGCATTACTTGGTTCTGTAAGAACTGCTGAAAGAGTCTATTATGCTGAACATGGAAAATATACAGATGATAAAACAAAACTGGCAGTAGATACAAGTGGAAACAAATATTTTAAAGATTATACGATTACACTTACAGGTGGAGGCACTGGATTTGTCGCAACAACAACTGGAGAAGGAGATGCTGCAGGAATTACTGTATCCATTGACCAGGATGGAAATTTAACTTATTCTGGAATTTAGAAATAAAAATATGATTTTAAAAACATGTATTGATTTTAATGAGAAATTTATTAAGATCATTGAAGGTTTTGAAAAAAAATCAAATTTATATATAACAAATATTGGAAAAATTGAAAGCCCTATTGAAGATCTAAAAAAAATAACAAGTGAAGATGTTGAAATTTTAGGGAATTTTTTAATAGATTATTTCAAAAAAAATAAATTTAAAGGGAAATTTGGAATATTTACAGTAAATGATGTTGATACAATTTATCATTATTTTGAATTACCTAATCTACCCGAAAATGAAATTGAAAATGCAATAAAATATGAAGGTGTTCAGTTAATACCAGATTTTATTGAAAATTATGAATATGATTATATTTCCTTTCATATAAACAATAAAAGAAATATTACACTTATTGCCTACCCTAAAAATAAAGTTGATTTATACTGTCAAATATTAACAAAAGTAAAGTTGAAACCAATTATAATGGATGTTGCAGGAATTGCACTTTTAAATAGTTTTTTATATTTCAATCAAACTAAAGATATTGTTTGTTTTCTCAACTTTGGTTTTTCAATTACAAATTGTGTTATTTATTTAAAAGATAAATTTCTGTTCCTCAGAGATATTCCTGTTGGATTAAAAAACTTAAAAGATAAAGAGTTAATAGAGGAACAGATAAATGAGTTAAGCGAAGAAATAAATATTTCTATAAAATATTTCCAGAATAAAGTTGGTATTCCTGTTAAAAAAATTTATCTTACAGGATTGGAAAACCAAATTCCTGAAATTAAAGAAAAAATTGAAAGAAATTTAGAACTTCTATGTGAATATTATAATCCATTTTTTTATCTTCCAGAAAACGCAATACTTTCTGAGATAAAAAAAGAAGGATCATTTTATTCTACGTGTTTTGGATTATTAACACGAAAAATAATATGATTGAAATAAATATTTTGAAAAAGAGATGGGAAAAATATAGAAAAAAATTTTTAATTGTTAAAATAGTTATTTATTATTTTGCAGGTTTAATTTTAATTTTTTTCTTATGTTCGGTCATATTTTTTTCAAATAAATTTATAATAAATGGCATTAAAAAAGAAATTAAAACTCTCGAAAACAAAATAGCGGCAGAAAAAAATCTCATTGAAAACATAAAAGAAATTAATGCAAAATTACAGACTCTTTGTAAAAAATGCTCTTTATATGAAGATGAATATAAAAATAGGTTATTATGGAGTAAAAATTTAGCGGTAATTTCTGAATCAGTACCATCTGGTATGTGGATAAGTAAACTTTCCTACCAAAGGGCATTCTCTGAAAGCGAAAAGAATATTACAATTATTGTTGAAGGCTTTATTTCTCCTTATTATATCAAACCAGAAAAAGGTTGTTTAATTTTTATCAATAATTTAAAAGCAAATGGAAAGAATCTTTTTGACAAAGTATTACTTAGTGAAATAACAAAAGGATTAAAAGAAGATAATGAGGTTTATTATTTTAAATTTGAAATTAAGGTAAAAAAATGAAAGGATCACCAACTTTTATTAAAAAATGGGTTTTATGGATAATTTTAAGTTATGTTTTTTTTATAAGCCTATTTTTGGTTTTTGTTTTTATTCCTCAAAGAAATCAAATTTTCAAATATAAAACCGAGAAAAATTTACTTGAATATAATTATTTAAAATTAAAAAATAATCCACAATTTTTACGATCAATAAAAGATTTAGTTGAAATTGCAGAAAATAAAATTTACAATTTTGAGTGGTTTACTTTTTATGACGATCCCAATATTGCTCTATATGATTATTTAGAAAATCTATCCTCACAAGCAGGAATTGAAATTATTTCCATAAAAGGCATTCCAGATAAAAATGAGTTATATTATCTCTGGGAAGTAAAATTACAAGGAGATTTCAAAAATTTTGTCTCTTTTGTTTATCTTATTGAAACTGGAAAAAAATATTTGAAAATTGAAGAAATAGAAATTATTTCAGGAGAAAAAGGCGAAAGTTTTTATAATTTAAAACTTGCAGGGCTGAGAGGAATAAAATAAAAAAATGGAGAGAAAAAAACTAACTTTACTTGTTTTAACTATAGTTTTAATACTTCTTTGGGCATGGCAATTAAAACCAAAAAAGAAGAAAATAAATATTGAACCTATAATTGAAGAAAAAGAAATTATTGCTGGAATTAATTTAAGAGAAATAGAAGAAAATTTTTCAGAAATAAAGAAAAAAATAGTTGAAATTGAAAATATTAATAAAGCCAACATTGGAAAGATTACAATTCAAAAAAATCCATTGAAACCCTGGATTTTAAGAAAAGAATCTCTAACAAAAGAGGAGAAAGAACCTGAAAAACCCAATTTTAAAATATCTGGAATTGTTCAAGGTAGCAAAAAATCTTATGTAATAATTGATAATGAAGTAAAAGAAGAAGGAGAAACAATTGGAAATTTTATAATTTTTAAAATCTACCCCGAAAAAGTTATTTTGAAAGATATGACTGGAAATTTTTTTACCTTAAATTTTGAATTTGAACAAGGAGGAAACAATGAAAAACAGTAAGAAATTAACCCTTTTTATTCTTTTTTTATTGATAGGAATCCTTTGTTATTGTGAAGAAAAATTAACAATTACTTTTTATCAAACAAAACTTGCTCATGTTTTACAGATATTGAGTAAAAAAACAGGTATAAAAATAATAACAAGTAGTGAATTAGGAGAAAAACCAATAAGTGCATATCTGGAAAATGTAACAGGAGAAGAAGCAATTGATTCTATATTAAAAGCAAATGGATTATATAAAGAAAAACTTCCAGATAGTGATGTTTATATAGTTAAGGAATTTAAAGAAACGCCAAAATTAATATCTGAAGTTATATTTTTACAATATTCAAAAGCAGAAGATCTCGGAAAAGTTTTGACACCACTGTTAAGTAAAAATGGGAAAATAATAATTGATACAAGAACAAATAGTTTAACAATTCAAGATACAGAAGAAAATTTGAATGATTTGAAAAGAGTTATAAGTTTACTTGACAGAAGTATTCCCTGTGTCCAGATTGAAGCGGTTTTAGTTGAATTGACAGAAGACGGGCTTAAAGATCTTGGAATTAAATGGAATGTTGAAGCCACTTTGACAGGAGGGGCAAAAGATGTAACTTTTCCATGGATGGGACCTTCTTTAGAACATGAAATTGTGAATCCAAGACAAGGCACAATAACTGGACAAGGAGCTGTCGTTTCTACTGGACCTCAATTTATTCTTGGTACTTTATCTTTTCAAGCACTTACTGCTACTTTAAAATTACTTGAGGTTAAAGGAGAGGCAAACATTCTTGCAAATCCAAGAGTGACGACTTTAAATGATACACCTGCAACAATAAAAATAACAAAAAATATGGCAGTTGCTGAAAAAGTCATTTACACATATGCAACAGCAGGAACAATGGCTCCTACTACAAAAGAACCAATTTTTGCTGAAGTAGGTGTGACATTAATTGCAACACCTCATGTAAATGAAAAAGGAGATATAATTTTAGAAGTTGAACCAACAGTTTCTTCAGCAGAAAGATCGCCATTTTTTGCTGAAGCAGTTGACACAAATATAAGAACTGCAAAAACAAAAGTTAAAGTAAAAGATGGAGAAACAATTGTAATAGGAGGACTTTTAAGAACAGAAAAGACCAAAAACAGCACAAAAGTTCCAATCCTTGGGGATATTTTTCCTTTCCTTTTTAAAAACAAAACACAAACAAATAAAAAAACAGATCTTGTAATATTCTTAACTCCAAAAATAATAACGGAAAAAGAGTTAAAAGAAATAGTGGAAAAAGAGAAACAAAGATTTGAAGAGAAAGATGAAAAAAAATAGTGGATATTCACTTGTTGAAATTTTAGTTTCAATTTTAATTTTAACAATAGGAATTTTTGGAACCCTTTATTATTTTTTTTACAGTCAAACAAATTTAAACTTAGAAAGGCACAGAAGAACAGCATTGCAAATTGCTCATTCAAGAATTGAATTCCTTAGAACTGTAAATTATAATAATCTTATGGATTATGTTGAAAATGGGGTAGAAGTTGATATAGATGAAATTAAAGGAAGAAGATTTACAATAATTGAAGATATTAATGATCCTGAAGATGCAGATACTAATCCTGATTATAAAAAAATAACAGTTAAAGTTGTCTGGTATGAAAATAAAAGAAATAATGAAGTAGTTTTACGAACTTTAATAGCGCCATGGTAAAAAAAAGTGGATTAACTATTATTGAAATGATTGTTGCATTAGTAAGTGGAATTGTTATTATCTTAACTGTTGGATATATTCTTTATTATAGTAATAAAACATATAGAAGAGAAGAGAAAATTATGGAATTAAAAAGAGAAGCAGTGTTTGGTGTCAGATTTATAGAAAGGAAAATAAGAGAAAAGAAACCAGAACAAATTGAAATTCAGGAATCAGGAAGAAAATTAATTATTAAAAAATAAAATATTGACAAAATAATTTCAGTAGGGTATTATTTTTAAAAAGGGGGAAATTTGAAAAAAAGTTATTTATTTTTAACTGAAATATTATTACTTACTTTTATACTTGCAGGATGTGAATGTGGTCCTGGAATACCAGAAGAACCAATTGATAGACCTGAACCAGAATTACCACCACCTTCTCCACCTACTCCACCACCTTCTACTACTCAAGATGAATATTTCCAACTTGAAGGGAATAATCTTGTTTATTTTGATGGAAAAAATAAATATTATTTAATAAAAGGAAAAGTTGAAAGTGTAAAATTTGAAAAAGTAAAAGGAGATGGGAATTCTTATTATATAAGTGTAAATTTAAAACTAAAGGATGGACAAATAATAACCAATCTGGATTCAATAATTGCCTTAAGGAACATAAACAGAACTGTAAATTCGGGAACATCTTCAGGTGGTTCAGTTGATCCAGGTGGAGGTACTTCTCCACCACCTAATTTTGAACCAATAGAACCACCAGAAGTTGGCCCAGTAATACCACCATATTAAAATGAAAAAAGGGATTGCTTTAATTTCAGTAGTAATGATTGTTATGATACTTACATTAATGGGTCTTGCTTTTTTGAATATGTCTGGTCTTGAAAATATATTATCTAAAAGACAAAATTTTTATTTAAAAGCCCTTAATATTGCAGAAGCAGGACTTGAAAGAGCCTTGTGGAAATTAACGAAACAGCCTAATTGGAGAAGTGGATGGAATAACATTTCTTTTGATGATGGGTATTATAAAGTAACTCTATCAGATCAATCAGATGGAACAATCTTAATAATTTCTACTGGATATTGTAAAAATATAAGTAAGACAGTAAAAGCAACTGTAAGAGTTTCGTCTTCCTCATCTTCTCCTTCGATATCTTTTACATTAGGAACATCTTTGGGTAATCTTGGAGATTTTCCAGGATCTTATGGAGACATAGGACAAAGTTTTACAACTGGCTCATCTCAAATAAAGGTTGCAAGAGTGGAAATGCAAATAAAAAAGGACAACCCAAACGTAAGTGATATTTATATGACTATAAGAAGTGGAAGCACAGTTGGTCAAATTTTAGGAACAAGCAATATAATACCAAATTCTCAAATTCCTTCTGGAAATGCTTTATGGATTTCTTTTAATTTTGATCCCCCTGTTTTACTTCAACCAAATACAAAATATTATTTAAGATTATCTTCAATTCCGCCTTCTACAAATCCATATTCAGGAGCACAAGGTAAGATACACCTTGTCTATGCAAATCCTTCATATAGAAGAGTTGGAGGAGGACATACGAGTAGTGATATAGGAGATGGATTACCAAGTTATGATGAACCTGGTTTTGTTGAAGTAAGTCCGTATGTATATGGTGAAGCATATAGATATATAGGAAGAAACAATAATCCATCATATCCAGGTGAAGTTTTAAATCATGATTTTAATTTCAGGATTTTTAGTACTTCAAGTGGAAGCGTAAACATAATAAACTGGACTGAAGAACCATACAATAATTTTTAATTATGTTTACTATTTTCATTCCATATAGAATTTGTCCACTTGGGGCTCATATTGATCATCAAAAAGGGAAAGTCCTTGGAATTACTATTGATAGAGGAACTATTCTGAAATTTGAAAAAATAGAAGGAAAGATAAAATTAAAAAGTATAAATTTTAATGAAGAAGTTGAATTTGAAATCAATGAAGAATTGGATAAAGAGGGAAAATGGTTTGATTTACTTAAAGGTTGTGTTTATATATTAAGAGATACTTTCAAAATTAAGAATGGAATTAAAGGAGAAATTCTGGGTCAACTTCCAAGTGGTGGCATTGGTTCCTCAGCAAGTTGTGGTCTTGCTTATCTGCTTGCTCTTGAATATGTAAATAACTTAAATATTCCTAAAGAGGAAAACATTTTTTTATTTCAAAAAGTAGAAAATGAATATCTTAATGTTAAAAGTGGAATTCTTGACCAGTCAACAATTTTATTAAATAATAGTGACAAAAATTCAATACTCTATCTTGATTGTAGAGATATAAAATATGAAAACGTTAAATCCAAAAATGAGATTGATTATTCTATTGTTATGGTCTACTCAGGGATTGAGAAAGTATTGCATGATACAGGCTATAACAAAAGAGTTGAAGAATGTAAAATGGCAGGGAAGCAAATTTTAGAATTTTTGGGCAAAAATTATGAAGGAGATATTTATTTGAGAAATATTGATAAAGAGGTTTTTTTAAAATATAAAGAACAATTGCCAGAAAATTTAAGAAAAAGGGCTGAACATTTTTATAGTGAAATGGAAAGAGTTGAAAAGGGAATAGAATTTTGGAAATCAGGAGAAATAAAAGAATTTGGGAAATTAATTAAAGAATCTGGAGAAAGTTCAATAAAAAATTATGAGTGTGGAGGAAAAGAATTGATTAAAATTTATGAAATTCTAAATTCAATTAGGAATGTTTATGGGGCAAGATTTTCAGGGGCAGGGTTTCGTGGCTGGTGTTTTGGATTTATTAAAAATGAAGAAAATGTAAAAAAAGAAATTAAAGAAATATTAGAAAATGAATATTTAAAGATTTTCCCACAATATAAGGAAAAATTTAAGATTATTTTTGTGGATAAAAAACTTTCAATAGATATTAAGTCATTTATCTAATAAGATTTTTGGAACAACTTCTGAATTTTCAATAAACTCTGGAAATTTCCTTTCAACAAAAACTCTTCTTAAATTATTAACTGTAAAGTCCCCCATTTTTTTAATTGTCTCATAAGTATACCTTCCTAAATGAGGCATAATTATTACATTTTTAAACTTCAAAAGTGGATTATCTTTTAATATTTGTTTCATCTCAATTGCATCTTCTGCATATCCCCCGATTTTTCCTGATTTGAGATACTTTATAAGACTTTTTTCATCTATTAAATCTTTATGAGACGTATTAACAATTATAACTCCCTCTTTCATAATTTCAAATTCTTTTTCTCCTATCATATGATAGGTTTTTTCATTTAAAGGGCAATGAAAAGAAATAATATCACAATTTTTACAGATATTTTCTAAACTGGAAGGCATTGCACTTCTTTTTATAATTTCTTCTTCTGTAAGTAATGGATCATACGCATAAACATTCATTCCAAAGCCATTTTTTAAAATTTCACAAACTCTTGTTCCAACATTGCCTATCCCCAAAAGTCCTACGTTTTTATCTTTTAATTCAATTCCAACCAGTTCTATTCTTCTTCCCCATATTTCATTTTTCATAAACTCATAATTTTGATTTAATTTCCTTGCCATTAAAAGTATTAATCCCACTGTATATTCAGCCATGGCATTTCTTTGTATCTCAAGTGGAAATCTACAAACTATTATTCCAAATTCTGTTGCAGATTTTATGTCAATATTTGAGTCTGCTATACCATGTCTTGAAATAATTACAAGTTTTTTCAAATTTTCAAGAATATTTCTGGAATAATAAGGTGAAAGTCCTATAATTAATCCATCAAAGTCAGATAATTCTTCAATTATTCTTTTTTCAGAAACATCGGAAGGAAAATTAATTCTTTCAACTTCTGAAAATTCTTTTAATTTTTCAATATGCTCAGGATAAATTATCCCAAAACTTGTAGAATTAACTATTGCAATTTTATACTTCATTTTTATCTCCTTTTTTATAAAGTTCATCTATGTCAGGGATATAACCATCTTTTCTTCTATACAGAATTTCTCCTGCATTTTTTACAACTAAAATTCCCTCATTTTCTTTATTTTCAAATTCTTCTATTTTTATAAGGTTGTAATCCATGTAACCCAAGTTAACTTTTTTACAAATTTCTTCAGAAATTGAGGTTGCAAGTATAACTTCAATCCTTGGTTTTTCAATTCCATTAATATATGTTCCTATCCCTTTCACATGAGTTGAATGAGCAAGTATACATCCCGGATAATTTTTAAACTTATTCCATTGTTTCAAAAAATAATCTCTCGTGTGATATCCAATTTTCATTAAATCTTTTCCATGGGTATACGAAATTTCCTTTACATGGGGTGCATAAATTATTAACTTCCCTCCATCTTCTACAACAGGTTCAAGTTTATACATACATTTTCCAGCAGTCCATATGTCTTCATACATTTCTGGTGCTATTGAAATTACAAAATTATAACTTCTATCAACATATTTGATATTAATCTGACTTGACAAATCTGCTGCTTTTTCCCATGCATCTACTTCTCCAATGAATAATCCCATTACTTTTTTTCCCTTTATAACACTACAAATTAACGTCTTTGGGATTTTTATAAAATTTGCTGCAATATTCAATAAATCTCTTACCGGTGTCTTTTTGAAGCCATTTATTTTTGGATTTGTAATTAATGCTCCAAGCCAGTGAAATTTATTTAGAAATTTTGGTCCAGAAATTCCCGGAAAAAAATATTTGTATCCACCAGAAAAGCCGACTACCTCGTGAGGAAATACAGGACCGTAGATAATAATTTCATCATAATTTAAAATCAAGGAATTAATTTCTATTTCTATTTTTTCATCCATTAACCCATTTGTTATTCTTTTCACATCTAATCTTTCAATAACTCCTATTTTGATTAATTTTTCTGTTTTATTCCATTCATGTTGATAAATATTAAAATACTTTTCTTCACCATTTAGATGTAAGAAATTTTTTACTTTTTCCTCCGACATAATAGGATGTGTCCCAAGTGCAATTAGGAAATCAAGTTTTTTAACTTTTGATGATAAAATATCAATCAAAAATTTAAAGAATAGATATGTTGGACCTGAACGAGTATTATCTGGAATTATTACAATTATCTTTTTGTTTTTTAAATCCCTTTTATTAAGTTCTTTTTGGCAGATTTCATATATTTCTTTTTCAGAAAGTTCTTTTGTATTCATTTTTGAATTCTTAGAATTTAGTTATTTTATTTTACCTCTTTTTAGCCGCCATATCCACTATTTCGTTAATTAGATAAATTATCTCTTCTATTTTAGGATCTAAAATTATCCCCAAATCTTTTGGAATTTCTCCATATCTTTTAAGTTTCTCACTTTTTAAGTCATTCAAAATTTCCCATATTTTTGCACATCTGGAATTGACAATTGCAGTTTCTGCCATTTCTTCTTCTTTAATATTAAATTCTTTTTTTAAATCTTTAAGGACTTTTTTTATTTTACTTATTTTTAACATCACTTCTTTTTCGTCAATTTGCTTTTTAATTTTCAAAAAAATTCTTTCCCTTTTCTCAAATATCAATTCAATCTCAATTAAAAGTTCCTCAACTGTTGATAAATTGGACAAAAAAACATTTTTAATTAAATCAACTTTTGCCTTTTTCACTGTTTTATTGCTATCAAAAATATTGCTTTTATAAATGAAAATAAAATATATAAAAATAAAAAAGTCGAAAAAATGTAAAAAGGATTCTTTTGTTTTTTAAATGAAACAATAAAAGGAGTTTCTTTTTTATAAAGCCAATATTCATTTCCAAATCTTCTTAAAAGAATTTTTTCTTCAATCATTTTAGAATAAAGAAAAATAAAAATTATTACACCAAAAGAAAGAAAAAGAAAAGAAATATTTTCAAAAAGAAAACTAAAAGCAAAAAATAAAAATGAATATCCAAGATACATTGGATTTCTACAAAAAGAATAAACCCCTTCTTTTACAAGCATTTGAGGTGGATCATTAGGCATCATTGTTCCTTTCCCAAATACATGAAGACAATAAATTGAAGAAATTGTAAAGTATAATCCGAAAAACAGATATATTAAAGATACTAATAACTTTATTATAATATTTTGAGGAAACAAAAATTGAAATTTTTCTCCTGTAGGAAAAACAACATAAAATAAAATAGGGATAATTACCCATTCCCATAAAACACCAAGAAAAATATTAAGAATCCTTATTTTTTTCATTTTTAAATTTTAATATTAAAATATATGAAATTAAAAAAGTCAAAATTCCTCCACAAAAAGCACAAAAAAAACATCCTGTTACAAGTGGTTTTCCAAAAGTTATAATTGAATAATATACAAAACTTTTAATATTTTTAAAATCATGAATAGTAAAATTTGTTTTTGTGTTTAAAATAAATGACCCAACTTTATAACAAAAATAATAAGTAAAAGGAATTTGATAAGGAATACCTGTGGGTATTGAACCTCCAATGAATGTTGCAATAAAACTTAAATTAAATAATTTTGAGAATAAATAACATAAAATTGTTTGAAAACCAATTGTTGGGGTAAAACCAATGAAAACTCCTATAGATAAAGAAATAGCAAGTTTTAAGGGTTGATTTTTAAAAATATTTAATTCTTTTCTCCATTCTTTTTTTAAATAAGATAAACTCACTCTTTTAATATTCAACTTTTATAACCTCCCATGGTATAAAATCATAATTTATTCCTCCAATTTTTATGTTTGATGAAAAAAATAGATATTCAGGATATTTTAATTCAGAAATTTTTATTTTAAAACTGACCTTATCTTTCAACTTTTCATACTTGAGATCCTTATAAAAATTTGAATTTACAGAGGTTATAAATTCATTTTTTCTTTTTAAGTTTATTTTAAGTTTAGGCATTTTAGAAAATTCAATGTTCTTTTTAAATGGAAAGAAGTAAAAAACATACTCTGTTGGGCCTAATATTTTAATTTTGTGAATAAATTCGATTTTTAAAAATTCATCATCTTTTATTAAATTTATATAAAATGGATAAGATAAATTTTTGTAATTCTCAAATTCGGCTTCTTTTTCACTCTCAAAAACAAGATTTTTTGTTAAAATCAAGTCATTTTTTGTATAAAATATTTCATTTTTTTTAACAAAAGAAAAAAACCATTTTTTTCTAAACATCATTTGAGAAGTAAAACATTCAAGAGATATCTTCTTTTTTTTAACTTCTTCATTACTCAATGGAACAATATATGTTTTAAATAGTAAGAAAATCTCTGGAAGAAATAATTTTTCTGAGTTTTTTAAAGGATAATTTCTAAAATGAATTAAATAAATGTAAACTTCAGGATTTAACCCTTCTATTTCTAAAAGAGATGCTCTAACAAAATTATAAAGTGCTCTATGATCAACATTTGTATCAAAAGGAGAAGTTATAAATATTTTAGAAGGCCTAATCTCATTTATTATCTTCTTTATATCTTCTAAAATACTTTCACCTTTATAAGGTTTCCCAAAAGAGTAATTTTCTTTATAAGGGACATAACTTGCTTTTGTTAAAAAACTTCTAAAAGGTTTTTTATTTTCACCCCAGTAATTTTCCCATATTTTAAGAGTCCCAAAATCAGGGTAACCAAGAAAAATTAAGTTATTCTCCGAAACTCCGAGAATTTTTGTTGCTTTTATAGATTCCTTTCTTCTAATTTCTCCTAATTTTATATAATCAGAAGGGTTTAAAATTATCTTTTTTTCATAAATCCTGTAAGGTAATTGATTATGATCTCCATTTGTTAAATAAACAATATAAACTTCGCCTTTCTTTTTTATTACTTTTTGAATTAACCCTCCACAACCTAAAATTTCATCATCAGGATGGGGAGCAAAAATAATAATTTTTTCATTTTCATTAATTTGCAAATTTCTAATACTTCCCCAGCAAAGAGAAATCAATGTTGAAATTAACATTAATATTTTTTTAAAATTTTTCATTTTTACTTATGCCTTCCATTTTTACTTATATCTTCTAAAAATCTCTTCGCTAAAGTAAATCCAGGGTCTATTTCTAATGTTTTATACAAGTATTCAAGCATTTTCTGTTTATCTCCCATATCATAATAAACAAGAGCCATTAAAAAATTACTTTTTGGGTCATTTGGTAAAATTTTTAAGTAATCCAATGCCTTTTTATATGCCTCTTTAATTTTTCTTTCTCTTAAATCTTTTTCTATCCCTTTTGCACTTAAATATCCGAAAATTTTTTTACTCTCTTCAGGAAGTAAATCTCCTGGAATTACATTAAAAAAATAAGCGAAAAGAAAAGAAAAAATAAAAAATAGAAATGGTTTTAATAGTTTTTTATTATTAAATATCTCCCTTTTAGACCACACAATTAAATAGGAAGAAGTAATAAAAAAACAGGCTACAGCAGGAAATCTATATCTGTCTGTGATGAAAAATAAAACAACCCATAAAATGTTTGATAATGTAAAAAATATAAAAAGTGAATTTCTCCTAAAATTTTTAAAAAATAAAAACAATCCAGAAATGCCTAATGGAAAAACAAAACCCAATTTTATAAATGCTATCTTTAAAAAAGGAATTAATTCTTCCATTAAATAAACATTCATATTTTGAGGCCACTCATAACTTGTAAAAAAAAGATGAATTTTTCTTAAAAAAAGTTTCCAAAATTGAATAGAAGATGGCGAAAGAAGATGTCCCTTGGGATAGTGAAAAAGTCCTATTGAATCTGAACTATTACCAATTCTCCAATTTTCAGGACCATTTGAACATATCGGAACAAAAACTTTTCCAATATACCAATTTCTTATGGTTATAGGTAGTATTACACAACCACTTATAAAAATTAGAATAAAAAATATGAAAATTTTATTTTTAATAGATGACATTTTTCCAGATATTAATTTTGTTTCAGGATATATTAAAAGCCCTATAAATAAAAATGGTATAAAAATTCCAATTGTAGGTTTAGCAAGAGCAGAAAATCCGAGTAAAACACCAGATATAATCCACCAGAGAAGATTTTTTTTCTGAAGAGCAATATAAATTGAGGTTATAAAAGAAATATAAAGAAGTGTTATTAAATTATCACTTAAAATTGAAGAAGAATAAACTACAAAAGTTCTGTAAAATGCACATAGAAAACATGCAACGATTCCTGTCAAATCATCAACTAATAGTTTACCTAATAAATATATAATAAAGCATAAGAAAACATCAAGCAAAATCTGAATAAAATAAATTCCAAATAAGTTTCCTTGAACAAAAAAATAAACCATTGATAAAAAATAAGGATAAAATGGAGCCATATAGAATACTTTTCCATCGACATAAAAAGGATGCCTTAATATATCTTCTGCCCATAATATGAATGTTTTTTGGTCATGCTTATCCATTATATAGGGGTCAAAATAAACTGTATTTTTTAAGAATATCAAATAAACTAATCTAATAATAAATCCACAAAACAATATTACCCCTACCAATATTTTTTTCCCATTTCCTATTTTTCTTATCCTTTTAACCATTTAACCAATTGTTCAATTGATTCAAAACTTTTTATCTTTTATCTTTTCTACATATTTTTCTAAAGTATTGAAAATTTTCACAACTGCTTTATCTTTAATAAAATACTTTTTTACATAACTTTCTGTTTCATATCTAACCAAATCTATCTGTCTAAGATTCCTAAGAGTTTTTGAAATACTCGCAATTGTAAGGCCAAGTTTTTTACTCATTCCAGTAGGAGTCATTTTTCCTTCTATTATTAGCATTTTCATTATCTGATATGCTGTTGGATTTCCCAAAACTCTACATATTCTTGATGCTCTATATTCTTTTTCTGGCATTCTTCTTTTCTTTCCCATTTTACCAATTGGTCAAATAATTAAATCATTGACACAAAGAAAATCAGTTTTATAGTAAGTTACTACGTCTGCAATAATATCTTTTATTGAGTAATTTAAATGGAAATCAACAATTTTTTTTATTTTGCTTAAATCAGGAATTCTCTTCATCATGTCTTCAAATCCCTTTTTATAAATATTTTCAGGATTTATAAATTTAATCTCTGATTCACTTTTGGTTATTTCTTTTATAAGTAAGGCCAGATCCTTTATTTTAATTTCATTTTCACTCCCTATATTAAATACTTCTCCATAACTTTCATCTTTGTAAATTAATTTCAATATTATTTCGACTACATCTTTCACATGGATAAAACATCTTGATTGTTCACCATCCCCAAAAACAGTTATAGGTTGTCCTGTTAATGCCTGTTTAACAAAACGTGGTATAACCATACCATATCTATCTGTCTGCCTTGGGCCAACAGTGTTAAATAACCTTACTATAATAACTGGTAACCCAAATTCTTCCTGAAAAGCAAAGGCAAGAAATTCATCAATTGCCTTTGCGCAAGCATATGACCATCTTTTCTTTTTTGTTGAACCAATAACTATATCTGCTTCTTCATTAAAAGGAACATTTAAATTTTTTCCATAGATTTCAGATGTTGATGTTATTAAAATTCTTTTTTTATATTTTGCACATAACTTTAAAACATTACATGTTCCCTCAATATTTACAAGAATCGATTCAATTGGATTTTCTATAACTTTTTTCACACCTACAATTGCAGCAAGATGGAAAACAAAATCAACTTTTTTTATAAGTTCTTCAAGTATATATTCATTTAAAATTGTATCAATGAAAAGAAAAAATTTAGGATTGTCTAAAAGTGTTGAAATGTTTTTTAACCTTCCTGTTGAAAGATCATCTATAACAAAAACAGTTTTTCCTTGATTTATAAGTTCCTCTGCAAGATGAGAACCAATAAAGCCACATCCTCCTGTTATTAAAAATCTCTCCATTTTATTCAGATTTTCTAACTTCAATGCCCTTTGATTTTAAATAATTTTTAATTTCTTGAATTGTAAGGATTCTAAAATGCAGAAGAGATGCAAGTAAAATTGCACTTGCTTTCCCTTCTACAATCGCTTCATATAAATGTTCAAGTTTTCCTGCTCCTCCAGAAGCAATTACAGGAATATTCACAGATTCACTAACTTTTTTCGTCAATTCTATATCATATCCCTCTTGAGTTCCGTCTCTATCTATACTGGTTAAAAGTATCTCGCCTGCTCCTAAATCTTCAACTTTTTTCGCCCACTCAATAACATCAAGTCCGGTTGGTGTTTTTCCACTTTCAATGTAAACTTCCCATTTATCCTTGTCTATTTTTTTCCCATCAATAGCAACAACTATACATTGACTTCCAAATCTTTTTGCTCCTTCTTCAATAATTTTAGGATTTCTTACAGCAGAAGTATTTATTGATACCTTATCTGCACCGTTTGAAAGTAAATCTTCTATATCTTTTATTGTGGAAATTCCTCCACCAACAGTAAATGGAATAAACACAACATCAGCAACTTTTTTAACAACTTCAACCATAGTTTTTCTGCCTTCAATTGTAGCACTTATATCAAGAAAAACAATTTCATCTGCTCCTTCTTTGCAATAATAAGAGGCATTTTCAACAGGGTCGCCTGCAATTCTTAAATTTTCAAATTGTACTCCTTTCACAACTTTGCCATTTTTTACATCTAAACAAGGAATAATTCTCACTGCAACCATTTTCCCTCCAATAAATTTTTTAAAAATAATAAACCAATTTTTCCACTTTTTTCTGGATGAAATTGAACTCCAACAATATTTTCTTTTGAAATGACTGACGGAAAATTTATTCCATATTCTGTTTCTCCTATAATTAAACTTTTATTGGTTTTAACATAATATGAGTGTGCAAAGTAAAAATAGGAATTATCTTGAATATTTTCAAAAAAATTCTCTCTTTTTAAAATTTTAACTCTATTCCAACCCATATGAGGAACTTTCAAATTTTTATCCTTAAATTTAATTACTTTTCCTTTTAAAATTCCCAATCCTTCCTTATTGCCTTCTTCACTCCATTCAAAAAGTAATTGAAATCCAAGACAAATGCCAAGAAAGGGCATTCCTTTCTCTATCCATTTTTTTATTTCATTTCTCAAATCTGTTTCTTCTAAATATTTCATTCCTGAAGCAAAATGTCCGACTCCAGGAAGAATCAAAAATTTTATTTTATTTAAAACTCTAAGATTTTCAATTAAAATAACCTCTTTGCCAAGATATCTTATTGCTGAAATTACACTATAGATATTTCCTACATTATACTTTACAATCCCAACCATTATCTTTTTTAAAAATTATACATACTCAATTGTACTTGGTGGTTTTGGAGTTATATCATATAAAACTTTAACAACACCAGGAACTTCTTTTAATATTCTATCTCTAATTTTAAATAATCTATCCCAAGGAATTTTTACTACCTCTGCAGTTAAAGCATCTTCTGAAATAACTGCTCTAATACTTATTATATCTCCAAGTAATCTTTTACCTTCAACAATTCCTGTTGCTTTATCAGAAAAAAGGACAGGAAATGCTTGAAAGATTTCTTTTTCTTTAAGTTCTTCTTCTACTATTTTTGTCGCTTTTCTTATTTTTTCTACCCTATCTCTTGTAACTTCACCTAAAATTCTCGTTGCAAGTCCTGGACCTGGAAAAGGTTTTCTTTCATATACTTTTTTGGGTAACCCCAACTCTTTTGCAACCTCTCTCACTTGAGGTTTAAAAAGTTCTTTCAAGGGTTCTATAATGGTAAGACCAAAAAAAGCAGGATTTAAGCCTATTTGAGAAAGGACATTATGTTGTGTTTTTATCCCTTTTTGAGTTTCAATAATATCTGCTGCAATTGTTCCTTGAATTAAAAAATCTGCAGAATAACTCCTCACTGCTTGGCCAAGAATTTTGTAAAAAGTTTCTCTAAATGCCTTCCTTTTTTCTTCTGGATCTATTTTTCCTTTTAAAGAGTCAAAAAAATTATCCTCAACATCCCATACTTCAAGTTCAATTTCATATTTTTTCAATACCTCTTTTACTTCTTCTGCCTCATTTTCTCTCATTAAACCATCATTTATAAATAAAACTACAAGATTATCCCCTATTGCTTTTTTGGTAAGAACTGCACAAACGGTACTGTCTACTCCTCCAGATGTTGCAACTAGTGCTTTTTTATCCTTAATTTTTTTCTTCAGTTCTTCAATTTTTTCTTTTATAAACTTTTTTGGACTAAATTTCGCCATTTATTTCCCCTCCTTTCTATATTAAAAATTTTTCGAATCTGTCCCTTTCTTTTTTCTATTTTTATCTTTTAAAATAATTTACCCCAGATTTCATGTCAAAAAGATACTATTGGATTATCTTTATTTTATCATACAAATTAAGAAGTTCAAATTTATATACATTTAAATATTTTTTGTAAAAATAGGGAATTTTACTTTTTACATTGCTAAACTACTTGTTAATATCTTAAAATAATGTCATTTCTTCAAAATTATTCCTATCCTCAATTTTAATTTCTATTTTCCCAAACTCTCCATCATAACCAGGTTTTATTATCACATTGCCATCTCTCACTTTTTTTATACCCCCAAATATTTTCTCATCAATTTTACTCCTCAGTTCCTCCTCATCTGCTTCGAGAAGAACATATAATTCTGTTCCAATTTTATTTATAATATCAAAATAACTTTTTTGAACTATTTGAGAAGTTATTTCTTTATTCAAAACACAACTTATTATTTGATCAAGTGGAACAAGTTTCTTAAATGGAACATATTTTTGTGGCTTTTCGTCTAATTTCCTATCTGCAAGTTCTTCAACTCTATGCATTACTCCAACAGTAACTTTTTTCCCACAAACAGGACAGAGATAATTATTTTTTTTTGTTTCTTCTGGGGAAAGACAAACTCCACAATTTCTGTGGCCGTCATAGTGATATTTCCCTTCTTCTGGAAAATATTCAATAGTCATTTTAAAATTTTTATTTTTTAGTATTTCTATAAGTTGTTTAAAATCAAATTTATCAAAAAAAACATTTGCTTCTCTCCCTATCTTTGAAGGCGAATGAGCATCAGAATTTGAAATTAAAGAATATCTGTCTAACCTTGACAATCTCCAGTTCATTTCAGGATCGCTACTTAAACCTGTTTCAAGAGCAAAAATTTCACTCGTTAAATCTCCAAAACAATCTTCAATTCTATCAAAACCAGAATTAGAACCAAAAAGAGAAAAATGTGGTGTCCAAATATGGGCAGGAACAACAAAACCAAATTCATCCACTTCTTTTAAAATTTCTAAAAGTTCTCTTGCAGAAAGTTGTAAAGTTGGACGTCCATCAGCATTTAAATCACCATACTTTTCAATATTTCTATTGAATTTTTCAACTTTTTCAATAGTTGAGATAAATATTATATTATGAACCTTTTTTGTAACACCTTTATACTCAAAAATATTGCATACCTCTCCTGTCAGAATAAAATCAATTCCACCATACTGATAAATGCCAAATCGTTCTGTTTCTTTAAGATTTCTTTTTAACTCATGAAACCAGTAAAAATGTGTAATATCTCCCGTTCCAAGGAGATTAATACCCTTATATTTTGCCCACTTCACAAGCCCATCAAGTTCCATATCTTTACTTGTTGCTCTACTATATTTTGAATGAATATGGAAATCAGCAATATACATTGTTAAATTTCCTTTTTAAATTCTTTTTTCAAAATTTTGGCAAGTTGGTCAAGTGATTGAGGTATTATTTTTGTATTTGATATTACAGGCATAAAATTTGTATCTCCTTGCCACCTTGGAACAATATGAATATGTATATGATCTTCAAGACCTGCTCCTGATACCTTACCAAGATTTAATCCTATATTGAATCCTTCTGGATTTAGAATTTTCTTTAAAACTTTTACTGATTTCTGTAATAATAAAATCAACTCATTAATCTCTTCTTCCTTTAAATCTTCTATTTCTTTAATATGTCTGAAAGGAGCAAGCATTATGTGACCATTATTGTAAGGGAAAATATTCATTATGATAAAATTATTTTTCCCTTTATAGACAACATACTTATTTTTTTTTAAGTTTACACTTTCACAGAGAAAACACTTATTTTTTTTGACTTTAATGATGTAACCAATTCTCCAAGGAGCCCATATTATATCTCTGAAATTCATTTTTAAAATTTTAATCCATATAAAAAAATTTTTCAAAAAACTCTTTTAACTTAATTCCTTATAAATTTCTAAAGTTCTTTTTGCTGTATTTTCCCATGTAAACATTTCACTTCTTTTTAATCCTTTCTCTATTAATTTTTTTCTTAATTCATTATCTTCTATTAATTTCAATATAGCCCACCCTATCTCTTCTTCATCTCTTGGATTAACAAGTAAAGCAGCATCTCCTGCCACCTCAGGCATAGATGATACATTTGAAGTTATAACTGGAACTCCGCATCTCATTGCTTCAAGTATCGGAAGTCCAAAGCCTTCATATAAAGAAGGATAAATAAATATATCAGAACCACTATAAAGTAAAGGCAGATCTTGATAAGGAACATAATTTGTAAGAACAATGTCTTTTCTGACTCTCACCGGTAACTCATTCAATTTTTTTAAAAACTCCTTTTTTTTCCATCCCAATTTACCACAAATAACAAGTTGATAATCAGGTATCTTTTCTTTAATTTTTGCAAAAGTATTTACCAACCTTATATGATTTTTCTTGGGTTCAACAGTACAAACACACAACAAGTATTTTTTATAAATTCCGTATTTTCTTTTAATATTTTCAATTCTTTCTTTATCTTCAACTCTATGAAAAAAGTCATCAACTCCTTCATAAACAACACTTATTTTTTCTGGTTTAACATTAAAATAATTTATTAAATCTTCTTTTGTTGAATTTGAAACAGTAATTATTTTATCTGATTTTCTTATGGCACGTATAACAGCAAATTTAAATGTTTCAACTTCTAAGGGATGAAACCAAGAAGGAAAAATGATATATCCTAAATCATGAAAGGTTATAATTTGTTTACCATAAATATTTAAACAATAATAAGGCTGAACAAGTATGTGAATTAAATCAAATTTTCCATGTAAAATTTCAACTGGAAAAATCATTTGAAGTGAAGAAACTAATTTATTTGGAAGTATTTTAACAGATATATAAAAGTTTTCTGATTTAATTTTTCTTTGTAGATAAAATTTTTCTTTATATTTTTCAATACTACATCCAAATAGAATATAAAGATTTTCCTTGTCTATCTTAGCAAGATTAGTTACAAGATAATAAGCATACCAACTAATGCCGGTTTTTCTTTTTACAAGAAAACATGATATATCAATCCCTATTTTCATTTTTTATTTGATTTTTAGCCATATAAAGCCAGATAAAAAAAATATTAGGGACTTTTAAGAATATCTGTAAATACATTTTATAAAATGCAATTGCTCCTTTTATTCTACTTTTCATCTTTTCTCTTTTTGATATAAATCTTAATCCTTTACACCTTACATTCATAAATTTTAATCTGTTTTTAACAATGTATTTATCAATTAATGCTTCAACAGCAAAACGAGAATTTTCCAGTCCTTTTATATTTTCAAAAATTTCCCTTTTTATTGCTCTTTCACCCGAAAAAATATCTATTTTAAAAAATGGTTCGTTACTGTTATCCCTATAAGAAATAGTCATATCAACTTTTCCTTCAATTACTGGTAATAACAAATCTTCAATATGTTTACATGTTAAGCCCTGAAGATCTGCATCTAAAAATAAAATTATGTTGCCTCTTGAATTTTCCACTCCAATCTTCATTGCTTTGCCCTTTCCATAATTTCTATCCAGATTAATCACCTTTGCACCTGCTTTTAAGGCTATTTCACTTGTTCTATCATTTGAACCATCATTAACAACTATTATTTCATCAACAAAATTACTTTTCTTTACGACATTCAAAACATTTAAAATCCTATATTCCTCATTATAAGCAGGAATCACAACGCTCACCATGTAATCTTTTCTCTCCATTCTTTAACGAAAGCAACTTTTCTTTATTTTCTATTATATATTTTTTAAGTATTTTTTTCTTGTTTGGTAATTTATTTTCTACTACAAGATTTTCAAGATGCTCCTTTATTATACCAACTTTTTTACCTTGTGGGATTTTTAAAATTTCCATAATATCAAATCCATTTATTGCAAGTTTAAAAGATGAAAGTTTATCTTTTTTATTAATCTCTTTAATTCTTTCTTCTAATTTTGCCAATCTTGTCAATGCTTCCTTAATTTTTTGAGGATTCCTACTTGTCAAATCACTTTTTGCGATTATAAAAAGGGCTTTCATATCTTTACCAACTTCTCTTATAAATCTTCTTATTGCACTATCTGTTGGATTTTCTTTTGCAAGAAGATGGGGTCTTAAATGAAATCTTATAAGTTTCCCTATAAATCTTGAATTTTCTTCTCCAATTTTCAATCTTTTACAAATATTATAAGCCAATTTTTCTCCTACAAATTCATGTCTATGAAAACTAACTTTTCCTTTTTCAATCTTTAAAGTGTAGGGTTTTCCTATATCATGGAGTAAAGCAGAAAGTCGTATATAAACATTTTTTGTAAGTTTTGAAGTATTATCAAGTGTTTTTAAAGTATGAGAAAACAAATCTTTACAAGGATGGTCAGTCCTTTGCTCTTTTAAATTGGCTATTTCTGGAAGAATAATTTCAAGAAGGCCTATTTTATCCATTAATTCAAAACCAATTGAAGGATGAGAACATTCAAGTATTTTCATAATTTCATCTGCAATTCTTTCTTCACTAACAATCTTTATTCTTTCCTTATTTTTCTTCATTCCCTCCAAAGTATTTGGTTCAACTTCAAATTTAAATTTTGTTGCAAATCTTACTCCTCTTAAAATTCTTAAAGGGTCATCATAGAAAGTTTTATCTGGATCTATAGGAGTTCTTATAATTTTCTTTTTTATATCAATTCTACCATTAAAGGGATCAAGTATCTCCCCTGTTATTAAATTCTGGGCTATTGCATTTATAGTAAAATCCCTTCTTTTAAGATCTTCATAAATTGATGCTTTTTCTACAAAAGGTTTTCTAGAATCCTCAGGATAACTCTCTTTTCTGGCAGTTGCAAATTCAAGTTTAATATCATTTACTTCTATCATTGCAGTCCCAAATCTACCGTAAAATATTGGTGATGGCAGACTAAACATTTCCGCAAATTCCTTTGCAATTTGTAAAGCATCTTCTTCCATTACAAAATCTATATCTTTACTTTTTCTCTTCAAAATTTTATCTCTAATATATCCCCCAACAAGATATATTTGAATGTTTTTCTTTAAAGCAAACTCCCTCATTTTTTCTATTATTTCTTCTGATTCAATTCTTTTCTTTTTCATCTTTCAATTCCATATATAACTTCTTCTATTTCAATAAAGTCAACCTTATAACCCTTTAAAAGTTTTTTCAAATTGCCTTTACCAATTGAATTAATTGGAACTATTAAATTTTGAGAAATTAAGAAATTCTTTCCAACTTTTACATATCCACCATTTTTACCAGACAATAATACACCTATGTATCCTTTTTCATCCTTGCATAAATAACCATTTACTGGTGTATTTGTGAAGTTTGAAAAATTGCCCCACACACTACAAACCCTCATTCTTCTTATTTTTCCTATTTCATCCCTTATTTTTATACTTTTTATCTCAACCTTATTTAATCCTATTTCAAATTTACCTATTTTTTTCCACATTTTTCATATTTATTTTTTGTAAATATAAAAAAATCAAAGAAATGATTTCTACAATGAAAACATAAAACCAAATAATTTTAAAATTTCTTTCATATAAAAAGCCAACAATTCCACTGCCAATAAAAAGTCCAAATCCATAAATAGTATTGAAAATTCCATATACAAATCCTCTTTGACTAATTCTTACTAAATCTGCAATAACTGCCCTTAAAATCGTTTCATGACACCCTATAATTATACCCAAAATTATTACTCCTAATAGAGGAAAATTGAGATTAAAAATTAAAACAGGGATAAATATTGTAAAAACTGGAACAACAATCAAAGTTTTAAATTTTATTCTATCATATAAATTTCCTATAATTAACGCGATAATTCCATCGATTGCCATAGAGAGTGTATAAAAAAGAGGAATGTTAGAAAGAGGGATAGTATTTTTAATATGATAAGCAATAATTGGAAAGTTTACAAGACCCACTATTGAAAAAAATATAAAAAATAAATAGAAAATCAGTGAATAATTTGGACTTTCTTTATCCTGTTTAATTTCTTTTATCTCAACAGCAAAACTGTAAATTTTTTTTAAGATAATAATTACGCAAACAAGAAAAAAACATGGAAACCACATCAAATGAAAGGCAAAAGAATAGTTTCCAAATTTTTTAAGTGAATAAAAGAATATAAATGGACCTAAAAATGCTCCAATCTGATCCAGTACCTCGTGAATACCAAAACTTTTTCCATATCCAATATTCTTACCAACAATTGAAATTAAAACATCTCGTGCAGGTGTTCTAATAGCCTTTCCAGTTCTTTCAATTAGTAGCAATAAAACTGCAATTTCCCAACTTTTTGCAAAAGCGAGCAATGGAAGAAAACAAATTGAAAGATATCCTATAATTGTAAATAACCAATATGACTTTTTTTTGTCAGAAAAATATCCAGTAAAAAATCTTAAAGAATATGTTAAAAACTCACCTAATCCAGAAAAAAAGCCAATTATGAAAGCACTTGCCCCAAGAGAAGCAAGAAAAGGGCCATTTATACTTCTTATTCCTTCATAAACAATATCACCGAATAAACTTACTAAACCAAAAAGTAGTATTATATAAAATGCTTGATTTCTCATAAAGTAAAGTTTACTATACTTGACATTTAAAGACAAATCCAATAAAATTAAAATTATGGAGGTATAGGAAATGAAAAAAGAGATTGTTGCTTTATTAGAATACTGGGAAAAAGAAAAAGGGATTGAAAAAAGTTATTTAATAGAATCTCTTGAGGATGGACTTTTGACTGTTTATAGAAAAAAAGCAGGACTTCCTGAAGATATCAGAATAAAAATAGATTGTGAAAGTGGAGATATAAAATTCATTAATGAAAAAGGCGAAGAAGTTCCTCCACCTAATTTCCCATGGGCAAGAATCGCTGCTCAAACTGCAAGACAAGTTTTACTTCAAAAAATAAGAGAAGCCGAAAAAAATACTATATACAAGGAATTTAAAAAACTTGAAGGAGAAATTATAAGCGGAATTGTTGAAAGATTTGAAAATGAAAATATTGTTGTTACTATTGGGAAAAAGGCAGAAGGACTTCTTCCTCATCATCACAGACTTGCAAATGATCACTTTAGAATTGGTGATGGAATAAAATGTTATCTTCTTGAAGTTAGACCACCTTCTAAAGGAAATTATCAGTTAATACTTTCAAGAACACATCCAGATTTTGTAAGGAAACTACTTGAAAATGAAATACCTGAAATAAAGGAGAAAATTGTTGAAATAAAGGCACTGGCAAGATTTCCAGGAGATCTTACTAAAGTTGCTGTATATTCAAATAATGAAAAGGTTGATCCTGTAGGAACGTGCATAGGAGATAAGGCAGCAAGAATTAAAAATATAGTAAAAGAATTGAAAGGAGAGAAAATAGAAGTTATTCCGTGGGATGAGAATATAGTTAATTTTATAAAAAATTCCTTAGCACCAGCCAAAACAAAGGAAGTTTATATAAATGAAGAAAAAAAAGAGGCAATTGTAATTGTTGATGATGACCAATTATTCCTTGCAATTGGCAAAAAAGGACAAAATGTTCGTCTTGCTTCAAAATTGACTGGCTGGAACATTAAAGTCTTTAAAACATCTGAATATAAAAAGGAAACTGCTGAAAATTTAAAATGAGAATATACGAATTATCTAAACAATATAATAAGCCGATAAAAGAAATTTTAGAAATTTTAGAAAAGATTGGAATTAAAGGCAAAAAGTCTTTAAGTTCTCTAAAAGATGAAGAATTAAAAAAAGTTGAAGAAGTTTTTAAAAAAGAAGAATTAAAAAAAGTTGAAGAAAAACCTGTTGAAGAAAAAAAGAAAATTATTTTTAAAGGAAATGAAACAGTTAAAGAAATCGCTGAAAAAATACAAATTCCACCAAATGAAATCTTGAAATATTTATTAAATTTAAAAATTGTTGTCAATGTAAATCAAAAACTTGAAAAAAGTGTAATTGAAAAAATCTGTGAAAAATTTAATATATTACCTGTTTTTGAAGAAGAAAAAATAATATTACCTGAAAAAAAGAAAGAAGAACCAGAACCAATTTTTGTTAAAAGAGCTCCAGTAGTTACAATTATGGGACATGTTGATCATGGGAAAACAACAATACTTGATAAAATACGCAAAAGTAGAATTGCTGAAAAGGAAGTTGGACAAATAACCCAAAAAATAGGTGCTTATAAAGTCAATCTTCCCGAGGGTTCCATCGTTTTTCTTGATACACCAGGACACGAAGCATTTACAGCAATGAGAGCAATGGGTGCTAAAGTAACAGATATTGTAGTTCTTGTTGTAGCTGCTGATGAAGGTGTAAAACCTCAAACTATTGAAGCATTAAATCATGCAAAATCAGCAAATGTCCCTATAATAGTTGCAATAAATAAAATTGATAAACCGAATATAAATCCTGAAATAATTAAACAACAACTTTCTGAACACGGATTAATTCCAGAAGAATGGGGCGGAGACACTGTTTATGTAAAAGTTTCTGGATTAACAGGCGAGGGAATTAATGAACTTCTTGAAATGATACTTCTTGTTGGAGAAATGCTTGAATTAAAAGCCCAAATAAATTGCAAAGGAGAAGGAACAGTTATTGAATCATCTTTGGATAGATTTAGAGGACCTGTAATAAGTGTAATTGTTGAAAAAGGAAAATTAAAAGTCGGAGACCCATTTATAGCAGGAACTACTTGGGGAAAAATTAGAGCAATGTTTGATGACTGGGGAAATCGTTTAGAAGAAGCAGACCCCTCTACTCCTGTTGAAATATTGGGTGCACACGATATTGTGGTTCCAGGAAGTAAATTTAAAGTTGTTGACTCAGATAAAGAAGCAAAAGAATTTGCAGAAAGGATTGAAGAAGAAAGAAAAAAAACAGTTATACCTGTCAAAAGATTAAGTTTGAAAGATCTGTATGAAGAGATTAAAAAGGGAGAAGTTAAAGAATTAAATATAATTCTTAAAACTGATTTTTATAATTCCATAGATGCAATCAAAAATGTAATAAGCAAAATTCCTCAAAATGAAATAAAAATTAATATTCTTCATGCTGGAACTGGACCAATAAGTGAATCGGATGTTCTACTTGCTTCAGCCTCCAATGGTATTATTCTTGGATTTAAAGTACCTGTAGATCCTAAAGCAAAAGAAATAGCCAAAAAAGAAAATGTTGAAATAAGAACTTATGAAATTATCTATGATATTGGAGATGAACTTGTTAAAGCAATTGAAGGAATGCTTGAACCAGAAATTAAAGAAGAATTACAAGGACAAGCCCTTGTAAAAAAGGTGTTTAAACTTTCAAAAAATTTAGTTGTAGCAGGATGTCTTGTTGTTGATGGTAAAGTAATAAAAAATTCAAAGGTTAAAATTGTAAGAAATGGAAAAATAATCTTTGAAGGCGTTCTTTCAAGTTTAAAAAGATTTAAGGAAAGTGTAAATGAAGTAAGTTATAACAATGAATGTGGAATAGGAATTGATAATTTTTATGATTTTCAAGAAGGGGACATAATACAATGTTATGCCCTTGTTGAAGTTCCTAGAAAACTAAAAGGAGTTTAAAAATGGATTGTGTATTTTGTAAAATAATAAAAAATGAGATAAAAAGTGAAAAAATTTACGAAGATGAGGATGTCATATGTATAAGAGATATAAATCCACAGGCACCAATCCATATTTTAATAATTCCTAAAAAACATATTGAAAAACTTTATCAAACAGATGAAATTGAACTTCTTGGAAAAATGTTAAAAATTGCATGCTTAATGGCAGAAAAAGAAAAAATCAAAGAGTCAGGATTCAGAATAGTTATAAATACAAACAGAAATGCAGGCCAAAGTGTAGAACATATTCATTTTCATCTTTTAGGTGGAAGGGTAATGCTTTGGCCACCTGGTTAAAAAATATAATATGAATTTTTATAAAAATGAAAAAGAAACTTTTTTATTTTTTACTGTTTTTTTTGTTTTTCCTAACATCTTGTGGAAAGAAAGAAGAAAAGGATGTTAAAAGTTCAGAAGAAGAAAAACTTTCAGAATTTTCTTTAAAACAATTTTCACATAAATATCTTCTCATTGTTAATGGGGAAAGTGCAGAAATTTTAGAAAATAAGAATATAAAAGTTTCTTCTCCTTCTTTTTCACTGAAGACTTCAGACGAAATAATTGAAATAAAAACGGATAAATTGGGAAAAGGAGAAATTAAAGTTGAACCTGAGACAAAGCAAATTAAAGAAATAACAATAACTGGAAAGATTTTAATTTTATATAAGGACAAAAAGGAAGAGAAAATAACAATGGAAATATCATGCGAAAAATTAACTTATATTGATGAAAAAAAAGAAATGATATTTGAAGGAAATCCTCTTATTAAAAGAGGAAAAAATAAATTTTCAGGTGATAGGATTATTTACAATATTGAAAAAAATATCATAGAAATAAAGGGAAATGTGAATGTTGAAATATTTCCTGAAGAAAAATCTGGTAAATAGTTTGGTTTTAATTATTTTTTCTGTTTTTTATGCGTTTTCACAGAATTTATATATTAAACTACTTGATGGTGAAGTTATAAAAGAAATTGAACTTGAGGAATATATTGCAGGAGTTGTTTCAGAAGAAATGAGTGATAAATATCCAATAGAAGCGTTAAAAGCACAAGCAGTTATCTCAAGGACTTATTTGCTCTGGAAAATAAAAACAAATAAAAACAATAGTTATGACATTGAAAATTCAGTCTATAATCAAGTTTATAAGCCTTGTAGAAGTGAAAAAATAAAACATGCTATTGAAGAAACAAAAGGAGAAATTTTAACAACTTTTAATGGTGAAATAATGCCTGTCTTTTTTCATGCCTGTTGTGGCGGCAAAACAGCAATTCCTTCAGATGTCTGGAGTGGAAATTATAATTTTATTTCTTCAATTGAAGATCCATATTGTAAAAATTCTAAATATACTCACTGGGAAAAGAAAATTCCAAAAGATTATTTATCTCAACTTTTTGGGTTTAAAATTTTAAAAGTAGAAATAATAGAAAGAGATATTTCTGGAAGAGCAAAATTTTTGCAAATTATTGGAGAAAATGGTATAATTAAAAAATTTAAAGGGAATGAATTTAGATTAAAGATAAATGGAAGAAAATTTTATTTCCACAATCCATATATAATTCCAAGTACTTTATTTGATATTGAAGACAATGGCAATATTATAATTATGAAAGGGAAAGGATATGGCCATGGTGTTGGAATGTGTCAGGAAGGTGCAAAAAAAATGGCTGAAATTGGATTTAATTATAAAGAAATATTAAAATTTTATTTCCCTGAACTGGAAATAAGGAATTTTTATAAGAATTAAAAAGGAGTAAGAATATGGATATTAAAATCCATTCAGAAGTTAAAATAGACAAAGTATTTGAGGATTATATAAAAGAAAAAATTGAAAAACTGCAAAAGTTTATTTTTGATAATGGCTACGTAGAGTTTCATATAAGAAAAGATGGTTCTTTATTTTTAACTGAATTTTATTTGCATTCAAAAAATTTAAAGGTTTTTTTAACAGAAAAAAGCAACGATCTTAATAGAAGTGTTGAAATTTTACTTGACAGAGCAAAAGAAAAAGTGAGAAAACTGCATGATAAAATTGTAAACAAAAAGGGGGAAAAATGAAAATTGTTGATTATCTTAAAGAGGACCGAATAATAATTAATTTAAAAAGTAGAGACAAAAAGGGAGTTTTGAAGGAATTGATAAGTTTATTAGAAAAAAATGGTTATGTTAAAGATGGAGAAAAGATACTTGAAACTGTGATGGAAAGAGAAAAACTTGGCTCAACAGGAATTGGACAGGGAATAGCAATACCACATGCTAAAACAGACCAAATTAACGATATTATTTGTGCTCTTGGAATATCAAAAAATGGTGTTGATTTTGATTCCCTTGATGGAGAACCAGTTTATATTATATTTTTAGTCCTTGCACCAATAAAATCTATAGGACAACATTTAAAAACCCTTGCCAAAATTGCAAGACTTTTAAAAGACAAAGTTTTTAGAACTTCACTAAGAAATTGTAAAACCCCTGAAGAAGCATTAAAAATTATTAAAGAAGATGAAGAAAAACTAAATAGTTTGACTTAAAATGAAAAAATTAAAAGGTTTCGGAGCATCTCCAGGAATTGGTATTGGAAAGGCAGAAAAAATAATAAGTGATACTTTTTCTGTTTATGAAGGAAAAAAAATACACAGTAGCAAAGTAGAAGAGGAAATAAAAAGATTTTATGATGGAATTAAAAGAACCCAAGAAGAAATTTTAAAAATAAAACAGGCGACAGAAAAACTAGCAGGAAAAGAATATTCAGAGATATTTTCTTTTCATATTTCAATACTTCAGGATAAAAATTTAATAGAAAAAATTGAAAAAATAATAAAAGAAGAGAAAGTATCTGCTGAAAGCGCCTTGAAAAAATTTGTTATAAATTTAAACAGGGATATTTCAGAAAGTAAATTTCTAAAAGAAAGAAAAAAAGAATTGCTTGATATTTTTGAACAGATACTTATAAACCTTACAAATAAAGACGAAGAAATAAAATTATTAAAAAACAAAATAATAGTTGCTAATGACCTTTCTCCTACTCAAACAGTTTCAATAAATAAAAAATACATAAAAGGATTTGTAACTTCTATTGGAACAGAAACTTCACATACAGTTATCATAGCCAAAGCACTTGAAATACCTGCTGTTGTTGGAGTTGAAAATGCTATGGAAGTTATAAAAGAAAATGATACATTATTAATTGATGGTTATGAAGGTATTGTAATAGTCAATCCAACACCTTCTGAAATTGAGAAGAGAAAATTAAAAGAAAAAAAGATTGCGCAAATAAAAAAGAAGATATATATATTAAAGAATTTAGAAACTTCCACACTTGATAAAAAGAAGGTTGAACTTTATGCAAATATTGAACTTCCTGAAGAAATTGAATCTGTTATAAAATATGGAGCAGAAGGAATAGGTCTTTTTAGAACTGAATATTTATATTTAAAAAGGAAGGATTTACCATCTGAAGAGGAACAATTTCTTTCTTATATGAAAATAATTGAAAAAATGGGGAAAAAACCTATCATTATAAGAACAATTGATGTAGGTGGAGACAAATTTATATCTTCTTTTAAAGGCCCGGAAGAGTTGAATTCCTTTTTAGGATTAAGAGGTATAAGATTCTGCCTTGTTAAAAAAGAGATTTTTTTAACACAATTAAAGGCAATTTTAAGAGCAAGTTATTATGGAAATTTGAAAATTATGTTTCCTATGATAACAACAAAGGAAGAAGTTATTGAAGCTAAAAAAATAGTAGAAATTGCAAAACAAGAATTGAGAGAAAAAGGAATTAAATTTAATGATAACATTGAAATAGGGATTATGATTGAAACACCATCTGCTGCTTTAATTTCTGATGAACTTAGTAAAGAAGTAAATTTTTTCAGCATTGGTTCTAATGATTTAATCCAATATACACTTGCAATTGATAGAGTAAATGAAAAATTATCTTATTTATATAAACCCTGCCATCCATCTATTCTTAAATTAATAAAATTAACTATTGAAAATGCAAAGAAAAATAATATAAAAGTTGGAATATGTGGTGAAATGGCTTCTATTCCTGAAATTGCCTGTTTATTAGTTGGAATGGGAATAGATGAGTTAAGTATGGCTCCTGTTGCAATTCCAAATGTAAAAGAAAAAATTATTAAAAATTACTATGAAAAAATGAAAGAAGTGGCTGAAAAATCTTTAAACTTTAATTCACATGAAAAAATAATAGAATTTCTGAAGGAAAGTTTAAATTAAAAGGAGAAATAAATATGAATCTTATTGAAAAAAACATTAAAAAATATGATAAAAATGACATGTTTTCTCTTTTGAAAAACTTTCCTAAACATTGTTATGAAGGCTATAATGTTGAAACACCTTTAGTGGCAAAAAAATTTAAAAAAATCATATTTACAGGAATGGGGGGTTCTGGAATTAGTGGAGATATTATGAAAATTTTATTAGAAGAAAAAAATATTCCTGTTTTTGTTGTAAAAGATTATGTGTTACCCTCTTTTACAGATGAGGAAAGTTTGGTTATTGCTGAAAGTTATTCTGGAAATACTGAAGAAACATTGAATACATATAAAATTGCAAAGGAAAGAAAAAGTTTAATTCTATGTGTTTCAAGTAATGGAGAACTGGAAAAATTATGTCAAAAGGATAATATTCCAATAATTAAAATTCCCTTAGGATTACCCCCCAGATGTGCCTTTGGATATCTTTTTTTCACTGTATATAAATTTTTTGTAAATCTTAACATTTTGTCAAAACTCGACAATGGTTTTTTCAAAAAAATAGAGAACTGGACAAATGAATTTCTACCCTCAAATGAAAATAACAGAGGAATAGAAATTGCTGGTAAATTTTTTAAAAAAATACCATTGATTTATTCAGAAAATAGATTTTTACCCGGTATTTTAAGATGGAAAACTCAAATTGCTGAAAATTCTAAAAATTTTTGCTTCATAAATGTTTTGCCAGAAATGAATCATAATGAAATAATGTCTTTTTATTTTCCTAAATATTTTTTGAAGAAGTTGATTGTTCTTTTTGTAATATCTGGACTTGAAAATGAAAGAATTAAAAAGAGAATTGATATAACAAAAGATCTTATTTCCAACAAAATAAATGAAGTCTTGATGATAGAATTAAAAGGAGATACCATATTAGAAAAACTTTTATATTTAATAATATTTGGTGACTGGGTGAGTTTTTATCTCGCAATCTTAAATAAAATAAATCCAACTGAAATTAGAGAAATTGATATATTAAAGGAAAAACTTAAAGGAGGTTAAAAGTGAAAAATTACTATTATTTTACATCAGAATCGGTTTGCGAAGGACATCCAGATAAAATTTGTGACCAAATTTCTGATGCTATACTTGATGAAGTTTTAAAACAGGATAAAAATGGAAGAGTTGCTTGTGAAACTTTAACAACAAGAGGATTAATATTTGTTGCAGGAGAAATCACAACTACAGGATATGTTGATATTCCAGAAGTTGCAAGAAATTTACTAAAGGAAATAGGGTATACAGATCCTTCTTATGGTTTCCAATATGAATCAGTTGGAGTAATTACTGCTATTCAAGAACAAGCACCAGAGATTGCTGCAGGTGTTGATAGAGGTGGTGCAGGAGATCAGGGAATGATGTTTGGATATGCAACAGATGAAACTCCTGAACTTATGCCTTTACCAATAACTCTTGCTCATAAACTTGTAATGCGTTTGGCTGAAGTAAGAAAAAAGAAAATTATTGATTATTTAAGACCGGATGGAAAATCACAGGTAACAGTTCTATATGAAGATGGTAAACCTATAAGAGTAGAAAGTGTTGTTATTTCTGCGCAACATAATCCAGATGTTTCTCAGAAAAGAATAAAAGAAGATATCATAGAGATTGTTATAAATTATGTTATTCCAAAGGAAATGCGAAGCCCAACTATGAAAATATTTATAAATCCAACAGGAAGTTTTGTCATTGGAGGTCCAATGGCAGATACTGGTGTTACAGGAAGAAAAATTATTGTTGATACATATGGTGGAGTTGGAAGTCATGGTGGTGGATGCTTTTCAGGGAAAGATCCCACTAAGGTTGATAGATCTGGTTCTTATATGGCAAGATATCTTGCAAAAAATATTGTCGCTGCAGGAATTGCTAAAAAATGCGCTATTCAAATCGCCTATGTTATTGGACAAGTAGAACCTGTTTCTTTAATGGTAAATACTTATGGAACTGGTATTATCCCTGATCACGAGATTTTAAATATAATAAAAGAAAATTTTGACCTTTCACCAAGAGGTATTATTAAAAAATTGGATCTTTTAAGACCTATTTACAAAAAAACTGCCTGTTATGGACATTTTGGAAGAAACGACGAAGATTTTACATGGGAAAAAACTGATTCTGTAGAGATTTTCAAGAAAAATATTAAATAAAATGGATTATTCAATAAAAGACATAAATCTATTCAAAGAAGGTGAAAAAAAAGTTAGATGGGCATTTGATCATATGCCAGTTTTAAAAAAGTTAAGAGATATATATTCAAAAAATAAAATTTTTAAGAATTATAAAATAGGAGCATGTTTACATATAACATCTGAAACTGCAAATCTTGTCTTAAATCTTAAAGAGGCAGGTGCTGAAGTTTTCTTATGCGCTTCAAATCCTTTAAGCACTCAAGATGAAATTGCAGCATATCTTGTAAAAATGGGAATTTCTGTTTTTGGTAAAAAGGGGGAAAGCAGTAAAGAATATTATAAAAATATTGAAGAAGTGAGCAAAAGATTACCACATTTCATAATTGATGATGGAGGAGATTTGATTATCTTTATTCATCAAAATGAAAAATATATGAAAAATGTAATTGGAGCAACAGAAGAGACAACAACAGGGGTTATCAGATTGAAAAACTTACATAAACAAAAATTTTTGAAATTTCCTGTTATCGCTGTAAATAATGCTAAAACAAAGTATTTATTTGATAATAGATACGGAACAGGACAATCAACTGTTGATGGACTTTTAAGAGCTACAAATATTTTAATTTCTGGAAAAACAGTTGTAATATGTGGTTATGGATGGTGTGGAAAAGGTATTGCAAAAAGATTTAGTGGTATGGGGGCTAAAGTTGTAATTGTTGAAGTTGATCCTATTAAAGCAATTGAAGCGGTAATGGATGGCTTTTCGGTTATGCCATTAATTGAAGCGTGCAAAATAGGAGATATATTTATTACTGCAACAGGAAATACATCAGTAATAACATTAAAAGAAATAAATAAAATGAAAGATGGAGTAATTTTAGGTAATTCTGGACATTTTAATGTTGAGATAAAAATGGAAGAAATAGAAAAATTCACAAAAAGTAAAAATAAAATCAGAGAAGGGCTTGAAGAATATATACTACAAAATGGAAAAAGGGTTTATATCCTTGGAGAAGGACGTCTTTTAAATCTTACTTGTGCAGAAGGCCATCCACCAGAAGTAATGGATATGAGTTTTTCAAATCAGTTTCTATCAATAAAATATCTAAAAGAAAATCCTAATCTTAAAATTGATATCTATGATGTACCCGAGGAAATAGATAAACTTGTTGCTAAATATAAACTTGAAACAATGGGAATAAAAATTGATTCTCTTAAAAAGGAACAAAAAAAGTATCTTTCTATGTGGGATCTTGGAACTTCATGAAAAATTCTCTTGTGATAGGAATAACAGGAATTTTAGGTTCAGGAAAAACTACAGTCTGTCAAATTTTAAGAAATATGGGTTTTAAAGTCATATCTTGTGACGAAATAGTTCATCAACTTTTAGAAAAAAAGAGTATAATAAAAAAAATTGAAAAAATTTTTGGGAAAAATGTTATTCTAAAAAATAAAATAGATAGAAAAAAATTAAGAAAGATTATATTTGAAAATCCTAAAGAAAAAGAAAAACTGGAAAATTTATTGCATCCTTTTGTTTTTAAGAGAATAAATAGAGAAATTCTTGACACACGTAAAAATGGAGGTATAATATTTATTGAAATCCCTCTACTCTTTGAAACAAAAAGTGAAAGTTTGTTTGATAAAATAATAGTTGTAAAGGCACTCCGTAAAAAAATAAAAGAAAGATTGAAAAATAGATACTCAGAAGATGAAATAAAAAAAATATGGAAAACTCAATTACCTCTCAGTTATAAAGAAAAGAAAAGTGACTTTGTTATTGATAATTCTGGTTCTATTTTAGAGACTGAAAAGAAAATAAAAAAAATCCTTTTGAGATTAAAAATTAAAAAGGGAGTGAAAGATGGAAGAAAAGATTAATGAGTTAAATGTTTCAACTTTAAGAAAACTAAGTGTTAGTAGATTACAGAAAATTGCAAAAGAGATGGAAGTTAATGGAGTCAGTGGATTAAGGAAAGAGGAATTAATTTATAAAATTATGGAAGCACAAGCAAAAAAGAATGGACTTTTATTTGGAGAAGGTGTTCTTGAAGTCCTTCCTGATGGTTTTGGTTTTTTAAGAGTCCCTAATTATAATTATTTACCAGGACCAGATGATATTTATGTCTCGCCTTCCCAAATAAAAAAATTTGGACTTAAAACAGGGGATACTGTTTCGGGTCAGATAAGACCACCAAAAGAAAACGAAAAATATTTTGCACTTTTAAAAGTTGAAATGGTAAATGGTGAACCACCTGAAAATATCGCAAATAGAGTCCCCTTTGAAGAACTAACACCAATACATCCTAATGAAAGATTTATTCTTGAAACTACACCTGATGAAATAACAACAAGAGTAATTGATTTAATAGCACCTATTGGTAAAGGACAAAGAGGTCTAATTGTCTCTCCACCAAGGGCAGGAAAAACAGTAATTTTACAAAAAATAGCAAATGCAATTGCTAAAAATCATCCTGAAGTATATTTAATTGTCTTACTTGTTGCAGAAAGACCAGAAGAAGTTACAGAAATGAGAAGAATAGTAAAAGGTGAAGTTATAAGTGCAACGTTTGACGAATCTCCTGAAAGACATACGCAAGTTGCAGAAATTGCTCTTGAAAAAGCCAAAAGACTTGTTGAACATAAAAAAGATGTTGTTATTCTGCTTGACAGTATTACAAGGCTGGCAAGGGCATATAATATTTTAGTTCCTCACAGTGGAAAGATAATGACTGGTGGCCTTGAATCCACTGCTCTTGATAAACCAAAAAGATTTTTTGGTGCAGCAAGAAATATTGAAGAAGGTGGAAGTTTAACCATAATAGGAACTGCCTTAATTGATACTGGAAGTAAAATGGATGAAGTTATTTTTGAAGAATTTAAAGGGACTGGAAATATGGAAATAAACCTTGATAGAAGACTTGCAGATAGAAGAATTTTCCCTGCAATAGATATAAACAGGTCTGGCACAAGAAGAGAAGAACTTTTAATAAATCCGGAAGAATTACAGTTAATCTGGTTATTGAGAAAAATCCTTGCTCCTTTAAACCCAATTGAAGCAATGGAGTTATTAATAAACAAAATTAAATCAACAAAATCCAATATTGAGTTATTATTGAGTTTAAAAGCACAAGCAAAGGAATATTCTAATCTTTAACAAAAATCTTATGAATTTTCTTAATCTCGTCCCTTATTTTTATTTTCTGTGGACATTTTTTTTCACATTCACCACATTCTATACACTCATCTGCTTTTTTTCTTGTATCATTTTTTTCTAATCCTATATTTCTATATTCTTTCACAAATTTTTCAGATCCTAAAAGTATAAAATTGTTATAAAGATTAAATATAAATGGCACTGGAATATTTCTTGGACAGGGCATACAGTAATTACATGACGTACAAATTATTTCGCCAATCTTTTTTCTCTCTTCTATAATATTTTCAATCAATTTTATTTCACTTTCATCAAGAAATTCATTTGAACTGGCAATTTTAACATTTTCTTCAACCATCTCCATAGAACTCATACCTGAAAGAGCAACTGAAACATTTTTATTTGAAAAAACAAACTTCAAAGCAATTTCAACAGGTGATTTATATTTTTCTTTAAAAACATTCATAAGATATGGAAACTCACTTAAACGTCCACCTGCTATAGGACCCATAACAGCAACTCCAATTTCTTTTTTGGCAACATATTCAATATTTTCTTCATTACTTCTATCAATCAAATTATACTGACATAAAACTGTTTCAAAAATATCACAACTATCAATAATTTTTCTCATATTCTCAGGTTTGTCATGAAAAGAAAAAGAAATATGTTTTATCAAACCCTCTTCTTTTGCTTTTATTGCTTCTTCAATAAGATTTAATTTCAATACTTTTTCTTCAAAATTTTGTAAGTTCAAACTATGAAAATGATAAAAGTCAATATAATCTGTATCAATTTTTTTTAATTGTTCTTCAAGAAATTTCCTATAATCTTCTCTCTTTTCCACATTCCATATAGGACATTTTGTTGAAATATAAATCTTTTCTCTAATTTCTTTTACTGCTTTTCCTACAATTATCTCACTTTGACCTTCGCAATAACCATAAGCAGTATCTATATAATTTATCCCCAATTCTATACCTCTTCTAATAATTGCAATCGAAAGATCTTCATCTATTACTCTTTTGCCATTTATTTCCTTATAAGGAAGACGCATTGCACCAAATCCAAGCAATGAAACATAAACACCAGTTTTGCCAAATTTTCTATATATCATATTTTGCTCTTTTCTTTATTTTTTATTATAATATTCAAAAAAATGGTAAAAATCAATAATATAGAAATTGAATGTGTAAAAGGTGATATCACAGAGCAAAAGGATATTGACGTAATTGTAAATGCTGCAAATAAATATTTAAGCCCCGGTGGAGGAGTTGCAGGAGCAATACATAAAAAAGCAGGGCCTTTACTCTATGAAGAATGTAAAAAATATGCACCTATTAATACAGGAGAAGCAGTAATAACAAAAGGATATAATTTGCCAAACCCTTATGTAATACACACTGTTGGACCAGTTTACTCTGAAGAAAAAAATCCAGCAGAAAAATTAACTTTATGTTTTAAAAATTCTTTAAAACTTGCTGACAACAAGGGATTAAAATCAATTGCCTTCCCAGCAATTTCAACAGGAATATTTGGTTACCCTGTTGAAGAAGCGAGTGAAGTCTCAATAAAAGCAGTTTTAGAAACAATTCCAGAATTAAAATCAATAAAACTGATAAGATTTGTTTTATTTGATGAAAAAACCTATTCTATTTTTGCTCAAAAATTGGAAGAACTTACAAAAAAGAACGAAAGAAAAAGTTAATTAAATACTGAGATTGGTTTACAGACTTAATGTTCATCACAAATTTTGAAGTTTTCAAAAACAAAATTTAAAATTTTTATACTTTTCTTTTATAAAAAGTTTCAATAACCCTAACTGCATCTTCAGGTTCATTTACAATTTCAAATATTTTAAGGTCTTCTTTGTCAATATATCCTCTTTTTAAAAGTATATTTTCCATCCAAGAGATAAATCCTTGCCAATAATTTTTATCCATCAAAACAACAGGAAATCTATGAACTCTCTTTGTTTGTATTAACGTAATTGCTTCTGTAAATTCATCAAGAGTTCCAAAACCTCCAGGAAATATTACAAATCCTTTAGCGTATTTTACAAACATAACTTTCCTTGTAAAAAAATATCTAAATGAAACCAAAGTTTTTATATATGGATTTGGTTTCTGCTCTTCAGGTAATTCAATATTTAAACCAATTGATTCACCACCTGCAAGTGTTGCCCCTTTATTGCCTGCCTCCATTATACCTGGCCCCCCACCTGTGATTATAGTATATCCTTTCTCTGCAAGTAATTTGGCAGTAATAACTGCTTTTTCATACCATTCATCCCCTGGCTTTATCCTTGCAGAACCCCATATAGTAACTGCTTTTTTTACTTTCTCAAGCATTTCAAAACCATCAACAAATTCTGCCATTATTCTAAAGATTCGCCATGCCTCTTCCTCATATTTACTCTTTTTCATTTTTAATTTCCTCCACTATTAAAGTAAGTCCTTTAATATCAACAACTTTTACTTTTTTATTTTTTGGAATAATACCAGAAGTACTTCTTGCTTTCCAATATTCTCCATGAATAAAAATCATTCCTTCTGGATTAAGATCCGAAATCACTTTTCCTTCTTCTCCTATAAGTCCCTCTTTTCCAGTAATTATTCTTCTTCTTTTTGTTCTCCAAGCAAACCAGATAATAAACCAAATAAATATACTTGCAAATACACTTACAAAGAAAATTGTTGAAATAGGAATTTTAATCATTGAGCCTTTTTTGAATAACATTAACGAACCAAGAACAAAACTGATAATTCCAGAAGTGATAAAGATTCCAAAAGTAGGAGTAATTGCTTCAAGGGCAAAAAATATAAAACTTAAAATTATCAGAATTATTCCAGCAAGATTTATAGGCAATGTATGGAGCCCAAAAAAAGCCAGTATAAGAGCAATAGTTCCGACAATTCCAGGTATTCCAAAACCAGGATGTGACAATTCAAAAATTATTCCCCATATACCAATAACAAGTAAAAGATAAGCAATATTTGGATCAGATATAAATTCTAAAATTTTGTCCCTTATTTCAGGTTTGGCTTCCTTAATCTCTGTTCCTTTTGTCCTAAGCACAATTTCTCGAGTTTTGGTCTTTACTTTCCAATTGTCTATTTTATCTAATAAATCATCTATATCTTTTGCTTTTAAATCAATAACATTTTCTTTCAGTGCCTCTTCTTCTGTTGATGAAATGCTTTCTCTCACTGCTCTTTCTGCCCATTTTTCATTTCTATTTCTGTGTCTTGCTATTGTCTTTATAAAACTTACAGTATCATTTACAATCTTTTCTTCCATCTTTTTATCCATTTCTCCACCCATTAAAGTAACTGGATGGGCTGCACCAATATTTGTTGCAGGAGCCATAGCAAGGATATGAGCAGAAAGTGCTATGAAGGTTCCGGCAGATGCACATTGAGCACCACTAGGATAGACATAACAGATTACAGGTATTTCAGAAGATAAAATTTCCTGAACTATTTTTCTTGTTGAGGAAAGAAGGCCGCCAGGAGTATCAAGTGTTATCAATACAAAATCTGCCTTATTTTTTGTAGCCAACGAAAGGACATGTTTCACTTGATAATAAGTAACCGGCCCTATTGCACCGTCAATTTTTAAAATATATCCAACTGAAGGAAAAACTAAATTTACCAGAAATACAAAATATAATAAAATTAACTTTTTCATTTTATTTGAATGTCAGGTCTCAAAATTTCTTCACCATTCACTTCAATTTTTAATAATGGCCAGTTTTTATCTTCCGTAATTATTAGTGGTTTTTCTTCTGTTGTAATTATAGTATCTTCTGATTTTGTCCCTGTTATTGAAGGATTCCAAGCATATGCTTGATTTTCTTTGACTAAAAATTCACTTTTTTCTGTTGCTCTAAAATATCTTGTTAAATAACCAGTAGGTCCACCTTGGTGATGTTTTTTCCATTCATTTCCAAAACCTTCTTTCTCATACGCTTTTATACCTTCTTTAAAAACTTCTCCAATAGTTTTTCCTCTTCTTGTTGAATTGATAAATATAGCATCAATTTTACAAACAGAAAGATGTCTTTTTCTCAATTCATTTGGTAAATCGCCAAAATAAACAAAACGAGTTAAAGATACTATTAAACCTTTTCTCCTTCCACAGAGAACAATCATAACATGTTTTCTTATTTTATTTTCTGTTGGAATTGGATGTCTAAATCTTTCAATTCTTTCGTCGCCAGCAATTAAAATAACAATAGGGACAATATTTTTATACCATAATTTTTCACTTAATTTTCCTGCTATTTCAATTTCTTTTTCTCCCTGTTTTATTTCTTTACACACTTCTGTCACAACTTCACTTGCATCTCTTCCTAATTTTTTATATCTTTCTAATTCTTCAGGCAAAAGCGGATAGTGCAATTTTTCTAAATTTATCTGCACATAATCAGGGATGAATACGTCGGAACCAATTTTTCCTGAAATAATTTTTTTAATTTTCTCATCAAAATTTTCACCAAACCAGTTTTCCACGATTGGTTCAAATCCATAATCACCCAACTCTTCTTCATTAATCCTTGGATGTTCAATGTTGTTTGTAATATAATAGATTTTTTCTTTGGTAATGAGTAACTTACAAACTCCAATTTCTGTATGAAGTCCAACATAATTAATTTTTCCACCAGTAAACCAGGCAAAATTACTTACTTTATTTATCAAAACACCTTTAATCTTCTCTCTTTCCATCAATTCCAAAATTCTTGACCATTTAATTTTTATTTCATTTTCCATATATTAAAATTATCTCTTATATTGAATTTTTTTGCAAAATAATTTATAATAAAAACCTTATGAATGGAAAAGAAAGAGTTTTAAATGCGTTCAACCATAAAGAAAGTGATTACGTTCCTATTGGAGACCAATTGATTGTCTCAAAAGTTGCATCTGAAATTTTAGGGAGATATGCTTATACCGGTGGGGGAGAATTTTCAAAAGATACAATAGAACTGCTATATAAAGGAGAAAGGGATTTTCTTGTTGAAAGATATGTAGAGGATACAGTTGAAATTCACGAAAAATTAGGGCTTGATTTTATTAGAGTTGGGCTTGTCCCTTCAAAAAATTATTCAAAAGATGAACTTCCTAAAAAAATTGATGAAAATACATATCTTTTTGAAGATAAAGAAATTAATAAATGGTCAATATATAAATTTTCTCCAGAATCCGGCCAATTCTTTTGTGTTTCTTCATCTCTTGATAAAAATGGCTTTGAAGAAATAGAAAAAGAAATTGAAATTTTAGAAAAAAAATTAGGAGAAGAGATTAAATTTGAAGATAAAAGTATTTTTGAAGGCTGGGATAAAATAGTTGAAAGAGTTAAAGGGAAAATGGCAATTGCTTTTTCAGTTGGAATTTCAATTCCGATTAAACCAATTTATCTTGAATGTCTTATTTTAAAACCGGACTGGATAGAAATTTATCTTGATTATCATACAAAATGGGCAATTGAATTTATAAAAGAAAGTAAAAAACATGGAGCAGATTTTATCCTCGGTGGTGGAGATCTTGCAGATAAAAATGGTCCAATTTACAGTCCTGAAATTTTTAGAAAATTCTTAATGCCAAGATATAAAAAAATATTGGAAGTCTGTCATAATCTGGGACTTTATTATGTATTCAGAAGTGATGGCAACACAAGACCTTTATGGGATATCTGGTTTTTAGAAATTTGTTTTGATGGTTATGGAGAAATTGATAAATCTGCTGGAATTGAATTGAAGGAACTTAAAGAAAAATATGGAGAAAAAATAACACTCCTTGGAAATATTGATTGTTCAAAGACACTTATTTATGGAACTAAACAAGAAATATATAAAGAAGTAGAACAATGCATCAGAGATGCAGCAAAAGGCGGTGGATATATTTTAACCTCTTCTAATAGTATTCACTATAATGTACCTGCAAAAAATTTAATTTATATGATTGAAGCAGGAAGAAAATTTGGTAAATATTAAAATTATTCCTTTATTTCCTTAACAAATTTGGCTATTAAATCTCCTACTTCACTCGTTGTTAAACCCATTTTTCCTGCTTCAAGTGATTTTATATAACCCTCAGATAATGCTTTAATAATTGCCTTTTCTATTATTTTTGCTCCTTTCATTTCACCAAGTTGCTCAAGCATCATACTTCCTGCTAAGATTGTTGCTAAAGGACAAGCAATATTTTTACCAGCATATTTTGGAGCAGACCCATGAATTGGTTCAAACATACTTACACCTTCTGGATTTATATTTCCTCCTGCAGCAATTCCAAGGCCTCCTTGCGTTATAGCACCAAGATCTGTAATTATATCTCCAAACATATTATTTGTAACTATAACATCAAACCATTCTGGATTCTTAACCATCCACATACATATAGCATCAACGAAAGCAAAATCAAGTTTAATATCAGAAAAATCTTTTGAAACTTCATTTGCTGTTCTTCTCCATAAATCACCCTCATATGTCAAAACATTCGCCTTATCAACGACTGTTAAAGTTTTCTTTTTATTTCTTTTTCTTGAAAGTTCAAAAGCAAATCTGATACATCTTTCTACCCCTTTTCTTGTATTGATTGACAATTGTATTGCTATTTCATCTTTTGTCCCTTTCTTAAAATTACCACCAATTCCACAATATAAACCTTCTGTATTTTCTCTAACTACAACGTAATCAATATCTTCTGGGGTTTTATTCTTCAAGGGACAATCAACTCCAGGGAAAAGTTTTACAGGTCTTAAATTTATATATTGATCAAGTTCAAATCTTATTTTAAGTAGTATCCCTTTTTCCAAAATACCTGGTGGAACATCAGGATGCCCAACTGCTCCAAGATAAATCGCATCAAGTTTTTTAAATTCTTCAATTGCACTTTCCGGTAGTGTTTCACCAGTTTTGAGATATCTTTCACCCCCAAAATCATAATATATCCATTCAATCTTAAAATCACATACTTCACTTACACTATCAATCACTTTAACTCCTTCTCTTATTATTTCAGGACCTATGCCATCTCCCCCTATAACACCTATTTTATAGTTTTTCTTCATAACTTTACTCCTTTTTGAATAAATATTTTTTTATAATGCTCTGAAGTTTCAAATATTCCTCCACTAACTTTAAAAAATTCCTCGTTCAAATTAAAAATCCCATTTTCAGGCAAAACCCATTTTTTACCATAAAAGGGATGATACTCCAAAAGTTTCTCCCAATTTTTATAATATTGAAATCCATTTGATTCAACTATAGGAATTTTTAACTCTGGTAAAGTTTTAATTCCTGAAGAGAAAATTTTATTCCATTCAACAAGTACAGGTATAACTGTTAAATCTGCACAAAAATAATCCATATTCCTCTTTTCTGCTTCATTTATTATCTTTAAAGTCATACTCAATGTTTTTGCAATCGGTTTAAGAGCCACTCCTTTATAACCCATTTGACTTCTTTTTATAACATCTTTATCTGTATGAGCACTTTCATCCGCAACAATTCTCACAGGAATATCACTTATATCTATTTCCATGTTTTCTGGGAATGGTTCCTCTATAACAATTACCTGTTCAAGTGCCTTTATTTTATCTAAAAAATCAATTAATCTCATCAATCTATCTTTACTATCATATCTTCCATTTGCGTCAAAATAATACGGAATTTTACCATTTTTTGTAAAAGAGATTGTATAATTTTTAAATTTTTCATGTATCGTTCTAATTCTTTCTTTATCCCAATTTAACATTTTTTCTCTATCCCCATCATTTGCAGGATCTGAACCAATTTTAATTTTTAAAACAAAAAAACCTTCATTTATCATCTTTTCTATTTCTTCAAGTGAAATAGCATATGATATTAAAGGAACACAGGCGATTTTTTGATGTCTATATTTAAATGGATATTTATATTTTTCCGGTATCATATCAAAAAAATTATTTATTTTTTTCTCTTTTGCATATAAAATCCACAAAGCATTATCAACAGGAACAAGAGAATTTAAAGTAAAAGTCTCTCTTAAATCATTTCTTCCTGTTATTTTTTTTGCATATTTATGAACCTCTTTAAAAATATAATCAAAAATTTCAACAGGATTTTCAATTTCTATATCTTTTAAAATTTTTAATGCATACTGTGTAGTAGAAAACATCAAAGCATTTCCTCCTTCTTCACTATTTTCAGAAAAAACATTACTATCTGCCCATAAAACACTTTGAGTTCCAAGACCAATTGAATAATTATTTTCACTCTCCAAATAAACTATACTTTGCCATGCACCTGTTAGAAACTTCCCTTTAAATCCAAGTGGCTTTTTAAACTCTTCAATCTCAAAACTTAAATCAGTATTTTGGATTTTCATTTTTTTCTATTTCTTTTACATATTTTTCAGCAATTTTCATAAGTCCACCACTTTCTATTATCTTTTCTAAAAATTCAGGATATCTGTTAAATTTATAGATTTTACCATTTCTCATATTTTTAACATGACCTACACTAAAATCAACTTCCAGTATATCCCCTTCTTCTATTTCGTCTACTTCTTTTAGTTCTATCAAAGGTAATCCAATGTTTATAGAATTCCTGAAAAAAATTCTTGCAAAACTTTTAGCAATTACAACTGAAATTCCACTCCCTTTAATTGAAATAGGAGCATGTTCTCTGCTACTACCACATCCAAAATTTTCACCTGCAACGATTATATCTCCTTTTTTAACTTTTTTTGCAAAATCAGGCCTGATTGTTTCAAAGCAATGCAAAGATAATTCTTTTTCGTCGGTTGTATTTAAATATCGTGCAGAAATTATATCATCTGTATTTATGTGATCTCCAAATTTCCAGACAGTCCCTTTTATTTTCATTTTTTTTCCTTTTTTTAATCAACACCACATTTTACAATATTTTTGCATTGATTTTATAACCTGCCCTATATTTTCAATTGGGGTTCCTGGATAAGCACCAAAAATAAGTAAAAGCCCCCCATTTTTGCTTCCGAGTTTTTTAATACAATTCTTTATATGTTTGTCGATATCTTCCAATTTTCCAAAAATTGTTATTTTCTGTCTATCTATATCAAGTGAAATTGTAATGATCCCTTTTGCAAACTTTTCCAAATTATCAAGACCATTCACAAGATCCTGCGGATTTAAAATTGTTACTCCTGTTTCAATTAAATCTGGAATAATGTCAACAATATATCCATCAGTATGTAAATAAACCTCTACATTTTTTCTTCTACATATTGTAAAAATTTCCTTATAAGATGGTTTTATTAATTCCCTCCATTTTACAGGATTTATTGGCAAAGAATTTTGATGTCCAAGATCATCACCAAAACTTATCACATCTGGTTCAAGTTCAACATACTTTTTTATAATTATTTTCCAATATTCAGTTAAAATCTCTATCAAGTTTTTTAGTCTCGGCTCATTTAAAGCAACATCTATCATAAAATTTTCAAATCCTCTCAAATATATGAGCCGAAGGTAAAAAAAGCCGTGATCAACACCAAGAAAAACAGTTCCTCCTTCTTTTTTTATTTTTTTCACATATTCTTTCAACTCATCCCAATTTTTATATTTTAAAGGGTCTGGAGGATTAAAATATTTTAAATTTTCCCAATCAGAAAGTGGATGCTTAACAACTTGTCCATCAAGATAATCCCCAGGATAATGCCATAAACAACCCCATTCATCCTCTTTAAAATTTTCTTTTTCTCTTTCAGGTATTTTACTTATTCCAATATTTACATCAACACATTCTTTTTTTAAATTTTCAAAATATTCTTCATTTTCATCCCATACTTTTCCATTTATACTTACTGTACATGGGACAAAACCATTTCCTTCTCTTTTTATAATTTTTAAAAATACCTCCCTTTTTTCCCAATCTTTCATATTACCTCCTCAGGATGACAGATTTTACCTTTAATTGCACTTGCAATTGCAACTTCTGGATTTGATAGATAAACATAACTTTCGGGATGACCCATCCTTCCTATAAAATTTCTATTTGTTGTTGCAATAGCAACCTCTCCTTTACTTAAAACTCCCATATGTCCTCCAAGGCATGGACCACAAGTTGGAGGACTAATGACACAACCTGCAGAAAGGAAGATTTCTATTAATCCTTCTTTTAATGCTTCTTGATAAATTTTCTGTGTAGCAGGTATAATTATACATCTTACTTCTGGATGAATTTTCTTTCCTTTCAATATTTTCGCAGTTTTCCTTAAATCACTTATTCTTCCATTTGTACAAGAACCTATTACAACCTGATCTATCTTTACATCTTTATATTCCCACACACTTTTTGAATTACTTGGCAAATGAGGAGAAGCAACTTGTGGATCAATTTTATCTACGTTTATTTCTATTATTTTTTCATAATCATTTTCACTATCAGTTTTCAAATCCAATTTTATTTCAAATTTTGCATCAATCTCTTTTAAATAATTTTCTGTAATTCTATCAAATTTTATTATTCCGTTTTTAGCACCACCTTCAATTGCCATATTACACATGGTAAATCTATCATCCATAGGTAAATTTTCAATAACAGGACCTGTAAATTCCATACTTTTATAATTTGCACCATTCACTCCTATTTTTCCAATTGTATAAAGAATTAAGTCTTTTCCTCCAACAAATTCTTTTAATCTTCCATAATAATAAAATTTTATTGTCTCAGGAACTTTAAACCACAACTTCCCTGTTATCATAGCATACGCAACATCGGTACTCCCAACCCCTGTAGAAAAACTACAAACTGCACCATAAGTACATGTATGACTATCTGCTCCTATAATCAGCTGTCCTGGCAATGTTAATCCTTCTTCAGGTAAAAGAACATGTTCTATTCCAGCCCTTCCAATTTCATAAAATCTTACTCCATACTTTTTTGAAAATTCTCTTAATTTTTTTACAAGTTCTGCACTTTTAATATCTTTACAAGGGGTAAAATGATCAGGGACAAGTACAATTTTTTTTGGGTCAAACACCTTTTTTGCCCCAATTTTTTCAAATTCTTCAATAGCAAGAGGACCTGTTATATCATTTGCTAAAATTAAATCTACATTACATTCAATAAAATCACCTGGTAAAACTTCCTTTTTATCAGAATGGAAAGCAAGAATTTTCTGCGAAATTGTCATTTTAAGTCCCTTTTATTTTTTTCTTTTCTATATTACTCCTTAAGAGATAAAAATTTATTGCATTCAAGTAGGCTTTTCCACTTGCTTCAATAATATCTGTGCTCACTCCCTTACCATAAACCCTCTCCCCATCTATTTCAATACAAACTGTTACTTCTCCCTGTGCATCTTTTCCCCCTGTGATTGCTGTAATTTTATACTCTTTTAAAATAGGGGAAAGTTTAGTTATCCTATCAATTGCTTTATAAAGAGCATCAACTGGGCCATCTCCTCTTGAAGCATCTTCAATAATTTTATTACCTTTTTTTAATCTAACAGTCGCAGAAGGAATTGTTGAAGAACCAGAAATTATATGAAAATATTCAAGTGTATAAACTGGATTAACAGAAATTATTTCTTCTTCTGCAAGTGCTATTAAATCAACATCGTGAATTTCTTTTTTCTTTTCTGCAAGATTTTTAAATTTTTCAAAAAATTTCTCAAATTTATCTTCTTCAAACTCAAAGCCAAGTATTTTTAATCTTTCTCTTAAGGCATGTCTTCCTGAATGTTTGCCAAGAACAAGTTCACTTTTTGGAATTCCTATCATTTTAGGATCTATAATTTCATAAGTTAATCTATGTTTAAGAATACCATCTTGATGAATACCTGACTCGTGTTTAAAGGCATTTGCTCCAACTATTGCTTTATTTGGTTGAACAGGAATACCTGTTAAAGTTGAAACGAGTCTACTTGTTTTAAAAATTTCTTCTGTTTTAATATTTGTTTCAACCTTATAATAATCTTTTCTAACAACCAGATTCATAACAACTTCTTCAAGGGCAGCATTTCCTGCTCTTTCTCCTAATCCATTTATTGTGCATTCAACCTGTCTTGCTCCATTTAAGATGGCGCTTAAAGAATTACTAACAGCAAGTCCAAGATCATTATGACAATGTACACTTATAATTATTTCTTTTGGTAAATTTTCTCTTAAAAATTTAATCAATTTCCCAAATTCTTCTGGAATTGCATAACCCACTGTATCTGGAATATTTATAGTTTTTGCTCCTTCTTCTGCTACTGCTTTACAAACTTCCAAAAGAAAATCTGGTTCTGTTCTTGAAGCATCCTCAGGAGAAAATTCTATATCTTCTATAAATTTTTTTGCATATCTAACTTTTTCTCTTGCTATTTTAAGTATTTCTTCTTTTGCTTTTTTCAATTTATATTTTCTATGAATCTCACTTGTTGCGAGAAAAAGATGCAATCTTGGTTTTTGGGCAGTTTCAAGTGCTTTGAGAGCAGAATTTATGTCTTCATCTTTACATCTTGCGAGAGCACAGACAACACAGTTTTTTACATTTTCTCCTATAATTCTCACTGCTTTTGCATCATCTGGGCTTGAAATTGGAAAACCTGCTTCAATTATATCTACACCAAGTTTTTCAAGTTGTAAAGCAATCTTAAGTTTTTCATCACTTGTTAAACTTGCTCCTGGTGATTGTTCTCCATCCCTTAATGTTGTATCAAAAATTAAAACTCTTTCCATATTCCCCTTTTTTCTTTTTTCCTTAAATAATACCATAAAATTTGACATAGATAAAGAAAAATGTATAAAATCTTTTAAAAAGTATTGAAATATTGAAAAAATGAAAAAACTATTAATCATTTCAATTTCGTTAATCATAATTTTTTCTGGATGTTTTAAAAAAAGAGAAATAACCAATCTACCATTGAGTCCACAAGAAATAGAAGAAGCAATAAATTATGGAAGAACAAAAGCAAATTTAACATTTACTGAATTTACTGAGAAATGGACAATAGATTATGGATATGAACAAGGCAAAGGAAAAGTTACTTTAATCACACCATTTTTAAGGATAGCCTTACTATCAAAAAATGCAACTGAAAAAAGACAAAAAATTGATATGAAAGTCATAAATCTTGCTTTGAAAGACATTGCAGATAAAATTGTTTTTAAAGTGACTTTATATGGAGATTATCCAACTTTTGGGAGAACAGCGAAGTTTTATTTAGAATATAATAATAAGAAAATCCAACCTCTTTCTGCCTTTATGTCTCCTTATTCACAATTTGCAAGAGATTATACACATATTTCAGAAGGAGAAGTAAAATTTTCTAATCAGGGAATACCCAAAACTGCAAAGGTTAAACTTTTTGTTGTGTTTATTCCTTATGAAAAGGAGAAAGAAACTACTTGTTCTTTTGAATTTGATCTGAGTAAATATAAATAATAATAAACCTTATTAACCAGAAAGAAAAAGCACCGATTAAAAAACCTCCTATTACATCAAATGGGAAATGAACACCAATATAACATCTTGAAAATCCAGAAAATATGCTGAATAACAAAAATAAAATCTTCCATTTTGGCAAAATCCATGAAAGAAATAATGCTCCTGTAAAAACAACTTGAGCATGTCCAGAAGGAAAGGAATATTTAGTTATTGGTTTCTCCAGTACATTTATGCTTTTTTCATCAAAATATATAAAGGGTCTTGGAAAAGAAATTACTATTTTCAAAATATGAACAATAATTTCACCAAGAAAAAGAGAAAGTATAAAAATTAAAAATAACTTTTTAAGTTCATTTCTTTTTTTAAAGTAAATTATACTTCCAACGAGAGGAATAAGAATATATTCTTTACCAAAAGAAGAGAGAAATATAAAGACAGCATCTAAAATTTTGCTTTTTTTAGCAAATTTATTTATGAATAAAAAAAGGACTTCATTCCATTTTTTAATTTTTTCTTTAAAACTATTAGAACCAGATTTTACCGAAATTTGATAATTTTCAAATTTTTCTTTATTTATTTCAGCATATAGACAAAAATTATGAAAAGCAAAATTTTCAAAGATTTTTTTATCATTTAAAAACACCTCTGAATATAAGGAATGAAATTTTATAGCAAAGATAAATAATAAAATTTGAATCTTAAATAGACCTAACACAAAATATTTTTTAAAGTTCATAACTTATTATCAGTATTGATTATATCAAAAACAATTTCAGAAGACAAAATTTCCATCTTAAAGAAATTACAATTTTTCCACGAAAACTTTTATTTCCCTGCCTTTTAATTCTATAATACTTATATTTTCAGCATAACAACCAGAATGAAAAATATAGACATTATCTACTTTCAATGGTTCTTTCATTAAAATATGACTATGTCCACCGAGAATAAGAGAAAATTTTTTCAATTTTTTAGCAAGTTTTATATCTTCCTCAATCCCCATATGTGTTAAAAATATGATCAGGTTACTTTTTTCATAAAACTTTTCAGCCAATTTTTCTCCGCAAAAAATAGGATTTAAAAAATAAAGTGGAGAAATTTTTTTCCATATCTCTTTTACAACAGGAACTGTTAAACCAATTAAAGTGATGTTAAAATCCTCAATTTTCAAATCTAAATAAGGCAAAATTTTACTCAATTTTTTTGTATAGAAAAGATTTGCTGAAAGGTGAGGGAAAGAAGAATTTTTTAATTTAAATTTAAAGAAAAAGGGAATAGGATGAAATTCTCTGTTACCAACTGCTCCTGCCGTATAACCAATCTGACTCATTAGAAAAAGTGTTTTTTCATAAAATCTCAAATCAAAATTACCGGCACAGATAGCATCACCTGAATCTAACAAAATTGCACCTTTCTCTTTATATTTGTAAATCTTTTTTGCTTTCTTATATGTAAGTTTACCATGAAAATCAGATGTATGAATTATAAGCATTTTTCTTTCAAATAAATTTAAGCATTTTTAAAATGTTATACAAAATATGTGGAAACAAAATTACAAAAAAAGTTATTTTAAGATTAATCCTTAAAATGAACTTATCTAAAAGGAAGAAGAAAAAAGATATTAAAAAAGTTGAAAAATCAAGAAATAAAGGTTCTGGTTTGCCAGGATAGAGATTAAATTTTCTCAAAAGAAATCCGATAAGAAAACAAAGAGAACTTAAAAGATAAAGATAAGAATACTCAAATTTTTTGAAGATAAAGATAATACCCAGATATATAAAAATCCATTTTAGAAGAATAATTAAATTTTCCATCCCATATTTCAAAAATGGGAAAATCCTCTATCTTTAATTTCCATAATTTTATCTTTGTAAACACCAATATATTTTTTCTCCTTTATAATTTCTCCAATTCGTGTAATTTTCAAATTTCCTATTTTTTCAGGGATTTTTTCTTTTTTATCTGCAGTAAATAAAATTTCATAATCCTCACCATCATTTAAGGCATGTTCTATTGCTTCAATTTCACTTTTACTTATTTTTTTTGCATCAGAAGAAACAGGTAATTTTTCCAAATAAATCCTAAATCCAACATTATTATTTTCTACAAGTTTGATTAAATCGGATGAAAGTCCATCAGATATATCAATCATACTTGTAATTTCATATTTTTTAATCAATCTTCTTATCTCAAATAGAGGTGGTTTAAGATTATATATTTTTCTAATTTGCGAAGCACCAAGAAATCCAGTCACATAGATAAAATCACCAACTTTAGCACCACTTCTTGTTTTCAAGTATTTTTTTTCAACAATACCAATCATAAAAATATCAACAAATGATACTTCCGATTTTGTCAAATTCCCACCTATAATTTCAAATTTATATTTTTTGCTCATCTCTTTAATTCCTTTTGTTAAATCTTCAATAATTTTAAAGTTTGGTTCTGAAAGACCAAGAGAAACCAAGGCAAATTTAGGTTTTCCTCCCATTGCAGTTATATCACTTAAATTTACACATATGGCTTTTTTGCCTATTTGATACCAATTATATTTTTTTCTCTCAAAATGAACATTTTCAACAAGACAATCAGTTGTCAAAATGAAATAATAATTTTTTGAATACTCAATTACTGCACAATCATCTCCTATTCCAAGTATTGCTTCTTTTTTTTTGAAATTTCGTTTCAAAAAATCAACTATTTCTTTTTCATTCATTTTTCCATATAATTCTCAATTACTTCATAAAGAATTCCAATTTCATCAGCAATATCTAAAATAGTTATTCTTTCTCTTATAAATCTTGAAAGTTCAAGAGTATCATAAATAAGATTTTTGTTATCACAGATTTGTTTTAAATGATAAGGACATCTTGCGTTTTCTAAAATTTTCTTGATTTTTTCAGAAGAATTTACAATAGAAAAACAATCCTTTTTAATTTTTTCCCAATTTTCAGGTAATTTCCTTTTTATTTCCTTCAAAAGTTTTAACTTATTTTTAAATATCTTTTCTAAATGTTCTTTACTTAGAAAAAATAAATTAACCAATTTTTCCAGTTTCTTATCATAATCAATTTTTCTTTCCAATAATCTTTTTTCTATATCAAACCTTTCAATTTTTCTCAATTTTTCATAAATTAAAGAACTAAAAAAAACCCCTGTCCCTACTTGTAATCCATGATAATCAAAGGGTTCCATTTTCTTTTGGGACGTATACATATCAAGAAAATGAGAAATTAAATGTTCACCACCAGAAGCAGGAGACGAAGAACCTGCTATTATCATTGAAATTCCACCAAAATTGAGTCCTTCCATTAAGTTCTGTATAGTTTTAACATCCCTTTTCAAAATTTTTTCGCCTTTATTTATATATTTTTTCTCTGCTTTATTTACAATTTTTAATGGTAAGGAGCAGTAATTTTCATTAGTTAGTATTGAAGATATTTTCCAATCAGCATTTGCAAATCCTTTTGCAAGCGAATCAGCAAATCCAGATTTTATAAGTTCAATAGGTGCCTGTGATATTACCATTTTATCTATATAAACATATTCAGGTGGTTTCACTGGAACTGTAATTTTAATTCCATCTTTAATATAAGCAGATACAGGAGAAGTGTAACCATTCATTGATGGAGCAGTTGGAAAAGAAATTACAGGAATTTTTTCAATATATCCTGCCAGTTTCCCAAGATCTGTAATGGTTCCACTTCCAACAGTTAAAATTAAATTTTTTCCGTCAAGATTTTTGTAAATTTCTTCAAGATATTCATATCTTGCAGTTACTCTATTTTCATTTTTTGGTGTTAAAACGCAAGAAGTTGTTATAAAATCTCTTAATTCTCTTTTTATCTTTTCCCCATATATTTCCCAGATTATATTATCGCATAAAAGAAGTACTTTCTTTTTATCATTTTTAAATTTTTTTCTGATAAAACTTCCTATTTCTTCTAAATTTCCATATTCAATACCTTTAATATCTATTCTATGGACTCTTCCACAATCTTCACATTTAAATTTTTTCCCCAGTATATTTTCTATTTCAAAAACCATTTATTTTAATTTCTTAAGAATTTTATAAAATTCTTGAGCATTTGAAAGCATATTATGGTTATTATTAAAATAAACAAAAATCCTTTCAGGTTTTAAAAGTTTAATTTTTGCCACAATTTCTTCAAACTCTTCTTTTGTATAATTATGTGAATACCAACCTGTTCTGCCATGAAATCTCAAATAAATTGTTTCATTTGTTTTAACTATAAAGGATCTTATTTCAGGACTATCAACACTAACAAAAACAAGACCAATTTTTTCAATTTTTTTAACCCATTCTTCTGAAAACCAACTTTTATGTCTAAATTCAATAGCAAACCTTTCTTTATCCTTTAAATCTGAAAAAAAATCTCCAACTCTATCAAAAAATTCTGTTGAGAAAGAAGGAGGCATCTGGAATAAATAAAAAACTATTTTTTCCTTAAGAGGAGAAAATAAGTTTTCAAAATCTTTCCAGACATCTTTACTTTCTCCACTTAATTTAAATAGATGTGTTATTTTTCTATGAACTTTTATTGAAAAACATATATTTTCTGATTTATTTGCCCAGCCTTTTATTTGGTTTGGATAAGGAAATCTATAAAAAGAAGAGTTTAATTCAACTGAATTTAATTTTGAATTTTCAACATACCATTCAAAACTTCTTCCTTCATTCCAACTGTAAAGCCATCCACTTGTTCCAACATAAATTTTCATTCTCCTTTACTCCTTTCCCCCTCAAGTTTTGAAGGTAAGCCAAATATTTCTATAAAACCAGTAGATGCTTTATGGTCAAAAATATCTCCATGCGAATAAGTAGCAAGTTTTTCCTTATAAAGTGAATATGGCGATTCCCTACCAACAACTGTACAATTTCCTTTATAAAGTTTCAATTTTACTGTCCCAGTTACATATTTCTGTGTCTCTTCAATAAATTTATCAAGACATATTCTTAAATGAGAAAACCACTGACCAAAATATATAATTTGGGAATATTTTATAGAAACAAGTTTTTTAAATTCATATAAATCTCTTGAAAAGACAAGTTTTTCAAGTTCAGAGTGGGCTGTATGTAATATAACTGCTGCCGGTGCTTCATATACTTCTCTTGATTTTATACCAATCACTCTATCTTCAATCATATCAATTCTTCCTATACCATGTTTGGCCCCTATTTCTGCTACTTTTTCAATAATTTTTATTTGATCCATCCTTTTTCCATTTAAAGAAACAAAAATACCTTTTTCAAAACCAATTTCAATATATTCACCTTTTTCAGGTGCCTTTTCAGGAGAATTTGTAATCTGAAAAGCATCTTCAGGTGGTTCCTGCCATGGATCTTCTAAAACTCCGCATTCAATAGAAATTCCCCATAAATTTTCATCTATACTATATGGTTTTTCTTTAGAAACACTTATTGGTATTCCTTTTTTCCGAGCATATTCTATTTCTTCTTCTCTGGATTTAAATTCCCATTCTCTTAAAGGAGCAATAATTTTTATTTCAGGTGCAAGATATTTGAATGTTAACTCAAATCTTATCTGATCATTTCCTTTACCTGTACAGCCATGACTTACAGCATCTGCTTTTTCTTTTTTTGCAATTTTTATAACACTTTCTGCTATTAATGGTCTTGAAAGGGCGGTTGCAAGAGGATATTTATCTTGATAGATAGCGCCAGCCTTCAAAGCAGGGATAATATACTCGTTAACAAATTTTTCTCTTAAATCTTCATAATAAAATTTCTTTGCTCCTGCTTTTATGGCTCTTTCTTCAAGGATATCTGGTGATTCTATTTTCTGTCCTATATTTGAAGTATAAGCGATAACCTCTGCATTATATTTTTCTCTCAAATAACTAATTGCAACTGATGTATCAAGACCTCCAGAATACGCAATAACTATTTTCATTTTTCTCTCCTTTTAAAAAAATTTTTCTTCTCTAAGTTTCTTTAACAATTTTACCCTATCTATTACTAAAGCACCAAATCCATTAGAGACTGCAGTGAAATTAAATAAAATTTTAAGTGTAGGGTTTAAAGCAAACAAATTAAAAATTAAAATCCCTAATATAATTGATATGATCCAGATTAATTTTGAATCTTTAAATTTAAAAAATATTTTTCTAGCAAGATAAATAAAAATAAAACCTCTTGAGACATATAAAGCAGAAAGAAATAATGAAAGTATGATTACACCCACTGGAACTCCGATAACAATGATAAGCAAGAAAAAAATAAGCAAACTTATAAGTAATATAAAAAGAAGCCCAAGAAAAAAGGATTTTATAAATTTTTTTCCAGATGTATTTACTGTGGATTGAAATAGATTAGGAGCAAAAATTAAAAGTAAAATATGTGGAAGTAGAAGTGAAAAAATAGAGTAAAAAAATCTAAATTTTTTTAAAATTAACAATTTTTCAAAAAATTTTTCTCCATATGGTTTTTTTTGTTGTATTTTTCCTTTTATTTCCACTTCTTTATAAAAAATGGGGGATGAAGAATAATAGGTCAAATTTCCTAATATTTTACTTCCTTCTTCAATCTTAATTCTCTTGCCATGTATAATTACATCTGAAAAAACTCCTGAAATTTTTACTTCTTCTCCATAAAAAAAACTTTTTCCTAAAACATTAACGTTTTTAAGATCAATCTTATTTGCTACAACCCTCAAGTTTCCATTTATTTTAGAATTTTCAATAAATAAATTTCTTGCTAAGCAGGTAAAACTATTTCCCACCTTTCCTTTAAAATAAACTTTATTTCCTATAGAGTAAAAATCACCCTCTATAATGGATTCAATTTCTTGATTTAAAGAAGCACATAAAAAATCTCCTTCTATTTGAAAATTACCTTTTATATTTTTTACCAGCCCAAAAAATTCATTTTTAAGGTTTCCATTCAAAAATAGGTTTTCTCCAATCGCAAAAATTTCTTCTTTAGCACCATTTATTTTTATTTCATCATTTATAAATATTTTAGAAAAAGAAAAAAGTGATGAAATGAAGAAAAAAAACAAAGTTTTTTTCATTTTTTAATTATTTTCATCAAGGCAATTTCATCACATCTCGGAAATTTAGGACAATTAATACAATCAACCCAAATTTTATGTGGTAATCTTGTTTTTGGCACTCTGTGAAAACCAAATTTTTCAAAAAATTCAGAATTATAAGTAAGAACAAAAACTTTTTCAACTCCAAGTTTTTTCGCTTCTTTCAATAATTTTTCAATTAATTTTCTTCCATATCCTTTTTTTTGAAAAGATTCTTTAATTGCAACAGATCTTATTTCTGCGAGATCTTTCCATATAATTTTCAAAGACCCGCAACCAATAATTTTCCCATTTTTTTCTATTACATAAAAATCTCTTATTCTTTCATAGATCTGATTTAATGAAAGGGGTAACATCTTGCCTTGAGATGCAAAACTATTTACTATTTTTCTTATTGAATTTACATCTTTTAACTTTCCTTTTCTTATTATTATCTCTTCTTTTTCTTTCATTTTATAATAACCTTCCTACCTGAAATACTAACTCTACCCTCATAAATCAATCTTATTGCAAGTGGATAAATAATGTGCTCCTTCTCTTGAATTCTTTTATGGAGGGTTTCAGGTGTATCATCGGGAAGAACAGGAACAACTGCTTGTAAAATAATAGGACCTGTATCTATACCTTCGTTAACAAAGTGAACTGTACAACCCGTAAATTTTACTCCATATTCCAGGGCTTGTTTCCATGCTTCAAGTCCAGGGAAAGCAGGTAAAAGTGAGGGATGAATATTTATTATTTTATTCGGAAAACTCCTCAAAAAAGTTGATTTTAAAACTCTCATAAAACCAGCAAGACAAACAAGTTCAACTTTGTTCTCTTTTAAAACCTCTACGTATTTTTTTTCTATTTCTCTCCCTAAAATTGTTTTATACTTTTCACACGGAATACAAACTGCTTTTATCCCTTCTTTTTTTGCTCTTTCAAGAGCATACGCATTGGGATTGTCACTTATAACAACTCCTATTTTTATTGGTAAATTTTCTTGTTTAATATAATCAATAATTGCTTGTAAATTTGTCCCTTTCCCTGAAGCAAGAACTCCTATTGTAAACATTTTTTTATCTCCTCTATTTTCTTAAGCATTTTTTTTAATAATTTAACATATTCTTTTCTATCTTCCAATTTTTTTTCTCTCAATTTCCTTTTAACCCCTTTAATTTTCATTCCGTCCTTATAAATCAAGTTCTTAATATTCCTTAACATTTCTATATCATTTTGGGTATAAATTCTATTCCCTTTTTGGTCTCTCATTATTTTAAAATTCAATTCTTTTTCCCAGTATCTCAATATATGGGCAGGAATATCAAGTAATTTTGAAACTTCTCTTATATAATAAAATTTTTCTTTCATTCTTTTTTCAATTCTCTAACCATTAATTTTTTAATCTCTTCTTTTGGACAACTCCCTTCATATAAAATTCTATAAATTGATTCTACAATAGGCAACTCAACATTATATTTTTTTGAAATATTATAAAAGGCATTTGTCGTTGGAATCCCCTCAATAACCATTTTTGATATTTCAAGGTATTTTTCCTTTCCTATCTTTACAATCCCTTCTCCAAAAGATCTATTTCTACTATACTTACTAAAAGATGTAGTGATAAGATCTCCCAATCCCGAAAGTCCTCTAAATGTTTTTTCTTCTCCCCCAAGAAATACTCCTATTTTTATCATTTCATTTAAACCACGCGTAAGATAGGCTGCCTTTGTATTTATTCCAAGTTTAAAACCATCTATAATACCCGCTCCTATTGCTATCACATTTTTAAATGCACCACCTATTTCAACCCCTATAATATCGTTCGTCGTATAAACTCTAAATTTTTCAGAACTTATCAACTTTTGAATATATTCTGCAATTTTTTCATTTTTTGATGCAATAACTGCAGCAGTTGGGCATCCTTTTGCTATTTCCCTTGCAATTGTTGGACCAGAAAGGACCAGAAGTTTCTCATCATCTATAAATTCTTTAAATATTTCTGACATTCTTTTACCTGTATTATATTCAAGTCCTTTTGTTCCTATTATAACAGGTTGTTTTTTATAATGATTTTTAAGCAATTCAACAGTTTTTCTAAAAAATGAAGACCTTACTGTTATAAAAATTATTTCAGAATTCACTACAACTTCTTCAAGTGAATTTGATATATTTATTTCTTTTGGTATTTTTATACCCTTAAAATATTCTACGTTTTCTCTCTTTTTTACCAATATCTCATAATTTTCTCTTAGTGGTTCCCAAAGAAAAATTTTATACTTTAATCTATAAAAAAGTATTGCAAGAGAAATTCCCCAACCCCCACTACCTAAGATACCTATTTTTTCTCCCATGGAAGTGTAATTCTGTTTTCTTTTCTTTTTAAAAGACGTTTTATATTTTCTCTGTGAGTAAAAATAATAAAGACAAAAATTAAAACACTTATAGAAAAAAGAAATCTATTATCTGTATAAAAATAAATAACAAAAATCGGTAGAAAAAAAGAACCCAAAATTGAACCAAGAGAAACAAATCTTGTAGTCAAAACTACAATTAACCATATTAAAAAAGAAAATAAAGCAGGCAATGGCAAAAGTCCAACTAAAACTCCGAAACTTGTTGCCACTCCTTTGCCACCCTTACCTTTTAAGAAAATTGAAAAAGAATGCCCCACAATCGAAAATAATCCACCCACAAATATTAAAGGTATTGAATATTTTAAAATCTTTCCTAAAAAAACAGGGAAAAAACCTTTCAATATATCAAAAATTAAAACAGGAAAGCCTAATTTCCAGCCACAAACTCTATAAACATTTGTCGCTCCAATATTCCCACTTCCATATTTTCTAATATCTATACCTTTAACAGTTTTACATAAAAGATAACCAAACGGAATACTTCCAATTAAATAACTTAAAATAAAATAAAAAATTTTTTCCACATTATAAACCAAGAAGTTCTTTTACTTTATCAACAGCACTTGCAGCATCAGGAGCATAACCATCTGCACCAATTTCATCTGCAAATTCTTGTGTTACTGGAGCACCACCTATTATTACTTTTACACTATCTCTTACTCCTTCTCTTTTTAAAACTTCAATTGTTTCCTTCATTTGTATCATAGTTGTTGTTAGAAGAGCACTCATCCCTATTACTTTTGCACCACTTCTTGCTGCCTCAACAAATTTTTCAGGAGGGACATCAATACCAAGATCAACAACTTCAAAACCTGCTCCTTTCCACATCATAACTACAAGATTTTTACCTATATCATGCAAGTCTCCTTTAACTGTTCCAATTGCAAGTTTTGCAATTGGTTTTATTCCTGCTTGCACAATTAATGGCTCAAGTAAACTCATGCCTTTATTCATAGCCCTTGCCGCTATTAAAACTTCAGGAACATAATATTCATTATTTTTAAATTTTTCTCCAACGACATTCATACCTGCAATCAATCCTTCATTAAGTATTTTTTCAACAGGAACTTTTTCTTCAATTGCTTTGCTTACCAGTTCTTCTGTTTTCTTCATATCCCCTTTAATTATTGCCTCTTTAATTTCACTAACCAAATTATCCGCCATTTTTTTCCTCCTTTTTGTTTAAAAATTTTAAATAAATACATTTTTATGTCAAATATTTTACATAAACAAATAAAAAAAGTAAAATAAATTAATTGGGCGGTTAGCTCAGTGGTTAGAGCACTACCCTTACAAGGTAGGGGTCGCAGGTTCAAGTCCTGCACCGCCCATTGAAACTTTTAAACTTTATCTCTCATCTAAAATCTTGAAAAAGGAGGGCAAAAGATGGCTGAAAAAATTATTGGAATAGACCTTGGAACAAGTAATTCTTCTGCAGCAATAATGGAAGGAGATAAACCTGTCATTATTCCAAGTGCAGAAGGAACTACAATTGTTGGAGGGAAGGCTTTTCCTTCTTATGTTGCTTTTACCAAAGATGGACAAGTCCTTGTAGGTGAACCTGCAAGAAGACAAGCAGCAGTTAATCCTGAAGGAACTGTTTTTGCTGTGAAGAGAAAAATGGGAACTGATTATAGATATAACATTTATGGAAAAACATATACACCAGAACAAATTTCTGCTTTCATACTTCAAAAAATCAAAAGAGATGCAGAGCAATTTTTAGGTTATCCGATTAAAAAAGCAGTTATTACTGTACCTGCTTATTTTAATGACAATCAAAGACAAGCCACAAAAGATGCTGGAACAATTGCTGGATTGGAAGTAGTTAGATTAATTAACGAACCTACTGCTGCTGCACTTGCTTATGGTCTTGATAAACTAAAGGAAGAATTGAAAATACTTGTTTTTGACTTTGGAGCAGGAACTCTTGATGTAACAATAATGGAAATGATGGGAGGAGTTTTTAAAGTTCTTGCTACAAGTGGAGATACGCAACTTGGTGGTACAGATATGGATAATGCTTTAATCGAATATATTGTAGAGGAATTTAAAAAGGAAACAGGAATTGATTTAAGAAATGATAAAATGGCAATGATGAGATTAAAAGAAGCAGCAGAAAAAGCAAAAATAGAACTCTCATCTGTTGTTGAAACAGAAATAAACCTTCCTTTCATAACTGCAGATCAAACAGGGCCAAAGCATCTTGTTATGAAAATAAGAAGAGCAAAACTTGAAGAACTTGTTGCTCCAATCATTGAGAGGTGTAAAGGACCTATTGACAGGGCTTTAGAAGATGCCAAATTGAAAAGGTCCGATATCAACAAAGTAATTCTTGTTGGTGGCCCTACAAGAATGCCAATAGTTCAAAAATTTATAGAGGAATATATTGGAATTCAACCAGAAAGAGGTGTTGATCCTATGGAATGTGTTTCTATTGGTGCAGCAATTCAAGGTGCAATACTTGCAGGTGAAATGAAAGATAAAGATATTTTACTTCTTGATGTCACCCCACTTTCCCTTGGAGTTGAAACACTTGGAGGAATTTTTACAAAGATTATTGAAAGAAATACCACAATACCTGTAAGAAAAAGTCAAATATTTACAACTGCTGCTGATAACCAGACATCTGTTGAAATCCATGTTCTTCAAGGTGAAAGGCCAATGGCAAAAGATAATTTATCTCTTGGAAGATTTCACCTTGATGGAATTCCACCCGCACCAAGAGGTGTTCCTCAAATAGAGGTAACCTTTGATATTGATGCAAATGGAATATTACATGTATCTGCTAAAGATCTTGGAACTGGAAGAGAACAATCCATAAGAATAACAGGTTCAAAAAAACTTTCACAAGAAGAAATTGAAAGAATGATAAAGGAAGCAGAAAAATATGCAGAACAAGATAAAAAGTTAAAAGAAATTGCTGAACTTTCCAATCAGGCCGATTCTTTAATATATACAGTGAATAAAACATTAAAGGAACATGGTCATAAATTGAGCGAAAATGAAAGAAAAGAAATAGAAGAGAAAATAAACAATTTGAAGAAAATAATTGAGTCTGATACAAAAACAGCAGATCAAATAAGAAAAGGAATAGAAGAATTAGAAATGGCTTCTCACAAACTTGCTCAGATTTTATATCAACAAGCCCAACAGTCACAAAGTTCTACGACAGAAAAAGAAGAAAAACCCAAAGATGAAAAGGTAGTAGATGCTGAATATAAAGTGGAAGATGATAAAAATAAAGAACAATAAATTCAAGTTTTTAATTAACTCTATGTTCTCCTTAAAGTTTTATTCAATTGCATAAAAATATTTGAAACATTTTTCCATTATCTTATAAGTTTCAAATGTTTTAACGTTGTTAAGGAACTTCTTTCATACTCTTCAAGTTTTATTTGTATAAATTTTATTGCTCCTTCAATATTGGGTATCAAAACATGTTCAAGGGCATTAACCCTTCTTCTTGTTCTTTCAATTTCAACAACAAAACCAATTAACTTATTTTCAAGAAAATAAAGTTCTAACAAATTCTTTAAAATTTCAAAACTTTCTTTTAAAAGGTAATTATAAAAGGGAGGTAAAAAATAATTTGGTTGAAACTTTTCTATCTCTACCATTTTAATTTCAGAAACAGGTATGTTAAAAATTCTCTTTTTCTCAAATTTAAATTCAACTTTTAAAAATTGTGTTTTTAAAATATAATCCCACCTTTCTTTATTCATACCGCCCTTTAAAATTAAAATTTTTTCGTAAAACCTTATTAAATCCTCTTCAATTTTTTCTCTCTTTTTTCTAACTTCAGAAACTATTTTTCTAAACTCTATAAGAAGTTGTTCTTCTTTTTCTTTCAATAATTTATGCCCTCTTTTTGCAAGATTTATTCTTTTTTTTAACTTTAAAAGTTCCATTCTGGTAGGATTAACTTTCATTCTCATTTTCTTCTTTCCAATATTTTTCCATTATAAAGGGTGGGATTCTCTTTATTTCTGATTTTGGTAACATTTTTATTAATTTCCAGCCAAGATTTAAAGTTTCTTCAATACTTCTATTTTCGTTTAAACCTTGATTTATAAATTCTTCTTCAAACTTCTTTGCAAAATTCAGATGTAAAATATCTATTTCGGTTAATGCTGCTTCACCAAGAATTATCGCCAGTTCTTCTGCCTCTTTTCCTCTTGCATAAGAAGCAAAAAGTTGACTTGCAAGATATGGATGGTCTTCTCTTGTAAGTTTTTCACCTGTCTCTCTGTTTACTCCTATACCTTTGTCTCTCAATCTTGAAAGTGAAGTTAAAATATCAACAGGTGGATATATGCCTTTTAAATGTAAATCCCTTGAGAGAATTATTTGTCCTTCAGTAATATAACCAGTTAAATCTGGAATTGGATGTGTTTTATCATCCTGAGGCATAGTAAGAATTGGTATTTGAGTTATTGAACCAGTTCTACCTTTAATCCTACCCGCTCTTTCATATATTGTCGCAAGGTCCGTATAAAGATATGAAGGATATCCTCTTCTTCCAGGGATTTCATCTCTTGCTGCCGATATCTCCCTTAATGCTTCTGCATAATTTGTCATATCGGTAAGAATTACAAGAACATGCATTCCAAGTTCAAAAGCAAGATATTCAGCACAAGTCAATGCAATCCTTGGAGTTGAAATTCTTTCAATTGCTGGTTCATCTGCAAGATTTATAAATATCACACATCTTTCAATTGCTCCACTTTCAATAAACTCTTTCTGAAAAAACTCTGCCTCTTCAAATGTTATTCCCATGGCAGCAAATACAATTGCAAATTTCTCCTCTTTTTCTGTCAGAATTTTGGCCTGTTTTACTATCTGTGTTGCAAGCAAATTATGAGGCAATCCTGAACCTGAAAAAATTGGAAGTTTTTGGCCTCTAACCAAACTATTTAATCCATCAATTGCAGAAATCCCAGTTTGTATAAATTCTGAAGGATAATCTCTTCTTGTTGGATTAATTGGAGAACCATTTATATTAAGATATTTTTCAGGAATAATTTCAGGGCCTCCATCTCTAATTTTTCCCATTCCTGTGAATACTCTTCCCAGCATAGAAGGGGAAACACCCAATTCTATTGGTTTACCAGTAAATCTTACCTTAACTTCACTCAAACTTAATCCTGAGGTTCCTTCAAAAACCTGAACAAGTGCTTTATCTCTTTCAACCTCCAAAACTTTTCCCAACCTTTTTTCTTCATTTTGAATAACTTCAACAAGTTCACCATACCCGACTCCTTCAACTCCCTCTATTAAAATTAATGGCCCTGAAATATTTTTTACACTTTCATAATTTTTAAGGTAATTTATTATGTTTTTCATGACAAAATAGATTATAATTATAAAATAAAAAATGTCAAAAATCTGGAGGAAAAAATGATACTTAATTATAAAAAGGCAGGTGTTGATGAAAAAAAGGCAGAAAAACTTGTTGAATTTATTAAAAAGAAAGCAAAACAAACTTTTTCAAAAAATGTAATAGGTGATATTGGATTTTTTGGGGGTTTTTTTAAAATCCCGGAAGATTATAAAAATCCTATTTTTGTTTCATCTACAGATGGGGTTGGAACAAAAATTTTACTTGGACAAGAAATGGGAATTTTCAAAGGGTTAGGAATAGATCTTGTCGCAATGAATTGTAATGATGTTTCTGTTTGTGGTGCAAAAGTCTTATTTTTTCTTGATTATATAGCAGTTGGAGAAATAAAAGGGAAAAGAGAAAAAGAAATAATAGAAGGCATTATTGAAGGATGTAAAATTGCAGAATGTTCTTTAATCGGTGGAGAAATTGCTCAAATGAAAGACATTTATGGTAAAAATGGTTTTGACCTTGCTGGATTTTGTGTAGGTATTACAGAGAAAGACAAATTAGTTGATGGGAGGAAAATTAAAAAAAATAATGTTGTTTTAGGGATTTCATCAAATGGTGTTCATAGTAATGGTTTTTCCCTTATAAGGAAAATTTTCAAAAAAAGAGATTACCATAAATATTTTGATGAACTCGGAAAGACACTTGGGGAAGAATTGTTAGAACCTACATTCATCTATTCTCCTTTTCTTTATGAATTATCTTCTTTAAATTTAATAAATGGCGCATCCCATATTACAGGTGGTGGGATAGAAGGAAATTTAATAAGAGTTTTGCCTCCAAAATTGAAATGTGTAATAGACAAAAATTCATGGGAGATACCCCCAATTTTCAAGATAATCCAAAAATTTGGAAGAATAATGGAAAAGGAAATGTTTAACGTTTTCAATATGGGCATCGGGTTAATTCTAATTTCAGAAAAAGAAAATATTGAAAAAATATTACAAATTTCTCAAAAGTACAAATTAAAAGTGTATATTATTGGAGAAGTTAAAGAAGGAGAGAGAAAAATAGAAATATCATGAAAATTCTTTTTATAAATCCACCTATCTACGATTTCTCTGCATACGATTTATGGTCAAAACCTCTTGGTTTTTTAAAAATAATTGACTTATTCGTTAAAAATGGAGTAGAAATCTTCTATTTTGATTTTCTCAATAGAAATCATAAATTTTATGAAAATCTCAAAGTTAAAAAAGGTAAATATGGATGTGGAAGTTATTACTACGAAATAATAGAAAAACCAGAAATTTACAAAAATATCCCAAGAAGATATAAAAGATTTGGATTACCAAAAGAAATATTTCTTAACTATATTGAAAACGTTGGAAATCTTGACTTCATTTTTATAACAACCGGTATGACATACTGGGTTTTGGGAATTAAAGAAACTATAGATATTATAAAGAAATTTTATCCGAAAACTCCTGTAATTCTTGGTGGAATTTATGCCACATTTTGTTATTATGATGCAAAAAATCTAAATGTTGATTTTATTTTCCGTGGAAAAAATATTTATTCTTTTTTTCTTGAATTCCAAAAAAATTTTAAAATAGAATTGAAATTTCCCGATGAAATTAAGCCTTACTGGAATATCTATGAAAAACTTGATTATCTGGTTGTTAAAACTTCTTATGGATGTCCTTTTTCCTGTTGGTATTGTGGAATAAAACAACTTGAACCTGAATATTTTAAACTGGATCATAAAAAAATAGTTGAAGAGTTAAGTGAAAATATAGAAAAATTTAAAACAAATGATGTTGCCTTTTACGATGATGCTCTTCTTTATGATTTTGAAAATCATCTATATAAAATTCTTTTTGAAATTACACAAATCTACAAACACATTAGATTTCACACTCCCAATGGGATTCATCCCAAATTTTTAAATAGAGATGTTGCTCAAAATCTTAAAGAAATGAATTTTAAAACTATAAATTTGTCACTTGAAACGATAGATAAAGAAAGAGAAAAAGAGTCAGGTTATAAGGTAAATTTTAAAGATTTTGAAAGTGCAATAAAAAATTTAGTTGATGCAGGATTTACAAAAGAAGAAATAGGTGTATATATACTTGCAGGACTTCCAGCACAATCACCTAAAGAGGTTTTAAATACAGTTAAAATACTTAAAAATTATCCCTGTAAAATAAAACTTGCTGAATACTCTCCAATTCCTGGAACTATTGATTACGAAATTGCTAAAAAACTCTATAGAGAATTGCCAATTGAAAATCCTCTTTTTCAGAATAATTCAATTTATCCACTATGGAATTTTGAAAACAAATGGGAAATAATAAATTTGATAAAAAAAGAAATTAAAACTTAAAAAATTGATTTATATCTTTATGAAATTCCATTTATAAGGTGAAAACATTTTTTCAAGATATTCGTTCATATCTATATTTTCCTCTTCAAATCCCTTTTTCCATTTATTGAAATCAAAAAATTCTTTCCAGTTTTCAAACTTTGCCCCTTCCTTCCATACTCTATAAATTATCTTTGCAAGTTTTTCATCTCCTCTTCCCAAAAAGCATTCAACACAACTTACTTCATATGGTTGAAAATTAAATTTTACAAACTTATTTTTTTTCAATTTTTCAGTTATAAAATTCCTTTTTTCCTCATATTCATCCTTCGTTATAAATCTCTCTCCTTCAAAAAAAGTATGAGGTTTAGGAATAAAAGTATTAAAAGAAACGTTAACTTTAATAATCCTTGAAACTTCATTAATTAATTTAACCACGTCTTCCAAATCTTGCTTCCTTTCCTGAGGTAGTCCTAACATAAAATAAAGTTTTATATGCCTATATTGATTATTTCTTGCTTCCATTGCAAGTTTTAATAGTTCTTCATCTCCTATATTTTTGCCTATTTTTTTCCTTAAATTTTCTCCAGTCTCAGGGGCAAAAGTTAAATTTGTTTTTTTTATTTCTTTAATTTTTAAAGCAAGTTTAAATGAGAAAGTATCTATTCTTAAAGATGGAAAAGAAATTGAAACCTTTTTATCTTTAAATTCTTCAACAAGTTTATCAATAATAGAATCAATATTGGGATGATCTCCAGAGGAAAAAGAAAGAAGAGAAATTTCTTCATATCCTGTATTTCTATATGTTATTTTTGCAATCTCAAGTATTTTCTCTACATTTCTAATTCTTACAGGTCTCCAACAACTCCCTGCTTGACAAAATTTACAACCCTGTCCACATCCTCTCATTATTTCAATTGTAATTCTATCATGAATAATATCTGTTAATGGAACAAGATATTTTGTAGGGAAATAAGCATCATTTAAATTTTTGACAACCGCCTTTTTAACATTTTCCTTTGGAAATAAAGGAACAAAAATAGAATCAATTTTGTTTAAATTTTCTAAAATTTTTATTCTATTTCCTCTGTTTTCCTTCACAATATCTATTATCTGATTTATAACTTCTTCTCCTTCTCCAATAACAAAGGCATCAACAAATGGCAAAAGAGGAAGAGGATTAAAAGAGCAATTCCCACCAACTATAACAATTGGATCTTCATTTTTTCTTTCTATTGAAAAAATAGGGATATTTGACAATTCAAGTATATTCAAAAAATTTGTATAATTGAGTTCTGAAGATAAGCTTATTCCTACGACATCAAATTGAGAAATAGGTGTTTTAGTTTCCAGTGAAAATAATGGTATTTTTTCTTTTTTCATAAATTCTTCAAAATCAACCCAAGGTGAAAAAAATCTTTCGCATTTACAATCATCTCTTTCATTTAAAATTCCATACAAAATTCTTATTCCTAAAGAAGACATACCAACCTCATAAACATCAGGATATCCAAGAGCAAAATTTACATTTTTCTTTTCTTTAATATAAATATTAATTTCTTTTCCAAGATATCTTGCAGGATTTTTTACATATGGTAATATCTTTTCAATTTTTTTTTCCATTTTTAAAGATAAGTTGAATACTTTTCAATACTTGAAAGAATTGTTATAGAAAGAATAGAAACTACTAAAGAAGAGCCACCATAACTAATAAAAGGAAGGGGGAGACCAACAATTGGGAAAACACCACATGCCATACCTAAATTTATCAAAAATTGACCAGCAAACATAACAAAAATTCCAGTTGCAACAAGTCTTCCAAATTCATATCTTGTATTACATATGATTTCCCAAATTCTATTTAAAAAATAATAATAAAGAAAAATAAAAATTAAAACACCAAGAAAACCAAATTCTTCTGCAATAACACAAAATATAAAATCAGTATGATATTCAGGAAGAAAAGCAAGTTTTGTTTGAGTTCCTTTTAAATATCCTTTACCTATAAAACCTCCAGAACCAATTGTAATTATAGATTGAAGAAGATTATACCCTTTACCAAGTGGATCCCTCATAGGATTTAAAAATGTTAAAATTCTCTCTCTTTGATAATCTTCCAGAAATATCCAAACAACCGGAGAGAGAAAAATAAACACTAAAAATAATCCAATTAATTGTTTTCTGGTCATCCCAGAAATATAACAAATACCTAAAAAAATTAAAATGAAAATAATACTCGTCCCAAGATTTGGTTGTTTAAATACAAGTAAAAATGGAATACCAACTATTATCAAACTCACAAGTAAAGTAGAGAACTTTCCTATATCTCTTCCTGAAAGATATGATGATAAAGTTAAAATTATAACTAATTTAGCAAATTCTGAAGGTTGAAAATAAAACCAACCGAGATTGATCCACCTGGAGGCTCTCCCCTGCCCTTTAATTAAAACAAGAATTAGTAAAAAAAGTGTCAAAAAATAAAATAAATATGATAATTTTTCAAGTTTTCTATAATCGCTATTTCTGAAAATATAAAGTAAAATAGTCCCTAAAATTATCCACAAAACCTGTTTTATAAAAAATCCTTCTTTTGTTATAACTCCCTTAGAGGCACTGAATAAAATACATAAGCCTATAAAAATCAAAACATAAGTTAAAAATATCAAACTTTTTTCTCTAATACTATATTTGAGATATTGAAGTTTCTGTTTCATTTTCTTCCTCTAAAATTTCTGGTATAAATATTCTTTTTAAAATTTTACCTGCAATTTCTGCTGCTTGTGGAGAAGAGCCATAATCAAGATATACAATAATTGCAATTTTAGGATTATCAAAAGGAGCATAACAAACAAAAGCACCATGTGTAGGTAATTCAGTTTCTGAAGATGCTCTCTGTGCTGTTCCTGTCTTTCCTGCAATTTCAAGACCTTCCACCTTAGCCCTGACACCAGTTCCAAATTCTACAACATTTTTCAATCCTTTTTTCAATATATCAAGTGTTTCAAAATCTATATAAATAGTTTTTTTTAGATAAGGAGTATTTTCTTTTATTGTCTCTCCTTTAGGAGAAATTATTTTTTTCAATATAAATGGTTGCCATATATTCCCTCCATTTGCCACTGTTGCAATTAAGGATAAAAGTTGAATTGGAGTTGTTGTTATAGGGCCTTGGCCAATTGATAAGTTAAGGGGATCCGCTTCCCTGGGTTGAGGAATATAACCAGAGGCTTCACCCGGTAAATCAATTCCTGTTGGTTTGCCAAGTTCAAATTTTTTAGCATATTCTATTAATTTGGAAACTCCTAATTTCATTCCTACTGTCCCAAAGAAAATATTACAGGAAAAAGGTAAAGCAAGATTTATATCAACCCATCCATGACCTTCTTCTTTCCAGCAATGAAAAACTCTATCAGCGACTTCAATAAAACCTGAACATTCAATTCTATCAAATTCCTTAATTGTTCCGGTTTCAAGAGCAGCAATCTCAGTAATAATTTTAAAAATTGAACCAGGAGGATATTGCCCTTTTATTACTCTGTTAAAAAATGGCTTCTCAGGATGTTTTCTTTCATCAAGATAGGGAAGAATATTTTCAGGATCAAAAACAGGATTACTGACAAGAGCCAGTATTTCTCCATTTCTCGGATCCATTATACAAACACAGCCTTTTTTATCTCCCAGTTCCTCATAAGCAATTTCCTGAATAGTAGCGTCTATGGTAAGATATATATCATTTCCTGGTTGTCCTTCTTTTCTTCCAAGTACTCTTCTTTGATGCCCCAAAGCGTCAACTTCAACTTGTATACCTCCCGGAATTCCCCTTAAAAATTCATCATAATATTTTTCAATTCCATCCTGACCAATAACATCTCCCATCTTATAACCTTTTTCTTTTAATTTTTCAAGTTGAAACTTAGAAATTTCTCCAAGGTATCCAAGTAAATGAGCCATTTTCTTTCCGAAAGGATAAACTCTTCTTATATCCTCTTGAATAAAAACCCCGGGTAAATTAGAAGAATTTTCTTCTATCAGTGAAATTTCAATACTTGTAAGATTCCTTTTTAAAACAATCCTATCAAAAGGATTTTTATAATTCCCATTGAATTTTCTTATTAAATATTCCCTATCGATCTCAATTATATTTGAAAGAATTTCTGCCACTTTCTCTGGATTTTTTAAATCGTAAGGAACAAAAACAAGATTTGCTGACGGAGCATCTTTTGCAAGTATTCGCCCATTTCTATCATAAATTAATCCTCTTGGAATTCCCGTTTCTATTACTCTTATACAGTTTTTCACAGATAACTGGTATAACTCTGGATATTTGATAACTTGTAAATAAAAACATTTCCCAAGTATTACAAAGATAAAAATCAATAAAAATCTTTTTAAAATATCCTCTCTTCCCATCTTTTTCTTAACTCCTCAGTGAATATCCCAATAACAAATCCAATAAGAAAATTAAATAATGAAAAAAGCACTGCGTATTTTAATAAAGTAAACCCTTCCCACAACATTTCATTTTTCCCTTTGAAAACAAGTAGCAAAAAATACAAAAAACTAAATATAAAGATAAAAAAACTTTTACTTTTTATTGATTTTACCACAAAAAAAGAGGAAAAATAAACAATAAGAAGAAATCTAATAGAAGAACTTCCAGGGATATCTCTGGCAAAAATATCATTTATAAGCCCAAGAATAAAACTTAAAAAGAGGGCTAATTCTATTTTACCTTCAAAAGAAAGTAACAGAAGATAAACAAGAAAAAAAGATGGTGTGATTTTAGTATGAAAAAAATTAAAAAATATATATTGAAAAATAGAAACCAGCAAAATTTGTTCAAAAGTCAGAAAAATTTTTCTTCTATTTTCCAATAATAACCTCCTCAACTCCCTGAAATGCAATATATGGTTTAACCCATATTTTAAGATAAAGAGAATTCTTTTCTTTACATATTTTTACTACCCTTCCAATTTTAATTCCAGGAAAATAAAATTCACTAAAATTTGAAGTATAAACCTCTTCATTAATTTTCACTTTGCTATCATAAGGAATATATTTTAAAAGAAGATAGGGACCATAACCACCTTCAATTACACCAACTTCTCGTGTATTTCCAAGGATTACACTTATTTTTGTATTACTGTGAAATAAAGAGATAATTTTGGAATAGGTTTCTTCCACTTTTTCAACTTTCCCAATTAAAAAAAGTTCCTTTGTAAAAACGGGTATATTTTCAATTATGCCATCTTTTCTTCCTTTATCAATAATTATCTCTGCCGGATAAATATAAGGTCTTAATCCTATAACCTCTGCAACTTTAAAGTATGAAAAAATTTTTCTTTCCTTTAAATTAAGTATTTCCCTCAACCTTTTATTTTCTCTAATAATCTCTTCGTAATTTATAAAATTTTCTTTTTTTGTTTCAGAAAAAGATAGGGACTTCTTATTATTTAAAGAGGATTTTTCAATAAAAAAAGAAAAAAGTAAAAAAATAAAAAGCATCAATTCTCTTCTGAAAAGATACAGCATTTTTTATTCCTGAGGAATCTGTTTAAAATATCTCTCATCCTCAAGCATCTTTCCAGTTCCTCTTACAACAGCAGTTAATGGGTCATCTGCAATGTATACAGGTAATTTTGTTTCTTCTGAAATAAGTTTATCTATTCCTCTCAATAAAGCACCACCACCTGCAATAAAAATTCCTCTATCAATTAAATCACTTGACAATTCGGGTGGAGTTTCTTCAAGTACATCTTTAACAGCATTTACAATACTATTAAGAGTATCTTTCAATGCTTCTCTTATTTCTTCAGATGTTATTTTAATTATTTTAGGAAGCCCTTCAACTAAACTTCTCCCATGAACTTCCATAGACAATTCTTCTTTTAGAGGATATGCTGAACCTATTTTTATCTTTATCTCTTCTGCTGTTCTTTCACCTATTAGTAAATTATATTTCTTTTTTAAATATTCTATAATTGCTTCATCCATTTCATTCCCTGCCACTCTCAAACTTTTAGTTAAAACAATACCTCCTAATGAAATCACAGCCATTTCTGTAGTTCCTCCTCCAATATCAAGAATAAAACTGCCTGACGGTTCCTCAACCGGAAGTCCAACGCCAATTGCTGCTGCCATAGGTTCTTCTACTAATTTTACCATTCTTGCACCTGCCTTTAATGCTGTTTCTCTTACTGCTCTTCTTTCTACACTTGTTATTCCAGAAGGAACTGAAATGACTATTCTTGGAGGTATAACAAACCTATGTTTATGCGTTTTAACTTTCATAATAAAATATCTTAACATTGCTTCACAGGCCTCAAAATCAGCAATTACCCCATCTTTCATAGGTTTCATTGCAACTATGTTAGAAGGTGTTTTTCCCAGCATTCTTTTTGCTTCTTCTCCTACAGCCACTACCTTTTTTGTATTTGTATTAACAGCCACAATTGATGGTTCCATCAAAACAACACCCTTCCCTTTTACATAAACACAGGTATTTGCAGTTCCAAGATCAATACCTAAATCACTTGAAAAAAATTCCCAAAATTTTACCATTTTTTCCTCTCTTTTTATTCTGGAATAACTTTATATACCGTATCGCCTTCTCTTACATGTTCAATTACTTTTAAACCTATTTCATCTCCAGGAAAAGCAACTTCTATTTCTTTGTGTTCTTTTTGCATGGACTCAACTTTTTGGTTCAAATCAGTTGTATGGCCTTTAATATGTATTTCATCACCTTTTTTAAGTTCCCCATTTGTTATTTTTATTGCTGCAACACTAATTTTTGTGTAATAATGAGTAACCTTTCCTATTTCAATCTCTTTCATAATTTTCACCTCCTTCAAACTTTTATTTTATATTTTAACATAAAATTTTAATTATTTCTTTTCAAACCATATTTCTGAATTTTATATCTCAAAATCCTTCTCGTTGTTTTCAAAATTTCTGCTGCTTTTGTTTGATTCCAATTTGCTTTTTTAAGAGCATCTTCTATTAATTTTTTTTCAAAATTTTCAACCTCTTCTTTAAAACTCCTAAAAATTCTTTTTCTAACTCTTAACTCTTCTGGTAGATCATCCAACTCAATTATAACTTTTTCACTGTTTAAAACAAAAATTCTTTCAATAATATTTTTCAATTCTCTCACATTCCCAGGCCAGTCATATTCAAGAAATGCCTCTTTTGCCTCCTGACTGAAGTCTTGAATCTTACTGTTAAATTTCATTTTAAAAAATTTTATATAGTATTGAAGAAGTGGGATTATATCTTCTTTTCTTTCTTTTAAGGGTGGAATTTCAATAGGAATAACACTTAATCTATAAAATAAATCTTCTCTAAATTTCCCCTTTCCTATTTCTTCTTTCAGATTTTTTGACGTTGCAGAAATAACTCTTGCATTACTTTCAATAAGTTCATTACTTCCAAGAGGAGAAAATTTTTTTTCTTCCAAAAATCTAAGTAATTTCACTTGTATACTTAATGGTATTTCCCCAACCTCATCAAAAAATAAAGTTCCTGAACCAGCAATTTCAATTTTTCCTTTTTTGCTTTTGAAAGCATTCGTAAAAGCACCCTTTTCATAACCAAAAATTTCACTTTCAAAAAGTGTTTCTGGAATTGCTGCACAATGGATAGAAACAAAAGGTTGATCTCTCCTTGGGCCTGTTTCATGTATAAATCTTGCAATTAACTCCTTACCAACACCAGTAGGTCCTGTAATTAAAATAGGGCTATCTGTAAAAGCAATTTTTTCTGCAATTTTTATTATCTCAGCCATTATTTTACTTTTATAAACAATAGTATCAAGTGGATACTCTGTTTTTATTTCCTCTTTCAAAAACTCTATATGTGTAATCAAATTTTTTGTCTTAAGTGTTTTTTCAATGGTTAAAACCAGTTCTTCTATATTGAAAGGTTTAGTTATATAGTCAACTGCTCCCATTTTTATTGCTTCAACTGCTGTTTTTATTTGTGAAACTGCGGTAAGCATAATAACCGAAATATTTTTAAATTTATCCCTTATTTCTTTAAGCAGTGCAATTCCATTAGTATCTGGTAAAAGAATATCAAGAATTACAACATCAGGTAATTCTTTTTCAATAATTGCTAAACCTTCTTTCCCAGTTGAAGAAACAAAAACTTTATATCTATTTTTTAAAACAAATCTCAGTGATTCTCGAACTCCCTGTTCATCATCTATTACAAGTATTTTATTCATTTTTCAAAGGTAATTTAATTATAAAATTCTTACCTGACGGCAAAGATTCAATTTTAAAAAATCCTTCATGAGTTTCTATAATTTTTTTTGCCACTAGTATTTTTGTAATAAGAACTGTATTCAATTTTGAAAAAAATGGTACAGAAATATCATCTTTTTCTAAAATTATATTGTTTCCACTTTCATTTATTGTAATTATAACTTCAAAATTTGACTCTTCAATATCTATAAATATTTTTTCATCGAGTCCTTTTATGTCTTCTTCAATAAATTCAAAAATAAAATCAATTGCTTCTTTCAATTTCAATATATCAACTTCAACATTCCCGCTTCTAAATTTTTGTTTTCTTATTTCCACTTTTTTGTCTTTTATTAATTCATTTATCAAATCTTCACATTTTAAAATTTCTTTCTCTAAAATAAACTCCTTTCCAATTCTTCCAATACTCTCAATTATTTCATTTATTCTTTTGATTTCATCAAGCACTATCTTTGAAAATTCTTCTCTAAATTCTCTATCTTCATACATTATTGGTAACATTTGTGCAAAGGTATTTATAGCAACAAGAGGATTTTTTAACTCGTGGGACAACTTTGAAGCAACAAGTCCCCAGTATTTATTCTTTTCTATTTCTTTTTCTCTTTTTTCTATTTCTTTAATTTTTGTTAAATCTTGAAAAATTGCTACAACACCCAAAATATTTCCATTTTCATCGTCAATTATATTTGTACTCATTCCAAGAATTGACTTCGTTGGTATAAATTCAAATTCTTTTCTTGTAAAAGTTTCACCATATAATATTGCTCTTCTTATTAAATCTGCAATTTGAGAACCAATTTTTTCAATTTTTTCTCCTTTCAACTCTTCAAACTTAACTTTTAATATCCTCTCAGCAAATTCATTCATAATGTTAATTCTCCCTTCTTTATCAACTCCTATTATTCCAGTAGGAAGATTTTTAAAAATAAATTCTTGATATCTCTTCTGATTTTCTATCTCTTTGTAAAGATAAAAATTATCAAAAACAACCGAAAGGTAATCAGTAATAGTAGAAAGAAACAATATTTCATCACTTTTTATTTCTTCATCCAATTCCTTTTCTCCAATAGTTAAAAATCCCACAAGTTTCCCTTTAAAAGTCCTTAAAGGGAAGATAATTTTACATTTAATCAAAGACAAAAAACTCTTAAAATTAACTCCTATTTCTATGCTATCAAACTTCAAAATTTTCCCCTTTTTCATAAGATATTCTATAACAGGATCTTCCTCCTTCAATTCCAATTCATTAATAAGTTCTTCTTCCATACCATAAGAAGAAGCAATTTTAAAAGAGTGACCTTCTTTCAAAAAAATAGCAAGATGGTTATAGTGAAAATATCTTCTCAATATCTTCAAAATTTCAAAACAAGTCTTCTTAGTATCAAAGAAATTTTCAGCAATACATTGAAAAACCATCCTAAAAATTCCATCTTTAAAATTTTCTTCAGAATTGTTATGTTTTTCACTTTTTGCAAAATTGATATCTATTTTTTTTCTTTGCAATTTTTCAAATAACTTTTCTGCATTTTTAACCACGTAATGAATTTTCTCAACAAGTAATGATTTTTCAATAACTTCAAAGATGTCTCTCTGAAGAATTTCTCTTGTGCTTTTATCATATGTTGAAACCAAAGGAACAATAAGGATTTCATTATTTATAGAAAGAATCTCCTCTATTAATTCTACAGGATTTGTCTCATTTAAAGTAGTATCAATAAAAACTAAAAATGGTTCCCTTTCTTTTACTTTCCTAATCGCCTGTGAAGAACTAGTTGTTTCAACAAGATAATCTTTTAAAAGAATTTTTATTGATTGTGAAATTGATAAATTGTCACTTATAACCATCAAATATTTCATTTTTTAATTCCTCTTTTTTAAAGATTGGAAATTTTATATAAACTTTTGTGCCTTTATTTTCTTCACTTTCTACATAAACTTTTCCACCATGCTCCTCTACAATTCTCGTAACAATTGAAAGTCCAAGTCCAGTCCCTTTATCTTTAGTTGTAAAAAATGGGTCAAAAATTTTGTCAATAATTTCTTTCTTTATACCTTTTCCATTATCTTCTATACATATTTCCGCATTATCATTCTTTATTTCTAAACTCACTACAATCACACCTTTTTCATTTTCAATTGCATCATAACTATTAGTAAGAATATTGAAAAAAACTTCTTTCAATTTTTCTCTATCTCCTTTAATTATAATATTACTTTCTGGATAATTTTCAAAAATCTTTATATTTTTATTTTGGCATTGAAATCTCCACAAAATTAAGGTCGTCTTAAGCATTTCAATCAAATTTATTTCTTCTATTTTTAATGGCTTTGGATTAGCAAATAGCAAAATCTGCTCAATCAGATGATTTATGCGTCTTACCTCATCTTGTAAAAGTTTGGAATAAACATCTCTAAACTCTTTGTCATGATACCTTTCCGGAAAAAGATCTATAAATGTTTTAATAGCAACAAGTGGATTTTTTATTTCATGTGCAACTCCTGCAGCCATAACTCCAAGTGAAGCAAATTTTTCTTTTTCCTTTATTTCTTCTTGTAATTTTTTAATTTCTGTAATATCAGAAAAAATTGTTATTACCCCTCTTTTTTTATTATATTCATCTATAAAAGGAACCACAATTTCACGAAAAACATAATTTTTGTTATTCTTTTTGAGAATTATTTCTTCACTTAAAATTTCATTATTAAGATTTTCAAACTTTTTTTCAATTAATGGAATTGTTTCAACAGGTAAAACTTTTTTATAATTCTTACCTATCAAATTTTCTTTTTTTATCTCAAAAAATAATTCTATTTGTTTATTTGCAAACGCAACGTTCCCTTCTTCATTAAAACTTATAACACCAAAGGGCGAATTATCAAGTAAACTTTTAATATAAAGATTAGTAGATATAATTTCATGATAAAGTTTAATATTCTCTATTGCAATTCCTATTTGATATCCAAGATTTAAAAGCAACAATTGGTCTCTATATGAAAAAACTGAACCATCAATTTTCTGTTTTAAGAAAAGAAGACCCTTAACATGACCCTTTTCAATAATGCCTATTACAACGTCATATCCAATTTTATTAAAATCCTCTACTATTTTTTCTTTTTCTGGATAAATTTTACTCATTCTTTCCTCTTCCTCTTTTATAATAATTTTTGATTTTTCAATTTCTTTCCAAAAAATAGTATCTTTGTCAAACGTTAACTTTATGCAAGATGGAAGATTTTCAGTTGTATATGGAAATTCATCTTTTTCTTTGAATAGTAATAAAACATCCTTTGGTATATTTAAAAAATTAGATAAAACTTCAACAAGATTTTCAAAAATTTCTTTGGGATTTGAAAAAGTAAATAGAACCTCAAAAATTTTTTTGGTAAACATTTCAATATCATATTTCAGAAATTTTAATCTTAAAACTTTTCTAAATTTTTCTTTTAAGGGATTATAAACTACTGCAACAATGAAACCACTAACAAAAATTGGCCAATTTTTAGGATGAATTCCAAAGAAAGATAAAAAAGATGTAATGATTTTAAAAGATATATAATAAATAGAAAAAAGAATAGAGAATAAGACTACATAAAGAGTAATTATTTCATAAACAAAGGCAACATCCATTATTTTGTATTTTGCAATTCCATAAATTATAATTGAAGATATTATAGCAGAAGCGAAAGGAGATAATCTATCTGTAATAGATAAATCTATAAATAAAAGAGGAAGAAGGCCTAAAAAAATAGTAAATAATGTGCCAAATAAAACAGCAAGAAAAACATAATAAATTTCCAGTGCAATTATTCCCTTTTTTTCTTTCTTTTTTTTATATAAGTGTGCCAAACTATAACATAAAATGATCGCGATATTTATTGTATAAATAGAAATTTCTAATTTTCCATATTTCACCATGGGACCGCTTTTAATATTTTGAATATTTTGAAGGATACATTCACGTATAAAACCTGGAGAAAAAGATACTAAAACATTTATTAAACTTAAAATATAAAAAAATAAAATACTTCTCAGTTTGTCCTTTGGAAATTTTTTTTCCCCTATGGAAAAAGCAAATATTGAAAATGTTGGAGGTAAAAAGGTAGAAAAAGCAAAAATAGTTCTCACAAAAAATTCTCCAACTTTCGCATCAGTTATAGATGCAGTTAAGAATCCAATAAAAGTCCACACTGATAGTTGTAACGAAAAAAGTGAATAAATTTTATTTGAAAGTTTTCTTTTACTTTTTAAATAGAGAAATATCCCTAAAGAGAGATTTAAAATACTAACAATTAAAAAAGCAATAGAAAGATTATTGATCACCATATTTTTTAATGATTAATGAAGAATTACTCCCACCAAGCCCATGAGAATTTATTAAACAATATTCTACCTCACATTTTCTATGCTCGTTAGGAACATAATCTAAATCACATAAGGGATCGGGATATTCATAATTTATTGTTGGAGAAATTATATTTTGCTCAAATGCCAAAATGGCAGCAACTAACTGCAGAACCCCTGCTACCCCCAAAGGGTTTCCAATCATTGATTTAATAGAGGTAACTGGAATCTTATAAGCTTTTTCCTCAAAAATCTTTTTTATTACTTTAGTCTCAATATAATCAAGAAAAGGATCTGATGGTGCATGAGCAGAAATAAGGTCAATTTTTGAAGGTAAAATACCTGCATTTTGGATACTTTTTTTCATTGCTTCCTCAAATCCTTTTTCTATTATATTTTCTTCTGCACTTTGTCCATATCCTAATATTTCACAATAAATATGAGTTTTCCTCAAAAGAGCAGAATTTAATTCCTCTAACACAACAAAACCTGCACCTTCGGATAAAACACCACCATCTCTCATTTTGTCAAATGGCTTACTGATTTTTTCCGGTTGGTCATTCTTTAAACTAAGCATTTTCGCTGAAATAAATCCTTCTATTAGCAAAGGTGTTATCGGGGCTTCAGCACCGCCAGCAATAGCAATATCAATGTTCCCTTCTTTGATTTCTTTAAAAGCAAGTCCTATGCTATATAAGCCACTGGTACACCCTGTTGAAATAGTACAAATATTACACTCACTTATATTTAATTCGTTAATTATTTCACTTATTCCAGCACTTGGAGCCCCTGAAGGAATAAAATATGGACTAATACTTTTATGTTTTCCTTTTATAAATTTTAAATGTTCTTTTTCAATTAAATCCATGGCACTTGTGCTAACTCCCAATGAAATTAAAATTTTCTGAGTATCAATTTTTTTTAAGTCAAGACAGGCATCTTCAATTGCCATTTTAGCACAACTTACAGCAAATTGGGAAAATCTTGCCATTCTTTTTATTTTTTTCTTATCCTCTATATAATCTTCTGGCCTGAAATCTGTAACTTCACCTGCAATTTTTACAGGTAATTCAGTTGTATCAAAAGAAGTTATTTTCTTAATACCACTTTTCCCTTCTTTTAGGGCTTTCCAAAAATTTTCTTTTCCTATTCCATTAGGTGCTATTACTCCAATCCCAGTAATTACAACTCTCCTGTCCATCTTTCAAAATTTTTTATTTATCCCTCCTATTTCTTCATATAATTTTTTACTATTACCTGAATAAAAATAAACTCTGTTATTTTTCAAAAAATCTTCAATTTTTTCAAAATCTGAATATCTGTAAAGCAGGTATGCATCATCTGAAATAGAAACTTCAATCCCTAAACTTTTTATTTCCTTCTGAAATTCTTCTGTTTTTCGTGCAAATTCTTTAAAAGACATACCATTTACTTTATAAGGAAGTGGTTGCCACATTGTTGGAGGAAACAGGGCTTTAATTTTGTAATTCATTATTTTCAAAGGATATGTTTCTTTTTCTAATTTAAAATTAAAACGTTCTGGAAATTTAAACCAGACAGTTCCAGGATAAATTCCTGGAAATTGTACTAACACAGAATCAGGATAAATTTCTTTCAAAAAATTAATAGTTTCTTCTTTTGTTTTTTCTGTTTCAAATGGAGCAGGATAAATTAAACTTATTATTGTAAAAATCCCTGCATCTTTACACCTTTTCAAAACTTTTTTCATATCATCTTTCTTAACATTTTTATTCATCCATTTTTTCAATATTTCTTCATTTGCTGTTTCTACTCCAAAAAAAAGTGCTTCACACCCAGATTTTTTAAGCAAGTTAAAGTCTATATTCAAAAAATCATTTGGCTGAGCAAAACTTGTGTAGGAAACTTTAATTCCTTCTTTTAAAATTTTCTCTGCAATTCCTACAATTAAATCTCCAGGAGTGCTTGAACCTGCAAATCTAAAAAGTTTAATTCCATATTTGTTATTATAAAATTTCATTTCTTCTATTATTCTTTCAACAGATTTTTCTCTCCTTTTGCCACTTTTTTTGGGATGAATACAAAAATAACACGAATTAGGACATCCTCTGCTTTCGTCAAGAACAATCATTTTTATTCTTTCTTCTATTTTCCAGTATATATCAACGTCATAAAGTGGAATAGGAATAGAATCTAAATTTTCTATATATTTTCTTTCAGTTTTAATAACTTTCCCATTTTCTTTAAATATAAGATTTGGAATATCTTTTAATTTTTTTTGGCCTTTTACAAATTTGACCAATTCAATAATTGTCTCTTCCCCTTCTCCATAACATAAAGCATCAAAAAAATCCCCTTTCTCAAATATCCAGTGTTCAAAAATGTCTACCTGGGGACCACCACCAAAAATTTTCAGTTCAGGCTTCTTCTTTTTTAAGTATTTTCCAATTTCCATAGACCAATCAAAACCATCTCCTGCCCATAGTTTAAATCCAACAAAATCTACTTTTTCATCTTCTATAATCTTTAACAAGTAATTTTTCAGTCTTTCAAGATAAAATCTTTTATTATTCTCTATATATTTTGAAACTCTTTTTAATTTCAAAACATCTAAAAAAGATGGTCTTTTATTTTGAATAAATATTTTGTAAGCAAATTTCTCAAGAAAATCCTTAATTTCATTTGTATATACTTCGTCAAAAACAGAAGGAAGATTAAAATCTAAAATTTTTACTTTTACATTTTCTTTTAAAAGACATGTTGCCAAAGAAGCAAGACCATTATCAGGGACGAAATCTGATAAAATTCTTGGTATGCCAACAATTGAAATTAAAAGTCCTTTCATACAAAAAAATATTATATAATATGAAAGAATTCTTGCAAATTTTTTTTGGCACAAATTTTGCATATATCCTTTTTAAGGAGAATTTTGAAACAAATTTACAAAAAGGAGAAAAAACATGAAAAAAGAGGATCAAAAAGAAAGATATACTATTCTTATTATTGATGACGAAATTGGTCCAAGAGAATCTTTAAGAATATTATTTAAAAACAAATATGACGTAATTACTGCTGAAAATGGATTTAAAGGATTAGAAATTCTTAAATCACAAAAGGTTGATATTGTAATTCTTGATTTGAAAATGCCACAGAAAAATGGGATAGAAGTTTTATCAGAAATAAGGCAGATTAACAAAAATGTTCCTGTAATAATCTTAACTGGATATGGAGATATGGAATCTGCTAAAAAAGCAATGCAATATGATATTGTGGGCTTTGTAAGTAAGCCATTTGAGATAATAGAAATTGAAGAATTAGTTGAGAATGGGATAGAAAAAGGGAAAGTGAAAATTAAAATAGGTGAAATAAAAGAAAAAATATTAAATTTAAAGGAAAAAATTAAAGAGAAAGAAGAGGAGATTAAAAAACTTTTTGAAACCCATAAAATTACAGAAGAAAATTTAAAAGAAATAAAAAAATCATTAGAAGTTGTTCAAAATTATGCAGAATCAATATTCAAAGAATTATCTTCTGAAACTCAACAATTTTCACTTAAAGAATTACTTAAAACTGAAGAAGAAATTGAAACTTGTTTTTCTATTATAGAAAATATTATTGAACTATCTATTGAAAAAGAGTTTGAGGAAATAGACGTAAATAAATTGATTGAAAACATAGTAAGTTTATTAAAAATTTTTACAGAAAAACAAAATATAGAATTTGAAACACTTTTTTCCAAACAACCTTTAAAAATAAAAGGTAATTTTTACCAATTAAATACAAGTATCATTTCCCTTCTTTTAGAATATATTCGAGAACTTAAAAATGTGAAACAAGTGATAATTGAAACCTCTAAAACAGATGATAGTGCAAAAATAAAATTCAAACTAAAAACTGAAGAGGAAGAAATTTCTGAAAAAAATTATTTTTTAGAAATGATGGAAGAAGTAGTAAAAAGATATCATGGAAAATTGGAAATTACTACAAATATTGAAAAAGAAATTCACATTTCAATAATTTTTCCTATCTCTTAAATATGAATTTAAAATTTTCAACTGATTTCTATATTTATTTACAGTTCTTCTTGAAATTTTAATGCCCATATATCCTAATTTCAATGCAATTTCTTTATCGGTTAAGGGATCTTTTTCATTTTCGATAATTTCTTTAATTTTTTTCATAATAAACTGCTTACTGTAATAATGTTTAAATTCTGGTGTAAATAAATCTTTTATTTTCAGAAGGCCGACAGGAGATAGTAGATATTTTCCATTTATAGCCCTGCTAATAGTTGAAATACTTACATTCATTTTTTCAGCAATATCTTTTTCTTTCAAAGGTAATAAGTCACCAGTTTCAAAAAATTCACTTTGATAATTTATTATTTCTTCAAAAACTTTTTCCAGAAATTTTTTTCTTTTTTCAATCATTTCAATTATCAATTTTACTTTTTTGATCTTATCCTCAAAAAATTTTTTTTCTTTTGCAGAGAGAAAGGGAAAATTTACATACTTCTCATAATCTGTTTCTATTTTTATATATGAAGAAATTTTGTCATCTAAATAAACTTTAAATTTACCATCAATTTTTTCTATTCTACCTTCAGGTATAATTCTTTTAATGATTTTTCTTTTATCACTAATTGGATATGGGTTTAATTTTTTTAATTTTTCAAAAGCAAACTTCACATCTTCTTCACTTATTCCCATTTTATTACTGATTTCTTTAAAATTCTTTTTTATAAGTATATCCCAATACTTATCAACCATTTCATCTAAAATCCAATCTTTATGATATCTTCTAATTTGAATTAAAAAACATTCTTTCAAGTTTCGCGCTCCTACCCCTGCTGGTTCCAAGGATTGAACAATTTTTAAAGTTTTTTCAACCTCTTCAATATCTACTTTCAAAATTTCTGCGACTTCCTTTAACTCCATCTTTAAATAACCATTTTCTTCAAGATTCATAATTATAAACTCTGCTATTTTTTCCATTTTTTCAGGAATATCCATCAGTTTAATTTGTTCCATTAATTCTTCTGTAAAAGGGATTTCTAATGGAATTTCATTAAAGTCAATATTTCCATAATTAAATTGTAAAAAAGGATTTTCTTCTGATTCCTTTTTTAAAAATTCTATAAGAGTATAAAGAGGAAAAGCAATAAATTTTGAAAATTGTATTTGCAATTGTAAAAGTTGTGGTTTAATTTTAAGTTCAAATTTTCTACTTTCCATATAATTTAGTATTATTTTACTATTTCTTCAAAGAATAGTGTATAATAAAATAAAAAAGGAATTTGACGATGATAATCTCAATAATTGTGGTTGGTTGTCTTGGTTTATTTTTTGGAATTTTTTTAACTATTATTTATTCAAAATTTAAAACAGAAGAAAATCCTTTTTTTTCTAAAATTTACTCTCTTTTACCTAAAGCAAATTGTGGAGGATGTGGTTTTGCAGGATGTAATGATTTTGCTGAAAATTTAATAGATGGTAAAACAACTCCTGAAAGATGTGTTATGTTAAATGAAGAATCTATCATAGAAGTATGTAATTTATTAGGAATTAAAAATGAAAGAAGAGAAAGAAATATTGCTAGAATTTGTTGTTATGGTGGAGATAATGCAAAAAAGAAATTTGAATATACAAGTTTTAGAACCTGCTCTGCTGTAAATGCAATTTTTGAAACAAATCTTGAATGTCCCTATGGATGTATTGGCTTTGGTGACTGTATCAGAATTTGTCCTGTAAATGCTATTAGTTTGAATGAAAAGAATATACCTGAAATTAATGAAGAAATTTGTATTGGATGTGGCAAATGTATTGAAATATGTCCTAAAAAAATAATAAAATTAATACCCTCAAATAAGAAAGTATATGTTGCCTGTTCTTCAAAAGATAAAGGAGCAGTTGTTGTTAAAATATGTCAATCTGGTTGTATTGGATGCGGTAAATGCTCTAAGAGCTGTCCTCAAAATGCTATAAAAATTGAAGATAACCTTGCCATAATTGATTATGAGAAATGTAATAATTGCGGTAAATGTGTGGAAGAATGTCCGAGAAAAATAATCTTTATTTCAAAAATTTCAATTCTAGCATAAATGGAAGAGAAAAATTTCAAAATTATTGTTTCTTTTGCAGGTAAGGATTATTATGGATGGCAAAAACAAAAAGACAAAAATACTGTTCAGGAAAAAATAGAAAAAGCCCTTCAAGAAATATTTAAATTTAATGTCAAAGTAAATGGATGTGGCAGAACAGACAGTAAGGCTCATGGAATTAATTATGTAGCCAACTTTAAAGTTAAAACAAGATTAAAACCTGAAAATATTAAAAATGCTTTAAATTCAAAATTACCTTCTTCTATCTATGTAAAAGATGTTATTGAAGTTCCACCTGAGTTCCATGCAAGATATTCAGCAAAAAGGAAGATTTATAGATATATAATTTCACTTCAAAAAACCCCATTCCTTGAAGATTTTGCCTATTATTTAAAAGAAAAGGTTGATATTGAAAAAATGAAAGAAATATCAAAACTTTTCATCGGAAAACATGATTTTAAATCATTTCAATCTTCTGGAAGTAACATAAAAAATACAGTAAGAGAAATCTATAATATTGATATTAAAAAAGAAAAATTTTTTCTTGATGAAGATGTTGAATTAATTATAATTGATATTGAAGGTAGTGGCTTTTTATATAAAATGGTAAGGAATATGATAGGGACTCTAATTTATGCTGGAACAGGTAAAATTGAAATAGAAAAAGTTAAAGAAATTATTGAAAAAAAAGATAGAAAATTAGCCCCCCCTCCTGTTCCAGCAAAAGGTTTATTTTTCAAATATGCAAAATACTGATATAAAAAATATCTTGAAAAATGAATTTAAAGGTAAGTTTCTTGAGAATTTCCCACTTTCAGAATATACTAGTTTCAAATGTGGTGGCAATGCAAAATATCTTGTATATCCAGAAAATATTGAAGATGTTTTCAAAATTGTAAAATTTGCAAAGATTTTTAACGAAAAAATTTTAATTCTTGGTAAAGGGACAAATGTTCTTATAAGTGATAAAGGATTTGATGGTATTGTAATTTCAACATTGAAAATGGAAAAATATACTATTAGAGAAAACACAATTATCTGTGAATGCGGACTCCTTTTAGCAAATTTATTAAAAATATGTATTAAAAACTCTTTTTCAGGACTTGAATTTCTTGCAGGAATTCCTGGAACTGTTGGTGGTGGAGTAAAATGCAATGCAGGTTTAAAAAAAGAATATTTATCAGATAGGATCTTGTTTGTGGAATATATTGATTTTGAAAAATTGGATGTTTTCAAAAAAGAAAGAAAAGAAATTTTTTTTGATTATAGAAAAAGTGAATTCAATGAAAACTCATTTATATGGAAAACAGGAATAACTGTAGAAAATGACGATGCTAAAAAAATAAAGAAGAAAATTAAAGAGTATATGAATAAAAGAATAAAAACTCAACCTTTAGGTTATAGTGCAGGAAGTATTTTTAAAAATCCTTATCCATACTATGCTGGAAATTTAATTGAAAAATGTGGTCTTAAAGGTTATTCCTTAGGAAATTGTTTTATTTCACCTAAACATGCAAACTTTATAATTAATAAAGGAAAAGCAAAAGCAGAGGATATTTACAAATTAATAAAACTGGTTCAAAATAAAGTTAAGGAAAAATTCAATATTGAATTGGAACTTGAAATAAATTTAATTGGAGAATTTGAATGAAAGTTGCAATTTTATATGGTGGAGAAAGTCCTGAAAGAGAAGTTTCACTCAAGTCAGGTAGATGTGTTTATAATGCTTTAAAAAGAAAATATAAAGTTAAATTATTTGATCCCTCAGAAAAAAATTTTTTAAAAAATTTTATAAAATTTAAACCTGATTGTGTTTTTATTGCTTTACATGGTGGAATTGGAGAAAGTGGAGCAATTCAGGGATTTCTTGAAGTTTTAAAAATACCTTATACTGGCTCTAATGTTTTATCATCTGCAATATGTCTTAATAAAATTATATGTAAAAAAATTTTAAAATCAAGTAGAATACCCACCCCTCCCTTCATTATTGTAGAAAACAAGATTAAAAACTTAAAAATTCCTTTTGGATATCCTGTAGTTGTAAAACCAGCCAGTCTTGGTTCTACAATTGGTGTAAAAATAGTAAAATCAGAAAAAGAACTAATGATTGCTATAAAGGAGGCATTTTCTTTAGACGAAGAGGTTTTTATTGAAAAGTTTATTAATGGAAAAGAAGTAACAGTTGGAATTTTGGGAAATGAAGAGATTGAAATTTTACCTATAATTGAAATAAAAACTAAAAGCGGTTTTTATGATTATAAAGCAAAATATACACCAGGTGAAAGTTTTCATATAATACCCCCTGATTTACCAAAAAATGTTATAAAAAAGATTGAAAAAATTGCTAAAAAAACATATAGAGTATTAAAATGCAGTGGTCTGGCAAGAATGGAAGTAATTGTGGACAAGAAAAATAATCCTTTTGTTCTTGACGTGAATACTATTCCAGGTTTAACTGAGGTTAGTTTACTTCCAGACGCAGCAAAGTTTAAAGGAATAAGTTTTGAAGAATTATGTGAGAGAATTTTAAAACTTGGCCTGGAAAAATGGGAGAAAAAGATAAAAAAATAGAAGAGTTAAAGAAAAAAATTGAAACAGAGAAAAGAAAAAAAATTAAATTTTTATTATTTTTTATTTTGCTTTGTCTTTTTATTTACAGTTTCTTTTTTTTAAAAAATAAAACCCTGAAATACTTATGGAGTTTAGAATTGTTTAAAATTAAGGAAATTAAAATTTATCCCGAAAATGTTTCTTCTTTTATAAAATCTTTTGTGGAACTTGAAAAAGATAAAAATTTATTATTTATCGACGCAGAAAACCTTAAAGAAAAGATAAACTCTATTCCTGATGTTGAATCATGTAAAATTTTAAAAATTTATCCTTCAACACTTCAAATTGAAATAATACTTAGAAAACCGTGGGCCTTATTAAAATATAACAACCAAGAATATCTTATTGACCGCGAAGGTGTAATAATAACAGAAAAAAAAGAAGGATTTTTATTTGAAATTTATGGAATAAAACCAGATAAAGAAAAGAATAAAGTTCAAGAAATTGAAAAAATTAATATTTTGACTGAGTTTGAAAAGTGGTATAATCATTTTAATGTAGGAAATCATTTTAAAATAAAAAAAATAGATATTACAGATCTATACAAAATTGAAATAAGTGATGGCGAAAGAAAATTGTTTTTCACACCTGAAGATTTAAAAGGGAAAATTGAAAAACTTTCTTTTATTTTGAAAAGTCTTAAAGATGATTTTGAATATATTGACACAAGATTTAAGAATTTTTACATAAAATTTAAAAATGAAAGAAAGAATAATCACGGCGATTGACCTTGGAACTACTAAATTTTTTGGACTTGTTGGACTTGTAAAGGAAGAAAATATTGAAATTATAGGGAGAGACATAATAAAGCCTGAAAGTGAATGGATTAAAGAAGGGAAAATTGGAGATATTGATGGTGTTGTAGAAGGATTACTTTTGCTTATTGACTCTTTAAGGAGACAATCAGGAGAAAAAATAGAATGGGTAAATTTAGGTGTTGGTGGTGCCCATATAGTAGGTAGAATTTATTCCCAAAAAATGGAAATTCAGCCCAAAGGTAGAGCAATAAATGAGAATGACATACAATTTCTTGAAAAAGAAATTGCAACTCTTATTTTATCTGAAAATGAAAACATTAGAGAAACCCTCTGTATAATTCCTCAAGAATATATTATAGACGATACTATCTCTTTGGACAAAAAACCAATTGGAATGCACGGGAATACACTTGAAGTAAGAGCACATATATTAACTGGAAAAATAAATCCTATTAAAGACATTTATGAATGTGCAAAAAGATGTGGAATAAAAATAGAAAATTTATTTCCATATGCATGGGCAGTTGCTGAGTCTGTTTTGAATGAACAAGAAAAAAAACTTGGCTGTGTTGTAATAGATATTGGTAAAAGTACAACTGATATTGTTTTTTTCTATGATGGCAAAATAATACTCACCGAATCTTTAAAAGTTGGGTCTTATCACATTGATTACGATTTATCATTAAAATATCATATTTCCCTTGATTTTGCTGAAGAGTTGAAAAGAACATATGCCTGGAGTGATTATAGATTAATAACTGGAAAAAAAGAAGGACTTGAAATGATAGAACTTAAAAATCCATCAGGAAGAATTGTTGGAAAAGCCACAGTAGAAGAAATTTCAAAAATTGTTCATATAAGAGTTAAAGAAATATTTGAAGATTTAATTATTAAGGAAAGGCTTTTAAAAACAGGTCTTTTCCCTTTAAAAACTTCTGAAGTAATTCTTACAGGTGGTGGCGCTAAATTGAGAGGAATTATAAAACTGGCAGAAAATATTTTTAGATTACCTGCAAGAATTGGAATACCTCAGAAATTATTTAATCTTGATAAGAATTATCAAAAGCCAGAATTTTCAGCAGGTGTTGGCCTTTTATTGCTCGCTTCAAAGAAAGATAAAATTAAAAGTGAAACATTTATGGATAGAGTAAAAAACTGGTTTAAAAGGTGGTTTTATTAAAGGAGGATAAAATGGTAAAACCAATTATTGAAGAACCTGTTAAATTCTCAGATATAAATATAAAAGTCGTAGGTGTTGGAAATTGTGGAGGGAAAATTGTTTCAAGAATTTACGAACAAAAAATAAATGGAGTTCAATTTATAGCAGTCAGTACAAATGCAAGAGCATTAGAAAATACAAAGGCAGATATAAAAATTTTGATAGGAGAAAAAACTATTCAAGGCATAGGAACTGGTGGTGATCCTGAAAAAGGAAGAATAGCCGCTAATGAAGATAAAGAAAAAATATCAGAAGTTTTAAAAAATACAAAAATTTTATTTTTAATTGCTGGCCTTGGTAAAGGAACAGGAACTGGAGGAGCACCAGTAATTGCTAAAATTGCAAAAGACTTAGGAGCACTTACAATTTCACTTGTTACTACTCCATTTGAACTTGAAGGTGAAAAAAGTTTAAACCTTGCAAAAGAAGGACTTAACAATCTTTTAAAAAATGTTGATACATTAATTCATATATCAAATCAGAAACTTTTTGAAATAGTTGACGAAAATATCCCTGCTATTGAAGCATTCAGTAAAATTGATGAAATTATTTTAAGAACAATCACTTCTATTACAGACCTTATATATAAAGAAAAATTGCTTGGAATTAGTTTTGCAGACATTCGTTCTGTTGTTGAAAATGCCGGCAAAGGAATCGTTGGAATTGGATATGGTAAGGGAGAAGGAAGAATGGAAAAGGCAGTTAGAGAAGCAATTGATAATCCACTTGTAGAAAAAAGTGAAATAATGCAAGCCAAAAATATTCTTATAAGTATTACTGGAAGTCCAGATTTAACATGGAAAGAAATTTGGGACGCAATCCATATTATCCAATCAAGAATTTCTTCTCCTTCAAGACATCTTGGAATTGCGACAGATAAAAATCTCAACGATGAAGTTAAAATAACATTACTGGCTACAGGAATAGAAGAAAAACCAACGACAGAAAAAGAAAAACCTATTTTAGTTTCCCCAAAAAGGGAAGAAAAACTCTTTGGAAAAACAGAAATGGAAGAAAATATTGATGAACCTGCATGGCTAAGAAAAAGTAAGGAGGTACTATGAAAATAGGAATATGTAATGAAATTTTTAAAGATTGGAATTTTGAGAGAGTTTTTAATTATATAAAAAGCATAGGATATGAAGGACTTGAAATTGCTCCATTTACAATTTCTGATGATGTAAGAATTATCCCTGAAGATCAAATTAAAAAAATAAAATCAATTTCAGAAAAAACAGGAATAAAAATAATTGGAACTCATTGGCTTTTGGTTAAACCTGAAGGATTGTCTATTTCTTCTCCTGATAAAAATTTAAGGAAAAAAACTTCTGAATATCTCTCTGCCCTTGTAGAATTTACTTCAAAAATAGGAGGGGAAATAATGGTCTTTGGTTCACCAAAACAAAGAAAAATTAATGAGGGACAAACATATAATGAGGTAAAGAATTATTTAAAAGAAGTAATAATACCAGTTCTTGAAAAATGTGAAGAAAAAAACATCTATTTTTGTATTGAACCTCTTGCAAGAAGCGAAACAAATTTTATAAATAAAGCAGAAGAAGCAATAGAAATAATAGAAGAGATAAACCATCCTTATCTCAAATTACATCTTGATGTTAAAGCAATGAGCGATGAAGAAAAACCCATTCCAGAAATAATAGAAATGGGAGCAAAATATCTAAAACACTTTCATGTAAATGACAAAAATTTGCTTGGTCCAGGCTTTGGAGAGATTGATTATAAACCAATTATTGAAAAATTAAAAAAAATAGGTTATAATGGATGGTTATCTGTAGAAGTTTTTGATTTTTCACCAGGAGCAGAAGTAATTGCTGAAAAAAGTATACAATATTTAAAGAAATTTTTATAAAAATGAAAATAAAAACTGGAGTTGCGGGATTAGGAAGAAGTGGATGGAATATACATTGTAATTTAATTTCACAATTACCTGAATTATATGAAATTGTCGCAGTATGTGATCCAGATGAAAAAAGAATAAAAGAAGCGAAAGATAAATTTAATTGTAAAACCTATTCTGATTATAATGAGTTTATTAAAGATGAAAATATTGAACTTGTCATAGTTGCCACATTTTCATCTCTTCATGCTGAACATACAATTAAAGCATTAAAAAGTGGTAAAAATGTTGTCTGTGAAAAACCAATGGCAACGAATTTGAAAGATGCTGATGAAATGATTGAAACTTCTAAAAAAACAGGAAAATTGCTAACTGTTTTTCAGAATAAAAGATATGCTCCTGATTTTCAAAAAATTAAAGAGATAATTGACTCTGGTTTAATTGGTAAAATTATCCTTGTAAAGATGTTGTATCATAGTTTTAGTAGAAGATGGGATTGGCAGACATTAAAAAAATATGGAGGTGGCACTTTAAATAATACAGGACCTCATGTAATAGATCAAGCACTTCAAATTTTTGGGGATAAAGAAGAACCTGAAATTTTTTGTCATATGGAAAAAACTTTAACTCTTGGAGATACAGAAGATCATGTTAAGATAATTTTAAAAGGTAAATCTTCTCCAATGATTGATATTGAAATAACATCTGCTTGTTGCTATCCACAAGAAAATTGGCTTGTAATGGGAAGTTGTGGTGGAATAAAAGGAACATTTACACAATTGTATTGGAAATATTTTGACCCTAAAGATTTACCCCCAAGAGAAGTTGATGAAAATCCTACTCCTGATAGAAGTTATAATGTAGAAAATATACCATGGAAAGAAGAAGAAAAATGGGAATTTTCAGAAAAAGACAAAAATTATCCAATCAACTTTTATATAGATCTCTATGAAACTCTTGTAAAAGGAAAACCATTAAAAATAACTCCTGAAAGTGTCCGAAGAGTTATGTGGGTAATAGAAAAATGTCATCAAATTGCTGGAATTTAAAAAAGGAGGGAAAATGGGAAAAATTATTGTCAAAAATTCAAAAAGGGACTGGTATAATTTCCCTTTAAATGTTGAATTTGAAAAAGGAAATTATATTTTGAAAACAGAAAAAGATAAATTTTTTGCTCAGAGTATATTTGAAAATGGTAAAAATTATATTGTTTTTCTCCCTGGAATAATAGAAAAAGAAGAAGAAATAGAATTTAAAATAGAAAAGGAAGAAAATATTCCTGAAAATGTAAAAGTTGTTGATGATGGCAAAGGAAAAGTTGACGTTTTCATAAATGAAACTCTATTTACAACCTATAATTATTCACAAAATAACGCAAGACCATTTTTAAATCCTGTAATTGGACCATCTGGAAAATCAATTGTAAGAAAACCCGCAAGTCCAGAAAATATAGAAAAGTTTGATCACATTCATCATAGAGGAATATGGGTTGCCCATGGAGATGTAAATGGAATAGATAACTGGTCAGAATTAGAGGGTCATGGAAAAACTATTCATAGAAAATTTTTAAATCTCATAAGTGGACCAGTTTTTGGACTTATACATGCATTAAGTGATTGGGTTGATAATAAAGGGAAAAAAATACTTGAAGAAGAAAGAATAATAAAAATTTACAATTTACCTTTTGACCATAGAATTATTGATCATATATTAATTTTAAGAGCAAGTGAAACAGAGGTAGTTTTTAAAGATACAAAAGAAAGTGGCCTATTAAGTATAAGAGTTCATCCAGAAATGGAAGGGAGAAATACTGGAATAATTACAAATTCTTATGGAGCCACTGGAGAAAAAGAATGTTGGGGAAAACGATCTTTTTGGGTTGATTATTCGGGACAAATAGAAGGTGTAAAATGTGGAGTATCTATATTTGATCATCCTTCAAATTTAAGATATCCAACCTACTGGCATGTAAGAGATTATGGCCTTTTCAGTGCAAACTTTTTTGGACTCTCAGATTTTTACAATGACAAAAAAATATCAGGAACATATATTTTACCTTATGGTGAAGAATTAAAACTATTTTATAGAATTTACATTCATTCTGGAGATTGTGAAGAAAGTAAAATCAAAGAAAAATATTTAAATTTCCTTTATTTACCTGAAATAGAAGTAAAATAGGATTCAAAAATGGAATATTTGATGGGTATTGATGTTGGAACAACAGGAGTTAAAATTCTTATAATTGATATAGAAGGGAATTTAAAAGGATCCAGCACAGTTGAATATCCATTAATAACTCCAAAACCTGGCTGGGCAGAACAAAATCCAGTTGATTGGTGGAATGCAACCTGTTTGTGTATTAAAAAAATTCTTAAAAAAACAGGAATAAAAGGGAAAGAAATTAGAGGAATAGGCCTAACAGGGCAAATGCATGGTGCTGTATTTCTGGACCAAAATAATAATGTAATTTATCCTGCAATTTTATGGTGTGATCAAAGGACAGCAGAGGAATGTAAAGAGATTAATAATATTGTTGGAGAAGATAAGGTTTTTGAAATAACCTGTAATCCTGTTCTAACAGGATTTCAAGCCCCTAAAATTTTGTGGTTAAGAAAGAATAAACCAGATATTTACAAAAATGTAAAAAAGATATTATTACCAAAGGATTATATAAGATTTTGTTTGACTGGAGAATTTGCAACAGACGTTTCAGATGCCTCTGGAACATCTCTTTTTGATGTTAGAAAAAGAAATTGGTCAGAAGAGATATTAGGGAAACTAAATATTCCGGTTGAATTTTTGCCAAAAGTATATGAAGGGACTGAAATTACAGGATATGTTAAAAAAGATGTAGCAAAAATTACAGGTTTAAATGAAAATACACCTGTTGTGGCTGGAGGAGGAGACCAAGCATGTGGAGGAGTTGGAAATGGAATCGTAGAAGAAGGAAAAGTTTCAGTAACAATTGGAACAAGTGGAGTTGTTTTTGCTCATTCAGAAAAAGTAATTGTTGATCCGAAAGGAAGACTTCATACCTTCTGTCATGCTGTCCCTGGAAAATGGCATCTAATGGGTGTTATGCTTTCTGCCGGTGGTTCTTTCAGATGGTTAAGAGATACATTATGTGATGAGGAGAAAAAAGAAGGGAAGAAAAAAAAGATAGATCCATACGAAATAATGATAGAAAAAGCAAAAAATATTCCTGTTGGCTCAGAAGGACTTATATTCCTTCCGTATCTGACAGGTGAAAGATGTCCTTATCCTGATCCATATGCTCGAGGCGTTTTTTTTGGTTTATCGTTAAAACATACAAAATCTCACATTATAAGAAGTGTAATAGAAGGAATTACTTTTGGTTTGAAAGACTCAATAGAAATTATGAAAGAGATTAATTTACCTATTGGGGAAAAATTTATTGCAAGTGGCGGAGGAAGTAAAAGTAATTTCTGGTGTCAGTTAATGGCTGATATCTTTGGAAAGAATATTGCAAGATTAGAATGCCAAGAAGGAGCACCATTTGGAGCAGGAATACTTGCAGGAGTAGGCATTGGCTTATTTGAAGATGTTAAATCTGCCTGTAAAAAAATTCTTAAAGAAAAGGACATCTTTTTATATAATGAAGAAAATTTCAAAAAATATGAGAATTTTTACAGAATTTATAAAGAATTATATCCTTCCTTGAAAAAAAATTTTGACAATCTCTCACAAATTTTGTAAAATTATTAATTTAAAAGGAGTAATAAATGGAAAATAAAGATAAACTTATTATTGGTATTGGAAGAAGAAAAAAAGCCACAGCAGTTGTAAAAATGAAAGAAGGAAAGGGTGAAATTATAATTAATAAAAGAACACTGGAACAGTATTTTCCACTTTTTTATCAAAGAGAAGAAGCAATTAAACCCCTGATAGTGACTGATTTAAAAGATAAATTTGATTTTGAAATAAAAACAGAAGGTGGTGGAATAAGTGGTCAAGTGGATGCAGTGAAACTTGGAATTGCAAGAGCCCTTGTTAAGTATGATCCATCTTTAACCCCAAAATTGAAAGAATATGGACTTCTTACAAGAGACCCGAGGATGAAGGAAAGAAAAAAGTACGGACAGAAAGGAGCAAGAAAAAAATTCCAGTGGACCAAAAGATAAAAGTTGGAATATTTGGAGCAAGTGGTTATGCTGGACAGAAACTTATAGAAATTCTTTTAAATCATCCTTTTGTTGAAATAACTGAATGTTATGTTGCACCAGAAGAAGGAACACCTACTTTAGAAGAAATTAATCTTAAATTTAAAAAAAGAATAAACTTGAAATGTAAAAATTCTCCTGATTGGAAAAGCATAGAAAAAAATTGTGATTGTGTCTTTCTTGCCTTGCCACATATTGTATCTATGAATTTTGTTCCAGAAATTTTGAAAATTGGGAAAGTTGTGATTGATTTAAGTGCTGATTTCAGATTTAAAAATGTTGAAACCTACGAAAAATGGTATACAAAACATAAAAACCCTGAACTTTTACAGTCTGCAGTTTATGGCCTTCCTGAAATGAATAGAGAAAAAATAAAAGATGCAAAACTTATTGCAAACCCGGGATGTTATCCTACAAGTATTATATTAGGTGTTTTACCACTTATAAAAAAGAATTTAATAAAAAATGAAATAATTGCAAATAGTATAAGTGGTGTTTCAGGGGCTGGAAGAAATCCTTCCTTTTCTAATATGTTTGTTGAATGTAATGAAAATGTGAAAGCATATAAAATCGGAGAACATCGGCATCAACCTGAAATAGAAGAAATTTTAAACAATTTTGGTAAAAAAAATTATAAAGTTCTTTTTGTTCCCCATCTTGCTCCATATAATCAAGGGATTTTATCAACAATTTATGTTGAATTAAAAGAAAAAACAAATTCTGGAGAGATACAGGATTTATATAATGAATTTTATAAAGATGAACCATTTGTGAGAATTATGGATTATGGAGAAAGTGCTTCAACTAAAAATGTTTTTGATACAAATTTCTGTGATATTGGAATTAAACTTATTGATGAGAAAAAAGTTGTAATAACTTCTGCAATAGATAATTTAGTAAAAGGGGCAAGTGGTCAAGCAATCCAAAATATGAATATAATTTTTGGTTTTAAAGAGACATTACCTTTCATATTTTAAATTTTTAAAAATATGAAATTGGTCTTTCTTGATAGAGACGGAGTTATTTCAATTTTTACACCAAATGATTATATTAAAAAATGGTCTGAATTTGAATTTATACCAGAAGGGATTGAAGGATTGAAAATTTTAAAATCTGCAGGCTATAAAGTTATAATAATTTCAAATCAGGCAGGCGTTAACAAAGGGCTCTTTACAATGGATGACTTAAATGAGATAACAGAAAATATGTTGGAGGAATTGAGAAAAAAAGGGATTGATAATATTTTAAAAGTTTATTACTGTATACATAAAAAAGAAGAAAATTGTGAATGTAGAAAGCCAAAAATAGGGCTTTTTAAAAAAGCAGAGGAAGATTTTGGAAAGATTGATTTTTCAAAAACATATTTTATTGGTGATTCTGATATAGATATTATTGCTGGTAAAAATATTGGAACAAAGACAATTTTAGTTTTAACAGGAAAAACGAAATCAAAAGAAGAAGTTGAAAATTGGGAAATAAAACCAGATTACATTTTTAATGACTTAAAAGAAGCGGTAAAATTTATAGTTAAAATAGAAAAAAATGGAAAAGTATGATGTAATAATAATTGGAGGAGGACCTGCTGGATATCCCTGTGCCATAAGATGTTCCCAATATGGGAAAAAAGTTCTTTTAATTGAAGAATTTGCTATTGGTGGTGTATGTTTGAATAGAGGTTGTATTCCAACAAAAGCATTATATTCAATCTCTGAGGAAATTTCTTCTGTTAAATATAGTTCCATTGAGAAAAAAGTGAATTATGACTGGAATAAGATTTTAAATGAAGTTTTAAATGATATTATTTTAAGATTAAGAGTAGGTATAAGTATGCTTCTTAAAAGTTATGGTGTTGAGTTAATTAAAGGGAAAGCAAAGTTTAAAGATATAAAAACTGTTGAAGTTAATGGAAATTTTTACACTGCTGAAAATATTGTTATTGCAACTGGCTCTTCTTCCTATGTTCCAGAATGTTTTAAAAATGACAAAAGAGTTATAACATCTGATCATATTTGGGAATTTCAAAAATTACCTCAAAATCTTGCTATTATAGGTGGAGGATTTATTGGATGTGAATTTGCCTCAATTTTGAACAAATTTGGCGTTAAAGTAAAAATATATGAAATGATGGATACACTTTTACCAGGAAAGGATAAAGAAATAACTGAATTGTTGAAAAAATCATTTGAAAAAAGGGGAATTGAAGTTCATTTAAATCAAAAATTGGAAAATTGTGAAAGTATAGAAGAAGAAAAAATTTTTGTTTCGGTTGGAAGGGTATCAAATATTCCAGAGATTGAAGGTCTTGAATATGATAAAAAAGGAATCAAAACAGATGAAAGATTAAAAACAAATATTGAAGGAATTTATGCTGCAGGAGATGTCAACGGAAAATATCAACTTGCTTATGTTGCAACAAAAGAAGGTGAAATAGCAGCAGAAAATATTTGTGATAGAGAAGCATTTATAAACTATGATGTTATTCCAGAAGTTGTATTTACAGACCCTGAAATTGGGGTATGTGGTTTAACAGAGGAAAAGGCAAAAGAAAAAGGAATTGATGTAATTGTTGGTAAATTTCCTTATTCTGCTCTTGGTCGTGCCTATGCTGATAAAAAAACTGATGGCTTATTTAAGGTTATTGCTGAAAAGGATACAGAAAAAATAATTGGAATACATATAATAGGAAAATCTGCAACTGAACTAATCTCTTTTGCTACACTTGCCATTGCTAACGAATTGAAAATAAAAGATCTTGAAAAAATATTCTATTGTCATCCAACTTTTTCCGAAGGAATAATGGAAGCAATAAATGATTTAAATAAAAAAAGTATACATTTGCCACCAAAAATATGATTCCTGAATATATTAAAAAAAGAATTTCCTATTGCGAAAAAGATTATGAAATTTTTAAAAATTTTTTAGAATCACATTCAGTCAACACAGTCTGTAAAAATGCCAACTGTCCAAATATCTATGAATGTTTCAGAAAAAATTATGCTTCTTTTATGATTCTTGGAAATATCTGTACAAGAAATTGTAAATTTTGCAGTGTAAATAAAGGGAAACCACAACCTCTTGACGAAAAAGAGCCAAAAAAAATTGCAGAGGTTGTTAAAAAATTTAAAATGAAATATGTTGTTATTACCTCAGTTACAAGAGATGATCTTCCAGATGGTGGAGCATTACAATTTAAAAAAACAGTTGAAGAGATAAAAAAAATAAGTCCTCAAACAAAAATAGAACTCCTTATTCCTGATTTCAAGGGCGACATTTCTATATTGAATATTATCTTTAATTCTCAACCAGATGTAATTTCTCATAATATTGAAACTGTAAAATCACTTTATCCAATCATCAGACCCAAAGCCAATTATGAAACTTCTCTACAAATACTCTCTGAAATAAAAAAAGCAGGATTTACAACAAAATCAGGATTTATGATAGGACTTGGTGAAACAGAAAATGAAATATATGAAATTATGAATGATATTTTAAAAACTGGCTGCGATATTCTTGTTATTGGTCAATATTTAAAATCTTCTAAAAATGGTTATGAAGTAAAGAAATTCTATACAGAAGAATTTTTTAAGAAACTTGAAAATTATGGTCTTCAAATTGGTTTTAAAAAGATTTACGCTGGCATTTTTTATAGAACTTCTTATCTTGCCGATACTTTCTGTCAAAATTATTTTGATTGAAAAATTTTTGCCCAGTTTTTAGGTTTTCTATCTTTTACTTTTTGATAAACATATGCAGCAATAATTGGAAATGCTATTGTTGCCTCACAGTAAATCATTTCAGTATTTGGAAAATCGACTTTCCCCCAAGAATGAGCCTCTTTTAATGTTGAACCAGAAAGAGCGCCATCTCTTACATCTGCTACTGTTATCTGAATTGCATATTTATGCATTGGAACAGATCTTTCAAGGACATCTGCGCATACAACCACATCTTGTGTAAAATTTTTTGGCACTCCTCCACCAATCATTACAACTCCTGTCTCTTTTGCTTCAATTTTCAACTGTGTAAGTTCACGAAAATCCTTAACAGAATCAATACTTACATGTTTGTCTGGATGTTTTGTCTGATGATAAACAAGTCCAAAACCAGCAGAACAATCAGAAAAAGCAGGAACAAATATAGGCACATTTTTCTCATAGGCAGCAAGAACAACTGAATCATCCGATTTTATTCCTTTTTCTTTCAGGTATTTCCCCATCTCCCATATAAATTCTCTTGAAGAATAAGGTCTTGGTTCAAGTTTTTCTGCAATTTCCGCAATTGTCATATCACATATTCTTAACTCATCTTCATCTATAAAAGTATCATATATTCTATCTATGTGAAGTTTATTTAATTCTCTGTCGTCAACATCTGGACTTCCTATATAATGTCTAAATCCGAGTGCTTCAAAAAAATCCTGATCAACAATTATTGCTCCTGAAGAAACAATTACATCAACGAGGTTATTTCTAATTAAATCACATACAACATTTTTAAGTCCTGCACTAAAAAGAGACCCTGCAAGAGTCAAAATTACTGTAACTTCTTCATCCCTCAACATTTTTTCATATAATTTTGCACCATAGGCAAGAGTTCTTGCAGAAAAGGACATTTTAGAAAACATTTCTATAATTGGAATAGCATCTATTTTTTTTATATCAAAATGCTCAACACACTCCTTTAAATAATCTTTTTTATTTTTTTCCATTGACATAACTCCTTTTTATTTTTTAATTTAAAATTTTACCATTTAAAAACAAAAAATCCAATTTTTATTTACAAAAAAATTTTTGACAGAAAAATTTTAAAATTATATATTTTGAAAATTTAAAAATGGGAAATATTTACAATTTAAACTTTTTCAAAATTTTTCTGCTTGAAATAAACTCCTTTTTAATAGGGATTTCAAAAACAGGTATTCCAGGACTTGGCATTCTTGCAATTCCGTTAACTGCAATAGTTTTGCCTCCAAAAATTTCAACTGGGGTAATATTACCTATGCTTATTCTTGGAGATATTTTTGCTGTAAGTTATTACAGAAAAAAGGCAATCTGGAAATATATTTTTCGTCTTTTACCATTTGCTATTTTGGGAGTTATAATTGGGTATTTTTTACTCGGTAAAATAAATGATAAAATGCTTGGCAAATTTATAGGTTCTGTTATACTCATAATTCTTTTACTCAACTGGTACTGGAATAAAAAAGGCATTAAAATACCTGAAAAATTTCTTTTTGCAGTATTTATGGGAATATTTGCAGGTATTACAACAATGATGGCAAATGCAGCAGGACCAATTTTAATAATTTATTTGCTTTCAATGAAACTTCCAAAAACAGAATTTGTTGGAACAGGAGCATGGTATTTTTTTATTTTAAACTGGATTAAAGTGCCTTTCAGTGTTAGTTTGGGTTTGATAAATCTTTATTCCTTAAAATTAAACCTTATGTTATTTCCAGGATTAACTCTGGGTGCTTTTGGAGGGATATTCTTCTTAAAAAAAATTCCTCAAAAAATTTTTAATCAGGTTGTTCAAATACTTGCTGGAATTTCGTCTTTAAAACTCATTTTTTAAGAATCAATACACTTGAAAAGGAAGCACAATAATCATTATCTTTATCAATCATTTCAGTTGTTTTTGCCTTAATCCCTATCATTTCTTTTGGTATTTCTAAAATTTTGGCAAGACTTTCTTTAATTAAATCAAAATATGGTAAAATTTTTGGTTTTTCACATATGACTATATTATCAATATTATTTATTTCATATCCATCTTCTCTTAAAAACTCAATAACTTTCTTTAAAATCTCCCTACTTTCAATCCCTTTTATTTTTTCATCTGTATCAGGGAAATAATATCCTATATCCGGCCTCCCAAGTGCCCCTAAAATTGCATCACTTATTGAGTGTAATAAAACGTCTCCATCACTGTGTCCAAGAAGTCCTTTATAATAAGGTATTTCAACACCCCCAAGAATAAATTTTCTATTCTCAACAAATCTGTGAATATCAAAGCCTATACCAACTTTAAACATTTTAAAATGATACCAAATCCCTTATATTTCCAAATTTATTTTTTAAAATTAAAGTATAAAAACAGCAGCAGCAACAACTGTCGTCCAGAGGCCATTTTTATCACCAATGGCTGATTGAGTGATATTTGTTGTTTTAACAATTCTACCCGACATTTTCCATATTTCTTTTTTCTCATCATAGGAAGATTCAGGATCAAATTCAAGTCCAAGAATTGTTGCAAGCATTGTTGCTGCAAGATCTTCTGCATAATCTCCTGCTTTCTCCTCAGTTTCTCCAAATCCTATGTGTTCTGAAAGATACCCATATTGATTCGGATCTTTAGGGATTGCTATTCCAACAGAAGCAGTTATTAGCCGATGGGGCTCATTTGTTGAATTTCTACTCATCACTGTATAAAGAATTTGACCAGGCTTTAACAGTTTTAATCCTTCTTTTTTGGAAATTAATTTACAACCAGGAGGGAAAATACTTGAAATGGAAACAAGATTAAATTGGGCAATCCCTGCGTCTCTAAGTGCTTTCTCAAAACTTGTAAGTTTTTCTTTATCCTTCCCTACTCCTTTTGTCAGAAAAACCATCCTCGGTACCATTTTTTCCCTCCTTTTTAAAAATTATAATCTGGATGAAATGATGTCTTCAATTCTCTTTTTTCACCTGCAAGTGCCCAAAGATAGTATATTTGATGCTTTGGAATTACACCAACTGGATGATATCCTTTTGGGATTGTTACTAAGTCATTATTTCTTATAAGAAAAAGATTATCTTCATTGTCATCAAAAATTCTTATAATTCCAAATCCTGTTGGTGGTAAAATTTTAAAGAAATAAATTTCTTCCAGAGAATTTTCATATGGAGGATTATTTTCATCATGTTTATGAGGGGGATAACTTGACCAGTTTCCTGCATCATTTATAGTTTCTCCAAGTATTATTCTTTCTGCTTGAAAGGTTTCCGGTATTATATCTGCAATATTTCTAAAATATGTTTCTTCTCCTACTCTCCTGAACTTTATTTCTTTTGAATTCAAAAATTTGGGTTTACCAATTCCTTTCGCGGGACAACCAACAACACATATTTCTGTCTTCTTTTCAAATTCAATTTCATATTCAAAAAATGGTGGTAAATAAACTGCTGAAGGTGGTTCTTCAAAAACATTTTTTCTTTTTAAAACACCGATCAATTTTTTCTCAACATAAAAATTACATTTTCCTTCAGTTATAACAAAAACACTTTCATTTTTTTCTGTATTACCCTTAAAAACATCCCTTTCTTTTCTTATTATAGAAAAAGATAAAAGTTTTAAATCAGAATTTTCTGGTGATAATATTTTTTGATATCCCTCCTTATCCTCAACTTTTAAATGTATTGCCATCTTCTTCACTCCTTTTTATAATTTTTCCTCTATTTTGAACTCTCCTTTCTTAAAATTGAGGTTCACTTTTAATTCAATTCTATCAGAAAAAACTAAATTTTTAAATAGTTGATTTTTGAAAATAAATTCATATAAATCTCTTGAGAGTTCAATTTCAAGTTTATAATTATATGATTTTAAGTTCAAAATTTCAAATATTCTTTTTTTAATTTCTAAAAAAACAGATTCTATATTTTTTCTTAAACCTATTCCATTACATAATTCGCAATCTTCCAATAACAAGTCATAAATTGAATAATCATTTTTTTCTCGCGTCAATCCCAAAATTCCTAAATTTGAAGTAAATAAAATATTAAACTTTGCCTTATCAAAACTCAAATTAGTAATGAATTTTTTGAAAACCTGTTTTTTATCCTCTTTTTTCATATTTATAAAGTCAATAATAATTATACCTGAAATATTTCTACATCTAATTTGCCTTGGTATTTCATCTGCTGCTTCAAGATTTGTTCTTAAAACTGTTTCTTCAACATTTTCGTCTTCTGCTCTTCCTGTATTTACGTCAATAGATGTGAGAGTCTCTCCTTTTTCTATAATCAAATGGCCTCCAGAAGGTAAAAATACTTTTTTAGAAATGAAATTTTCAATTTCATTTTCCAAATCATAATATATGAAAATTGGGACTTTATTTTTATAAAGAAAAATTTTACCCTTTAATTCTGGAATAAGAAAATTAATATATTTTTCTACTTGAGAAAAAATAAATTCATCATCAACTTCAACTCTAACACAATTTTCATCAACGTAATCTCTTATAATCCTCAGATAAACAGGTAATTCTTTCCAAAGTAAATAAGGTGCTTTATGTTTTTTATAATCCCTTTTAATTTTTTTCCATATATTTAAAATTTGTCTGATTTCTTTATAAATAATATCTTCAGATTTCCATTTTGAAGCAGTTCTTATTATAAATCCATATTTTCCTCCAATGGCATTTCTAAAAATTTTAAACAACCTATTTCTTTCTTTTCTATCCTCAATTTTCCTTGAAATTTTTTGTATTTTAAGGTTTGGCAAAAAGACAAAGTACCTTCCAGGCAAAACAATATTTTCTGAAACTTTTGGTGATTTCTCTCTTTCACCTGGTTTACAAATTTGAACAAGAATTTCATTTTCTGGACTTAAAATTCTTGATTCAAATGGCAACTCTTCAAATTCATCATATAGTACATAGAAATCCTTTGTATCAAATTGTAAAAAACCACTTTTCATTTCTCCAATATTAATAAAAGCGGAATTAAGTCCTGGCAAAACTTTTTCTATTTTCCCTTTATATATATTCCCAATTTGAGGACCAAAATCTGGTTTATAGACAAAAAAATTATCTATCTTACCATTCTTTTCAAAAACAATTCTTAAAATAACTTTTTCATTATTTATCAAAACCCTATATTTATCCATTATTTTCAATTATTATTTCTCTTTTAATACCATCAAAAAGGCCACCAACAAAAACTTTTCTATGATTAAAATTCTCTAATTTAAAAATCACTTTTATATAATTTTCTTCCTCTTTAATAATCCTGCCAAATTTTTCAATATTTTCTTTTAAAATTTTCTGGTTTAAAGGGATAGTATAAATAGCATAAATTGAAGATTGAGAATATTTTTTATCAACCCAGTAACAATTTTTAATTACAACTCCTTCAGGCAAAATTTCATTACATCTTTTTATAAAATCATTTATATCAAAAACTTCCTCTACTTCTATTTCAAAGAATTCATTTATTCCTTCAACTGGAATTGGTAAAGGTGGTCCAAACGAAATCTTCATATGAGGTGTAAAACCACTTGAAAACTTAACAGGAATATTTAATCTTCTTAAAACTCTCTCAATTAACTTACAAAAACTTAAATGAGAAATAAATCTTGAAATACCTTCTTTTTTATAAAATACCCTCAATCTATATGTCTTCATTTTCCTTAATTTTTATTTCTTCTATATTATGAAAGATACCACCATAAACTGTTATTTTTAAATTTTCAAATTTATTTCTGACAGCATATATTACATTTGGATTGGCAGTATAAATTAAAGGTAAATAATCTGAAACAATCAACTGCCACCTATCATAAATTTTTTTTCTTTTGTGAGGTTCAAGATATTTAACTCCTTCTTCAAATAAAGAATCTATATTTTTTTCCCACAAATAATTTCTTTTATTCCCAAAATTCCAGAAATGAAGTTGCCCTTTTGAATGCCAAACATTTTTGCCACCATGAGGTTCAATTCCACCTGTAAGCCCGATAATAACGCCTTCCCAATCAAAAGATATTGTAAGTTTATTAACAAGAGTATTAAAATCTATTGGCAACAGGTTAACTTTCATTCCAAGTTTTTCAAGATCATTTTGAATTATATTTCCAATTTGTATTCTTTCTAAATTGTTATTATTTGTTATTATTGTAAACTCAACTCTATTTCCATATTTATCATAAAGGACCCCATCCTTCCAATAAAATCCACTTTTTTTTAAATATTCTTTTGCCTTCTCTAAATTATATTCATATTTTATTATTTTGTCGTTATAAAAAAAGCCACAAGAAGAATTCATAGGACCAAATTGAGGTGTTCCAAAGCCTGCATAGACATTTTTTATAATCGCATTTCTATCAATAGAATAAGCAATACATTTTCTAAAATTTATATCACAAAACCAATTTTTTTTATATTCAGGAATTTTGGCATTGACATTTTGATTAAAAGAAAGAAATTCAGAACCAAGAGATGGCCCAACATTATAAATTGTAAAATTTTTTTCATTTTCAAGTGGTTTTAAAACATAATAATCTTGTCCTCTTATAGATAATGCATCAATCTCTCCTATTCTGAACTTTAAGATTGCCATATTTGGGTCAGGAATTATCAGAAAAACTATTTTTTCAATATAAGGGAGAGAATTCCCATTTTTATCTTTTTTCCAATAATAAGGATTTTTTTCAAGAATGACCCATTCTCCTGGTCTATATTCTTTTATTTTATATGGACCTGTTCCAACTATATTTTCTGGTTTTTCATTTACACCCCATGAACTTGTAAATTTCTCTTCTTTGACTATATTTTCAAGTTTATGTTTTGGCAAAATTTCCTGTCCCAAAAGTTGCAAAAATGGAGCAAATTTTTCAGGTAAAATAAACTCAACTTTATAATCATCAATTTTTCTAACCTTTATTTTTTTCCCTTCTATAGTAAAAATATCTCTACTACTTGTTGGAATTTTTTCATTATATATAAGGTCATTAAAAGTAAAAACAACATCATCAGCAGAAAACTTTTTTCCATCATTCCAGAAAATATCTTTCCTTAGATAAAAAACCCATCTTTTGCCTGTTGAATCAACTTCCCATTTTTCTGCAAGAGATGGACACACTTCAAGAGTTACACCATCTATTCTTGTAAGTCCCTCAAAAATAAATCCTGTTATTATTGTTGTACTTGTTTCTTTTGCAATTATCGGATTAAAAGATTTGGGATCGGAAGATGTTGAAAGAACAAGCGTATTTTTCAATTTTTTTGTTTCTTTTTTAGAACAGGATGATATAAAAAGAATTAAAAGAAAAATCGAGTTTAAAAATTTTTTCATTTAATAATTAACTTATCCAGATTTTGAAGGAGTTCTGTCATATTTTCATATCTTAAATTTACATCAGGTTCAGTTGCTTTCTCTATAATTTTTTTTAACTCTTCTGGAATTGGCAAATCTTCACATAAAATTCTCTGTTTACCGGTATTTTTTCTATACGCCCTTATATCTATTCTTTTAAAATAATCTTCTTCATTCTTTCCTTCTATAGAAAGTTTTGCTGTTATAATTTCATCCATAGTCACTCCAAAACTATAAATATCTGACTGAAAAGTTGCATTTCCTTCACTTTGTTCAGGAGATATATATGAAATTATACCAAATTTTGTAACTGTTCCAGATTTTGGAAATATATCCTTTCTCCAAAATCTTTTAGGAAGTTTTGCTATCCCAAAATCTGTCAATTTTACCACCTTAAAATCATATGAAATAAGAACATTGTCAGGTTTTACATCTTTATGAACAATATTATTTTTATGGATATATTCCAATCCCTTACCTATTTTATAGCAAATATCCAGAATCAATTCAAGTGTCCATTTTTCCCTTTCATAGAGATATTCCTTCAAATTTTTCCCATCAATATATTCCATTATCATAGCATAGTGTGAATCAAATCTACCAAAATTATAAACTTTAACGATATTAGGATGCTCAAGATTCATTGCAATAGATGCTTCTCTTTCAAACTGCTTTAAAAGTTTATTTCTTTCCCAGAAATTGCCTTTCAGATAAAGAATTTTAATTGCAACTGGATTTCCGTATGGGGGTTTTGCCAAAAATGAATAACCTTTATAAACTTTTGTATATAACCCCCCTCCTAAGTATTCACCAAGTGAATAACCTCCAAAATTTTTAATTCTCATTTTTAAATTGCTGGTTTATCCAGAGAAATAACTTCTATATCTTCAACACTTTTTATTACTTTATTCAAACTTAAAACTGCAATTTTCCTTTCAACCCCATATGCATTAGAAGTAAAAATAGTAAGACATCTATTATCATACATTCTTTCAGGAGCATAAGGATCATGAGATCTTATAAGAACATTCATTTTAATTTTATCCATAATTCTCAAAAAATAATCCTTTCCGAATTTAGGCCTACCAAAAAAATTACCAAGTTCTTCCCCCTCTTCTTCTCTGAAATCTCCCCAGATAATTTTAAACCATTCTTTACTTCCAACTTCAAGTTTTTCTATATCTTCAAGATTCTCTATATCTGGTAATGCACCGTGTAAGGCAATAAATCCTTTTCCATAGGCACAAAGAGGTAACTCTAATAATTTTTCTTTGTAAAAATTGAATTCATTTTCACTAAGATTTTCCCAAAAATCACATGGACTACATTCAATAACAGGAAACATTTCATGATTTCCTGAAAGCAATATTAAATTTTCATGCTTTTCTTTTAAAGATAATAAAAAATCAATATTTTCTTTTGAATTCCTACCTCTATCAACATAGTCTCCAAGAAAAAGAAGGTAATGGTTTTTCTTATTTATAAAATTCTTAACAATTATCCTTGATGCCTCAAAATCTCCATGAGTATCACCAACTATAATTAATTTCCCTTTTTTCGGTAATTCTACAAGTTTACCCATTTTTTAAGTTTACTTTTGGATTGGAGTGGGTGGCTGGGATGGCAATTCCTTCTGAAATTTATTTAACTCTTCTTTTAAAATACTTTTTGACACTAACTTATTAGGAGTAATTGCAAGAAGAATAGAAGTAATGATAAACATTATTGCTAAAAATGCTGTAATTTTATTCAAAATCGCTGGTGTTTCTGCACCAAAGACAGTTTCCATCCCTCCACCTCCAAAAATATTTGCCATAGAAGACCCTTTGCCACTCTGAATTAATACAACAAAAATTAAAAATAACGAAATTAAAATATGAAAAATTAATAAAAATGTATACATTTTTTTTCTCCTTTTTTGTATTTTATTTTAAAATTCTCTTTCTGTCAACATATTTGTCTCTTTTAGGTTAAACAAGACAATAGAAAAATGTAAATAAATTTAAAATTTTTACTAAAATGCTTGAGCATTAAGTCCAATTTTACTTAATAAGATTGCCTTGCCTATTAATTTCTTGATTACAATCAAAAGTAATATTTTTGTATTAATGCTTTTCATCATATAGTATAATAAAATTAATGAAAAAAATTATCATAACTGGTGGAAACGGATTATTAGGGAAATATTTAAAGATTGTATTGGAAAATTCAAAATGGCAAATTTTTTCTTTTGGCAAAGAAATTCTTGATGTAACTGACAAAGAAAATATTTATAAAATTTTTAAAGAAATAAAACCTGACATAGTTATTCACCTTGCTGCTCTAACAGATGTTGATTACTGTGAAAAAAATCCAGAAATTGCGTTTAATATAAATTCAAAAGGAACAGAAAATATCTCAATTTTTGCAAAAGAATTTAATTCATTTTTATTATATACCAGTACTGATTTTATTTTTGATGGGAATAAAGGAACTCCTTATGCAGAAAATGATATTCCAAATCCACTGAATATTTATGGAAAAAGTAAACTTGAAGGTGAAAATTTTATAAAAAGATATTGCCAAAAATATCTTATAATAAGAACTTCAAGGATTTTTGGAAAAAATGGGAAAAATTTTGGAAGTAAATTACCTTTAATATTAAAAGAAAAAAAAGAAATTTTCCTAACAACTGATATAATTAATTGTCCGACTTATGCTTTTGATCTTGCAGAATGTATTAAAAAATTGATAGAGAAAGAATTTTATGGGATAATAAATGTCTGTAACAGTGGATGGTGCTCCTGGTTTGAATTTGGAGAAAAAATGAGAGAAATATTAAAACTAAATACAAAATTAAAGAAATTGTCTTTTGATGAATTTTCAAAAGTTTTTAATGTTCCTGCTAAAAGACCAAAATTTTCTCCTCTTTCCATGGATTTATTAAATTCTCTAAATATAAAAATGAGACACTGGGAAGAAAGTTTAAAAGTTTTTATTAATGAATTTTAAAAGGAGGAGTTTAAAATGGAAAAGATAAAAATTGGTTTTATTGGTTGTGGTTCTTTTGCAAATACTGTTCATTATCCATCTCTCTATGAAATGGAAGATGTAGAAATTGCAGGAATATGTGACTTGGACGAAAAGAGACTTAAAGAAACAGGTGAAAAATTTAAGATTGAAAATAGATATACAGATTACAAAAAAATGTTTGAGAAACTTGATTTGGATGCGGTTTATATAATTATGCCACCACATCATTTATATGATATTGTTGTTGATGCCTTGAAAAGAAATCTAAATGTTTTTATTGAAAAACCACCAGGTATAACATTATATCAAATTAAAAATCTGGCCAATCTTGCAGTTAAAAATGGATGTAAAAGCATGGTTGGATTTAACAGAAGATTTATTCCTTTGATAAAAAAAGTAAGAGAAATAGTTGAGAAAAATGGCCCTATAATTCAGATTGTTTCAACATTTTATAAAAATATGTTTCCCAATTTTTTATATTATAATGGGGCAGTTGATATCCTAACCTGCGATGCCATACATTCTGTTGATATTATGAGATGGTTTTGTGGTGAAGTTAAAAATGTAAGAAGTATTGTAAAATCCTATTTTTCAAATACTCCTAATGCCTTTAATGCAATAATGGAGTTTGAATCAGGAGCAACAGGAATTCTATTAACAAACTGGACAGTTGGAAAAAGAATCCATACTTTTGAAATACATTCTAAATGTATTTCTGCTTTTGTTAATCCAAATGAAAAAGCGTTAATATTTAGGGATAATAAAGAAGAAGCAGAAATCTTGTCAACACAAGAGATTGCTCAAAGCAATGAATTTCATAAATTCTATGGATATTTTTTTGAAAATAGACATTTCATAGATTGTTTAAAAGAAAATAAAGAACCAGAGTGTAATTTTTCTGATGCTGTAAAAACAATGGAACTCATTGAAAAAATTTATAAAAATAACATATCTATTTAAAAAGGAGGAAAAAAATGAAAGAATATGAAAAAGTAATTGAAGCAGTAGATTTTATTAAAAGTAAAATTCAAGTTACTCCTGAAATAGGGATTATTTTAGGAACTGGATTAGGGGCTTTTGCTGAGAAAATAGAGGAAAAAATTATAATACCTTATAAAGAAATACCACATTTCCCAATTTCAACTGTTCAGACACATCTTGGAAACTTAATAATAGGGAAATTTGGTGGCAAAAATGTAGTTGCTATGCAAGGAAGATTTCATCTTTATGAAGGTTATACTCCCTATCAAGTTGTTTTCCCTATAAGAGTTATGAAATTTCTTGGAATAAACATATTAATTGAATCAAATGCAGCAGGTGGATTAAATCCACTTTTTAATAAAGGGGATATAGTAATAATAACAGACCATATAAATTTAACAGGACAAAATCCTCTGGTAGGAGAAAATGATGAAAGATTTGGCCCAAGATTCCCTGATATGTCATCTCCTTACTCTCAAGATCTAATTACTCTTGCAGAAAAAATAGGTATTGAAGAAAAAATACCATTAAAAAAAGGAGTTCTCGTTGGACTACTTGGTCCAAATCTTGAAACAAAAGCAGAATATAGATTCTTAAGACTTATAGGAGCAGATATGGTTACAATGTCAACAGTTATTGAAGTCATTGCTGGAGTGCATCTTGGTTTAAAAATTCTGGGTTTTTCTGTTATTACCGATATGTGTCTTCCAGATGCTTTAAAACCTGTTACTTTTGAAGAAATAGTTGAAGTAGCCTCTAAATCTGAACCAAAATTGACAAAAATAGTGGAAAAAGTTATAATAAACTTATGAAAAAAGGCGAAAAAATGGAGAAAAAGAAAAAAGTTACAATTAGATGCAGAAAGTGTTTTATGGTTGATACATACGAAATTGAAGAAGGGAAAGAAATAAAATGTAAACATTGTGGAAGTAAAATTTATTTAATAGATAGTATTTAATTTAAAAGTAAGGAGGTGATTTTATTGATTGCTAATTCCAATACAAATTTTGATAAAATTTTTAAACAGTTTAAAAGAGAGGTGGAAAGGGAAGGGATTATAAAGGAAATAAAAAAGAGGGAGTTTTATGAAAAACCAAGTGAAATAAGAAAAAGAAAAAAAATGAGAAAATATAGACCTCACACTGAATCAAAGTGAAAATGCCTTCCTTAATTTATACAATTTCTTTAAATTCAAGTATTGATTATACTTTTTATTTGAAAGATATTGTTGACGAGGATGTAAACAGAATTGATAAAATCAGAGTTGATCCTGGTGGAAAAGGAATGAATATAGCAAGAATGTTGAAAAACCTTGGAGAAGAAGCAGTTGCAATAACTTTTCTAAGTAAAAATAATGGTGAGTTTTATAAAACCCTGCTTGAAAAAGAAAAAATTAATTTTATTCCTGTAGAAATAGAGGGAAATTTAAGAAATATATATAACTTTATTTCAGAAAAAAGAGTTTTAAGATTTAACGAAAAAGGACCCAAAATAAAAAAGAAAGAATTAAAAAAATTCTGGCAAATTTTGATGAATATTAATTTTAAAAAAGAAGATATTGTTGTTATGTCTGGTAGTATTCCCCCAGGGATTAAAAATAATATTTATGCAGAAATAATAAAAAAACTTAAAAAATTCAGAATCTTTACCGTTGTTGATGCTGATGGGATTGTTTTAAAAGAAAGTATAAAAGAAAAACCATTTATAATAAAACCCAACTTGAAAGAACTTGAAAGGGCATTCAATTATAAAATTGATAATTTTGATAAACTTAAACAAGTATGTAATTTTTTAGTTAATACTGGAATTTCTTTAATTTTAATTACAAATGGCAAAAATGGTTCAATCTTATTTACAAAAAAGGAAATAATTTACTCAAAATCCCCTGAAGTTAATTTTAAAAGTAGTATTGGATGCGGAGATGCTTTTCTGGCTGGTTTTTTATATATGTTTAAAAGAAAAAAAGATAATAAAACTGCATTAAAATTTGCTTCAGCAGTAGGTGCAGCAAAAGCAGAAGAAGAAGGAACAAAAATGCCGGAAAAATCAAGAATAAAAAAATTATTTAATTTAGTAAAATTATATGAAAATCCAAAAGATTTTAAACCTTTTTTTAATGAAATTTCTTAACTCTAAAGGTTAAAAAAATAACTCCACCAATAATACTGTTAAAAATTATACTTAACAATACAAGAAGAGATAAAGCATAAGCATTATCTTTTCCGATAAAATTAGAAAAAAGATAAATATAGGAAAATTCTCTAATTCCAAGTCCCCCAATGGAAGGAATCAAAGTTGAAGTCCAAATTAAAGGGATAAAAATAAAAAATGGATAAAAACTTATTTTCTTTTTAAGAATTGAGTAAACTAAAAAATACTGAGAAAAAATTGAAAGAATTTGTGTAATAAAACTGATAAGAATTGCAAGATAGAGTTTCCTCTTATTTTTAACAAAATAAAAATTGATTGAGTTATAAAAAACCAAAAGTTTCTCATTTATAATTGGTGGGAAAATTTTTTTTAAGAACTTATAGAAAAAAAAAGCAATTTCTCTTTTAGAAAAAAAGTAAAAGAAAAAAATAAGTAAAAACATTAAAATCAAAATTAAAATGGAAATTTTCTCGTAATAATAAAATAAAACAGAAATTGTTCCCATTGTCATAACAGTTAAAGCCCCTATATATCTATCAATTAAAATAGAAATACCACTCAAAAGTTTCTCCTTTTCATCTTTAACAATATAGAAAATTTTAACAATATCACCACCTGCTGATGTTGGAAGAAAATTATTAAAAAATAAACCAATCATTGTTAATTTCCAGATAAGCAAAAGTGAAAGTGTTTCTTTAAAATAAATCTCAAGAATATATTTAAATCTTAGAGCCAGAGGGATATTTATAAAAAAAATAAAAAGAAATGTTATTGATAAACTAAAAAGATCAACATTCTTTAAAACTTGCCCGACCTCATCAAAATTGATTTTTCTTAAAATTAAATAAATAAATAAAAAACTTACAAAAAATCTTAAAAATGTAAAAAGAATATTTTTTCTCACTTTTTAAGAATCTGAAGAATAGTATTCCCAAATTTTTCTGCTACTTGTGGCCCACTTCCTGTAATAATATTTCCATCAATTTCAACATCCTTACCAGTATAAACTGCTCCATTTTCTCTTAAAATTTTAGAAGCACTTGGATAACAGGTTGCTTTTTTACCTTTTAAAATTCCTGCTTTCGCTAATATTCCAGGAGCCAAGCATATAGCACTAACAATTTTTTTATTTTTGTAAAATTCTTGAGCAAGTTTAATTGCATCAGAATTTGTAAATAAACTTTCAGAACCAGTGCCACCAACAAAAATAATTCCATCATAATTTTTTACATCAATATCTTTCAAAATAAGTTTTACCTCAACTTTTGCTCCAAGCATGCCTATTGCTGTTCCCTTTTTAATAGAAGCAATATCTACTGAAATCCCATTTTTTTCAAAAATATTTTTAGGCACAAACAACTCTTCATCTCTGAAATTTTCAAAGGCAATCACCATTAATATTCTTTTTTCCTGACCCAAAATAGTCATTACAATTAAAAGTAAAAAAAGTAAAAATTTTTTAAGATTCATTTTTACCTCCTTTTTTTTCATGTATTTCTTTCACTTTATGCAAAATCCCATTCACAAATTTAGGAGAATCTTCATCTCCATATATTTTTGAAAGTTCAATTCCTTCATTTATGCTAACAACAGGTGGTATATCGTCTCTATAAAGGATTTCATAAGTTCCAATTCTTAAAATATTTCTATCAATATAACCCATTCTTTCAATGTCCCAATTTAATGAAACAGTTGAAATCACTTTATCTATATTCTCTAAATTTTCAATAACACCTGTAACTATTTCATTTGCAAATTTTTTAACTTCTTCTTTTTCTTCTATATTTTCCCAAAAAGTTTCAAGGATAGAAGAGTTTCTTTCTTTTTTTATATCCATCATATATAAAATTTTCAAGGCATATTCTCTTGCTTTTCTTCTTAACATCTTTAATTATTTTGTTTTCTTTTCTTCTTTTTCAAGCACAAGTTCATATTCTTCATAATCCTTCAAAAGTTTTATGAGTTTTTCCGCTTCCTTTGGCATTGAAACTTTTCCTCTAAATAGTATATCTTTCAATTTTATCCCTTTTTTCTTATAAAATTCTTCATTCGCTTTATTATCAGCAAAAAGAAATCCTCCTTCAAGTGAAATTCCACCAAAAAGCCCTTTGCTTCTCCCATACGCAAGAATTCCTGCTCCTGGTGCAAGTTTTCCTTCAAAATCTCTTCCAATTGGTCCTGCTGTAATCCCTATATCAGCCCCAAGTTTAACTTTTGAAGTTAGAAGCATATTTAAACCCTTCTCATTCATAATCAAAAGAATCAAATCAGTCATTTGAACACCTACTTGCCAACCAAAACTTAACTGAGCAGTTGCAACAAACCCGGGTGGACTCCATTCTCCTGTTTCTCTATTTCTTGCCAAAACTATTCCCTCTCCACCTTTACCTCCTAATAAAAAGCCACCTTTATATTGTCTAAGAAAAATAATCCCGTAACAACTTTTTATAAGTGAAAGTGGAATGGCAACATCTGCTTGGGTTAACATATACTCAAGAAGACTTTCCGCAACTTTAAATCTTTTAATATATTTTGACTGACTTTCTCCAAAAACAGTGTTTAAAAAAAGACAGAAAACAATAATGTAAATCATTTTTTTCATAATTTTTCTCCTTTTTCAAAATTTTACAGTATATTTAATTTTAAGGCAATCCTTCAACTGCTATAAATGTATTTTTAGGTGCCTGAGAAATTCCTTTTTCTTTTTTCATTATTTCACACTTAATAATATTAAAATTTTTGTCAAGATAATAAATTTTTAAATCTGTTTTAACACTGCCATATCCTTGATCTTCATTTGTGAAAATAGTCCCTTCTGAAATATCTGGAAAAATTATTATTGTATTTTCCATATCCTTTAATTCTGCTCCTGCAAAACCTTGATTTGAAAGAGGTCCTTTACCTACCAAAATTCTCACATTTTTAAATTTCATCTGTGGCCATTTTTCAAATTCAACTCTATATTTTTTAAGTTGACAAAAAAGACCTGTAATAAATCCAAAAATAAAAACTAAAAAAACTTTTTTAATCATAATCTTATTCCTCCTTAATAATTGCTATAACCTCTAATTCAATAAGAACATCTTTCGGTAATCTTGAAACTTCAACAACACTTCTTGCAGGTTTATTTTTGAAATATTGACTGTAAATTAGATTCATTTTTTCAAAATCATTTAAATTCTTTAAAAACACTGTTGCCTTTACAACATTTTCAAGATCTCCCCCTGCTTCTTTTAGAATATTTCTTATATTTTCTATTACTGCTTTTGTCTGAACCGAAATATCTCCTTTAACAATTTCGTTTGTTAAAGGATCTATTGGAATTTGTCCAGAAACAAATATAAAATTTTTCCATTTTATGGCTTGTGAATATGGTCCAACAGGTAAAGGTGCTTTATCAGTTACAATTTTTTCAAACATTTTTCTATCTCTTCTTTAATTTTAGGTAAATTCTCATCAATTTTTTTACCTTTTACATCAAGTTCTCCAATTATTTCCCCCCCTTTCTCTATTATAAGTTTTTCAAACTCTTTAAGAGCACGAATTCTACCAAGACCACTGCCATAAGTAATAAAAGGGAATACTTTTTTATTTTGAAAATTAGATTCTTTTATAAGTGATCTTACAAGAGGGGTTATTTTACCTGCCCAGACAGGACTTCCAATAAAAACAATCTCGTAATTTTCAATTGATGGCATTTTTTCAATATAGTAGATTTTCCCTTTTATTGCATCAATACAGTTTCTAAAAAAATTTCTTCTTTCCTTGCTTTCAAGTTCAAACAAAGAAACTTCTAACCCTTTTTCTTTTAAGATTTCATAAATTTTTGTTGAAAGTTTTTTTGTATTGCCTGTTTGTGAAAAATAGATTATAATAACTTTTCTCATTGTAATAAATTATATCATTTTAGAAATTAAAATGGAAAAAGAATTTTCTTTTCAGGAACTCTTAATTCTTGCAAAAGAAAAAAATGCTTCAGATATTCATATACAAGTTGGATCAAAACCTATATTGAGAATCAAAGGAGAACTTACGAGAATTGAAGATTACAGAAAAATTAATGAGGAAGATTTAAATAAAATAATCCATGAATTTTTACAAGAAAAAGAAAAAGAATTATTAACAAAAACAAACAATATTGATACTTCAATAGGTTTTCCGGATATTGGGAGATTTAGAGTTAATATCTTTAAACAAAGAGGGACATATGCTCTTGTTGCAAGAAGAATAACAACAATAATTCCAGATTTTGAAATGTTAAATTTACCAGAAAGTGTAAAAAAAGTTTGTGATTTTCTAAATGGGCTTGTCTTAGTTACTGGACCTACAGGAAGTGGAAAATCAAGCACTTTAGCAGCAATAATCAATCAAATAAACAAAACAAGATTTTGTCATATTCTTTGTATAGAAGATCCTATTGAATATTTGTATAAAAATGATAAAGCACTTATAACACAAAGAGAAATTGGAATAGATGTAGTAACATTTAAAGATGCATTAAAATATGCTGTAAGACAAGACCCAGATGTTATACTTGTTGGAGAAATAAGAGATGAAGAAACAGTTGAATTTGCTATACATTCTGCTGAAACTGGCCACCTTGTTTTGGGAACGTTACATAGTCAAAATGCCACATTGACAATAGGAAGAATTCTCAACTTCTTTCCCGAATCAAGGCAGCAACAAATAAGAAGAGATTTAAGTTTACATTTAAGAGCAGTTATTTCACAACTTCTTCTCCCATCTATTAAAGAAGGAATTCAAAGAGTCCCTGCTGTTGAGATAATGTTTGTGAATCAATTAATTTCAAGATTGATTCTTGAAGGGCAGGATAATAAAATTCCAAAAGCGATAAAATCTGGGAAAAATGAAGGGATGCAGGACTTTGAAGATTCACTTTTGGATCTTTACAATAAAGGTTTTATTGATAGAGAAACTGCATTAAAATATGCAGAAAACCCACAATCACTTGAAATGAAAATGAAAGGGATATATCTTTCTGAAGAAGGTGGAATTGTTATCTAATAATCTCTCAATTTTACACTGGTTTCAACAAAAATTCTGTAATTTTCAATACGCTTTGGCAATAACTTTGGCCATGTATTAGGGGTTGAAGTTGGACATAAAATAAATCCACCATTTGGCTTTCCCTCTTCTATAATTTTTTCCACAAGTTCCTTCATCTGGTCAGGAGTTAATAAGTCAAAAGCACTATCTTCAACTCCACCTTCAAGGCACATTCTACCCTTGCTTATTTGCTTCATTTCTCTTATAGTTATTTTTGAAACTGGAGGAGGTTCAACTGGATTTAAGCAATCAACACCCATTTTTATAAACTCTTCCAAAACAGGTGCCATATCCCCATGACAATGAACCCAAACAAGTTTATTCTCATTGTGGATTAAATCAATTATTTTTTTATCATAATTAAAAACAAATTCTTTAAAGTCTTTTAAAGAAGCCAGTGGAGGAATACATACTTCAGGACCTACATATCCAAAACCATCTCCTATATTTTTTGAAAGAAAATACTTAACTAGATTTATAATCCTATTAAATTCTCTTTCAATCATTTTATGAAGGATTTCTCTATAATCATAAAGGAAATAACTAAAAACTTCTGAACCCATCATTCTATGAACAGAATACATAGGTTCTGGAATGCTTATCAATATAAGTCCTCTCTCCATGATTTTTTTCTCAAATTCAAAATAAGAGTCTATTTTTGGTAACTCCATATTAACTGGAAGAGATAGAAATTTTTCAGCATCATTTATATCTTCAATAAAATACTTTATAATTTTACCTGGTGAACCATCAAGTTTCATCCTGTAAATTTGAATTAAATCTCCTTTTTCTGTTTTAATCTTTGTAATTACTTCCTTTGTTTCCCCATAAATTTTTTCTTCGTTTTCCATTAAATAAGGTTGTGAAACTTCTTCAAATTGTGGAGACCAAAATTCAATACTCTCAAGATCATATTTAATAACAAGTTCATATAGTGGTTTGAAATTTTCGTTTAAGAAAACAGGACTTACACCCCATATTCTTATAGGCATCCTATCAACTTCTTTACATTTAAAAACTCTTTTAAGTCTTTCTCTATGTGTCATTTGTAAAATATCTCTTTATACTCAGGAACTACATCAGAAACAAATTTTTTCATTCCTTCAGATGTTTTATAATGAACAAGCATTTCCTTTAAAACATAAAATGGAATCGTTGCTATATGACATCCTGTTTCTGCTATTTCTCTTACCTGTCTTGAGTTTCTTATAGAAGCAGCAATAATTTCTGTTTTAAATTTATATTTGTTAAAAACCTCTACTATTTTCCTAACAAGATCAACTCCACTAACTATTCCTTCATCATTGATAGTTTCATCTTTAAATTTAATTCCTATTTCAGGATAATATTCATCTTTTTTAAAATCTTTCCAACCAATTTTGTTTCTTAAATAATCATCAATTCTACCTGCGAATGGACTTACATATTTTGCTCCTGCCTTTGCAGCAAGTATTGCCTGTTCAACCTTCATAATCAATGTTACATTTACTGGTATTCCTTGTTCAGATAACCTACATATTGTTTTAAGACCATCAAAATTTCCATCTTCTTCAAGAGAAGGATTTATAGGGATTTTTATAACCACATTATTTGCAATTTTATTAAATTTTTCATAAAGTAAAATTCCTTCTCTATACATACTTTCATAATCTGTCCCAATAACTTCTAAACTAACAGGGCAACCTTTCGCAACTTCAAGTATTCTTTTTATATATGTTTCTATATCAATTTTTTCTCCTTTATTTTTCAATTCATCAATTGCATTTTTTATAAGAGTTGGATTTGTTGTAACTCCATCAATTATTCCCCAAGAAAATGCTTCTTCTATTTCGTTTATTTTCGCAGTATCAATAAAAATCTTCATCTTTTCTCCTCCTTATTTTTTGGAAAATTATACTTTCTTTTTTTTGTGGAATCAATTATAATTTTTTAAAATGAAAATTGTTATCTGTCCAAATTCTTTTAAAGGTGCTTTAACTTCATTAGAAATTTCTTCAATTATTGCTAAAGAAATTAAAAAATTCATACCATCTTCAGAGATAATAAAGTTTCCTATTGCTGACGGTGGTGATGGGACTCTTGAAGTACTGAAAAATTTAATTGGCGGTAAGTATATCAAAACTTTTGCAAAAGATCCTCTTGGAAGAGAAATAGAAACAAAATATTTAAAAAAGGAAAGCATTGCTTATATTGAAATGGCCAAAATTTCAGGCCTTGCACTTTTAAAAGAAAATGAGAGAAATCCAATGGAAACAACAACATATGGACTTGGAGAATTAATAAAAGATGCGATAAAAAGGAAATGTAAAAAAATATTTATAGGAGTCGGAGGAAGCGCTACCAACGAAGGAGGAATTGGTGCTTTAACTGCTCTTGGATTTAAATTTATTGACAAAAATGGAAATATTTTATATCCAGGAAAAGGCAGAAATCTTATAAGTATAGAAAAAGTTGAATATCCTGAAGAATATGAAAATTTAAAAAAAGTTAAATTCACGATCCTTGCAGATGTTAATAATCCTTTATATGGAAAAAATGGGGCTTCATTTGTTTATGGAAGACAAAAAGGAGCAACAGAGAAAATGATTAAAATTCTTGATGATGGATTGAGGCATTATGCAAAAATTATAAAAAAATATACAGGAATACAGGTGAATAAAATAAAATCTTCTGGAGCAGCAGGTGGAATTGTTGCTGGTTTTGTTTCTTTTCTCTCTGCAGATATTGTTTCCGGGATTGAAGAAATACTAAATCTTGGTTCTTTTGAATCAAAAATCAAAGATGCCAATCTTATAATAACAGGGGAAGGTAAAATTGACAAACAGACATTTTACGGAAAAGGAGTTGGAATTATCTTAAATTATTCAATTAAATATAAAATACCAACAGTAGTTCTTGCAGGAAAAATAGAAGAAGAGATTTATAAATTTACAAATAATCCTTATATTTCATTATTTTCCATTGTTCAGGGGCCAGTATCTCTGGAAGAAAGTATAAGAAAAACAAGGAAATATATCAAAACCAAAATAAGGGAAATATTAAAACTAATATTATCATTGAAAAAACTATAAAGTTGACAAAAATTTATCTAAAAGGTAATTTTTAATTATCAATGATTGAATATATTAAAAAAAGGGATGGTTCTCTTCAAAAATTCCTACCAGAAAAAATAGAATTTGCAATTTATAGAGCACTCAAATCAGTTAATATTGACGATATAAATCTTGCCTCAAAACTTACTTCTCAGGTGATAGAAAAATTGAATAAAGAAAAAATCCCATCTGTTGAAGAAATTCAGGATGTTGTTGAAATGGTTCTTGTTGAAAATGGGTTATATAATGTTGCCAAAAACTATATTCTTTATAGGGAAAAAAGAAAACAGATAAGAGAAAGTAAAAAAATTCTTGGTGTTGAAGATAAACTTAAACTTTCAGTAAATGCTATAAATATTTTAAGAAAAAGATATCTTTTGAGAAATGAAATTGGTGAAATTATTGAAACACCAGAAGAATTATTTAGAAGAGTTGCGAAATGTGTTGCAGAATGTGAAAAGGAAAAAAATAAATATGAAGAGGAATTTTATAAAATAATGGTTAATTTAGAATTTCTTCCCAATTCTCCAACTTTAATGAATGCTGGAACACTTTTAGGTCAACTTTCCGCATGTTTTGTTTTACCTATTGAAGATTCTCTTGATGGTATTTTCACAACTTTAAAAAATATGGCTTTAATACATAAAAGTGGTGGGGGAACTGGCTTTTCATTTTCTAAATTAAGGCCGAAAGGAGATGTAGTTGGTTCTACAAAAGGAGTTGCCTCTGGTCCAGTTTCTTTTATAGAAATTTATGACAAAGCCACAGAGATTATTAAACAAGGCGGAAAAAGAAGAGGAGCAAATATGGGAGTCTTGAATTGCGATCATCCAGATATTTATGAATTTATAACTTCAAAGAGGAAAAACATACTTAGAAACTTTAACATTTCTGTTGCTGTAACTGACGAATTTATGGAAAAGGTTATAAAGAAAGAGAAATATCATTTAATTAATCCAAGAAATGGGAAAAAAGTAAGAGAAGTTTACGCCAACGAAGTTTTTGACTTAATATGTGAAAGTGCTTGGGAAACAGGAGATCCTGGAATTATTTATATAGATGAAATTAACAGACATAATCCTACACCCCAACTTGGCAAAATTGAAAGTACAAATCCTTGTGGAGAAACCCCTCTTCTTCCCTATGAATCCTGTAATCTGGGTTCAATAAATCTTACAAAAATTATTGAAAATGGAAAAATAAACTGGGAAAAACTTGAAAAAATTATTGAAATTGGAATAAGATTTCTTGATGATATAATTGAAGTTAACAATTTCCCTATTCCTGAAACAGAAAAAATTACAAAAGCAAACAGAAAAATTGGACTTGGAATAATGGGATGGGCAGATTTATTATTTGAACTTAAAATACCTTATGGCAGTGAAGAAAGTTTTATTTTGGCAGAAAATCTAATGAAATTTATAAATGAAAAAGCATTTGAATACTCGGTTAAACTTGGAAGAGAAAAAGGTTCTTTTCCAAATTTTGAAAGATCTATTTATTATGGAAAAATAGATTCTTTGAGAAATGCAACAAGAACAACAATAGCCCCAACAGGGAGTATAAGTATTATTGCAAACTGTTCTAGTGGAATTGAACCTGTTTTCGGGATTGCCTTTATAAGAAATATTCTTGAAGGGACGAAACTAATAGAAATAAATCCCGTTTTTGAAAAAGTTTCAAAAAAGGAAGGATTTTTAACATCAGAAGTTTTGAAAAAAATTATAAAAACTGGTTCTATAAAGGATGTTGAAGAAATACCAGAGGAATACAGAAAAATATTTTTGACTGCTTTTGATATTCATCCACTTCTTCATTTAAAAATGCAAGCAACTTTTCAAAAATATACTGACAATGCAGTGTCAAAAACAGTGAATTTACCCTATGATGCTACAATTTCTCAAATTAAAGAAATTTTTATAAAGGGATGGGAATTAAAATGTAAAGGTGTCACAGTTTTTAGATATGGAAGTAAAGATGAGCAAGTTCTTTATTATGGAAGTAATATGGAAGAAATTGATTATTTAATCATTGAAGACGAAATATCAAGTTGTTCGAAAGGAGTATGTTTTTATTAAAGTAAAATGGAAGTAGCAAAATGGTGGAAAAAAGTTGATGGCAAAAAGGTACAGTGTCAACTTTGTAATCATTTTTGTTTGATAGAAGTTGATAGAGTTGGAAAATGTGGAGTGAGATTAAATAAGGATGGTATTTTATACTCACTTGTTTATGGAGAAGTCATTGCTGAAAATATTGACCCTATTGAAAAAAAACCCTTTTATCATTTTTTTCCCGGAAGTTTCTCTTTTTCAATAGCCACCTGTGGTTGCAATTTCTTCTGTCCATTCTGTCAAAACTATGAAATTTCCCACCCACCAAAAGAAGGAAGAATTTTTACATTGAGAAAGAGAAAACCAGAAGAAATAGTCAAAATGGCTGAAAGATATAATTGTCTATCAATATCCTATACATATACAGAACCAACTGTTTTTGGTGAATTTGCTCTTGATACTTGTAGAATTGCTAAAGAAAATGGGCTTTATAACAACTTTGTCACAAATGGATATATGAGTAAAGATTTCTTAAAAGAAATTTCTGAATATCTTGATGCAGCAAATGTTGATCTTAAAGGAGATGAAGAATTTTATAAAAAATTGCCACAGGCAAATCAGAAATATGTTCTTGAAAATATTGAACTTATGAAAAAATATAATATTTGGGTTGAAGTTACAACACTTTTAATCCCTGAATATAACGATAAGGAAAATCAAATAAGAGATATTGCAAGAAAATTGAAAAATATAGATAAAACAATCCCATGGCATGTGAGCAGATTTTATCCTGCTTATAAAATGGAAAACCATTATCCAACAGATATAAATAAAATTAGAAAAGCAAGAGAAATTGGTTATGAAGAGGGGCTTTTATATGTTTATACAGGGAATATTCCAGGAGATGAAGGAGAAAATACATATTGTCCTTTTTGCAAAAATTTACTTATTGAAAGATATGGATATAGAATTTTGAAAAATAAAATTATTGATGGGAAATGTGGTTTTTGTGGTAAAAATATTGATGGGAAATTTGACAAAACTGGTTAAAAAGTTAAAAATATAAATATCATGGCAAAAGGGGGACGAAAATGAAAAAAACAAAAATCTTATTAATTCTTTTATTTTTATTTATTTTTAAATGTTTTTCTGTTGAAAAATTTGGTTATTTTATCACTCCACAAAAAGACATTAAACTTATAACATTACAATATGACTATTTTGTTACAGTTGAACATATAATTTCAAATGGCAATATACTTTATTTTGCAGGACAGGATTTTACAAAAAATAAAGAATTATTAACAAAAAAAATTAAAGAAGTAAAAGTTCTTAAAGATGAGGCAAAAAGAAAAATTTTAAAAGTTACATACTCCCTCGGAGATGAAAAAAATGTTTATCCTGAATATGAACTTATTCTTTTTCTTGAAATCAGAGAAGAATTCCCTTTTCTTGCAATTTATTCAAAATTTTTATATAAAGGAACCGATATTTCTGAATGTGGAATAAACTGGGCAATGGAAAATGTTTATGAACCTTACAAATACTATACAATACCTCAAAAAGATAAGTTTGCCACTTATAAACTTGAAAAGACAAAAAAAACAAAAATTGGACAAGCAAACTGGCTTTTTGCAAATAATGGAAAAGGAGAAGGTGGAGGTTTAATTGCACCTGCCGTAATTTTAGGCAAAGGGGAAAATTTTATATTCATTAACAGTGTCCCACCAAAAAAGAAACTTTCAAAAAATGAATCAATAGATGTTTTCATGATTTTTATGCCAATTGAAAAAAATTTTAAGATACTCCCAGAACTTTTTGAAAAAATAAAAGGGGTAAAATGGGAGTATGAAAAATAAAAGGAGGGCAAAATGGCTTTTACAGAAGAAGAAAAAAGCAGAATTATTGAAGAAGAAAAAATAAGATTAAAAGTAAGATTAAAATATGAACAAAAATCATCTGGACTTGCTGGAGTACTTTCTACTATTTGCCCTGGACTTGGACAGATTTATAATGGTCAGTTTGGTAAAGGAACATTTATAGGATTAACTGTTCTTATAGGAATTGTTCTTCTTTCCTTAGGAATTACTTTTCAACTTAAAGGGACTCCTTCAAAAGGAGGAAAAATTGAAATAATTGAGCAAGAAAAAGAAGTTCAAATGACTGAAGAAGGTATTGTAATAGAAGAAAATTCTGAAAAAGAAAAATCTAAAGAAACGCCGGTAAAAACCTCTCAATCTAAATTACCCTATATTTTGATGATTGTTGGAATTCTGGGAATTTGTTGTGGTTGGAGTTATGGGGTAAAAGATGCAATAAAAACTGCAAAAAGATTAAATGAGGAATCTTTGAAAGATTTATAGATTTTTAAGTTTGAATATTAAAGAACCAAGTTCAGAAGCCATATCAACATAACTCACAAATATATCTTTTGGTAAATTTAAAACAACTGGAGCAAAATTTAAAATTGCCTTAATTCCAGAATTTACCATAAGATTTGCAATTTCCTGTGCATTATTTGCCGGAACACAGATAATCCCAACATCTATTTTTTCTTTCTTAACAATTTCTTCCATTTCTCCAATATTTTTTATTTCAATTCCATCAACAATTTTACCTATCTTTTGAGGATCTATATCAAAAGCATATACAATTTTCATATTTAAAATTGAAAACCCTTTATATCTAATTAATGCTGAACCCAACCTTCCAACGCCAACAAGTATAACTTTTATCTCCTTGTCAATCCCTATAATCTTTTCTAAAATATTGATAAGATTATTTACATCATAACCAACACCTCTTTTCCCAAATTGCCCAAAATAAGATAAATCTTTTCTAAACTGTTCTGGTGGAATATTCAAAGGAACAGTTATTTCTTTTGAAGATGCTAAAAATTTCCCCTCTTTTTTTAAATTCAAAAGATTTCTTAAATAAACAGGTAACCTTTTTATTGTATCTTCAGGGATATATCTTTTCATCCTCTTGATTTTCCTCCTGATATATTTATTGTTGTTCCTGTAATATAACTTGCTAAATCTGAAATTAAAAAACATACAAGATTGGCAACCTCTTCAAGTTTACCAACCCTTCCAAGTGGTATAGACAATTTCTCATAGGATTTTCTTAATTCTTCAACAGTCATTCCTCTTGCATAAGCTAAAGCACGTTCATATTCAGAATTTCTTAAATCTGTTGCTTCAAGAATTCCAGGAGCAACACCAACTACTCTTATGTTGTATTTTCCTAACTCCTTTGCCCAACTTCTTGTAAAAGAGTAAATTGCTGCCTTTGTCCCTGCATATACACTTTGCCCCTCTGATCCTTCAAGACCTGATTCAGATGAGATATTTACTATAACACCTTTCCTTCTCTCTATCATTTTTCTTGCAACACTTTGAGAACACAAGAAACATCCTTTCATATTTATATTTACAGTTCTGTCAAAAATCTCCTCTGTTAACTCTTCCTTACCATTTGGGTCTACAAGAAGCCGGGGAATAAGAATCCCAGCATTATTAACAAGATAATCAATTTTTTTAAATTTTTCAATTGTGTAATCTACAAGTTTATCAACATCTTTCTTTTGAGAAACATCTGTTCTTATAAAAAAAACTTTATTTTTAAAATTTTCAAATTCTAAAACAGTTTTTCTACCTTTTTCTTCGTTTATATCACAAATCATAACCTCTGCCTTACATTCAAGTAGTTTTCTTACAATTACTTTACCCAATCCACTTGCTCCACCTGTTACAATTCCAGAAAAACCTTTTAGATTTATATCCATATTCAAAAACTTTTGACCTTTTTTTCAAAAATAATATATCATTATTATCGGTTTTTAACAAGGGGGAGAAATGAAAAAAGCGGTTGGAATTGATATAGGAGGAACTTATATAAAAGCAGGTCTTGTAGATGAAAAAGGGAATATAATAAAAAAAGAACAATTTCCAACACTTGCAGAAAAGGGCAGTAGAGATATAGTTCTTTCTCAAATAGAAAAAAGTATTGAATTTGCTTATGAAGAGGATATTGAAGGAATTGGTATTGGAACCCCCGGAGTTGTAGATGATGAAGGGATTGTTTATGAAGCACCAAATTTACCTGAATGGCATAATTTAAATCTGAAAAAAATATTTGAAGAAAAATTTAAAAAAAGGGTGATTGTTGAAAATGATGTAAACACAATTGCCTGGGGAGAATATCTTTTTGGAGCAGGAAAAGGTAGTAAAACTATGATATGTATAACACTTGGCACAGGACTTGGTGGTGGAATTGTTAAAGATGGAAAACTTTTGAGAGGAGGTAAATATTCAGCAGTTGAAATAGGTCATATACCAATTGATTATAAAGGACCAAAATGTAAATGTGGAAATTATGGATGTATAGAAAGATTTGTTGGGAGAGATTATATTGTTGAAAGGGCAATCAAAGGGATTCAAGAAGGTGTTAAAACAAAAATTTTAGATCTTGTTAATGGTGATCTAAACAAAATAACACCTAAAATAATTTCAGATGCGTATAATCTTGGAGATGAATTTGCAAAAAATATATGGATAGATGTTGGAATATGTCTTGGAGCAATGTTTTCTGGTCTTGTAAATTTATTAAATCCAGATATTATTGTTATTGGTGGAGGAATTGCTCAGGCTGGTAAAATATTATTTGATACAATTGAAAAAACAATAAAAGAAAGATCTATGAAAATATTAACACAAAATTTAAAAATTGTTCCTGCTGGACTTGGAGTAGATTCTGGAATTGTTTCAGCAGGAGCATTAATTTTCCAAAAATGAAAATAGTATTTTTTGGAAGTGATAATTTTGGAATACCATGTCTTATCACTCTTAAAAGAAAGTATAAAATTTCCTGTGTCATTACTGCTCCTGACAGACCAAAAGGTAGAGGGCTTAAAGTTTCTCCAACTCCTGTAAAAGAATGGGCAGTTACAAATGGAATTGATGTTTATCAACCAGAAATTTTTGATGAAAATTTTATTTTGAAATTGAAAAAAATTGAGCCAGATTTTATAATTCTTATTTCTTATGGGAAAATTCTCCCTCCCTCTATTTTAAATATCCCTAAAATTACTTCAATAAATGTTCACCCTTCCCTTTTACCTAAATATAGAGGGCCTGCTCCTATTGAATGGGCTTTAATAAATGGAGAAAAAGAGACAGGAATTACAATAATAAAAATGGATGAAAAAATTGATACAGGCGAAATTATACTACAGGAAAAAGTTGAAATTTTACCTTCAGATAATGCCTTTACATTGAAAAACAAACTTTCCTATTTAGCACAGGAAGTTTTAGTTAAAGGAATTGAAATTTATCTTAAAGAAAGAAAAACATATCCTCAAATAGGAGAAGTCTCTTATGCTCCTAAATTAAAGAAAGAAGATGGCCTTATAAAATGGGAAAAAGATGCAGAAAAAATCTACAATTTAATAAGAGGAGTTATTGTATGGCCAGGTGCTTATACTTACATAGAATTTCCGACAGGGAAAAAACTTTTAAAAATATATAAAGCAGAAATTGGAGAAATAGATGGAAATTTTGGAAAACCTGGTGAAATAATAAAAATTGAAAAAGATTATATTGAGGTTGCCTGCGGTAAAGGAACTATAAAAATAAAAGAATTACAAATTGAAGGAAGAAATAGAATGAATGTATCTCAATTTTTATGTGGATATCAAGAAAAATTAACTCTTCACTCTATTTTAACATCAGAACTCTGTTTAAAAAATTCAACTGATTAAAAATTTCTATATAGCAGAAATTGTATAACTATTAAAAGAGGTTCTAAAAAACTATATAAAAATCAATCTTTTTCGTCAATTAAATTTGGTTGATTCAATTGGAGAAACTTTTCATAGGAGAGTTTTTCCTGTTCTTTATAAAGAGAAGTTCTTTTTAAAAGTTCATCAAAATCAACCAAATGAGCATCAAAATCGGGTCCATCAACACAAGCAAATTTCGTTTTTCCACCAATAGTAACTCTACAACAACCACACATTCCAGTTCCATCCACCATTATAGGATTTAAACTTGCAATTGTCTTTATATTGTATTTTTTTGTTATTTCTGCCACTTTTTTCATCATTGGAATTGGCCCTGCTGTCAAAACTAAATCAAATCTTTCCCCCTCTTCAAGCAATCTTTCAAGTATTTGAGTATTAAATCCTTTTTCCCCATAACTTCCATCATCTGTTGAAATATAAAGTTTTTCACTGATTTGTTTCATTTCATTTTCAAGTATTATTAAGTTTTTACTTCTTGCCCCTATAATAGTGGTTATTTTATTTCCTTTTTCTTTAAAAGATCTTCCCATCCAATAAACAAAAGCAGAGCCAACGCCTCCAACAATAATGCAGACATGACCATAATTTTTTATTTCGGTTGGCTTCCCAAGTGGTCCTACAAGATCAAGTATTTTATCCCCCTTTTTCAAAAGTCCCAGTTTAGTAGTTGAAGTCCCAACTTCTTGAAAAATTAAAGTTATAGTTTCTTTTTCTTCATCAACACCTGCAATTGTAAGAGGAATTCTCTCTCCTTTTTCGTCAACTCTTAAAATAACAAATTGTCCTGGAAGTGCCTTTTTTGCTATTAATGGATTATAAACTCTTATTCTTTTTATTTTTTCTCCAATTTCTTCCTTTTCTAAAATTTCATTCATTTTGGCTTCTCCCATTTTAATAAATCCATTACCTTACTTAATGTCCCTCCTTCAAGTATTTCTTTTCTTATTCTATTTTCTCTCTCAAAAACATCCATTGCTCTATTTGCAATTTCAACAACTTTTTCTTTTGGAATAACAACAACTCCATCTCTATCCCCAACAATCCAATCACCAGGAGAAATTATTTGCCCCCCTATTTTTAAAGGTACATTTATTTCACCAAAACCTTTAGGTTCACCTGCCTGTGGGGTTACAACTTTTGCAAAGACAGGAAATTTAAGTTTTATTATTTCTTCAACATCTCTAACCCCTCCGTAAACAACTACACCTTCAATTTTTTTAATAATAGCACTATTTGTTGCAAGTTCACCCCAAACTGCAGGACCAACTCCACCTGCATCAATCACAATTACATCCCCTTCTTCTGCAACATCAATTGCTTCAACTGGTTTTGCCCAATCTCCAGGATATGTTCTTACAGTTACACATTTTCCTGCGATTTTGAAATCTTCATTTAACAATGGTTTAACCCCAGTAATCCAACCAGTTCTATGTAAAGCATCTGAAATATTTGCAGAAGAAACTTTCTTTAAAATATCTTTAACATTTTCTAAACTTACTCTTTTATAAAGTTCTGTCTTAACAGGTATTTTTGTTTCTATCGCCTTTTTTATATCATAAATTGCTTTTTTAACATTTGGAGATTTTGTTATTGCACCTCCTATAATCAAAATAGAAGCCCCTGCTTCAACTGCAGATACAACATTTTCTGAATTTAAACCTCCTGCAATGGCAACCGGAATTTTTACATTTTTAACAACTTCTTTTAAAAAATCAAAGGAAATATTTCCTGTCATTTGCTGATCAATTGGTATATGAACTCCTATATAATCTGCCCCAAGTCTCTCAACTTCCATGGCTCTCTCAATAGTTGCTGCTTCTTCAAGAAGATCAACAAAAATTTGGCCTCCATAATTTTTCCCTGCTTCAATACATTCTTTAATTGTTTGATTTGATGCGTTTCCCATAACAACAACAATATTTGCTCCTGCTTTAAATGCCATTTCACTTTCAATTCTTCCTGTATCCATAATTTTCATATCTGCAACAATCACTTTTTCAGGAAAAAGTTTCCTCAATTTTCTTATAATTTCAACACCACAGGATTTAATTAAAGGAGTGCCAGCCTCAATCCATTCAATTCCACATTCAATAGCCTCTGTTGCAAGTTTTAAAGCCCTATGTTCATCAACAAAATCAAGTGCAAGTTGAATAACTGGAAATTTTTTCATCATTTAACTTTCCTCCCCATCATTATAAAACCTGTATGACCTCTCATCAAATCAGAAGGTCTTGCTCTTTTTTCATCAACTATCCATTTTCTTTCAAGAATTTCAAAAACATTTATATCTATAAAACCTTCTATTTCTTCTATAAACTTTTTTATTTGAATAATTTGAGGATTATAGTTTACAAGAATTCCTCCCTTTTTCAAATATTTAAGGAGATCTTTTGCTCTCCAAGGTTCAGGTAAATCAAAAAATATTTTGTCCGCCCATTCATCATTAATATCAAGTTTAAAATTTATATCATAAACATCTCCTTTCACAAATTGAAGATTTTCTGGGATTTCCCCAAAAAAATCTTTTATATTTTTTTCTGCAATTTTTTTAAATTCTTCATTCTTTTCAATAGTAATAATTTTCCCCTTTTTTACCCGTGATAAAATTCCTATTAAAAGAGAACCAGAACCTGTTCCTGCTTCAATAACATTATCAGTTTCCTTTAAATCTGAATAAAAAAGAATAACAGCAACGTCTTTTGGATATATTATCTGGGTTTTTCTTTTTATTTTCAAAATGAATTCAGCAATACTTGGTTTCAAAAAATAAAATTTTTTCTGATTTATTTCAGAAATTTCTATATCTTTATCAAGTTGAGGAATTTCAACATTCCCAAAATGTGTTGAAAACATTTTTAAATCTTTATCAACAAGCCATTTTTTTCCATTACAATAAATAAGAATTTTTTTCAAAGACATGTCCATCCACCATCAATCAAAATTGCACTTCCTGTTATAAAAGAAGATGCATCAGAAGCAAGAAATACAGCCAAAGTCCCTATTTCTTCTGGAATTCCTATTCTTCCTAAAGGTATTCTTTCAATAAAATATTTTTTAATTTCAGGATTTCTAAAAATTTCTTTGTTTATATCAGTTTCAAATGGTCCAGGACATATGCAATTAACTGTAATATTATATTTTGCCCATTCAACTGCAAGTGTTTTCGTTAATTGTAAAACCGCTCCTTTACTTGAAGCATAAGCAGTTCTTTCAGGAAGGGTAACAAAACTTAACATAGAACCGATAGTAATAATTTTTCCATATTTCCTTTCTATCATATGTCTACCTACAACTTTACATGTATACCAAGTCCCAAAAAAATTTGTTTCAAAAACTTCTCTAAATTTTTCTTCAGGAAAAATTTCTGCTTTCTCCCTATAATTTATTCCAGCAGATGTTACAAGAATATCAATCTTCCCAAATTCTTTTAGAGTTAGAAAAACAAAATTTTCAACATCTTCATATTTTCTTACATCTCCTTTTATAAACAAAACTTTTCTTTTTTCAATCTTACTCAACTCTTCCACTGCTTTCCTTCCTGTCTCTTCATCTCTTCCAACTATTGAAACATCTGCTCCAGAAGTAATAAGTGCTTTTGCAATTTCCTTTCCAAGGCCTTTTGTTCCACCAGTTATTAAAGCAGATTTTCCTTCAAGAGAAAGTTTTTCTGAAATATTCATTTTTTACATTTCTTTCTGAATTTTTTTAGAGTTACTATATTAAATCCATTTTCTCTTTTATATTCAACGTAATCAACCATCTCCTTAATTATGTGGAATCCAATTCCATAATCACTATCCTTCATATCATAATTTAAAGGATTAAAAGGAGTGCCATCATCCATTATTTCAATTTTTATAACATTTCCCATATCTTTCCATAAGACCTTAATAATATTAGGTTCATTTATTTTACAATTTACTATTGCTGAACATATTTCATCAACAGTTAACATCAATTCCCACGATTTTTTAAAACTCAAATTTGTAAGAATACATTTTTTTTGAATAAAATTTGAAATCAATTCTAAACCAGCATAACTTGCTTCAACAACAATATAGTCAACTTTTTCCATTATTTAAAAATTTTATATAAATTTTCTCAATTTCGTCAACCATTTTTTCAACTGGAAATAGTTCCATCACCAATTTTTGTCCTTCTATTCCCATTTTATCAGCAATTTCAGAATTTTCAAGTAAAAAAATAATTTTTTCCTTTAAAAGTTCAACATTTTTTTCTGGCACTATAAAACCTGTTTTGCCATTAATGACAATTTCTCTTGCTCCATCAACATCAAAAGCAACAACTGGTTTTCCTCCTGCAAGTCCTTGCGCAACTGCTTTTGGTAATCCTTCTCTTAAACTTGTATGAACTAAAATATCCATCACTGCAACATATTCTGGTATTTTTTCAGGTGGAACAAGTCCTGTAAAGATTACTTTATCATAAATGTTATTTTTTCTTGCAAAATCTTCAAGTTGATTTCTCAAAATTCCATCACCAACAAGTAAAACTTTCACTTCTGGAAATCTTGGAGAGATATCTTTAAATGCTTCTAATAAATATTCCTGCCCTTTTAAATAAAATAATCTTCCAATCATACCAATTATTTTCTCATTTTTTTTAATACCAAACCTTTCTCTCAAAACTTCTTTCTTTTTTGAACATTTAACAAATTCTTCTACTTCAAAGCCACTATAAACTATTGAATAGTCGCTATCTTTTCCAATTCCTGCTTTTAAAGACTTCTCTTTCATAATTCTTCCAACACAAATAAAGTGATCTGTAAAGTAATATGCTATCTTTTCACTCAAAATATAAAAAAAATTCAAAATTCTATTTTGATAAGGATGAAATGGAAGTCCATGAATTGTATGGATTACTATTGATTTTGGATTCGCAAGTTTTGCAGATATTCTACCAAGTATTCCTGCTTTCGCACTGTGTGTATGAACAATATCATATTTATTTTTTTTGAAAATAAAAAAGAGTTTTAAAAAAGCAATTATATCAAGAAATGGATTTATCTCTCTTACAAGTTCTTTTACAATTATAAGATTTATGTTTTTTTCTTTAACTTTTTCTTCTAAATTTCCTTCAGGTCCTTTTGTTAATCCGCTTATTAAATCTACCTTATATCCCTTTTTTAAAAGACCTTCAACTGTATAAATTGTATTTTCCTGCGCACCCCCTACTACAAGGCGTGTTATAACATGGGCAATTTTCATATTTCTATTTTACCTCACTTCACAAAAATTTGCATATTTTTTCATCAATTCCCTTATTTTTTCAAATTCTTCATCACTGTAAGTTTTTTCTTTTAAAAATTCAGGATTAACAAGTTTTGAAGGTATAAATCTTTGAAGAACATATTTTTTAGCACCTTTTATAATCTCTCCTATCTTCTCAAAATCTTCCAGAGAAATTTGAGTTCTAACAACAGTTGTTCTAAACTCATAATCAATATTTGAATTTTTTATCAATTCAACAGAATTTTTTATTTTCTCTATATCAACATCAACACCTGTAATTAATTTATATTTCTCATAAGGTCCTTTTAAATCCATAGAGACATAGTCAATTAAATTATTTTTTAAAAGTTCTTCTAAAATTTCAGGATTTGAACCATTGGTATCAATTTTTACCTTGAAATTCATATCTTTAATTTTTTTCACAAATTCAATTATATCAGACTGTATCAATGGTTCTCCACCTGTTAAACAAACACCCTCAAGATATTTTTTTCTTTTTTGTAAAAAAGAAAAAAAATCTTTTTCTGGTATTATTTCCTTAAAATTCTCTGGTAAAACAAGTTCTGGATTATGACAATAATGACATCTAAAGTTACAACCTTGTGTAAAAACAATACAACTGATTAACCCTGGAAATTCTATTAATGATGTTTTTTGGATTGCTCCTATTCTCATTTGAGAACAAAAGTTTTTCTTAATTTAAATTCTTCAAATTTCCCTTTATTCCATTGACTTACAGGTCTTAAATAACCAACAATTCTTGAATAAACTTCTGTATTTTTCCCACATTTAGGACAATTAAAAAACTCTCCACTCAGATAACCATCCATCGGACAAACAGAAAAAGTTGGAGTTATTGTAAAATAAGGAAGAGAAAAATTTTCACAGATTGTTTTTACAAGTTTTTTAATCCCTTCCTTTGAATTTATCCTTTCTCCAACAAAAATATGGATAACAGTTCCTCCTGTATATAAAGATTGTAACTTATCCTGTTTTTCAAGAACTTCAAATATGTCATCTGTATAATTAACAGGTAAATGAGTTGAATTTGTATAAAATGGCTCTGCTCCTTTTCTATATTCATGTTCATTTGCAACAATTATATCTGGAAATTTACTTTTATCAATTTTTGCAAGACGATAACTTGTTCCTTCCGCAGGAGTTGCTTCAAGATTATAAATATTTCCTGTACTTTCCTGAAACTTAATCAATTTTTCTCTCATAAATTCCATTATTTCAATTGCAAAATCTATACTTTCTGGATCTCCTATGTCTTTTCCAAACAAATTCAAACATGCCTCATTCATTCCTATAATTCCTATTGTAGAAAAATGATTTACCCAGTATTTTCCAAATCTTTCCTTTATATTTCTCAGATAAAATTTTGAATAAGGATACAGTCCTTCATCTGTAAATCTTTCAAGAATTTTTCTTTTAATTTCTAAACTTTCTTTTGCAAGTTCCATTAAATCATTCAATCTATTTTTAAACTCTTCTTTTGTTTTTGATAAATAGCCGATCCTTGGCAAATTAATAGTTACCACTCCAATAGAACCAGTTAATGGATTTGCACCAAAAAGTCCTCCTCCTTTCTTTTTTAATTCATCTGTTTGTAATCTCAATCTACAACACATACTTCTTACATCTTCAGGTTTTAAATCAGAATTTATAAAATTTGAAAAATATGGAATACCATATTTACCTGTAATTTCCCATAAAAGATCAAATATTTCATTATTCCATTCAAAATCTTTTGTGATATTATATGTTGGAATTGGAAAGGTAAATACTCTTCCTTTTGCATCTCCTTCCAGCATAACTTCAAAAAATGCTTTATTTATCATATCCATTTCTTTCTGAAAATCTCCATAGGTAAGATTTTGGAACTCACCACCAATAATTACTGGTTGATCTTTATATATTTCTGGAACCTTTAAATCAAATGTTAAATTGGTAAATGGTGTTTGAAAACCGGTTCTTGTCGGAACATTTACATTAAATAAAAATTCCTGAATTGCTTGTTTAACCTCTTTATAACTCAATCCATCATATCTAACAAAAGGGGCAAGAAGTGTATCAAAATTGCTAAATGCCTGTGCTCCTGCTGCTTCTCCCTGTAAAGTATAAAAGAAATTAACAATCTGTCCAAGTGCTGAACCAAAATGCTTTGCAGGACTGCTTTCAACTTTTCCTTCTGCTCCTTTAAAACCAGTTAACAACAAATCCTGCAAATCCCATCCGACACAGTAAACAGAAAGGCATCCAAGATCATGAATATGAAAATCTCCTTCAATATATGCTTTTCTTATTTCTGGTGGATAAATACTGTTTAACCAGTAAGTTTTTGTAATTTCTGATGATATATAATTATTGAGACCTTGTAAAGAGAAACTCATATTGGAATTTTCCTTTACTCTCCAATCAGATTGTTTTAAATATTGATCAACAAGATCAAGATTTGCTTTTGCTGTTATTTCTCTGATCTTTGCATGTTGTTCCCTATAAATTATATATGCTTTTGCTGTTTTCTTATAAGGAGAATTTAAAAGAACTTCTTCAACAATATCCTGTATTTCTTCAACTGTTGGAATTCTATTCTTTATCAACTCTAAAGCAAGATCAAGGACTTTAATTGTAAGTTTTTTGGCAGTATCCATTCCAAATTCGCCTGTCGCCTGTCCTGCTTTAAAAATAGCATTTGTAATTTTTGATGAATCAAAATCAACTATCCTTCCATCTCTTTTAACTATTTTTTTAAACATCTCAACCTCCTATTTTTTTTATTTCCTTGATAAATTGATTAACATCTTTAAACTCTTGATACACAGAAGCAAACCTGATATAAGCAATTTTGTCAATTTTTTTTAATTTTTTTATAACAAGATCTCCAATAACTTTTGAACTTACTTCATTTTCATATTTCTGTCTCAATTGGCTTTCTATATCTTCTACTATTTTATTTATTTTCTCTATGCTTATCGGTCTTTTTTCACAGGCCTTTTGAATTCCCATGAATAACTTTTCTCTATTAAACTTTTCTCTTCTCCCATCCTTTTTTACAACAATAAGAGGACTTAAATCTATCTCTTCATAAGTTGTATATCTTTTTTTACATCTTAAACATAACCTTCTTCTCCTTATCAAAAGTCCATCTTCCCTTTCTCTGGAATCAATTACTTTGTCTTTAAGGTATCCACAATAAGGACATTTCATATCAATATATTGTGTTTAAATTTCAAAAATATTCTACATATAGTATATTACAAAGAGGTCAGATTTTTGTCAAGTAGATTTTTAAAAAGGTGTTAAAATATTAAAAATGAAAGAGAAAATAAAGGAACTGGCAAAAATTTCTGGTTTTGATATTATTGGATTTTCTCCTTGTCAGGAAGTAGAAAAGGAACTTATAAACTTTTATCTTTACTGGATAAAAGAAAATTATAATGGTGACTTAAAATATCTTGAGAAAAATCTGGAAAAAAGATTTAATCCTAAAAATCTTATGCCGTCGGGAAAAACAATTATATCACTTGGAGTAAATTATTATTCATATCTCCCTGAAAATTGTCCAATCCCAAGATATTTAACAAAAATTGATTATCATAAAGTTCTGAAGTATATGATGAGTAATTTTATAATAAAATTAAAGGAAACTCTTGGAAATTTTGAATTTAAATTTTTTGTTGATACAGGTCCAGTTTTAGAAAAATACTGGGCAAAAAAATCTGGATTAGGTTTTATTGGAAAAAATTCTCTCTTGATTAATCCAGAATTTGGTTCTTTTATTTTTCTCTGTGAAATAATAATAGATATTGAAATTGAACCTGACTATGAGATAAAAAACCTGTGTGGAAGTTGTAAAAAATGTATTGAGCACTGCCCAACAGGAGCAATTATTTCTGAAGGTCTTATAGATGTAAGAAAATGTCTTTCTTATTTAACAATTGAAAAAAAGGAATTTCTAACAGAAGAAGAAAGGAGATTGGTTGAAAAAAATAATAAAATTTTTGGTTGTGAAATATGTCAGGAAGTCTGTCCATTTAATAAAAATTTAAAGGAAACAAAAAAAGAGGAACTTAAAATACCAGAATTTTTAAAAAATTTTAAAATTGAAGAAATAAAAAAAGTCCCTTTTGAAGAACTTAAAAAATTGTTTAAAGGAACGGTTTTTGAGAGAAAATTAAAAATTTTTGACAAAAAAATCTTTTAATGTAAAAATAAAATTTTGGAAATGGAATATTTTCAGAAAGAGATAGAAAAGATTAAAGAAAGTGAGTTAAAAAAAATACAACTTGAAAGATTAAAAAGAATTTTTTCATATGCAAAAGAGAAAATCCCATTTTATCAAAGATTATATAAAGACATTAAAAATATAAATTCTCTCTCTGATATCAAAAATCTTCCTTTTACAAAAAAAAGTGACCTCAGAGATAATTATCCCTTTAATTTATTTTCTGTTCCAATTTCTGAAATTCTTGAAATACATGCATCTTCTGGAACTACAGGAAAATTAACAGTTGTTGGATATACAAAAAATGACATTGAATTATGGTCAGAAGTAATGGCAAGAAGTCTGGTTTGTGCAGGCGTAAGAAAAGGAGACATTATTCACAATGCATATGGTTATGGACTTTTTACAGGTGGGCTTGGTTTTCATTATGGGGCTTTAAAACTTGGTGTAACTGTTATTCCAGTTTCTGCTGGTGGAACACAAAGACAACTGATGATAATTCAAGATTTTAAAAGCACAGTATTGACCTGCACACCTTCATATTCTCTTTATATGGCAGAAGAAGCAAAAGAAATGGGAATAGATCCGAGAAAAACAACAATAAGATTGGGAATTTTAGGTGCTGAACCCTGGACTGAAGGAATGAGGAAACAGATTGAAAAAGAATGGGATATGATTGCTATTGATATATATGGACTTTCTGAAATAATAGGACCTGGTGTTGCTGTTGAATGTGAAGGAAAGGATGGGTTACATCTCTGGGCTGACCACTTTCTGCCAGAAGTTATTGATCCTGAGACAGGTGAGGTTCTTGAAGAAGGACAGGAAGGAGAACTTGTCCTAACAACATTAACAAAAGAAGCACTCCCAATGATAAGGTATAGGACAGGAGATATTGTTAAATTAATAAACAGTGTCTGTTCTTACTGCAAAAGAACAATGCCAAGAATAAGTAAAATTAAAGGTAGAATTGACGACATGTTAATTATTAGAGGTATAAATGTATTCCCTTCACAAATAGAAAGTATTTTAACAAAAATTCCTGAAGTTTCTCCTCATTATCAAATAGTTGTTACAAGAGAGAAACACTTAGATAAACTTGAAGTAAGAGTTGAAGTAACAGAAAAGACTTTTTCAGATGAAATAAAAAAACTTGAAGAATTACAGAAAAAAGTAGAAAGAGAAATTTCAGGAGTTCTTGGATTGTCAGTCACTGTTAAACTTGTTGAACCAAAAAGTATTGAAAGAAGTATGGGTAAGGCAAAAAGAGTGATTGATTTAAGAAAAGAATTAAAGGAGGGAAACTAAAAATGTCCATAAAACAACTATCTATTTTTCTTGAAAACCGGCTTGGTAGATTATATGAAGTTATAAACTGCCTTGGAAAAAACAACATAAATATAAGAGCGCTATCACTTGCAGACAAGGCTGATTATGGAATTTTAAGATTAATAGTTAATAATAAAAACAAAGCATTAAAAATCTTAAGAGATAATAATTTTTCTGTTAATGAAACTGATGTTATTGCAGTTGAAGTTGAGGATAAACCTGGAGGACTGGCCAAAATTTTAAGTTATCTTGTTGAAAATAAAATAAGTGTTGAATATATTTATGCTTTTGTTGAAAAATCAAATAAAAAGGCAGTTGTTGTTATAAGAGTTGAAGAAATCAAAAAAGCAGAAAATATTTTAAAGAAAAATAAAGTTAAATTATTAAAAGAAAGTGATATTAAAAAACTGTAAAAAGGAGAAAAATTGTTTGGACTTCCTTTTTTAACTTTTTTTGTTTTTTTCATTTTGTGCCCTTTAATTATAATTATTTTTCTTCTATTCTGGGCTATTAAGTTTAAATAAGGGAGAAAAAAATGGGAAAATTTTTGATTATTTTAGTTTATCTTTTTTTCATGCTTTATATAGGAGCAATAGCCAGTAGAAAAATTAAAAATGCCTCTGATTATATTGTTGCAGGAAAAACATTGGGTTTTTGGCTATTTGTATTGTTAATTTTCGGCTCAACAACAAGTGGCATGACAATACTTGGAGTTACTGGTCTTGGTTTTGTTGCTGGATGGCCAAGTTTCTGGGAACAAATATTTGTCCCTTTAACCTGTGCAATTGCAATTACTCTTTACGGATTTAAAATTTATATAGTTTGTAAAGAAAAAAATTTTTTAACAATACAGGATTACCTATCATATAGATTTGAAAGTGATGTAGGAATTAGAATTATATCTTCACTTGCTGTTCTTGTAACTTCATTGATTTATCTTGTTGGTCAATATACAGCAATTTCAATAGTTTTAAAATGGGCACTCGGGATAGGTCAAATAGAGGCATTAATCATAGGTGTGATCATTGTTTTAATCTATGTTCTTCTTGGTGGACTTTATGCAGTTTCTTGGACTACATTATTTCAAGGTTTAATAATTATATTTGGTGTTATTACAACAACGCCATTCATAATAAAAAGTGCTGGTGGATTAACTTATATTAACAATACATTAGCAAAGATTGATCCAAATTTTGTAAAAATTGCATTTCCACAAGTTCATCCACCTTACGCTCCTTATGCTTTTTGCACTCCTTTATATTTAATCTCTTTTTTCTTTCTTCTGGCCATCGGTCTTGGTTCAGGTCCTCATATTATAAACAACGTAATTGCCGTTAAGGACAGAAAGTATTTTAAATGGTCGGGATTATTTGTTTTCATAATTTATATTGTTATAATGTTTCTTGTCAAAATTACTGGAATGGCTGTAAAAACACTCGCTTTTGATGGAAAACTTTCAATTACAAAACCTGATGATGCAATGCTTGCAGGAATAAATTATGTATTTGGAGATAAACTTCTTGGTTTCTTTGCTGTTATTATACTTTCTGCTGTCATGTCAACTACAGATCGTCTTTTACTTGTTATTGGTAGCACCTGTGGATGGGATTTTTATAAAAAACTTATAAATAAAAAAGCAGATGACAGAAAAATTACGTTAATAAGCAGGATTTGGATTATAACTTTTGCTTTAATCAGTTTTGTTCTTGCTATAAAACCACCTCAACTTCTTGCTTTTTTAATCTGGATGTCAATTGGAATTATGCTTTCTACATTTGTTTCTCCAATCCTTTTCGGTCTTTATTGGAAAAGAGCAACAAAACAGGGAGCCATCTGGTCAATGATTTCTGGTTTTATTTCCTCTTTTATTTTTGGAAGTTATTATAAATTTGTAAAACCTTTACCCTTTCATTTCAGTTTTTATTCATTTTTAATTTCTGTATTTGTTATGATTGTTGTTAGTTTACTTACACCAAAGACAAAAAAGGAAATTTTAGATGCAACAAAGACAGGTTTCTTCATTTTTGGTTGATTTCTGGGAAAAAAGTATTGAAACAATAGATGAAAAAAAATTAAAAGAATTACAACTTGAAAGATTAAATTATTCTATTGAGATTGCTAAAAAAAGTGAATTTTATGGACAGAAATTAAAAGATATTAAAAAAATTAAAAACTTTGATGAACTTGAAAAAATTCCCTTCACCACAAAAGAAGATTTACTTCAAAACAATCCTTTAAGTTTTCTAACAACAGATTTAAAGAATATAGTGAGAGTTCATAGTTCTTCTGGAACGACAGGAAGGTCAAAGTATATATTCTATACAAAAAAAGATATTGAAAACTGGGCAGATCTTGTTGCAAGATGTCTTTTTATGGTTGGCATAAGAAAAAATGATATATTTCAAAATATGATGAGTTACGGCCTTTTCACTGGTGGACTTGGTCTTCACTATGGAGCAGAAAAAATAGGAATTCTCGTTATCCCAGCAGGTGTAGGAAATACCGAAAAGCAAATTGAACTTATGAGAGAACTTAAAACAACTGTAATTCATATAACTCCAAGTTATTTACTATATATTGCTCATTACATTGAAGAAATTGGACTTTCGCCTTCTGAGGATTTTAATTTGAAAACTGCAATTGTTGGTGCTGAACCTTATTCTGAAAATACAAGGAAAAAACTTGAAAATATTTTTAAAATTAACGTCTATAATTGCTATGGACTTTCAGAAATGAATGGTCCTGGTGTTGCTTTTGAATGCCCTTACAAAGATGGACTGCATTTATGGGAAGACAACTATTATATGGAGATTATAGATCCAAAAACTGGAAAAATTCTTGGTGAAAATGAAGAAGGAGAACTTGTATTAACAACATTAAAAAGAGAAGGAATGCCTCTTATAAGATATAGAACTGGCGATTTGACAAAAATTTTAAGAGAAAGATGTGAATGTGGAAGAACACATAGAAAAATAATGAGAATAAAAGGAAGAAGCGATGATATGTTTATTGTTAAAGGAGTAAATATTTTCCCATCTCAAATAGAAGCAGTAATTATGGAATTTCCAGAAGTTGATAAAAATTATCAGATAATAATTGACAGAAAAGGAGGACTTGACATTCTAACTGTCCAAGTTGAAATAAAAAAAGAATTTTTTAAAGGTGAAATAAATGAACTTAGAGATTTGCAGGAAAGAATTAAAGAAAAATTGAAAGAAAAAATATTTGTCAGTCCTATTGTTGAACTTGTTGAAACTGGCACATTGCCAACCACAACTGGAAAAGCAAAAAGAGTAATTGATAAAAGGAGACTATAAATGGGAAAACAGATTTCTATTTTTGTTGAGAATAAACCTGGAAAAATAAGCAAAATAACAGAAGTTTTAAAAAATGCAAAAATAAATTTAAGAGCAATGACAATAGCAGACAGTGGTAGTTTTGGAATTATAAAAATTATGACGGATAATAACCAGAAAGCATATAATGTTTTAAAAGAGAGTAATTTTCTTGTTACCTTACAGGATGTCGTTGTCGTTGAAATTCCAGACAGAATAGGTTCTTTCCATAAAGTTGCTAAAATCCTTGAAAAAAATAAAGTGAACATTGAAGATGCTTATGGATTTATAAAAACTGAAGGAGTGAAAGCAGTTTTGATTTTAAAAGTTAAAAATGTTAAAATAGTTGAGAAAATTTTGAAAGAAAGTGGTTATAATGTTGTTGAATTTTAAAAGGAGGTAATTAATGAAAAAATTAATTTTTTGGTTTTTAATGATAGAGGTATTCATCTTTTCGGAGGTTAAATTTGAATATGGTTTTGATTTAAGGTTAAGAGAAGAATATCTTGGAAATATCTTTGAACCAGTTGGAAAGGAAGATGATAATTATTTCAGATTAAAGACCTCTTTATGGGGAAAATGGAGTTTCTGTGGAAAAAATACAATTTTTATAAGATTTTCAGGAGAACCAAGATTTTACCTTGAAAAAGATGGATTTCTTTCAAGAGGGAGAAGTGTAAGTGATGATGAATTTATTTTTGAAAATTTCTATTTTGAATTCAAAAAAATTTTAGGTTCAAACTGGGATTTGAAAATTGGAAGACAGGATTTTTTAATGCAATATGGAGAGGGTTTTATAATTATGGAAGGAACTCCAGGTGATGGTTCCCGAACATTCTATTTTAATGCCTTAAAAGCAACTTACAATATTAATGATAAAAATTCTATTGATTTCACCTTTCACTATGCTCCTGTTGAAGATTTTATGCCTATAATTAATGACAATCACAAAAGATTAATGAATTCAGAAGAAAAAGGAGCAATTATTTATGGAAAATTAAATCCAAAAAAAGAAATTACATTTGAGCCATATTATATCTATATAAACAGGGAAGCATATACAATCAACACTATCATAGGCCCTCAAACGACACCAGGTCTTGAACTTAATACAATTGGAGCAAGAGGAATTTACAAATTTGATCCTTGGAAATTGAGAGGTGAAATTGCTTATCAGTGGGGAGAATATGAAAACGGAATAGACAAGAGAGGTCTTGGTGGTTATATATTTTTAACAAGAACTTTCAAAGATATAAAATTTATGCCTTCTATTGACTTTGGATTTGCTTATTTATCAGGTGATGATCCTAATAAACCAAAGGATACAGGATGGGATCCATTGTATGGAAAATGGCCATGGATTAGTGAATTGCTCCTTTATTATTATTTCTATGATGGCGAAATTGCAAAATTTACAAATTATAATCTCTGGAGAACATCTTTAAATTTAATATTATCAAAGAATACCAATTTGTCTTTATCCTATAATTTTTTGAGAGCCAATCATCCAAATTCAATACCCGATATTAGAACAACAAATTTAACGAGAGGACATTTACCAACATTGATATTGAGACATAAATTCACTCAAAATATATCAAGTCATCTCTGGATTGAATATTTCTCTCCGGGAAATTACTATGAAAAAATTTCGCCACCAGATTCTTTATTTATAAGATGGGAAATTGCCTTTAAATTTTAAAAATTATAGATTTTTTTATAGAAAGTAAGAAATTTTTTGCTTTTTTTGATTTTTTCCCACCATTTTTTATTTTCAATATACCATTTAACTGTCAATTTTAATCCTTCTTCAAAATCTACTTTTGGTTCCCAGCCAAGTTTTTTTATCTTTTCACATTTTATACTATACCTTCTATCATGCCCTGGCCTATCTTTAACAAATTCTATTAAATCTTCACTTTTATTTAGTAATTTAAGTATCTTTTTTGCAATTTCAATATTTGGAATACTGAATTCAGATGAAACATTATAAATTTCGCCTTCTTTTCCTTTATGTAAAACAAAATCTATTGCCTCACAATTATCATAAACGTAAATCCATTCCCTTCTATAAAGTCCATCACCATAAATTGGCAGTTTTTTGTCTTCAATTGCGTTTGTTATCATTAAAGGAATAAATTTTTCTGGAAATTGATTTGGTCCATAATTGTTACAACTTCTTATTATATTTACAGGGATTTTATATGTTTTAAAATATGAAAGAACAATTAAATCAGCACTTCCTTTGCTTGAAGAATATGGATTTGAGGGATTTAAAGGGCTATTTTCATCAAAACTTCCTTCTTCTATACTTCCATAAACTTCATCAGTTGAAATCTGAATAAATCTTATATTCCTTTTTTTTGTAATTTCAAGTAAATTAAAAGTTCCAAAAATGTCTGTTTTCAAAAATCTTTCAGGATTATAAATTGCTCTGTCAACGTGGCTTTCTGCTGCAAAATTTATTATTACATCATAGTTTTCAATATAATCTTCTAAATCCTTATCACATATATCTTTTTTCAGAAATTTATAATTTGGATTTGCTTCAACTTCTTTTAAATTTTCAAGATTTCCAGCATATGTAAGTTTGTCAATATTCAAAATTTTATAATCTTGATACTTTCTTAAAATATATTTTATAAAGTTTGAGCCAATAAATCCTGCTCCGCCTGTAACAACTATTTTCATATTTTTTTTCTTTCCTTTTCTGCTACAAGTATATTTGCTTTAAGTAATGAATCAAAAGTTCCTGCATCTGTCCACCATCCATCAAGAATTCCGTAAGTAAGTTGACCCATTTCAAGATATTTATTGTTCACATCTGTTATTTCAAGTTCTCCCCTTTCAGAGGGTTTCAATCTTCTTATTATATCAAATACCTGAGAATCATACATATAAATTCCAGTAACAATAAGATTTGATGGAGGATTTTTTGGTTTCTCAATAATTCTGATAATTTTACCATCTTTAATTTCAACAACACCAAACCTTTCTGGGTTTTCAACTTCTTTCAATAAAATTCTTGCTCCTTTTTCCTGCTTTTCAAATATTTCAACTTCTTTCTTTATGCTTTTTTCAATGATATTGTCTCCAAGGATAACAACCATCTTATCACCTGCACAGAAATGTTCTGCAAGAGAAAGGGCATGAGCAATACCTTTTTCTCCTTCCTGATAAACAAAACTTAAATGAGTAAGACCAAATTCCCTGCCATTACCAAGAAGTTTTAAAAAATCACCTGCAGAATTTCCACCTGTTACAATTAAAATATCCTTTATTCCAGCATCTACAAGTGTTTGAATTGGATAGTAAATCATCGGTTTATTATAAACAGGGAGAAGATGCTTATTTGTAACCTTTGTAAGAGGATATAATCTTGTTCCAAGACCACCAGCAAGTACTATTCCTTTCATTAATAATTCCTTCTTTCCCAGTTATAAGGTATTTCAGGTGTATCAAATGGTAATCTCAACTCATCTGGATTTTCATAATTATAAATATTTGTTGGAATATTCAAAACAATACATTCATTTTCACTTATACATTTAAAACCATGCCATACAAGTTTTGGTATATGGATTAAAATTGGATTATATTCACCAACAAAAAACTCATTTATCTTCTTATACGTAGGACTGCTTTCTCTTAAATCACATAAAACAACTTTTGCCATTCCTTTTATAACAGTTAAGTTATCATCCTGAAATCTATGAGCATGCCATGCTTTAATAACTCCTGGATAGGCAGTTGTAATATAAACTTGTCCAAACTCTTTAAATATTTCATCATCCCTTCTTAAAATTTCCATCAATCTTCCTCTTTCATCTGGAATAAATTTTAAAACTTTTATTTTAACTCCTTCTATTAATTCCATTTTTTATATTTTACCATAATCTTCATCTTTCCTATGAAACTTCTCTTTTTTATTTCCAAATCTTCAAAAATTAAAGGATATATTGACTTTTCCTATAATAAGTTCTATTCTTGGAATTTGGTAATCAGTTATCATTCTCATCTTTAAAGAAAGAAAGAGAATTTTTAAAAATTTTATCTGAGATTTCTTCAAATCTAACTTCCTTTATATTTGCAATTTCCTCAACAATATATTTTACCATAAATGGTTCATTTCTTTTTCCCCTAAATGGTTCTGGGGCAAGAAATGGAGCATCTGTCTCAACCATAATTTTTTCAACTGGATAAAATCTTGCAACCTCTTTCACATCTTTTGCATTTTTAAAAGTAAGAATTCCTGTAAATGAGATGAAAAATCCTTTATTTTTGCAATATTCTGCCAATTCTTTATCTCCACAAAAACAATGAAAAACAACTTTTTCAGGTAATTTTATTTTTTCAATTATTTCAATTAATTCATCCTTACTTTCTCTCTGGTGAACTATCAAAGGAAGGTTGTATTTACCTGCAATCTCAATTTGTCCAACAAAAAAATCTTTCTGCTTATCCTTATTTTCCTTTGAGTAATAGAAATCAAGTCCTGTCTCTCCAATCGCAATAACTTTTTCATTTTTTGCAAGTTTTTCAATTTCTCTTAAATCATTCAATTTAAAATCTGAAATGTCAAGTGGATGTATACCTACAGAAGCAAAGATAAAATCATATCTTTCAGCAATTTCAATAGTTTTTTTACTACTTTCAACATCTATTCCAACATTTAAAATGTATTCAATACCTTTATCCTTTGCCCTCTTAATAACTTCATCTCTATCTTTATCAAATTGCTGAAAATCAAGATGGCAGTGTGTATCAAAAAATTTCATTTTATAATATTTTTAATTTTCAAGGAGAAATCAATTGCTTTTGGTGAATGAGTGATATATCCAATAGAAATTCTATCAACATTAACATTTTTAAAATTTTCAATCTTTCTCAAATTGATATTACCACTTACTTCTATCTCACAAGATCTTTTTTTCTTTTTTATAAAATCACAAAATCTTTTAATATCATAAAATTTAGCATTATCAAACATAATTATATCAACCCCTTCATTATATGCAGTAATACCCTCTTCAAAATTTTCTACTTCAATCTCAATCATATATTTTCCTTCACTGTATCTTTTTGCTCTCTGAATCGCAAGTTTTATTGCAGAAATTTTATCAATATTTTCCCTCTCCATAATACTTTTTATATGATTGTCTTTTATCAAAATCATATCAAAAAGACCAAATCTATGATTTTCTCCTCCACCAATTTTAACTGCATATTTTTCAAGAATTCTTAAATTTGGAGTTGTTTTTCTTGTATCAAATATTTTAATTTTTCCTTCTGTCTTTTCAACAAATTTCCTTGTTTCTGTCGCAATTCCAGACAATCTTTGTAAAAAATTTAGAGCAGTTCTTTCACCTTTAAGCAATTCTTTCACCGGGCCTTTAATTTCACCCACTACTTCTTCTTTTTTAACAAAATCGCCGTCTTTAAATTTAAAATCAAATTCAAAATCAGTAGAAAGAAAAAGAAAGGTCCTTTTAAAAACTTCAAGACCACATATAATACCCCCACTTTTACATATCAGAATTGAAGAAACTAAAAAATTATAAGGAAAAAGTGCTTCTGTTGTTATATCTTTTTTTCCTATATCTTCTTCAAGTGCTCTCTTAATTAAATCATCTACTTTCTGCCAGTTAATTCTTTCCATTACTTTAAAAAATCAAGAAGAATTGATTTTGTAAAAATGGATTCAAGTTTATATCCTTTCTTCTCAAGTGCTTCTTTTGCCCCTTCTTCTCTATCTACAATGCATATAACTTTTTTGACAATACATCTATATTTTTCAACTGCTTCAATTGCCTTTATTAAAGAACTACCTGTTGTTGCAACATCATCAACTATTGCAACTTTCCATCCCTCCCTTATATTACCTTCTATCAACTTCCCCATACCATGCTCTTTCGTCTGGCTTCTTACTATAAAACCATATATTGGTTTACCTTCTAAATAACTTATAAGAGAAACTCCAGATACTATGGGATCAGCCCCAAGAGTAAGTCCCCCTATTGCATCTACATTTTCATCTTTTATCATTTCAAAAATTATTTTACTGACAAGATATAAACCTTCACCAGACAAGGTTATAATTCTGCAATCAATATAAAAATCGCTCTTCTTACCACTTGACAAAATTACTTCTTTAAAAAATATTCCTTTTTCAATAATAATCCTTTTCAACTTTTCTTTAATCTCTTCCATCTTTTACAATTTTAATTTTAACAGATTCTTATAAAAAATAAAAAGCCCCGGCTATCAGAAGATAGCCGGGGCTCCATTTACCGTATCTATTTAGAAAGCAATTTTAGCATATGTAAGAACTTGCCATGGCTTTGAAGGCGTTACTTCTCCAAAGTAATTCCCACCAAATATCTTACCACCTTTAACTCCAAATGTCAAATCTTCTGTATATTTGTATTCAAATCCAAGGTCAACTTCATATCCAAATTCATTATCTCCAATTAACTGATCAATCCAGTAAGCATCAAGAGTAATACCAAGTTTCTCTGTAGGATTAAGCCCAAATCCAAGATTGATCACCTGTAAATTTCCCATGTTGGCATAAAGTCCATCGGAAGAATATGCATCAAACGCATAGAAAAGTGGTCCTATTCTTGAACCAACATTTGATGGAAATACTGAGATCCAATTTTCATACGCATCTGTATCTTCATCGTCTCCTGAAAATCTATTATAGTTAAGTTTTATAACTGGATTCATATTTGCTGGAATTTCATACTTAATCCCAGCAAGCAAAGCCCATCCTTTGAATGAATAACCATTCTCATCCTTTCCAAATTGTTTTGCCCATTCTGCTTTAAGAGAAAGTCCAGGAACTCCAGGTATTCCAGAAACAATCCTTATCCCACCTGTATGAAGAATACCAAGATCGCCAAAGAGATCATTAATTATTATTATGTCATCAACTCCTGCATAGTAAACATCAACATTTACAACATCTGCAAGTTTAAATCCAATATCCATTCCATAAAGATTTGATTCATAATCTGTTCCATAATATGTTTCAAGTATTTTGCTGTAAATTAAAGTTAAAGAAACTGGCTCTATTGTATAATCCAATCTTACAGCATCAAATGCTTTCTGAAGACCAAGATCACTGAAAGCCCAGAAACCATATGAAGGATAAGATGGATTTGCTACATATCTACTTCCAATAACAAGTCCTTCTCCAAACTCAATTTCCTGTCTTCCAACTGTTAATGTAAGCCCTGGTGTCAATAAGTCCTTTACTTTAATATATCCAAGATCAAGTTGAATATCACCTCTACCTATCCAATCTGGATAATACATATCATCATCTTCAAAATATTTACTTCCCCAAACTCTTTCATTTATAAATCTGACCATTGTTGAAACATTCTCACTTAAATCAGCAGAAACATAAACTCTTGCTATCGTAGCAACTCCATGAAGATTCTCTGTACCTTCAAAATCTCCTCTTAATACACCATAAACAGCAATATCTCCACCAACCTTCACATTTTCAACAGCGGAAAATGCAGGTGCTATTAAACACACCGCAAAAACCGCTATTAAAATCTTTAACAAACTCTTCATTTTTTAACCCTCCTTTTTGTTATCTATAAACTATCCTCTTCCTCAGAGGGCTACTTCTTTCTTTTAGTTTATGCTTTTCTTACTCCTCTGACTTTCTGCCTATTTATCCGTTTCTTCACCTCCTTTCCCGGCATTTTTGAAAGTCAGAAAGAAAAGCATAAACTTTTTTTATATTATTTATTTTACCTACAAGTTTTCAATCTGTCAAGTTTTTTTATGTTATTTATTTTACCTACTAATTTTCAATCTGTCAAGTTATCTTGATTATAACTTTCAAAATCTTATCATATTAAATTAAATTTGTCAAATTTTTTATGTCAGAATAAGTAGGCTGGCATGGTGAAAGTTTTTTTGAGAAAGAGACGTAGGTAAAATGAGAACCAAAGGCAAGGGGAATCAACCTCTCGCAAACAGAAACATTCATGGGCACTATTATAAGTTTCATTTTTTTTGAATATTCATATGTTAGTTTGATAAGAGTAAAAAGATGTTTTGAAGAATTTACTTTTGTGCAAATTTTCACAAATTCAGCACCCTTTCTTCTTCCAATTTTAACTATTTTTTTCAGAATTTCATAATCAGGTGTTTTTTTAAAATTATGATATGAAAGAATTACTGCTTTATTTTTACTTTTCCCAATTTCAATAACATTCTCACAAATCTTGCTTTTTATTTCAACATCAATTAGATCTACATAATCTGATATATTCCTGTAAATTTCAAGTCGCTTTTTATCAGGTATATAAAAAGAACCAGAGCCACCTTCCTTATACCATCTTACAGTTCCTATTATCTTATTATATCCAAATCCTTTTACCCTTTTTATCCAGTCAATTAAATCTTCTTCTCTAAAATTTCTCAAAAATTCATCTATTCTCAATTCAATATATCTAAAATTTTTAAAAACTTCTATAAGTTCCTCTTCTTTCTCACCACCAACAAGAACGATTGCAATTTTCTCTTTTAAATTTTCCATTTTTAAATTAAATCTCAAAACCTATATCAAGTTTACTTTTTGCAAATAAATAACTCATATTTAAAATTTTATTCACATCTTCAACTTTAACTCCTGCTGAAATTATTAATTTTTTTGCAAATTCATCAGTTATCAGGTCCTCTGGACTATGAGTATCTGTATTTAAAATAAGAGGAAATCCGTATTCATACCATAATCTAACAATATGTCCGTTTGAAAGTGAATGCCCTTTTCTTGCAGATATTTCAATATGAATATTTCTCTCAACTGCCAGTTTTGCCTCATCTTCTCCAAGAATTCCAGGATGAGCAAGAATATCTATATCACTTTCAAGTGCTTTTTTATTTGTTCCTTTTGCAACTGGTTCTACAATTGTCTCTCCATGAACAACAACAATTTTAGCCCCTAAATTTCTTGAAATTTTAGCAAGATTTGGAATATCAATTGGGTTCACATGTGTAATTTCAACTCCTGGTATTGCCTTTATTCTGTAATTTATATTTATTTTTTCACAAGCCCTAACAAGTGCAGGGACAATTATATCTATATTTGAATAATCAACATGGTCTGTAAAAGCAATTACCTTATATCCCTTCTCATTTGCTCTCTGTGCTAATTCTGCCGGCAAAAGTTCTCCATCACTTAACAAAGTATGAGTATGAAGGTCTATCATTTTTGCTCCTTTTTTGGTAATTTCACTTCTTTAACTATAACATCCACATTTGCTACCTTTAATCCAGACATCTTCTCTACTTCTTTTTTTATCCTTTCTTGAACCTCATATGTAACTTCTGGTATACTTACTCCATATTCAACTTCAATTCCCAATTCAAAACTTACCTCTCCTTCTCCAAGAATTACCTTAACACCTATATCTGGTTTCTTCTTAAAAAATTTTGCAATTCCTCCAACTAAACTTGTTGAAATTCCACATACTCCTTTCACCTGTGTTGCTGCAATCCCTGCAATTTGAGCAAGAACTTCTTCTTCAATTTTGATTTTTCCGAGTTGCTTTTCTTCATCCATAAATTTCCTCCTTCTGAAAACTTTCTGAAACTAATTTATCAACAAATCCGACATAATATCTGCCAGATAAAAAAATTGGATTTGAAAATATTTTTTTGTAAAATGGTATAGTTGTTTTAATACCATCAATAACAATCTCATCAAGTGCTCTTTTCATTCTTTCAATTGCCTCCAATCTTGTCCTTCCAAAAGTTATAAGTTTCATAATCAAACTATCATAATAAGGGGAAACAAAATAACCCTCATAAATATGTGTATCTATTCTAATACCAGGACCTGATGGCAATATAAGTTTTTTTATTCTTCCAGGAGATGGTAAAAAATTATTTTCAGGATCTTCTGCATTTATTCTGCATTCAATTGAATGATAATTTATTTTTATATCTCCCTGAGTAAAATCAAGTTTTTCATTATTTGCAATCCTTATCTGACTTTTTACCAGATCAATTCCAGTGACACATTCAGTAACTGGATGTTCAACTTGAATTCTTGTATTCATTTCAATAAAATAAGGTCTTTTATTTTGATCAACAAGAAACTCAATTGTTCCTGCATTTCTATATTTAATAGTCTTAACAAGTTTTTTAGCATATCTTTGTAACCTTTTTCTCAAACACTTATCAACGAAAGGAGATGGACTTTCTTCAATAAGTTTCTGGTGCCTTCTCTGTATTGAACAATCTCTTTCTGGAAAGACATAAACGTTTCCTTTATTATCACATAAAACTTGAATTTCTATATGTCTTGGTCTTTCAATAAATTTTTCTATATATAAAGAACCTTCTCCAAAAGCAATTTTTGCTTCTTCTTGGCAGGTATACCACATTTTTTCAAATTCTTCCTTTGTATAAACTTTTCTCATCCCCCTTCCACCGCCACCACTTACTGCTTTTATCATAATTGGAAACCCTATCTTCTTTGCATGATATAGCGCCATTTTAAAATTATTTTCTTCATATCCTGGAATTACTGGAACACCTGCTTTTTTTGCAATTTTTTTTGCAAGAGATTTGTCCCCCATCTGTCTTATATTATCAGGAGTTGGTCCTATAAAAATTATTCCCACTGAATTGCATATTTCAACAAACTGAACATTTTCAGATAGAAAACCATAACCAGGATGAACAGCATCTGCTCCTGTAATTTCTATTGCACTGACAATTGAGGGAATATTTAAATAACTATCTTTTGGATTTGAAGGTCCAATACAAACTCTTTCATCAGCAAGAAAAACAGGAAGAGAAAATTTATCTCCTTCTGAATAACCAATAACAACTGGAATATTCAATTCTTTACATGCTCTTATTATCCTTAAAGCAATCTCTCCCCTATTCGCCACAAAAACTTTCCTTATCATTCCGAGGACCGTCCTCCGCTTTCCAATCAATTACAAATTTTAAGTAAGGTTCCCCAATCTCAATTTCCAAACGTTTAAATATCTCTTCTTCGCTTAAAATATTGTAAGGATTGATTTTTTTAGTATAAAAGATAAAACTTGACCACTTATAATTCTCTAAAAACTCAACAATTTTTCTCCAATCTTTTATTCCTTTTTCCTTCCAATCAGGGCATATAAGGTCAAGACAATTAAGATGTATATATCTTGTCAAATGGCAAAAATAAGAGTCTGTCTCAACAATTTTTGATTTGTATCTACTCTCAAACAAAACACCTTCTCTTTCATATTTTTTATTAAAATACATGGCATAACCTGTCATCACTTTCCTCATAAATTTTATAATACCATCCTTTTTGACTTGAGTTAAAAGTAAATGAAAATGATTGGGTAAAAGTTCAAAACATAATATTTCAACAAGTTTATCTCTTTCTTCCAAGGACCGTCCTCCTCCAATTTTTTTATATTCTTTAGGTTTATCATCATTAAAATAATAAAGGTATTCCATAAATCTTTCATAATCACTTTCTTCAATAAATATACCCCTTCTATCAACACCTCTATTAAAAATATGATAAAGACAACCTTCCACAAACTCAACTTTCCTTTTCATTTTCCGAGGACCGTCCTCCGATTTGGAGGATAAAGAGGACCTGCCCATATTCAACTGGTTTGCCATTTTCAACAAGTATTTCCTTTACAATTCCATCATATTCGGATTTTATTTCATTCATAACTTTCATGGCCTCTATTATACAAAGCGGATCTCCCTTCTTAACAATACTTCCAGTTTCAACAAAAGGAGGACTTGTAGGTGAAGGTGCTCTATAAAAAGTACCAACAAGAGGTGATTTAACATATACAATGTTTTCAAGTTCCTGAGTTGAACGTTTTGCTTCCTCTACAATTTTTTCAATATTAATAGGAGGACTTTCTTCAACAACTTTTCTTTCTTTTATTTCCTCGCCTTTCTTGCTTAAAATTAAATGGAAATCTCCTTTTTTTATTTCAAGATATTCTAAACCATACTCTTTCATAAAATCTGCATAAATCTTCAATTCATCAGGTTTCATTTTTAGACTCTTGTAATATATTCGCCTGTTCTGGTATCTATTTTTATTACGTCACCAACTTCAATAAATAGGGGTGTTTGAACAATTAGCCCAGTTTCAACTTTTACTTTTTTCTTCCCTCCCTGAACTGTATCACCTTTATATCCTGGTTCTGCCTCTATTACTTTAAGATCAACAGTGAAGGGAAGTTGTATATCTATAATTTTTCCCTGATAGAATAACCCAGTTACTTCAAGGTTTTCTCTAAGATAATATTTCTTTTCTCCAATAATCTGGCTGGAAATATGAAATTGCTCATAAGTATTATTGTCCATAAAATAATAAGAGTTTTCATCTGAATACAAATAAATTAAGGGAATCTCTTCAAGGATTACTTCTTTTACATCTTCATCACTCCTGAAATTAAATTCAACCCCTCTGCCAGTATCTATCTCTGTTGCTTTTATTTTAACAATTCCTCTCCTCTGTTGTTGAACAACATGAGTAGCACTTCTGACAATATATAATTTCCCTTCGTATTCAAAAACATTTCCCTCTTTCAAATCAAGAACATTCATAGTAAAAAAATTATAACATAAAAAGAGGGAGAAAAAAATTTCCAAATTTTTTAAAATTGTGGTTAAGTTTTATATTTAGTTTGTTTTAAAAAAATCCCTAAGGAAATGATAAATAACAAAGGCATCAGAAGACCTTTTAAAATTAACCAGATAAATAAGGCAACAGGATATAAACAAATCCGGATACCAAATTTTAAGATTTCACTTTTTTTAATAATTTCTGAATATTTTGGACTGTGCTTATAATACCAATTAACAAAAATTTTCCCAATTTTATTTTTGATTAAACATCTATCCCTAAATTCTCTTAGAATTTTAACTACTGGATGGTTATAATTACCAAAGCAAGCAGTCGCAATGAAACATCCTCCTCCTGCTTTTTCTCCATAGCCTTCCCCTGTTAAAGTTATATTGTATGGATTCTCATCAGGATCATTTGAAGGTATTGTTATTGTGAGTGTTTTTATTCCATTTGATTTTGGGGTAAATTGAACATTTATGTAATTATATGCGCCTGGTATTAAAGTTTTACTGGAAATATTACTTACATCAACTATAAAATCATTTTTGTCTCCTGAAATTATTACTTCTCCTATAACTAAATCTAATTCACCAGAATTTATAACCAGTATACCTGAAAGTGGTGTCGTTTCGCCAACTTTTACCAGACCAAAATTTATATTGTTAGGGTCAACTGTAATATCAGATGTACCTTCTTTTTTAATTACTATGATATTGTCATAAATTGGTGCTCTCTCCACACTTACTTCTATCTGGGAAATTTCCCCTATTCCTGTTATATCTGAATTATTAAGTATAGCAGGACAATATTTATCTTCTTCATTTGCATTATTAAAAGAATAATACAAATATAAAGTACTTGTAGTATTCTTTGGAAGAACCAAATCGGTTGGTGTAAAAGTTATATTTCTTCCTTCTATTATTCCATTACAATAACTGCTCTTTCCGTATTGAAGAACTGGATTGATTTTTGACATATCTCCTGTGTTTATATCTGTTATTTTTATTCTGTTTATTTTTATATCTTCAATATTTGTCAACTCTCTTAGTGAAAATCTCAAAACTTCAATATTAGAAGCATTTTTATCAACAACCTTTGGCCCAAGACAGGACACATAAAGAGAAATGTATCCTTTTAAAATATCTGTCTGTATTTGCCACCAAGTTACTCCATCTCTAAAAACAATGGCCATATCAATTGCAACTGTTATTTCATTCAAAATAAATTTTAGATAATAAACTTTTTCAGGGTCTAAATTTGGAATTAAAAATATTCCACTATCTGTTGTTGATTCTAAATCTGAATCAAAATAGTTTTTGTTTGAATCCATAAAATAAAGGTCAATACCAGGTATATTTTCTCCATTTTCATTCAGGATTTCTACATAAACATTCCTTATCGGATATCCATTAGCATCTACTACCATACCAACAAATTGCCCTTTATTCCTGTCAACTGTTATATTTAAATTTTCAATTGCCTTATTAAAAGATGCTTCACTTAGAATGAAAAAGGGACTTATTATATCACCAGTTATTGGTAATAATTGATATGTATCTTTATAATTTGTTCTTGTTGCTTTAAAAAAGAAAACAGAAGGATATGGAATATTTTTTAAAATAAATTGTCCAGTTGTATCTGTTGTCCCTGAATAATTAGGTCCAACTGTTTTAACCGTTGCTCCTTCAACTTGAATATCATTCTCATCTTTCAATTGACAGTATATTTCTTGTCTTATCCCCTCTGCACTCCAAACTCCATCAAGTTCACAACAACATGAAGTAATAGAATTTGAAAAAGTCATAACAGGTCTATGGATAAAGTTTATACCTTCTTTATATGCGGATATTGAATAGTATTGAGGATTAATATTTTGAACTATATAACCAATTGTATCATTTGAAGGTGCATCTACTAATTCTATTTTCGGCGGTTGCCCATCAGTATACTTTATATACTTTACAGTAACTCCTTGTTGATTATCTACTCTTTGATTATTTGAATTGTAAACTCTTGCACTTGCTCCATAGATAAAACCTTCTGCTTGACTATTAAAAGTAATAACAATAAGATGTGATTTCCCAGAAGAGGGAGCATAAGAAAAAGGCAACATAATTATATAATTTAACCTATTAAAACTTCCAATTAAATCTGTCGGAGTTATACCTGTATATGTTGTAACAAAGCCGGATTTGGTTGCTTTCAAAATATATTTGTCTATGTAAAATTCTGGCTGGGCAAAAGTATATGTACCATTTTCATCTGTTTCATCTGTTATACTTGTGCCACAAACTCTCACAGTTGCACCATTTACAGGTTGTAAATACCCATTTTCATCAATTGTCATAATTTGACCATTAACTGAATTTGCGGAAAATAAAAATCCATTTATTAAAATAAAAAAAATAAAAAAACAAAAAAATATCCTCTTCATAATCTTTAATCCTCCTTTCTTTTTTTAGAGAAGAATTTTCATTACTTGAAAATTATAAAAGAGAATTTTTAAATTGTCAAATTTTTTAGAAAAATCATTTTTTCAAGACGAATTCCAAACTTTTCCGGTATATAAATCCCTGGTTCTATTGTAAAAACATTTCCTTTTTTTAATTTTTCTTTTCCCTTTTTATTTAAATAAGGTTTTTCATGAACATCTATCCCAATACCATGACCAAGACCATGAACAAAAAATTTCTCAATATTGTATTTTTTAAAATTTTCAATTGCCTTTTTATATAAATCATATCCTTTTATATTCTCTTTCCGTAAATACTCAACAGATATTTTCTGGGTTTCTTCAACTATTTTATATATTCTCTTTATTTCCTCATCAACATCGCCAACAAAAAAAGTATAAGTCAAATCGCTTTTATATCCATTAAAATCTGCTCCAAGATCAATTATTACAACTTCTCCATTTTTTATTTTTTTATCCCTGGATTTATGATGTGGATAAGAAGAATAAATTCCTGAAGCAACTATTGGTTCAAAACTTTCTTTTCTTCCTCCATTTTTTATAATCTGATATTTTATTTCAGCAACAATATCAAGTTCATTTATCCCTTCTTTCAAATTCTTTTTTACAGTTTCTATTACATTTTTTGCAATGAGTTCTGCTTTTTTAATAAATTCAATCTCTTTTTCATCTTTTACACTTCTCAAATCAAGAATGAAATCGTCAAAGAGATATATTTTTGCTTTTAAGCCTTTTTGCAAATCCTTATATCCTGAATATGTAATCTCTGTATTAATCAATCCAATCTTCTTGTATCCTGATATAAACTTTCTAAAATTTTTATTCTTAATCTCTTGAAGATGAAAGTTTTCAAAAGAACCTCTTTTTATATAATCATGACATTCATTAAAATAAAGAGGGCTTACAAATAAATAAAGATTATCCCTGTCAACTACCAAATATCCTTCAATTTCAATGATTCCTGTAAGATAAAAGATGTTTGATGGATTTTTAGTAATAATTACGTCTATTTTCTTATCCTCAAGTATTTCTCTTACCCTCTCCAATCTTATCTCAATTTCCATTTTTAAGAATTTTGGAAAAGAAATACAAGAAGTGCCTTTTGGCAATGAAGACGATTTTCTGCTTGATCAAATACAATTGAGTTAGGACCATCTATTATCTCATCTGTTACTTCTTCACCTCTATGAGCAGGCAGGCAATGCATAAAAAGGAAATCTTTTTTTGCTTTTTTAAGTAGTTTATTGTTAATCTGGTATTTTTGAAAAACTTTTAAACGTCTTTCCCTTTCTTTTTCATCCCCCATACTTACCCAGGTGTCTGTATAAATAATATCAGCATCTTCAACAAAATCCTCCGGGTTTTCACTTATTTTCAATAAATTTTTATTTTTTATATTTTTTAACACTTTTTCATCAGGCATATACTCAGATGGACAGGAAATTCTTATTTCAATTTGAAGTAAATCACAACCTTCTATTAAAGAATTGCAGACATTATTTCCATCACCAATATATGTTATTTTTAAATTTTCTAAAGAACCTTTTTTTTCATAAATTGTAAACAAATCGCAAAGTATTTGAACTGGATGATAAAGATCTGTAAGTGCATTTATAACAGGAATATCAGCATATTTTGCAAATTCTTCTAATTCTTCCTGTGAATATGTTCTTATTATAATTCCATCAAGATATCTTGAAATTACCTTTGCTGTATCTTTTATGCTTTCACCTCTTGAAATCTGTGTTGTTTCAGAGGGTAAATATAAAGAGTGTCCTCCGAGTTCGTAAATTGCTATTTCAAAGGATATTCTCGTCCTTGTACTTGGTTTTGAAAACAAAAGTCCAAAAGTAAAATTTTTCAAATGTTCTGTAATTTTTTTATATTTTCTTAAATTTTTGAAATATTTTGTAAGATCAAAAATTTTATATATCTCCTCTTCTGTCAGGTCCTTAATTTTCAAGAAATCTCTTTTCATTGAAATTCCATCCTTTTTAAAGATTTCCTTAAAATTTCAATTCCTTCATCAATCTCCTCTTTTTTTATATTTATTGCTGGCATTATTCTTATAATATTTCCATGAGTACAATTAATCAAAAGTCCATTTTCTGCACAAATTTCAACAAGTTTATCTCCATCTCTTTCAACTTCAAAAGCAAGCATAAGTCCAATTCCTTTGACTTTTCTTATTATACTAAATTCTTTTTTCAATTCTTCAAGTTTATTTCTCAAATAATTACCCATAATTTTTACATTTTCAAGTAAATTATCCTTCTCAATTGCCTCAAGAACTGCAAGACAACTAACACAAGCAAGTGGAGAACCGCCAAAGGTTGAAGCATGAGTTCCTGGAGACATTAAATCAGATATTTCTCTTTTTGCTATCATTGCACCAACAGGAAAGCCACCCCCAAGAGTTTTTGCAAGAGTCATAATATCTGGTTCAATTCCAAAAACTTGATATGCAAAAAGTTTACCAGTTCTGCCAAATCCTGTTTGAACTTCATCAAAGATCAAAAGAATATCCTTTTCTTCACAGATTTTTTTAACATTCTCCAAATATTCTTTTTCAATTACGTTTATACCTCCTTCTCCTTGAATCAATTCAAGAATTATAGCAACAACTTCATTATCTATTTTTTCACATAGATCTGAAAAATCATTAAATTTCGCATAAATAAAACCAACTGGCAATGGTTCAAACATTTCATTATATTTTCTCTGTCCTGTCATTGTAACAGTGGCAAGAGTTCTGCCATGGAAGGAATTTTCCATAGAAATAATCTTATATCTTTTAGTTCTTCTCCCATATAATCTTGCCAGTTTTATTGCTGCCTCATTTGCTTCTGCTCCACTATTACAGAAAAATACTTTACCTCCAAAAGACAATTCAGAAAGTTTTCTTGCAAGAAGTGCCTGCCAAGGATGATAATAATTATTGGATAAATGTATCAAAATTTCAACCTGTTTTTTTATTTTTTCAACAATTTCTGGATGACAGTGTCCAAGGCCGCTTACAGCCCATCCAGGAAAAAAATCAAGATATTTTTTTCCATCAATATCCCAAAGATAACTTCCCTTTCCTTTTACAAATATAAGATTTTGTTTTCTGTAAGATGGAATAACATATCTCTCATAATTTTTTAGAATTTCTTCTTTATCCATTTTTTACAATTTCAGATCCAACTCCATGTTCTGTTAAAACTTCAAGAATTAATGAATGGGGTATATTTCCGCTTATAATATGAACCTTTTTAACACCACTTTTAATTCCATTTATTCCTGCCCTCACCTTAGGTATCATTCCTTCTTTAATAACTCCTTCTTTTATCAATTCTTCTCCTTCATTAATTGTTAATTTTGAAATAAGGGTATCTGGATTTTCCGGGTTTCTCATTATACCAAGGACATCTGTAATAAAAATAAGCTTTTCAGATTTCAAACTTCCAGCAATATTGGAAGCAAAAGTATCTCCATTTATGTTGTAAAATTGCCCATCTTCGCCTATCGCTATTGGAGCACACACAAGAATTTTTTTATCTTCAAGTTTGTTTTTTACATAATCAGTTTCAATTCTTTTAATCTGTCCAACAAATCCAAGGTCAATAATTTCTTCTCCTTTTTGATAATGTATTTTTGATGCAATAATAAATTTTTCTTCTGGAGAAAGTTTATCACAGGAAACATCAAATTTACTTTGAAGTGTTTCTATAATCTCATCTCTAACTTTGAATAAAACATTCTTAACAATGTTTAATGTTTCCAAATCAGTCACTCTTAATCCATCAATAAATTGTGTCTTTTTCCCTTTTCTTTCTATCTCATCAGATATAAATTTACCTCCTCCACAAACAAGGATTATTTTAATACCAATAAGAGATAAAAAAGCAATATCAAAAAGTATTTTATCCTTTACATCCTCAATTTGATAAATACTACCACCAATTTTAATAACAAAGTTTTTACCTTGAAATTCTTTAATATATTTAAATGCCTCAACAAAAACATCTGCTTTTTTCAAAATATTATCCTCCATCTTTTTCCCCTTTTAATTTTTTAAGTGAAATATTTTATCATATTCTGAAAAATTTTAAAGGAAGGAGTAAAAATTTCATTATTTCCAAATTTCAAAAAATCAGGATAGTAATATTTTAAAACACATCTTTCAGGGTGAGGCATCATTCCAATTATAAGTCCATCCTCACTACATATCCCTGCTATATTATTAATAGAACCATTTGGATTATAAGGATATCCTTTTAAATTTCCATCTTTATCACAATATCTAAAAATAACCTGTTTATTTTTTTCAATTTTATGAAGAACTTTTTCATTTTTAGGCAAAAATTTCCCTTCTGCGTGAGCAACAGGCATTCTTATAATCTCAGGTATATCTTTAAAAAAGGGAGAAACGTTTTCTTCAATTTTCAGGTATACCCATCTATCTTCAAATCTACCTGAATCATTCCATTCAAGAGTTACAAGTTGTTTAGTGTTAAAAGGTAAAATTCCTGATTTAACAAGAACTTGAAATCCGTTGCATATTCCCAAAATAACTTTTTTTTCTTCAATAAATCTCTCAATTTCTTCCCATATTTTTAACCTTATTTCATTAGCAAGGACTTTTCCTGCTCCTATGTCATCTCCATAAGAAAATCCACCAGGAATTACAAGTATCTGATAATCCTTTAATTTTTTCTCTTTTTTTATTATTTGATTAATATGGACCCTTTCTGCAATTCCACCAGCAAGATTAAAAGCCCATTCTGTTTCAAAATCACAATTTGTTCCTCCAACCCTTAATATTAAAACTCTAACTTTTGCCATTTGGTTTTAAAATTTTAATGATCTCCAGGATTTATATATCTCATCAAGTGAAATTTCAAATAATTTTTTAAGCCCAAAAAATCCTTCTAACTTCCCTTCTTCAATAATTTCGCCAATACAACTTATTTCCTCTCCTTCAAAAATTTTTTCAAATTCTTTTAAATTTGTTTTTTCTATTTCAACAACAAATCTTCCACAACTTTCAGAAAAAAGAATAATTTCTTCTGATTTTTCTTCTGAAATAACTTTTGAAAAATCAACTTTACATCCCAAATTTCCTCCTATCATCATCTCACAAATTGTAGTTATAAGTCCACCATCGGAACAATCATGACAACTTCTTATAATTCCGTTTTTAATTGCATAATGAATTTTTTTCATCAATGGTAATGTTTTTTCTGGTCTTGGTTTTGGAATTATACCACCTTTAATTTTATTAATTTTGAAATATATAGAACCACCAAATTCATTATATGTTTTTCCAAGAACAAAAATTAAATTTCCTTGTTTTTTAAAATCTGTAGAGGTAATTTTTCTTATATCCTCTATAATCCCTATACCTGAAATCAGTAAAGTTCCTGGGATTGAAACTATTCTGCCATCTTTTCCTTTAAAGTAATTGTTTAAACTATCTTTTCCTGAAATGAAAGGGACTTTATATTTCAAAGCAAAATCTTTGCATCCTTTCACACATCTTACAAGTTTACCAAGTTCTTCTTCATCTAAAATATTTCCCCAACAAAAATTATCAAGAATAGCAATTTTCTCAGGATCTCCACCACAACTTACAATATTTCTTATACATTCTTCAATACAATTGCCTGCCATATAATATGGATCAATTTCACCATAAAAAGGATTTATTCCACAGGCAACAATTATTCCTTCATAACTGTCATAGAATGGTTTTAATACAACACCATCTGAAACACCTCTACTCTCAAAACCAACAAGGGGTTTTAATATAGTTCTTCCACCAACTTCATGATCATATTGATGAATTACTTCTTCTTTAGAAGCAATATTTGGATTTGAAAGAACTTTTAAAATATCTCTTTTTAAATTGCCTGATTTATATGTAACTTTCTCTTCTTCTTTTTTCTCAAAAAAACATTTTAATTTTCTTTCAGGAACACCTTTATGAAGAAATTCCATATCAATATCACAAATAATTTCATCCTTATAGTAAACTGTTAATTTACCAGTTTTTAAAAATCTTCCTATCACTGTTGCTTCAACATCTTCAGAATTAAATAACTCAATTAATTTCTCAACATTTTCTTCACTTACTGAAAGGACCATTCTTTCCTGAGATTCTGATAAAAATATTTCCCATGGTGCAAGACCTTCATATTTAAGAGGAACTTTTTCAAGATAAACAACTGCTCCTAAATCTTTACCCATTTCACCAATGGCAGAAGAAAATCCACCTGCTCCACAATCAGTTATAGAATTAAAAAGTCCTTTGTCCCGTGCAACAAGTAAAACATCCTGCAATTTTTTTTCAACTATTGGATTTCCTATTTGGACAACACTTGTAGGAATATCTTCTTTTAAACTTGCAGAAGAAAAAGTTGCCCCATGAATTCCATCTCTTCCTGTCTTTCCGCCAACGACAACTATAAAATCTCCTTCTTTAACCTTTTTTTCTACTTTATCAATAGGTATAATACCGACTGTTCCACAATAAACCAGACAATTAAAAACATATCCATTATCAAAAATAATGGCTCCATTTCCAGTTGGAATACCCATTCTATTTCCATAGTCTCTGACCCCACTTACAACACCTCTGAAAACTCTCAAAGGATGTAATACTCCCTTTGGTAATTTCTTATATGGATAATCAAGTTCACCAAAACAGAAAACATCAGTATTTAAAATTGGCTTTGCACCAAGTCCAACACCAAGAATATCTCTTATTACTCCACCTATACCAGTTCCTGCTCCACCATATGGTTCAAGTGCTGAAGGATGATTATGGGTTTCAACTTTAAAAGCAACTCCCCATTTTTCATTTAATTTTATTACTCCAGCATTATCTTTAAAAACAGAAATACACCATTTATAATTTAAAATTTCTGTGACTTCCATTATTTCTTTTAAAAGACAAATTCTTTCAAATTTAGTAACATTTCTCTCCTTTTCGTAATATTCAATTTCTGCTTTAAAAGTTTTATGACAACAATGTTCACTCCATGTCTGAGCAATACATTCAAGTTCACAATCAGTTGGGTTTCTACCAAGAAAGGAAAAATACTCCTTTATTTTTTTCATCTCTTCAAGATTTAAGGAAAGCAAATTTTTCTCACTTATTTCAATAAGTTCTTTCTCATCTGCATTTAAAATATATATTTCTCTTGCATATTTCATAATTTCAACCCTTGGGATAAATAAAGTAATTTTGAATTAATGTATTTGCCAGCAACTTTTCACATATCTCTTTTACTTCTTTTTCTTTCAAATTTCCTTTTATATAATATTTTTTACCTGTTTTCACTTCAAGTTTCTTCAAAATACCACTTTCAATTATGGTTTTTTTTGCAGTTTCACCAACAGAATCCGTAACACCTTCTTTAAAAAAGACTTCTACAATCCAAAAATTTTTTATTTTCTTAAATTTTCTGTAAACTTTAAAATCCTCTGAAATATTGTCAACAAGTAAATCCCTTGCAATTTTAACAATATTTTTTTTCCCTGCATCTGTTATAATTTTATAAAGATTTGAAACACGAACTTTTTCAACATTTAGAATACCAAGTTCTTTTATATTTTTTTTTATTTCTTTACCAAAAACATCAAATGCTTCCTTTTTTTTAAAAATTTCAACAATCCAGAATTTCTCATTCATAATAACTTGCACATTGTTTTTCATTTTCCCAGACAGTAACTTTTGAAATTTTTACAGGATAATTTTTAAGCAGTTGTTCCATTTTTTTATAAATAAAAAAAGCAATATTTTCAGAGCTTGGATTTTTTTCTTTAAAAAAGGGTATAAGATTTAAGTTTTTATGATCAAGATAACTAAGTACAATATTAAGTTTATTCTTTAAAATATTAAAATCTATAAGCAATCCTATTCTATCAAGAAATTCTCCACAAACAACAACTTCTACTTTCCAATTATGCCCATGCAAACTTTCACATTTTCCTTTATAATTCTTTAATTTATGAGCAGAGGAAAACTCACCATAAACTTTTATTTCATACATTTTTTAATCTACAAAATTTCTTTTTTTCAAATATTCCACAATTGCTTTACCGAGTGTCTCTGCAATCGCCTGTCTTACTTCAACATCTTTTAAATTTATTTCAATAACAGGATTACATATAAAACCAATTTCTGTCAAAACCGAAATCATTGGAGTATATTTCAAAACATAAAAATTACCTCTCTTTGCACCTCTATCAGGAGTTATAAGTCTTTCTGCAAGTTTTTCTTGAACTATTTCTGCAAGTATTCTGCTTTCATCAATGACATCTGTTTCATTTAAATTATTAACTATTTGAGAAAGTATAGGGTCTGGATTATTTTCTTCAATTATTTCACCCTCTCCATTTATTGATTTTGGAAGATAATTTACTTCTGCTTTACTGTATGGATAAAATGTTTCAAAACCTGTTGCATTTTCCCTATTTAATCTTGAAGAATTTGTATGAACGGAAAAGAAAATATTGGCGTTTAACGCCTTTGCCATATTTACTCTATCTTCAAGTGAAATAAAAATATCCTCTCTTCTTGTTAGATATATTTCAATATTAGAATATTTCTCAAGTTGTTTTTTTAAATATTTTTCAAGACGCAAAGCAACATCAAGATTTACGTCCTTTTCTTTCAACCCATAGTTCCCAATCGCTCCTGCGTCATGACCCCCATGTCCTGGATCTATAACAATAATAAATTTATTATTTTTATTTTCACTATTTAACTTGACTTCTTCAAAAATTTTTTTCGTAGATGGAGTATAACCTGAAAAAATTTGAGAAAAATCAGAAAGTGGGATAAGGACGTCTCCCTCAATTTCCTTTGCTGGATTTTTCAGTTCAAAACTTCTTCCTCCATAAATTAAATTATTATCATCAATTCTAAATTTTATTTGAGTATCATCGATAAAAACAAAAACTCTATCTTCAATTTTTGCCCAATTTTCAGCATTTATTATCTTGAGAAATGTTTTTATAGAGATGTATGGCGTATTTTTTATATAATAAATTGGAAACTTTCGCGATTTTACTTCTTCTTCAAGATTTAAAGAAAACAGATTTAAAGTTAAAAATAAAAAAATAAAAAATTTAGATTTCATTAAAAAACCACCTTTAAATAATTAGTGGAGGCGGCGGGTACTGCCCCCGCGTCCAGAGAGAATTAAGATAGAGTTTCTACCTGCGTAGTCAGAAGTTTATTCTTTGGGTAAAAAGGCACTTCTGACAAGCCTTTTTACCCGCATCCTTTTTTAAATAATTTCCTTTGAAGGAAAAAGGATAACCTTCAAAGGAAATACCCCTTTACCCGACCTGTTTTACAGAGTCAGGGGCAAACTCTGTAAACAGGTGGCTGCATTCTTATGCAGCCAAAACATTTGCAGGTGCGGCAGTTATTTTTTGTCAGGTTTTTTTACGAGAACCTGACAAACTCGGCAGGCAACTCTATCCCAATTTCTCCCTGTCGAAACCTATTTCGCCCCCATTTCTTTCAATTTTCTTTCTATCTGCCGCTTAATTTCTCTTTCTTTTAATTCCCTTCTTTTGTCAAAGATCTTTTTTCCTTTCACAAGACCTAATTCAATTTTTGCCAGTCCCTTATTATTAAAATATACTGAAATAGGGACAAGTGTCAAGCCTTTTTCTGCAACTTTCCTTTCAAGATGTCTTATCTCATTTTTTTTCAAAAGTAATTTTCTTTTTCTCAAAGGATCCAATTTTTCTAAAGAGCAAGGATATGGCCCTATATAAAAATTATGAAGAAAAACTTCTCCATTTTCTATTTTTGCATAGGCATCTTTAAAAGCAATCTTACCTTCTCTTATTGATTTTACTTCACTTCCTTTTAAAACAATTCCCGCTTCTATTCTATCCAAAATTTCATAATCATGATAAACTTTTTTATTTTCTATTCTCATTTTTTATTCTCTCAATATAAGCAAAAAAAGAATGCCGAGAAGAATAAAAGTTATAATAAAACCTGTAATTCCAGAATAAAAATAATTTGAAAGAAAAAGAATAATTGAAGATAACAAAACTGCAAATATAATTAAAGAAATAGAAAGTTTTATTCCAGTTTTTCTTATCGCACCTGTCAATTCTTCAATTTTTTCTTCTATAATCTCTTTTCTTTCATTTTTTTCTTTAATTGTATTAAGAAAATTTTCAAAACTTTCAGGTATTTCTTTAATTAGATGTTGAAATCTATCAAAAGATTCCCAAACTTCTTTTAAATAGTAATTAAATTTTATTTTCTTTTCAAGAAATTCAAGGAAAATTGGTTCAATTGAATCAATAAGTCTAAACTCTGGAGCAATAAAATGGCATATACCTTCAAGTGTAATCATTGATTTCCCTATTAAAGAAAAACTTACAGGTATTTTAACTTTATGTTTCCTCATTACATCAAAACCAGTTTCTATTATTTCTCCAATTTTTATATTTTTTAAAGGAACATTTTTATAAGTATCTATCACATCTTCAATTTCATTTTTCAATTCTTCAATATCTGTTTTTCTATCAATAGAACCCATTGCTTTTAAAGTTGAAATTATTTTATCACTCCTACCTTTAATAATACCTGTGATAAGATTCAAAAGATAGTATTTTTTCTCATCATCAAGTTTTCCAACAATTCCAAAATCTATTAAAGCAATCCTTCCATCCTTTAAAATAAAAATATTTCCAGGATGTGGATCTCCATGAAAAAATCCAACTTCAAAAATTTGCTTTAAAATAATATCAATACCATTTTTAAGAACTTTCATCTTATCAACATATTTGCTCCATTCGTCAACTTTACTTATTTTAATCCCATCTATATATTCAAGTATAAGTAATTTCTCTGTGCATAATTCTTTATAAACATAAGGAATCAACAATCTTTCATCTTTAATCTTTTCCCTCATTGCTTCTATATTTTTGCATTCAATAAGAAAATTTAATTCTTTTTTTATACTCTTTTCAAACTCCTGGACTATTTTTAAAGGTTGATAAAGTTCACTGCCTTCAATAAATTTTTCTATTAATTCTGCTATGTCATATAAAATTTGAATATCTGTATATATCTGTTCTTTTATGTTTGGTCTTTGAACTTTTACTGCAACATATTCTCCTTTATATTTTGCCTTATAAACACAGGATAGAGAAGCAGAAGCAATTGGAACTGGTTCAAATTCTTCAAAAATATTTTCTATTTTATTTCCAATTTCATTTTCTATAGTTTTTTTCATCACTTCAAAATCTTCTTCTTTCACTTCATCCTGAAGTTTTTCAAGTTCTTTAATATATTCAAGTGGTACCAAATCAGGTCTTGTGCTTAAAATCTGTCCCATTTTGATATAAGTAGGTCCAAGTTCTTCAAGAATTTTTTTTATCCTCACAGGAATTGAATATTCAATTTTTTTCTTTTTTCTGAAAGGAATTTTTAAAAGATGTAATTTTTCAATAATAATTCCAAAACCGTACTTAATAAGAATATTTATAAGTTCACGATATCTTCTGAATTTCCTTATAGATGGATATTTTCTCATTTATTCTTTTAAATATTCCTCTTGCCAAACTGGATCCACAAGTTCCCTATATTTCCTGTTATATTCAGGCATTTTGCCTTCTTCAATAAATTTCAAGTATTCTACTGCCCCCTCATCAATAGGTTGTGCGTCTGTTTCTTTTACGATTTTGTAAAAATCAAGAGAATTGTCTCTTATTATACAAGGAGTGAGTAAATTTCCACATTCATTTTTATTTCTTTTTATCCAATAATTATTTTGCCATTCTCTTATTTTTTCAAATAAAGGAGATTTTATTGCATCTGTTATAGTTTTGCCTTCTTGATAAATTTTATAAATATTTCCCAGATTTTTGTCTTTGAATGGAATAAAAACGCAAGGTGTTATTGTTCCATCCCATAAAATATAAAAATAACCTCCTCCCCTTGCACCTGCCATACACCCATCAGAAGCAGTTCCAGAATTCCAGAAATCAGCAATAAAAATTTTTTTCTCAATAACAAGTTGCCATATTCTTTTTAACATTTTATATCTCTGTTCAGGTGTCACCATTAATTCTACAGAAGGATTTCTACCTATCGGCATATACTGAAAATACCATCCATAGAAAGCACCTTTCTTTTCAAAATAAAAATCAATAAATTCATCTGATAAAAGTAAATCAGCATTATATTTTGTTGGAGTAACAGAAATACCAAAAGGCACTCCTTCTTCTCTAAGATCATCCATCACTTCCATTATTCTTCTGAAAACACCATTTCCTCTTCTCTCATCTGTATCACTCTCAAACCCTTCAACCGAGATTGCAGGAGTAAAATTTCCAAGTTCAGCAAGTTTTTTTGCAACATCTTTTTTAATCATAGTTCCATTTGTATAAGCCATAAAATATGCATCATTATGCTTTTCAAGAATGTCAAATAATGTTTTTCCATTATCTTTATACATAAATGGTTCTCCACCAGAAATTACAAAAAAGTATGCACCGAATTCTTCCTTTATTTCCTTTATAATCCTATCAAAAATTTCAAATTTTAAAGTATGTTTTTCATAAATTTCTCCTGCATAACAACCTTTACATCTCAAATTACAAATATTAGTTGGAGAAATAGTAACAAAACAAGGGGGTCTGAATCCATGTTTTTCTTCAAATGTTCTTCTTATATATATTCCTTGTATAAATACTTTTCCAAGAAAAATATTTGTAAGTGCTTTAACACAATTAGGTGAAATACTATCTGTTTCAAACAATCTTTCAATTGAATGTAAAAGTGCTCTTCCCATATAATACCTTTCTTCAAGTACTTTTTTTGGTCTTTCATAAGTTTTTAGTGACATTTTGTATGTTGCTTTTTCTATTGCATTTATAAGTGCTCTCCTTGCAATTGTATTTCTTAAGGATGTATTCAAAATCTTAGAAATAACTCTCTGTGAAGAGCCCTTTTCCATAATTGAGAGTATTTTATCTTCAAGTTTAAGCATATAACCTCCTTTTTACTAGATTTTAGAAAAATTATATCATAATAAAGGAAGATTTTGAAAAAAAATTTGAAATAATGCTAAAATTTAAAAAATGGGTAATTCATCAAAAGTTATAGATGAAATTTTAAATGTTTTTTCAAAAATAAAAGATGAAGACTTTGACATCTTAGAAAATGCTATTTTAAAAAGTAGGAAGATTTTTATTTTTGGAACTGGAAGAAGTGGCTTTATTGGAAGATGCTTTTGTATGAGATTATTTCATCTCGGTTTTAATTCATTCTTTATTGGAGAAACCATAACTCCTAAGTTTACAGAAGAGGATCTTTTAATTTTAATTTCTGGCTCGGGTGAAAAATCGTTAGTTTTAAACTTTGCTAAAATATGCAAAAGAGAAAAAGGAAAGATTTTAACGATAACTTCAAGTAAAAATAATAAACTTGCTAAAATATCTGATTTAGTGATTGTTATTCCTGTTTCAAAATCTATTCAATTTGGAAATTCCCTTTTTGAACAAGTAACTTTTCTTTTTTTTGAAGAATTTATTCAGAAATTTATTGAGAAAAATAAAATCAAAAAGGATTTTATGAAAGAGAGACATACAAATTTAGAGTAAATGGTAACAAAAGTTCTTATAGATTCTCTTAAATTAGTTCATTATTCAAGGTGTGAAAAAGGCATATTATCTGCAATTGAACATTTTGGATTTTATTATAAAATTGTTGATCTTGCTTTTGAAAGATTTTTTGAAAGAGAAATAGAAAATACAAATTTATTAATAATTGGGCAAGAAGGAACTGGTTTTTCACTCGGAAAAACAGAAATTGAACTAATAATAAAAAATGTCTACTCTCAAGGTATGGGACTTGTTATTTTTGATGGTTATATTATTTCCTATCCTGAAGATTTTTTTAAAAACCTTAAAATAAGTGGTTTTATCTCAAGAAAAACAAAAAAACTTAAACTTGAAAAATCTGCATGGTTATGTCAAGGAACTTATCTTAACGAAATTGAACTCAAAAAAGATTTAATATTTTATTCTGTCCAATTTGAAAAAAAGTTCTGGAAACCATTTTTATATTCAGATGAAAATGAAATTTGTGGCTTATATGGCATTTTCGGGAAAGGAAGAATTGTCTTATTTTTAACATCTGCAGGTTTATGGCAAGATGAAACTCTTGGACATGCAGAAGGTCTTGATGACGTTTTTTTCAGAGCACTTATATGGGCAAGCAAAAAACCAATTGTAACAAAAACAATGCCTCCTTTTATAACCGCCAGAATTGACGATGCTTCTGCCTCGGGTAGTAAAATTGCAAAATATAAGGAAACTGTTGAAAAGTTTAGATATGTTGATATTCTTAACAAATATTATATAATTCCTAACATAGGGCTTTTTATTGATGACATTAAAGAAGAAGATATCCCATCAATAAGAGAAAAATATTTTGAAAAATATGCAGAATTTTCTCCACATGCTTTTTCGGATCCGAGAAATCTAAACGAATTTCCCATATATATGAAACATAATGGTGAGGAATTTTCAGAGGCAGAACTTGAAGAAAATTTCAAAAGAGTTGATATAAAATTTGAAAATTTTGGTATAAAACCATCAAAAACTGTAAATGTTCATTTTGGAGAACTTGGCATTAAGGCATTGAAATATTTAAAAGAAAGAAATCAAACATTTTTAATGAATATAATAAAACCTGGAAAAGCATTCTCTGATCCAAAGGCCCACATATGGGATTTGAAGCCTTATGGTAAAATATACTTTTCCTTAAGTGAAATACCTGAAGATAAGGATTTCTTTAATGTATTATCTATACCTTTTAGAATTGAAAGTAAAATCTCAGATGAAAAAAAACCGGATTTTGATTTTCTTTTTGGTTGTACACAGTTCTGGAATGAAAATAATTTTGTTGATATTAAAAAAGCGATTAGAAGAGGTGTTTTTCAAATTAAAAGAGGTCTTGAGAATAAATTTTTTGGCTGCTTTATGTGTCATGAGCAAAGAATCTCATTTTTAAAATTAGAAGAATGGGAAGAAATAATAAAAGGAATAATTGATGAAATTGGGAAAAAGGATATAATTTTTAGAAGTTATGACTATATAAGTGAATATGCTAAAAATCTGAAGTCTGTATCAATTGAAAAAATTGAATATGACAAAAATTTGAGGATTACAATGAAAGGAAAAACAAAAATACCTTTATTATTAACAGTTTTTCAGGATAAGGATGAAAAGGAAGTTATTTTTAATTTTCTTGAAATCCCACCTTTTGAAAACTATACTATATTAAGTTTCAAGATTTAAAAAGGAAAAAAATGGAATTTAAAAATCCATTTACTAAAGCAGGATTTTGGTTTAAAGGCAATATTCATACTCATACAAAAAATTCAGATGGTCGTTTATCTCCTGAAGAAATTGTGAGAATGTATAAGGAAAACAAATATGATTTTTTATTTCTTACAGACCATAATAAAATAACTGAATGTAAAATTTCATTTAAAGACTTTATTGTTATTGAAGGAGTAGAATTTAATAAAAACAATTTCCATATACTTGGCCTTAATTTAAACAAAATTTTCAGCATAGAAAATTTAACCCTTCAAGAAATCATTAATAAAATAAATTCTTCTGGTGGTTTTACAGTTATATGTCATCCATACTGGTCAGCAATTAAAAGTCAGGAAATATTAAATCTTTCCAATTTTTTAGGAATTGAAATTTATAATAATACTTGTGAACAATCAAAAGGGAAAGGATATTCACTTGTCCACTGGGATGAAATTTTACAAGAAAATAGAAAAATCTGGGGTTTTGCAGTTGATGATACCCATTTTCTCTCTGGTGAAAATCAAGAAAATGATATTTTTGGTGGATTTATTATGGTAAAAGCCCCTTTATTAAATAAAAAAGAGATTTGTAACTCCATAAAAGAAGGATTTTTTTATTCTTCAACAGGTGTATTTATAGAAAACTTAGAAATTGCAAATAATAAAATTAAGATTCAATTTTCTCCATCTGTTTTAGTTGACTTTATTGGATATGGAGCAACTGGTGTTAGATTTTCAAAGAAAGAAGAAATTACTTATGCTGAATATGAAATAAAAGGCAATGAAAAATATATAAGAATTGAAATAACTGACAAAAACAATAAAAAAGCATGGACAAATCCTATTTTTTTATAAATAAAGGAGGGAAAAATGATTAAGATAGGCTTTATAGGATGTGGGAATATATCTTACAGACATTTAAATCATTTGAAAGAAATAAAAGATGTAAAAATTGTTTCTGCTATTGAACCAGATGAAGAAAATTTTAAAAAATTTCAGGAAAGTTATGGAGATAAAATAAAAAAATATGAAAATGAAGAAGAAATGATAGAAAAAGAAAAACTTGATGGTGTTGTTATATGTTCTCCCCATACATTTCATTTCAACCAAATAAAGATTGCTCTTGAAAATGGTTGTGATGTTCTTGTTGAAAAACCTGCTGTTGTAAGTTATAAAGAAAGTATTGAAATAAGAAAGATTATGGAAAAAACTGGAAAAAAAATTGTTGTTGCCTACCAGAGACATTATATGCCTGTTTTCAATGAAGCAAAAAATATAATAAAAGAAAAATTTGGGAAGGTTATTTTTCTTTCAGGATTTCTTTCTCAATACTGGCTTGAGTTATTTAGAACTAAAGATGGAAAAAGAGCGTGGAGACTATTGCCAGAATATTCTGGGAAAGGACAACTTACAGATTCAGGAAGCCATTTTGTTGCTTCTATATTTTTCCTGACAGGACTGACACCTGAAAAAGTTGCTTCCTTTCTTGATTTCAGAGGTGAAAGAGTTGATATAAATTCTGCCTTTATTGTAAAATTTAAGGAAGAGGCAATTGGAAACTTTGGAATTCTTGGATATGACCCTTTTTGGAGAGAAAATCTATTAATATGGGATGAATATAATAATCTTATAAGTGTTTCTCTTTCTGAGGAATCTTATGTTCATTTTAAAGGAGAAAAGGAAAGAAAGAAGATAGAAGGAATAGAAATAGAAGTTAAAAATCCAAGTGATGATTTTGTAAAATGTATAAAAGGGGAAAGAAACCCTCACACAGATTGGGGAATAATAGAAAAAGTTTGTCTTTTAAGTGATATGGTTTACAAATCATTTTTTGAGGAAAGAATAGTTAAAAATGGAGAGATTTGAATTTTTATGTTAAAATGAATTTTTTAAGGAGAAAATAAAATGAAAATAATTGTATGTATTAAACAAGTTCCTGAAGGATTAGATGTAAAGGTAGATCCTGAAACAAAAAGAATTGTAAGAGAAGGAGTTAAAAGTATTATTAATCCCTATGATCTTTACGCTATTGAAGAAGGAATAAGATTGAAAGAAAGATTTGGAGGAGAAACTTGGGTAATTTCTATGGGGCCCCTACAAGCAGAAAGTGCAATAAGGGAAGCAATTGGGATGGGTATTGATTATGGAGTTCTTTTAAGTGACAAAAAATTTGCAGGTAGTGATACTCTTGCAACTTCATATACTCTTTCTCTTGGAATTAAAAAAATAGGAAATTTTGATATTATAATATGTGGGAGAGAAACATTGGATGGAAGTACAGGGCAGGTTGGTCCAGGTATTGCAGAACATCTTGGAATTCCTTATATATCTTATGTGAGCAAAATTATTGATATTAAGGATGGAATAATTGAATGTAAAAGATTGATGGAAGACCACTATGAAATTGTAAAAACTAAAATTCCTGTTTTAATTACTGTAATAAAGGAAATTAATGAACCAAGAATACCTTCCTTAAAGAATATGCTAAGGGCTAAAAAAATTGATATTCCTATTTGGAATGCTGAATCTCTTCAAGGAAATGAAACGTTTTTCGGACAAGATGGTTCTCCAACTCGTGTTATAGATGTATGGACACATACTATTAAAAAAGAGGGAAGAAAAATTGAAGGAGATCCTGAAAAACTTGCTGATGAAATAATTTCTGAACTAAAAAAAATAGGAGTGGTTTAGATGAAAATAAAAATAATTTATGAAAATTGTGATTTATGTAAATTATGTATAGAAAATTGTCCTTTTGGGGCAATTGTGATAAAAGGAAATAAAATAGAAATAAATGAAAATTGCTCTTTATGTGGATTATGTATTAAAGTCTGCCCCAAAAATGTTTTAATTAAAGAAGAAGAAAAGGAAGAAAAAAGGGATTTGAGCGAATATAAAGGGATATGGTTTTTTGCTGAAACAAAAGAAGGAAATATTGCTTCTGTTTCTTATGAAATGCTTTCTGCTTCAAAAAAATTGAAAAAGAAATTAAATCAGGAAATATGTGCTGTTCTTTTTGGCAAAAATATAAAGGAAAAAGCAGAAGAATTAATAAAAAGAGGAACTGAAAAGGTTTATGTTATTGACGATGAAATATTTTGTAATTTTTCAGAAGAGGTATATTCTACTGCCCTTGCCTATTTGATAAAAAAATATAAGCCAAACATACTTATCGCAGGTGCTACAATGATTGGAAGAAGTTTCATCCCATCTGTTGCTGTAAAAGTAAAAACAGGACTTACTGCAGATTGTACAGATGTTGATATAGATGATGAAACTGGTCTTTTAGTCCAAACAAGACCCACTTTTGGTGGAAACTTGATGGCAAAAATTATATGTGAAAAACATAGGCCACAGATGGCCACTATAAGACCTAAAATTTTCAATATCGCAGAAGAAGAAAATAATATAAATGGTGAAATAATAGAAGAAAAAATTGAATTTGAAATAGACAAAAGAATTGAAATATGTGGAAGAGAAAGAATTGAAAATGTTGTTGATCTTCAAGAAGCAGAAATAATTGTTTCAGGAGGGAGAGGATTAAAAGAAGGGAAAAATTTTGAAATTATAAGGGAACTGGCTGAATTACTCGGTGGTGCAGTCGGTGCTTCCCGTGCTGCTGTAGATTCTGGTTGGATTGGATATCCCCATCAAGTTGGTCAAACAGGAAAAACAGTAAAACCAAAAGTTTATATTGCGTGTGGGATATCAGGAGCAATTCAACACCTTGCTGGGATGCAGACATCCGATTATATAATTGCTATTAATAAGGATCCAGAGGCTCCTATTTTTAAAGTAGCAAATCTTGGAGTTGTTGGAGACTTATTTGAAATTTTACCTGTTTTAATTAAAAAATTGAAAGAAATTAGGAGGTAAAAATGGAAATTGGACTTATTTATTCATTACTAGGTGCAGCAATAGCAATTTTTTTCTGTGGAGCAGGTTCAAGTATAGGAATAGGTTATGTTGGTAAAGAAGCCAATGGAGTTTTATCAGAAGAACCAGAAAAATTTGGAACAATGCTTTTACTTGTTGCTCTACCCGGAACTCAGGGAATTTATGGATTTTTAACAGGATTCCTTGTTATGATGAAAATTGGTATTTTGGGAGGACAGATACCTTCAATTTCACCATCTCAGGGACTTGAAATATTGATTGCCTGTTTACCAATAGCAATATCTGGTTTAGTTTCAGCAATCCATCAAGGAAAAGTTTGTGCTTCTGGAATTTCTGTTGCCTCAAAACATCCAGAAGCAAGTATGAGAGCTCTTGTATATGGCGCCCTTGTAGAAACATATGCAGTGTTAGGTCTTGTTGCTTCAATATTTTTACTTATGGGAGTTAAGATATAATGGTGGAAAAACTTATTAAAAAACTGATTGAAGAAAGTAAATTGAAAGCAGAAAAAATTATTGAAGAAGGTAAAAAAGAATATGAAAAAAAATTAAAAGAAGAAAAAGAAAAAGTATTGTTTGAAATTGAAAAAGAATTAAAAAGAGAGAAGGAAAAAATAGATAAAGAAATTGAAAAAGAAATTGTAATTTTTAATCTGGAAAAAGAAAAAGAAATCCTTGAATTAAAGAATGAACTTATTAAAAAAATTGAGGAAAAAATTGAAGAAAAATTCAATGAATTTTTAAATGAAAATATGGAAAAAATTATAAAAAATATCATTGAAAATTCAAATGAAAAAAATTTAGAAATTTTTGTGCCTTTAGGGAAAAAAATAATGATAGATTTACCAGTAGAAAATGACAAAAATTTAAAAAATTCTTTCAGAATAAAAAGTACTAACTGGGAAATAGAATTTTCTTGGGCAACTGTAAAAAATATTTTTGAGAGTAAAATTAAAGAATTGGCAAATAAGTTAATTTTCCATGAGGAAAAATTTACTAATAAGAAAACTTAAAGAAGAAGTAGAAAATTGTCATAATTGCAACCTACATAAAGGAAGGAAAAATGTTGTTTTTGGCTCAGGAAATATTTATTCAAAAATATTGTTCATTGGAGAAGCACCTGGAAAAAATGAAGATGAAAAAGGAATTCCATTCTGTGGAAAAGCAGGAAAGATTCTGGACAATCTTTTGGATTTAATAAATTTGAAAAGGGAAAATATATTTATAACAAATGTTGTAAAATGTAGGCCTCCTAAAAACAGAAAACCAAAAGAAGAAGAAATAGAAAAATGCAAAAAGTACCTTGAAAAACAAATTGAAATAATAAATCCCAAGATAATATGCTGTCTTGGAGAGATTGCTTTAAAATTTATTTTTGAAAAATTTAAAATAAAGAAAAAAGCCAAGATAAATGAAATTCATGGGAAGGTTATAGATGTTAGTGAAAAGAAAATTATCCCATTATTTCATCCTGCTTATGCGGTTTATAATCCTAAAAAATTTGAAATTATGAAAAAAGACTTTATTAATTTGAAGGATTTGCTATGTTTGATATTTATTTTTTGAGTGGAAAAATTTCTTCACTTGAAAAAAAATTTATTGATTATGAGAAATTAAAAAAATTAATTGAAAGTAAAACAATTGAAGAATTTCTGGATTTACTTGAAGGTACATTTTTTAAAATTCCAAAATCTATTTCACATCCAGATGAAATAATAAACTATTTTGAAGAAGAAAGAAAAAAATTGATTGAGGAAATTGATAATCTATTTGAAGAATATTTGAAAATATTTTTTCTTTTAAAATATGACTATTTTAATCTTGCCTGTCTAATTGAAAACAGAGAATTTTTTTCTCACTATGGAACAGTTAATTTTTACATATTAAAGGAAGCGATAGAAAAAAGAGATTTTTCAAAGATACCATCATATCTCATAAATGCTTTTGAAGTTTTAAAACTAAAAAAAGAAATTGGAGAAAAACTTCTATTGTTAAAAATTGATTATTATAAAAATTTTTATAAAATTTCAGAAAATATCTCCCCTTTAATTAGAGATTATGCGAAAATTGAAATTGATTTTGCAAATATTTATACATATTTTAATAAAAAAATCTCTGGTGAAGCGGTCAAAATTGAGGACTTAATTGAAAATGGAAATATTAAAAAAGAGTTCTTTCTTGAAGAAAGTAATCTTTTTAAAAATTTAACTTCTATTTACAAAAAAATCTCTCTACCATTAAGTGAAGAAAATATTGAAATAGAAAAACACAAAATTATTGTTGACTTTATTAAAATTGGCAGAATTAAACCTGATTCAATAGAGAAAATATTATTCTTTTACATTGCAAGAGAAATTGAAATTGAGAATGTTCAACGATTATGCCTTTCTAAATTTTATAAACTTGATTATGAAATTTTGAAAAAAATATCAATAATACCTTACCAGTACAAATGGAAAGTTTAAAATGAAAACCAATGAAAATTGTAATAAAAGCACAAACCGCTTAGACAAATTTGTATTTTACATCCCAAATTGATAAACTCATTTATAGAATATAGAGAGGAATTTTATAAAAAGGGGGGCAAAATGAAAAATATATTATTTGATCTGTGTAAGATAAAAAAAGCAAAAACAAAAAGAATATCAAGTTATGATATTGAAGGGAGAAATAAAGATTACTGGATAATAGAACCAGAAGAAACAAAATTGATTGCTGAAATAGAAGGACCTGGATGTATAACTCATATATGGATGACACAGTCTGGTTCTCCTTTTATGTATAGAGAAGTAATTTTAAAATTTTATTGGGATGACGAAGAAAATCCAAGTATACTTGTTCCTCTTGGTGATTTTTTCTGTCTTGGCCATTCTCTCGTCAACTCTTTCTGTTCTCTACCCTTTTCAGCCTCAACTTCTACTCCTTATAAATTTGGTGGTCTGTGTGCTTTAAACTGTTATTTACCTATGCCTTTTAGAAAAAAAGCAAGAATTGAAATTAAAAATGAAGGAAAAGAACTTTACAAACAATACTTTTATATTGACTATGAAATTTATGAAGATGATTTAGAAGAAAATGTAGCATATTTACATTCTTGCTGGAGAAGAGAAAACCCAACTCCTGGCTGGGGTCCTGAAATTCCTGTAAACTCATCAGAATCAGATATAGTTAACAAAGAAGAAATTGCATACAAAAATAATTATGAAATTCTCTATGCAGAAGGTATTGGTCATTATATTGGATGCAATATTTCAGTAACAAATTTTCATGGAACATGGTGGGGAGAAGGAGATGACATGATATGGGTTGATGGATATAAATGGCCCCCTGATTTACATGGTACAGGAAGTGAAGATTATTTCAACCAGGCCTATGGAATGCAAAATAATGCCTTTTTATTTAATGGTTCTTCTATATTTGAAGGTTTTTCTATTTTTGGAAACAACCTCTATGATGGCAATTTTCGGGGTGGATATCAAACATCCTATGTTTTTCATATTACAAATCCAATCCATTTTAAAAAATCAATAAAGGTAACAATTGAAGCAGGTCATGGAAATCACACACAAAATGATTACTCTTCAACTGCTTATTGGTATCAATTAGAACCACATATAAAATTTGATATTTTGCCAGTTGAAAAGAGATACCCTGTCTTACTTTCTTTTATAAATCCAGATTCATTAAAAACAGAAAAAAGAAAATTGATTATAACCTCTGAAATGGAAGAAATGAAAAGAAAGAAAAAATGAAAATTATAGATATACATACTCATGCTTTTCCTGATAATTTAGCAGAAAAGGCAATACCATTACTTGAAGAAGAAGGCAAAATCAAGGCAAAACTTGATGGAAAAATATCTTCCTTAATTTCTTCTATGAATAAAAATGGTATAGAAAAAAGTGTAATATGCTCAATTGCAACAAAAGTATCCCAGTATGGTTCAATACTAAAATGGTCAAAAGAAATAAAATCAAATAGAATAATTCCTTTTCCCTCATTTCATCCAGACGATCCTTTCTATACTGAAAGAATTGAAGAAATAAAAAGAGAAGGTTTTAAGGGAATAAAACTTCATCCATATTACCAGAATTTTATTATTGACGAAGAAAAAATGATGAAAATTTACGATAAAATATATAAAGAGAATTTAATTTTAGTTTTACACACAGGTTTTGATTTTGCTTTTGAAAGAATAAGAATTGCAGATCCTGAAAAAATAATCAATATTAAAAAGACTTTTCCAAAATTGAAATTGATCACAACTCATCTTGGTGCTTGGGAAGATTGGGACAATGTAGAAAAATATATGATTGGAAAAGAAATTTATATGGAAATATCTTTCTCACTTGAATTTCTCAACAAAGAAAAAGCAAAGAAAATGATTATGTCTCATCCATCAGATTATATTTTATTTGGCTCTGATTCTCCCTGGACAGATCAGGGAGAAACATTAAAACTCTTAAAAGATTTAAAATTGCCTTGTGAAATTGAAGAAAAAATATTATACTTTAATGCAAAAAAATTATTAGGTGAGTAAAAATGACGCAACTTGAAATTTTTAAGATGACAGTTAATCATAAACCCCATGATAAATTCCTTTATTATGCAAAATTTACTCCTTATTTAAAAGAAAAATTATGTGAAAAATATGGAATAAAAGAATCGGAAATTTATGATTTTTTTGGATTTTTCAATCCTGTTTATGTTCAACCAGAAATTAAAAAGAGAGAAATTGATTTTTCAAAGTATTACACAGACATTGAAATACCTGAAGGTGCCTTCATAAATTCTCTTGGTGTTCTTGAAATTCCTGCAAAATATTACCATTTTACAGGTTATATAAGTCCCTTAAGAAATGCAAAATCTTTAAAAGAAATAGAAGAATTCCCTTTTCCTGAACCAGATGATTTTAGTTTAGGGGATATGAAAAATTTAGTTGAGGAGGCACATAAAAATGGCAAAGTTGCTGTTTGTGTTGTTGGACATATTTACGAAGATTCATGGCAGGTAAGAGGTTATGAAGAATTTTTAATTGATATGATTGAAAAACCTTCTTTTTGTGAATATATACTTGATAAATTTACAGAGAGAAATGTGAAAATAGCCCAACTTTCAGCAGAAAGTGGAGTTGACTATATCATTACTGGTGATGATGTTGCAAACCAAAGGTCCCTTATGTTTTCCAAAGAAATGTGGAAAAAATTTATGATGTCAAGATGGAAGAAAGTTTATGACAAAGCCAAAAGTATAAAACCAGATATACAGATTTGGTATCATAGTGATGGGAATATAGAGAACATAATTCCAGAATTAATTGAAATTGGAGTTACTATTTTAAACCCACTCCAACCAGAATGTATGGATATATACAAACTTAAAAAAGAATATGGCAAATATCTCGTATTTGACGGAACTATAGGCACACAATCCACTATGCCTTTTGGAAAACCAGAAGAGATAAAAAAATTAATAAAAGAAAGAAAAGAAAAACTTGGATATGATGGTGCTTTAATTTTGTCACCAACCCATATTCTTGAACCTGAAGTTCCTATTGAAAATATTGAAGCGTTTATAGAGGCATCCAGAACTATCTGATTATTGTAAAGAGTTTCTTGTCCTTTTTATTCCAAATGGATTTAAATAAATAAAACCCTTTTTACCAAAAATTTCAACTCTTAAATATTTTTCTATTTTAGGATTTTCTTTATAATTTAATTTATTCCCCTCCCCTATTATTTTTCCATTTGAAATCCATTTTATTTTCTTATAATTCTTTGCTAATATCTTAATTTCTCCTTTTGTTTCATCAACAATTATTTTTTCTAAATAAGGCATATCATACCCAAAAATTGCTGAACATATATAAAATCTACCTTCTTTCATCGCTTCTTTTATTTCATTTTCATCCAATTCATTAAGTAAAAATATATTCCAGTTTACAGAAAGGTGGGTTATTTTATGAAAATCATCATTTCCAAACCCCCAGACAGGTCTTTCTGGCATCGTCCTTGAAAGAATTTCATCCCAAATATCAGTATCTCCATAAACTTTATCCTTTTGAGCAGATGTATTTAAAACTTCTACACCTATAAGATTTTTATATTTTTTAAAAAAATTCACATACCAATCTATTTCCTTATTATATCTTCCAGGATGGGCAAAAATAGAAATCCCCTCTTTTTGAGATATAAGATTTAAAATTTCATTTTCATCTAAGTTTTCTATATTTTCAGAAATAACAAATGAAAAATATCCAAGGATATGATGTTGATTTTTACCAAATTCAATACCTTTTATCAAAAAAATATCTTTTTCATTTTCAGGATATGTTAGTTTGTTATGGTCTGTAATTGAAAGAATTGAATAGCCCTTCTTTTTATATAAAAAGATAACCCTTTCAATCGGTTCCTTTCCATCACTTTCCTTTGTATGTGTGTGAAGATTTGTCTTATATCTATTTACTTTTTCCCAGTTTACATTCTTATATGGATTTGTAAGAAGAATATTTTCAGAAGGGACATATTTGATTTCTGCACAATTATTGAAAAATAAAAAAATCAGAATCAATATGTAATATTTTTTCATAAGTTTCATAATTTTATACTTTTTAAATTTTAAAGGCAATTTTAATTTTTGCTTCAAATTTGGCAATAATTCCAGATATAAAACAAAAGATTTACTTGAAAATTAGAAAATTGAAGTTGTTATGATTTATTCAAAAAGGGTATAAGAAAACTAAAAATATGGAAATTGAAGAAAAATTGACATTACAGAACAATATCTCCTTTCACATTTAAAAGCACTTATAAATATAACAAAATTGCTTAATAACAGTGAAGAACTTATTTTAAAATGATATAATAAAAATTAAAATGGACAATATTTTTAAAAAAATTGAAGACTTTATTCAGGAAAATAAACTTATTTGTGAAAATGACAAGATTTTACTTGCAGTTTCTGGAGGGCCCGATTCTGTTTTTCTTTTTCACTTTTTTCTCTATCTTTTAAAAATTAAAAAAATTGAAATTAAAGTTGCTTATATTCATCATCATTTAAGAGAAGAAGCAGATAAGGAAGTAGAATTTGTGAAAAATCTCACAAATAAATACAGTATTGAATTTTTCAAAGAAGATATTGAAATTTTAGAAAAAAAGAATATAGAAAAAATATTAAGAGAAAAGAGATATGAAAAATTATATGAAATTGCTGAAAAAATAAAATTTAATAAAATAGCAACTGGCCATACTCTTGATGACAATGTTGAGACAATTATTATGAATTTTTTACGAGGATGTGGAATTTCTGGACTATGTGGTATATGGCCTTCAAATAAAATAATTCCTGACTCACAAATAACGGTAATAAGACCTCTTTTATGTGTTGAAAAAAAAGAAATAATAGAGTATCTTAAAAAGAATGGAATAGAATATTTAATTGATACTTCAAATCTTTCTCTCTCTTTTTTTAGGAATAGGGTTAGATATGAAATAATTCCTTTTCTTCTTAAATACAACCCATCTTTTAAAAAACAAATCTTTAAAATGAGTTTCATCATTCGGGATGAAGAATTATTTCTCAAAAAATGTGTTGAAAAAATTTACAATGATCTTGTTTGTATAAAAAATGGGAAATTTATTGTTAATATAGAAAAATTTAATGAACTTGATATTTGTTTGAAAAGAAGAGTTGCGGGGCAGATATATAAAAATATCAAAAAAACTTTCTATGTCAATTTCAGAATTGTTGAAAAAATTTTAAACCATATTGAAAAGGGAATTAATGTTTTTGACGAGGAAGTAATTGATAGAATTTTAAAAGATGTAAGGATTGAAGAAAAAAATTTTCTTTACAAAGTTAACATTCCTGGAATTACTGAATTTGATAATATAGTGATAGAAACAGAATATGTCAATTTTTCAGAAAAGATTTTTGAAAATACTGATAAATTTACTGCTTTTTTTGATTTTTCAAAGATAAAAGGCGAAATTTTTGTGAGAAATAGAAAAATTGGAGATAGGTTTAAACCACTTGGATTTAGAAATGAAAAAAGATTATCAAGATTTATGATTGATAAAAAAATACCAGTTTACGAAAGGGACAAAATTCTTATCTTTGAAAATAATGGAAAGATCATGTGGGTATGTGGATATGAAATATCTGAAGAATTCAAAGTTGAAGAAAATACAGAAAAAATTTTGAAGATTACTGTAATAAAAAAGGAAAATGATTTATGTTAAAATATAAAAATGGGTTGAAAGGAAAATTGGGAATAACTCTTATAGAAATAATTGTGGGTATTCTTATAATTCTTTCAATTGCTTCTGCTTCTCTTCCTGTTTTACACAAAACAAGAAATAAAGCATTAATCACAAAAACAAAAAGTATTATAGATTCTATTGAGGTAGCCCTTTCAGTTTATGAAACAGATTTTGGAGATTATCCAGAATGGGATGGAAATGGAAGCAAAATCCTTGTTGAAGTTCTTCAAGGGCCCTGTAATAGTGATAGATGGAATGGACCTTATATTAGATTCAAAAAGAAAGAGATAGATAGAAATGGAAATATTATTGATTCATGGGGAAATCCTATTATTTACAAATATCCTCAAAATGAATATAATAATGTCCCTTTTATTCTTATTTCACCTGGGAAAGATGGTAAAATTGGAACAGAGGATGATATAGGGAACTGGTAAAATGAAAAGATTTGAAGTTGGACTTAAAATTATTAAAAAAACAGGAGAATATTTAAAAAAAGAAATTGATAAGGTTCGGAAAATAAAAGAATTGAAATATGATGTCAAACTTTTGCAGGACCTTAAAAGTGAAAAATTTATTATTGAAAATATAAAAAATTTTTATCCAGATGATAGTTTTTTATGTGAAGAAGAGGGTTTACTGGGAAAAGATAAAGAAAATTTATGGATAATAGACCCCTTAGATGGAAGTTTAAATTTTTCAAGGGGAATTCCTCATTATTGTATCTCAATTGCTTTTATTGGAAAAAATGAAAATTTTGGAATTGTTTATGATTTTTTAAGAAAAGAAATTTTTACTGGAATTAAAGGAAAAGGTGCATTTTTAAATGGGAAGAAGATCTGTGTTAGTAATTTGAATAAAATAGAGGAAGCAATTTTAAGTGTGGGTTTTATGAGGAGTATTAAAGATATAAATTACGGAATTAAGTTTTTATCAGATACTATAAGAAAGGTTAAAAGAATAAGAATAATGGGTTCTGCGTGTTTAGATATCTGTTATGTTGCCTGTGGAAGAATTGATTTTGCAGTTTATTTAGAACTTAAAAGATGGGATTATGAAGGAGCAAAAATTATTTTAGAGGAGGCAGGTGGAAATTTTGAAGAAAAAAAAGTAAATGGCATTAAAGTTTTTATTGCCTCAAATGGAAAATTGAAATTGGAGTTTTAATGGAAAAGAAAAAATTTTTAAAACTTGATAGTTTAATGTTAAAACCGGTTTCCATTCTGATAGATAAATTCAATTTACTTATAAGAAAACTTGAATCAAGAGAAAAAACAACAGAGGTTAATGGCTTTGTTTCTGATTTAATTGAAGAATTAAAAGATGTTGAAAAGGGTATTCTTGGCTTTTTTGCAGAAATACTTTTTATGTATCATCTTTCTGAAAGGATGGTAAGTATTGAAAATGAAATATCACTTATTGAAATTCTTGGCGAAAGAACAAAAGAATTTATCAAGCCAGATTTTATAAAAATTTATTTAAAAACACCTGATGAAAAATTATCTCCTGCTTACAGTTTCCCATTGGATTTTGATGATACTTCTTTAATTGAAATAATAAATGAAAATTTTGAAAAAGGAGAAAGTTTGCTTTATGAAAAAAGGATTAATAATAAGTTTTACTCAATCCTGATGATACCTCTAAGGACGACAAAGGAAAAATATGGATTATTTGTTGTAGGAAAAGAAAAAAGGAATTCTTTTAAATCAGAAGAGATTACTCTTTTAATTGCTGGTAGTTCTGTAATAAGTTTTTCAATTACTAATATAAAATTGATGCAAAAAATGATATTGAACGAACGCCTTGTAATGATAGGACAATTAATTTCTGGTCTTTCCCATGATTTAAGAAATATATTAACTAAACTGGAAAATGGAATATATTTTATTGAGACAGGAATGGAAGAAAAAGATATGGAGGATATTAAAATTGGAAAGGAAATAATTAAAAAAAATTATATAAAACTGAAGGAATTTGTTCTTTCAATGATTGATTATTCAAGAGAAAGAGAAATTCTCCTTGAAGAGATAAATCTTGATTCTCTTATTGATGATGTAATTTTTTATTTTGATGGGATTCTTAAAGAAAAAAATATTAAGATTGTAAAGGAATTTGACGAAAATTTGAAAATAGTTAAAGTAGATAGACATAGAATTGAAAGGATGCTCTCAAATTTAATTCAAAATTCCATTGATGCTGTTGAAGAAAATAAAGGAGTGATTAAAATAAAAACAAAAAATCTTGAAAATTCTTTTCAAATTATAGTAGAAGATAATGGTTGCGGGATACCTGAAAAAAATTTAAATAAAATTTTTGATATCTTTTTCACAACAAAAGGTTCAAGAGGAACAGGGTTTGGACTTGCAATTGTTCAAAAAATAGTTAAAGAGCATAATGGAAAAATAGAAGTAAATTCAAAAGTTGGGGAGGGGACAATCTTTACAATTACTTTACCAAAACTTTTATAATTCAACTTTATCTTATCGGATACTTACCAAATTCTATACCTGCCTGAATAAATTCTATATAGTTCTGTTCTTCTTCAAATGGAATTGGTGCTGATTCAGGTATATCAGATGGAATCAAAATAAATCTTCCTTTCCTTGCTCCTTGTAAAATACATTCTTTTACAAGTTCCCTTATTTCTCCCTTTGTTCTGAATTGAAGGTCTTCTACTAAAATCCCACCCATTATGGTAATTGAATCTCCTACAATTTTTCTCACCTTTAATATTTTGTTTGGTATTTCATAACTATTACAAATAGGTTCAAGTATATCAACCGGCATTTTTAAAACAAGAGGCAAAAGTTCTTCTATCCCATCATGCCAGTGATAACAAACATAGTTAAAATTGCCTCTTTTTAAAATTTCAATTAAATTTTTATCAAATCGTAAAACAAATTCTGAAAAGATCTTTTTAATATCATGAAAATATTCAATAGGTAAAGAAGGAGGAGTAGCATATTCAGCACCTCTAATTCTTATAATCGTATTTGAAATAGAAAATGAGATAAATTTATAAAGGTCAATCAATCTTTCATATATTTTTTCAAGGAGTTGAATTATTAATTTTGTATAGTCAAGGGCAAATTTAGCAAAATCACCAGGTGCAAATAAAAATCCTACAACTCCAAGTGGATCAGGAAGACACATTACCATTACACCTTTATCTCCAAGTTTTTTTTCCATTTCATGAAAATCTGAAAGATCAGGTTGATAAGGAATATAAGGTAAAGATAAAAATTTATAAATATCCTTTTCTCTTTCAATCCAAGGTTTTTGAACCCATTGATGAACACTCATTTCTGTTGTTCTTGCAATCCTAACAAGAGGCCCATAATCTGTTTCAACTGTCAATTTAACAATTTTTGATATTGGACTATCATGTTCTTCTTCAACTTTTACATCTATTGATTCAGGCGCAGAAAAAAAGAAGCCAGTTTTTGGTTTGTAAAATTGAAATGTATCCTGAAGTTCCTTTGCAATTTTTAATAAATTTTCAAAACTTTTATGCTTTTTCCAGAAACTGTCTTCGTCAAATGGATTTATTTTATATAATGAAACTGGAACTCTGTCAGGAATACCACCTCTCAAAACTGTTTGTATCCTTTCTTTACTTGTCATTTATTTTCTCCCAAGTATTTTATCTATCGCAAGTGAAGTATTATATATTTTTGTTTCAGGATAATGTCTATATGGCCCAACTTCAGCGGTTAGATAACTGTCATACCCAATTTCTTTCAATGCTTTTATAACTTCAGGCCAGTTAACATCACCTTCAAGTAAATCACAGAAACCATTTATATTTCCAATAGAGAGTTTAAAATCTTTAAGATGTATTCTCTTAATTAATTTCCCAAGTATCCTGATCCACATCTCAGGGAAACCAATTATTAAAATGTTACCAACATCAAAATAAACTTTTACATATTCAGAACCAATTTCTTCAACAAAATTTTTCATTTCAAGAGGGCTTAAAAGAAACTTATTCCATACATTTTCAACACAGATATATACTTTCAATTTTTCTGCAAGTTCAACATATTTCTTTATTGATTCTTGACTTCTTTTATAACATAAATCATAACTTACTATTTCACCTTCCCCTGACAGTGGCGCAACAACACCAGGAACTACAAGAAGAGCATCTGTTCCGAGATAATTAGCAAATTTAAGTCCCTTTTCAAGCAATTCCTCTCCCTTTTTTCTTATTTCTGAATTTGAACTTGAAAGTGGATATTGCCAAAACTGTCCAACAAGTAAACTTGCTATTTCAAGTCCATTTTTTCTAACAATTTCTCCAACTTTTTTAACTTCATCTTCTGAAGAATTTAAATTTAAAATTCCTCCTTCTTCAGATGTATTCAACTCTACTGCTTCAAATCCAGCATCTTTTATTATTTTTAATCCATCTTCAAATTTTAAATTTGAAGGCAAAACCCAAACATTTATACTTTTTTTCATTTAATACCTCCTTTTAAATATGGTCAATTAAAGGAAAAAATAAATCAAAAGGTAAAAACTTTTCTACCAATTTTCCTGCCTTCCCATCAATTTTAATTCCTTTACCTGAAAAATCAAAAAATAATCTTACCATTTCTTCTTCATTTAATTTTACAATATTTTCACTTTCTTCAATAAATTTTAATTTTCCTTTTTCTTTTCTTATTCCAACTCTACTTTTTCCTTCTATTTCAAATAATACTTCATCTTCTTCTGATAGTTTATCCTCAATTACTGACTTATATGTTTCAATTGTTTTTTTTAAATCTATTATTTTTATCATACCACAAGGTTCAATCCTCCAATAAGAACTGCAATCTACAATAATATCTGGTATATCTTCAAAACTTCCATATTCAAGAATGAATGAATTTTTACCAAATCTATCACATAAATATTTTAAAATACCAACTATTAAATACTCATCACCACCAACTTCATAAACTCTTATTTCCAAACCAGAACTTTCTGTACTTCCAGCAACAACATAACCAAATTTACCATTATCTTCTGAATAATATAAGGATGTCCCAAATTTAGTATAAATTAGTTGAAAATAATCATAATCTCTCTCTATTCTGTATCTTTTTTCATTGTAAACTTCAATAATCTTATTTAAAATTTCTTTTTCTCCGAGATATCTTTTTGCTTCAACACTCTTTACTTTTTTCTTTTCAAGTCCTCTTTTTGTTATATTTAGAAGAACTAATTTACCCCCTATTTCATAACCAAAGTTTTTATATCTATGTCTATCTCCCCACAAAATTGAAAGAGGATAACCCTCATCTTCCATTTTTTTTATAGCATAATTCATTAAAGTGCTCATATATCCTTTTCCTCTTTCTTCATATTTCGTTGAAACAGCACCTATTCCTCCAAGTTTTATCTTTAAATCCTTTTGAATTAATGTCAAAGGGAAAATTCTTACAAGAGAAAGAATATTTTCATTTTCTTCAATTACCAAAATATTCTGATAATCTAACTTTTCTTTTTTCCAGACGTGAGGATATCTTATACAAAAAGAATTAAAAGAATGGCCATAAACATCTTCTAAAAACCTCATAATTTTTTCAAAATCTTTTTCTCCAAGATTTTTAATTTCCATTTTTTTCTTATTCTTTTGTGTAATATAATATCATAAAAAATTAAAAAGATGAAAATATTTATTCTTGCTGGTGAAAAGTCTGGTGATAATTATGGTGCCTTATTATGTAAAAATTTAAAAAAATTAAAAAGGGATATAATCATTCTGGGAACTGGTGGAAAAGAAATGGAAAAAGAAGGAGTTGAGATTATAAAGAGCAATCTTTTTGGAATTATGGGTTTTTCTGGTGTTATTAAAAGAATTGTTCCTTATTATATTTTTTTAAAAAAAGTTCTAAAAAGGATAAAAGAGGAAAATCCAGATTTAATTATTTTCATAGATAACCCTGCATTTAACTTAAGAATTGCTGAAAGACTAAGAAAAAGATATAGAACCTGTTATTATATTCCACCAAAAATTTGGGCTTATCATAAATATAATATAAAAATTTTAAGAAAATATATTGATTTTGTTATTCCTATTTTTCCATTTGAAAAAGATATTTACGAAAAAGAAAATATTCCAAATTTTTATTTTGGACACCCATTTATTGACCTTATAAAAAATGAAAGTGAAATTTTATCTGAAAAAGAGCAAGATGAATATTTGATAGGAATTTTACCTGGAAGCAGAAAAGAAGAAGTAAAATATAATTTACCAGTAATGATGAAAGTTGCTGAAATTTTGAATAAAGAGAAAAAAACAAGAATTTTAATATCTGCAAGTGAAAGTAAAATAGAAAAAATTATAAAAAATATTACTAAAAATTTCAAACTGGAATACTCTATAATTGATGACTTATACAAAATTATTAAAAGTTCGGATGTTGTCCTTGCTGTCTCAGGAACAGTAAACCTTGAAGTTGCATACTTTGAAAAACCAATGATTGTTTTCTATAAAACTTCAATACTCAACTATTTATTAGCAAAGTGGAAAGTAAAATTGAAAATGATAAGCCCTGTTAATATAGTTGTTGGAAGAAAAATTGTTCCTGAATATGTTCAGAATTTTAAAATAGTTGAGGTTGTTGAAAGTTTAAAAGAATTACTCAATAAAGGACTTTTATATATAAAAGAAATAAATGGTTTTAAAAAATTGAAAGAAACTTTTAAAGAAAAAAATGTCAGTGAAAAGATTGCAAAATTTATAATTGAAGGAATTTTGAAATGCTAAAGGAATATTTTAAACTAAAAAAATATGTAAAAATAAGATTTAAGTTTATTTTGGCGGGTTTATTTTTCTTATTTTTAGGCATAATAACAAATAGTATTTCCTTTACAGCAATAATACCTTTAATGGATATAGTTTTGTCTGGGAAGAAAATAAAATTACCTGAAAATTTACCAGTTTCCATTGGGAACAAAATTGAACCAGTGATATCAAAATTAAATACATATCCTCCTTTATTGGTTTTAAAATATTTGATTTTATTTGTAATCCTAACATTCTTCCTAAAAGGTCTTTTTTATTATCTCAATAATTATTTCTTCAAGTTTTTTTCTGCAAGAACTCTGGCTGATATAAGGAATAAACTTTATAAAAAGATTTTAAATCTTCCATTAGATTTTTATTCCTCAACCCAAACAGGAGAAATTACTACAAGAATTATATATGATGTGGGTATTTTAAGTAGTGCAATTGAATCTTTTTTCCCTAACTTTCTTTTTCCTATTTTTCTTGCTTTTAATTATTTTCTAATAGCATTCATTATTGACTGGAAACTCTCTTTAATTTCAATTATTATTTTCCCTTTAATTTTCATTCCTATTTCTCAATTAAGTAAAAAATTAAGACAACTTGGGAAAGCAATTCAAGAAACATATGGGAAAGTTGCAAATTTTATAAATGAAACTGCTTTTGGACAAAAAATTATAAAGGCATATAATCTTGAAGAAAAAATGATAAAAAGATTTGAGAAAAGTAATGAAGAGATTTTTAGAACAGTTATATCAACAAATGCAAGAGTTTTACTTATTTCCCCTTTTATTGATTTTTCTATTGCAATTGGTTCTTGTTTTATTGTATATTATGCAGGTAATAAAATAATAACAGGTTCTATAAGCCCTGGATTTTTATCTCTCTTTTTATTTTCTTTATTTTCAACAGTAAGTCCTTTAAAGGAAGCAATGCAAACATATGCAATTTTAAAACATTCAAGTTCTGCATTGCCACGTATTTTTTCTATTTTTGATCTTGAAGCAAAAATTAAAGATGAAGGAGAAGAAATTTTTACAGGTTTAAAAGAAAAAATTGAATTTAAAAATGTCAGTTTTGCCTATAATAATTCAACCCTTATTCTTAAAAACATAAACATAACTGTAAAAAAAGGGGAAAAAATAGGGATTGTTGGGAAAATAGGATCAGGAAAAAGCACTCTGGTTGGACTTCTTTTAAGATTCTATGATACAAATTCAGGAAAGATAGAAATTGATGGAAAAAATATAAAAGTTTTTAAAATTGAAACCCTAAGGAATCATATCGGCTATGTTCCTCAGGAACCAATTATTTTCTATGGCACGATAAAGGAAAATATAACTCTGGGAGATGAAAATGATGAGAGATTTAGAGAAATAATAAAATTGGTTGGATTGGATAATTTTATAGAAGAATTGCCAGAGAAGGAAAATACAATTATAGGGGAAAGAGGGGTAAATCTATCTGGAGGGCAAAAACAATTAATCTCCATAGCAAGAGCAATTTATAAAGATCCTGAAATTTTAATTTTTGATGAAGCAACTGCATCTCTTGATGGTGAATCAGAAAGAATTGTTCAATCAGCAATTGAAAAAATCATGGAAGGAAGGACTGTTTTTATAGTGGCTCATAGATTATCAACAATCAAAAACGCCACAAAAATTGTAGTTCTTGAGAATGGTGAAATCGTCGAAGAAGGTACACATGAAGAACTTTATGAAAAAAAAGGCATTTACTATAAATTTTTCTGTATGCAAAAAATTTAATATTTTATAATTTGTCCTATCCCTTCTCTTATATATTTTATTCCCAAAGATGCAAGAAAAAGTGAAAGAATTTTTATAATTCCCTTTATTCCAGTTTTACCAATAGCATGTGTGATTTTTTGAGAAAAAAATAGAATTATATAAGCAAAAATAATATTTAAAAACAAACATATTAAAGTTATCCCAGTCCCATAAAAATTTTTTGAAATTAAGATTGTTGTCAAAAATGCAGGTCCTGCAAGAAGTGGAATTGCAAGAGGAACAATACATAGTTCTTCGTCTTCAACTTTAAATTGACTTGTGCCTATAAATTCAGTAATTGAAAAAATTAAAAGAATTATTCCACTTGCTATTAAGAAATCAGAAAAGGAAATTTTTAGATATTTAAATAGAAATTCTCCAAAATAAAGAAATAATACACCAATAAAAAAACAAACAGAGATTGATATGAAAAGAATTTTATTTCTTTTTTCATCTGGAAATGAATGAGTATAACCAATATAAAAAGGAATTGTTCCGATAGGATCAAGAGTAATAAAAAGAGAAAACAATGAAGCAATAAATTTTCCCATTTTTTCAATTTGTAAATCTTAAAAAATGTTTATTTTTTAAAATAAGTTCAAGATTTTCTCATGTAATTTCAGAAATTCTTCATAATTTTTTTCTGGTATATATCTCATTCTCGCAATTTCTTCTCTTACAGGATTTTTCAATATCTCTTCAAGTGTTTTCCCCTTTTCAAGAGCACTTGATGAAACTCTATAAAATAAAATTATTGTTTTTAACATATAATATTGCTTCTTCAATGTTGTATATGCATCCATTTCATCAAAAGCACTTTGATGTAAGAAATCTTCTCTTATAGAACGAGCAATTTCAAGAATTAATCTATCCTTTAAAGAAAGAGTCTCCATACCAACAAGACGAACAATTTCAAGTAGTTCTGCCTCTCTTTCAAGTAATGCCATTGCTTCATTTCTTATTTCCATAAAATCTTCTGCAATATTTTCTTTAAGATACTTTTCAATATTTCTTTCATATAAAGAATAACTTGTAAGCCAGTTGATAGCAGGAAAATGTCTCTGATAAGCAAGTCTATCATCAAGTCCCCAAAAGACTTTAACAACTCTTAAGGTCATCTGTACAACTGGATCTGTTAAATCTCCACCAGGCGGACTTACAGCACCTAAAAGGGATAAAGAACCAATTTTATTCTCTTTACCAAAACATATTACTTTCCCTGCTCTTTCATAAAAAGAAGCAACTCTTGTTCCAAGATATGCAGGATAACCTTCTTCTCCTGGCATTTCTTCCATTCTTCCAGAAATTTCTCTTAAAGCCTCAGCCCATCTACTTGTTGAATCAGCCATCAATGCAACTGAATAACCCATATCTCTAAAGTACTCTCCAATTGTAACTCCTGTATAAATACTTGCTTCTCTTGCAGCAACTGGCATATTTGAAGTATTTGCAATTAAACATGTTCTTTCCATTAAAGGTCTTCCTGAATTTGGATCCTTCAGTTTTGGAAATTCAATCAAAACATCTGCCATTTCATTACCTCTTTCACCACAACCTATATAAACAACTATTTCACTATCAGCCCATTTTGCAATTTGATGAAGAACTACAGTCTTACCTGACCCAAATGGGCCTGGAATACAGGCAGTTCCACCTTTAAGAATTGGAAATAAGGTATCTATTACTCTCTGGCCTGTAACAAGAGGAGTATCTGGCTCAAGTTTTTTCTTAAATGGTCTTGGTCTTCTTACAGGCCATTTTTGCATTAAATATAAAGGAATTTCTCCATTCTCTGTTTTAACTTTCCCTATTTCTTCTTCCACTGTAAAGTTTCCTTCTTTTATTTCTACAATTTGACCTTTAATACCATATGGAACTATAATTTTATGTTCTATAAGTGGGGTCTCCTGAACAACTCCAATTACATCACCAGTTTCTACGTAATCTCCCTTTTTTACAATAGGTTTAAAATCCCATTTTATACTTCTGTCAAGTGCTGGAATATCAATTCCTCTTATTATAAAATCACTCTTTTTTTCTATTTGACTTAAAGGCCTCTGAATACCATCAAAAATATTTTTAAGCAATCCTGGACCAAGTTCTACCATTAAAGGCATTCCAGTCCCAAAAACAGGATCTCCAACTTTAAGTCCTTCTGTCTCTTCATAAACCTGTATTGAAGCAATATCTCCCTCAAGTCGTATAATTTCACCTATAAGCCTTTCTTCTCCAACTCTAACAACATCAAACATTTTACTTTTTTTCATCCCCTCTGCTTGAACAAGTGGTCCTGAAACTTTTACTATTTTTCCTATATCCATTTTATTCCCTCATTCCTGTTGCTTTTTTAATTAACTCTTTTATAATTTTGGACCCCTTTTTTTCCTTACTTTTTAAACTTGGAATAACAACCATTTTTTTTAAATTCACATATTTCATAAACTTATTTTCATCAAAAACTTCTTCAGTTATAAAAATACAACCAACTTTATCCATGTCAATCTCTTTCAATATTTTTTCAGTTTCTTCAACAGAATTTGAAAAAATTGTCTCAATATTAAAAATGGAAAAAAATTCTATACTTGTCCTATCCCCTATAAAAATTATTTTTTTCTCCATATAATTTTAAAAAATCGGGGCGCTCGGATTTGAACCGAGGACCTCTTGGTCCCAAACCAAGCGCGCTTAACCAGACTGCGCTACGCCCCGATTTTAAAAATTATACTTTCTTTTTTGCAATTTTTCAACAAAAATTATATTGTAAAAGCACAATCAAAAAGGGTAAAATAGAATTCTATGAAAAAAAACATTTTTTTATTATTTTTATTATACAAAACTTTATTCTGTGAAAAAAATTTGGTTATTATTTCTCCTCACTGGGAAGGGGTAAAAATTGAAATAACGAGATCTTTCTGTAAATGGTATGAGAAAAATTACAAAGAAAAAGTAAAAGTAGAATGGATTGACCAAGGAGGAACAAATGACAATTTAAAGTATGTTGAATCACTTTTCAAAAAAAGACCAAATGGAATAGGAATTGATATTTTTTTTGGAGGTGGTTTAAGTCCATATTTGAAGTTAAAAGAGAATGGATATCTAGAAAAATATAAATTACCACAAAGTGTCTTAAAAAATATACCTAAATTATGTGGTGGAATTCCAAATTATGATAATGACTTTTTCTGGTATGGAGTTGTTCTTTCAAGTTTTGGAATTCTATATAATAAAAAGGTTCTCAATTATCTAAAATTACCTATTCCATCAAGTTGGAAAGATTTAGGCAAGGGTTGTTATTTTTCTTGGATAGGTGCTGCTGATCCAAGACATAGCGGAAGTATGCATATGATGTATGAAATAATACTTCAAGCATATGGATGGGAAGAAGGATGGAATACTATTTTTTCAATTGCTGGTAATACAAAAAATTTTTCAATAAGTGCCTCAGAAGTTGCAAGACAGACTTCAACAGGTGAAGTAGCAATTTCATTATGTATTGATTCATATGCTCTTGCTCAAATAGAAATAAATGGAATTGAAAATATGGGATTTATTTTGCCTGAAAATGAAACAGTTATAAATCCTGATTGTATTGGAATTCTTAAAGGTGCTCCTAACATTGAAATTGCCCAAAAGTTTATTGATTTCTTATTCACAGAGGAAGGACAAATAATTTGGATACAAGAAAAAGGAAAATGGAATGGGCCAAAAGAGTATTCTTTAAATAGATTCCCAATTATGCCTTCAGTATATTATCATCCAGAAATAAAAATCAGTATAAATCCATACAGTATCCAAAACGCAATTAAATATGATTTCCAACTTGCATCAAATAGATGGTCTATTCTTGACGATATGATTGGAAGTTTTATAATTGACTGTCATGGATCTCTTAAAAAAGCATGGGAACTAATTTTAAAAACCCAAAATAATAACTTAAAAGAAAAATTTTGTGAATTGCCTTTTGATAAAAAAATTCAAAGATTTTTATGGGAAAATTGGAGAGATCCTATTTTTAGAAATAAACATATAAATGATTGGGTTGAATTTTCAATAAAAAAATTTAAAAATATAATTTTAGAAGGTAAATATCTTCTTTAAAATGAAAAAAGAAATTCTTGCTGTTGAGAATATTGAAAAGAGTTTTGATGGAAAAGAGGTTTTAAAGAATATTAGTTTTACTGTTTATGAAAATGAATTTTTTTTCATCCTTGGACCTTCTGGTTGTGGGAAAACTACACTTTTAAGAATTATTGCTGGCTTTACACAACCTGACAGGGGAAGAGTTATCCTTAATAAAAAAGATATTACAAATCTTCCACCAAATAAAAGGAATATTGGCTTTGTTTTTCAAAATTTTGCTTTATGGCCGCATATGAAAGTTAAGGAAAATATTGCTTTTGGACTGGAAATAAGAAAATATCCAGGTGATTTTATAGAAAAAAAAGTAAAAGAGATCTTAGAATTAACCAAACTTAAAGATGTAGAAAATTTATACCCATCACAAATTTCAGGTGGACAGCAACAAAGAGTTTCTCTGGCAAGAGCTTTAATTACAAATCCACAAATCCTTTTACTTGATGAACCACTAAGTAATCTTGACGCAAAATTAAGAGATGAAATGAGAAGTGAATTAAAAAGAATATTCAAAGAAACAGGAAAAACTATGATATATGTTACACACGACCAAAAAGAGGCAATGACTCTTGGAACTACAATCGCAGTAATGAAAGAAAAAGAAATCGTACAAATTGGTTCCCCGTATGAAATTTATACTTATCCCAGAAATTTTTTTGTCGCTTCATTTGTTGGAGATATAAATTTTTTAAAGGGAAAAATTATTGAAAAAATTGGAGAAATTTTAAAAATTGAAACAGAAGAAGGATTATTTTATGCAAAATATAAAAGACCTTTAAATTCTGAAAATATTCTATTTTGTTTTAGACCAGAAAGCATAACAAACAAAGGGGAAAATTTAATAAAAGGGAAAATGAGGGATTTTGAATTTTTGGGCAATCTTCTTAGGTTGAATATTATAACTGAAAGAGGAAATCTTTTTAAAATAGAAATTTTACCAAAAGACTTTGAAAATTATAGAAATGGAGAAGATATTGTTTTTTCTATTAAAAAAGAAGATGTAATACTTCTTGAAGAATAATGATGAGAAAAAAAATTTTATTTTTTTCAATTCTTTTCTTTCTGATATACTTTTTCATTTATCCCATTTTTTTCATTGTTTATCAATCCTTTTTTCACCAGAATAAATTTACCTTAGAATTATTCAAAATTGCATTAACAAATTATTCTATTAGAAAATCCATACTAAATAGCATTTTACTTGGAATAATCGTTGTTATTACTACAAGCATCATAGGTATACCACTCGCCTTTATTTTTGATAGGATTAATTTTAAAGGTAAAAGTCTTTTTAGAATTTTATTTTTGCTTCCTATGATTTCAAGTCCTTTTGTAGGTGCTATTGGAATAAAACAGGTTCTTTCAAGATTTGGCAGTTTAAATATTTTACTAATTAAACTTAATCTTATAAAAAATCCAATTTCTTTTTTTGGTTCTGGTTTTTCTGGAATAGTTATTCTTCAAACTTTACATCTTTTTCCAATAATGTTTTTAAATATTTCATCTGCCCTTAATAATTATGATATTTCTGTAGAGGAAGCGTCATATAATCTTGGAGCATCAAAAATTCAAACATTCTTAAGAATTACTTTTCCTCTCATTTTACCTGGTTATTTTACAGCATCTTCAATAATTTTCATATGGTCAATAACAGATCTTGGAACACCACTTGTTTTTGAATTCAATCAACTTATTTCTGTTAAAATATTTCATATGTTAAAGGACATAAATACAAATCCTGTTGGCTATTGTCTCGTTTTTATGATATTGATTTTAACTCTTCCACTTTTTATTTTTATAAAAAGATATATTGAAAAAATCCCCTATACAACAGATAGAACAGTTTTAAGAATAGTTGAAAAAAATTTGAAGGGTAAAAGTTTATTTTTACTTTATTTTTTCTTTTCTTTAATACTTTTTTTCAGTTTACTTCCACACTTTTCTATGATTTTATATTCCTTTTCAAAAAAATGGTTTTTCTCTATTTTACCAGAAAAATATACTCTTGAATATTACAAAATTGTCTTTTCACATAGATTAACAAAAACAGGAATATTAAACAGTTTAATATATAGTTCCTTAAGCACTACTTTTGATATATTTTTAGGCTTCTTGATAGGCTATATACTTGCAAGGTGGAAAATTAGAGGCAAAAATATCCTTGATATAATTTCAATGATGCCCCTTGTAATTCCAGGGATTGTTTTGGCCTTTGGATATGTAGTAACCTTCTCAAATACAATTTTGGACCCAAAAAACAATCCAGTATTTTTTATAATTTTGAGTTATAGTTTAAGAAGATTACCTTACATTATAAGAACAACTTATTCTTCATTTTTACAGATTTCTGAAAATTTAGAAGAAGCATCATATTCTCTTGGTGCAGACAATCTAATAACTTTTAAAAAAATAGTTTTCCCACTTGTAAGTCCTGGAATTTTCGCAGGTGGTATTCTCGCTTTTGCTTTTTCTTTAATGGAAGTAAGTTGTAGTTTGATTCTTGCAATAAGAGAAAAATTTTATCCGATATCAAAAGTTATTTATACTCTTGCCGGAAGAGTAACTGATGGTCCTAATACTGCCTGTAGTTTAGGTGTTTTAGGAATGATAATAACAGCAATATGTCTTTTTATCTCAACAAAAATTATTATGAAAAAAATAGGAGAATTTTTCAGGATAGGTTGATTAAGTCAAAAGGGTTCCAATAAATCTGGCAATTGAAAGGCAACAAGTTAAACCTGGGGAATCAATACCAATCAAATTTATAAAACCATCTATTTCTTTCTTTATTACAAAATCTTTAAATTCTTCACCCTTTTTCTGTAATTTAGGTCTTATCCCATAACTTTCAGGAACCAAATCTTCAATATCTATTTTTGGCAAAAGTTTTTTTATGCTTTCATAGAAAAAAAATTTTTTATTTTCATCAGGTTTAAATATAGAATTTTCTTTCTCATTTGGATATGGTGGATAATTTTTCTTAACATACTCAACATCAGGACCAGCCCTTAAAACCCCATCAAATCTTGGTGTTAAATGTATTCCAAGCCCTTCTTTCATTGGGACAGGATAAACCAGTAAAGGAATATTAAATCTTTTTGAAATTGTGAAATAATCACCTTTGGCCCAAAAAACATTATAATTAAAACCTAATTTTCTTGATATTTCTTCTGCATATAAACCTGCACAATTTATAACAACCTCAGAATAATATTTTCCTTTTTCTGTCTCAACAAGATAAAGAGCGTTTTTCCTCTCAATATTTATAACTTTTTCATCAAATCCAGCAATCCCACCATTATTTAAAAATTTTTCATAAAGACAATCCATTAAATAATGAACATTTAAAATTCCTGTTGAACCAGTGTATAAAGCACAAATTCCGTCAATATCTGGACAAATTTTTTTTATTTCATTTCTTTCAATTATCCTCATCTCAGGAACTCCATTTTGCATTCCCTGTTTATATAACCGCTCTATTTCTTTTACTTCTTCTTTTTCAACTGCAACCGTCAATTTTCCTGTTTTTTTATGTATAATATTATTTTCCTTTAAAAACTCATAAAGCAATTCATTCCCTTCAACGCATAATTTCGCTTTTAAGGATTTTGGTGGATAATGAATTCCTGAATGTATAACTTCACTATTTCTTGAACTTGTCTCAAGTCCATATTTTCTATTTTTTTCAATTAAACCAACTGAATATTTTTTAGAGAGTTCATAAGAAACTGAAAGTCCAATAATTCCAGCACCAATAACTATAACATCAAAATCTTTTTCCATTTTTATTATTCCTTTATTAATGATAAACAGATATCTGGTCTATCTGTTGTTACAAATTGAACTCCATAAGAAATAACTTTTCCAATATCTTCTTTTGTATTAGGAGTCCAAGTATTAACTAAAAATCCTAAACTTATCATTTTTTTTACTATCTCATTATTCAAATAATGAAATTCTATATCAAGTTTTCTTATCCCAAGTTTTATACATTCTTTTAAATAATCATAAGGAATAGGTCCACTTATTAAAGCAGTTGCAACAATAGGTAGTTTTTTTCTAACCTTTTTTAAATACTCAAAATTAAATGAGCCAACAAAAACATTCTCTTCCATTTTATATTTTTCTATTAGATTAACAAGTTTATTTATTTCACACTCCTTAATTTCTATCAAAATTTTAACTTTATCACCTATCTCTTCAAAAACATCACTTAATAAAGGTATTTTTTCTCCTCTATATCCAAATTTAATTCCAGCATCGTATTTTTCTATTTCTTTATAACTCATTTCTTTAACAAATCCTGTTCCATCAGTAGTTCTGTCAATTTTTTCATCATGTATAACAATAAGTTTTCCATCTTTTGTCTCCCTAACATCAAGTTCAATAAAATCAACTCCAATTTCAACTGCTTTTTTAAAAGATAAAATTGTATTTTCAGGATACTTACCTGCAAAGCCCCTATGTCCTACCACAATTATATTTTTCATCTTTCTCCTTTCTTAAATTCAACAGTAAATCAGGTCTATCTGTTAAAATTACATCTACTCCCATTTTTATATATTTCTCTGCCATATTTTCATCATTTGCATAAAAAACGTTAACAATTATACCATAAGAATGTGCTTTTTCAACCAAATTTTCTGTAATTTCATAAGAAGGTGTAAAAAATTGCAATCTTTCTGCTTTCCATTTTACTGTCTCTTCAATATATTCTTCTGGATTACTAAACTGCCTACTCATATTACAGATTCTTATTTCAGGATATAATTTTCTCGCCAATTTTATTAAAGAAGATGAAATAGCAAGATATGTATTTTTAATTTTGTCTTTTTCAATTAAAATCTTTATAACTTCTTCAACCAGTTTTTCATCTGTCCATGTGTGTAAATTTATGTCAGTATTTACCGGTATTACTTCAATTGCTTCTTCCAATGTCGGTATTTTCACTCCCCTAAATACTTTCTTTTTCTCTTTTCCTGCATTAAGTTTTTTTATTTCTTTAAGTGTTAAATCCCATATATAACCAGTTCCATCAGTGGTTCTGTCAACTCTCTCATCATGTAAAATAACAGGCACTTTATCCTTTGAAAATTTAACATCCATCTCTATTTCATCAACACCAAGTTCAACTGCTTTCTGGAAAGACAAAACAGTATTTTCAGGATATTCCCAACTAAAACCCCTGTGTGCACATATCTTAAATTTTTTCATTTTTTTATTTTATATAGTTGACTCCTTTTAATTTATCATTGTAGGACCTTATAATTTCAAAATAAGAAGGGTATATTACATCGTGATGCCATAGCAGAACTAATTTTCCTCCCATATTCAGTACATAATCAAGTTGTTCCTTTAAAGGAGCATAACCGCCTGTATAAGATCCCATGGGTCCTTCAAATCCAATCATTTCTACTTTTTCTTTAAATCCTTTCATCAATATATTAAGTTTATGGTATGGATTAGAAATAATCCCTTTATGCCCCATAAATAGTCCCATTGGTATTATTTTAACATTATTTTCTTTCCCTTTTTCAATAGCATAATTTACAATTTCTTCTGATTCCCTATAACTTCTTCTATGTTTCCCATCGGGTTCCACACCGTAATAGTCAGTGAAAGCAATACATAAGGGAATATCTGAAAATTCTTTTATGAAAATGTTAATTACTCTTTTACAATATTTTATATATAAATCCTCTGCTTCCACATCCCATTTTAACTTCTTGAATTCTTCATAATTTGATAGTCCTACTGAAAGTTCAAGTCCATTCCCAAATGGCCATCCAGTTATGAATATAAACGCAATTCTATCTCTTTCTGGTTGTGAATGGATAACTCTGGAGAACTCTTTAACTGTATTAGCCCATATTTCCAACATTTCATTATTTAACATTCTTTCTCCATTTACCTCTTTCCAGGGCAAATAACTTCTAACTTTCCTCCCATCAGGATAAGAGTAATAATAAGGTTCTATTTTTTCAAATACCCATGAAGGAACGTGAATTCCTGTAAGGATACTGTAAGCCAATTTTTTATCTGCCTTTTTTGCTTCTTCAAGCATCCTTGTCAGTCCTATAAATGTATATACCCCTTTTTCTTTCTCCACATCCTTCTATCCAACATAATTATTCACTCCTTCTACTGGATATTCAAAAAGGTCTTTCCTTTTACCTTCAACCGATACCCAATTACAGGTATTTGTTGTAACAAAAATCCCTTTTGGTATTTTGACTTCTGTTTCTCCAAATAATAATCCACTACTAATAACTATATAAACTAACATTTTTAATTTCATTCAACCCTCCTTTTTAAACAAATTCTTTAATTGCGTTATTCTCCCTCTGGTAACCAGTATTTTCTCCAGGGCCCTGTTGTAATATTTCCATCATAGGAAATATCTGATTTATTATTGTACCATTCTACATGTCCATCCCAGAAAAGAAAGTTTGCACCATTATTATGCCTGTCCTGGATTCCTTTTCCTGTAGTATCTACTGCAGGATCTGAAGCCCATCTAAGTCTGTTATAGGATATATCATAGTCAAAAACATATGTCCTCATTAAAGCTGCTTCTGCTAAAACTATAAAATATGTTGGTTTTTTAACCCTTTGCATTCTCCCTCTTAGACGAGATGTGATACTCGCAAAATTCGTTGCATAAGAAAAATTACCACTCTGTCTGTGAGATGGACATTTAAAAATATTTTCTTTTGGGTCTTTAATATAACGTAATGCTACAATTCGTCTTATTCCATCATTATATTTGGAAATACATATTATGACTTATCGGAAAAAACCCCCAATCTTCTACATACATAAAAAGCGCCAGTCCTATTTGTTTTAGATTATTCATACAGGTTGCCTGTCTTGCTCTTTCTCTTGCTTTACTTAAGGCAGGTAGCAACATCGCAGCAAGGATGGCAATGATTGCCACCACTACAAGCAATTCTATTAAAGTGAACCCAAATTTTTTAATTCTTTTTTTATTTTTATTTACCTCCTTTCTTTATTTTTTCTTTTCCACATTTTTTAACTCTCCTTCATATTCCATCACCTCCTTTAAAATTTTTTTTATATATTCAAAGTCATCAATTGTCCCTTCTTCTACATCTTTTGGCTCCTCATATTCAAGTCCTATATACCCATTATAAGAAGGAAGAAGTTTTTCAAATATTTTTTTGTAATCAATTACTCCTTCAGATAATCTACAGTATTTCGGTTTTCCATTTTCATATTTTACATTCTTAAAATGTGTAAAACCTATGTATGGTAAAATATAATCAAGTGCTATTAAAGGGTCTTCTCCATAATACAAAAAGTTTGCAGGATCATAATTTATTTTTACATTTTCCCTACCTACTTCCTCTATCAATTTTTTACATTTTCTCCCTTCTTTCATTAAACCGCCATGATTTTCTACAATAAGTATAAGATTATAATCATTAGCAATTTGACCAATCTCTTTTAATAAATTAACAACCCTTTTAAACGATTCTTCACTATCTTCCCATATATCACATAATCTTACGTATTTCGCACCAAGATAAGTAATAAAAGGGATTTCTTCTTTATAATTGTATGTAATAGATGCTTCCAAAAATTTGACACCGTTATTCTCTGCTATTTTTTTATTTTTTTCTATTAAATTTTTATCTGTAGAAAAAGCAAGTGGAAATTTATTTGAGTCTCCAAAGTGAATACATATATCATTGATGCCAATTTTCTTCATAAATTTACAATATCTTTCAAAATCCCAAAATCTAAATCCCCAAGGAGAACTTGTAAATTTCATTTTATTCCTCCCATTTAAATAGAATTTTCAAAATATCATATTTATTATCTTCTAACTCTTTATATGCTTTATATGCATCATCTATAAAATACTCTTTTGTATATAATGACTTTGCATCAAACTTACCTTCTGATATCAGTTTTAATATTTCTTCTTTATCGCCTGGATTTAAAGCAATTGAAGCACTTACAACTAAATCACTACAATTCCATCTTGAATATCTTGTTATAACTATTGGTTGTCTATATTGTCCCTGTAAATGTATCCTTCCACCAGGTCTCACATAATCAAAAATTTCATCTATTACTTTTGGATTACCACTTGCTTCAAAAACAACATCTACTTTTTTACCATCATTCATGTCCATAATTTCTTTCAAAGGATTTTTGCATCTTAAATCAACAACAAAATCAGTATATTTTTTTGCAATCTTTAATCTTGTATCATTTATATCTCCTGCAATTACTTTTCCTGTTTTATATATCTTTTTTAATAGTTGAACCGCAGAAAGCCCAATAACTCCCATACCTATTACCAAAAAACTTTCTCCTTCATTTACTTTCACCATATCTATGCCCTTTTTAGCAACACTTGCAAGATAAGCAATAACCGCTTCCTGATAACTTACATTTTCGGGAATTTTTGCTGGCCTATCCATTAAATAAGGAGAAGTTTTTTGATTTTTTATTGCATATTCACATTGTCCACCCCATGCTGCCATATAATCAGGATAATACCTTACTTCATTTGCCATTACTCTATCTCCAACTTTCAATGTTTCTCCTTTGTTCGTTTTAAAAGCATTTTTTCCTACATAAACCACTTCCCCAACTTCTTCATAACCTGGTACACATGGATACCATACACCTTCCCAACTTGCTTCACCTCTATAAACAGCCATTTCTGTTCCTGTTGATATACCACTATACTTTGTCTTTACTACTATTGTTCCATCATCTACTTCTGCCAATCTTATTTCTCTTATTTCAACTTCTTTAGGTTTTTTAAATATTACCGCTTTTCCTTTCTTATACATTTTTCTCTCCTATTTAAAATTTTTAAGTTCTGGTTTTATAAAAACTTTCCAAATTTTTTTATTTTTATTCTTTATTTTCTTTAAAATTATCTCTGCTGCTTTCTTTCCAATATCTTCTCCTCTCTGTTCAATAAAAGGAATTAAACCTTTAACAACTAAATTAAAGTGAACTTCTGCAATCTCAGACAAATTTAAATCAACAGGATCAAATCCTGTTAAGAATATATCATCGGGGATTTTTATGCCATTTTCATAAAAAAACTTAAATCCATATTTAAAATAGAGTAAACTTTCTACAAATATTGCATCTGGTTTTACTTTTTTAAATATATCTTCAAGCCCTTCATACATATCTTCTTGTTTTTCAATTTTTTTATAAATCAATCTTTCATCTATCTTAAATCCATATTTTTTTAAACACTCACAATATCCATCAAATCTTTCATTTAAAGCACTCAAATTTTTTTCACTTCCTATATATGCAATCTTTCTTTTCCCTTTTTTGATTAAATATTCAGTTGCCTTAAAACTACCCCATTTATTATCGCTTACAACAAAATCAATATTTTTATCCGATAAATAATTGTCCACAAAAACAACTGGTATTTTAGATTTTTCAAAAATTTTCACTAATTTTTCATAATTTTCAGATTTTTGTGGAGAAATTATTAAGCCCTCAATCTTTCTTTCCAAAAAAGTTTCTATATGTTGAATTTCTTTTTCCCCAAGATTGGAACTTGATATAAGAGCAAAATAATTGTTTTCAGCAAGTTTTTTTTCAATTCCTGATAATATATTTAAATTAAAACTTCTTGTTAAGTCACCAAGAATTATTCCAATAGTTTGTGTTTTGCCTGTTTTTAATTGTAGGCCTAAAGGATTGGGCTTATAATTACTTTCTTTTATTTTTTTCTTTATTTTTTGAACAAGTTTTTCATTTATTCTTTTTTCTTTCCACTTATTATTATAAACATATGATACTGTCGCTACACTTACTCCAAGTTCTTGAGCAATATCTTTTAATCTTTTCATTTTATTTGCTCAATCGTTTAAATAAATTATACCTATAAAATTTTTTTTGTCAAGAGATAATCGTTTAAGCAAATTAAAATCTTGAAAAATTGATGTGAACTTATAATTTTATTTCTTGGGAAAATAATTTTTCTTTATTTTTTAGATTTTGACTATTTTGCCATCATAAGCAACTTCTATTTTTTCTTTTCTAAAAATCTCTTGAAGTTCTGAATATAACAGCCCTCCATTATGGGAAAAATGTGTTACTATGAATTTAAAATTTTCTTTTAGCAAATTTTCCTCCATAAGTTTTTTCTTAACTTTAAAAACACCTTCTATTCCGAGATGTCCTTTCTCATAAGGTAGTTTACCATTTGTGCAGTCCATTATAATAATATCAAACTTGAAATTTTTTAAATAAGGAATAAAGAAAATATTCTATCACTTATGAAAGGGCTAAACCTCGCAGGAATATCAAATGCTTATAGCAGGGATATCCTCTCCTGCCTCAGGCGGGGAACATCTTATATCTCACTTTCTTGATATGTAGACTCATCAAAACCAAAAAGAACCATTTGGCTATCATGAACTTCAGGTAGGCACACGGGTTTATATATCTGCCGTTATCTATGAATACTTAGGAAATCTCTCTTCTTATGATGTAAAAAAGATGGCAGAGCATAGTAAAATTGAGTAATGCAGCTAAACTCAATCAATTAAAAATAACTTTTCCTTTAAGTGCTGATATTATTGAAGAGAAGTTTAAGAAAAAGATGATGATAGACAGAAAAATAAGGGAGCACTTCTAAAAAGGTGGGATGAAATAAAAAGAGATGTCTTTCCAATAATATATAAACCAGATGAAGTAAAAATTTTTAGCCAGTGCAGAGTGTCCTTTCAGATTATCAGATTAAAAGATATAGGGGGTGGATAGGAAACTTGTGATAGAAACTATTCTACTCTCACGGTTCATAAGAGAACGCCTTGTTATTCTTGATATTGCAGACAATCGCGGTATTCTTGAAGATATAGCAGAAGGATATGCTGGATAAAGAAACCTAAAACTCCAGTTCCAGCAGACCAGACGAAGATAATCTTCCAGAAAGAATCCAGTTGTTTTTCCCTTCAGTATCTGTAGTTCCCACTGCTCATTATTAAATCTCACCCTTATCCGACTTCTGGCTCAGTACAAGTTCTAGATCTCCTTTATGTGCAATTCAATATATAACCTTGATTACTCTGATGGACAGAGTTAACCTTTATATTTGCATCAAGAATCTGTGGTGCTCCATCAATAAGATTGATACTGAAAAGTTTGCAATCGTGAGTAAGGATATTAATATCTGTAAGTTCTCCAAGAAGTGATGTTTCTCCTGACCATCTCTTTGTAGCAAGATAGTGTGCTTTCGGGAGAAAGAGTTTCTCTGCATTTAGATTATATACAGATGGAACCTCTCCAAGGTTAAATATAACCACTGTGCAAAAAGGTAATGACAGGCATTCTTTAAGCAAAGAAAAATGAAGCATACATATAAACCATACAGGAGGACCATATATCTGAGTTTCATCCCTGTAGTTATAGTCAGTAAAAAACACCTCATCTCTATTATTGGGGCAGCAGAGTGCTTTTTTAAGCCACTTCATACGGGGATTTTTCAGAATAAAGATGAAGCCAGACAGTAACCTTCACCATAGTTCTGAAAATGAGACAGAATGTAATAAGGGTTTTTACTTCATTATCACTTAACTTCGGAAATGTTCCCACAGAATCCTGTTAGGAATAAAAGGCCTCTTAGATGTAATGAGATATATGTAGTTGCCCACCGAAAGTTTGTGAGAAAATTTTCCCAGTTGCCATCTCCCATATCAATTCCATACCTGTAGTTATTGAAATATTCTGCAAGAAACGGATTAGCCATACCAATATCACAACATGCCTCAAGATATCCATCAGAAGGTAATCTCTTTCTTATCTCTCTGAGAAACTAATCCCTCCACTGATATCCTGATTGTTTCTTTTCTTTCCGAAGTAAGAGACAATCTTCAAATGCATAACTCCAGAAGTCAAGTTTTATTCCTTCCAATCCACTTTCTTTGATAAAAAAATCAATTGCTTCTTCAATATATTTTCTAACTTCAAGTAAACTGATATCCAAGGAGAATTTATCCTTAAAGCGACAAGAATAATCAAAACCATTCAGGATGTTCTTTGAAAAGGCGGGCTTTGTGCGGAATAAGAACACCTATCCATATAGCAGGTCTCAATCCACGTTGTTTGATACCATCTGTAAATACCTTAAACTCCTCAGGAAACATTTTCTTATGAATCCTTTTTCTCCTTCATAAGCAACACCAAACCATGCAGATCTATGACCGCATATCCGTCATCAATTTGAATCCACTCAACCGTAGGGAAATTTTCCTTTATAAACTCAGCCACAGCAAAAAGCCGTTGCTGGTCTATATCTCTGTATACACTATATCATTCCAGAAACCCCAGATAACTGTATTTCGGTTGGTAGACTTTGCTCCATAAAGAGGAGGAAGATATCTCCTTAATACCTTTATATAACCAGCAAAATGCCTTTTCAATATTGTCCGCATCCTCTGTTATATACCAAGATACCACATATCTTCAAGATATCTATCTGGTTGAAACTCAAAATATTCAATTGACTTAAAGGAAGAGAAAATATCCCATTGCAAACCTTTTTCTATATGTTTCACAATATAATTATAGAAAAATGCATGTTGTGAGAGTGAACCATGAACAAGATCATTTTTACTCTGGAGATTGGAAAGAAGTACAGCAGGAAATGGTTGATAGGAAAAAAATACCTATACGTTTGTCTGTTCCTGTTGGTGAATACTGTCCATTCTTATAACTCTCTTTCCATAAATACGTGGATTTTCAGGATGATAAAAATAATCATTCCTCATCCGGACCTTCAAGTTTTATATCTTTCAGTTACAGTCCAATTTCTTTAAGAAAAATTACACTGTTAAAATTGTTATACAGTCGGCGTGAAATAATAATCTCTTTTTGTCTTCTTCTTTTAAATAAATATCTTCTTTTATCCCGTTTTTATATTCAAGTAAAAGGTGGGCTGTGCTTGTTTTTTCACTGCTGCCAGTTTCCTTTAAATGGCTCAAGCCGATCTGATGTTACTATTATATAAGGAATGGCAACAAGTTTTCCTGATCTATTCTCTTTCCTATCCACTTACTTAAAGAGCTTAAAAAATCCATTTTTTCTTAAACATATCACATTTTTTTATTTCCCTGCAAGGATGTTTAATAAGTAATACTTTAAAACAAAGAATTCTATCTTTAAAAATAAAATATCCTTGACAAAATTTAAAAATAGTAATATAATGTAAACGTTTACAATGGATATAAAAAAATAAAATATCCTTGACAAAATTTAAAAATAGTAATATAATGTAAACGTTTACAATGGATATAAAAAAGATAGCAAAAGAATGTGGAGTCTCAATAGCAACCGTTTCAAGGGTATTGAATAACAAGCCCAATGTTGCTGAAGAAACACGTAAAAAAATTATAGAAGTAATAAAAAGTTATGATTTTGTCCCTAACAGAATAGCAAAAAGTTTTGTTCAAAAGCATACCTTCACCATTGGAATTACTCCCCCTGATATACACCCTCATTCATCACCGGATGTATTTTTCTTCCCTGTTTTAATAGATGGGATGGAAGAAATTCTATGGAAAGAGAAATATAATCTTTTGCTTCTCTATGCCAAGTCTCCTGAAATACAAAAGCGTTCATATTTTGTCAATTTATATAGAAGTAAACAGGTAGAAGGATTAATCCTGTTGAATATAAAAAAGGATAATCAGGCATTTATCTGTTTAGAAGAATCCGGTTATCCCTGTGTCACTATAGGTAGAGTAAGTGAGAATCAAAAGAGCAGTTATGTAGATACAAACAATATAAAGAGAACATATATGGCAGTTGAGCATTTTATTACAGTGCATAACTTCAGAAAAGTAGCATATATAGGTATAAAGCCAATTTATTCTGTATATGCGGATGCTTTAGAAGGATATAAACTGTGTATGAAAAGATATGGCATACCAGTAGAAAAAGATATAGTTTATCTGGCAAAAGATGAAGATGAAGAAGAAGGATACAGGGGTATAAAAAAGATATTATCTGAATCTCCGGAATGTCTTGTAATAATGGGAAACCTTATCTTCAATGGAATTTTAAAATATTTCGGAGAAAAAGGAATAAAGATTCCAGAAGATATGCCCATTATCCACTGTTCAGAACTGCCGATGGTTATTCCATACGAGATAAAAATTACCCAGGTCAAACAACCTGTCTTTGAGTTAGGTAGATATGCAATAGAGATACTTTTAAGACAAATAAAGGGAAACAAAAAAAGGGAACAGGTTATTTTAAATCCAGAATTTTGTCCGGGTAATTCCTGTGGATGTTCTATTATAGAGGGGAAAAGATGAAAAAGATGGATAGAAGAGTTATTTTTGTTAGCCATCCGGTTATACCGGATGATTATATACATTCCTTTTTTCCCATTCACTGGGAAGACCAGTGGATATTATATAGATAAAAAACATATGGAGGTGTAAGATGAGAAAGATAGTAAAAGCAATAAAGACAGGGGGATTTACTTTGATAGAGCTTCTGGTAGTTGTGGCAATCATTGCTATTTTAGCAGCAATGTTATTACCTGCACTTTCCAGAGCAAGGGAAAAGGCAAGAATGGCAGTATGTATGAATAATCTTAAACAGATTCATCTCGGCGCTATGATGTATGCACAGGACTATGAGGAGTGGCTACCTACAATAGAAAATGGTGGTTATCAACGTTTTTTAAACTCTTTTCTCTTCCATTCAGAAAGTGACAATAGGTGGTATGGTTATGCAAAGTTATATACGTTAAAATATGTTCCGAAAGGAACTACATTTGTATGCCCTTCTGACCTATGGGAGAAAGCGTATGGTAATGAAATCTCTAACCGTATAGAGTCAAACTGGGTAAACTGTGGATGGAAGACACTTAGAAGCACATATATATATGCTCCATATAGTAATGCTACTTTAGTATCTAGTACTACTACTTCTCCATATTATAAACTCAGTAAGATTCCACAAACAAATGTTCTGGCATTGGCACGGATATATTTCTATACTCCAAGCCGATGTGAAATCAACCATAATGGTATGGTTAATGTCCTTTTTGTCGGTGGAGATGTAAGACCTATTAAAGAGAAATCCATAATAAATTTGAAACCTACTTGGCCTGATGACTGGAACTGGAAAGGTTTTCTCCAGAATCTTTATAAGTATCAATAATTAGTATCTAAAAAAGGGGGGCTATGGACAGAATAATAAAAAAGGGGATATTATGTGGCTTGAGTTTATTGTTATTGGTCAGTATAAACTCATTTGCCAATTTTAATCTTCCTTCCGGGACTATAATTTACGAAGCGGAGGACTTTGTAGAACATACTGTAGGCAAAATAAAAGAAGACACAAGTTGTAGTGGAGGAAAGTATATCTCCTGGCCCAAAGAAAACAATTACCTGCACATTTTGAGATTTCCAGCTCCTGAAAAAAAGGATATAAAATATGCAATATGGATAAGACACAAGGGATGCAGTATATGCCTGAAGGACCATGAAGCAAAAGAAATTACTTGGATATGGTATAGAGACCCTGTCTGGAAATGGAATAAGTTTGGAGATTTCAGTTTTTCTCAACTCGGAGAAAGTTTTGTGATTATGACATCCCCTCATTTTGGAGAAGGGGCATTAGAAGGAGGGATTGACTGTGTAATAGTTTCTCCTTCTTTAGCCTTTACTCCTGAAGGCATATATACAAAACAATCAACGAGTGAGCAGGAAAAAGAAGAAGAGGTGTTAAAGAAAAACAATATCATAAAACTTGAAATTGACTTTTCTGCTAAAAAAGGAAAGATAAGTCCGTATCTTGCAAGTGCTAATATTAATGGTATTACTCAACATCTTATAGATAATAAGGATTGGGATAAAATGATGCAAGAGTTTTTCAAAGACGGATTATTAAGAGCACAAGTTGTAATGTTTAATAAACCTGATGGAGATGGAAACTGGTGGAATTTCAAAGAGATAGACAGGTTTATAAAAACAGCGAGAGAAAGATGGGGGGTAAAAAAGATTTTGATTGGGCCATCGTTGAAAATCCCTGGATGGGATTATAAAAGTAAAATCACAGAAAACCAAATATTAAAATCAAAAGAGGCACTTCAGCAACTTGTCAGAAGATATGGCAGCCCTGGAAATGTATCTGTAGAATACTGGGAAGCAGCAAATGAATGGTGGGGTGGCTACTGGGAGAAAAATCCAAAGGAGTTTGTGCAGGTATATACATATTTATGCAAGGCGATAAAAGAGATAAATCCTGATTTAAAAGTAGGTGGTCCTGTGGATGCCTGGCCTACACTTGGAAGGATTGAAGCACTTTTAAAAAGTTTCCCTGAACTGGATTTTATTAGCTGGCATTTTTATCCCACAGGATCTGCCGGTCCTAATGAGGGTGTATTTACAGACCTTGCCAGATTACAGGAAAAGATGGAAACCGGAACTTCATACAGAGACAATGTACTATCCAGAGCATCACAACTTGCTTCCAATGTGATTGCCTGTCAGAAGATAAGTGAAAAAATACTCGGTAAAAAAATACCTGTAATTGTCTCGGAATATCATCTTAACTACCATGCATGGGACCCTGTTGACCCTATGATGTGTTCTCCTTTTGCAGGAGTATGGAATGCACTTGCACTTACCTATCTATGTCAATCTGACTGTTTTTCAGGTATGATACATGATGTTAAGACAGCTGTCTATGGACTGTTTGGTCCGGCAGATGGGTTAAGTGTACATTTCAGAGTAATCCCTGCTCCTTCAAAAGAGGATGAAAACAAAATATATATAAGACCTATAGGTCATATCCATCATTTCTTTATAAAACATATCGCAGGGAAAGAAAGGGTATCTGTCTCAAAGAAAGGAGCAAGTTCTAATTTTGAAGTTATAGCAGCAACAGATGGCAATGAGAGGTCAATTGTAATGGTAAATTATTCATCTGCTCCAAAAGAAGTAAGAATCAAAATGTCAGATTATCTGCCAAAATTTACATATGAATTTAATTTCCCTGTTAAGTATCTCCACTGTACCTCTGACAACATATCAAAAGGAGAAGGACTATTTTTTAATACTGATGGTGAAGGAGTTATTATGATGCAACCTTATTCTGTTATGTGTTTATATTTTTAACAGGGAAAATGATACCTTTTCTTTTTGATAAACAAATAGATTTTTGTTTACAGGATATAAAGTGATAAAATAAGCGATGAATAGGGTTTTTCAGAAAAAAGGTACAATAATATGGTTATGGATACAGAGACTATTTACAGGACCGGTTGCTGGTTTTATATGTGGTCTTTTCGGTATGGGTGGTGGCTCTTTGATGGTCCCTGCCATTGTTTATGTCTTTAACCTTCCGATGAAATAGGCAATAGGAACAAGTTTTTATTTGTAATTATCTTTTCTGACATATCCGCACTTATCAATTATATAAAAACATAACAAGATCAGCACAAAAATTTCGTTTTTTATTGTCCCTGCAGGTATTTCAGGCGCACAGGCAAGAGTATTTCTTACAAGCAGCTTTCAGATGTTCTATTGCAATATATATTTGTGATAGTTATCGCAGGACTTGGCATTAGAATGTTTTTTTAGAAAGAGAACAGCGATGATACCTGTAAAGAAAATAACTTCAATAAAATAAAAACGATTATCATAGGATTTCTCGCTGGTTTCGTATCAGGGTTGTGCGGAGTGGATGGTGCTGTGCTTATTATCTCTCTTCTTTACCTTTCTCAAATTTATCACAACTTATCAATATCCTTTTTAAATTATCTTTAAATTTCCTGTAATCTTTTTTCCATATTCTTTCTCGCATTCCTTATCAAATGAATATGACATAACTGATACTCTGCTTTTGGAAATAAACTCCCTACAAAACCAGTCCTCCTTTAATTGCCTCGCCTTAAAATCTTCTACTTTCTCAATTACCCTTTCTTTTATCCCCTCTATCTCTGTATCTGTATAAGAATAATTTAATCTCTTTAATGCCCGGCTTATTTGATTTGAAACTTATCCACACTTATTAATAAAAATAAAAATTCGTCAAAGTCATCTGAAGACCTTTTATATTTTTCTGGAAGTAAACTTGGACTAAAATTGCCATTTCTTGTCCTTGGAACTTCTAATTCTAAAAGTCTAACTTTGTAAGTAAATTCCTAAAATAATAACTATTCCCTTTATCCCTCTTCTATTTTCTTTAAAAAATCCTCTCTTTCTCTCTCCATTAAATAATTTATTAACTCCTCACAAAAATACTTTAATCCTATCTTGTCTTTCTGGCTTATCTTTGGGAAATGTCTTATTTATCACTTTCTCTATTGCTTCTTTCTTTATCTACTCAAACCTTTCTTCTGTCACTTCTCTTTTCCCATTTTTTCCTCCTTAATTATAAATCTTACTCTTTTATACACAATATTTTTAATACTTACCACTACATTATTGGATAAGAGTAAAAACACCAAAAGATAATGCAGAAGTAGAAAGATTTATAAGAACGATAGAGGAAGAATTTTTAGAATTATGGAATTATACAGATGATGTTTAGTTGTTTAATAAAAATTTGGTAGAATACCTGATAGAATATAATTTTAACAGGCACATCAATCACTTGGATACGATACACTAATAAATTTTTTAATGAAAAATTTGAAGGAAAAGTGTTATCCATGTACCTGAATTATACAGAATATTAGTTTCTTTCATCATAGTTTTTTGATAGAGACATAACTATTATTGGTTAATATAATAAAGGAATTTTTCTTTATTTTTTAGATTTTGACTATTTTGCCATCATAAGCAACTTCTATTTTTTCTTTTCTAAAAATCTCTTGAAGTTCTGAATATAACAGCCCTCCATTATGGGAAAAGTGTGTTACTATGAATTTAAAATTTTCTTTTAGCAAATTTTCCTCCATAAGTTTTTTCTTAACTTTAAAAACACCTTCTATTCCGAGATGTCCTTTCTCATAAGGTAGTTTACCATTTGTGCAGTCCATTATAATAATATCAAACTTGAAATTTTTTAAATATTGCCAAGTCTCTTCTGGATACCAACCAGTATCACATCCAAATAAAATAAACTTATTTTTATAATTAAAAATAAAATTGAAACATTCCTCATCTTCAATTTCAGTTTTATGATCTGCCAGTATTGGAAATACTACCATTTCGCCTGCTTTAAATTCATTAAAAACTTTAACTTGGTGAAGTTTTATTAAAGTATTATAGTTGGTTTTTTTTAAAATTAAATCGCTTATTATCTCACATATAGTTTTACTTCCATAAATATTTAAAACTCTTCCTTCTTTCATATGAGCAAATGGCTTAGATCTAAAAATAAGTTCTGTCGGTGAAAAATGGTCCCTATGAGAATGAGTAATAAAAAGATGCTCAACTTCTGCAAGATTTATTCCATATTTTAAAACATGAAGATATGTATCTGGTGGAAAATCAACTTTATATTTTTTATCTATTAATATTGAACTTCTTGTCCTTATATTTTTACCTTTTAATTTTCTTGCTTTTTTACAATATTCACATTCACAAAAAATCCCTGGCCAACCTTCCGCTGCACATGTTCCTAAAAAAAGAATTTCCATTTTTTAAAAATTAATAATTTTTGCAAACTCCTTTAAAAAATCATATTTCTTTTGCCAAGTTGTATACATAAAGCCAATAACATTATTATATTTTTTTGAAAGTTCATACCATTCTTTAACTTTTCCAATATCTGCATCGTAATAACACGCTATAACTACTTTAAAATTTTCTTTCAAAAAGAACTCCAAACTCTTCTCTCTTGGCTCACTTCCCCAAACAACCATAATTAAATCTTTAGATATATAATTCCAAGAACCTGTAAGATCCCCTCTCACAAGATAATAGTTATTTTTAGCATTATGATTTGGATCAAACATATCAGACCAGATATAAATTTCAGTCTCAGGATTAAACTTGCGTATAATTCTAACTTCTCTCGTAACACATTCTCCAAGAAGTTCTGCAATATCTTTTCCTTTACATGCTTCACAAGTCCCTCCCATTCTCACTTCATCCATACTTAATAAAACTTTCTTATATCTTAATGTTTCCCATAATAATTTGGCTTCATGCTCAAAAATTTCATAAACCTCCTCTTCTCCCATACAAACAACAACTTGACTATCGTAAATCAACATAGGATGATACCAACTAACTTTTAACCTCTCTCCATCTTTTATTTTAGTTTCTTTTTTTAATCTTATTTTTAAATATGGCCTATCAAAATTTGTCCATAAGTTAAAATTGGGATCAATTAAAGGTTCATAATCAATCCCTTCTTCATAAATTTTCCCAGTATCTTCACTTTTTACAATAATTGGTGTTCCTTTCCTCCTTAAAACATTTATAGGACCTATCTCTTCAATACTCCAATCGTCTAACCAAAATTTTCCTCCTTTTGCTTCCCAGACACCTGCATAAAGACGTATTTTTTCATATTCCATACTATTAAAAATCATCGTCAATTTTCTCCAATCAGTTGTTTGTGGAATATTAAAAGTTCTTGGTGATAATTCTTTATTACCAGGTACTCCAAGAACAACAATTCTAAAAGAACTTGCAGGTGTTAAATTTTCAGTTTTAATCCATAAATTTACACGATAACATCTATATGGCTTCACTAAAATTTCTTGCATTATTCTTCCATGTCCATAGGGATTTAAATTAAAATTTTCAAATCTTATAGAACTCCTTCCACTTTTCTTAATTTCTGTATCTACAAAACTAATTTTTCCTGGTTCATCATGAAATACAAAATTTTTAAATTTATTTCCTTCAAATTCCTCAAAATCTCCATTTTTAACTTTGACATCTAAATCTGGAGTAAAAATTGCTTCCTTATCTTTAACAATAAAAAGAGCATCCTTTACTGGAAGACCTTCAGCAAGATATTTATTATGAGCAAGAATCCCTCCTCCATAGCCAATTGAAAAAATAGAAGGTATGATTTCTATATTTAAATTATCACAGAATTCCTTGATTTTTTTAAGATTGCTAAAATATTTTTCATCCTTTTTACATAAACTATCAAGACCTGCAGAAAGAATTATCCCATTATAATTATTTTGATAAGCAGTTTCTACAATTTCTAATATTTTTTGAAAATCAACATCTTTTCTTAAATCAAACCCAAATACCCAAACAAATTTATACTTCAAATTTTTTCCATAACAAAAAATTATTAGAAAAAATAAAAAACATAAAATTTTGTCAATATATGTTTTCATTTTATTACTCAATTATACATATCTCATTCCAATCATTTAATTTTACGTCTATTTCCCAGATTTTTTCTTTTTTCTCAACTCTAAAATTATGCTCTTTTTCTCTGCCTTTTAAATCAAATAAATATACCTTTGGCTCTTTATTAAATTTGAAAACTTTTGAAACACAACTTATTATCCTTTCTTTCCCTATTATATATCCTTCATTTATTTCTTCTATTGTTATTGGAAACATATGATTTATCGGCCCATATTCTCCTGCTCCTTCTCCTTCTTTTGGAATAACTGAAGCATAATAATAGTAAAGTAGCCCATTCCTTAAAGCAGTTATCACTGATTTCATTATTACTTCTGCAAATCTTTTTTTTCCTTCCTCTCCTAATCTTGTTGGTCTTATTCCAAGTATAATCGGTGTTGATAGATGTCCTTTCGCACAATAAATCAAAGTTGGTGGTTTTTTATCTATAAAAGTTAAAGGATTTACAGGATCGTTTTCAAATTCTGCAAACCTGAATATATTTGGAAACACTTGTTCTTCTTTAATCCCTGGAAAACTATTTATTACTGCTATTTTTCCTTTTTTTATTATATACTCAAGTATCTCTTTTCTCGCTTCTTTCCCTACTAACCCACAATCAGTGTACTTCCTTTTTATCTTCCCTGTCTTCTCATCTATATCAACTGTATACCCATCCCATTTCTCATAAGTATGTCTATCTGGTCTTCCTATGCTCCCCCAAGTTAATGTAAACTGATCTATATATACACCATCCAGTCCTACTTCATCTGTAAGAAAATCTATCTGTTTTAAAAAATGTTTATATCTATAATTCCCTTTTTCAAGATATACAAGTAAATTTAAAAAATTGGGATTTTCTGAATAATATGTGTCAACTATCACTCTCCCATCCTCTGTCTGTAAAACTGAATCAACCCATTCACCAATCCCTTCTTTTAACACCTCACTTTCTTTTTTATTGAGAATATAACCATATGTTCCTTTCCTTTGGGAAGAACCACCTGGTAAAATTTCTCCATTTTTAATATCTCTTTTATCTATTGCAATTAAATTTGTTTCTATTTTTCCAAGTATTTTCGCAGATGGATCTTTCTTCCTTATTTCTTCTATAATTGGCTTCATTACCTCTTTATATTCCTCTCTTGTATAAATCTTCCCTGTTTTTGGATTTATAGAATAATAATCAAGCCATGGACCAGGAACATATATTTTTATTTTTCTTCCAGGTATTATTTCACCAGAAAAAGCAAATGGCCCTTCTATTTTTGTATTAACCTTCCAGTCATTTCTTACTTTGTTTATAAATGTAAAATAATTTTTCTCTTTTGAGGGATATATAGAAAATTCAAATTTATAACTTTTATTTTTATCAAGCCCAAAATGTTTTATTGTATAATTCAATGTATTTGCCTTTTTGGTTATTTCCCCTTGAACTCTTAAAATGTCATCTTCTGCGACAAACCCAATTGATGTATCCTTATATGAAACAAATATTGTTGGATTTTCTGCAACTCCAGTAATACCTGACGTTTCTATTCCTTCAACTCCACTTATTCTATAATAAGAGGGTAAATCTTCACATAAAATTTTGTGATTTATTATTATTCCTATTTCCTCATCTTTTTTATTTTTTATCTCCTCCACTACTTCTACTTTCTCTTCTTTTGCTTCTATCGTTCTAATTAAAACATAATAATCTCCTTCCCCATTTACCTCTATTTTGTCTCTTCCAATCCTTCTTATTTTTATATTCCAGTTGCCTTTATTTTGTGTATCAAAATGATTGTATCCTATCTTTTCTCCTGGATAAGAGTAACTACTGGCAATTTTATATTTTTCTTTGTTTATTTTCAATTCCATTTCTCCATTCTCTCCTATTCCCAGTTCATATCCTTTTTTCCTGACTTTTTCTTTTATATTTATTCCTAAATATTTCTCTAATTCTGGCTGTGAGTATTTATTTATTATTTCTTCAGGCATATATCCTATTTCTAAATCTTCTATAATCATATCTATTTTTGAACCTGGTACATATCTGTTGAGATAAGTATTTATTATTGTAATTTTGTTTGACTCTGCCTTTTCTATTCTTTCATCCGCTCCAAATTCAATATAATTTACAACATCTGATATATTCAGCAAATACCAGTATCCTTCTTCTCTATAACTTATTACTCTTGGATCAATTTCCTTACCATCTCCAAAATAAATTAAAATTGTAGGATAATTTGATCTTTTTCCCCACCAATCCCTTTCATATACTGAACTTTTAAAAACATCTTTCCTATTTACAAGACGATAATAACCAAAATCTGTATATTTATCTAAAACTTTCCCATTTATTTCTATAGCAAGATAATCATTCCAACCACCTGGTTTTTCTGTATGTAACCTTGCTTTAAATTTCATAACAACAACTTTATTTTTTTCTTTTTTTATTGCAGGTATTTCAAAAGAATATTTTGTTGGGATATTTTCTTCTGAGATTATTTTTATAAATTTTTCTGCCTTATATATTGGAATAAAATTTCCATCTTCACAAATTGAACTTGAAAAACAATACTCAGAAAGAAAAATTAAAAAAATAAAAATTAAGAAAATTTTTTTCATTTTTGCCCCCTTTTTCAAAATTTAATTTTAAATTTGGAATTGAATTTTTGTCAAATTTGGAAATTTTAAATAAAATTAAAATTATGATAAAAATTGAGATTTTCAGTAAAAACGGAAAACTTTTGAAAAAAGATTTCTTAAACTTAAAGAAGAAGGAATTTAAAATAATAAAAATTAACAAAAGGAAAATTGAAGCCTCAGAAGAAATATTAAATTTAAAATTCAAAATTCCTATAATTGATATTCACGGATATTGGACACCAGATATATTTTTACCTGATATGGAATTGAAATGGGAAATAAAATTACTTTCAGCCTCAAATATAAATTTTCCTTTTATATGTTTCGTTAATCAATCTCTGAAAAACAGGTTTGCTTTTGGTTCAACAAATTTAATAGATGATTCAATTTTAGTTGCAAAAATAAATCAGAAGGATGGAACATATGATATTGATTTCAATATCGCAATATGTAAAGAAACAGAAGAATTTGAATTAGTTTTTGATTTACGAGATAAAATTTGGACAGAAATAATAAATGATTTTAGAAAAAAAATTGTGCCATCAGATTTATATTATCCAAAAGAAGCATACTTGCCTGTCTATTGCTCCTGGTATGCATTCCACGCAGATTTAAATCAGGAAAAAATTGAAAAACAAATTAAAATTGCAAATGCTCTTGGATTTAAAACAATTATCATTGATGATGGATGGTGTTTTGATGAAAAAAAGAGAGTATCGCCTGAAACAATAGAAAACTGGTATGAAAATATAGGGGACTGGGAAATATCAAAGTCAAAATTCCCTAATTTTAAACAACATATTGAAAAAGTGAAAAAATTTTTTGGAATGAAATATATGCTCTGGATTGCTCCCTTTTTAATAGGAGAAAAGAGCAAAATTTATAAAGAAAATAAAATTAAATTTGTTTCCAGCGAAAAGCATGAAGGATATAGATTGATAGATCCTGAAGATATAAAAAATATAAAAACAATATTTGAAAATATTCTAAAAATTTTTAAAGAGTATAAACTTGATGGTCTTAAAATTGATTTCATTGATATAATAAAGCCATCTCTTGAAAAACCAAAAGGAAGAATAATTTACGAAATTGTAAAAAATTTTATAGAGGAATTAAAAGAGATAAATTCTTCTTGCTTAATAGAATTTAGACAAAAATATGCAACACCTATAAATCTTAATCTTGCAACTCAATTTAGAGCAAGTGATGTTCCTTTTGATTTTTTAGGAAATCTAAATAGAATTGCCCATATAAGATTGTGCCTCGGAGATAAAGTTCCTGTTCATTCAGATCCTGTATTTTGGCGTTTTGAAGAATCACCATTAAATGTTGCAAAACATATGATTGTCTCTTTAACTGGTGTTCCAATGATTTCAATGGATTTAAACAAACTATCTCAGAAACATAGAAAAATTATCAGAACTTACATAAATTTTTATCTGAAAAATCTTGAAATATTTAAAAATGGGAAATGGCAAATAAATTATGGAACTGGGTTTATAAAATCAATTTCAGTTTGTTATGGTTCAAAAATGATAAATTTTTTATTAAATGAAGAATGCGGAGAGAAATTAAAAAAAGGGTTTGAAAAAGAAATTTGGTTTTTAAATTTAGGAGATAAACCCATTTTTATTGAAAATTCTATAACCTTTGATTTTTATGGCAACCACTATAAAAAGAACATAATTCCACCTGGAGGTTTTGGATATCTATCTCATAAATAATTAAATAAGGGACATTTCAATCATTTTTTCTGCTATTTGAATTGCATTAAGTGCAGCACCTTTCCTAATATTATCAGCAACAACCCATAGATCAAGTGAATTTTCAAGACATGGATTTTTTCTTATTCTACCTACAAACACTTCATCTTTTCCAGAAACAAGCAAGGGCACAGGATATAAACTTTTATCAGGTTCATCAATTACCTTTATACCTGGAAAACTTTCAAGAATTTTTCTCGCTTTCTCAACACTAACTTCTTTTTCAAACTGTGCAGTTATACTTTCAGAATGTCCATTAAAAACAGGAACCCTTACTGTTGTGGCAGAAATTTTCAAATCTGGTAAATTCATAATCTTCCTTGTTTCCCTTATCATCTTAACTTCTTCTGTATAATAACCTTCAAATTCTTCACTTAAAGAACCAATTTCAGGGATAACATTTCCAAATATTTGATAAGGGTAAACTTCATTTTTTATTTCTTCTCCTTTTACATAACTTTCAACCTGTCTTTGAAGTTCCTCTACCGCTTTCTTCCCAGTTCCTGAAACTGCTTGATAGGTTGATACAATTATTCTTTTTAATCCAAACTCAAGATGTAAAGGATAAAGTGCAACAACCATCTGAATTGTTGAACAATTTGGATTTGCAATAAAACCTTTATGGTTTCTTAAGGCATCAGGATTAACTTCAGGGACAACAAGAGGAACTCTCTCATCCATTCGGAAATCTGCTCCATTATCTATTACAATACATCCCATTTCAACTGCAGGCCATCCAAACAATTTACTTGCTCCTTTTTCCCCTTCAGTACCTGCAAAGAAAGCAATATCAATTCCCTTAAATTTTTCAATAGTTGTTTCCTCTATTTTAAATAATCTTCCACATATTTCTTCTTCTCTCTCTCTTGTAGCAAAAATTTTCAATTCCTCAAAAGGAAATTTTCTTTCTATTAAAATTTCTACCATTTTCCTACCAACCATCCCTGCACCAACAACACACACATTATACTTTTTCATCAATCCTCCCTCTTATACTCATTGCAAAAAAACCTGCAATTATTGCCTTTAAAATATCAAATGGTATAAAAGGAAGAACTCCAATTATTAATAAATCTTTAAACCCTTTATAAGGGAAAAACAACTTAAGAAATAAAACTCCAAAAAAGTATATTATCAAACTTGCAAAAATCATCCCTAAAATTTTATTTCTTTTTTCTGAAAAATATCCCGCAATATAAGATGCAAAAATAAATCCAATTAAATATCCTATGGTTGGTCTGAATATCCCAGTTTCTCTTCCATAAAACCAGCCAATCCCAGAAATTCCACCAATGAAATAAAAAGTTTGAGAAATCAAACCAAAAATTTTACCAAGCAGAATACCAGAAAGCAAAACTACAAATGTTTGTAATGTCACAGGAACAGGGGTAAAAGGCAATTTTATATATATTTGTGCTGATATTCCTGTAAGGATAGAAAAAATAATTGAAAGTAATATTCTTTCAAAAATACTCATAACTTTGTAAATTTCAAAATATCTTAACCAATTTTTCTCCCACAATTCTTTTATTTTGTTCATTTTTATATCTCCCCGATAATTTCTTTAAGTTTTCCTTCATCTCCTTTAGGAGAAATAACAGCAAGATAAAAATTTTCATTATTAAAAATTTCTTTTGCGATTTCATTTACATCTTCTCTTTTAACTTTTTCAATTTTTCCAACTATATCCTTTATTTTCTCCATTCTGTCTCTTAACAGTTTTTGCTCACCTATAAAAAACATATATTCCAAATTATCTTCAAGACCCATTAAAAACTGAGAAATAAGAAATTTTTTGCTTCTTTCAACTTCATCCTCTTTCACTCCATTTGTTTTTATCTCTCTTAATTCCTTAATTATCTCTATCATTACTTTCTCTAAATTATCAGGAGATACACCGGCTGAAATATTAAATATTCCAGTATCTTTATATCCTTTTACATAACTTCTTATTTCATATGCAAGTCCCAGTTCCTCTCTAATTCTATTAAATAATCTACTGCTCATATTCCCACCAATTATTACATTCAAAACAGAGAGAGGGTACTTCCTGTCATCTTCAAAAGAGTAAGCAAACCCTCCAAAAGAAATATGTGTCTGTTCTGTTTCTTTTGTCATAAGAGTCACTTTAGGTCCTTCTTTTTTCCCTTCCCATTTTTCAAATTCATTTTCTCTTCTTTTTTGAATATCTGAAAAATATTTCTCAAAAAATTTCTTTAAATTTTTACTTTCAAAGTTTCCAGCAACACTGACGACTATGTTTTCTGCTGAATATTTCGTATTTATATAATTGAAAAGATCTTCCCTCTTTATTCTTAAAAGTGTTTCAGGAGTCCCAGAAATTGGCATTCCAAGTGGGTGATCCTTAAAAATTAAATTATCAAACAATTCATGAACATATTTTGCCGGAATATCTCTATACATATTAATTTCTTCAATAATAACATTCCTTTCCTTTTCTATATCTTCTTCTTTAAGAAGTGGATTTTTTATCATATCAGAAAGAATATCAAAACTTAATTCAAGATATTCATCAAGTATCTTTATCCAATAACATGTCCCTTCAGTTGCAGTAAAACCATTAAAAGATCCCCCTACTCCCTCAATTGCTATTTTTATCTCATTACAAGATCTGTTTTTAGTCCCCTTAAATAAAAGATGTTCAATAAAATGAGAAATACCCGCAAATTCACGTTCTTCAAATCTACTCCCAGTTTTTACAAATACACCAACAGCAACAGAATGAAATCCAGAAAGTTTTTTGTATATCAACTTCGTACCATTTTCTAATTCATATTCATGCCAGTCCATTTTTGACATATTTTTTTTATGTTTTATAATACCATAAAAATATGAAAATTAAAAGGAGGAAAAAAAATGAGGATAGGCTTTATGATGGCATTTGATAAAGAAAGAATTGAATTTGCAAAAAAAATTGGATTTGGTAGTTGTGAGTTAATGGTAAATCCACAATGTGAGTTTTTTCCAGGAAAGGACGGATGGGAAACAAAAGCAAAAGAAATTTCAGAATATTATAAAGAAAATAATATTAGAATTTCCTGTCTTGCAGGTTTTTATGTAAATCATATGGATCCAGAAAAAGAGGAAGAATATAAAAAACTTGTAAGGAATGTGATAATACTTGCAGAAAAAATGGGAGTTGATGTCGTTGCTGGATTTGCTGGAAGAATTATTGGAAGGCCTCTTGAGGACAGTATAGAAAAATTTAAAGAAATATGGAGTGAACATGCAAAATTTGCAGAAGACCATGGAGTAAAAATTGCTTTTGAAAATTGTCCTATGGGTAATTTTCATACACCATGCAATGGGACAAATTTTATGTGTACTCCAAAAATGTGGGAAATCGCCTTTTCTGAAATAAAATCTGAATATATTGGACTTGAATGGGACCCAAGCCATCTTATATGTCAATTTATTGATCCTGTCATTACAATAAAAGAATTCGGGAAAAGAATCTTTCATATCCATGCAAAAGATGCTCATATTAACTGGGATATAGTTAAAAAATATGGAATTTGGTATCCAAATGCTATTGAACATTGTTTCCCTGGTCTTGGTGATACTGATTGGAGATTATGCATAAAGGAACTCCATAGAATTGGTTACAAAGGGGATTTGAATATTGAAGGATGGCATGACCTTGTTTATAATGATAGAGTTCAAAAAGGGAAAGAAGATGAAGGTTTAATAATTGCCTTCAAATATTTAAGTCAATTTGTGGTTCAGGATTAAAAAAAGGTAAAATTAAATGAATATGAAAAAAATCAAAACTCCTTCACTAATTAATATTATGAGTGAAAAAGAAATAAATGAAGAATTTTTACCACAACTCGAGAATGCCACAAAAAATCTTTTCAAAATACTCTATCAACTAAACTCTTCTTTAACGTTACCACCGAGAGAATTAAGTTTTGCCCTTATGAAAGAAGCAGATGAAGTTGAGTCCTTTCTTGATGAATTTGGAGCAAATCAAAATAGAAAATTCTTCTTTTTTAGAGAATTAGTTGCAACTATAAGATGGTTTAATTTTTATCTTTTCCAAGGATTACACCTCTATGCAAGATTGAAACATTACAAATTGCAGATACATACGAAAGAATTTAAACAGTTCAAAACTGAACTTAAAAATCACTTAATGTTTGCCTATAAAGTGATAAAAAAAATTTCAAACAAAATATTTGAAGAAGGAAAAAATCTTGGTTTAAAAAGCATAAAAAAAAGTACAACCCCAGAAAAACTTTTCCCTCAATTGCAGAGAAAAATATTACCTCCTGATCTTGTTATTGAAAAAACTGAAGAAAAAGAAGAAACAATCTTTAAAATACTTATTAAATATCTCAATGTCTGTGAAGAATTCAACCTTTTTTATTGCAGAAAAAGGGAATTTTTAAAAGAAGAACCTGTTGAAAAATATAGATCACTTTTCCATCAACTTGAATCTCTTTATGATACATATGTAAAGAACACAAACTATGAAATTGAAATTCCAGATTTCCAAAAAATAAGAGGGCATATCGCTGTCTCATGGCATTTACTTGAAATGGCAAAATCTATTGCACATTTTTATGAAAGACATATTGAAAAACTACAAAATTCAGACATATATTATAAAATTATGGATTGTATAGGAGATGAAAAAAAATTATTTGAAATTACAGAAAAATTTCTTTTTTCATTTGTTTTAAAATTTTCAATGAAAGGCAAAGAAATATGTGAAACAATTTTTAACAAAATGGGGAAAAAACCAGAAGAGTTTTTAATAGAAACAAAAATCTTAACAATCCCTTCTTATAGAATAGAGGATTTTCATATAAGACCTATTATGCCTGTCACTCAAATAGCAAATCAATATTCTCTTGATCTTTTCCTCTATTTTAAAAGAAAAAAATATAATCTGAAAAGTCCAATAGAAATGGCAATAGCAATTCCAGATATAAGAGAGGATTTATCAAAAGAAAATGTCCAGATAATAATTCAAGGGCCAAGAGCAGGAGTTTTGAAAATAGTAGAATTTTTTAAAGAAAAAGTAGGAGCATTTGAACAAGAATTAAAATGTGAAATTTTAATGTCTTGAGAATTTGAGGAAGATAGGTAACACCTCCTATATTGAAAAAGAAAGGGAAAAAAGTAAAATAAAAGAAAAAAATAGGAGGTGAGATATGAGTCAAGTATCAGGTGTGTTTGTAGGGAAATTTATAC
>JAMWDI010000002.1:0-121075 GCA_023819375.1 Candidatus Omnitrophota bacterium
ATATTCCAAGAAGTCCAAAAAATAAAAATAAAGGATCTGCCAGTCCTGCTATATATGTTACTGCTTCTGTATTTATTGGATGTATTGCCCAGAGTAATGAAGAAAGAAAGGCAATTCTTTCTCCATAGATTTCTTTAAGTAGAAGGAAAAATAAGATTGAACAACCTATATGCAAAAAGATATTAAGTAGATGATATGGAATTGGATTTAATTTGAAAAATTTGTAAATTAAAGCATAGGATAAACTTTGTAATGGCCTGTAAAAAGTTGAAACCCCAAAATAGATATCCTTTTTAAAAGTATGAAATAATAGTTTAAAGTTTTTGATATTTGTATTTTCAACAATTAACGAGAAATCGTCCCATATAAAAGGATTTAAAATAGCATTTAAATAGACAAAAATAGTACAAAAAATTATAAACAAATAAAGTTGCAAATTTTTTATAGTTTTTTTCTCCATTCTATTCTAAATTATAACAGAAATTCAATTTTTGTAATGAAAAAAATGTTGAAAGAAATTAAATATTTTGAAAAAGAATTGAATATAAAGTTTAAAAAGATTCAAGATTCAGGAAAAAAATTTGAAAATTCAGGAGAAAGTATATAATTTTATAAGAGAGGATAAAATGAAATTTATATAATACCTGAACTTGAAGAAGTTGCTGAAGTTACTCAATTTAGTCAAAATTTAAAAATGATATATTATATGAAAAATCTTAAGAAAAAAGATTTTATGTGATATTGGAAATGCAAAAATTACAGGTGTTAAAATAAATAGTGTTTCTTCTGGAGAACTTAATTAAGAAATTAAAAACAAAAGCAAAAGAAGCGATATACAAATCTCTATATATAAACTTAAAATTGTATGGTAATATATAAAAAGGCAGATAGAGCAATTTTAGGACTGAGAGTAGAAAAAATTTTTAAAAATGTTATGTTATTCAGGCATAAATTGCACTTGCAGAATATATTTAAAAAATGAAATCTATATTTTTTGATAATTTTTTGATTTTTCTTGTTTTACTAAATCCTGTAAGTAAAATAGTCATTCTTTCCTCTCTTGGAATAATCGAAGATTTTAATGAATTAAAAAAAATTTCTTTAAAATCAACTGCTACTGCAATGCTTATTCTTTTTATTTTCTCTTTTGCAGGAACATTTATATTAAAAAAAGTTTTTAAAATAGAAATTTATTCATTACAAATAGTTGGTGGTGTTGTTTTATTTCTAATAGGATTGCGTGCTTTACAAAAAGGAGAATTTTTTGAAATTGAAAAAAGAGAAAAAGTTTCAGACATTGCTGTCGTGCCTATCGCATCTCCTATGATAGCAGGTCCTGCAACAATTACTGCCTCTATTTCCCAATCAGCAATTTTTGGATCCTTTATTACTATCCTTTCCATTTTTTGTGCTCTAATGATAAATTTTGTTATTATGTTATTTGCTGGCAAAATAAATCTTATTTTAAAAAGATTGAATCTTCTTGGTCCACTTATAAGAATAACAGGTCTTTTTATAGCAAGTATAGGAATAAACATGACATTAACAGGAATAAAAACATTTTTGAAATGAGTTAAAAATGGGAAAGAATTTAAGACAAATTATTGACTATCAAATAAAAGGATTACCATTGAAGATAATGAAATTTAAAGGACAATATGAAGAAATTTTCTCTCCTCCTCATTTTCATATTTTTGAAATTGAAATCCAGTTTTTTATAGATGGAGATGGTTATTATTTTATCAAAAATAGAAGATATAAAATTGAAAAAGGTAAGGTTTTGATTATTCATAGAAAAGACCTCCATTATTTCATTAATCCTGAAGAAAAGAAACCGATTGAAAAAATTACTGTCATGATGAAAAAAGATTTGCTTGGAGAAAATATAAAGTTTTTAAGAAAAATTTTTAAATGTGAGGAAATCCATCAGGTATTTTTTAATGAAAGAGATTTTATTATTTCAAAATTTTTGCTTGAAGAAATTCTTGAAATCATTGGGAGGAAAAAAATTAAAAAAGAAGATATATTTACTATAAAACTAAATTTATCAAAATTTTTTTATATACTGGAGAAAGCAATTAAGAACTTTCAAAGAAAAGAAAAAATTTCTTCTTTTGATGAAAGAATTAATAAGGCGATTGAATTTATTAATAAAAATTACTTTAACAGGATAAGAGTTGAAGAAATTTGTAAAGAATTAAATATTTCAAAATATCATTTTTCTCATATTTTTAAAAAATTCACGGGTTTAAGTTTCAGAAAATACTTACTTGAAAGAAGATTATTTGAAAGTAAAAAGATGCTTATAGAAACTAATCTAAAACTTAATATTATTGCCAGAAAATGTGGTTTTTTTAATCTTCCTTTTTTCTTCAGAGAATTCAAGAATAAATATGGTTTAACCCCTAATCAGTATAGAAGATTAATAAAAGTTAGATAGCAAAAAAGTATATAAAAGAGCAACAAAATATTATTTTTTTTCTTGACAAATTTAAATTTATAAAAAAAATAATAACTGGGAGTTGTAAGGTTTATAAGTTATTAAAAAGGAGGTGAAAATATGAAAAAAAGAGGGTTTACGTTAATAGAATTGCTTGTTGTGGTAGCAATAATTTCAATTCTTGCAGCGATGTTATTGCCTGCTTTAAGTAAGGCAAGGGAAAGGGCAAGACATTCAGTTTGTATGAGTAATTTAAAACAAATATGGCATGCTCTAATTATGTACACAGAAGACCATGATGGATGGCTATTACCAACGCGCGTTCCTTACCCTCAATACTGGAATGGGGTGGTTACTTTAAGACCTTGGTATGAATTACTTGGAAATTATGGAAAAGCATATGGATATAGGTATGCATCCTTGGATTATGGCGTTTACATAGCAGCACCAGGTTCATCTGCTTGGTCATGGACAAAAGGCAAAAATTTAATCTGTCCAAGTGAAAGAAGAAATTTTACTTATACGCATTATCATATAAATCTGTGGTTAGTAGGGACTTATACAACACAGGGAAGTGGGTATATTCCTGATCCTACTTATGGATCTTATCTTAAAAAAATAAATCAAATTAGAAATCCAAGTGTTGCTGTTTGGGTTTGTGATGGCGCTGTTTATAATCAACATTCAATAACTTATTTATATTATAAGGACCCAAATGGTTATAATTGTTTCAAACATATAAATGAATTCTGTAACTTTTTATATGTAGATGGACATGTAGAGCCAAAAAGGCCAATAGATTTTGGTATACCAATTGGAGGAAATTCTAGTGCTCCTTTAAGAAGAGGTTTTGTGTTACCAGGTGGTGGTTATAACCCATAAAAAAAGGGAAAAAAATGGTAAAAAAAGTGATTATAAATTTTATTTTTTTTACTTTTTTAAGTTTCGGAAATGCTCAACTGATTTTTTATTTAAATTTTGATAATGAGGAAATTAAGGATGTAATTGGAAATAGAATAGGAGAAATAAAAGGGGGGAAATTTGTAGAAGGGAAAATTGGGAAAGGAATATATTTTGATGGTAAGGAAAGAGAAACAGAATGTATATTTTTTAAAGATTTGGCAAAAGATAGATTTTTTCAGGATTTTGAAGGTAATTCATTTACAATAAGTGTCTGGATAAAACCTGATTCAACTAAAGAATACAATAAACAACAAGAGATATTAAATACTGGTGGAGACATAGGTCCTGGTTGGCGGTTAACTTTTACTTGGCGAATGATACAGTTTAGAACAGGAACAGGAAAAAAAGATGACCAGGGAAAAGGGGAATATTGGGAAGTAAAAACAAATCCAAGTATAGATAAGATAATTCTTGATGATTGGAATCATATAGTTGTGGTAAGAAATGAAGATGGAATTTTATCATTGTATTTAAATGGGAAAAAAGTAGCAGAAAGTGATAAAAAATTTGAAATTATTCCCTCAAATTATGGTTTAACAATTGGAGCATATAGAAATGGATATGCTTATGGATTTAAAGGAATAATAGATGAAGTAAAAATATATAAAGGAGCATTAACTCCAGAAGAGATTTTAAAAGAGTATAAAGGAGAAATAGAAAAAAAAATTAAACTTGATGGAAAATTAGAAGAAGATATATGGAAAAAAAGCATTTCTTTTGAAAATTTTTTTTTAATAAATTCTGAAAAATTATCTACTGTTCAAACTAAAGTTTTTTTTAATTATGATGACAGCAATTTATATTTTGCTTTTATATGTCAAGAACCAGTAATAAATAAATTGAAAAATGAAGTAAAAGAAAATTCATTAAAGGTCTATAGAGATGATAGTGTAGAAATAATGCTTGATGCAGATAATAATAAATATGATTATTATCATTTTTTATTTAATCCAAGTGGTTATTATGGAGTAGAATTTAGAACTCAGAATGGATTTGTCGGTTCAGAAATAAAAGATTTTAAGTTGTATACAGGAAGTTCAATAGAGAAAGATAGATGGACATTAGAAATAATTGTTCCTTATTCATCTCTAACACAAGAGAGAATAAAAGAAAATTTCTCTTTAAATTTTGCAAGAAATAGAAGAGTTGATTTACCATCAGTCCAAGAAAGTTCAATCGCAGAAAAGGGACAATATCATAATCCATATGCTTTTATTCCTTTAAAATTAGAAAATATAGATTTAACCTTATATGCTATTGAGTTTAAAGATTTAAGAATAACTGAAATAGAAAAAAAGGACAAACAATATAAGGTGAAATTGAAAAGTAAAATAAAAAATTTAAGTAACAAAGAAAGACAGTTTGAAATAGAATTATATGAAGGAAAACTTGGAATTTTAGGGAAAACAAGTTTACACATATTTCCTGAAAAAGAAAGAGAAGTTATTTTAGATATAGAAGTTCCAGAGTTAAATGATTACAAATTGGAAGTTGAAATAAAAGATAAAGGAAAGATTGTTTATAGTAATGTATTTCCAATAAAAATAACATATGTACCACTATCACTTGAATTATTAAAACCATTCTATAGAAATTCTATTTTTCCAAGCCAAAAATTAAATGAGATAGTAGTTAGTGCTAAAACAGAATTAAAAGAAGAAGAGGTAAAAGAAACAAATATAGAAATTTTATTAATAGATAGTGAAAATAACTTGATAATTGAAAAGAAAGAAGTTGCAAAAAAGGAAATAATTTTTAATTTAAAAATACCTAAATTGAAAGATGGAGAATATAAAATAATAGGAAAATTAAAAAAAGGTGGAAACACTATATATGAAACAAGTATTCCTTTATACAAACTGCCACCAACAAAAGGAAATGAAGTTTATATAGATGAGAATTTAAATTTGGTAGTGAATGGAAAACCAATTATGCCAATAATATGGTGGGGTGGTTCACCACCAGAAGAAATAGCAAAAACAAATTGTGACGGTATTATATGTGGAACAAATGAACTTGACAAATTGAAAGAATTGGGTTTATATGGGGAGGTAATGCTTCTATGGGGTGCAGAGCAGAAAAAATACTGGGAAGGCAAAGAAACATTATCTGAAGAAGCAATAAAAATAATAACAGAAAAGGTAAATGCAATAAAAGAACATCCTGCTTTATTATTTTATTATCTAACTGACGAACCAGAGGTAAGAAATATCAGCCCAAATGTTTTAAAAGAAAGTTATGAGTTGATTAAAAAACTTGATCCTTATCATCCAGTTCAAATAACAAATGACACAGTAAAAGGGATAGAAACATATATTGAATGTGCTGATTTATTTTTTCCTGATCCCTATGTATGCCCTCGGATAGATGGAAGTTTAACAAGACCTATGACCTACATAATTCCTTTTATGGAAGAAATAAAGAAGGCTGGGAAAAATAAAAAATTTATAGGAATAACTCCACAAGTGTTTGATTATGGAAAGGTTTATGCCTCAAAGCCACCCTATTCAACGAGAAATAATAGGGCTCCAACATTTATAGAAGAAAGATGTATGAATTATCTCGCAATTGTTTATGGTGCAAAAGGGTTTAATTATTATGTTTATGGGAAAAGAGAAGAAAATCATTGGGGAGCAGTTAACATACCCGATTTAAGGATTGGTATGCCTTATTTAATAAAAGAAAAAAAAGCATTAAGTGAAGTTATATTACTGGGAAAGGAAATGAAAGAAAAAGTAAAAATAGAGGACAAAAGAATTCATTATTCAGTAAAAGAGTTAAGAGGAAAAATCTTTATAATAGCAGTAAATGTAGAACCCATTGAAGTAAAGGTTGAAATTAAAGTTCCAGAAAATATAAGAAGGCTAAAAGTAATATCGGAAAAAAGATTAATTGATGTTAAAGGAGGGATTTTCGTTGACAAATTTAATCCATATGAAGTTCACATATATACAGATGATTTAAAATTTCACGATGTAATTGATTTAAAAAAGATTGAAGAAGAAATAAAAAAAGAAGGAGGATGGTTTACTTATCCATATAAGTAAATAATAGAAAGCAAAAAAATATACAAAATAGCAAGTTTTGATATTGACTTGAAGATTTATTTATTTAAAATTAAAATCCAAAAGGAGTAAAAAATGATTGATTTTCATGTTCATATTGGAAAAATTTTCTATGGTAGAAAACCGTTAACTCCAAAGAAATTGATTAAGAGGATGAACGAGAAAGGAATTGAAAAAGCAGTGATTTTACCAATAGAAAATCCAGAGGAAACTCATTGGTATAATACGAGTGAAAATGTTTTGAAAATATGCAAAAAATATAGAGAAAGATTAATTCCATTCTGTAATGTTGACCCAAGAAGAGGTTTAAATAATGAGAATGAAAAGTTTATTAAAAATTTAATTGAAGAATATGCTGAAAGTGGAGCAAAAGGTTTTGGAGAAATTCTTGCAAATTTACCTTTTAATGACAAAAGAATGAAAAATATATATAAAATTTGTGGAGAATTAAAATTGCCAATTGTTTTTCATCTTGGTGGGGTGCCAGGAAACTCAACAATAGGTTTAACTGATGAAATTGGCTTGCCTTTTATTGAAGAAGTTTTAAGTGAATTTCCAAATACAATTTTTGTGGCTCATGGACCTGGTTGGTGGGCAGAAATCTCAGGAAATGTCACACCTGAAGAAAGGAATACATATCCAAAAGGAAAAATTGAAAAAGAGGGAAAAGTTCAATATTTACTTCAAAATTATTCTAATATTTATGCTGATCTTTCTGCTGGAAGTGCTTATAATGCTTTAACAAGAGATCCTGAATATGGAATTGAATTTTTGAATAAATTTTATGATAAACTTTTATTTGCAACTGATTATCTCTATCCAGAACAGGAACTACCCATTATTGATTATCTTAAAAATATAAATTTAAATGAGGAAAAAAAGAAAAAAATTTTTTACGAAAACGCAAAAAAGTTATTAAATATTTAAAATTATGGAGAGAAAATTCAAAATTTATATACTGACAGACAATAATGAACTTGGAAAAAAAGCAAGTGAAGAGGCTGGAAAAATTCTGACAGAGTATACAAAACATTTAAATAGAAAATGCCTTTGTGTTTTTGCTGCTGCTCCTTCACAGGATACTTTTCTTGAAAATCTATCAAAAAATAAAGATATTAACTGGGAAAATATATATGCTTTTCACCTTGACGAATATATAGATTTACCAGATGAACATCCAAATACATTCAAAGAATATCTTAAAACTCATATTTTTGAAAAGATTAACATTCCTGCAAAAAACATTTTTTATATGAAGGATGTCGGAAAAACTCCAGATGAAATAATTAAAAATTATTCAGAATTATTTAAAGAAAAATATAGAGAAGTAAAAAATGAAGGTGGAATTTATATTGCTTTTATTGGAATTGGAGTTAATGGGCATATCGCTTTTAATGAACCAGGAACTAATTTGTGGACAGATGAAATTGTAATTAAGGTTGAAATTGATGAGATATCTGTCAAACAACAATATGATGACTATAAAAATCATCCAGATCCAAGAGCAAGGTATAAAAGTTTAAATGATGTTCCAAGAAATGCTTTAACTATGACAGTAAGTTCAATTTTGCTTGCTGATAAAATTTTCTGTATGGTTCCTGGAAAACAAAAAGCAAATGCAGTTAAACAAACAATTGATGGAGATATAACAAATAAAATTCCTGCAACTTTTTTAAGATTACATGAAGATGTTTCATTATTTCTTGATTTGGATTCGTCTTTTTTGCTTTTAAAAAAACCAGAAAGTAAAATAAAAAAGGGTGTCTGAAAATGTTCATAGATATTCATGTTCATACAAGGAAAAAGCCAATTAAATGGAGAGGTAAATATTATTATACTTCACCTGAAAAATTAATTGAAATATATGATAAACTTGGAATTGAAAAAGGTGTTTTACTTCCAGGTGTAAGTCCTGAATGTGCATATCAGACAGGCTCTACTCATGAAATGCTTGAAATATGTGAATTGTTTCCCGGTAGATTTATTCCTTTTTGTAATATAGACCCAAGAAATATTGAAAATTCACCTTTTGCTCCATTGGATGAATTGCTTTTTATTTATAAAGAACTTGGTTGTAAAGGAATAGGAGAAGTAACTGCAAATTTACCAATAACACATCCACTATATTTAAATTTTTTTAAATGTGTTGAAAAAGTAGGTTTTCCATTAATTTTTCATCTTGCACCTCAACTTGGGAATTTTTATGGAATTTATGATGAACCAGGTTTGCCAGGACTTGAATATTGTCTAAATAGATTTCCAAACCTTATTTTTATTGGACACTCTCAACCTTTTTGGGCTGAAATTTCTGAACTTGAAAAACCTTATGATAGATACGTATATCCAAATTATCCTATTAGAAAAGAAGGAGTTGTTCCAAAACTTATGAGAAAATATCCTAATCTTTATGGTGATTTATCAGCAAACAGTGGTTATAATGCTCTTGCGAGAGATCTTGATTATGCCATTGATTTCTTAAATGAATTTCAGGACAGGTTACTTTTTGGAACTGATATTTGTGCACCTGATACTCCTACTCCACTTGTTGATTTACTTTTAAAATTAAAAAATGAAGGGAAAATAAATGAAACTGTTTTTAATAAAATAGCAAGAGAAAATGCTATTAAACTTTTAAAACTGGAGGAATAGATGAAAAAACTTGCTCTTTTAGGTGGAGAAAAAGCAATAAAAACTGATTATTCTGAATTTTGTAAATGGCCTATTATAACAAAAGAGATGGAAGAAAAAGTACTTGAAATTTTAAGGAAAGGTGAAATGTCTAATATTGAATTAACAAAAGAATTTGAAAAGGAATATGCAAAATTATATGGAATGAAATATGCTTTATGTCATAATAATGGGACAGCAGCAATTCATTCTGCTTTGTTTGGCTTAAAAATAGGTAAAGGAGATGAAGTTATTTGTCCTTCTATGACTTACTGGGCTTCATGTTTGCCTGTTTTATCCTTAGGAGGAACAGTTGTTTTTGCTGATATAGATGAAGAAAGTTTATGTATAAATCCAGATGATATTGAAAGACATATAAGTGAAAAAACGAAAGCAATAATTGTTGTTCATTATGCTGGATATCCAGCAGACATGGATAAAATTATGGCAATAGCAAAAAAATATAACCTTAAAGTTCTTGAAGATTGTTCTCATTCTCACTGGTGTTTTTACAAAGGAAAATTAACAGGAACTTTTGGAGACGTTTCTGCTTTTTCTCTTATGAGTGGAAAATCTTTTCCAATTGGTGAAGGAGGAATAATGCTTACAAATGATCTTGAAATTTATGAAAGAAGTATTATATTTGGACATTATGAAAGACATTCAGAAATTACAATTGATTACTTAAAAAAAGGAATAGGTATTCCATGGGGAGGTTATAAATACAGAATGCATCAACTTTCTTCAGCAGTTGGAATCGTTTTTATAAAAATTTTTAAGGAAATTTTTGCAGAGATTGATAAAGCAATGACTTATTTTTGTGATTTACTTGACACGTTACCAGGAATAAAAACTCATAGACCTCCTAAAAATTCAGGACTTACAAAAGGAGGTTGGTATGCCTGTTTTGCTCATTATGACAAAGAAAAATTTGATGGACTTTCAATTACAAGGTTTTGTGAAGCATTGAGAGCAGAAGGAGTTCTTTCATTCCCTGGTTGTAATAAACCTTTGCATCTTCATCCACTCTTTCATGATATTGATGTATATAATGATGGAAAACCAACTGTTATAAGAAATTCACAAAGAGATATAAGAAGTAAAGTTGGTGAACTTCCTGTTTCAGAAAATATCGGGAAAAAAGTTTTCAGTATTCCAAGATTTGTTAAATTTGATAAAGGAGTTATTGAAGAAGTCTTTAGTGCATTTGAAAAAGTAGTAAAAAATTATAAAGAACTTTTAAAAGATGATAAAGGAGATCCTCCAACACTTGGAAATTGGGGATTGACATTTAGAGTTTAAAAAAGGAGAAAAAAATGGACAAACTTGTTATTGATGGTGGAAAACCGGTAAGGAAAAAACCATTCCCACCAAGAATTATGTTTGATGAAAAAGAGGTGAAAGTAATAACTGAAATGATGAAAAAGGCAACAAAAGAAAATACCGCCAAATATCTTGATAGATATGCAGGAAATCAGGTTGATACATATGAAAAGGAGTTTGCAAAATTTTTTGGGACAAAATTTGCAACTGCAGTTAGTTCTGGGACCGCTGCTGTTCATTCTGCTATTGCTGCTTTAGAATTTGAACCTGGAGATAGAATAATTACAACTCCTATAACAGATCCTGGAACTGTAATGCCAATTTTATTTCAAGGACTTATACCTGTTTTTGCTGATGTAGATTTTGATACATTAAATTTAACTGCAAAAACAATTGAAGAAAAAATTGACAAAAAAACCAGAGGAATAATAGTTGTTCATCTTGCTGGTGTTCCCTGTGAAATGGACAAAATTATGGAACTTGCTCAAAAATATAATTTAAAAGTTATAGAAGATTGTTCTCAAAGTCATGCCTCAATTTACAAAAATAAATATGTTGGAACTTTTGGAGATATGGGTGTTTTCAGTTTAATGAGTGGAAAACATATGACAAGTGGTGGACAGGGAGGTATGGTAATAACTGATAATGAAGAATACTATTGGAAAGCAAAAAGGTTTGCAGATAGAGGAAAACCATTTGGTATTGAAAATCCAAAAGGAAATGTTTCAATTGGTTTAAATTATAGAATGACTGAAATAGAAGCAAGTATTGGAAGAGTTCAATTGAAAAAAATAAAAAAAATCGCAGAGAAGAGATTTAAAATAGTAGAAGAACTTAGAAGAGGATTCAAAAACTTAAGAGCTTTTTCTTTGTGGAAGAGGCCGGAAGAATCAAAACCAAATTACTGGTTTTGTTTTATAAAAGTTGACACAGAAAAACTTAAATATGACAAATATAAAATTGCAGAAATTTTATCCAAAGAAGGGCTTCCTGTTGGTGCCCATTATGTAATTCCTATGTATGAAAATCCCTTTATAAAAGAAAAGAAAACCTTTGGAACTTCAGGATATCCATTTATTCCTTATGGAGAAGATTTGGAATATAATTGTCCAGTTGCAGAGAAGGCTTTGAATGCACATATAACTTTATATATTCACGAAGGTTGGGGAAAAAAAGAAATTGAAGATACAATAAAAATATTTGAAAAAGTTGAAAAACATTGTTTGAAATAAATTGAATTTAATTAAGAAACTACTGCCCAGCATTCTATTTCAACCAACCAGCCAGGACGACAAACAGGAGCGATAGCAAAAATGATAGGTGTTTTTTTAAACTTTTCTCGTAATTTTTTCTCAACAAAAACATAGTCAATTAAATCCCTAATATAGACAACAAAAATCATAACATCTTCTAAACTTCCTCCACCCTTTTTTAACAAAGCAGAAATATTTGTAATTGTTCTTTCTATTTGTAAATTTATATTCTCAGGATAAACGATTTCACCTTTATTATTTATACTTGCTGTTCCTGAAATAATTATATGTTTTCTATCTGAATAATTTATTAAAACTCCTCTTTCAAATGTAACCCCATAAATATATGTGGGACTTAAGTACTTTGGGGCTGAAAGAAATTTAATTTGGTCTCTTTTAATTCCTGAGATAGAATAAGCGTCAAGTAAAACTTTTGCTTTTAAGTCATAATAAAAACCTCCAACTCCTGTACTTGCTATATAATGAGTATCTTTTGTAAGTCCATTTTTTTCATAAATTTCTTTTCTTGCTTTAACAAATTCACTGTAATCAGTATCTATATTTTGAATAAAAAACCAAGTTCTTATTACATTATCAGAAATTTTCATATCATTTTCTTTCAGAAATTCAATATAATTTTCAATAACTTTTTTTGTTTGATCATAAATAGAATCTTTTTCTGTAAAAATAAGTCCTGTTGTCCAATTATGTATTAGATCACCGATTTTTATAAACAGATTATTTTTTTTCTTTTCTTTCTCTATTTTATTTTTTGGGAGTTTAATATGGTAAGCCCACAAAGAAATTTTTGCCGGTGGAAAAGGTGTCTGGTTTATCAAAGAAATTGCAGTTGGATTTTCATAATTATTTGGATTTGAAAATTTTTCTTTTTTTAAATAACTAATTTGGTTATATAAATCACTACAAAAAAATCTCCTAAAAACACTTGTTTCTTCTTTTAGATTTAACAATTTGAGCGTATTCTCATATGCTGTTTTTAACCATTGAAGTTGTTTTTTAAAATCTGAATACTTTTTGAGAGTAAAACTAAAATGATATTCTTCCATTTGAGGGGTGCTAAAAGAAGAGTAATAAATTTCAACTGGAAGATTTTTAATTTTAATTTCTCCTTTTTTTAACATTTTTTTCCTTTTTTATATTATTTCAATCATAATAGAAGGTAAAAACCCTCTTGAAATTTTTTGTTGTTTATTCTGTGAAGAAATATTTTCTAAAAAAATTTCTATAATAAGATTATCAGAAAATCCCCTTTTTAATTTATCAGAAACTTTTATTTCAAAAGTAAGTAAATTTTCATCTGTTTTAATATCGCCTATTGATATACCTTCTGGAGGGTCCTTTAATTCAAGTATAATTTTTTGATTATTTAAAGGTTGAAGGATTCTACATTTTATATATGAAGACCCACCTGATGGAATTTTTACAATTTCATTTTCGTTTAAGAGTGTTAAAATAGGAGAAATAAATCTTCTTCCACAGAAAAAGAAAAGGTTAGATGAAGGAAGAAGGTGAAAATATGCAAATGCCTGCATTACCTCCTCAGCAGGTTTGGCTTCTTTTCTTACTTCTTTACCATTAATGAAAGCAACACCTTCAATTTTTATTGGGATTGGTCTATTCAAAGGAACAAATGAAGTTGCAGTGGATAAGGTCAATGCTACTTTATTTTTACCCTCTGGTATTCTTCCGCCATTAAGAAAAATTCCTTCTGGAGCATTTTTAAGATAAATTTTAATTTCACCATCAAAACCATCTTTTCTTACAGCATAGACATAGAAAGGAATTATATTTCCAGAAAAGAAAAGGTTTAAAGATGAAGGAAAAACAAAAAGTGAAAAGTCGGGATTAGGTGAACTTATCCGAATTCTATATACATATTCATTTCCTCCACAATTCTGTGAGTCCCAGATTTTAAGATAATATGTCCCTTTTTCTTTTATTTCATAATATATATATGAATCTGCATGATGTGTAAGAAAATCAAAATTTTTGTCATAAAAATCATCATTTGAAATTAAAATTTTTCCTTTTGAATCAATTAGAGAAATATGAGAATCAAGAGGGAAACCAAGTCGTCTACTGTAAACTTCAATTACAAGTTTGAAACCTTCTGGAAGATTAAACTTAAACATATCTATATCTTTTGGTTTTGAAATTATTCCATTAATAATTACAGGAATTTCTATCTTTTGGGCTTTTAATCTTGTATCATTTGGTTCTTTTTCAAATATTTCTGGTAAATCACTAATATGATAATAAAACTCATTTGAACTTAACCCATTAGAAAAAATATTAGTTTTATATATTCCTTCTTCCTCTGTATTAATTTCCATATTTTTCATAGGTAAATTCCATCCAAAAATTGAAACAGTCGTTTCTGTTTTTTTTCTACCACCAGCAGGAAAAATATGTGTAACAAATGGTTTTTCTCCAATAAATAATCTATAAACAAAATCCTCTCTACCTCTAAATAATGCATCTCTAACTTCTATTATATATTCTCCATCTTCAGGAACCTTAAAAAAGATTACAGGGTCTGGATTAAAATAATAATCATCAGCATAAGCAATTTCTCTCCCGTTTGAATCATAAAGTATCAAAACTCCCTGAAACCATCCAGGAACTGCATCTCCCATATACGGAATAATTTCACGTGCTTTTAGTTCAATAATAAGATTCTGTCCTTTTTTACCCCTAAAGTAAAATTTGTCTGTATCAGAAGGGGTAATTTGTCCATTTATAATAATTGGTGGTTCAAATACTTCTTTATCTGGACTTTGCAAATCTAAAATTTTCTCCTTTTCTTTTACTTCAGGGACTTCACTTATATAAAAATTTAAAGGATTTGTAAATCCTGTTCTTGTTAGCAGTCTTAATTCATAAACTCCTGGATTGACATCCTTTGATATATTAATTCTAACCCAAACTTTTTCTTGAATAGATCTTTTTATTTGCTCAGTTCTCAATGGAAATAAAAAAAGTTCAAATATTTTTTTTAATTCTTCATATGTTTTATTTTCTAAATTTTGAAGTAAAGGATGTTCAGGTAGTTGTATATTTTCTTTTTTAAATTTTTCTAAATCAGGGTTTTTTCCCCTTATTCTACTGGTTATTATTTCTCTTATTTCCCTTGTCAAAAGACTTTTTTGAGGTAGAGTTAATGATGGAATATAATTTATTTCTTCTACTTTAATTTTGTCAGTCGAAAAATATATTTCTTTTACACTTCTTAAATTTTGGCCACCAATTATAATTTCTAAGGTTGTTCCTTTTTGACCTCCTGCTGGATAAACATAACCAATAGAACTTTCTCTTAAATTCATTTGAGAAAATGAAATAATGCTTAATAATAAAAATATAAACAAAATGTTGAATATTTTATTCATACATTATCTCCTTTAAAATCCCTTTTTTTTCACCTTTTTCTATCGGTGGTAAAATTCTTATGTTTTCTCCAAACTTTTCTGGAAATTTTCCTTCTGGGTCAATACCAAGTAAATAATAAATGCTTCCCAACAAATCCTGAGGATAAACTGGTCTATCAATGACTTTTTCTCCTTTTTCATCGGTTGCACCAACAACACATCCACCTTTAAAACCGCCTCCAGCGACAAGAACAGAAAAACAATTTCCATAATGACCACGTCCTCCATTCCATGGGGGTTCCCATTGAATTTTAGGAGTTCTTCCAAATTCTCCCGTAACCCAAACAATAGTTGTATCAAGTAATTTTCTTTCATAAAGATCTTCTATCAATGCTGATAATCCTTTGTCAAGTTCGGGTAATTTCTGTCTCATTTGTTGAAAATGATTACTATGAGTATCCCAACCAGTATAATTGATTGTTACATAGATAACTCCTTTTTCAACTAATTTTCTTGCAACTAAACATGATTGACCAAATTTATTCCTTCCATATCTATCTCTTACTGCTTCTGGTTCCGAACTCAAATCAAAAATTTTTGCCATTTCTCCTTCAATTATTTCATAGGCTTTTTTTCTACATAAATCAAAATATTCAAATTCCTTAATCCAGGGAACAAATTTACTAAAAACATCTATTGTAGAAAGCAATTCCTTTCTATAAACCTTTCTCTTTTCAGAAATTCCTTCAAGAATAATTCCTTCCACTGCAAAAGGAGTTTTATTTGGATCTCCTCCAGTTACAAAAGGTTTATATTTTGGACCAAGGAATCCTATTTCTGAAAAACGCCCAAGTGATGTAGTCAAAATAATATATGGAGGTAATATGTTTTTGTATCCATAATCGTAGCCTTTAAATAAAGAAACTACTGCACCAACAGCAGGATAGACAAGTCTTTCTTCGGGAAGATGGCCTGTCTGCATAACATATGTTGCTGTTTCATGAGCATTAATTCCATGTGTTAAACTTCTTATAATTGAATACTTATCTGCTATCTTGGCAAGATTTACAAGTAACTCATTTATTTCAATACCTGGAACATTTGTTGAGATTGATTTAAATGGTCCAGTATAATCATATCCTGCATTTGGCTTGGGATCAAAAGTATCAAGATGAGATGGACCACCCCATAACCATATCTGTATAACTGACTTTGCTTTTGGTTTTATATTTTCTGTGAAGCATATTTTATAAATTGATATTATAAGCAAGAAAATAATAAATCTTTTCATTTGTTTCCTCAATGTTTATACAGAAATTCCTTACTGTTAATTATAGCCCAGACAATATCTTCAACTGCTTGTTTTGTGTCAATTCCCTCTTTTTTAAAATATGATTTTAAAGTCTCCATTTCTTCTTTCTGAGGATATCTTGAAAGTAAAGTTAAATAAATTATTTCTATAGTCCCTTGATAATCTCCTCTTTTTTGAAGTATTAATTTCCTTAAATTCTGGCTATTCTGGATTTTTCTATATAATTCAGAAGAATTTAAAAGATATCTTATTTGGTCTTCATTTACTCTATTGTTTCTTTCATTTTCATATCCTGTATCTCTTGGTGGTCTTCCAAATAGTTCAAGAAAAGAACTTGTAATACTTCCATCTGCAAGTAAAACGTTTTTTTGATTTGAAGGTATGATAGTATATGGTTCTGGTATCTGACTTATATATTCTTCTCCTATTCCAGTAAATTTCCATATAATATCAAGAAGGACTTCTGCAGGAATACGTTGAATAGGATAAAAAGCAAAATACTTTTCTCCTTCAGGATTGTTTGTTTTAGGAATGAAAGATTGCTGATATGTCCTTGAATTTAAAATTAATTTATATATATGCCGTAAATCATAATTTGATTTTATAAACTCTTTTTCCAAATAAGAAAGAAGTTCAGGAATTGAAGGGAAATTGTCTGGCCTTATGTCATCTGGTTCGTGTATAATACCTCTTCCAAAAATCCAAGCCCAAATTCTATTTACAATATTTTTCGAGAAATAAGGATTATCAGGTCTAATAAGCCAGTCAGCAAAAATTTCCCTTGGATCTTTATCAGGAGGGATAATTATTTTAGTTCCGTCAGGGAAAATGCCTGTAAGAGATTCTTTATTGTTCTGATCAAAGTAAACTATTTCTTCTTTCCATTCAAGTGTTTTTTTATAACCAATCTTTGCAAAGAAATTGCACATACCTCTCTGTATCTCCACCGGTAATTTTTCGTATCTTATCCCAAGAAATGTTAAACAAACAGCCGAGGCAATTGAAGCAGGATTTTTTCCTTGAACTGCTCTATAAAAATTTACTGGTGGATTTCTGAAGTTACTTCCACTTGAAGTAAGAAGTTCTCTAACAAATTTATCATAAGGTTTATTTTCTTTCAGAGAATTTAATATCCATCTATGATATGCCTGAACACTATTTGGCCATAAATTTATTGGAAATTCTGATTTTACCCTTAAAATATCACACCATTTTAATGACCAGTATTCTGCAAATTCATCTCTTTCAAGTAATTTATCAATCAATTGTTTTCTCTTATCAGGATTTTTGTCATTTAAAAAACCTATAACCTCTTCTGGTTCTGGTAAAGTTCCTAATAAATCTAAATAAACTCTTCTTATAAAGACTTCGTCGGATGAAGGATTAGCAGGTTCTATTTTATATTTTTTAAGAGTTGAAAATACAATCTTATCAATTTCAGTTTCAACTGTTTCCCATTTTTCTTTTTCGTAAGGGATGATTATTTTTTCAGCAAAACCAAAATTTATTAAAAGTAAATTCAAAATTAAAATCCAATTTCTTCTCATTTTTATAAAATTTAGACATTTTTGCATATAAAAAAGTTTAGTTTTTCATATTTCACTTTCCAAAAGTTTTTGAGTATAAGGATGTTTTGGATTTTCAAAAATTTCCTCAGTTTTACCTATTTCAACAATTTCTCCATTAAGCATTACACCAACTCTATCTGCAAGGAATTTAATAATTTTAAGATTATGAGTTATGAAAAGATAGGTAAGATTAAATTTTTCTTTCAAATCAAGAAAAAGATTCAAAATCTGTCCCTGAATGGAAACATCAAGATTTGAAGTTGGTTCATCACATACTATGAATTCAGGCTCTGTAGACAATGCTCTTCCTATTGCAATTCTTTGTCTTTCACCCCCGCTGAATTGATGAGGATAATCATAAAATCTTTCCTTTTTAATTCCAATCATATTTAATATTTCAAAGGCTTTTTCTAATTTTTCCTTTTTAGAACCTTCCATTCCCTCCATTATTGTATAACCACAAGGTAGTCTTGGATTAAGGGATTTATAGGGGTCTTGAAAGATAATTTGAAATTTTTTTCTATATTTTCTTAGTTCTTTTTCAGATAATTTTGTAATTTCTATATTTTTAAACCAAATATTCCCTTTGTCAATTTCAATTAGTCTTATCAATGCTTTCCCCAATGTAGTTTTCCCAGAACCACTTTCTCCTACAAGTCCAAAAATTTCTCCTTTGAAGATTTCAAGATTTATTTTCTTTAAGGCATAAATTTTTTCTTTTTTAAATTCACCTTTCACTTCATAAATCTTCCATAAATTACTAACTTTCCACAATGTTTCCATATTTAAAACACCTTACAATTCTATTTTCAAACTTTATTTCACCTGGTAAATATTTTTCACATATATCAATTTTAAAATCGCATCTATTAGAAAATGGGCATCCAGAGGGTAAATTTTTCAATGATGGGACTTCACCTTCAATTGTTAATATTCTTTCTCGTTTTCTATATTTTTCAGGTAAACAATTTATAAGTTTTTTAGTATAAGGATGAAGAGGTTGGTTATAAATTTCTTCTGATGTGCCCTTTTCAATTATAAATCCTGCATACATAACAATAATAGTATCTGAAATAAAACGAGCAAGTGAGATATCATGAGTGACAAAAATTACTGAAAGATTATGGGTTGCTACTAAATTTTTAAGTAAGTTTATAATTCCTAAAGCAGTTGTTACATCAAGGGCAGTCGTTGGTTCATCAGCAAGTAATAGAAAAGGATTATTTACAATCGCCATTGCTATCATTGCTCTTTGTTGCATTCCACCGCTTAATTGATGAGGATATAGATAATAAACATTTTCTGGTAGTCCTACTTCTTGTAAAATTTTAAATACTTTTTCTTTACACAATTTTTTACTTTTTTCATTTTTAATTGCTTCCTCTATCTGATTACCTATTGTAAAAAGTGGATTTAAATAAGAAGATGGTTCTTGAAAAATTATCCCTATTTCTTTTCCCCTTATTCGCTCCATATCCTGTATTTCTGTGATATCTAATTCATTAAAAAGAATTTTACCTTTTAATATTTTTATGTTTTTAGGCAAAAGTTTTATTATTGTTCTTAACGTCATACTTTTTCCACAACCACTCTCTCCTACAATTGAAAGAACTTCTCCTTTTTTAACTTCAAAATTTATATTTTTTAAAATTTTTATTTCTTCATTTCCAACATAAATATTCTTTAATTCAAGTATTTTTTTCATTTTTACCAATTTTTAGGGTCTAACACATCTCTTAATCCATCACCTAAAAAGTTAAAACAGATTATTGTTAAAAATATGAAGAATCCAGGAGTTAACATCCACGGAGCATTTGATAATACTCTTAAATTACCAACACAAACAGAAAGCATATTACCCCAACTTGGATAAGGTTCTTGAATTCCAAGTCCGAGTAAACTTAATGCAGATTCTCCAAGAATATATCCAGGTATTGAAAGAGTAATTGCAGTAATTGTATAAGAAAAAGTATTTGGTATTATATGCTTAAAAATTATTCTAAAAGTAGAAAGCCCTAATGCTCTTGCAGCGAGAATATATTCCTCTTCTTTTATTGAAAGAACCATTCCCCTTATAATTCTTGCAAGTCCTGCCCATCCTATTAAACTTAAAATAATCACTATCAAAAGATAAATCTGAAAAGAAGAAAGATTTAAAGGGAAAACAGCCCTTAAAGAAAGCATTAAATAAAAAGAAGGAAACATCATAAAGATTTCAACGAGTCGCATTAAAAAATTATCAATTTTACCACCAAAATAACCAGAAATACCGCCGATTAAAAAACCAAGAAAAAAAGAAATTGAAACACCAATTATTCCAATTGAAAGTGAAATTCTTGCTCCATAAAGAATACGAGTAAAAATGTCTCTTCCATGTATATCAGTTCCAAACAAGAAAACTTTTCCTTCTTTTGTTCCAAATAGATATCTATCAGAATAGAAAAGACCAAGAATTTTCCTTCTCTCACCTTTTACTAAGAAATATATAGGGCATTTTTTCTCCTTCACAATTTCATATTTGTTTAAAGCAGGATTTACAAGTCTGATTTCGTAAACAAATGGTCTTAAATGGAATTTGCGGTTATAATCAAAAAAATGAATCCTTGTGGGAGGACATAATGGATAATCTCTGAATTGTTTATTATAAGGATAAGGAGATATTAAATCAGCAAGAAGAGCAGATAAATATAAAAAAATAATTATCCAGAAAGAGATGTATGAAAGTTTATTTCTTTTCTTTAATCTCTTCAAAATTATTTTCATCTTAATCTTATTCTTGGATCAACAATTGCGAGTAAAATGTCAGAAAATAAATTTCCTATGATTAATAATATTCCACCAATTAAAAGTGAAGCCATTACAAGATATAAATCAGAAGAAAGAACCCCTTCAAGTATCAATCTTCCCATTCCTGGCCAGCCAGTGATAATTTCTACAAGTCCAGCACCACTCAATATACTGGAAAGTTCATAACCAAATATTGTTATCATTGGATTTATAGCGTTTCTTAAAGCATGCTTCAAATATATTTTCCATTCTGGTAATCCCTTTGCATAGGCAGTGAAAATATAAGGAGAATTTAAAACTTCAAGAAAATTATTTTTCATAAGGCGATATAAAGAACCAATTCCTGTTAATGTCAAAATTAACCCAGGAACAAGTAAGTGTTTTAAATAATCAAGAAATTTTTCAAAAAAGGAAGCATTTTCATAAAAAAGTGAAGTTGTTCCACCAAGGGGTAAAAATCCTGTTTTTGAAATAAAAAATATAAAAAGCATAGCAAGAAAGAAAGAAGGAATTGAAATACCAATATAAGCAAGAAAAGAAAGGAATTTTCCAATAAATTTTCCCTCCTTTACAGCACCAAAAATCCCTAATGGAATTGAAATTATCCAAGTTAAAAATATTGAAAAAATAGAAAGAGCAAGAGTATTTTTTAAACGAATTTTTATAAGATAAGAAACAGGAACATGATATGTAAAGGATTCTCCCAAATTAAAAGAGAAAACATTTTTAAGCCAATAAAAATATTGAGTTATTATAGGTTTGTCAAGACCAAATAATTTTTTCATATTTTCAATTGTTTCAGGAGATATTTCAGGATTCATTTTTAATTGAGTGAAATAATCACCAGGTGCAATTTGAATTATTATAAAAGAAATAAAGGTCATACCCAAAAGCAATGGAATAAATTGAATTAATCTTTTAAAAATATATTGTCTCATTTCATCAAATATTTTTCAAAAAAAACAAATGCTTTATTACCAGAAAAACTGTGACCACCCTCAAAAACTTCTATCCAAAGATCTTCTGCACATTCACAGACTTCATATGCTTTTTTAACTTTTTCGTGGGCTTGTTTTGCTGAATGTATCCAGAAACAAGTATCATTTACTCCTGATTCTATTAAAAGTGGTTTAGGACAAATTGCAGCAATAACATCTCCGACATCGGCATATTTGTAAAGAAAGGGGACAATTTGACTGCCACAAAAATTCCCTCTCTCAATGGCATAATGTAAAGTAGTAGTAGCATAACAAATGATATCACCTGCTTTAATTCTATCATCAAGCAAAGTTAAATAAGTTGTCATAGTTCCCCCAAAAGATAATCCCATACAGCCTATGTTTTCTTTATCAACATAGTCTCTTGTTAGTAAAAAATCAATTGCTCTCATTCCATCAAAAATGTTTGCTCCAAGCAGTGTCCTTCCAAGAATTAAATGCTGTAAGAAATGGATATTACAGATATCTCGAGGAGCAAAAATATTATAATAACCAATTCTTTCACCAAAACTTCTCCAATCAGGACATATTGCAACAAAACCTCTTTCTGCCATTTGTTCTCCATAGTTATAATTGTTGATTTTTATGTGGTTTATTACATCTGGATTATTATTATGAACTCCAGCAACAGGATCTTTCCCATATGGACCGTGACCATGACAACACAAAATTGCGGGATATTTCTTTTTGTTCCCTTTTGGAATAAGTAAATATAAAGGCATAAAACAGTCTTCTTCTGTCTGAATTATCCATTTTTCTCTTATGTATTTTTCCTTTTCTTCTTCAGAAATTTTTTCTGCTTTTAAATCACATTTTTCTGGAAATTCCCCAAGTAATTCTTTAATTTTTTTAATCAGTCTATTCTTCCATTCATAAAATTCTTCCTTTGTTTTGCAATTAAATTCATATTCAGGCTTTATTTTCTTTGCCCATTTTTCTATAAAGTTATCTGTTATTTGTGGCGCATCTATTCTATTTGGCATTTTTTCCTCCTGGTTTAATATTTAAATTTTACCATCCTTAATTTAGTTTGCAAGATTGGACTTCGTAAAAAGTTGACTGGTTAAAAGGAAAAATGTAAACTAAATTCTATATGAAAAAAATATTCATTACAGGCGGAGCAGGTTTTATTGGAACAAATCTTGCTTTAGAATTATTGAAAAATAAAGAAAATTATGTTGTTATATATGATAACCTTTCGAGAAAAGGTGCTGAAAAAAATCTTCAATATTTACAGGAACAAAAATTTGAAAATTTTGAATTTATAAAAGGAGATATAAGAGATTATAAAAAACTTAAGGAAATTGTTAAAGACTTTGATATAATCTTTCATTTGGCATCACAAGTAGCAGTTACTAAATCAGTTGAAGATCCGTTTGAAGATTTTGAAATAAATGCATTAGGAACTTTGTATTTGCTTGAAACAATTAGAAAAAATTGTCCTTCAGCAATTTTAATTTATAGTTCAACAAATAAAGTATATGGAGAACTAAGTCATTTAAAATTGAGAGAAGGTAAAAAAAGATATTATTTAATTGATAAAAAAAACGGAATAGACGAAAAGGAAAGTCTGGATTTCCACTCTCCTTATGGTTGTTCAAAAGGAACTGCTGATCAATATGTTAGAGATTATTACAGAATATATGGAATAAAAACAGTAGTATTCAGACAATCATGTATTGCTGGTCCATTTCAGTATGGAAATGAAGATCAAGGATGGGTTGCTCATTTTATTATAAAAGCAATTAAAGGGGAGAAAATCAATATATATGGGAATGGAAAGCAGGTTAGAGATATTCTTTTTATTTCTGATCTTATAAATGCATATCAACTTTCATTGAAAAATATTGAAAAATGTCAGGGAGAAATTTTTAATATTGGAGGTGGTGTCAAGAATACATTTTCCTTGCTTGAATTAATAGAATTTTTAGAAAAAAAATTGAATAAAAAAATTGAGTATGAATTTTTTGATTGGAGACCAGGAGATCAAAAAGTATTCATAAGTAATAATAAAAAACTTGAAAAATATACGGGTTGGAAAGTTAAAATAAACAAAAAAGAAGGTATAGAAAAATTAATAAACTGGGTCAAAAAAAATTTAAGTTTAATAGTGTTCTTATGAGAAAAATAGGGATAATTGGGGCTGGACATGTTGGACTTGTAACAGGTGCTTGTTTTGCTAAACTTGGTAATAAAGTTATTTGCTGTGATAATGATAGAGAAAAAATTGAAAAAATTAAAAATTTAATAATCCCTTTCTATGAACCAGGGCTTGAAGAGATTGTTAAAGAGGGGATTGAAAAAGGGCTTTTGAGTTTTACTGATTCAATTTATGAAGTTGTTGAAAATTCAGAAATTATATTTATTGCAGTTGGTACACCTCCAACAGAGGAAGGAAAAGCGGATCTTTCATATGTTGAAAATGTCACTATTGAAATTGCAAAGGCATTAACTAAAATTAAAGAAAAAAATCCTCAAAAAGAACTTTATAAATTAATTGTTGAAAAAAGCACTGTTCCAGTTTTTACAAGTGAATGGGTCAGAAAAACTTTGGAATTATTGACTCCAACTGGAATTGAATTTGATATTGCTGCAAATCCAGAATTTTTGAGGGAAGGCAGTGCTATTAATGATTTTTTCCATCCAGACAGAATTATAATTGGTGTTGAAAGTGAAAGAGGGAAAAAAATATTTGAAGAAATTTATGAGCCAATAAATTGTCCAAAAATTTTTACAGATATAAAAAGTGCTGAACTTATAAAACATGCTTCAAATTCATTCTTGGCATTAAAAATATCTTATATAAATGCAATAGCAAATATTTGTGAAAAAGTTGGTGCAGATGTTGAAGTTGTTGCAGAAGGTATGGGGCTTGACAGAAGAATAGGCAAAGAGTTTTTAAAAGCAGGCATTGGTTATGGTGGGAGTTGTTTACCTAAGGATGTATCTGCCTTTATACATATATGTGAAGAGATTGGTTATTCATTTAATTTATTAAAAGAAGTCCAGAAAATAAATCAATATCAAAGACAGTTGATAATAAAAAAAGCAAAAGATTTGTTATGGAATTTGAAAGGGAAAATAATTGGAATATTTGGATTATCTTTCAAACCAAATACCGATGACATAAGGGAAGCCCCTTCTATTGAAGTAATAAATCTTTTATTAAAAGAAAAGGCAATTTTGAAATGTTATGATCCTAAGGCAATAGAAAATATGAAGAAAATTTATCCAGATATTTTTTATTCAGAAGATCCATATTTGGTTGCAAAAGATTGTAATCTTTTAGTTTTTTTAACAGATTGGGAATGTTTTAAAGAACTTGATTTTAAAAAAATAAAGGAATTAATGCAAACTCCGTACATAATAGATGGTAGAAATTTTTTAAATTATAAATTTTTAAAAAGTTTAGGTTTTGTTTATAGAGGCATAGGGAGGAAAATTGATTAAAAAAGTTTTAATAAGTGGAGGGGCTGGATTTATAGGTAGTCACTTATGTGATTTTTTTATAAATAACGGATATATTGTCTGGTGTCTTGATAACTTTTTAACTTCTAACAAAAAAAATATTGAACATCTTTTAAAAAATAAAAATTTTTATCTTTTAGAAATAGATTTGATAAAGTTAGAAGAAAATAAGATTAAAGAAAAGTTTAATTTTGTTTTGCATTTTGCGAGTCCTGCTTCTCCAGTTGATTACTTAAAATATCCAATAGAAACTTTAAAGGTAAATTCAATAGGCACTGAAAAAATGTTAAATATTGCTTTAAATTCAAATGCAGTCTTTCTTTTTGCTTCTACTTCAGAAGTTTATGGAGATCCACTTATTCCTGTTCAAGATGAGAATTACTGGGGAAACGTCAATCCAATCGGTCCAAGAAGTGTATATGACGAAGGTAAAAGATATGGTGAGGCAATAACCATGGCTTTTTTCAGAAAATATAAACTTAATACAAAAATAATAAGGATATTCAATACATATGGACCAAGAATGAGGCTCAATGATGGAAGAGTTATACCAAATTTTATATATAATGCTTTAAACAATAAACCTTTACCAATATATGGAGATGGAAAACAAACAAGAAGTTTTTGTTATATTGATGATTTAATTGAAGGGATTATAAAAGTTCTTGAGGTTAATTATAATCTACCAATAAATCTTGGCAATCCAGAAGAATTTATGATTATAGAACTTGCAGAAAAAATAGAAAAAATATTTGGAAGAAAACTTGGCTTTGAATTTTTGCCTCCTATGCCAGATGATCCAAGAAAAAGAAAACCAGACATAACACTTGCTAAAAAACTTTTAAATTGGGAACCAAAAATAAAACTTGAAGAAGGACTTAAAAAAACTATTGATTATTATCTAAATTTATTGTCTTCTGTTAATCATTAAAAATCTTTGATTTTTTTAAAATTTCTGGTAAATTATACTTTTATGGAGAAAGTTCTTGTAACAGGTGGTTGCGGCTTTATAGGTAGTCATCTTGTAGATAAACTGATTGAAAATGGTTATGACGTAATTGTATTGGACAATTTAGATAAACAAGTTCATCCAGATGGTATCCCAGAATATATAAATTTAAAAGCAAGGTATATTTTTGAAGATATAAGAAAAAAACAAGAATTAAGAAAAATCATAAAAGAAGTTGATTATATTTTTCACTTTGCTGCAAAAGTTGGAGTTGGACAATCACAATATCAAATAGAAGAATATGTTGATGTTAATATAAGAGGAACTGCAAATTTACTTGATGTTCTTGTAAATACAAAAAATAAAGTTAAAAAATTAATAATTGCTTCTTCAATGAGTATATATGGAGAGGGACTTTACAAATGTAAAAAATGTGGAGATGTAAAGCCTGAACTGAGAAATTTTGAAGAGAAAAAAATAGATGATTGGGAACCAAAATGTCCTTTTTGTAATAATGAAATAGTCCCCTGCCCTACTCCTGAAACTTTACCTTTAAAAAGTAACTCAATCTATGCTATAAGTAAGAAAGAACAAGAAGAAATGTCTCTTTTGATCGGGAAAACATATAAAATTCCTGTAGTTTCATTAAGATTTTTTAATGTTTATGGACCACGACAAACACTTTCAAATCCCTATACTGGGGTTTGTGCTATATTTTTAAGTAGAATAAAAAATAATAATCCACCCGTTATTTTTGAAGACGGATTACAAACTCGCGATTTTATATGGATAGAAGATGTCGTTGATGCCTGCATTTTATCAATGAAAAAAGAAGAGGCTGATTATGAAATTTTTAATGTAGGAAGTGGAAAAGCCACTTCAATACTTGAAATTGCAAATTTATTGATAAAATTATTTGGAAAAGATATAAAACCTGAGATTACATATAAATTTAGAAAAGGAGATATAAGACATTGTTATGCAGATATAAACAAAATAAGAAATAAACTCGGTTTTGAACCGAAAACCACTTTAGAAGAAGGATTAAAAAAGTTAATTACCTGGGCAAAAGAAGTAAAAGCAGAAGACAAATTTGAAAAAGCCCATAGAGAATTAAAGAAAAAAGGGCTTGTTTGAAAATGGGATTAGTTTTAAGCATTGTTATTCCTGCAAAAAATGAAGAAGAAAATATTAAAGAAACAATAGAAAATTTAATACCCCATATCAATTCTGAAGAAACAGAAATAATAGTTGTTAATGACCATTCTACAGATAAAACAGAAGAAATTGTTTTAAAATTATGTCAAAAATACCCTTTTTTAAAAATTGTTAGAAATGAAAAAGAACCTGGTTTTGCTAATGCTTTGAAGACAGGATTTGAAAATGCAAAAGGTGAATTTGTTTTACCTGTTATGGCTGATGGGTGTGATGATCCAGAAACAATAAAAAAAATGATTGAAAAAGCAAAAGAAGGTTACGATTTAGTATGTGGTTCAAGATATACAAAAGGAGGAAACAAAATAGGAGGGCCAAAAGTACAAAATTTTTTTTCAAAATTTGTTGGAATTAGTTTATATTATTTGATTAAAATACCAACTAAAGATTGTCCAAATGCTTTCAAAATGTATAGAAGATGCATTTTGAATTCATTAAAATTAAAATCAAAGGGTTTTTCAATATCAATGGAGGCTTGCCTGAAGTTCTATTTTTTGGGTTTTAAAATATGTGAAATTCCAACTATTTGGTATGGTAGAAAAAAAGGAAAGTCAAAATTTAAATTATTGAAAACATTGTCCTATATAAAACTTTATATATGGGCTTTATTAAAAAAATGGAAATTTCTGTAATTGTTCCTGCTTATAACGAAGAAAAAAGAATTTTGAAAACACTTGAAAACATTTATAAATATTTCAAAAATAGAAATCTTGCTTTTGAAATAATAGTTGTTGACGATGGAAGTAAAGATAAAACAGTCGAAATTGTAAATAAATTTGCAGATGGAAAAAACGAAATTAAAATAATAAAACACGAAAAAAACTTGGGAAAGGGAGCAGCAGTAAAAACAGGTGTATTAAATGCTTCTGGTAATTTAATTTTATTTACAGATGCAGACTTATCAACTCCAATAGAAGAATTTGAAAAATTAGAAAAAAAAATTAAAGAGGGATATGACATTGCAATTGGTTCAAGAGGGCTTAAAGATTCAAAAATTATTATACCTCAGCCACTTTTTAGAAGAATCGTTGGAAAAATTTTTCCTTTGCTTGTTAGATTGTTAATTATTAAAGATTTTAGGGATACTCAATGTGGGTTTAAATTATTCAAAAAAGAAACTAAAAAAATATTTGAAGAACTAAAAACAAATGGTTTTGCATTTGATGTAGAATTTTTGGCAAGGGGTAAAAAAGAAGGCTATAAAATTGCAGAAGTTGGAGTTGTATGGTATAATTCTCCTGAAAGTAAAGTTTCTTTGCTTAAATCGCCATTGAAAATGTTGATAGAACTTAAAAAGATTAAAAATTATTTAAATTTAAAATGAAAGTTCTATTTTCTTATTTTCCACATTATTCAAGAGAGAAAGGTTACTTATTAATCAGTCAGAATAGGTTTGCTAAATATAGGGGAAATCCAGAACTTATTTATCCTTTAATTCCTGCCAGTTGTCTTACAATTTTAAAAAATAATAACTATGATGTTTTTTATATTGATGCAATTTATGAAAAATTAAATATTGAAAAATTTTTGGACAGAATATATAAAATTTCTCCTGATATAATAATTTTTGAATCAAAAACCCCCTCTATTAAAAAAGATTGGGAAGTTGTAAATATAATCAAGTCAGAAATTTCAGGAACAAAAATTTTTGCGTGTGGAGACCACGTTAGTGTTTTACCTGAAGAAACCTTAGAAAATAGTAAAGTCGATTTTGTTATTCTTGGTGGAGACTACGATTATGTTACTTTTTTACTTTGTGAGTTTTTAAAAGGAAAAGAGAAATTTCCTTCAGGGATATGTTATAAAAATTTAGAAGGGAAAATAATAATAGACAAAAAAATAACATTTGTTCAGAATTTAGATGATTTACCTTTTATAGATAGAGAAATCATACCATGGCAAAATTATCATGAGGCCTGGCGTCTTTATGAAGAATTTACTTATATGTATGGAAGTAGAGGGTGTCCATATAGATGTACTTTCTGTTCTTGGCCTCAAATGCTTTATGATGGAAAAGTTAGATTTCGTTCACCTGAAAAAATTGTTGAAGAAATTGAATTATTAATCAGAAAGTATGGTATTAAAGAATTATTTTTTGATGATGATACTTTTACCTGTAATAAAAAATGGGTTTTAAAAATCTGTGAACTTATTATTGAAAAAGATTTGAAAATTTTATGGAGTTGTAATGGAAGAGTTGATAATGTAGATGATGAAATGTTAAAAATAATGAAAAAAAGTGGATGTCGTATGATAAAATTTGGAGTTGAAAGTGCATCGCAAAAAACTCTTGATTTATTAAGAAAAGATTATACTATTGAAGATGTCAAAAAAGCATTTGAATTGACAAAGAAAAACAAAATTCTTATTCATGCAACTGCTATGATTGGATTTCCATGGGAAACCAAAAAAGATATGTTAGATACAATAAAATTCATTAGAAAATTACAACCTGATACCTGTCAGTTTTCTTTACCAATTCCATATCCAGGAACAAAAATTTTTGAATTAGCAGAGCAAGAAGGTTGGTTAATATATGGTAGAAATTGGGAATTTTACGATATGTCTCAACCACTTTTAAAAAATTACTATTTGAACTCTGAAAAAATAAAAAAAATCTGGAAAAAAGCATGGATAAGCGTTTATTTTTCAGTTCCTTTTGTACTTAGAAAATTAAAAAATTTAAAAAATTTTAAAGTATTAAAACTTTATTTTAGAGGATTAATTTCTGTTTTAATTGGACATTTAAAACTTTTTTCAAAAAATGAATGTTAAGGTTTCAATTATTATACCAACAAAAAAAATTGATGAAGAAACAAAAAAATGTATAGAAGAGTGTGAAAAACTAAATTATAACAATTTTGAAATAATAGTTTTACCAGATGAAAACGATAAAAATTTTAATTTTTCTTCTAAAGTTAAAATTATTCCAACTGGCAAAGTATTTCCTTCAATAAAAAAAAACATAGGTATTAAATTTGCAAATGGAGAAATATGTGCTTTTTTAGATTCAGACGCATATCCTGATAGAAACTGGTTAAAAAATGCAGTTTTACATCTTACAAAAAATGAAAAAATAGTGGCTATTGGTGGCCCAAATTTAACTCCTGAAAATTCTGATTTATTTGAACAATTAAGTGGATTGATTCTTTCCTCATTTGTCTTTATGGGAAAATTTGCCTCAAGATATAGAACTTATAAACAATATTATCCTGTTGAACTTCCGAGTTGTAATCTTTTAATAAAAAAGGAAGTTTTTGAAAATATTACTTATTTCCCTGGAGAATACTTAACCGCTGAAGATGCGTATGTCTGTTTTAAGATACAGGAAAAAGATAAATTAATTATGTATGCTCCTGATGTTATTGTTTTCCATAAAAGACGTAAATTATTTCTGCCATTTTTTAAACAGATATTTAATTATGGAAGAGATAAAAGTTGGGTTTTGAAAAAATTAAATATAAAAGAGAGGGTAAAAAAAATTTGCTACTATACCATTCCGTTCTTAATAACTCTCTTTTTAATTCTTTTCGTTTTGTCTTTTTGGTTAAAATTCTTAAAAAAATTAGTTTTGATTTTGTTTTTAACATATTTCTTTTTAATATTCTTTGAATCTTTAAGAAAAGGCAAAAAAAATTTTATATTTTTAATTGTGGGAGCGATAGGTACACATATTTCTTATTATATGGGTTTTCTTTATGGACTTTTTAAAAAAAGATAATTATTTAAATTTTCTTGTCTTATTTACATTTTTATTCTTTCTTTTAGGAATCAACTGGGGAATACCATCAAAAAAAGTAAGTAAGTTGTATTTTTATAAAAAAGATCACTTAGAAAAAATTTTGTTTAAGATTAAAGAACATAAACAGGAAATTTGGAAAGGGTATGGTTATTATTTAGTTTTACATCCTGAAGAAGAAGAAAAAAAATTACCTCGTAGTTATTACAATCCTATAAGAAGTTATCATCCAGATGAATATTTCATCATTAAGGTTTTTGCAAGTATGAATCCCGAAAAATTGGATTTTAATCCACATCAATTTGCAGTTGGTGGTGCTTATTTATATTTAATTGGGGTAATTCTTTATTTTTTATCAAAAATTAAAGTTATCAAATTGACTAAAGACTTAAGTTTTTATTTTTATAATCCAGAAGAAATTGGTAAATTTTATGTTGTCGGGAGATTGATTACCCTTTTTCATGGAGTTGGGATTATAGTTCTAACATATTTAATTATAAAAAAATTATACAATGATAGAAAAAATGCTTTTCTTATCTCCATTCTTCTTCTATTTACTCCTTTAATTATTCTGAATTCTTCATATATGTATGTTGACATTCCAGGCCTTTTCTGGATTACAATGTGTTTATATTATTCATTAAAAACATTTGAAAATCTTAATAATAAAAATTATTTTCTCGCAGGTATTTTTTCAGGATTGGCTTGCGGTACAAAAATTAATCTTTTTATTTCAATTTTAATACCAATATTTGCTTTAATTTTAAAATGCAGAAATATAAAAAATTTTCTTTTTTCTTTGCTGTATATTGTAGGTGGTTTTATTTTATCTTTTGGAATAACAAATCCTTACTTTTTCCTTACTTTTCCTATGCCTATTGTTGAACTTAAACAACATACTCCTATAAAATTCAGTGGAAAATTTTATGTTGATGCTCTTATATATGGATTAGGATGGCCTGTTTTTATTTTATGCTTAATAGGACTTATTTTCAATAAAAAGAATTTTATACTAAAGGAAAGAACTCTTCTTTTTCTATGGATTTTATCTTTCTTTTTATTTATTTCACTTTTTTCCAAAAATTATGCGAGATATATTTTACCAATTTTGCCTTGTTTCTTGGTCCTTGGATGTGAATTTTGGCTCAAAAAAAGTAATTATAGATTAAATAAATTCTTAAAACTTACTTTTTTTTATTTTTGTTTAATTTACACTATTTTTTATGGCCTCTCTTTTAAAAATTTGCTTGTAAAGGAAAATATAAGGACAGAATGTGGGTTATGGATAAAGGAAAATATTCCGGCAGATAAAAGTATTGGAGTATGTGAAATTCCATGGCAATTTCAATTACCTCCATTTGATTATTTTGAGTATGAATTGATAATTATAAATTATAACTTTGAAAAATTAAAAAAGATATTGCCTGAATATTTTGTAATTTCCTCTTTTCAAGCACCAGTTCCACCTTATCCTTCAAATTTAGAAAAAGAAAAAATTGATTTTTGGAATGAATTTTTAAATTCCAATTTATATACGCTTCATAAATCATTCCAAAAATTTCCTTCTTTAGGTATAATAAATTTTAAATTTGAAATTTTACCTGAAGATTTAATATATTTAAACCCTACAATTTTAATATTTAAAAAAAATGGAAGAAATTTTTAAATTTGAATTGCCTAAAGAATTAATAGCACAGTTTCCTTTAAAAGAAAGAGAGAAAGCACGATTAATGGTTGTATATAAACATAAAAAAGAAATTAAAGAAGATATTTTTGAGAATATAGGAAATTATTTAGACGAAAAAGATATTTTGGTGCTTAACGATACAAAGGTAATTCCTGCAAGATTTAAATTAAAAAAAATGACAGGTGGAAAATTAGAACTTCTTTTAATTGAACAGATAGATGAGAAAAAATGGAAAGCAATTGTGAAAGGAAAAATAAAAGAAGGAATTGAGGCATATAAAGAAGATTTAATTTGTAAAATAATTAATAAAAATGAAAATGGAAGTTTTATCTGTGAATTTAATAAAAACTGGGAAGAATTAAAAAATTATGGAGAAATTCCTCTGCCTCCTTATATTAAAAGAGAACCCGAAGAAGAAGATAAAATTTATTATCAAACAGTTTATGCCAAAAAAAATGGTTCTATTGCAGCACCAACAGCAGGATTACATTTTACAGAAGATTTGTTAAATAGATTAAAAAATAAAGGAATAAAAATTTTATTTATCACATTACATATGGGCTGGAGTTCAATAAAAATTTTAAAGAATAATGAATTAAATGTTGGAAAAGAATATTTGGAGATAAATGAAGAAGTAGCAGAAGAAATTAATAAAGGGAAAAAAGAAAACAAAAGAATAATTGCTGTTGGCACAGGAACAGTTCGTGCTCTTGAGAGTGCTTATAAGGAAGGGAAATTGATATCTTGTAAAGGGTATACTCAACTTTTTATAAAACCTGGTTATAAATTCAAAGTTGTAGATGGTCTTATAACAAATTTTCATCTCCCAAATTCCACACATTTATACCTTGTCTGTGCTTTTGGAGAAAAAGAAATTGTGAAAAAGGCATATGAAATTGCAATTGAAAAAAAATATAGATTTTATTCCTATGGAGATAGTATGATGATTATTTAAAATGGAATTTAAAATTTTGAAAAAAGATAATAATTCAAATGCAAGAACAGGAGAGATAATTACAAATCATGGAATTGTAAAAACACCTTGTTTCATGCCTGTTGCCACACTTGCTAATGTTAAAACTCTAACATCTGAAGATTTAAAAGAAATTGGTGTTGAGATGATAATTACAAATGCTTACCATTTATATTTAAAACCTGGCATAGAAATTATTGAAAAAATAGGTGGTATTCATAGATTTATGAATTGGAATAGATCTATAGTCAGTGATAGTGGGGGATTTCAAATTTTCAGTTTAGAAAATGTAAAAATCGTTGAAGAAGGAGCAATTTTTAAATCTAAAATAGATGGTTCAACTCATTTTATAACACCTAAAAAAGCAATTGAAATTCAGGAAAAAATAGGTGCTGACATAATAATGACTTTTGATTATTGTCCTAAAAACTGGAATGATTATAAAGAAGTAAGTAAAAGCGTAGAGTTAACAATAAAATGGGCAAAAATTTGTAAGAATGTTCATGAAAATGAACAGCAAGAACTTTTTGGGATTATTCAAGGAGGAATATATAAAGATATGAGAAAAAAATGCATAGAAGAACTTGAAAGTTTAAATTTTAAAGGATATGGATTTGGTGGTTTAAGTATTGGAGAACCATATCAAGAGACATTGAAGATCACAGAATTCATAATTGAAAATTTACCTTATGAGAAAGTGAGATATTTCATGGGAATGGGTATGCCGTTTCAAATCCTTGAATTAGTAGAAATGGGTATAGATTTGTTTGATTGTGGTATGATAACACATATAGCAAGAACAGGTTCAACTTTAACTTGGAAGGGAAAGATAAATATAAAAGCAGGAAGATATAAGGATGACCCTAATCCACTTGATCCTGATTGTGACTGTTATGTTTGTAAGAATTATACAAGAAGTTATATTAGACATCTAATAAATTCCAAAGAAATCACTGGTTTGAGATTAAATTCTTTTCATAATGTTTATTTTATGATACAATTCTTAAAAAGAATAAAAGAGGCAATAATCTCTGATAAATTTATAGAATTTAAAAAAAGATTTGAAAATGACTGGAAGAGAGAGGTGGAGTAGAATTTTTAGTTTTCAAAAGGTAGATAGAATTTTTAATTGTGAATTTGGTTGGTGGACAGAAACACTTTTGAGATGGCATAAAGAAGGACTACCTGAGTATGTTAAAACAAATGAAGATGGTGATAGATTTTTCAAATTTGATCCGATCGGAGTAATTCCAATTAATATGGGTTTTTTACCTCCTTTTGAAGAAAAAATTATTGAAGAAAATGATAGATATATAATTAAACAGGATTCACAGGGTGTTATACTTAAAATTTTTAAAAATGAAACACAAACAATACCTCATTATATCAAATTTCCTATTGAAAATAAAAAAGATTGGTATGAGATTAAAGAAAGATTAATCCCTAACATTTCAAAAAGATATCCAGATGAAGAAACTTGGGAAAAATTAAAAAAAGAATGGAGGAACAGAAACTATCCCTTAGGAATAAGTGTTGGTTCTTTACTTGGATGGATAAGAAACTGGATGGGTTTTGAAAATTGTGCAATTTCTTTTTATGACCAACCAGAATTGATAGAAGAAATAATGGATTATATTGTCTATTTTGTTTTAACGCTGATAGAAAAAGCCCTTGAAGAAATTAAAGATATTGATTTTGCCTTGTTTTGGGAAGATATTGCTTTTAAAACTGGTCCAATGATATCTCCAAAACAATTTGAAAAATTTATGGTTCCAAGATACAAAAAAATAACTGAAAGATTAAAAAAGGTTGGAATAAACATAGTAATTGTTGATTGTGATGGAAATATAAATGAACTTGTCCCCTTGTGGCTTGAAGGTGGTGTTAATGTAATGTTTCCTCTGGAAATAAATAGTGGTTCTGATCCTGTAATTTTAAGAAAAAAGTTTGGAAATAAAGTTTTATTAAAGGGGGGTTTTGATAAAAAAGCATTAATTTCTGGGAAATTGGCAATTGATAAAGAATTTGAAAGAATTAAAGAAGTAGTTGATTCAGGAGGCTATATTCCTCATGTTGATCACAGAGTGCCTGCAGATGTTAGTTATGAAAATTATCTTTACTATTTAAAAAGAAAAAAAGAAACATTTAATATTTTTGACTGGGAAATAGAGAATTTATTATGAAATGTGGATATGTAACAATTCTTGGAAAACCTAATGTTGGAAAATCAACACTTATAAATACTATTTTAAAACAAAAAGTCTCTATTGTATCCCCAAAACCAGCGACTACAAGGATAAAAATAATTGGAATATATAACGACGATAGAGGACAAATAATCTTTATAGATACTCCTGGATTTGAAGAAGGAAAAAATGAGATGGGAAGATTTATGCTTAAATCCATATATTCATCACTTGAAGAAACAGACCTTATTCTTTTTTTAATTGAAAGTACTGGATGGACGAAAGAAGATGAAAAAATTTTGAGTGTTCTTAAAAAAATGGAAAAGAATAATGTTCTTCTCGGAATAAACAAAATAGATATTTTAAAGTTTAAAGAAGAATTATTACCATTAATAGATGAAAGCAGAAAAAAATTTAATTTTCTTGAAATAGTCCCTTTTTCTGCCTTAAAAAATAAAAATTTAGATTCATTATTGAAAGCAATATTTGATCATTTACCAGAATCTGAAAGATTTTATTCTACAGATATGGTAACAAATTTACCTCTTGAATATCAAATAAGTGAAATTATCAGAGAAAAAATTTTACATAAAACTTTCAAAGAAGTTCCACACTCTGTTGCAGTAGAAATAGAAGAAATGAGAGAAGGAGAAAAAAATAAAGAAATTTTTTATATAAAAGCAAACATAATTGTTGATAGAGAAAATTTAAAATCTATAATCATAGGAAAAGATGGAAAAATGATAAAAAATATTGGAAAACTTGCTAGAGAAGAAATAGAATTTATTTTAAAAAGGAAAGTTTATTTAGAGTTAACAGTTAAAGTTATTGAAGATTGGCGAAATAAAATAGATGTTTTTAGAAAATTTGGATATGGAAATATTTAAACACTTAATTTTACTTTAAGCAAAATTTTAGAATTTAATCAATTTCAATTTCTGCCCCTTTTAAATCGGATTCTTTTTCTTTCAAAACTATTTCAAGAGAATCTCTTGCTTCCTCAGGAGTGATAACTTGAAATGGTTTATTATGTATAATATGGTCTACAAAATACCGCAATTCATAAAAATAACCCCCAAGATCTTCAATATTTCCCTCTACTCCTTCTGCTTTAATTTTTTGAAATACTGGTTTATCAATTTTCCCTGAGTGTTCATAAATAATTAAAGATGGAGATTTGTTAGAATTGAAATCAACTGTTGCTTTCTCAAATTTGGCAGTATAACTCATTTCAAAAGGGAAATTAGAGGGAAAATCAAAACCCCCTTCAACTTCTGCAATAACTCCATTTTCAAATGTAAAAATTGAAAATACATGGGCGTCAAGTCCATTTTTTCTTTTTATTTTTGTATAAATTTTTTTGGGTTTTGTTTTTAACAAATAAAGCAAAAAATCTGTGTCATGAATATGTAAATCAACAAGAGCCCCTCCTGATTTTTCTTGTGATAAAAGCCAATCTTGCCATGCCCAAGTAGGTAGTGGAGATACTCTTCTCATTGAGATCGTTAATAATTGTCCATATGCACCTCTATCATAAATATCTTTCAAATATTTATATTCTGGCCAAAATCTTAAAACATGAGCAATTGCAAATCTTACTTTATTTTTTTCACAAACCTTTATCATTTCATTTGCATCTTCTACTGTAAGAGCAATTGGTTTTTCACAGATAATATCTTTTTTTGCCTCTGCTGCCTTTATCACAAACTCTTTATGTAAATAGGTTGGTAAACATATGTCTATTAAATTAACATCTTCTCTATTAATAAGTTGATCTGGATCAAAATAAGCAATTGTTTTAAATTTTGTAGCCAGAGATTTTGCTTTTTCGCCTCTTATATCTGCTATTCCAACTATTTTTACATCAGGAAGTTGAGAATAAACTGTCGCATGCATGCTCCCCATAAAACCTGCTCCAATAATACCAACTTTTATCATCTTTCACCCTCCTTTTGATATGTTTAAATATTATATCATTTTACTTTCATTTAAGTAAAAGCATTGCTACTGAAAAATAAATGGCTGTTCCTAAAATGTCTGCAAGTGTTGTTATTAAAGGGGCACTTGCTGTTGCTGGATCTTTTTTAAATTTAGTAAAAATAAAAGGTAAAGCCATACCCATTAAACAACCTGTAATGACATTAAGAACCATTGAAATTACCACAACTTTACATATTCTAAATCCACCTCTTACAATTCCCATAAAAGAAATTCCTAATCCCATTGTCAAACCAAGTAGCAAAGCAACAAAAATTTCTTTTCCTAACATTTTAAACCAATCTTTCATTTTTATTTTACCAAGAGCCATTGATCTTATTATTAAAGTCGCTGATTGTGCTCCGGCATTTCCTGCTGTATCAACAAGAACTGGTAAAAAAGTTACAAGAACCACATATCTTGCAATTATTTCATTAAATCTCTGAATAATTCCACCTGTAAAAAAATCCATAAATAACAAGAAAATTAGCCACGTAACTCTACTTTTATAAAGATTCTTAACAGGTGTTTTTAATAAATCTGTAATTAACTCTATACCTGCAGTTTCAGGAGTTATAGCAAAAATTTTAGTCATATCTTTAGTATGTTCTTGTTCAACTACATTTAAAACATCATCAACAGTTACAATTCCAAGGAGTGTTCCATCTTCGTCAATAACAGGCAAAACAATAAGGTCATATTTCCTCATTAAATTTGCTGCTTCTTCTTGATCTTTATGAACTTCAATTGCAATAAAATGATAGTCCATTATTCTTTCTATTATTTCATATGGTTCTGCAAGAATTAATTTACTTAATGGAATATCATCAAGGAGTTTCCAATCATTGTCCACGACATATACAACATTAATTGTTTCTGCATTTTTTCCAAACTCCCTTATATGTTGTAGTGATTTTTCTATAGTCCAGTGTTTTTTAATTGCTACATAATCTGGTGTCATTAATCTTCCAACACTATTCGCAGGGTAACCAAGAAGTTGCAGAGCCTCTTTCCTTTCTGGAATAGGTAGTAAATTTAACAATTTTTGAGTGACTTTACCAGGTAATTCCTCAAATAAATCTGTTCTTTCATCTGGAGGAAGTTCTGAGAGGATATTTTTTATATGTTCATCCGTTAATTGTGAAAGTAAATTTTCTTTTGTTATTGAATTAAGTTCATCAAAAACTTCTGCAGATAACTTTTTTGGAAGAAGACGGAAAATTATAATCCTATATTCTTCTTTCATCTCTTCTATAAGTTCGGCAATATCGGGAGCAGGCCATTCAATAATTGCTTCTTTCAAATTGTGCCAGTCTTTTTTTTCTATTAACTCAAGTATTTCCTTTTCAAGTAATTTTTTTACAAATTTTTCATCTGCCATAAAATTCACCTTTTTAGTTTAAATTTTAACATTTAAAGTTTTAAATAACAATTTTAATTTTTTAAGGTATAATTTAAAAATATGGAAAGATTTAAACTTGTTTCAAAATTTAAACCTTCAGGTGACCAACCCAAAGCCATAGAAAAACTTGTTAGAAATCTTGAAAAGGGAGAAAAACATCAAATTCTACTTGGTGTTACAGGTAGTGGAAAAACATTTACGATGGCTAATGTTATCGCAGCAGTTAATAAACCTACCTTGGTAATTTCTCATAACAAAACTCTTGCAGCCCAATTATACAGTGAATTTAGAGAATTCTTTCCAGAAAATAAAGTGAGATATTTTGTAAGTTATTACGATTACTATCAACCAGAAGCATATATACCTGAAACAGACACTTATATAGAGAAAGATGCTTCTATAAATGAAGACATTGATAGATTGCGTCTTGCTGCAACAAGTGCAATTTTATCTGCAAGAGATGTTATTATCGTTGCAAGTGTCTCGTGCATATATCCTCTTGGAAGTCCAGAAGACCATAAGGCAATGATGTTACATTTAACCAAAAATCAAATAATAAATAGGAGATATATAATTGAGCGATTAGTAGAAATTCAATATGAAAGAAATGATTTTGATCTGACAAGAGGTAAATTTAGAGTTAGGGGTAATATAATCGAAGTTATACCTTCATATGAAGAAATTGGAATAAGAATATGGATAATAGGAGATAAAGTTGTAAAATTACAAAGGGTTGACCCTATTACTGGTAATTTAATATCGGAAGAAGAAGAAATTTACATATATCCAGCAAAACATTTTGTAACACCCAAGGATAAACTTCAAAGAGCAATAGAATCAATAAAGAAAGAACTTGCTGAAAGAGTTGATTATTTTAAAAAAAATGGAAAGTTTTTAGAAGCAGAACGTCTTGAAACAAGAACAAATTATGATCTTGAAATGCTTCAGGAAGTTGGCTACTGTCATGGTATTGAAAATTATAGTAGACATCTTTCAGGAAGATTACCAGGAGAAAGGCCAGAGGTATTACTTGATTATTTCCCGAAAGATTATCTTGTTTTTATCGATGAATCTCATGTTACAATTCCACAATTAAGAGGAATGTATTTTGGTGATAGATCGAGGAAAGAAACACTTGTTGAATATGGATTTCGTTTACCAAGTGCTCTTGACAATAGACCTTTGAAATTTGAGGAATTTGAAAAATTGGTTAATCAGGTAATATATGTTTCTGCAACTCCTGGAAAATATGAATTAAAAAAATGTGGTGTTGAAAAAATTGGCGAAAGTTCACCTTTGATTGCTGAACAAATTATCAGACCGACAGGTCTTGTAGATCCTCCTATAATAGTTAGACCCACAGCCAACCAAATTAATGACTTAATTTCAAGAATAAAAGAAAGAATTAAAAAAAATCAAAGAGTTCTTGTGATAACTATTAGTAAACATTTAGCAGAAGAAATTGCCGATTATTTAAAAGAATTTGACATAAAGGTTCAATATTTACATTATGAGATTGATACACTTGAAAGAGTTGAAATTTTAAAAGGTCTTAGAGAAGCCAAATTTGATGTTTTGGTCGGGATAAATCTTTTAAGAGAAGGACTTGATTTACCCGAAGTATCACTTGTTGCAATTCTTGATGCTGATAAAGAAGGATTTTTAAGAAGTGAAACTGCTTTAATCCAAATAGCAGGTAGAGCAGCAAGAAGTGCAGATGGAGAGGTTGTTATGTATGCAGATAGAATAACAGAAGCAATGAAATCCGCTATTGAAGAAACAGAAAGAAGAAGAAAAATACAAATGGAATATAATAGAATTCACAATATAACTCCAAAATCAATAGAAAAACCAGTATATAAAAGTTTAGTAGAAATAATTGGAGGTCAAAGTAAAATAAAAGAAAAAGAGGAAAGATTAAAAGAAGAGGAATATTATGGAAAAGATCTTGTAAAAATAATAAAACAATTAGAGAAAAAAATGATGGCTGCTGCAAAAGCCCTTGACTTTGAGACTGCAATTTATTATAGAGATAAAATTAAAAAACTTAAAGAAGAAAAATGAAGGGGATAGAAGAAAAATTAAAAATAATGATTGAAAAAATAAGGGGTTTTAAAGATAAAATAAAGAAAAACGAAATTTTACAGGCAAAAGTTTGGGAAAATAAAAAAACCTATCTTCCAATTATATTAAACAAAATAGATGATGAAGTGAAAAATTTTCCAGATTTTAATATGAAAGAAGCATTTTACGATCCAGAAAAAATGTTGTATATGCAATTAAAAGGCTTGGTCTCTTTTATTTCTAAATACTCTGATGCAGTCCCTTCTGTAAGATTTAATTTCGGAACAGGTTTCATTCCGAGTGTTTTTGGACTTGAATCTGAAATATTTGAAGATAAAATGCCTTGGCTTAAAAAACATTTATCAAAAGAAGAAATAAAAGGTTTTCAATATGAAGATTTTGAAGAAATTGAAGAATTAGGATTAATGAAAAAAGTAAAAGATTATTTTACAGTATACAAAAATTATTTATCAGAAGAGATAAAAATATATTTGCCAGACACACAAGGACCTTTTAATATTGCTCATTTAATAAGAGGTAATGAAATTTTTATTGATATTTATGACGATATTGAGTTTTTTAAATTTTTGCTTGAACTTACTACATTTGTATACATAAAAATTACTGAAAAACTAAAAAAATTAATAAAGGAAAACTTAAAAATGAGTTATCACAGTGGTTATTATTTCATTGCAAAAGGTGGAATTAGAATTTGTGAAGATTCAACAACATTGCTTTCTCCAAAACATATTGAAGTCGTCTTAACTTATACTCAAAAGTGCTTGAAATATTTTGGAGGAGGATGGATTCATTACTGTGGAGAAACTAATCATTTTTTTGATGCTGTTATTGAAATTCCAGAATTGACAGGTATAAATTTAGGTATTGTCCATCCAGAAAAATTAGACGAGAAAAAATTATTTAGAAAAATTAATAATAAAAACAAAGTTTATATGGGAAGTATTCCAAGAAAAAAAGATGAAGATTGGAAAGATTATTTAAAAAGAATTTTTGAATTGAGCGAAGGAAAAAATCTGATATTTATACCCAGTTTAAGAGGTGATGAAAAAATAGAAGAGGTATATGAATTCTGGAGAAAATTAAATGATCAGAATTTTTAAAATTTCAAAACCAGAACCAATTGAATACGAAAGAAGAAAAGATTTTAAAGGATTAATAAAACTTTTAAATTATAAAGATGATCCTTACATCAGATGGAAATCGGCCGAGATACTTGGAAAGTATAAAATTAAAGAAGCAGTTCCTCATTTAATAAAAAGACTGGAAGATCCTATTTCTGAAGTAAAAATTAAATCTATAGAAGCACTTGGTAATATAGGAAATCCTGTATGTATTGAAAAATTAATTGAAAAGTTGGAAGATGAAGATTGGAGAGTAAGATATGTGATATGCCGTTCACTAAGTAAATTTAAAGATAAAAAAGTATGTGATAAACTATTAGAACTTATTAATGACAAAAATAAAGAAGTTCAAAAAGCAGCAATAGAAGCAATTGGAGAAATTGGCATTGAAGATAATGAAGTTTTTGAAAAATTATTGGAAATTGTAAAAACTAAACCTGCAGAAATGAGAATAATAATTGCAGAGACACTTGGCAAAATAAGTAGAAATTATGGGAAAAGATTAGTAAATTTACTTGAAAAAACAGAAAACAAATGGATTAAATGGGTAATAATAAAAACTCTCGGGGATATAGGTTTTTACGAAAGTGGTCCTATACTTATTAAAAATTTAGAAGATCCTAACTGGGAAATACGTGAAATTTCTGCTGAATCTCTTGGAAAAATAAAATATAAAGATGGAATCGATAAATTGGTTCAATTATTAAATGATAAAGAATGGAGTGTGAGAAAAAAAGCAGTTGAGTCTCTTGGTAAATTAGGAGACAAAAGAATTCTTGAAATTTTGTATGAAAAAGAAAAAGAAGAGGAAGTTAATGATGTCAAAATTAAAATAAGAGAAGTAATACAAAATCTTGAAAAAATATAAAAAGGAGGAAAATATGAAAATTTATATATGTACAGATCTTGAGGGAGCAACAGGTGTTTTTAAATTTAAACAAACAAGAGAGAAAGGACCAGAATTTTATGACGCAATGAAACTTCTAATGGGAGATATTGAAGCAGTCTGTGAAGGTCTGAAAGAAGCAGGTGTTGATGAAATTTACGTTCTTGATGGTCATAATGGAGGAAATAATTTCATACCTGAATATATGGTTCCAGGAATAAAATACATAACAGGATATCCAAGACCTGGTATTTTATATGGCCTTGATGAAACCTTTGATGGAATAATTTTGCTTGGATTCCACGCAAAACATGGAACTCCTGATGGAGTATTGAATCATACTCAAAGTTCATTAACAGAGGCAAAATATTTTTATGATGGTATAGAAAGAGGGGAAATCTTTCAAATTGCAGTAATAGCAGGTCATTACAATGTTCCTGTGATTCTTGTAACTGGTGATGTTGCTACCTGTAGAGAAGCGAAAGAATTACTTGGAGAAGATTTACCCACAGTTGCTGTTAAAAAAGGTATAAGCAGAGAAGCAGCAATTTTATTATCGCCAAGGGAAACAAAAATTTTACTTAAACAGGGAGCAAAAAAAGCGATAGAAATGTTACCCAAACTAAAACCTTACAAAGTTAAATTTCCTATTAAATTAGTAATAAGAAAAATTGGACCTGAAGAAACAAAACCTGAAAATCCTTATTATTCAGAAAAAGAATTTATTGTTGAAAATGCCTTAGATATCATAACTGGAACTCAAAAATAGATTATTTTCCTAACAATAGAATTACTTTTAACTTATTATTCTTTTTTCTGTTATTATTGCATCTACTTTTACATCTTCTTCATTAACAGGAAGCCTTTTGGTTAAGACCTGAAATTCAAAAGCAAATGATATTTTTTTTATTTTTGAAGGGACTTCTTTTAAAAATCTATCATAAAAGCCTCCACCCATACCAATTCTATTTTTATAAATATCAAAAGCAACTCCAGGAACTATAATTATGTCTATTAAATTTTTATCCAATAAGTTTAAAGTTTTAGGCGCTGGTATTTTTCTACTTGTATCTATGTCTCTAAAACTGTTAATTATGGAGGGAATGATAATTTTGTTTTTCCAGTCAATATAAGGAATACAGACAACTTTTTTTTCTTCCAGTGATTTTTCTATTATCAAATCTGTTTTTACTTCTTTGTCAAAATGAAAATATGTAAAAATAATTTTTGAATTTTTATAAAATTCTGATAAAAGGAAAAATTCTTGGATTTTACGACTTTTTTCTTCCCACAATTTTAAATCAATCTTCTGTCTTATTTCCTTTATTTTCTTTCTGATTTTCTCTTTTTCCTGATTCATTCTTCAATTTTTCAATTTCTTCTAAAAATTTTTTTATCCTGCTTTCATAACCAATATCTTCAGGGAAATAAAATTTTTTTTCACTATTTCTGTATTTTTGAATAACAAAATGGCCTGGAAAATCATGAGGATATAAATATCCAATACCTTTACCAAGTTTTTCCGCACCTTTGTATCCAGAAGAACTTATATGTTTAGGAACTTCTCCAATCCTTTCATTTTCCACTTCTTTTATAGCTTTTTCAATAGCAAGATATGCTGAATTGCTTTTAGGAGCAGTAGATAAATAAATAACTGTTTGAGCAAGTATAATTTTGCTTTCTGGCATTCCAACAACTTCAATTGCTTGATAACAGGCATTTGCAAGAATAAGCGCTTGAGGGTCTGCATTACCAATATCTTCAGATGCAAATATTAACATTCTTCTTGCAATAAATCTTGGATCTTCACCACTTACAAGCATTCTTGCAAGATAATATAAAGCGCTATCTGGATCTGAACCTCTCATACTTTTTATAAACGCAGAAATTACATCATAATGAGCATCACCATTCTTATCATAAATAAAATATTTATCAGCACACTCTTTAACTTTATTTTCATCAATCAAAATATATCCATTTTTTTCAGGAGTAGATGTTACAAAACAAACTTCAAGAATATTTAATGCTTTTCGAGCATCTCCTTGGCTTTTTTTACTTATAACCTCAATTGCCTCTTCTGTAATTTCAATTTTATAATTTCCAAGTCCTTTTTCACTCTTTAAGGCATTTTTTATTATTTTTTTTATTTCTTCTTCTTTTAAGGGTTTAAATTCAAAAATGAGTCCTCGTGAAAGCAAAGGAGTATTTATGTAAAAATAAGGATTGTGAACTGTTGCACCTATTAATGTAATTGTTCCGTCTTCAACGTCTTTCAATAGTGCATCCTGTTGTAATTTATTAAAATGGGAAATTTCATCAAGAAAAAGGATCGTACCTCTTCCTTCTCTTTTTAACCTTTCCCTAGCAGATTTTATAACTTCTCTTACATCAGAAACTGTTGCAGTAACTGCATTTAAAGAAACAAAATATTTTTTCGTCATTTTTGCTATTATTAAAGATAATGCAGTTTTACCACAACCTGGTGGACCATAAAAAATAAGGGAAGGGATATTATCACTTTCAATAATTTTTCTCAAAGGTTTATCCTTTCCTAAAATATGTTCTTGTCCAACAAACTCTTCTAAAGTTTCAGGTCTAACTCTAATTGCTAAGGGTAAGTTCAATTTTCTTACTTTTTTATCTTCAGAATTAAAAAGTTCATTCATATTTTTATTTTACCTTCAAATAATTTCAGGGTTAATTTCAATTTTAAAATCCATTTTTTCCTTAATTTTCATTATGTCTTCAAATTTCATTTTTCTTTCACCAATTTTAAGAATAAATCTCAAATATTCCTTCCCTTTAAGTTTTATTTTTTCGGAAGATAAAATTTCTCCACTTTCGCTAATAATCTTTTTTAAAGTATTCACTCTATCTTCAAATATCAAACTCTTTTTAACAGGTATTTCAATTGAAACTATTTCAGAAAAAGGAGGATAACCAAGTTGCTGTCTTATTTTTATTTCCTTATTATAAAAAATATAAAAGTTTTTTGTTTTTAAAGAGGAAAAAATTTCAAAATGAGGATTTTTTGTTTGAATTAAAATTTTACCATTTTTATCTAAATTCCATAAAAATTCACTTATAGTAAGAAAAAAAACCTCTTCTGCATTATATTGCGGAATATTCAAAAAAGATTCAGCATGAGGGAAAATTACCAATCCAAAATCAATCTTATCTAAAATTTTAGTTATAACAGTTGTACCCACAAAAATATTTGTATCTTTGCTGAAAATTCTTTCCTCTGCTGTTAATTTTTGAATTACAAAATCAGGATATGTATTTTTTAAAATTCTAAAAATTTTTTCAATCCCTGTTATTCTTTCAATTATATCTTTACTTCCACAATGAGGACATTTTTTTGTCATATCTGTATAATCTTTGCAGTATTTACAGACCATTTTTTCATTTTCAGAAAGTATTAAAATTGAATTACAAATTTTACATCTTAAAACGTGTTCACATTTGTTACATTTATATGTTTTAAAATTTCCTTTTCTATTGTGGACTATCGCAACTTTTTTACCTTTCAATATAGTTTCTTCCATCAAAGAAACAGTAAATTTGGTCAGAAAATTTATATTTTTATCCATCTCTCCTAACTTTTTTTCAATTATAAAAATTTCAGGCATGCTTTCAAAGTTTCTTTTATCTATAAATATCAATTCTTTTTTCGTAGATCTATAATAATCATTTATAGAAAGTGAATTTGAGGTTTGTATTATCGGAACATTTTGTAAAGCTGCTCTTATTTCAGCGACTTCTACAGCATTATACTTTGGTTCTCGTTTTTCTCTATGAGAACTATTTGAAGGTTGATCTATGATTATACAATTAAGATCTGAAACTGGTAAAAAAATTGCAAGCCTTGTTCCAATGATTATTAAATTTTCATTCCAGAGAATTTCAAAATAATTTTTAATCCTGTCTTTTTTATTCATCTCCCCATAATATTTCAAAACTTTTTTATCTGTACTTTTTATCATTTCTTTATAGTAATTTTCAACATATTCAATTTCAGGAAATAAAAAAATCAGAGAACCTTTTGTTTTTGAAATTAAATCAAGATAAAAATTTACTTTTTCTTTTTTATTATCAAAAAGATACATCTCTTTTCTATAACCAGATGGAGAAAAAATTTTTTTCTCTTTTCTCTCAGTAGTTTTTTTCTCATATCTCAATGGAAGTTCTCCTATAATGGTAAAAATTGTTTGTCCAAGAGATGCATAATATTTTTCAGATACTATTTTTGAGAGTTTGAAAATTTCTTCATTTATCAAAGGATATATATCATAAACTTTTTTAATTTCTTTATAAACCACTTCGTCATTTATATTTTCTTGGATTTCAATTACAAACCCAAGTCTTTCTTGATTTCCAAGAGGTGCCAAAACACGTGTAAATGAGTTAATATCTTTTCTATAAATGTAATAAAAACTTTTTTCTATTGGAATATCAAAAATAACTTTCAGAAGTTTCATTTAGTTTATAGTTTTAAAACTTTTTTTATTTGTTTTATATATTCTGGGGTTGTCCCACAACATCCACCAATAAATTTCACTCCAATTTCAATCATTTTAAGACAATTCAAAGAGAACTCCTCGCTATTTTCTGTATATTCAACTTTTCCTTCTTTTAAATATGGTTTACCAGCATTTGGTTTTATCCATAAAGGTTTTTCAGTAAGTTTTTTTAAAAATTTTACAAATTCAACCATTTCTTTAGAACTTAAACCACAATTTGAACCAACAATTTTTATATTATTTTTATCTATCCATTCAATATAATTTTCCAATGTTTGCCCCATTAAAGTTCTAAATTCTTTTTTAAAATTAAAAGTAAGACAAGGGATAATGAAAAAGGATGTATTTTCTCTTAATGTATTATACCCTATTTTAAGTTCTTCTAAATCCTGAAATGTTTCAAGCAACAAAAAATCTACTTCTGTTTTATTGAATATTCCACCAATCTCTCTAAAAACTTTTTCGGCTTCTTCAATTTCTAAGGAACCATAAGGAGAAAGTAATTCTCCTGTCGGCCCGATATCGCCTGCAATAAGAATATCCTTATTTCTTTCTTTTATTTTCAAAGCAATTTCAAATCCTTTTAAAATAATATCTTCTAATTTATTTTCAAGTTTTTTTTTCGTAAGTATTAATCGATTTGCTCCAAAAGTATTTGTTAAAATTATCTCTGCTCCACTTTCGCAATACTCTGAATGTAATTTTTTCACTAATTCTGGACTGTGAATATTAGCAATTTCAGGCGTAATTCCTTTAAAACCAAGATTTTCAAGATAAGTTCCTGTCGCACCATCAAGAATTATAACTTCTCTTTTTTCCATCAATTCAAAAATTTTTCTCATATTTTTAAAGATTATAAATAAAATTTTTTACTCTCAAGAGAATTTTCAACCCCAGAAATTAAACAGAAACATAAATTTCCTATTTTTGATATATTATATCCCCCTTCAAGAACAAAAAAAAGATTTTTCTTTAAAGACCCCAATTTTTTCCCTATAATATAATAATCTGTTTCGTCAAGAGATAAATTTAATAGTGGATCTTCTTTATATCCATCAAAACCACAAGAAACCGCAATAACATCAGGTGAGAAATTTTCTATTATTTCAATACTACAATTAAATTTTTCCATATATTTTTTTGAACTTGAAAATGGAGAGATTGGGAAATTATAACAATTTTCAAACGAATATTTACCTGTTCCTGGATAAGCAGGAAATTGATGTAAAGAGATATAGATTACATTTTTTTCTCCTCTAAAAATCTCTTCTGTTCCATTTCCATGATGACCATCTATATCTATAATTGCAATTTTTAAATTTTTGAGTAATAGTTTCTTTACAGCAACTGCAATATTATTGAAATAACAAAACCCACCTATTTTATTTTTTCCAGCATGATGACCTGGTGGTCTTCCAAGAGAAAAACCAACTGTCCCTTCTAAACAAATTTCACTTGCTTTTATTGCAGAACCGCAGGAAAGACAGGCATAATAAAAAATCTCTGGTATATTTGGACAATCTGGATCAAAAAAATCATTTTCTTTTACTCTTTTTATCATTTCTTCTGTATGAACTAAAAGAAGATCTTCCTCTTTACAAGGAGATGGTTCAACAAAACTAAATTTTCCTTTTTTCTTTAAATAATTTACTATACTTTCAACTCTCTTTGGAGATTCAGGATGAGATGGTTCTTCATATTTCAAAAATTCTTCTGAATAAACAAATTTAATCATTCAATCTTCCTTGTTTCAAGAATAAATACAATACCTTCCATACTTTCAAATCTATTATCAGGATTTTTGTCAGTTGCTATTTTAACAATATTTCTTATTTTTTCTGGCATAGGAAATTTAAGTTCACTATAAATTTTCTCAATAGTTTTGCCAAAAGAATATATATCTCCTTTTGCATCTGCAGGTTTCCCTTCAAATCTTTCAGGCGGAATATATCCCTCTGTTCCACTCATAAAATCTCTTTTATTCATAAAAAATCTTTCCCTTTTTGCCAGACCAAAATCTGTAATTTTAACTTTTTCAAGATTGTAGGAAATCAAAATATTAGATGGATTTATGTCTTTATGGACTATTCCATTTTTGTGAATGTATGCTAATCCTTTTGCTGCTTTTGTTATAACTTCTATAATATTTTTTTCATTAAAAATTTCTTTTTTCGTTCTGATTGCTTTTAAAAGGTCTGTATCCAGAAATTCCATAAGAATAAAAAAATTCCCATCTTGTTGAACAATATCAAAAACTTTTACAATGTTAGGATGTTCAAGATTTTTCACAATTTTGCCCTCTTTAATAAACTGCCTTATTTGTTGCCTTTCAAGTCTTCTGGGATGCAAAACTTTCACAGCAATAATTGAAGTGTATAATGGTAAAGGATTTATCGTTTCTGCTTTATAAACAGTAGAAAAACCACCTGCTCCTACCATTTCTTTCAACATATATCCTTTAATTATATAGCCAGGTCTTATCTTAATTTCTTCCATCTTTGTAAATATGTGAATAATAAATTATAATCTATTTTTTTCCATTTTTCCATCTTAAATTTTCAAATATTACCAACTTTAAAATTTTGGGGTAAAATAAACTTGTAGATGAACTTTGAAGAATTAAAAAATATTAAAAAAGTTATAATTTTTATCGAAAATGAAAAAATTGAGGGAGAATTGATTGAAATTAATAAATGGGGAAAAATGATCATCTCTGTCCCACCAAGAACTAAAATAATTCCTGTTGAATTAGGAAAAAGAGGGGAAGTTTTTTTTGAAAAAGATAATAAAAAATATTTTGTATCTGGAAAAATCTTTTCTCAAGGAGTAGAAAGAGTTGTTGTTCTTCCAGAAACTGATATATTAAATGAAAGAAGAAAAAATGAAAGGTTAGAAACAGATTTTATACCTGTTAAGTTGGTTGGAAAAATTTCATTATTTCATAAAGAAGAAATAAATGGAAATATTTTAAATATTTCACTTTCTGGTGCAAAAGTTGAAACAAGCATGCCATTAAAAGAAGGAGTTTTTTATGATTTTCAAACTACTTTTTTTATAAAAAAGAAACCCTATTCTTTCAGTGCTAAATGCAAACTAAAATTTATGAAAAAAATAAGAAACTTATATCTAAACGGTGTAGAGTTTATTGAAATTGACCCACTTTCATTTGAAATTCTTAATAAATATATAAAAGAATTAAAACATGAACTTGGAAAAGATACTTTGAATTACTAATCTTCTTTTCTTGTATTATAAAGAACTTCAGAAATTGTTGTTATTCCTTGCAAAATTTTTTTAATCCCATCCTCTCTCAAAAATTCCATCCCTGAACGTCTTGCTAATTCCTTCAGTTCAGAAATATTAGGTTTTTTCATTATAATCCTTCTCAATTCTTCATTTAAAATAAGCAATTCAAAAATACCTGTCCTTCCCCCATAGCCAGTTCCATTACATAAATGACATCCTTTACCTCTGTAAAATTTTATATCTTTTCTATCAAGTAAGGAAGAATCTAAAAGTTTTATTTCTTCAGAGAAAGGAGTATATTCTTCTTTACAGGAATTACATATAGTTCTTACAAGCCTTTGGTTGAGGACCCCAATTAAAGAGGAAGAAATTAAATATGGTTCAACTCCCATATCTAATAATCTTATTATAGCAGCAGGAGCAGTATTGGTATGTAATGTTGATAAAACAAGATGTCCAGTTTGGGCTGCTCTAAAAGCAATTTCCGCTGTTTCAAGATCTCTAATTTCTCCAACCATTATAATATCTGGATCTTGTCTTAACATGGATCTTAAAGCAACCGAAAAAGTCAAGCCTGCTTTTGGATTAATCTGGGTTTGCATAACATTTTTTAGATGATATTCTACAGGATCTTCAATCGTTATTATTTTCTTATGAATACTATCAAGTTCATTAAGAGAGGCATATAAAGTTGTTGTTTTTCCACTTCCTGTTGGGCCAGTGACTAAAATCATTCCATAAGGTTCTTCAAGTAAAATTCTCCATCTATGTAAAATTTCAGGCAAAAACCCAAGTTGGTCAAGACCAGAAATTATATTTTTTTTATCAAGAACTCTTAAGGCTATCACTTCACCAAATATTGTAGGAAAAGTTGAAACTCTCAAATCAATATCTCTTTCATACAATTTCATTTTGAAGTATCCATCCTGTGGAATTCTTTTTTCTGAAATATCAAGATTTGAAAGAACTTTAATATGGGAAACGATAGAAGAATAAAGTTCAAGTGGTGGGGGAGGAAATTCATATAAAACACCATTTATTCTGTATCTTAATCTTAAACCATCTTCTTCTATTTCAAGATGAATATCAGTTGCTCTTAATTCAATTGCTTTTGATACCAATTCTTCAACAATACTTACAGCAGAAGATTCAGTAGCTTCCTTTATTTTTATAGGTTTTAACACTTTTGTTGTAACTTCTTTTCTTTCATAAGGACTAATAACTTCAACTCCACCGTGAGATAATAATGTATCAATAATTTCTTTAATTTCATATTCTCGTACAAGTCTTGTTTCTATTTCCATTTTTGTTATTTTCTTTAATTCTTCTATTACTTCATCATCAACAGGATCTACCATGGCACAAACAAGTTTTTTGTCTCCTTTAAATATAGGGATTGTTCTATATTTTCTACATGTAAATTCAGGCAGTTCTTTCAAAATTTCTTTTTCAATATTAATTTCATTTAATCTAATAGAGGGCCATTTAAGTTCTTGAGAAACAAAATTAAACCATCTTTCTGCTGAAATTAAACCAAATTTTATTAGTAAATATCCTAATGGAGAACCTGTTTTTTCTTTTTCTTTTAAAACTATTTCAAGTTGATCATCTCTTATATTTTCTTTTTCTTTTAACAATTTTATAATTTCTTCTTTTTTCATTTTTCTTTCAAAATTTCAAGTTTTTCTTTTATGATTGCAATATGAGTTATTATACAACATTTATTTTTGTTATCCCACCACGCACAATTTTCTTCAATACAAAAATCAAAATCTTCCACCTGTTCAGGCACTCCAAAAGCAGCCTCTCCCAATGGTCTCTTTTGCATTCTTAATCTTAATGGACATTTCATATCCTCACCCCCTTCTTTAAAATTTAATTCTTTATTTATATTTTTCAATTACTTCAAAAAACTCCTTTTTAATATTTTTAAGTTCTTCCTCTGTTTCTCCCTCTATCCTAACAACGAGTGCAGGTTGAGTATTTGAGGCTCTTAAAAGTGCCCAACCAGAAGGATAATAAACTTTAACCCCATCTATATCATTTATTTTATATTTTTTGGTAGAATAAAAATTTTTGACCTTTTCAACTATATCAAATTTTTTTTCATCACTTACTTCTATTCTTATTTCAGGAGTAGAAAAATATCTTTTTACATCTTTGAAAAGTTCTGATAAATTTTTGTTTTCTTTTTCTATTATTCTCAACAATCTCAAAGATGTATAAATTGCATCATCATATCCAAAATATTCATCTGCAAAATAAATATGACCTGAAAGTTCACCAGCAATTGGAGATTTTTCCTCATGTAATTTATTTTCAATCAATGAATGGCCTGTTTTCCACATAATGGGAATTCCTCCCATTTTTAATATTTCTTCTTCAAGTGCTTTAGAGCATTTCACATCAAAAATAATTTTTGCTCCTCTATATTTTTCAAGAATTTCTCTTGAAAATAAAATCATAAGTTGATCTCCCCACAAAATATTCCCTTTATCATCTACAACTCCTAAACGATCTCCATCTCCATCAAAACCTAAACCACATTCAAGTTCATTATTTTTTACAATTTCAATTAATTCTTTCAAATTTTCAGGAACAACCGGATCTGGTAAATGATTTGGGAAATTACCGTCACTTTCAAGATATAAACCAATAAAATTAATACCAACCTTTTTAAAAAGTTGTTCTATAATAGGACCTACTGTTCCATTCCCTGTGTCAATACCAACTTTGAATTTTTTGTTAAACTTAAATTTATTCACCATAAAATTAATATATTTCTCAACAATATCTTCTTTTTTTTCAATTTTTCCATTTCCCTTTTCAAAATCTTCTTTTTCAATTAATTCTGCTATTTTTTGAATTTCTTTTCCATATAAACTTCCATTTTTAAGTATAATTTTAAAACCGTTGAACTCAGGGGGGTTATGGCTTGCAGTTACCATTACACCTGAATCATATTGATAAAAATGAACAGAAAAATAAAGAATAGGAGTGGGAACAATTCCTATATCAATTACCTGGCAACCACTATCTATTAAACCCTTTATCAATTTTTCTTTTATTTCAGGAGTTGTCAATCTATTGTCACCCCCAACAGATACAGTTTTTAGATTTTTTCTGATTAAATAAGAACCAATGCCTTTTCCAATAAAATAAGAAACGTCTCCTTTTAAATCTTTCTCATAAATGCCCCGAATATCATATTCCCTGAATATATTTCTATTTATCCTCATAAAAAAAATTATACAAAAAAAATAAAAAGTTGACAACTTGGAATTTAAAAGGTAAATTAAAAGTGGAGAAAAATGAAAAAAGGTTTTATTTTTTTGGAAATAATTATTGGAATTTTTATATTTTGTATTTTGTTGGCAGGAATATTTTTTGCAGTTAGAAATATTATGAATAAAGCAAAGGTTATAAGTGTTAAAGCACAAATTTCACAATTGGCTTTATTACTTGAACAAGTAAAAAATGATACAGGACTTTATCCTGCATTTCTTACAGATTTACTTTCAAATTCTCCTCCAAAATTACAAGAAAATGGATGGGATGGACCATATACAAATCAAATACCACTTGACCCATGGGGTAATCCCTATTTTTATAAAGTACCCCCAACAACAGTTTTCAATTCTCCTAAACTTCCACGAAGTTATGGAAAACCCGAGACCTATACTGCAAATTTTGAAGCAATTGAAAGTAAAGGGAAAATTAGAATTGTAAATTATGGAATTACTGCCTGTAATATATATTTAAATGGTGAGAAAATTGTTGATGAAAAGGAATTTAAAAATAACCCAATCCCTCAAATTATAGAAAAAGAAATAAATTTAAAACAAGGAAACAATATTCTTGTCTGGGCAAGGAGCACTCCTGGGGATTTTCTTTATGTCTCTATAATTGTTGATAATATGCCTACAAAAGAATATTTCATACTTGGAAGTTATGGAAAAGATGGAAAAGAAGGAGGAAATGGATATAATAAAGACATTGTTTGGATTTCAAATAAATATCCTAATTTTCAAGAGTGAGGCTATGAATGGAAAAGGGTTATAGAAGGAAAAGATATTTAATAAATAAATCAGTTCAATTTATTTTAAGTGGAGTAACAATTTATTTAATTGTACTTTTTGTCATTTTTGTTGCAGGATTGACCTATTATATAACTCTTAACACAATTCTTTCCCAACTTGAACTTGAAAATAAACTTATAAGTGCTCATGAAATTGTCAAAACAATAAATTCTATATTAATCAAAAAAATAGGCTTGATTTGCTTTATTTTTCTCTTAATTACTTTTTATTTAGAAATAAGAATTTTACATAGAATTGCAGGACCTTTGTATAGAATAGAAAAAGTTTTAAGAGAACTTGCACAGGGAAAAAATGTTGAAAAAATAAAATTGAGAAAAAAAGATTTTTATAAATCTCTTGCTGATGCAGTTAATGAGGTTATTGATTATGTAAATAAAAAAGAAAGTTAAATTTCAACTATTTTCGCATCTGCCCATAATTTCTCGAGTTTATAATAATTTCTAGTTTCTTCAAGAAAAATATGTACTATTATTTCATCATAATCAATAAGTATCCACTTTCCATCATCCATTCCTTCAATTGAAATTGGGTTTTCAGGAATATTTAAAATAATATTTTCCGCAATTGCTTTTGTTTGAATTGTTGTATTACCAGAAGCAATAATAAAATAATCAGTAATCCAAGTTAAACCTTTAAGGTCAAGTACTATTATCTTTTCGCCCTTTTTATCTTCTATCAACTTTTTTATTTTTTTTATTCTGCTTTTTATATGCATATACCTTTAAATTGAGTTTATATTTAAGTGTATCCGCTTCTTTTTTGCATCAAATGCTTTCAGTTCTAAAACTTTATTTTTAATTTTTGGATCTCCTTTCAATTTCCTGTTTAGTAAAACTATATCTGACAAAACCCTGATAGGTTATTAAATGGATTTTTTTGTTATGAAAAATAACAATTTCACAAAATTTTTGGTTTTTGTATTGTAATTTAAATATCCTATAAAAAATCTTTTCTGCAGAATTTTTGTTTGAATATATGCTAAAAACTCCACACTTTTCACTTATCATTTTACTATTTTATTTTACCGATTTTTTAACTTCATAAGCAATTATTATCGCCTCTGCAACTTCTTTCATACTTATCCTTTTATCCATACTGAATTTTCTTAGTTTACTATATGCTTCTTCTTCGGTCAAATTTTCCTCTTTCATTAATATTCCTTTTGCTTTTTCTACTTTTTTTCTTGTTTCCAACTCCTCTTCGAGTATTTTTGTTCTTATAAGCAATTCTGTATTTTCTATAACAATTGCTGCCTGATTTGCTATAGATGAGATTAACTCTATTTCTTCTTCTGTGAAATTATGTTTTTTTGTGGTATAAACATTTAAAACCCCAATAGCCCTGTTTTTGACTATTAAAGGAACTGATAGCAAAGAAACTAAACCTTCTTTTTCGGCTATTTCTCTATATTTATACTCTTTTTCTTTCCTAACATCTTCAACAACTATTGGCTTTTTGCTTGTAAAAACTTTTCCTGCTATCCCTTCATCTGGTTTTAATGGTGGTTTTTTCAAATACTCATCACTCATTGCTTGCGTTGCTCTTATTTTTAAAACATTTTCTTTTTCATCGTAAAGAAGTATAGAACAAACTTTTGATTTGAAAACTTCTGCAGTTACATTTACAATTAATTTCAAAATATCCTCAATATACATATCAGAGGTTATGGCTTTACTTATTCTTATAAGTGCTTCTATTTCTTCAGAAACTGTTTTTTTTACTTTGTTTTTCATTTTATAAAAATAACTTTTCAAAACTTTTTATAAAATATTCAAGATATTTGGAAATTTCAGGCCTTTTAAAATTATCAACAAATGGTTGACCATATCTATTCATTTCTGTTCCACATATTACAGGCATATTTATTTTTTTACACAAATTCATGAATTCATTAAATTTTTGAACTTTCATTCTTTTTTCTTCTGGTTCTTTTATGTTCCAATTTCTCTCAGGTATAACTGTAATTCCCTCAATTCCTTTTGATTTTAACAACTCAATAAGAAATTTTATGTCTCTTTCACCTTCATTTGTCCCATCTAAAAATGTTCCTATAGGAATTCCATCTGCTTTTCTTGTCATTTCAACAACATCTTCAAAAGTTGGGAAATCTTTACTTTCTGATTTTATATAGCCTGGTCCTCCAAATTTAATCAATTTCTGCCTTATTATTTCATAAAATTCCCCTATATTTTTTTCTTTCAATTCTTCAACTTCCTGTTTTTTTAATTTTAAAATTTCAGACCAGAACTCACTTTCTTTTTCTTTAAAAATTTCTTTTGCTTTTTTATAATAGGCAATTATTATATGTCTTTCAGTTGGATTATTTGAAGGCGTCAAAGGTAAAACATCTTCTTTGTAATCAATTCTTACATCTTTCAAATATTCATTAATTTTTTCAATTATTTTTTTATTTCTATTTTGAGAAATTTCTTTTAATTTTTTAAAGAAAATGGTCTCTTCACTATTTTCTTTTGGTAATTTTTTAAACCCTTTTCCGCAAAGATAAAATATTCCTGGCTCATTTGGAGAGTTTATTATTTTGTCCTTCATTTCTTTTAAAAAAACTCTTGTTTCAAAACCTCCTGTAACTTTAATATTTAGCATTTCTCCTGCCCACAATGTTTCTTCAACTCCTTCAAGAGTATCAAAGTCTACAGTTCCAAGATAAAGCATACCCTTTTTCCATCCCTCAAAAACAATTCTTAAAGGAGACCAATTTTTATAATTAAAAGAATGAAAAGTATGAATATGAGCATTTATAAGATTAAAAAATTCATTATCTTTGTTAATTTTATTTTTTTTAATATACTCTACAACTTTCAAAAAGGCATTCTTTCTGACTTCAATATCAAAATGTGAAAGCGCTTCAATATATTTTTCTATTTTTTTATTCATATTTTTAAATAATACCACAAATTTTGATGTTTTTAAAAATTCTGATATAATTATTGCAACACTTTTCTGGAGGTAAAAATGGAGAATAAATATGTTTTGAATCTCAACAAGGAAAATTTTGAAGAAATAATAAAAAATAATGAAAATGTAATTATTGATTTCTGGGCAAATTGGTGTATGCCTTGTAAAATAATGATCCCTGTATTTGAAAAACTTGCAGAAAAATATAAAAACAAAATTGTTTTTGCAAAAGTAAACGTTGACGAAAATCCAGAAATTGCTGAAAAATATAAAATAATGTCAATTCCAACCTTTATTTTTTTTAAAAATGGCAACAAATTACAAGAAATAATTGGTGCCATGTCAGAAAACATTTTTGAAAAGAAAATCTTAGAAATATTTGAAATAACTGAATGAATTTAAGAAAGAATAATTTTTTTTATTTTCTCAATTGTTTTTCTTAAATCTCTGTTAATTAACTTAATATCGTAATGTTTTCTTATTACATCCCTTTCTTGTTTTGAAAAAGAAAGGCGTTTCTTTATCTCTTCCTCTGGCATATCCTTTCTTTCCCTCAATCTTCTTTCTTGTTCTTTCAAAGATGGTGGCAAAATACCTATTAAAAATGCATTCGGGTATATTTTTTTTATTTTTAATCCTCCTTGAGTATCAATAATAAGCAATGTTTTTTTTTCTTTTTTTAAATTTTCTTCAATTTTATCTTTTGGTATCCCATAATAATTTCCATATACTATAGACCATTCAATAAGTTCTCCTTTTTCTATTTTCTTTTTAAATTCGTCTATTTCAATAAAATTATAATCTATTCCATCTTTCTCTCCTGGACGAGGCTTTCTTGTTGTATATGTAACAACAATATCAACATCTTTTAATTCATCCTTTAAAATTTTCAGAATAGTAGTTTTCCCTGTTCCTGAAGGAGCAGAAAGAACAAATATTAAATTTTTCATTTAAGGAGTGAAAGGCTTTCCCTGTTTTAATGTTTCTATTGCTCTTCTTGCTATAGAATCAAAAGAAGTTCCAAGTAATTTTTCCCATTGTTTAATTGCAAGGTCGATCTGACCATTTTTTTCATAGGCATGGGCTAAAACATCATCAACATATTCAGGATGAGGAAACTTAACCGCTTTTTCAAGATATCTCACTGCATTTTTGTAATCTTTACCTTTATGATAGTAAGTCCAACCTGCTTCAAAATAAAGATCATACCTATCTGGATTATAAGATATTCCTTTCTTTATATAGGAAATTCCATTATTATACCAAAATATCATTTCCACCGGAACATTTATAAGATCAGATAACAATTCATAAATTTTTGTCAACTTCTTATTTTCTTTAAATTTTTCATTTTGATTAAAACACTTATCTGTTATTGAAAAATATTCTTTAATTTTCTCTTCTGTTTTAGGATAATCTCTTGCAAGTCCGTCAATTAGATTTTTAATATCTTTAACAATTCCTTCAATTTCCCTCTTTTCTAATTCAGTTAATGATAAATTTGGTATTAATTTTTCATATTCTTTCAATAAATTCTCTCCTCTACTTCTTACAGTAGCAAAAACATTATAAGCCATATGCCATCCACCAACTGCCCAAACAATTATATAAGTTGGCTGAAGCCACGCTATCGCATCAAACAATGGAAGCATTTTATAATGCTGTCCAGAATGCCAGTAATTTTCAATATTTAACCATAATAAATCAGCAGCAAGTCCTTTAAATCCACTTAATACTAAACTTCCTGCAATTTGTCCTGGCATAAGTAAAATATTACTTTCAAGATCTTCAAGTTTTTTTGAATAATCAATACTTACCTGAAGAAAACCAATTGGAATAAACAGAATAACTGCAATAAATAACTTAATCCAGTTTCTTTTTGTCATATTTCCTTCTTTTGAATAAAATAAGAACCAATTAAAAGAACAATAAATAAATATAAAATACCATAAAGCCCTGTTTTAAAAACATAATTCCAACTTACTTCAATCCCAACAACTACTTTATCCCTTATATTGAAATTTTCATAATTAGGCACAACTGTATAAATTATCTGCCAGAAACTTTTCAATAAAAGGTTTTCAGTTCTTTCAATTATTTGCTTCCCATACGTAGTCAAATGACCTATTATATAGAGAAAAACAGAAAAAATTATATTAAAAGCATCTGAAGCAAAGGTTGCAACTGTTAAAGTTATAGAACCAATTAATATTAATTCAATAAAGATGAGCAATAATGTTTTAAAAACTTGAATATCTGGGTAAGCCTTTTTAAAAATTAAAAGTCCAATAAAAAATAAACACATAAGTAAAAAATTAATTAAAATAATCAAAACTATTCCAACAAATTTACCCATAAAGAAATTTTGTCTTGTTATTGGTTTTGAAAATAATGTGTAAATTGTTCTTTTTTCAATCTCTCCAGAAATTACTGTTAAAGACATAAAAATTGCTATTAAGGCTCCAAAAAACTCTATACTTGAAAAACTTACATCTTTTACCATTTTTATCTCTTCTTCTGCTGTTAAAAAAGAGAATGCCTTAGAAGCACCTATCACTATCAAAGCGACTACGAGTAGAATATACAAGGTTTTTTTTCTTAATGATTCTTTAAAAGTATTCAATCCTATAATCCATGCTTTTTTCATAATTTTTCTCCTTTTCTATCAAACTCCTCTATTGTTTTCACAAATAAATCTTCAAGACCATCTGCGTTATATTTTTGAATAAGTTCTTTAAGATTTCCTTGTGCAAGTAAATGGCCTCTGTGAAATATTGCTATTCTATCACAAACTTTTTCAACTTCTGAAAGAAAATGGCTTGAAAGTAAAATAGTTTTACCTTCTTTTTTAAGTTGTAATAATAAATCCCTTGTTTCAATACAACCTATAGGATCAAGTCCAGTTGTTGGTTCATCCAGAATAAGGATTTTAGGATCATTAATCAAACTTGCTGCAATTCCAATCCTTTCAAGCATACCTTTAGAATAATGTCTCAAAGCAAGTTTTTTAGCATCGTGAAGTTTTACAAGATAAAGCAATTTTTCAATTCTTTCATTTATAACTTTTTCTGGAAGATCATATAATTTCCCATAAAATTTTAAAAGTTCTGGACCTGTTAAATAATCGTAATAATAAGGATTTTCTGGCAAAAAACCAATATTTTTTTTCGTTTGAATATCAAATTGATCTTTTCCTAAAATACTTATTTCACCAGAAGTTGGAAAAAGGATTCCGAGCATTAATTTTAAACAAGTAGTTTTTCCAGACCCATTTGGTCCAAGTATTCCATAAATTTCTCCTTCTTCAACATTAAAAGAAACACTTTCAAGTCCAACAACTATTTTTTTTCTTCCTAGATAATAGTATTTTGTAAGATCTTTTATTTCAATTATACTCATTCTGCCTCCTTAGATAATTTTAAAATTTTTAAAATTATACAATTAAATTTGTTAAAAAGCAAAATTAAAAAAATTCACCATAAATTTTTTCAACAATGTAAAGTAAAACCTCTCCTTTTTCTTTAAAAGAAGATATATTTTTTTTCATTCGCAAAACTAAACTTTTTAATTCTTTTTTCAATTTTTCCACATCACCCTCTTTATCTTCAATATCATCCCTTATTTGAAAGGCAATACCAAAATCTTTTGCAATTTTTTCTATTTTTTTCTTCTCCTGTGCATTAATTTTTTTAAAATAGAATGGAATTTTAAAACAAATTTCAAAAAGTTTTCCTGTTTTTAAATAATTAATTCTTCTTCTTTCTTTTTCAGTAATTTTTTCATATTTGTATATCAAATCAAGTGTCTGTCCTCCTGCCATTCCTCTGCCTCCAATTGCATCTGCTATATCTTTAATCAAAGAGACATTTCCTGCTTCTGCAATAAATTTAAAACCATAAGTCAAAAGAGTATCACCTGCAAGAATAGCAATGCCTTCGCCAAATTTTTTATGACAGGTAGGCAATCCTCTTCTGTAATCATCATTATCCATTCCAGGTAGATCATCGTGAATTAAAGAAAAGTTATGAATCAATTCAATTCCACAAGCAATTGGTAAGACTTTTTTTAAATCAAGATTGAATATTTCACTAATAGTTAAAACTATAATTGGTCTCAATCTTTTACCACCCGAAAAAACAGCATATCTTATTGCTTCATTTAAAATTTTAGGGTTTTCTTTTAAAGATGGTAAATTTTCATCAATATATTCTTCTATTAAACTTTTCCAGTTTTTAAGTTTTTCTTCTATTTTCATTTTATATAAATTTTTTCAACCCTCTTACTTCCAAATCCACATAGAATTTCCTGAGGAACAGTTTTACCAATCTCTGCCATTTTTTCTATTTCAAAATCACTACCAAAAATTTCTATTATATCTCCTATTTTAACATTTTTCCCTGTAACATCAACAAGTGTTTGATCCATGCATATATTTCCAATTATTTTTATCTTCTCTCCTTTCCATTTAAGATAAAAATTGTTTGAAAGAAATCTTCTTAAACCATCACCATATCCAATTCCTAATGTAGCAACTTTCATTTTTCTTTTTGTTATAAAAGATAAACCATAACTTAAAGGAGTATTTTTTTCAACTTCTTTTATAAAAAATACTCTTGTGAATCCTTTAATAGCACATTCAAATTTTATTTTTTTAGAAAGATATATTGAAGGATATACCCCAAGAAGTAAAAGTCCAATTCTGACCATGTCAAAATTTTTATAACTTTCTGGAATATTAAGAACTGCTGCAGAATTTGCTATATGTTTAAGTGGAATATATATTTTCTCCTCTTCAATTTTTTTCAATATTCTTGAAAATATACTTAACTGATAATCTGCATACTCTCTATTTTTCCATTCTGCTGTTGCAAAATGGGAAAAAATGCCTTCAATTTTAATATTTTTGAACTCTATAACTTTTCTTAAAAATGGCAAAACCATTCCTTCTTTCAATCCTATTCTTCCCATTCCAGTATCTAACTTTATATGAACTATTGCTTCTTTTTGATATTTTTTAGAAACTTCAATAATTTCATTTAAAACCTCTTCATTACAGAGTGTTATTCTTATATCATTTAAAATGGCATCTTCAACTTGTGAAGGTAAGATATTTCCCATAATTAAAATTGGCTTTTTAACCCCTATTTTTTTTAATTCAACTGCCTCTTCAATCGTTGCAACTCCATAGAAGTCAACAGTGTCATCTATTTCCCTTGCAATTTCCTTTACTCCTATACCATACAAATCACACTTAACACTTGCAAGAAATTTTTTCTTTGTTATAAACTTAACTTTTTTTATATTTTCCTTTATTTTCTTTATATCCACCTCAATCCATGTTCTTCCCTTCATTTTTTATTAACCTTAAAATTTTCTTAACAATTTTTACAGGATTTTCACTCTCATAAATCGGCCTACCAACAACTATAAAATCTGCTCCATTTTTAATTGCTTCGTTAGGAGTTGTTATTCTTTTTTGGTCATCTTTTGATTTTTCTACTCTTATCCCAGGGACAACAAAAAGAAAAGGAGGTTTAAATTTTGGTCTTAAAGTCTTTAATTCTTCACCTGAACATACCACACCGTCAATGCCCCATTTATATCCATATTCAACCAATTTTTCTGTTAAATCTAATATTTTCATTTTTATCCCTAAAAATTTAAGTTCTTCTTCTCCAAAGGAAGTTAAAACAGTAACACCAATAATTTTAGTATCTTTTTTAACGTTATCCTTAATTTCAGTTATATTTTTAATTACTTTTTCTCCTGCCATTAAATGGACAGTAAACATATCTATTTCATTATCAAAAATAATTTTAACTGCCTTCTCAACAGTGTTAGGAATATCAAAAAATTTCAAGTCAAGAAAAATTCTTTTATTTTGTTTTTTAAGATACCTCAATATTTCATTTCCAAATAAAAGATATGGAATAATTCCAACTTTATAAAAATTAACTAATCCTCCTAATTTTTCTACAAGTTCATATACTTTTTTCTTCTCTGTTAAATCCAGAGAAACTATTAACTTTTCCATTTTTCCCTCTACCAAAAAATTCAAGAATTCCAACGACAATAAGTATAATTATAACCTCTAAAAGAACTCCTATGCCACCTTTTAAGTTAAGATTTTTAATAAATAAAGCATTAATACCGGTAGCAAGTGTCAAAAGATAAATAAATAAAACTGCCTGTTTATGTGTCATACCAAGATTTACAAGACGATGAGAAAGATGATTTTTATCTGCCTTAAAAATTGAATACCCTCTCTTTTTTCTTATCCAGATTACTGAAATAGTATCAAAAAATGGAACAGAAAAAACAATTAAAGGAATAAAAATTGGTAAAAAATTCTGTCCTTCTTCATATTTATAATAAGTTAAGAGAATAGAAACGACACCAAGAAAATACCCAATAAAACTGCTTCCACATTCTCCCATAAAAATTTTGGCAGGTGGGAAATTATAAATTAAAAAACCGAGTAAACTTCCAAGAAAAACAGAAAGAATTGTACCTATAAATAACTGTCCCATTTCAAATGCAAAAACAAAAAGAATAAAACCTGTTATAAATCCAACTCCTGCAGAAAGTCCATCCATATTGTCAAGAAGATTAAAACAATTCATCATAAAAATAATCCAGAAAATTGTTATCACATATGAAAAGAAAATATTAGGAATAAAAAAAGTAATTCTAATTCCAGAAATAAAAACAACAGTTGCAGTGATTATTTGTAAAAGAAGTTTTTGAAATGGTTTCAATTGATAAATATCATCAATTATACCAAAAATAACTGTTAAAATCCCTCCCAAAAGTAAAATAAGCAATTTAGGCAAAACAGAATAAATACCATCTATATATGTTCTAACAAAGTTAGGAACAAAACCATGATTTACAAAAATTATACCAAAAGTAATTAAAAGAAAAAACGAGAAAAAAATTCCAAGACCCCCAAGTAAAGGAGTTGGAGTTTTATGGATTTTTCTTTCACTCGGAAAATCTATAATACCTACTTTTTGAGCAAATTTTTTAAATAAATTTGTCAGTAATAGAGAAAATATAAATGAAGCAATAAAAAATAAGAAATATAAATATTTCCACATTTTTTTCTCTTTTTAAAAATTCTATTTTAATTTTGATCTTAAGTCAAACTTTTAAAAATTTTAAAGTATGATAAAATTTTTTTAAAAGGAGAAAAATGAAAATAGTTATAATTATGGGTTCAAAAAGTGATCTGGAATGGTCAAAAAAAATAGAAGAAAAAATAAAAGAGTTTGATGTGGAAGTTATTTTAAGAGTTGCGTCTGCCCATAAAACGCCTTTTAAAGTTATTGAAATAATTAAAGAATATGAAAATGAAGATGTCATTTTTATAACAGTTGCTGGAAGAAGTAATGCATTAAGTGGTTTTGTTGATGCAAATACTTCAAAACCAGTTATTGCCTGTCCACCTTATAGTGAAAAATTCTCAGGTTTTGATGTTTTTTCAAGTTTAAGAATGCCAAGTGGAGTTGCTCCTTTAGTCATTCTTGAACCAGAACAAGCAGCAATTTCTGCCATAAAAATACTGGCTCTTAAATATCCTGAGTTGGAAAATAAAATTAAAGAATATCAGAAAAAAATGAAAGAAGAAATAGAAAAAATTGATAAGGCACTAAAAAATGGGAAGTGTTAAAGATGTAATTGTTATAGAAAAACCAGAAAATGGAAAATCCGGAAGGGGACGATTTTTATTTTCTGACAGATATTCTGTTTTTGATTGGGGAGAAATGCCAGATCATATCCTTGATAAAGGGAAATCTATATGTTTAACTACTGCTTATTTTTTTGAAAAACTTGAAGAAAAAGGTATTAAAACTCATTACATTGGAATTGTTGAAAATGAAATGATAAAGAAACTTAATGAAATTAAAAATCCAGTTAATATGATTGAATTTAAAATGTTAAGAGTCTTGAAACCTGAGATTAAAAATGGTATTTACGATTATTCAATTTACAAAAAAGAAAAGGCCAATTTTTTGATACCCTTGGAAATTATATATAGAAATTATTTACCAGAAGGATCCTCAGTTTTTAAAAGACTAAATGAGGGAACTTTGAAACTTGAAGATATAGGATTAAAAGAAAAACCCCTCCCTGGTCAGAAACTTGAAAAACCTATAATTGATATTTCAACAAAACTTGAAATGAGTGATAGATATCTAAAATGGGATGAAGCAAAAGAAATTGCAAATCTTACCGACGATGAAATTGAAGAAATAAAATTTATAACATTAAAAATAAATGAAATAATAACAAAAGAGGTAGAAAAAATAGGCCTTATAAATGAAGACGGAAAAGTAGAATTTGGATTTGATGAAAATAGAAATCTTATACTTGTTGATGCTGTTGGAACTCTTGATGAATGTAGATTTACTTATGAAGGAATACCTGTAAGTAAAGAAATTGCAAGAATATTTTACAGGAAAACAGAATGGTTTAAAAAAATAGAAGAAGCCAAGAAAAAAGATAAAATCAACTGGAAAAATTTTGTGAATATAAATCCTCCTAAATTACCAAAAGAACTTTTCATTTTAATTTCAAATATTTATAAAAGTTATGCAAATGAATTAACTGGTAAAGTTTGGTTTGATGCACCTCCTTTAAGAGACATTCTTTCAGACATTAAAAATTATCTATGAAAATATGGCTCAAATATTAAAACCAGAGAAAAAAAACATAGAGTTAGCAGCAAATATTCTTAAATCTGGTGGAGTTATTGCTTTTCCCACAGAAACTGTTTATGGACTTGGTGCAAATGGTTTAAATCCAATTTCTGTTGCAAAAATATTTGAAATAAAAAATAGACCATTTTTTGATCCTGTTATATTACACATTTGCAGAAAGGACGATATTAAAAAATTATGGAAAAAAATTGATGAAAGAGCAGAAAAACTTATTGAAAAATTTTGGCCTGGTCCTTTAACAATAATTCTTCCTAAAACTGAAATCGTTCCTTATATTGTAACTGCTGGACTTGAAACAGTAGCAATAAGAATGCCATCACATCCGGTTGCTCTTGAAATTCTCAAAGAAGTTGATTTTCCAGTTGCTGCTCCAAGTGCTAACTTATTTGGAAGATTAAGTCCAACAACTCCAGAACATGTGAATAAACAAATAGGAAATAAAATTGAAATTATTATTGATGGTGGAAAATGTCCAATTGGGATAGAGTCTACTGTGCTTGACTTGACAACAGAAAAAAATATAATTTTAAGACCGGGAGGTTTACCAAAAGAAGAAATTGAAAAAGTAATAGGTAAAGTGGAATTCGCCGAAAAAACAAATCATATTTCCTCTCCTGGGCAATTACCATCTCATTACTCTCCAAAAACTCCATTGAAAATTATTAAAGATTACAAGGAAATAGATAAAAATTTAAAAGCAGGTTTACTTGCTTTTAAATTACCACCTGAAAAAATAAAAGATTATGTGATTGCAATAGAAATACTTTCAGAAAAAGGGGATTTAAAAGAAGCAGCCAGCAATTTTTTTTCAGCACTTCATAAACTTGACAATTTAAATCTTGACATAATTTATGCTGAACCTGTTCCTCAAGAAGGTCTTGGAATTGCAATTATGGATAGATTAAAAAAAGCAGAGAAAAAATTTATTAAATCTTAATTTAATCTACATCAGGGCCAAGCACACCGTAACTCCATGGAGTTGTTGAAATTTCAGATTTTTTAAATGGTATTTCTTCTGGTTTAAAATTTTTAATTAATTTTATACTTTCCTCTACAATTTTTTCTCCTGTATTTATTTCAAGATTTGAATAACTTGTTAAAACAGTTTCATATCCACCTTCACTTTCTGAAAAAGCCTCTATATTAGGAATATATCCTATACATCCATTAGCAAGTTCTACAACAAAAGTAAAAGGAAAATGAGAATTTTCTTTTATTCTTTTCCCAAGAATACAAAAAAACTCTCCAGGGTTTGAGACTATAATAACCGGTCCTATCTGAACTGCCTGAATTTCAACTTCAACTGTCTGTTTCTTTTTAAATAGATAATCTGCAATCAATCTTTCTTTTGCAAATATCCACTCAGTTGTATTCATTAATTTTTCATCTGTAAATCCTCTTTTAACAATTTCTTCTGCTTTTTTTAATTTTTCTTCAGATTGTTTTCTTATTTTAACTTTAAAAATTACAGATTTTGACTTAACTTCATTAAATTTGTATTTATCTTCCGTAAGAATAATTTTTAACGCTTCAAGTCCAATACGTGTTCCCAAATAATTACTTCCTTTCTCGCCATACTCCAATTCTTTTGGTCTTAATGAAAAATTATCAACTTGCGTAATATCTCCACTTGCTCCTTGTAAAACTATGATTTTTGTTTTTTCATTAAATAACTTTTTTATTACATTTTCAGTATAATATATCCAGTCAGCAGAAATACCGTCTGGTCCGGTTGTACAATGACAGGCAAAATTTATAAGGCAACCTTTAAAATTTTCCTTTAAATCCCAAAATGATAAAACTCCAACATCGTAATCAACAGGCCCTGCTGGACCAATTATATCTGGATTACCTTTGCCAGGATGAGTATAAACTTTATTATTTTTCATTTTACTTCTTCTATTAAAAGAAACTTTGTTTTCAAAACCAATTCCTACTTGACATAAAACTTCTTCTTTAAGAAGATCTGCCATATAAATAGCATCAATTGTTTTTCTTTTTACAAATTCATAATAATAAGGATCAACAGTTATTGAATATTTTGAAATAAGTTCCTTTATCAATTCGGGTGCATCTTCATATTCATCTGGAAATAAACCAAAAAGAGGACCTCCAGAATGAGTATGTGTTGCAGAAATTAATATATTCTTTCCTTTTATATTTACCTTTTTACCAATTTCTTCTCTTATTTCTTCAACAAATCTCCGTGGAATAACAAGAGTATCAAGAACACATATACCAATTTTTTCTGACTCTCCTTCACAGACAAGAACTCTAATTTTAAGTGGATCATGGATTTTATTAAGAAAAGATTTAATATACCCACCAGGTCTTTCCATTCCAATAAAAGGAGTTATGTCAAGTTCATAAAAACCTGCTTTCATTGTTTTTGTGAATTTAACAATATGAGGGCAACTTTCAAATTTAATAAAATTTTCATTCCAAATGTTTCTGTTCTTTTTTCAGGTTGAGATGGAATATCATATTTTATTCCCAAATTAAGAAAAAACTCTCCATTAAAATTCTCTATTTTTCCTTCTTTTTCATTAAATTTAAAAAACCCTTTACTTGTATTTTTACCTGAAAATATGATTTTCATATTCTCTTGCTTCCGTGTTTCATTGATATTTTGATTTGCCATAATTTTAATATTTGAAAATAAATCTTTTTTTTCATAAATATATTCAAATTCAAGTTCACACATCGGAATTCCAGGAAATTCAATTGCAGGTATTTTTTGTTTCCATTTTTTCCCTTCTTTTAAATCATTAGGAAAAGCAGGCAAGAGAGATAACAGTTGAGATAAACTAATCAGTCCCTTTTTTAATTCTTCTGTTTCAATAATTTCTCCATTTTTTTTCATTTTTATTAACTGAGTTGAAATAACTGAACTTTCATTATCGGAATTACTTAAATTCTCTATTATTCCTTCTCCTATCTTCACAACTGTTTTAAAAGGAATTAATTTAATTGTATAAATGTCATCCTTAAAATCAATATATTCTATTTTAAAATTTCCATTTACAGAAATCTTAAAATTTTCTTCCTGTATTCCAGGATAAGCCAAAGAACCTGTTCCATTCATTTGAAAAGAATAAATAGGGGTTTCAGTTTGAGAGAAATTGTAAAAAATCTGTGAAAATAAAAATGAATGTAAAATTAAAATAATGAAAAATATACATTTTTTCATAAATTCTCCTTTACAAATTCATTCACTCTTTCAACTGCTTTTTTTAAACTTTCTATATCTAAAGCATAGGATATTCTTATATAATTGTCAACACCAAATTCTTCTCCAGGAACTGTTGCTATTAATTTTTCTTCAAGCAATCTTTGGGATAAAATTTTTGAATCCATATTTTTAAAATTTAAAAACATATAAAAAGCACCTTCTGGATATGGATATTTTATTTCATTAGATAAATTTTCTACCAAAAAATTTCTTCTCTTTTTAAATTCTTCTACCATGTTTTTAAATAACCTTTCACCCTCTTTTATCGCATAATATGAAGCCATTTGGGAAATAGAAGACGGAGCAGAAGTTGTTTGTCCCTGAATTTTTCCTATTGCATCAGCAATATCTTTTCTTGAAGCAGTAAATCCAATTCTCCAGCCTGTCATTGCAAATGTTTTTGAAACACCATTCACTATGATTGTCAAATTCTTCAATTCTTTTGAAAGGGAAGCAATACTTATATGTTGCTTATCAAAGATTATTTTTTCATAAACTTCATCTGAAATACAAAAGATTTTATTTGATAATATTATTTCGGCTATTTCTTCAAGTTCCTTTTTCTCATAAACAATTCCTGTTGGATTAGAGGGGCTATTAAGAATCAATGCTTTTGTTTTTGGAGTAATTTTTGTCTTTAAATCTTCAATATCAATTTTAAATTTTTCATTATATTTACAGAAAACAGGGACACCTCCACAGATAAGAACCATAGCAGGATAACTTACCCAGTAAGGAACTGGGATTATAACTTCATCTTCTGGATTTAAAATTGAAAGAAATATATTAAATAGAGAGTGTTTTGCCCCGTTTGAAATAACTATTTCTTCTGGGTCATATTTCAATCCATTATCTTTTTCTAATTTTTCACATATTATTTCTCTTAAATTTTTCATTCCCTTTTCTTCTGTGTATTTAGTATATCCATCCTTCATTGCTTTTATTGCAAATTCTTTTATTTCCTCAGGAGTATCAAAATCAGGTTCACCCACTGTTAAATTTATTACATCAAATCCTTTTGCTTTCATCTCTTTTGCTTTTTTATTTAAAGATAATGTTGCTGAAGGTTTTAAAATTTCTGCTCTCTGAGAAAGATTTATCATTTTGCCCCCTTTTTCCTAAATAAATTTTTCAGGAGAAATATAATCACCAAATTTTTCTCTTGCCTTTAACAATCTTTCTTTTTGCTCATTTAAAACTTGATAAACTTCTTCTGGAGGATCTTCTATCTCAGTAGAAATAAATTTTAAAACTCTTTCAATTTTTGCTAAATTTTCTGGAACTCTTATTGTAAATTGTTTTACATAATCGTCCTTTAAATATTCTTTTTTTAGAACATCCAAAAATAAAATTTTCAAATCATCATAATAAGGAATAAGACCTGTTGGTGTTTGAATTGCTTTAACATCATTATGAACTCTCAATTCCATCCATTTTATCCAAACATGTTTGTCTTTTCTTGAATTAAGATATTCTCCTGTTTTTATATCTCTTAAAAAATAATTAACACCAAAAACACAAGGAACTTTTTTTAATTTTTTCCCAAATTCAATATAATTTTTAATATATGTACCGAGGGGTATGGAGACAAAATCTTGAATACTCATTATATTTATCTCATATTTCCCTTCTGCTTCTGTTATTGCAAAAGTTGTTTCAGTTTCAAGAGCAACGCCATAAGCAATAATTCCATGGACCCAATCAAATCCTTGTTGAACAGGGACATAACCCCGGTAATCTCTTCCTCCAAATATTATTCCACCAAGTTCAACACCATTCGGATTATCAAGTTCCTCATCACAATTCGGAAGTGCTTTTAGAGAAATTGTATATCTTGCATTTTTATGTGCTGGTAAAATCTCTTCCCCTTTTTCATCTTTTTTTCCTTTATACCACTTTCCAGAATAATTTATCCCTTCTTCAGGTAGTTCACACCCCATATCTAACCACCAAACTTTTCCATCTTTAACAAGAACATTTGAAAAAATTATTTCATTTGGAGAAGTAATTGTTTTATAAATTAAAGGATCATCAATAGGATTTACTCCTTGAATAATACCAAAAATTCCACATTCAACATTAACTGCACGACATATTCCATTAATATTTCTCACGTAAGCAAGATCATCTGAAAGAATTTTCTCTCCTTCAAGCATTGCTGTTGAAGTTTTCCCACAGGCACTTGGGAAAGCACCTGCAAGATAGGTTTTTCTTCCATTGGGTCCATAAACTCCAATAATCATAAAATGTTCTGCAAGCCATCCTTCTCTATGGGCTTTTCTTATTGCCAATCTTAAAGCAAGTTTTTTAAAACCGACAGAATTTCCCGCATATTGAGTATTAACACTATAAACTGTATTTTCAATATAATCAATGTAAATTCTTTTTTTATCATAATTCTTACTTGTCATATTTTCATCAAGTTCTCCTGCTGAATGTAAAGTGAAAAAAATATCTGTTTTTTCGTCCTCCGGTAAATCTAAAAATTCCTTATAACCATGTCTGTAAAGTAATTCAACAGAATGAGCGACATACCAACTATCAGTACATTCAACACAGGGAATTGTAAAGATAGAATTTGCAGGACCAAGAATAAGAAATCTGACAATCATTGTTTTACCTTTCATAGAATTTTTAAGTAATTCTTTTATTTCGGATAAACCCTCATCTCTGTCTATTTGTTTTAATGCAGGACTTAATTTATCTCCTTTAGGAACAAGAAATTTAGTAACTTCCCTGTCCCTACCTTGATCATAATAACCATCAAAATGAAATGTATGTCCTGGTGTTAATAAGGCTGAACTTTCTTCTTTACTTACAATTGCCATATTTTTTATATAAGCAACTTCATCTGGTGTATCAGAACAAATAAAAACATCGTCAGGATTACAAAGTTCTATACTTTCTGCAATAAATTTCAAAACTTTTTTATTTTTAATTTTATTTAATTTTTCATACTCCTCTTGTTTTAATTTATTCTTTAAAATCTGGATATAAAGATCCTCCATTGTTAAACTCCCTTTTAAAAATTTATTTTAAAGGTTGGATATTATTCTATCATATAAAAAACCTTCAATCAAAATTTTTTCATTTGTGATACTTAACTTTGGTATACTTTGCAGGTTTCTCAGTAATTCCACTTCTTGCTAAAAAGTATAATTTTATACTTCTAACAGTAGTTGGTAAATTAAAAGCCAAAAATATAAAAAAATTAATTTAAAATTTAAGGAATTAAAAGTTTTTGCCCTGGATATACAGTGTCTTCCTTCAAATTATTTATTTTTTTTATTTCTTCAACTGTTGTATTAAATCTTTGTGCAATTTTTGTTAAGTGATCCCCTTTCTTAACTATATAATAATTTCTTTTTTCATCTTTCAAGATTGATTTTACAACTTCTTCTTTTTCCTTGCCATAAAATTCTTTTTTCAATCTGTATATTTCACTTTCATGTCTAACAATTTCTTCCAATAAAATTTTAGTGCTCTCATCAAATTTTTTCTCAAGACTATTCAATTTTTCTTCAATTCTATTAACTCTATCTGGCATTTCCTGAAAACTTTCTAAAATTCGCGTTTGAGAATTTTTCAAATTTATAACGTCTGTCTGTATTAGTGTAAGATTTTTATTTACACTTGCTGTTGTTGTTAGAATATCATTATATGCTTTTTTAAGCCCTTCAATGTCTCTCTTTAATTCAAGATTTTTCACATCTATTTCTTCTCCAATTTTTTTAATTTTCTCTTCATATTCATAATTCAATTCCTCTATTTTACCTCTTATAAGTTTAATTTCTTCTTTAATAGAGTTTATTTCGTTTGTTAAAGTAAGAATTTTATCGGCTGTCTCTTTAATCTTCAGATTCAGATCTTTTTCAATGTTCTGTATTTTTTTATTTAAATCCTCTTCAACCTTATCAACTGCTTCTTTCGTGACTTCAACATCTTCTCTTGTTGCTATATAGCCACAATTTGTTAAAAATAAGGTTAAACCAATAAAAAAGAAAAGTTTTCTTTTCACTTCTCCACCTCTATTTTAAATTCACATCTTCTATTTTTGGCCCATGCTTCTTCATTACTTCTTGGATCTGCAGGCATATCTTCTCCATAACTTAAAGTATACATTCTTTTTGGAGACACACCCATTATAATCAAATATCTTCTTGCACTCAATGCCCTTTGTTCTCCAAGAACTAAATTATATTCCCTTGTTCCTCTTTCATCGCAATGTCCTTCAATTAAAATTTTAATATCAGGATTTTTTAATAAGTAATCTCCAATCTTCTTTAAAACCTCTTCTGCATCAGGTCTTATGTCATATTTATCAAAATCAAAATAAATATTTTGAAAAATTTTAGCAAGTTCAAGACTTATTTCTTCTGGCTTTACAAATCTTTTCCCTTTTGGTATTTCTGCTACTGGAATTTCTTCCCCTCTAATTGCTTTTTTAATTTCTTCTGGCGTTGCTTTCCCTTCAATTTCTCTCTTTTCTTCTGGTTTTGTCAATTCCTTCTTTTCTTCTGGTTTTATCATTTCTTCTTCTACTTTTTTCTTTATAACTGGACATTTACAACCAGATAATATTAAAATTGGAATTAAGAAAATTAATAAAAATTTTCTCACTTTAACCTCCTTTTTGAAAATTTTAACTTTTTTTACAAACAAAGTCAAACAAAATTTAAAATCAACTGTGAAAAATATTTAACTGAAAAAGGTAATATTCTTTCATCAATAGTAAATTTACTACTATGATTTACTCCACATTTTTTGCCTATTCCAATGAAAATATAAACAGAAGGGACAATCTTAGAGTAAAAAGCAAAGTCTTCTCCACCCATAATTGGATGATATTTATAAAAATATTTTTTAGGTAAAATTTTTCTGCTTATTCTTTCTATCATTTCTGTAAGTTTAGAATCGTTTTTTACACTTGGAGAATAGCATTCATAAACCAATTTTGTTTTGCAATTGAAAGAAGAAGCAACTTTTTGAGTCATATTTCTCATTTCTTTTTTTATTATATTTCTTGTTTTTTCAGACAATGTTCTCACTGTTCCTTCAATTTCAACTTTTTCTGGAATAATATTAAAAGCCTCTCCACCATTTATTTTACAGATAGAAATAACTGCTGGATTTTCTATTATATTCAGTTTTCTACTTATTATCGTCTGGATTGCGTTAATTATATATGAAGAGCAAACGATCGGATCATTTGTAAGATGTGGAGAACTTGCATGCCCTCCTTTCCCTTCAATTATTAATTTAAATCTATCTGTATTTGCCATCACAGTCCCTTTTTCAATATATATCTTGTAAAGAGGAATTAAAGGATAAAAATGAAATCCTATCATATAATTTACATCTTCAAGGACTTTATCTTTTATAATAGCAAAAGCGCCTCCTGGAGGTTTTTCTTCACAAGGTTGAAAAATAAATTTCACATTACATTTAAGATAATTTAAAAATTTTGATAATATTTTCGCAATTCCAAGAAGAGTTGCCATATGACCATCGTGCCCACAAGCATGCATTATTCCCTCATTTCTTGATGAAAAATCAAGATTTGTTTCTTCTTTTATTGGTAAAGCATCCATATCTGCCCTTATTCCAATTGTAATCTTTGCTCCTTTATTTATATAACCTACAACCCCTGTCTTACCTTTCACTTCATAATTAATTCCTATATCTTTTAAAACCTCCTGTATTTTCTCAGAAGTTTTAAATTCTTCAAATCCAAGTTCAGGATACATATGAAAAAATCTTCTCCACTCTATTATTTCGTTTTTTATCTTTTCTACTTCTTTCTCTATAGTTTTGTCAAACATTAATTACTCCTTTTTAACAAAAATTAAACCCTTCTCAGTTTCAAGATTTTTTCTTATTTCTTCAATTAACCAATCGCAAACTTCAATTTCATCTTCATAATTAATAGTTACTGACAAAAGAAAAATAATTTGAGAATTATTATATTCAATTATGTTCACCTTACTTTCTTCCAAAATTTTAGGATTTCTTTTACATATATCACACAACAAATTTTTAATTTTTTCAAAATTTTCTGATGTCTGTATTCCAAGTTTTAATTTCATTTTAATTCTTGTATCTGGAAAACCAAAATTAATAATCCTTGTTTTTGCAATTTCAGAATTTGAAATAATTATTAAGTTATTTTCTGGAGAAAGTAACTTTGTTCTCCTCATTCCTATTTCTACAACTTCCCCTATTTCACCTGTTGAAAGTTTAATTTTGTCACCTATTTTAAAAGGTTTATCAATTATAATAAAAAAACCTGAAATCATATTTGAGAGTGTATCCTGAGCAGCAAAAGCAATTGCAAAAGAAGCAATTCCTGCTGCTCCAAGAATACTGGTTATTGGTTGATTAAATTTGTTGAGAATAAAAGTAATTGCTATAAAAAATATGGCAATTCTTGAAATTCTTTTGAAAAAATACATAACTTCTTCGTCAACTTTCGTTTTTGTTTTATTTGATATTTCCTCAAAATACCAATCTGTAAAACCATCAAAAATGCCAATCGCGATAAGTGAAATAGAAAGAGCAAGAAAAGAATAAATAATTTTAGGAATATTCATCAGAAATTTTTCTAAAGCAGGATTTTCAGGTGCAACAAAGAGAGAAATTCTTTCCCACAATATATTTAAACCAGAAAAAAATACAGTTAAAAGAACTCCTTTTTCTATTTTTGTTAAAATTTTATTATCAAGTTTCCTTCTGCCAAATAATTTTAAAAGAATATGTTTCCATATCCATTTAATTAGAAAACAGAAAAAAATTATCAAAATGAAATAAATTAAAGTCGAAATGTGAAATTTAAACTTATTCATAAAGTTATACAATCCATTTTCATATAATCTCTTAAAACTTCAGGAATAATTATCTCTCCTTTTTCTGTTTGGTAATTTTCAATAATTCCAATAATCGTTCTCGGCAAAGCAACTCCGGAACCGTTAAGTGTATGAACATAATCTATTTTCCCATCTTTTCTCTTATATTTTATATTTGCTCTTCTCGCTTGAAAACTTTCAAAATTTGAACATGATGAAACCTCAAGCCATTTACCTATTCCAGGACACCAAACTTCAATATCATAACATTTACTTGCTGCAAAACTTAATTCACCTGTACATAAGAGAACCACTCTATATGGAAGATTTAATGCCTGTATTACTTTTTCCGCTTCATTTAAAAGAGTTTCAAGTTCATCATAGGAATTTTCTGGTTTTACAAATTTAACAAGTTCTACTTTATCGAATTGATGGACCCTTATAAGTCCTCTTGTCTCTTTTCCATAAGCACCTGCCTCTCTTCTAAAACAAGGAGTATAAGCAACATAGTAAATTGGTAAATCCTCCTCTTCTAAAACTTCATTTTTATGTAAGTTTGTCACAGGGACTTCTGCTGTTGGAATAAGAAAAAAATCATCTCTTTCAAGATAATACATATCATCTTCAAGTTTTGGAAGTTGTCCTGTATTGAATAAACTATTTCTATTTACAAGTGAAGGAACCCATACTTCTTTATATCCATTTTTTATATGTAAATCAAGCATAAAATTTATTAAACTTCTAACCAAAAGTGCTCCTATACCCTTAAAAACCGGGAAAAAACTACCTACAATTTTTGCTCCTCTTGGGAAATCAAGAATACCAAGTTTCTCTCCTATTTCCCAATGTGGTAAAATTTCAAAATTTTTCTTTTTTATTTCTCCCCATTCTTTAACAACAACATTATCTTTTTCATCCTTTCCAACAGGAACAGAAGGATGAGGAATATTTGGTATAAAAGAAATTAATTTCTCTAATTCTTTCTCAATCTCACTTAATCTACTTTCTGCTTCCCTTATTTCATCAGAATACTTTCTTGCCTGTTCTATAAGTGGAACAACAAGATCTTTGTTTTCTTTTTCTCTTGATATTTTTTCTGTTAAATCTTTCTGCCATTTTTTTCTCTCTTCCACAAACATTATTAATCTTCTTCTTTCATTATCTAGTTCTTCCAATCTTTCCCAATCTATCTTTTGACCTTTTAATTCTGCTGCTCTTTTAAGTACTTCAAGATTTTCTCTGACAAATTTAAAGGGATACATTTTCAATCTCCAATTTTAATTATATATTCCCCTTCTTTTACCATTCCATAATTTTCTCTCAAAATTTTTTCAATGTAAAAGGGATTAGTCTTAATTTTTTCAATTTTATCTGCCAGCAATTCATTTTCTTTTTTCAATCTTTTTATTTCGTTTTCATAAAATTTCAATTGTTTATATACCTGACAAAAATCTTTCCCTTTTTTTACAATTCCAATAAAAAACAATAAAGTAATAACCAAGAATGTTTTATTTTTTATTTTTCTCATTCTTTCCCTTTTAATATTTCTCCATAGTATTTTGCAGTTTCACCAAGAATTTCTTCTATTCTTAAAAGTTGATTATACTTACATAATCTTTCAGATCTGCTTAAAGATCCACTTTTTATCTGTCCAGCATTTGTTCCAACAGAAAGATCTGCAATAAAAGTATCTTCTGTTTCTCCACTTCTGTGAGAAATAATTGTTTTATATCCATTCCTTTTTGCAAGTTCTATTGTTTCAAGTGTTTCTGTAAGAGTTCCTATTTGATTTAATTTAATCAAAATTGCATTTGCCACTTTTTGTTTTATTCCTTCTTTTAATATTTCAGGATTTGTAACAAAAATATCATCTCCAACAAGTTGTATTTTTTTGCCAAGTTTCTCAGTTAATTTTTTCCAACCTTCCCAGTCATTTTCTGCAAGTCCATCTTCGATTGAGTAAACGGGATATTTTTCAATAATTCTTTCATAAAATTCAATTAAGTCGTCTGAATTAACCTTTTTACCTTCAAAATTATATAAACCATTCTCATAGAAAGAAGAAGCAGCAGAATCAAGAGCAATTGAAATATGTTCTCCTGGAATATAACCTGCTTTTTCTATCGCAGTTATTATCAATTGAATTGCTTCTTCATTTTTATTTAAATTTGGAGCAAAACCTCCTTCATCTCCAACAGATGTTGAATATCCTTTTTCTTTTAAAATTTTTTTAAGATACTGAAAAACTTCTGCAACCATTTTATATCCCTCTGAGAAACTCTCTGCCCCAATAGGTGCTATCATGAATTCCTGTATGTCAAGATTATTATCTGCATGAAGTCCTCCATTTATAACGTTACATAATGGAACCGGCATAATATTTGCATAAATTCCGCCTATGTAAAAATAAAGAGGGATATCTAAAAGATTAGAAGCGGCACGAGCAACTGCTAAACTTACTCCTAAAATTGCATTTGCTCCAAGACGAGATTTATTTTTTGTCCCATCAAGTTCAATCATTTTGTAATCTATTTTTCTCTGTTCAAAAACATTTTCCCCTTCAACTTCAGGGCCTATAATCTCATTTATATTTTTAATTGCTTTTTCAACATCTTTCCCAAGAAAATCTTTTCCCCCATCTCTTAATTCAAGTGCTTCTCTTTCTCCTGTGGAAGCACCGGAAGGAACCGAGGCTCTACCAATTATTCCACCCTCCACCATAACCTCAACTTCTACTGTGGGATTTCCTCTTGAATCAAGAATTCTTCTTCCATAAACATTTATTATTTCCACCTTTGCCTCCTTTTTTTAAAGATTATAACTTTTAAATTAGTTTATTATCAATTAAAAAATTTTTCAATTTAAAAAGATTTTCAAAAATCAAAACTTCATTTATATTTTCAAAATCTTTCTTATCCGAAACGCCTGTAAGAACGATAAAAGTATCAATTCCTGCATTTTTACCTGCCAAATAATCAATCATCATATCGCCAACATAAAAAACGTCATTTTTTTTAAATTTAAATTCTTCTATTATTTTTAAAATCATTTCTGGATCCGGTTTTATTTTCCTCACATCATCAGCACATACTAAAAAATCAAAAAAATTTTTAAGTTTTGTCTCTTCTAAAAGTGGTATAAGAGAAAATCTTGATCTATTTGTTGCAAGAGCAATTTTTATATTTCTTCTCTTAAGTTCTTCAAATAAATCAAAAGTTCCATCAATCACTTTTACATTACCTTTTAAAAATCTTAAATAATTTTCCCTATAAAGTGTATGGGATAATTTAATAATTTCTTCATCTTTAAAAAGATTACTCATAAGTTTTAAATCACCACTTCCTACTGCTTTTTTAACTGTCAGATAGTCAAATTTTTTCAGATTTAATTTATCACAAATGAATGAAATTGTTTCATATATTGAATCAAAAGCATCTACTATTGTTCCATCAAGATCAAAAATTGCAAGTTTTTTGAGCAATTCTATTTCCTTTTAAAAAAGTATCTTACACTAAACTTTTTAAAGTTTCAAATGTCTAAATTATTAGAAAAGGAGAAAAATTATGAAAAATCTAATAAAAATTTTCACATTATTGATCTTAAATTTAGGAATTCTGGTAAATAATGCTTTTTCTCAAGAGAAAAATTTACCTTCTTTAAGGGAAAAAACAGAATTTAATGTTCCAGTGAAAAAAAGGGATCCAATTCTAAAAACCTTAAAAGAAGTGATGGAAACCAGAAAAAAAATGCGAGAAATTGAAAGGCAAACAATTGAAAATGATCCTGAATTAAAAACAGATTTTGAAAAATTAATAGAATTAAAAAGACAGATGAGACTGAAACTTGAGGAAAAATTAAAAGATAATATAGAGTATCAAAATTTGAAAAAGAAGTTAAAAGAAATTGAAGAAAGAATAAAAGAGAATATTAAAAGAAAGGAGGTGGAAAAATGAAAAAAATAATGTTAGGATGTTTGTTAACATTTTTATTCTTTGGAGTTAGTCAAATTACTCTGAATTCACAAGAGAGACGAGAAAGACCTCAATTTCAAAGAGAAGGGGGTCTTTTCGGAGAAGGTTTTGAAATAAGACAAAAAATGAGAGAAATTGAAAAACAAACGATTGAAAATGATCCTGAATTAAAAAAACTTGATGAACAAATTAAATCTTTGCAAAAGCAGTTTACAGAAAAGTTACAGCAAAAACTTAAAGATAATGCAGAATATCAAGAATTAAAACAGAAACTTGAAAGATTACAACAGCAGTGGAGAGAAAGGAGAAGGGAAAGACAACAAGAAGAAGATTAAAAATTGAAAGGGGCTATCTTTAAGGTAGCCCCTTTTTTTCTTTTTTAAAAATTTATGATATTATTTTTTAAATGACAGGAATTGATTTTATACTTATAATTTTATTTTTAAGTGGTATTTTGACTGGTATTGTAAGAGGTTTTATCGGAGGTATAATTGATATAATTGGAATCATCATAGGAACATCGCTAGCCTCTATATCATATAAAGCACCTGTAATATTATTTAAAAAATTTAATATAGTTGGAACTCCAGTTGATATTCTTTTTTTTCATCTTTTTTCTGTTTTATTTATCCTTTCTGTAATCGTTGGTATTGAAGTTTTAAGAAAAAGAGTTTATATAAAACATATAGTTGACAGAATTTTTGGTTTTTTTACAGGAGTTCTTTTAGGAATGTTTTTATGCGGTTTTATTTTAAATATAATGAGTGCTTCACCTAATGTTGCAAAAGAAATTGATCAAACGAAATTTGCTAAATACATAACAAAATTTGCTCCTAAAATTTATGAAAAAAGTGATAAAATTGGTATAACACTTCCCAAATTACTTGTTATTTCAGAAAAGTATTCTGATGAATTTGATAGGACAAAATTTAATATTTTATTTTTAAAACAAAATTTTGCAAAATTAGAAGGAACCTGTATTAAATGTAGAGGTAAGGCAAAATTTTCAGGATATTTTTTAATTTCTGGTATGAGTGTAATTCCAAAATTTAAATGTGAAAAATGTGGAAGAACTAGCGATGGATGTCAAACATTTGAAATATTTCACCTACTTTATAAAAAATGTCCTGTTGAACTTGCAAGAAAGGGAGTAATGTTTGATTGTGGAAGATTTCCTAATAGTGAATTGATCGTTCCTGAAGGATCTTGTCCAATTGACAATGATGAATTAAAATTCTGGGAAAAAAAACCACCTATAACTTATTAATCTTTTGAAAGTAAATAAGAAATAATTGCTGTTGCTGCTTTTTTACCCATTCCCATTGCACTTATTACAGTTGCTGCTCCCGTTGCTATGTCTCCACCTGCGTAAATACCCTTAATATTGGTCTCACATGTTTCTGGATTAACTATTATATTCCCTATTTTACCTGTTTTTAATTCAGGATATGATTGAGTTATCAAAGGACTGGGAGATTGCCCTATAGCAACAATAACTGTATCAAATGATAAAATTTCTTCACTTCCAGGTATTGGGACAGGTCTTCTTCTTCCTGATTCGTCTGGGTCACCAAGTTTATTATGAATAATTTTAATTCCTTTAACAAAACCATATTCATCACCTATTATTTCTAACGGTTGAACAAGAAAAATAAACTTTATTCCTTCTTCAATTGCATTTTCATATTCTTCTTTTCTAGCAGGCATTTCCTTTTCTGTCCTTCTATAAAGGACTACAACTTCGTCAGCCCCCAATCTTAAAGCACTTCTTGCAGAATCCATTGCGACATTTCCACCTCCTATGACAGCAACTCTTTTACCTATAGAAATAGGAGTATCATATTCTGGAAAAAGATAACTTTTCATTAAATTTATTCTGGTTAAAAATTCATTTGCAGAATAAACTCTAAGATAGTTTTCACCTGGTATTCCAAGAAAAGAAGGAAGACCTGCTCCTGTACCAATAAAAATAGCCTCAAATCCTTCTCTAAAAATTTCATCTATCGTTATTGTTTTACCTACAACTACATCTGTTTTTATCTCCACTCCTAAATCTAAAATTTGATTTATTTCTTTCTCAACAATTTTTTTAGGAAGACGAAATTCTGGAATACCATAAATTAAAACCCCACCAGGTTTATGTAGTGCTTCAAAAATTGTAACTTTTAATCCATATCTTGCAAGTTCACTTGCACAAGTCAATCCTGCAGGTCCTGACCCAACAATAGCAACCTTTTTATTTTTCAGGTTGGGATGAATATTTTTATAAAAATTCAAAGAAATTTTTGAATTATCAGCAGCAAACCTTTCAAGTTTTCCTATTGCAACTGGCTCATATTTTTTACCAAGAGTACAAAATTGCTCACACTGGGTTTCTTGAGGACATACTCTTCCACAAATTGCTGGTAAAAGATTTTTTTCATATATTATCTCCAGTGCTTTTTGAAAGTTTCCCTCTTTGATTTCCTTTATGAAGGCAGGAATATTAATTTCAACTGGACAACCCTTTATACAGGGAGCATTTTTACACTGTAAACACCTACTTGCTTCTTCAACTGCTTCTTCTTTTTCAAAACCAAAAGTTACTTCATTAAAATTTTTTATTCTTTCAAATGGATTTTGTTTCTTATCTTTAACTCTTTTTTTCATTTTATCTTTATTTCATTCTTATTTACAACTATATGTTTTTTCCAATTTTCATTATCTTCCTGAGGAAAATCTTTTCTAAAATGTGCCCCCCTTGATTCTTTTCTCATTAATGCTGATTTTGTCATAAGAAAAGCAACTGTAAGCATATTTAAAGTTTCAAAACCATTTCTATTATTAAATTCTTTATTGAAAGCATATTTTTGCCATTCTGTCAATTTTTCCAATGCAGATTTTAAAGACTCTTCATCTCTTTCAATTCCAACATTCCTCCACATTAAACTTCTTATAGACCTTCTTAAATCATCAGCATCTATAAAAACATCTCCTTTTTGTGGAAATTTATAACTTACATTTATATTATAAATAGGATAAAGTGTTTCTTTTAATTTATTTCCAATTCTTTTACTAAATACAAGACATTCAAGAAGTGAATTACTTCCGAGTCGATTTGCTCCATGGACACCTGTACAAGCACATTCACCACATGCAAAAAGATTTTCAAAATTTGTCTTTCCCCAAATATCCGTTTTTATTCCACCCATAAAATAATGAGCAGAAGGTCTTACAGGAATTAAATTTTTACTTGGTTCTATTCCATATACTTTACAGAAATTATAAATCTGTGGAAATCTGGTTTTAATATAGTCTTTTTTTAAATGAGTGAGATCAAGATAAACACAATTTGAATTTGTTTTTTTAAGTTGATCAATTATTGCTCTTGAAACAATATCTCTTGGAGCAAGTTCTCCTGAAGGATGATAATCAAACATAAACCTTTCTCCATAAATATTCCTCAAAATTCCTCCTTCCCCTCTAACACTCTCTGAAATTAGAAACCTTGGAGCACCTGCAACATAAAAAGTCGTTGGATGAAATTGGTAAAACTCAAGATCCATCAATTCAACATTTCTTCTATAAGCAACTGCAATTCCATCGCCAGTTATATAAGAAGGATTTGTGGTTTCCTGAAAAATCATCCCTGCTCCTCCTGTACACAAAATATAACTTCTTGCTCTTATCAAAAATAATTTATTTTTTGTTTCATCAAGAATAATTGCCCCTATTATTTTATTTTCAACAGATATAAGGTCAATGAGAAAAGAATTTTTATAAATTTTAATATTGGGAATATTTGAAATCAGTTTGTAAAAAAACTCAATTAAATTTTTACCTATAGCATCTCCATTTGAATGCAAAATTCTATTTCTGGAATGCCCTCCTTCTTTGGTAAAATGCAATTTTCCATTATCTTTATCAAAATTAAAACCAATTTCTATAATTTCTTTTATTCGTTCAATCCCCTCATTAACAAGGATATCAACTGCTTTTTCATCATTAAGATAACAGCCAACTTTTAAAGTATCATTTTTGTGTAATTCTGGACTATCATTTTCATTTAAAGCAACTGCTATTCCCCCTTGGGAATAATAACTACTTGATTCTTCTATGCCATCTTTTAAAATTATCAATACATCAAAATTTCTTAATTCATAAGCAAGGGAAAATCCACTTAATCCACCCCCTATTATTAAAAAATCAACTTTTATCTCATTTAATTTTTTTGTGTCAAAAGAAATTAGATATTCAGGTGTCATTTCTTAGAATTTTTAATAAGTTTATCAATTTTATCTTGATAGTACCTTTTTTCTTCTTCACCTGCATAATCAATTATCAAAATCCCATTCAAATGATCAATTTCATGTTGAAAACATCTAGATAACAATTCTTTCCCTTCTATTATTATCTCTTTTCCGTCTTCATTTAAACCTTTTATAACAGTTATTTTAGGTCTTTCAATTGTAAAATATATCTCAGGAAAACTTAAACAACCTTCAAGGTCAACATAACTACTGATTTCCTCAACAATTTCAGGATTGATAATTGTCCCTAAAATCTCCTTTTCCTTATCATAAAAAATGAAAATTCTTTTTAAGACTCCAACCTGTGGTGCTGAAAGTCCTACTCCTTTAACGTATAAAAGAGTTTCTTTCATTGACTTTATCAATTCATGGATTTTCCCATCTATATTATCTACAGGACTTGATTTTTTTCTTAATATTTCCTCTCCAAATTTTCTTATTCTTCTCATCTTAACAAAATATTTTAACTCCAAGATATTTTTCAACAATTTTTATAGCACAATATTTTCCACACATAGTACAAACATCTTTTTCTTTGAGAGTAAATTTATTTCTTAATTTGTCAAATCTCTCTTTGTCAATCGCAAGTTCTCTCTCTTTTTCCCAGTCCCTTTTTGCTCTGTAAATATCCATTATAAAGTCCTTTTCAATTTCACTTTTTATTCCTTTTCCTATATCTCCAACATGCGCTGCTATCTTTGCAGCAATAACACCTTCTTTTACCTCTTCAATACCTGGTAAAGATAAATGCTCACTCGGAGTAACGTAACATAGAAAATCTGCTCCCTTCCACGCTGCAATTGCACCACCAATTGCAGAAGTTATATGATCATAACCAGGTGCAATATCAGATACAACTGGACCTAAAACATAAAAAGGTGCTCCATTACATATTTTTTTCTCAAGATAAACATTAGTTTCAATTTCATTTATAGGTATATGTCCAGGCCCTTCAATTATAACTTGAACATCATTTTCCCAGGCATATTTTGTTAATTCTCCTAAGGTAAGTAATTCCTCTATTTGTGAAATATCCGTTGAATCAATTATGCCACCAGGTCTTAATCCATCTCCTAAACTCAAAACAAGATCATATTTTTTAGCAATTTCTATCAATCTATCGTAATTTTTATAAAGAGGATTTTCCTTTTCATTAACTATCATCCAAGATATTAAAAAAGCCCCTCCTCTACTTACAACAAGTGATTTTCTTGGATTTTTTCTTAATCTTTCAATTGTTTTTAAGTTGACACCAGAATGAACAGTAATAAAACTTACTCCATCTTCTGCATGTTTTTCTATAACTTCAAATATTTTTTCTTCATCCATTTTGACCAAAGCACCCTTGTTTTCAATTGACTCTATTACTGCTTGATAAATAGGAACAGTTCCAACCGGAACATTGCTTGTCTTTATTATCTTCCTTCTTATCTCATCAATATTCCCACCAGTACTTAAATCCATAACAGTATCAGTTCCATATTTTTCAGCAACTTCAAGTTTTCTCATTTCTAAATCAATATCACAAACTTCTGGAGATGTCCCAATATTAGCATTTACTTTTGTTCTCAAACCCTCACCAATACCAAGAACGTCATCTTTATGTTTTAAAATCACTACTTTACCTTCAGCAATTTTTTTTGCAAGTTCTTCTTTATCAATCCCTTCTTTTTCTGCTATTTTTTTAACTGCTTCACTTATTAAACCTTTTCTTGCAATTTTCTTCTCAAGTTCTTTCATTCAAGTATACCCCCTGTATTTGCTGATTTTACAAGTTTAGAATATTTCAAAAGAACTCCCTTTAAATCTTTTTTTAAAATTTTCATTTCTTTTTTTCTATTTTCAAGTTCTTTTTCACTGATATGAATTTCAAGTTTTCTATTTGGAATATCAATTTCTATTAAATCTCCATCTTTCACATATGCTATTGGACCTCCCTCTGCTGCTTCTGGACTCACATGCCCTATACACGGACCTCTTGTCCCACCAGAAAATCTGCCGTCTGTTATCAAAGCAACTTTTTCATCAAGCCCCTTCCCACTTATCGCAGAAGTTATTGACAACATCTCTCGCATTCCTGGCCCTCCTTTAGGTCCTTCGTATCTTATAATTATAACCCCTTCTTTTATTTTACCTTCAATTACTGCTTTCATAGCATCTTCTTCACAATCAAAAACAACTGCCTTACCTTTAAATTTTAACATGGTTTCTTTTACAGCAGATTGTTTAACCACTGCTCCTTCAGGAGCAAGAGAACCTTTTAATATTGCAATTCCTCCTTCTTTCATATAGGGGTTTTCAACACTTCTTATTACATTTCTATCATAAATTTCTGCTTTTCTTATTATTTCCCCTATTTTTTCTCCACTTACAGTTAAACAATCTTCTTCTATCAATCCCTTTTTACTTAGTTCTTTCATAACGGCAGAAATACCACCTGCTCTATCAAGATCTTGAATATGTTGACTTGAAGCAGGTGAAAATTTACAAATATTTGGAGTCTTTCTACTCATAACATCAAAAATTTCAAGGTCAAGTTTTATTCCTGCTTCATTTGCAATTGCAGGTAAATGCAAAACTGTATTTGTTGAAGCACCTATCGCCATATCAACGACAATAGCATTTTTAAAACTCTCAAATTTAACAATATCCCTTGGTTTTAAATTATTTTTAACAAGGTCTACAATTTTCATTCCAGTATATTTTGCTAATCTTATTCTTCGAGCATCTACTGCTGGAATTGTTCCATTTCCAGGTAATGATAAACCAAGTGATTCCGAAATGCAATTCATTGAATTAGCAGTGAACATTCCTGCACAACTTCCTGCTCCTGGACATGCTCTTTCTTCAATTAATTTTAGTTCCTTCTCATCAATTTCTTTATTTAAAAATTTCCCTACCCCTTCAAAAACACTTATTAAATCTATTTCTTTGCCATCTGGCAAAATACCGCAGAGCATAGGTCCACCACTTATAAAAATACCTGGAATATTAATTCTCAAAAGAGCCATGAGCATACCTGGCACAATTTTATCACAACTTGCAACCATAACTATTCCATCAAACTGATGGGCTTTACACATTATTTCAATACTATCAGCAATTATGTCTCTTGAAACCAGACTATATTTCATGCCTTCATGTCCCATTGCAATTCCATCACAAACACCAATAACTCTAAATTCTATTGGTGTTCCTCCTGCTAATCTTATTCCTGCTTTAACTGCTTCTGTAATTTTATCAAGATGAATATGTCCTGGAATTATTTCATTCCCAGAATTGGCAATTCCAATTATAGGTTTTTCTATTTCTTCATCTGTCAAACCAATTGCTTTTAATAAACTTCTATGAGGAGCCCTTAAATATCCCTTTTTAATATTATCACTTATCATAAATTTGCCTCCTTTTGCTTCAAAAATAATATAGTAAAAAAGATGAGATGTCAATTAAAGAAAATTAAAATTTAAAAAGTATTGTTGGAAGAAATCTTTCCTGATTTGGCGTATCTAAAAACCCTTCATTTGTCCCCCAGTAATAAAGAATACCATTTTTTGATAAAGCAACTGAATAACTTCCAGAAGCAGAAATTTTGACAATATCTTTTAAAATTTTTCCATTGTAATTTACTGCAATTGGAATATTTATTCTTTTAATAATATTATTTCCAAGTTGTCCATGTTTATTACTACCAAAAATAAAAACATATCCATCTTTATTAAGAAGAATTGTATGATTTCTGCCAAGAGAAATCTCAACTATATTTTTTATAAATTTATCTCCATTTTCATCTTTTACAAAAGTAGGAATATTTTTATTTTCATAAGTCCCATCTCCTAATTGTCCTTTCCAATTCTTTCCCCACATTAAAACATATCCATCAGAAGTAATTGCACCACTATGAAATGCTCCACATTCAATCTTTTTAATATTTTTTAAATATCCAGAACCATTAAAGTTTTTAACTTTTACAGGAAAATATCTATTTCGGTAGGTTCCATCTCCAAGTTGTCCAAATTGATTATCTCCCCAAGCAAAAACAGTTCCATCTTTTGCAAGTGCTAAACAATGAAATGCTCCTGCTTTTATATCAACAATATCTTTTAAAAAACCTATGCCATTTGAATTTTTAACAGGTAAAGGATAATTTCTATTTTCTTTTTTACCATCTCCTAATTGTCCACATTTATTTTCTCCAAAAGCCCAAACTGTCCCATCTTTTTTCAAAATAACTGAAAAATCCCAACCACAAGCAACTTTTACAGCATCTCTGAAAAATTTTAGATTTTTTTCTCTAACTATAACAGGAAAGTCAAAATTTTCATTACTAAAATTTCCAAGTTGTCCAGAAAAATTTCCCCCAAAAGATAAAACAATACCATCTTTTCTTATACAAAGAGAATGAATATCTCCTGCTCCAATATCAATAATGTCTTTTAAAAATTCAATTTTAACTGGTTTTATTATATTTTTCGTTGTTCCATTACCAATCTGGCCTGCATTATTCCATCCAAATCCCCAAACTTCTCCATTTTTTAAAAGTATTAAAGTGTGCGATTTGCCACTAACAATTTTCTGAATTTCATGAGAAAAACCAAAATTGACAACGTTAATTACAACAAATTTTATAAGTATTAATTTTTTCATACCCTTCTTTTTTAGACGTTTAAAATAAAATTTTGGTTTATTTTTGACATTTAAAATTTTTTATGTTTTAATTTAAAACCAGCCAAACAAAGGAGGAAAAAAATGGAAAAAGTCAGGATAGGAGTTATTGGAGTAGGAGGAATGGGATACGCTCATTGTAAAAGTGTAAAATTGATTGAAAATGCAGAATTAACCTGTGTTTCTGATGTAGATGAAAATGTTGCAAAAGAAAGAGGGGAAGAATTTGGGGTTAAATACTTTACAGATTATAAAGATTTAATTAAAAGCGGATTATGTGATGCAGTAATAGTTGCAACTCCACATTGGTTTCATCCTGAAATAAGTATCTTTGCATTTGAGAATGGTCTCCATGTTTTAAGTGAAAAACCAATAGCAGTTAAAGTATCTGATGCAGATAAAATGATAGAAGCAGCTAAAAAATCTGGTAAGGTTTTTTCTATAATGTTCCAAAGAAGAACAGAACCAGTATTTAAAAAAGCGATTGAAATTGTTAAAAGTGGTAAAATTGGTGAAATTCAAAAAGCAGTTTGTATTGATCCGTGGTATAGGACACAGGCATATTATGATAGTGGAATATGGAGAGCAACTTGGGTAGGAGAAGGTGGAGGGGTAATAATAAATCAAGCTCCCCATACGATTGATTTATTTACACAACTTGCTGGTCTTCCCAAAAAAATAGAAGCAAAAACAAGAGCAAAATTACATGATATTGAAGTAGAAGATGAAGTTAGTGCTTTTCTTGAATATGAAAATGGCGCCTGGGGATGGTATTATACCTCTACCTGTGAACCTGTTGGTCCATTTCATCTTGAGATAACTGGGGATAAAGGAAAGTTAATTATTAGAGGAAGTACATTAACTTTTTATTCATTTGAATATCCTATTTCAGAATTTACCAAAAAAGCACCTGATATGTGGGCATCTTTAAAATACACAGAAGAAAAAATTGAGATAACTTCAAATGTTGAAACAGGGCATATAGTAATCATCAAAAATTTTGTGAGAGCAATTTTATATGGAGAAGAATTGATTGTTAAAGGAGAAGAAGGTTTAAATAGTGTAGAATTTTTAAATGCCTGTATTCTCTCAGGAAAAAAAGAAAAACCTGTTGAACTACCAGTAAATAGGAAAGAGTATGACGAATTGATGGAAGAGTTGAAAAAATCTTCTAAACCCAAAAAGGTTGTAAGAGTTCAAAGAATTACAGATCCAAACATTGCAAAGAAAATTTAAAAATTTACAACCATCTTCTTTCGTGCATTGCTTCTATTAAGAATTTAACTGCTAAAAGAGTTGCTGATTCACGATATGTTATATTTAATTTTTCTTTTGTTTCTTTGACTTTGTGAAAACATTTTATTATTTTTTTATCAATCTCATTAAATGTTTCCTCTTTTTCTGTTTGATTACCTGACTTTGCATTTCTCCATTCAATATAAGAAGCAATAACTCCTCCAGAATTACATAGAAAATCTGGTAAAACTTCTATACCCATTTCTTCTAAAATTTTATCTGCTTCTTCTGTCACAGGATCATTTGCTCCTTCAATTATTGCCTTACATTTTAAATATTTTCCATTTTCTTTATTAATAACTCCACCTGTTGCACAAGGAATTAAAATATCAACATCCATTTCAAGTAATTCTTCATTTGTTATTTTTTCACTCTCCGGATAATCAGAAATTGTAATATCTTTTGTAGGAGCATATTCAAAAAGTTTTTCTATATCAAATCCTTTTTCATTATAAATACCACCATAAATATCTGAAACTGCAACAATTTTTGCACCCCATTTATAAAGAAAATAAGAAGTCCATCTACCTACATTACCAAATCCTTGTATTGCAATTTTCATATTTTCAAGTTTTTTCTTCATAATTTCTTCAACATATAACTTTGTAGATGTAGCGACTGACCTTCCTGTGGCTTCTAACCTTCCTGGAAGTCCTCCTATTTTAACTGGCTTACCAGTTACACACTCAGGTTTATGTAATTCCCCATAAATTACTGCCATATCAAAAGGATCTGTTCCAAGATCAGGAGCAGGAATGTAATGTTCTGCAATAAGTTCTTCTCTAATCATATGGACATATTCTTTAAAAATTGAAATTCTTATAAATTCACTTATATTGGTATTGGTAGGTATTTTTATTCCAGATTTTCCACCCCCAAAAGGAAGTTCAGTTAAAGCATTTTTATAAGTCATTATTTTTGCAAGACGTCTAGTTTCTTCAAGAGTTACATTTGGATCCATTCTTATTCCACCTTTTGCTGGCCCAAGAACAACATTATGGTAAACTACAAATGCATCACAAAAAATTATTTCATCATCTTTTGTTTTAAAATTTACAGAAAAAGAAATCTCTTTTTCATTTTTCTCAAGAAGCATTTCAGCAGCAGGTGAAATGTTAATAAATTCTTTTATCCTTTCAAGTTTTACTATTGCCATTTTTTTTCTCCTTATTTATAAATTTATAAATTGACTATAAAGTTCATTTTTAATATCAACCTTTCTATTTTCTCTTGCAGAAATCACAACTGCTAAACAACTTGCCACTGTTTTTGTCCCTTCAATTTCATTCATTTCAACAAATTCATTTTTAATAATTTTGTCAACAAAATAATTTATTTCAGCAGAAACATTATGACTTGACACATTTACAGGTATTTTCGCAAAATTATATTCTGACTTTGTTTTAAAATATTTTGTAGAACATAAAAGTATATGATCTGAAGTATTATCAGCAATTATAGTTCCTTTTGTTCCATAAAAAACACTTCTCATAGTATAGGGTCTTATACACCCAATAGAACAAAAAACTTTTCCAATTATATCATTCTCAAATTTATAAATTCCTATTGTTGCATCATTAACAGGCCAGTCAACAAGACATTTATGATTAGAATAACCAAATGCTTCTATTGGATCTCCTGCAATCCATCTTATTAAATCAACTGCATGACATCCACCTCCAATGAAAGGTTCTCTTCTTGGATCCTTTCTCCATTTTCCTACGCCTTCTGCAACTCTATAATCATGAGCATATTCACTTTCTACAAAAAATAATTCTCCTATTTCACCAGAATCTATTATTTCTTTACTTAAAGAAAAACCTGGAGCAAATCTACATACTTGACCTATCATAAATTTCTTCCCTGATTTTCTTACTGCTTTAATAATATCAATACAATCTTCAAGATTCAAAGCAAGAGGCTTTTCGCACAATACGTGTTTTCCTGATAAAAGAGCAGAAACACTGTGTTCTTTATGATAATAATCGGGTGTAGCAACCGAAATTATCTCAATTTCTTTTATTTCTATAAGTTCTCTATAATCAGTTGTTGCGAATGGAATATTAAATTCTTCTTTTACCTTTTTTAAAGTCTCCTCATCTATATCACAAATTCCATATACTTCTGTATATGGATTCTGTAAATAACCAATAAGATGACTTCTTCCCATTCTTAAACCAATTATTCCAACCTTGATTTTCTTTCTTTCTATCATTTTTCTTCTTTCAAATTTTAAAGATCAATACAACTTAAAAAATTAAAACACAACAACTTTTTTCTTCAAAAGTAATAAAAACAAAAAGGGAGAAAATCAACTTATTTTTATCTGCTTTATTTCTTTTAAAATTAATTTTCCGTTTCTATAATACTCAACTGTAACACTTCTTGACCCATTTTCAATTTTACCAGGAGTTGCCACTATTTCTTCTTTTGTTCCATCTTCTGTTATTCTCTCATACTTAACAACTGAATTTAATTTTACTGCCTCTCTGGCTGCGATATCTACAATATCTGCTTTTGCATCAACTGTCCTTTCTTTTTGACTTTGTTCCATTTTATAACCAATCCAACCACCTGAAACAGATCCGATAGTTGCTCCAATAATCGCACCTCTCCATGGTTTATTAGAGTCAAGTATTGCTCCTAAAATCCCACCAATAGCAGCACCAATAACAGCCCCTTCTTTTGTTTTAGGAGAGAGTTCTTGAAGAGTTGAACAATTTGTAAAAAATAAAGTTGCTATAAATAAAACAATTAAAATTTTTTTCATATACTTCCCTCCATTTTTCAAAAATTAAAATTTTTATTGATCGATAATAATAAATTTAACTTTTCTTGCAAAAGGCCAGTCAGTTTTAGAGACATCAATTTCACCTTCTGCTTTTATTTCAATTCTATCAGGAGATATTCCTTCTTTTTCAACAAGATAATTTTTTACTGCCTTTGCCCTCTTTTCTGCTAACTTAAGATTATACTCTACTGTTCCTTCAGGAGAAGCATAACCAACAAGTAAAACTTTAACATTTGGATTTTCTCTTAAAACTTTTGCATTTTCTTTCAATTTCTGGATGTTTAGAGAAGTAAGTTTGGCACTATCATACGGGAAAAGAATATCCTGTAAATTTAAAGAAACAATCTTTACCTTTTCAATAACTTTTTCAACTGGCTTTTCAACAATCTTTTCAACTGGCTTTTCTATTACCTTTTCAATAACTTTTTCAACTGGCTTTTCAACAATCTTTTCAACTGGCTTTTCTATTACCTTTTCAATAACTTTAACTTCTTCTTTTTCTTTCTTTTCTTCTGGCATCTTTTTCACTTTTTTAACTCCAACAAAAATATATCCTCTATTGCCCCATAGTTCATTTTCTTTTCCTTCCGGTGGTTTAGTCGGCATCCACCAATATCCTTTTTTTACAGGATCATAAACAGGTGGTTTCTCAGCCCCTGATTTTCCATACCATGAAAATTCCTCTGGTAACTCCCATTCATTATTACTTGCAAAAACTAAAATCCCTCCAATAAATAAAATAATCCCTCCAATTATATAACTTAAAACTCTTTTCACTTTTCCTCCTTTTTGTTAGAATTTTATCAAATCATGCGAAAATTGTCAAATTTTATTCTTTTTTAAGTTAAGACATAGTATTAGGGAGATAGGATATTGGGACAGTAATATATGGCTAAGAGGTATGTAGAAGTATTTATTTCAAGGCATCAAAAAGAAACAAAAAAGATTACAAAAGAAATTTTGTGTCTGATTTATTGGGTTCTTTTCATATCTTATATTTGTCTATTTATATTCTTACAGGCATTAGTCATATATATAAACTTTGGATCTCGTATATTTTTAAAAAATTCTTCTTTATCTTTCTTAAATTAATCACACAACTCAATATTTTTTTAAACCTCTTTAAATCTTTTATAATCATTTTCCTAATTTAATTTTTTAATAGCGGCTTATTTGAGATGGACTATATCCTGAACTTATTAAAAAAATAAAAATTCGTCAAGATTATCTAAAGACCTTTTATATTTTAAAGGTAATAAACTTGGCCTAAAAATTACCATTCTTTTCCCGGCTTATATCTGGAAATGTCTTATTTATCACTTCCTCTATTGCCTCTTTCTTTATCTCCTCAAACCTCTCCTTTGCCATTTTCCATCTTTCCATTTTTTCCTCCTTTTTACTTTATATTGTAATTGTCGGTTTTGAATATTCTCGCTACCTCTGATATGTTCTTCGTCTTTTCATATGTCTGAATTATAAACTTCTTGCTATTGTCTCATCTGCTATTTAACAACTCTCTATAGTTGGATTATATTTCTAAATTATTCATGGGGCTTCCTCCTTTCTTAATAAAGTTTAAATATATTTTACAGACAGGTACCTCCTTTCCTAAAAATTTCTTCTGTAATCCCTTTATCTTCTCTTTTACCTTTCTGGAATGAATACCTCTAAATGCCTCCTTAACCATATATTCCTTTCTCATATCTTATCTACTTAGATAACATATCGTATAACCCAAAAAGATAATGGATTTACATTAAAAAAATAAACTTTTTTCAATTTATGCTGAAGTCTTAAATTAAGCCGTAGAAAAAAAGAAGTGAAAAAACATTATCTTCAAATCGGAATACTTTCATATCCTCCAAAACCAAAAAGAAAATGGACTTATAGACTGGAAAAATAAATCAGAAAAACCCACATAATCTTGTTAGGGGAATTATTATATTGTCAAGTGTACATACTTATTTACATAAAAATATATAAAACAGAAAATAGGAGAAAAAAGGAATTTTTGAAAGACAGGATAAATTGCAAAAATAGAAAATGAGTGTATTGAAGTTACCGATGGAAAAGAAACAATAAAGATAAAAAAATTACAGATTGAAGGAAAAAATAGAATAACATTCTCAATTTTTATGTGACTACTGTGACAGAATATCTTTTACTTTTTTCTCTTATTAAACATTTTTAAGGTATTAGAAATTTCCAAATAGGTCTATTTACTTTCGTTTCTGCTTTTTTCTGGAAAATCCTAAACAATTCATCTATTTTTGTTTCTATCAATAGAATATCAGGCGCCATAGGATTTGCAGTAAAATATATTACCTTACCTTTCCCATAATTGTTTTCAAATATTGCAGGACTATCATCCATAAATTTTCCTATAATTTTTACATTTTTTTCAAAATCTTTAACTAAATAACCTTGATGAATATTGTCATAAATACTCCCTTTTTTCTTTATTAAAATCTCACTTCCAGTAAGGCCTTCAATATTTGTTATTCTAAACCTATCAGTATCAATAACTTTCTTTTCAATTTTTACTCCTGTGATTTCTTCTCTATATTTTGCAAGTGAACTCCCATCTATATTATATTCAAATGCAAGAGGGTCTGTTATGACCAAAATACCGCCATTTCTCACATAATCTACTATTTTCTCAACAACCTTCTTTGTCATATATTTTCCGAGTGGTAAATAAATAATTTTAAACTCCTTTAAATCTTTTTCTTCTCTCTCAATCTGTCTATCTGAAAGAAATTCAAACCAAACTCCTACTTTTTCACCAAGAATTGAATATGCAGTATAAATTTCATCTCCTGACAAACACTCGCCTGTAACATTTTTTGCTGCTTCAGAATCTAAACTAACAATTATTGCAGTATCCGCGTCATCAGGTATATTTACTTTATTCATAGTAGTTATGACTTTTGATAATCTTATCATTTCATTATACAATGCAGGGTTTCTATATCTTTCCATATTTTCATAAAATTCAATTCTGCAAGCGCCCATTTTCAATGCCTGAGATACCCATTCTTTTAAATCATCAGGAGTTGGAGTGTATCCAGCATAATTAAATGCTTGACAAACAGTAATTACTGGTTTTCCATTTCCAAGATCTTTCAATAATTTTGTTCCAAATCCATGATTGTAAATTCCTCTTCCTTCTCTTCTTTCTGCAGAAGAAGCATATGGGTCACATTGTAAATAATCTGTATATTTTGCAATTAATGAATAATCAAAAGGTACAAAACCACTCATAAACCAATAATCCGCACCAACGTATTCTAAATGGCTATTTCCTTTGCTTTTCTTAAATGCTTCATACATCCTTTTCTTTGCTTCTACCCATTTATCACTTGCCCATCTAAAAAAAGCAATCCACTGAAATGGATGGTTTTCTTTATTCTGCCAGTAAGAATCATCATTTATTGCAGGTATCCCATATTTTCCAAAACCATAATTTTTCAAAACCTCATCATTCCATTTTTTCATCTGTGGACTCATTTCTGAAATTTTACATCTTATAGGATAAATATACGGCTCATCTTTTCCTTCTATTGTCCAGACGTATGGTTTATCTTTAAACCTTTCTGTCCATTTTACTAATTCTTCAATTGCACAATTTATATAAACTGGATCTATTAAAGAACATTTTTTAATATTTCCTTCTTCAAATACAATTTCTGCACCTTTTTTAATTGCATCTGACATCACCCCGCTATGTTCAACACAGCACTTTAATCTTGTCCCATATTTTTCGTAATAACCTTTCCATAATTCTTCTTTTTCCCATGGATGCCTTTCCAAAAAAGCCCATGGTAACGGTAATCCCATAAATCCTGCTTTTGCATGTGTTTCAAGTTGGTCCCATAGTTCTTTTTCCCAATCTTCTTTAGTAAATTTACTTTTTATGTCACCTGGCATATTCTCATAAGGTCCAATACTATGATACCACATATATGTCGTATAATTCCCTTTTTCTGAAGTTAACAATTCTTTAAACAAAGATTCTTTCCTGACAATTTTCAATGGAGAAATAGGTAAATATTTGTTTCTTATTACATATCCCTCTTTTTCTTTAAATATAATCTTTGAAAAAAAGTTTGGTTGATAAAAAGATCCTGCTAGTCTTGAAAATGAACTATTTACTCCAGACACTTTGTCCTCTCTTGCAAAATTAAAATTCCATGTCTCTCCTGATAGAGGTTTTTTATTTAAATCTGAAAATGGCAAAGACATTTCAATTGCCCAAAATGTTTTTTCAATTCTTGCTGAAATTTTTGCATTTGAGTTATACGTATTGTCTCTTTTATATCCTGTTGCAGTTTTATCATCTGGAATAATTATCGCATCATATAGAACACCGAGAGAATTTATAATAAAATGATATGTTTTATTAATTTCAGGAGATAAAAAAATTTCAATACAATCGTCATTCCAAACATCACCATCTCTTTCTTTTACTTTTGCTACAAGATATTTTGTATTTGCTTCTTCGCATTTAAAATAAAAATAAAGATTCTCATCGTCATAACACATTTTTACATATGTTTGCTTCTCTGCTTTTTTCTCAACAAAATCTGCAACGAAAAAATCATTCATTACTTCAATATTTTGCCAACAATCATCTTCATCTTTTCCATCAATAATAGGCGCTTTACTTACTTTCTTTACTATAATTTCCTCTGACCTTAATTCAATTACTCTAACACTATCTATCCAAACGATTCCTTTTGTTCCAGAAAAATCTATAGCAAATTGTACAACATCAGTCCCTGCTGGAGGCACTATTTCAACAATAAATTCTTTCCAATCAGTATTTGCATATCCAGAAGGGAAATTTATAGTTTGTCTTCCAGCACTTGCATTTGGACCACCTTTTAAATTAAATGCCAATTGCAATTTTATCATATTTGAATCAGGTATTAAATTCTGTGTTTTAAACCAAAGTTTTACTTCATATTTTTTTCCTTCTTTCATTGGAATGTAGCAATATAAAACTGTTCTTTCTGTTACTTCTGGAATTGTTATTTTGGCACTTGTTTTACCTTCTTTAAAAATTTCTTTATCTAATACAAAAGTACTTTTTGTTGTACTTGGCCATAATGTCCATCCTCTTTCTGTTTCAAATGAACCTATCTGTGGATCTATAACATGTATTTGTGTATATGCCAAAATTGAAAAAATAATAACAAAATTAAAAATTTTCTTAATCATTTTCATTTTTTATCCTCCTTTTTTCTTATTTTTTACCAGCCAAGAACAGAGTCCCAATATTTATATCTGGGTAACCTCCAGTAAGTAGAATACCATTCCAAGTCTGTTGTTTCTACATGTCCATCATAAATTAAAACGTTAACCTTTCCTCCATGTCTTGTTTTCTGATTAATCAGAATACCCCTGCCATCAACATAATCACGATAAGCATTTGAACCATCTCCTCTATTGTCAACCAAAATCCACCATTTAATTTCAGTTCCTATTAAAGACCTGTTGTTTTTCTGTAAAGTTGAATATTTCATCCATTGAATATTTGTAATACTTTGTCCAAATCCACATTTTAAGTTATAAGCATATCCACAAACACCTCCCCAAAAGATACTTCCTGAAACTCTCTCTCTCCAACCACTGGGGCATATTAATACTGAGTTTGCACCCTTTTTTATAAAATACGTCCAGTTACTGCCGGGCCATTTATAATCAGAATAAAGATAACTTCCCAATTTTTCAGGCCAGCACATATTATTTGACCCTGGGTCAGCATGTAAAGGGAAGTAATCATTGTTATCTTGAATATACATTAAAAAAGCCACTCCAAGTTGTTTTAAATTACTTATACAAACTGCTTGCCTTGCTTTTTCTCTTGCTTTACTTAATGCAGGCAATAACATCGCTGCCAGAATTGCTATAATCGCCACCACTACAAGCAATTCTATTAATGTGAAACCATGTGGTTTTGAAAACCTCTTTGAGAATTTCTTCTTCATAATGCACCTCCTGTAAAATTTAATCTATATGTAATCATCCGGCAAAACAACCGGATAGGAAAGGAGATAAAATGAATTATATAGGAGTAGATTTGCATAAAGATAGTATAAGTATTGTAGCAGTTAATGAAAAAGGAAGTATCTCTCTTAAAGAAAGAATACCTACTAAATGCATTGGTAAAATTGAGGAATTTTTTAATAAAGATATTGGTTCTTGTGTAGTTGCTTATGAAGCAATTGGGTTTTATCATTGGTTTTATGACTTGATTTCTGATAAAGTAGAAAAATTTATTTTGGCAAACCCTATTGAAATTAAAAAATACTCCTGAAATAATCTTAAAACTAATTTCTACGATGTTACTCGTTTTACTTTCTTGTTGCTCTCTGTCCCTAAAATACTTAACTTCCAATACTCTTTGTAGTTTGTTGACAAATTTCACAATAGGTTCAATCAATAGCATATAAAAGCACTTATAAATGAAAGTTAAGTAGGTATGAGAGAAAATAAAAAAATAAGAAAGATATTTATAAAAATTTCTAAAAGAAGCGGAGGGAAAAAGGCAATTGTGGCTATAGGTAGAAAAATACTTTATTGGTCTTGACCTCTTGTTGTTAATGAAGAGACATGAAAAAACTTTTGTAATAAAACTCCAAGAGAAAATAGGTTCAAGATCATCTTGATAAAGTTTTTGAATGAAAGAGATGAATTTTATTTTTATATTTTCACCTCCTTTTCTAATTTTATTTTTTACATATTTTTCTTATTTGTCAAGTTTTTTCCCTTCTTTTAAGTTAAGACATAGTATTAGGGAGATAGGAATAGAAGATATAACTTCAATTTAAATTGATGGACACTCTTTGGTTAGATTTTCAAAAATTTAGCATTTGATTTTACCTATTTAAATTGATGAAATTACTTAACAATAAAAAGCGGAGGGTGAGGGACTCGAACCCCCATGTCCCGAAAGGGACGGCGGATTTCAAGTCCGCTGCCTTACCGATTAGGCTAACCCTCCAATTAATTAATTTTACATTTTAAATTTATATTAGTAAAGATAATCACATAATTGGTGGAAGTTCAAGCGCAGGATGCTTTTTTTCCTGTAAAAAGGGTAAAATCTCTTCTTCCGTTATTCCTATTGTTTCATCAGCAATTCTGTCAAGTAAATCTGGTATTCCTATTTCTTCTGCTCTTTTTATAAATCTCTCTTTTATTTCTTCTTTTAACATTTTAGGCATCCATACAAGACGTAAAATTCCACCTTCTGCTTGTAAAAATTTCTTTTGAGTTATGTTAAATTTTGAATGGCCAAGAAATCCAGGGATTTGTCTTCCACCTCCTATAGTTCCTGCTAAAGTTGTAAATTTCATTCCACAAGGAGTGTCTCCTTTATATTCTCTATTCACAGTCATAATTCCATTGCAAAGAGGCAAAACTACTGCTATACACTCACAGCATCCACATGTTGTCATTGGATCCACCATTAAACTGTAAACACTTACCTTTTCTATTGTCCCTCTACTTGCTTTTTTAACAAATTCATTAACTCCTTCCCATTGACCATATTTTTCATCAATAATTCTTCCTTTCTTAACTGGTTGATTAGGGCCAGTTGGATTTATTTTGTTTGATGCTCTACAATCAAGCCAAGAAAAAGCCCCGCATAATCCTGTTCTTTCAGGAGTCACAATACACACATGATTTGGAGCAAATGATTGACAAAGTGTACAAGAATAAAAAGTGTCAACTTCCTCATCTGTAATCCCAGCAAGTCTTTCATCTCTGTGACGCCATACTCTTTTGGCTTTTTCAAGTATTTCTTTTACTTTTTCTTCCTCTGTGTAAATTTTAATCTGAACTTTATCAACTATATTTGAAAATACCTCATGATATTTTGCATGAATTGCTACACCAAGATGCCTCAATTTTAAACCTTTTTCTTTTGCTTTTTTGCTAATTCTTATCCAAACTATATCCCTCTGCCCTATATGCATAACTCCATTAATATAGTTTATATAATCGTGTATCTGTCTTTCTAATATAGGTTCAAAATCTTCCTGCATTTCTCTTCCAGCAACTTCAACTACAATTGCCAAAGGGATAGCACTTCCTTCTGGTAATTCATCTATTTCAGGACCAATAACTTCTATTTTTCCATCTTCAACTTCATTTAATGGTAAACTTGTTGTCCACTCACAAGAAATGGTTTTTGCTCCTCCTGCTTCAAGATATAAATCCTCTTTTCTAACTCTCTCTCCTTCAAAAGCAGGTCCATATGGAACTGGAATATCTATTTTTGATACTGTTACTTTCAAACCCCTCACTTCCACTGCTTTGGATACAATTTCTGAATGAGGAATATTTGACACAACATGTTCATAAGTACATATTCCAGTAGGTAAAATCTGTGGTATTGGTGTATCTGCAATTGTAGGAAATCCAAAATTTATTGCTCCTGCTGCATTTGCATACCATTCTTCATTAACGTAACCAAAAGCAAGAACAAAAGCAAAAATCCTATCTTTATTGTAAATCAAAATTCTTCTATAATCTCCTGGTTCAATACCTCCAAAACTCATCGCTGCCCTTACTGCAAAACCAAGTGCAAAAACTGCTTGGTATATATCAGGTCCGAAAGGAACAAGTCGTACTGGCCAACCAAGTTGAATCCCACTTTCCTTCAATTGTTCAGCAAATCTTTTGCCATTATATTCAGCACACATAAAAACATAAAGATTCTTCTCTATCAATTCTGTTGCTATTCTTATTGCTGTTTCATTATCTGGAACAGAACCAACAACTGCTGCAAATCCTGGAGCAGTTCCATCAACAAATTCAATTCCTCTTTTCCTCAATATAATATCATTTGCTGCCCCAAGCCAAAGTTTATCTTCTGGTGGTTCCTCTTCTGGCCAATAAAAATCAGGTTCCTCTATATACCTAATCGCTTCCATCATTTCTTCAGCAAATAGTGTTGCCATTCCTGCATCTAAAACAGGACCAAGATATGGTAAATGACAATCTTTGTAAACAGGTTCTGGTAAAAGGTCCCTACAAATTTTAAATACTTTTTCCATATGTGACAATTTAGATACAGGAATTCCAAGTATTCCATAAATTATCGGTAAATAATAAGCAGTTTCAGGAAAAGCAACATCTTGGTTTGGCCCATATTTATCCATTGCCATTTTCCATTTATTTTCAGCCATATTTACAATTTTATAAGCACCATTTATAGCAGCAGAGGCAATTATTTTTGACATCCTATCCTCCTTTTTCTCTTAACTTGCTTGCATAATTTAAAAAAGCATTAAAGTATTCTTTTTCCACAACTCATCACTTAACTTAAAATTTTTCTTACTCCAAACTCCCTTACACTTTTTTTATACATTTCTTATATCAATTTTTTTAAATTCGGATAATTTCATTCTATTCTTCTCGTCATTCAAGTTCTCTTCTCATTGCCATATCATAAAGAATTCTTTCCCTTGCTTTATCTATCCCAAGTTTTCTTCTTTTTTCATCTATATGTTTTAATATCAATTCTGCCATTTTATCAGGATCTGATTCAAAAGCCCATTTTCCACCAACTTCTTTTTCAATATCTTCAAATAAATATTTTGTTAAATTTTTACTTCCTAAAGTTGGCCAAGTAACTCCAAAAACAACAAATATTCCTGAAGAAACAAAATATTGACCTATACTTAATGCTTTCTCACTCATCCATTCCGGCGCTGCTCCTGCCGCTGGCAATTCTGAAATATCATCTCCAAGTCCTCCTTCCTTCACAACACAAGTTGCTGCCATTAAAATCCTTGAATTATCAACACAACTACCCATATGAATAACAGGTGGGATGCCAACCGCTTCACAAACTTCTCTTAATCCTTTTCCAGCATAATTTAAACCCTTAACAGAATCTAAGAATCCCGCTTTAGCACAAGCAATTGCAGAACAACCAGTTTGTAAAACTAAAACATCATTTTCTATAAGTTTACTTACAAGTTTTATATGAATTTCGTCATGAGAAACCTTTGGATTATTACAGCCAACCACTCCTGCAATTCCTCTTATTTTTCCATTTATAATATTGTCATTCAAAGGCCTGTATGATGCTCTAAATCTACCACCAAGTATGTAATAAATACTCTCATAAGAAAAACCAGCAACCAAATCTATTTGACTTTCAGGAATTATAACATTTTCCTTTTTTCTATTTTCAAAATTTTCAATGGCCATTTTAATTATTTCTTTTGCCTTTTCTAAAGCATTTTCTTCTGTGAATTTAACATGAATAGCACCTGGTATTTTTGTTTTTTCTGATGTTGTTATAATTTTTGTATGAAAACAAGAAGCAATTTCAGGTAATGAAGCCATAATACATTGAACATCAACAACCATAACTTCTACAGCACCTGTAGTAATTGCCATCTCTTGATTTAGAAAATTTCCTATAATTGGAATTCCATGTCTCATTAAAATTTCATTTGCTGTACAACATATTCCTCCTATATTTATTCCCTTTGCTCCTTTCTGTTTTGCAAGATTTATAAGTTCTGGATCTTCTGAAGCAACAACTATCATTTCAGATAGAAGTGGTTCATGTCCATGAACAATAATATTCACATAATCATCTTTCAATACTCCAAAGTTTACTCTTCCTAAAATTGGTTCAGGAGTTCCAAACAAAACATCTTGAAGATCAGTTGCAACCATTGAACCGCCCCACCCATCAGATAAAGCACATCTTTGTGCTTGTTTCATTAAGTTATAGAAATCCTGGTCTGTTCCCATATGTGTTCTATGAAGAGATTCAACAACTTCTCTATCAATTCCCCTTGGAGTAATCTCTAAATCTGACCAAATTCTCTGTCTTTTTACAGGTGCTCTTTTAGTAAAAATCAAATTCCCTTCTTGTTGGCCAAACTGTGAAAGACATATTTCACCAACTTTAAGCGCAATTTCTTCTATCTTTTTATCCTTTACATCTATTCCAAATTCAAGAGCAAGTTTAATAAGTTTAAACTCATCCTTAATTTCATAACCAATTGCCTCTTTTCTTGCCACTTTTATTAAGGTCTCTGCAACTGCTCTTCCATGGTCAGAGTGTGCACTTGCTCCAACTGCAATTTTTCTTAAAAAATTTCTAGCAACAATAACATCCTCATCCGCACCACAAACACCTTTCTTAGGACCATCATCAAAAGGACTTATTCTACAAGGACCCATAGAACAATTCCTACAACAAATTTCAAAAATTCCAAATCCACATTGTGGTTCCTGTGATTTCAATCTTTCTTCTGCTGTAGTAAATTTTTTTTCACTCATTTTTTTCCTCCAGTCAAAGAAAATGGTAATAATTTATCAACATAATTCTTTCCTTTGCATTCATTACAAATTAGAAATATATCAAGTAAAACATTTGCACCCAATTTATTTTTAATATATTCAATAAGTTTTTTAGGAATAAAAGGTTTCTGACAGATTTTACATTTTTCCAGTTCAAGTTTTGCATTTATTTTTTTTATAATTCTTTCATTTTTAATATCTTCTACTTTAATTGCATCAACAGGACACACAAAACTACAAGCACCACAACCAATACAATTAGTAGGTTCTTTTTCAAAAGGAGAAGATACTTTTCTCTCTATCCCCCTTTGGGAAAAACTTATTGCACTAACTCCAATTATCTCTTTACAAACATTAACACATAATCCACATAAAATACAATCATCATTCCCAATGCCGAATCTTGGTTCAACTTCATATTTTTCTGCATATTCTTTGACTTTTCCTTTATAACCAACTTTTGCAATTAGAAGTTCAAGTATCAATTTTCTTATTTTTACTACATTTTCATTATTAGTTTCTATTTTTATCTCATCCTCTACAGGGAAATTACAGGCAGTAACATATCTTTTTCTACCATTTCTTTCTATTTCAACAATACATAATCTACAAGCACCATAAGGTTCAATGGCTGAGTGATAACATAATGTTGGTATTTCAATTCCAACATCCTGTGCTATTTTTAAAATTGTTATTCTTTTAGGCACGATCTTTTTAATCCCATCAATTATTATTTCAACACTTTTCATTTTTATTTCCTTTCAATTGCATTAAATTTACAGATGGTAAAGCATATTCCACATTTAATACACTTTTCTTTATTTATTTTATGAATTTTTTTCCTTTCTCCTTCTATTGCATTTACTGGACAATTTTTAGCACATAAAGTGCAACCAGTACATTTCTCTGTGTTTACAAAATACTCAATCAAATCTTTACAAACACCAGCAGAACATTTTTTTTGCTCAATATGATTAATATACTCATCATAAAAGTAAGTAATTGTTGTCAAAACAGGATTTGGAGCAGTTGTTCCAAGGGCACATAAAGATGCTTTTTGCATAAAATCAGAAATTTCCTTTAAAATTTCAATATCTTCCTTTTTTCCTTTGCCTTGAGTTATTCTATTTAAAATTTCAAGCATTTGATTTATACCTTCTCTACAGGGAACACATTTACCACATGATTCTTCTTTTAAAAAATTTAGAAAATATCTTGCAACATCAACCATACATGTATCCTCATCCATAACAATCATACCTCCTGAACCCATCATAGACCCAACTTCATTCAATCTGTCAAAATCAACAGGTAAATCAAGATATTTCTCAGGTATAACTCCTCCTGAAGGTCCCCCTGTTTGAACCCCTTTAAATTTTTTATTTTCTTTTATTCCTCCACCTATATCAAAAATTATTTCTCTTAAAGTAATTCCCATCGGAACTTCAACAAGTCCTGTATTTTTAACCTTACCAACAAGTGAAAAAATTTTTGTTCCTTTGCTTGTATCTGTCCCGATTTCTGCAAACTTTTCCCATCCATTGTTTATTATAAAAGGAACATTTGCCCAAGTTTCAACATTATTAAGACAGGTTGGTTTTTCATATAATCCTTTTTCAACAGTATGTATATATTTTGCTCTTGGTTCTCCAACTTTCCCTTCAATTGATGCCATCAAAGCAGTTGATTCACCACAAACAAAAGCACCTCCACCTCTAACAATATCAATATCAAAAGAAAATCCAGAACCAAGAATATTTTCTCCAAGGAATCCATATTCTCTTGCTTGTTCAATAGCAATTTTCAACCTTTTTAAAGCAAGAGGATATTCATGCCTGATATATACATAACCTTCATTTGAACCAATAGCATAAGCCCCTATAATCATTCCTTCTATAACTGAATGAGGATTCCCTTCTATTACACTTCTATCCATAAAAGCACCAGGATCCCCTTCATCAGCATTACAGATTACATATTTTGGATAACCTTCTGCTTTTCTACAATATTCCCATTTTTTACCCGTTGGGAATCCGCCACCACCTCTTCCCCTTAATCCTGATTTTTTAATCTCCTCAATTACTTCTTCTGGGCTCATTCCAGATAGAACTTTTGATAAAGCAGTATAACCACCATAGTAAATATAATCCTCTATATTTTCAGGATCAATTAAGCCATTCAAAGAAAGAACCAATCTTTTTTGCTTTTTATAAAATGGAATTTGGTCAAGATATGGTATAATTTGCCCTTTTTCATCTTTATATGTCAACCTTTCAACAATTTCTCCTTTTTTTATTGTCTTTTCAATTATTTCTTTTACATCATTTGGGCTCAACCTAATATAAAATATTTTTTCTGGGTAAATCACTATAGCAGGATCCACTTCTGAAAACCCATGACATCCAGTTTTAATTACCTTTATCTCTTTATTTTTTACTTTTTTAATTTCTTTTCGTAATTCTCTGTAAATTTCTTCACTTCCTGCAGCAATACAGCCAGTTTCCATGCAAACACTTATAATGATTTTTTCTTTATCTTTAATCCCCTTTAATTTTTTTCTCAATTTTTCAAGTTCTTCAAAACTGTTTATTTTTTTCATTTTCTAAACCTTTAATTATTTTTTCTGTTTTTCTCACATCCATTTGACCATAATATTTTTCATTTATAACAACGATAGGGCCAATAGCACAAGCACCAAGACAATTAACTGTATCAAAGGAAAAAAGACCATCTTCTGTTGTTTCTCCTGGTAAAATTCCAAATTTGTTCTTTAAAAATTCCGCAATCATATATCCACCTCTCACATGGCAAGCGGTTCCAAGACAAACTTTTATTCTGTATTTCCCTTTTGGTTTTAAAGAAAATGCTCTGTAAAAAGTTGAAATTGAATAAATTTGAGAAAGAGGAATATTAAGTTTTTCAGAAATATAAATAAGAATATCTTCTGGCAAATAACTGTAACTATCTTGAATGTCCTGTAAAATTCCGACTATTTTATTTTTACTCCATCCGTTTTTTTCTAAAATTTTATCTACTTCTAATTTTCTCATATTCTTCTCTAAACTCAACAAATTTCAATGCTTTATTTGGACAACTTAAAACACAAGCAGGCAACATATCTTTTTTTAATCTTTCTATACAAAAATCACACTTTATATGAATTTTTTTATCTCTATTTATATTTAGTATTCCGTAGGGACAAACAATAGCACACATTCCACATCCAATACATTTTTTTTCTTCTATAATTACAATTCCGTTCTCATCCTTCTCTAATGCTCCAGTTGGACAGATAATAACACAGGAAGGAAAATCACAATGTAAACATCTTAAGGGAGTAATAAATTTCTCAATTTTTTTAATCTTTACAGAAGGAAATCTATCGGGATTTTTCATAAATTCAAAAAAATTATTTTTCTTACTATGAGAGAAAGCACATTCAATTTCACAGGTTCTACACGCAAAACACCTTTCAACATTTACAATAATCTTACTCCTTTTCATTTCATATCCATAATAAGTTTTTCAATTAACTTAACAGTTTCTGGATGTCTAATTACGACAATATCTGCTCCTGCAAGTAAAAGCAAAATTCCTGTTAATGCTTCAAACATAATACCTCTTTCTTTTTCTTTTCCAAGTTTAAAGTCAATATTTTCAGGAATACTAACTTCTTTAATTTTCCAAACTTCTTTTGATAAATAACAATACAAAGGAAAGGCAAGTTTATCATCGCCCTGTAAAAGTCCAGCAAGTCTATCTCTTTCCATAACAGAATAAGTATACTCAATGCCATAACCAAGCGCTCCAATCGTTGGATCCATTATAATTTTATTTTCAGGTACTCCAAGTTCTAAAAGTAAAATATTTAATTGTTTTGCAAGATTTATATCAATTGGAGTTGAAGCAACCACTACCTGTTTATATGCAATTGCACTTGCTCCAATTTGCTTGTAATTCTTATCAACAACAGGCCCAACACCTACATTTTTACCACTTGCAACTTCACAGACCATTTTCAAAACATCAATATCTTTTTGAACATTACCAGTCCCCCAAAAAATCATAGGAATATCAATTTCTTCAACTAATTTTTCTACAACAGGTCTAATCTCTTCCACACTTCTATTTAATCCATTTGGATCTGTTGAATTTAAAAATATAGTTAAACACTTTGCAGAGTATTCATTCACACATTTTTTAGCCCATTCAACAGGATTGTTTATTACATCCTTATAAGGGACAAGACAACTTTCTGGCCAATCCTCTGGAATACTATCCCATACTTCAAAGGAAATAACAGGTGGATTAGGAATTACTCCCTCAAATGTATGAAAGTTTAGACAATCTTGTCCTCCAACTTTTATTTTTTTGTCACCTACACCAATTTCAACTTCTCTTATCTTTCCGGTATATTTCAATTTTACATCTTCCATCTTTTCTCCTTTTAAGCAGGTGTTTTCCTTTTTTCACTTCCATATCCTTCCCCAAACCAATATCTTTCACTTGTTTTTATAAATTTAATCATTTCTTCTCTATTTTCAAATTTTTTCCATTTAAGTGGTTTATCTGGTTTCCCCTCTTTATATGTTTCTCCAAGAACTTTTTTATTTTCCATTTTTCTCCTCCATTTTATTTACTATATTCTCAAGATAATCCAAAATTTCAGGAACTGCTTCCCATGGAGTTAGTCCTTTTAATTCACTTTTTTTAAATTCACTAAAATATGGAATAAAACCAAGGATTTCCATTCTATTTAACTTTTTTCTCATAAATTCTTTTTCTTCATCTAATTCAACTTTATTTCCGATTACTCCTATTTTTTTTATTTTTATTTCTTTTGCTAAATTTTCTATCCTTTCTGTTGTTTCAATACTTTTTTCTGTTGGTTCAGTTATTATAAGTAACCAGTCAATTCCTTCTGTTGTTCCTCTTCCAAGATGTTCAATGCCTGCAGGCATATCAAGGATAACAACTTCATTCCTTTTTAAAATCAAATTTCTTAAAATTGCTTTTAAAAAAGCATTTTCAGGACACATACATCCTAAACCTCCGCCTTTTACAGTTCCCATAATTCCAAAAAGCAAATTCCCATTCTTATAAAAAAATTTATCTGGGATATCGTCAACCTCTGGATTCATTTTAAAAAATATAGGTCTTTCATCTGGTTTTGTTCCTGTTCTTTCTGCAATAATTTCTTTAAGTTCAATTAAAGGAATAATTTCCTCTTTTATATTTAAAGTTGATTTTAAATTGGCATCAGGATCAGCATCAATTAAAATAACCCTTTTCCCCTTTTTTAAATATATTTGAGAAAGACAGGCAGCAATTGTTGTTTTTCCAGTCCCACCCTTTCCAGATATTGCAATTTTCATAAGGAAAAAATTTTAAAACATAAAAACTAAAAAGTCAAATTTTTAACATTAATTAGAAAACAAATTTGACAGAGAAGATAAATAAAATTTAAATTTAGTAAACAACACAAGAAAATGAAAAAAGTTTTAAATTTTGTAGTTCTGATTACTGGTTTTTCTGGGTTCTGTGTCCAGATGCTTTTTATAAGAGAACTTCTAATTATTTTTTCTGGCAATGAACTGTCTCTCGGTATAATCTTTACAAACTGGTTAATTTTTGAAGGTCTTGGTAGTTATCTTGCAGGTAAAAAAACTAAATTTTTTTTAAACAATCCTGAAAATTTTTCAACTTTAACCTTGGTTTTTGCTTTCTATATTCCATTTAACATTTATTTCATCCGAATTTTTAAAAACCTTATCGGAATTTCAATCACCCAACCTTTTGTCATTACTCAAATTTTATACTGTTCATTTTTTACACTTTTTATTCCATCTTTAATACATGGAGCACTTTTTACACTCTCCTGCAAAATTTATTCAGATTTGTTAGATGAAAAAGAAAAATCTCCAGGAATTACTTACATTTATGAAACTATAGGCACAATTTTAGGTGGATTAATTTGGACATATTTTTTGATACGACATCTTCATTCATTTGATATTGCTTTTTTAATTTCTGCATTAAACTTTCTCATATCCTTTTTAGTTCTTTTTTATTTTTCGCAAAAAAATAATTTTTCAATTAAAACAAGAATAATTTTCTCTTTTTTGTTTTTTCTATTTATCATTTTTTCTTTTTTTACAAAATTGCCTGAAAAACTTCAAAATATCACAATATCAAAACAATGGAAAAATATTAACATTATTCACTATAAAAATTCAATTTATGGAAATATCACAATAAGCGAAAATAAAGGACAATATACATTTTTTATCAATGGAATACCTCAATTTTCTATACCTGTTCCTGATATAAGTTATGTAGAAGAATTTGTCCATTTGCCTTTACTTTTACATCCCTCACCTGAAAATGTTCTTATTATAGGTGGGAATTTTGAAATGATTAATGAAATTTTGAAATACAGAACAATAAAATCAATTGAATACATTGAAATAGACCCTATTCTTATTGACACGATAAAAAAATTACCCCCTGATTTAATTAAAGTTTTTGAAAATGAAAAAGTTAAAATAATTAATGAAGATGGAAGATTTTATTTAAATAAAACAAAAAAGAAATACGATATAATTTTCATTGGAATTTCTGAACCAACAAATTTACAATCTAACAGATTTTTCACAAGAGAATTTTTTAATATTTCAAAAAATAAATTAAATAAAAGCGGAATATTAACTTTTGCAATTTATGGTTCCTTAAGTTATCAAAGTGAAGAATTAAATAAACTTCATAAATGTATTTTTGAAACCATAAATTCTGTATTTCATTCTAACTTTTCTTCAAATTATAAAATAAGAGTTTTCCCAGGGATGGGTAAATTTCTTTATCTTGCGTCAGAAAATGAAAAAATTTTGTGGATTGATAGAATTGAAAAAGAAAAATACGGAAACTCAAATTTTTATCTTAATTATAAACTCCATTTTGGATGGTTTAACTTTTATTCTAACCTTATTCACAAAGAAAAAATTATTGATATAAATTATGATTTCAAACCGATCGGTGTTTTTTATTCTATTTCATATTGGAATACAATTTTTGCACCATACATAAAATTTCTTTTTAAATTAATTGAAAAGATAAATTTACTTAAAATCCTATCTTTTTTATCCTTAATTTTTTTAGTTTTAATCTTTTCAAAAAATAAATTTTGTAAACCAATCCCATTTGCTATATTTTCAACTGGTTTTTCTGGCATAATATATAACCTTATCATAATCTTTGTGTTTCAAATAATTTACGGATACATATTCTATTTAATTGGAATTTTGACGACTTTTTTTATGATTGGTTCAACATTAGGTGCACTTAGAGCAAACTTTATATTAAAACATTACAGAAATCTAAAAAAATTTTTTACCCTAACAGAAATAATTATAATATCTTACTCAATTTTGCTCCCCTTTTTTATTACACTATTTTCAAAATTCAACCAAAATTTCGGATCTTCCAATTTTTCAATATTTATATTTTTACTTTTTTCCTTTATAAGTGGCTTTCTTGTGGGAATGCAATTTCCACTTGCAAACGTCATATATTTGAAACATGAAAAAAATAATATAGGTAAAACAGTAGGAATTCTTTACAGTAGTGACTTAATAGGGGGTTGTATCGGTGGACTTTTAGGAAGTTTATTTTTCTTCCCTGTTTTAGGAATTTTCAATACCTGTATAATTGTTTTTTTCTTGAAAATAATTAGTTTACTTAATCTTATCATCAAAGTATAATGTTTTTTGATGGGAAATAAATTTGTTAAAATATTCATATTCATTGTTTGCCTTTGTTTTACCTTTTTATCTTTAATTTCAAAAAGTGAAGAAAATAAAAAATCCAAGAATGAAAAATTACAAATGAAGCCTGCAATAGACCCTAATTTTGAACCATCTTATTTAAAACTGCACAAATCAGGAGAACTTAAAAAAAGAGCAGAAGAATTATGGAAAATTATGGAAAAATGTGCTTTATGTCCAAGAAATTGTGGAGTAAATCGCCTGAAAGGCCAAATAGGTTTTTGTCGTGCCCCAGGAACAAAACTTATTATATCTTCATATTTTCCACATTTTGGAGAAGAGAAAGGCCTTGTAGGTAGAGGAGGCTCTGGAACAATATTTTTAACTCACTGTAATTTAAAATGTGTATTCTGTCAAAACTGGGAGATAAGCCATCTTGGAAAAGGATATGAAATAACTATTGAAAAACTTGCAGATATAATGCTTGAACTCCAAAACATGGGATGTCATAATATCAACTTTGTTACACCAACCCATTATTCTCCTCATATTTTAAAAGCAATTGATATATCTGCAGGAAAAGGATTAAGATTACCGATTGTTTATAATACAAGTGGGTGGGAGAAAGTTGAAATACTTAAATTTTTTGATGGTGTTGTAGATATATATTTACCTGATTTTAAATACTGGGATCCAAAAATGTCAAAAAAATACTCTCAAGGTGCAGAAAGTTATCCAGAAATAACAAAAAAGGCAATACTTGAAATGCATAGACAAGTTGGAGTGGCAAAACCTGCAAAAGATGGAATTATATACAGGGGCCTTATAATAAGACATCTTGTTATGCCAAACAATGTTTCAGGTTCTGAAAGTATATTAACTTGGATAGCAGAAAATCTTCCAAAAGACACCTATGTAAATATTATGCCTCAATACACTCCCTATTATAAAGCATTTGACTATCCTGAAATAGCAAGGAGAGTAACCCCTGAAGAATATAAAAAAGTGGTAAAAAAAGCAAGAGAACTTGGACTTACAAATCTTGATGTTAGAATTTATTTTTCTTTTGATTAACTTATTTATAAAAAATTGACAGAAAAACTAAAAAATTCTAATTTTTTTATATGAGTTTTGATTTTTTAGAAAATCTTAAATTTAACATTCTAACTTTCTCAATTATGCCTGAAAACAAAATCAGTTTACCATTATTTAAAGGAGCAACAATCAGGGGTGGACTTGGCTATTCCTTTAAAAAAATTATATGTTTAAGAAAAAATAAAAATTGCGAAGAATGTGATTTATTTCAAACCTGTATATATATAACTTTTTTTGAACCAAAAATAAAAAACGAAAAAGAAAAAATAGAAGAAATCCCGAGACCTTATGTGATTGAATTTCCAACTGAAAGAAAAAATGTTTATAAAATTGGTGAAAAAATCCAATTTAATTTCATTCTTTTTGGAAAATCCATTCAATACTTTCCTTATTTTTTTCTCTCTTTTATTGAACTTGGTAAAATAGGTATAGGAAAATTTAAAGAAAAATTTTACATTGATGAAGTTTTTCAAATTTATCCGTCTTTAAAAAGTATCTTCAAATATGGTAATGAATTTATTGAAAAGGTTGAAGAAAAAAACTTCAAAATTGAATTCAAAGAGATAAATAAAATAAGAATAAAATTTATAACACCAGTAAAAATAAAACACGAGGGAAAATTTATTCAAATTCCTGAATTTCCTATATTTTTAAAAGCGATCTTAAGAAGAATTTCACAAATTCTATATTTTTGGTGTGATTATAAGGAAAAACAAGATTTTTCTGAAATTCTGAAAGAAGCAGAAAAGATAAGAATAGAAGAATGCAATTTAAAATGGTTTGATTATAAGAGATATTCAACAAGACAAAATAGAGAAATGAAAATAGGGGGGATAAAAGGAGAAATTATATATAAAGGAGAAATAGGAAAATTTTATCCATTAATTAAAGCAGGTTCTTATATTCATATTGGCAAAAATACTTCTTTTGGTCTTGGGAAATATATAATTTCTTCATAAAACTTTTTTTTCACATTTTTTCCACATTTTGCTATAAGTTTAAATCTTTCAAAAATATATCCCCTTTAAAACGGGTCATTTTTTCCAACAGATGAAAATAACTTAACAATTGAAGCAACTTATATAGGTGTCGCAATCCCCTTTAAAACGGGTCATTTTTTCCAACATGATTTATAAAAAACACTTGACAAAATTTTTAAAATATGAGTCGCAATCCCCTTTAAAACGGGTCATTTTTTCCAACTTACTATTTTTCCTTCTTTCAATGCAGGAATTGAAAGGTATCGTCGCAATCCCCTTTAAAACGGGTCATTTTTTCCAACATGGGCATTTTATTGTCAGGTTTAAAGGAGAATTCTTAACTCGCAATCCCCTTTAAAACGGGTCATTTTTTCCAACTACATCCAGGAATAAAAATTTACATTTGGGATTGGTGGGTCGCAATCCCCTTTAAAACGGGTCATTTTTTCCAACAATATGTGGAAAGGAGTTGGATAGTCAAGGGCTTGGTGGGCGTCGCAATCCCCTTTAAAACGGGTCATTTTTTCCAACGTGAAAGAAAGGCAAGGGGATACTACGGAACAATGGGAAGTCGCAATCCCCTTTAAAACGGGTCATTTTTTCCAACAAGAACGGATTGCTTTAAGACTTATGACTGATACAGATTTGTCGCAATCCCCTTTAAAACGGGTCATTTTTTCCAACGTGTTTTCTGGCATTCAACAACAAAAACTTCATTTCAAACAGGTCGCAATCCCCTTTAAAACGGGTCATTTTTTCCAACGGAGCAATCTCTTTTCCGTTTTCTTGTTGAATATCAAAAGGTCGCAATCCCCTTTAAAACGGGTCATTTTTTCCAACGTATATACTGGGGGGTTAGGAAAGAGGGGGTTATTATATAGTCGCAATCCCCTTTAAAACGGGTCATTTTTTCCAACTCTCTTGCTTCTAAATATAATGACAGAGAGTTAAGAATTGGTCGCAATCCCCTTTAAAACGGGTCATTTTTTCCAACGCAACAAAGGTTTGGCCTTCTGGTTTTTTTAATGATTTTGTCGCAATCCCCTTTAAAACGGGTCATTTTTTCCAACACGCGTATGACGCGTTGCAGGCAAGAACAAACCCCAGAGTGTCGCAATCCCCTTTAAAACGGGTCATTTTTTCCAACTCGTTTTTTTAGGCCTTACCATCATTGAAACCTATTATAATAGTCGCAATCCCCTTTAAAACGGGTCATTTTTTCCAACTTGTTGTGATTGAAGGTTTCTATGAAGGTCTTTACATAGAGTCGCAATCCCCTTTAAAACGGGTCATTTTTTCCAACCAAGTGGTGGGAATTTAGCAGATGGGACTTACTATGTTTGTCGCAATCCCCTTTAAAACGGGTCATTTTTTCCAACTTTATTTATTTCTCAAATCAATTTCAAGCAAGTTTACAACTGTCGCAATCCCCTTTAAAACGGGTCATTTTTTCCAACTTCTGGCTTTCTCCTTGCTTGTATAATTCAATAATTGAGTTAGTCGCAATCCCCTTTAAAACGGGTCATTTTTTCCAACGTGTCAAGAGTTTAACAAATATTGTTAAGAAATATAACATAGTCGCAATCCCCTTTAAAACGGGTCATTTTTTCCAACGATTTAGGAGAATTAGGAGAATTTGAGACTTGGAGTGCAAGAGTCGCAATCCCCTTTAAAACGGGTCATTTTTTCCAACCTGTAATATATCCGTTCCTATCAATTCCTGTTGACATTTTTGTCGCAATCCCCTTTAAAACGGGTCATTTTTTCCAACAGATGAAAATAACTTAACAATTGAAGCAACTTATATAGGTGTCGCAATCCCCTTTAAAACGGGTCATTTTTTCCAACAAAAATTGGCATCCGGATGATGCTGACTTTAGCTTAGATTGTCGCAATCCCCTTTAAAACGGGTCATTTTTTCCAACGAGGTATATTTCATGAATAACTTTACGGGCAAAATAAAATGTCGCAATCCCCTTTAAAACGGGTCATTTTTTCCAACAAGTAGAATAAATGAGATGTGTAAAGTTGTAAACTTGCTTGAGTCGCAATCCCCTTTAAAACGGGTCATTTTTTCCAACTTCTAAGAAAACTTTTTCCTTTAAGCGAGTTTGTAGGTTAAGTCGCAATCCCCTTTAAAACGGGTCATTTTTTCCAACGAGAAGAGAAGAGAGTGATTGAGTTGTTTGAGGAAGCAAGTCGCAATCCCCTTTAAAACGGGTCATTTTTTCCAACAAATTCAAGGGCTAATATTGGTGCAAGTGATATTATTTGTCGCAATCCCCTTTAAAGCGGGTCATTTTTTCCAACTGTATATACTGGGTGGGTTAGGAAAGAGAGGGGGTATATTAGTCGCAATCCCCTTTAAAGCGGGTCATTTTTTCCAACTGAAATAGGATGCGATGGAGCAGGTTTCCAAGTAGAGTCGCAATCCCCTTTAAAGCGGGTCATTTTTTCCAACACGCAACAGCGAAAAACGCAAAACGCAACAGCAAAAACCGGTCGCAATCCCCTTTAAAGCGGGTCATTTTTTCCAACACTGGGAGAGGTGCAAACCTTGTTACCTCTTATGGGAAGAGTCGCAATCCCCTTTAAAGCGGGTCATTTTTTCCAACATTTGATTATCTAAGTGCCAAAATTTTCGATCTTCATAAGTCGCAATCCCCTTTAAAACGGGTCATTTTTTCCAACGCGAGGATAAAGAGGAGACTAGGAAGAGCGATTAGAAAAGTCGCAATCCCCTTTAAAGCGGGTCATTTTTTCCAACTAGGAAAACCTCTCCTTGAACTTTCTGGGAAGGGGAGAGTCGCAATCCCCTTTAAAGCGGGTCATTTTTTCCAACGGGTAAAAAGTGTTGTAGGAGAAAAGGAAGAAAATACAATAGTCGCAATCCCCTTTAAAGCGGGTCATTTTTTCCAACCCTATTTTAATTCAAAAATTAAATTTAGAAAAAATAGAAGAGTCGCAATCCCCTTTAAAGCGGGTCATTTTTTCCAACATTTGATTATCTAAGTGCCAAAATTTTCGATCTTCATAAGTCGCAATCCCCTTTAAAACGGGTCATTTTTTCCAACGCGAGGATAAAGAGGAGACTAGGAAGAGCGATTAGAAAAGTCGCAATCCCCTTTAAAGCGGGTCATTTTTTCCAACACACAGTATGGTTAAAGTGGATGCATGTTGCTGAGTATTTGGTCGCAATCCCCTTTAAAGCGGGTCATTTTTTCCAACTTTTTTTTTCTTTTTTTTTCTTTGGAAAGTATGAAAAGTCGCAATCCCCTTTAAAGCGGGTCATTTTTTCCAACAACTTTACAATTTTTACCTAAATAATCTGCAACTGCCAAGTCGCAATCCCCTTTAAAGCGGGTCATTTTTTCCAACTTGTAATTTACGGAACAAGTGCAGAGTTTGATACCTTTTGTTGGGTCGCAATCCCCTTTAAAGCGGGTCATTTTTTCCAACTTGAAAATTGTGAGTGGGAAGGAGGGACAGGATATAAAAGTCGCAATCCCCTTTAAAGCGGGTCATTTTTTCCAACCGACAACAGAATTTTAAGAAAACTTGAATTTAATGAAACATGTCGCAATCCCCTTTAAAGCGGGTCATTTTTTCCAACAAGATAATGCAGGAAATACAACCTTTACTTTCAGAGTGTGGGTCGCAATCCCCTTTAAAACGGGTCATTTTTTCCAACTATATAGATATTATGCTCCAACTCCTTTAGCATTGCAAAAGTCGCAATCCCCTTTAAAACGGGTCATTTTTTCCAACTGAAAAATATTGAAAAGAACATCCAACAAAGATTATTTTGTCGCAATCCCCTTTAAAACGGGTCATTTTTTCCAACGTATAAGATAGGATTAAGTGTAGATAGTTTAGAAAAAATTGGTCGCAATCCCCTTTAAAACGGGTCATTTTTTCCAACGAAGAGAACGATATTCTAATAGTTGCATCTCTAAACACTCGTCGCAATCCCCTTTAAAACGGGTCATTTTTTCCAACTCGTCTTTCTTTCCAAGATGAGCAAGTCCTTCAATACCTTGAGTCGCAATCCCCTTTAAAACGGGTCATTTTTTCCAACTCGTCTTTCTTTCCAAGATGAGCAAGTCCTTCAATACCTTGAGTCGCAATCCCCTTTAAAACGGGTCATTTTTTCCAACGTAAATTGACAGAAGAGGAATATAACTTCTTGAAAAACTGTCGCAATCCCCTTTAAAACGGGTCATTTTTTCCAACGATAGTAAGCCATCGTTTAAATTGTCAACAAAAGACAATAGGTCGCAATCCCCTTTAAAACGGGTCATTTTTTCCAACAATAAAAATGTTAACTTTCTATAAAACAAGAATTATCAAGGGTCGCAATCCCCTTTAAAACGGGTCATTTTTTCCAACAAGGTTTATGGCTTGATGCAACAGGCCATTTACCTGCTTAGTCGCAATCCCCTTTAAAACGGGTCATTTTTTCCAACAATTTAAAACTTTTAAGTTCTTCAATAACTTCTTGCCACGTGTCGCAATCCCCTTTAAAACGGGTCATTTTTTCCAACATGTTTTACATTAAAAACAAAAAAATTGTGTCTTTATTTTGAGTCGCAATCCCCTTTAAAACGGGTCATTTTTTCCAACTTTATTTATTCAGACACAACATATTACAAACTTTATCGAGAGTCGCAATCCCCTTTAAAACGGGTCATTTTTTCCAACATGCTGTAATATCAACCCCAGCGTCCGGCCAAATCACAGTGTCGCAATCCCCTTTAAAACGGGTCATTTTTTCCAACTTTTACGCTGTTGTGTTTTTCGTTTTGCTGTTTACGCAATTTGTCGCAATCCCCTTTAAAACGGGTCATTTTTTCCAACTTGTCCCTATCGCTCTTCGTGCCCTTCTCCCTTTATAAGAGTCGCAATCCCCTTTAAAACGGGTCATTTTTTCCAACAAAATTAAACTCGCTCACGGAAAAAAAGTTTTCTTTTACCTGTCGCAATCCCCTTTAAAACGGGTCATTTTTTCCAACCCTAGTGAATTCAATATAGGAATTGAACTTATTAAAAAACGGTCGCAATCCCCTTTAAAACGGGTCATTTTTTCCAACTTGATACTTTGAAAAGGCAAGAGAAGATAAGAGTTTTTGTCGCAATCCCCTTTAAAACGGGTCATTTTTTCCAACTAGAATGTAAAGAGTTAAAATCAGTAGAAGATTTTTTTAAGTCGCAATCCCCTTTAAAACGGGTCATTTTTTCCAACGCTCTGCTCCTTATAGGGTCAAAATAAGGAAAGACAATAGTCGCAATCCCCTTTAAAACGGGTCATTTTTTCCAACTGTTAGAATAGGGGCTTGGGATGCAACTACTTCTGCAAGGTGTCGCAATCCCCTTTAAAACGGGTCATTTTTTCCAACTATTGTCCTGATTGCTTATTTTTGAGTAAAAGAATTCCGTCGCAATCCCCTTTAAAACGGGTCATTTTTTCCAACAAAGAGAAAAAGATAAGGCAGACACCCAACAATTCTTGGGTCGCAATCCCCTTTAAAACGGGTCATTTTTTCCAACCAAAAAGATTTAGGATTTCAAACTACAGAAGCATACTGGGTCGCAATCCCCTTTAAAACGGGTCATTTTTTCCAACTGATTCTAATTTTCCCCCCCCAGTTTTCATTGATTGGGAGTCGCAATCCCCTTTAAAACGGGTCATTTTTTCCAACTTTTTAGTAGCAGTAGATGGGAAGAAGATAAAAGGGTTTGGTCGCAATCCCCTTTAAAACGGGTCATTTTTTCCAACAAGAATTATAAATAGTGAAAGAAAAAATGTCAAGTTTAAGGTCGCAATCCCCTTTAAAACGGGTCATTTTTTCCAAC
>JAMWDI010000002.1:121175-347900 GCA_023819375.1 Candidatus Omnitrophota bacterium
GTCGCAATCCCCTTTAAAACGGGTCATTTTTTCCAACTATATAGATGGTAAACTTGTTCAAAAATCTCTTGAAACTTGTCGCAATCCCCTTTAAAACGGGTCATTTTTTCCAACACGGGAGCACGGTAGGGGGGAAGAAAAATGCTCCCAAAGGGTCGCAATCCCCTTTAAAACGGGTCATTTTTTCCAACTTTTGAAGGGTTAGCAATTAACCACTCTCTCATTTTTTTTGTCGCAATCCCCTTTAAAACGGGTCATTTTTTCCAACTTATACAAGAGAAGAAGCAATAAAAGACGGTAGAAAAATTGTCGCAATCCCCTTTAAAACGGGTCATTTTTTCCAACGATAGAGAAAAACCTTGTATTTATTCTGCTGATTATATCTCGTCGCAATCCCCTTTAAAACGGGTCATTTTTTCCAACGAAATTTCTGAAAATCTCAATAAAGAGGAGAAAATTAAGTGTCGCAATCCCCTTTAAAACGGGTCATTTTTTCCAACGGGAATAAAGCCCTGTCCCACCCAGTTATAAATTGTTGAGGTCGCAATCCCCTTTAAAACGGGTCATTTTTTCCAACAGTTAAGTTTTTATATTCTCTTTTTGATAAAAAATACTGCTTGTCGCAATCCCCTTTAAAACGGGTCATTTTTTCCAACGCAAGGTCTCTGGTAGAGGAGCAGCCAGAGTAGAGGGTCGCAATCCCCTTTAAAACGGGTCATTTTTTCCAACTCTGTAGAATTTTTAGAGCAATATCCTGAAGAAATACAAGTCGCAATCCCCTTTAAAACGGGTCATTTTTTCCAACTTTAGGTAAAGGAGCACTACAGACAGCATTAGCATTAGAAGTCGCAATCCCCTTTAAAACGGGTCATTTTTTCCAACTTATTCTGGAAGCCCAAGAATAAGGCTTGATGGAAACAGAGTCGCAATCCCCTTTAAAACGGGTCATTTTTTCCAACTTATCAATTCCTTATGCTGGATATTCTGCTGTTTTACGTTTGTCGCAATCCCCTTTAAAACGGGTCATTTTTTCCAACGGAATGGAAAGGATATGAAAAATTCGATGAAGCAATGGAGTCGCAATCCCCTTTAAAACGGGTCATTTTTTCCAACGTGGCTTCATGTCCTACAATGGACATGAAGCCTTGATTTAGAGTCGCAATCCCCTTTAAAACGGGTCATTTTTTCCAACAAGCAAATAGAACTTATGAGGATGAAGAATGAAAAACTTGTCGCAATCCCCTTTAAAACGGGTCATTTTTTCCAACCGCAATTTTTCAAAGACCAAGAATATCAATAATTTTACTCCTATAAACCGCAAAACTCTATTTTTTAATCCCAAAATTAATATAACATATTTATACAATTTTGTCAAAATTATTGATAGTCAATAACTTAAATCTTGCGCAAATCCCCCCTACTTTTTAATGAAAAACACATTTGCGCAAAATTAGATAATATAAAACTCTAAATCCCTTGTAACTTCCCCTATTCCAACAATTTCAATTTTTTTCAAACAACCTTCACAAATTATATAAAAACGAATACTATCATTTTCTTTATCTATAATTTCTTTTATTTTTTCTTTAATTTTTTTTAATTGTTCATCATTTATTAAACATTCAAAAACACTATATTGAACTCTTGTACCATAATTTTCCAAGATTTGGCTTACTTTATGTCTTTTTTTATCATCCTGAATATCATAACTGATAACAACAAACATTTTTACCTCATTTCATAAGGGATATACTCTTGTTCTTCAAGTATTGTTTTTTCAAATTTCCTTATCTGATACTGGATAAGTTTTCTATAATTCATAGTTTCTTCTTCATATGTTATCTCCGTTAAAATTCTTCTTTCATATTGAGTTAAAAATTCTTTAATTGCTTTTTCATTCAAACGAATTTTTTCTTCTTCATCTTCAACAAAATCATCTTCTTTTAGAATTTCTTTATTTATAATTTCAAGAACAAGTCGGTCAACTATAACATGTCTGAATTCTTCCATTAAATCAAGTGCGAGTGCCGGTCTTCCATAATCAACAGTATGCAAAAATCCAAGATATGGGTCAAAACCAATGCCTTGTAAAATTGAAAATACCTCACTTGTTAAAATTGAATATCCAAAACTTAAAAGAGAATTCACTGGGTCTTTAACGTTTCTCGGTGTTCTTTCTTTAAATTCAAAATTTTTAAGTATCATATTTCCAAAACATTCAAAGTAAATTGCAGAACATCTTCCTTCAAGACCCATTACTGATGAGATAGAATTTTTTCTTTTTAGTTCTTCAAGATTTTTTTCAAGTTCTTCAATGTGATTGGAGAAATTTACTTCTGGATGGTTTCTTTGATATCTTAAAAGTAAAATTTTAGCATTGTTTATTTTCCCTTCAACAAATTTTTTTGATATGTTCAACTTAAATTCTTCATCCTTATATTTCTCAAATTGCTTTATTCTTAAAAGAACATTTTTTGATTCAACTGGCTGAAGTTTTCCAATAAATTTCCCATAAATTGTAAAGAAAGAAGTATCAATCCCTGAAGTTAATAGAAATTTCATTGCCTGGGTAGTTATCTGGATATTACCAAAAATAAAGACCTTATCAACTTTAAATTCAGGAATTTCAAGAAGAACAACATCATCTTTTTCTATAACAAATCTCTTATCTTCCTTTTTTAATTTTGCACCCTGCTCTGTAATGTATAATGTAGCCAAATTTTATTTAAATAAAATTTCTTGGAAGTTGTAAATATTCTATTTTAATTTTTGACCTATTACAACAATTTTCAATGAATTCCTTTACAAATTGTAAAATTTTTTTCCAGTCCTTCTCTGTAATTGGCGTATCACCATGGGCAAGTTTAGAATTGTTTCTTATCTGTAGAATATTTTTAAAAATAGATTCTTTTTCTGCATATACTTTACCAAATTCATCATTCAATTCCAAAAGTAGTTTATAATCATCAACAAGGCCAATTTTTATTTTTCCTTCATTATCTCTTTTATTTTCCCAGTAATCTTTATTTTTTACCTTATTTAAATCTAAATCTCCTGTTTCTATACCATAATTTTTTTTCAATCTAATTTGAGCAAATAATTCTAAAGTCCTGTAAATTCTTGCACAGGCATTGTCATAAAAACCATTTTCTGCCTGCCTTTCTGCATTACATATTAAATCAAAGACCTTTTCATAACCAGTTGATTTTGTTTTACCAAGAATTTTTAATAGATAATCTCTGTAATTTGTTAAACTTTTTTCATCTTTTATAACATTAAATGCTTTTTCATATTCAAATATATCCCATAAATAAAAACCTTCACAGAAATTTCTTTTTTCTCTTAGTTTTTTCTCAAGTTCACCATTTAATTCAATTTTAGTTAATACATCTTCAATAATAATTTTTGCTGGATAATATAAAAAACGAAAAACAAAATTACCTGCGATTTTCAAAATATAGTCAATTCTGGCAAGGTTAAAGTTTTCACGAACAGGTATACTTCCTTCTGATATTTTTATTATATTTTCTCTTTTACCTTTTACAAGAGAGGGACTAATATCAAAATTGAATGCACATAAAAGTGAAAGAACACTTGACATTGTCTTTGTTCCACCTGTAAAATCAGCAATTACATTACCCATTTCTTTTGCTTTATCAATACAAATTTTTATTTTTTCATAAACTTCAGAAAAATCGTCAGGGTCATTTAATATAATCTTTTCATAATCACCTTCATATTCTGCCTGTTGGATTATAGAAGGAAATCTTTCTTCTTTCTGAATAGTCGCACCACAATCTGGGCATTTTATTTGTTTTTTTCTAATGCATGGTTTTTCGTTTATAATAGTTTTTTTATTTTCATCTTTTCCATCAACTGTTATATGACTTGCAATTTCCGGCTTTCCTCCTGAACATATAAAATAAATAAAATCTGGTTTATATCCTCTAATTGCTTCTACAACCGGCTCGTCTGATCCACCCACCGTAATTATAAGAACTTTTTTATTCATTTTTTATATTTCAAATATTCCATAACCCAATGAAGTTTTGGCTCCTATTCCTGTTTCCTTCAGTGCTTCTTTCAAAAGATATATGGCTTTTTCAATCAAATCTTTATCTTTGCCTATTAAATAAAATTGAAATTTTGTATTTTCAACTGTCAGAAATTTTATGGGTTTTGGATTTTGCCAGTCAGCGGGTGGTTTTTCCCCTGAATAATAATCAGGATAATGGACATTCATTATATCAATTTTTAAATTTATATTTTCTAAAGGATAAGCATCCATAAAAATTACTTTACCTGCCTGTTCTTGAGTTCCAAAGATTTCAATTAAATCCTTAAAATTTATACCATCTACATTAAGTTTAATATCTTCTCCCTTTTCAAGAGCATCTGATACCAATTTTAAAGACTTTTCAAAATCTTCCGTGCCTTTATTTGCTTTTTCTTCAGCAAATTTTAAAACAGCCCAGTGCCTTGTAATACCTTTTACAGCACTTCCAGGAATATAAGGAATTCCATAAATATGATGAAGTGTCATAGAAGTCTCCTGAGGATGGGAAGCACCGAGCCCAATTACAAGACGCCATGGACAAAGGGCAGTGAGGGGTTTTACATTAAAACCACAATTTCTTAAATCTTCTAAAAATCTCTCATTTCTTTTTTTAACAGAATCAAAAAAGTTTTGCCACTTCATCTTTAAGTTTTCAAATTCCTTTATAACAAGCTGAAGATACTTATCTTTATTTTCCTTATCTTCACCTTCATCTAAGCCCTCAGGAATAAATTTGCTGAAAAGTAAGTTTATATTTTTCTCAAAATCATTTTTGCATTCATACCACCAATCAATTTTTTCTTCTCTATTTCTTTTTCTATTAAACTCCCATTTACTTTTTTTAAAAATTTCCATAAATAAAATTTCACAGGTATTCGCTGGATTGTAAAACCTATAGTCAATTCTTTGTCTTTCAATTTTTATTCTCATTCTTCCCCTCCTTCTCCTTCAATCATTCCTTCAGCAAACTTCTTAAGCCAGTTTAAAAAAGCAAGAACTTCTTCTGTTACATACCTGTAGTTATATGAGTCAAGGGAAATAACCCATTCAATGAGTTCATTTTGATCTTCAGGCATTCTTATTCTGGCGGTTGAATCACTTTTTAGGTAATCAGTTAGTTGCTTATAGATTAAATCGTAAGCATTTTTAGGATTACCTTCAGAACCCGGCTTCTTCTCATCTTTTCCCTTCTTCCTTTTAGCACATATAAATGCAAGAGTCTGACCTAAACCGTTTGAGAGAATCATTGAAGGAATTTTTTTTACATACGATTTATATTTGTCATCTTCATAGAACTCTCCATTTATTTCTATCTTTTGCAAAATGCTTTTGCCTTCTAACGCACATTTATAAGCAAACTCAGCTCTACCCTTTTCAAGTTTTGTAATTAATGTTAATGTTTCTTTTTCAGACATGGTTATCCTCCTTTTGTTTTAAAATATTTACCCTTACAAACCCTTTCCCTATGGTTTGATTTCCACCTATCTGAATTACTGGTGGAAGACCTTTTTCAAAAAATTCTGAAACAAGTTTTGCCTCTTTATCTGGGGAATCTGCTTTAAAAATTCCTTTCTGGTCTTCATTTTCTACCCTTGGAAAGGTAAACATAACAAGTGAATAGAGAATAGTATCCTGAGGAAGATACTCCTCTGTCCATAAGCCACCTGTCTTTTTATCAACCGTCCCCGTTATATTATCAATTCTTGTCCTTGTAATAACCTCAGTTGATGTTTTAACAAATTGCTTAAAATCATCATCACTTAAAATTACAAGGTCTTTTCTTAATTTCTCTTTCCAAAAATTATAGGTGTTAGTATTGGGTAAAATGTTATCAGCAAGCCATTCTGCTATATTAGATGTTGTCTCATTTTCACTTACTTCAAATGTAAATTCCTCAAGTACAACTTTAGATGAAATGGAGATATTTGTTTGTCCTGGCAAACTCTTTTCTAACTGACCAAAATTGTTGAAACTAAAGCCACTTATTCCAGCAAGTTCAAGGTCTTTTTTAAATCTCTCCAGAACCATTGGACAGGTAATCCAAGCAAATACACCTTTTAATGACTTTACAGGAAATAGCAAAATCCTTGCATCAGTTATGCTCATAGCACCAGCATGGGCTTCCTCGCCTTCTGGACCAAAAACAAGAGCGATCGCTTCATCAAATTTAATTAGTTCATTTTTATCTTTGTCTGTTTTTATTTCTTCTTTTTCATTACCTTTTTCATCTTTAACTTTTATTTTCCATGGATTAGATATATCTGGAAAACGTCCTACCAGTTTTTTCACATTATCACATTCAATTAACTTACTCTTCTTATTTTCAAACACCTTATAATTTTCAAAAGCTTCCCTTAGACACCCCTTTAGACCTGAACTTTCAATCTTTGGGAAATCTGTATATCGTTCTCTCTGAATGGGTAGATCAACTATGCCAACTTCACTTCCACTACCTGCATGAACAGGTGTTTCTGCTATTAAAAATAATACCCTTTTTTCTTTAAACATCTCTATACCTCCTTTTTGATTTTATAAAATTCGTATGTTTCAAGATTTTTAATTTTTTCTCTCTGTTTTTCAAAAGTTTCTACATATTCACTCTCTGCGTTATGAACTTCACTGCCAATTGCTATTAGTCCTACGTAAACTGATATCTCAACTGATCCATAGACTGTATTATACCGCTCATCCTTATATAAAATTCTTACCTGTAAATCTTCTTCTTTATGTTTAAAGGTCTTAAAACCTTCTGGTAAATTAATATTTTTTAAAGAATGGTTAAGATCCGGGTGAGCAGGATTTTCTTTTAATCTTCTTTTAAGTTCACATACTGATTTTTCAAATATTCTCTTTCTTTCCGGATTTCTTTCAAGATAGTTTTTGACCTCTTCAGATAGGTAGAAAAATTCAAAATTTGATTTATATCTTTCCCATAAAGCAACTCCCAATGGATTAAGATTATAAAGATTATCTGCAAATTCAAGTAATGAAGTTATATCCGGGTCTATTTTTAATTTTTCATCAATTTCTTTTATTTGGTTTTTTTCTAATTCAAAAAAGAATTTCTCATTGTTTTCAAAAATTGACCATTTTATATCAATTGGAATAATTGGTATTTTTATCAATGCATCTGTCTCTTCAAAGATATAATAAATTGGGCATCTATTAATCTGGGCAAGAATTGTAAGATAAGGTATTGTTGCTTTATATCCACCTGTAATGTTAATGATTACATTATCCCAGTATCCGCCAGCAATATTATAGATTTCCCTAATTAGATTTGACATACCGGCATTGAATTCTTTTCTATCCCAGATTTGAAGACCACTGATTACCTTTAATTGAATATTCAGGCTCTTAATTGTATCGGGTAAAATATCTTTTATTATCTCTCCAACAAGTCTGCTTACAATTGTATCAGAACATAAAAAATAAATTTCAAAATCCTCTTTCAATTCTTCCTGGAGTTTTAAAAGACTTTTTATTTCTGCGGATACGTCTTTCTTGTCATATTCACATTGTATCCATCTTCTTACTGCTTTTTCTACACCCTCTCTTCTTGCTTTTTCATTATCCCAATCTTTTTCTCTTTTTTCTTTAAGGACATCATAATAATTTTTAATTGTTTTGTCATCGTTTTTCTCAAAATAATTTTCAAAAATTGACGCTCCTACCATTGTAATTATCTTTTTCATGGCACCCCTATAAAACTCAGTCCAAAACCTTCTTCTGGGTTTATATCTGAGATATTTTTAAAATGAAAAACTTTCTTAATCTCCCCAAGCGAACCACTTAAGACTTTAAAATAATAGACGCTTCCATCTGGCACTGCTTTATACATTGATTTTGGTTCATTTTTTGCCATATCCCAACCAGCAATTCTTATAAATTTACCTATAGCACAAGCAATAAGTTTTAACTTAATTTCATCTTTCTCACCTTCCAAAGTTTCTGCATTTATCCATTCGGGCAACCATCCTTTTTTAAATATAGCAGGGGTTGCAAGATAGATTTTAAAAATTCCATCTTTAAGTTCAAAATTCATATTTTCTAAATCTTCTAAAGGATTATTATTTATTTTCTCAAATTTCACCGTCTTCCCTTCCCCACCAAGAGCAAAGAGACCTTTTTCTGGCATATTTTCTATTCCATCAAACTTTACTAAAAAACAATAATCTTTCTTTAATCTTATCATTGGGATTCTATAAAGATAACCTTCCTTTGAAGAAAGGGTTATGTCCTCCCTCGCAATACCTATTTTCGGTTCTGTTGTATAAAATCCCGATATAAAAGAATATTCTCTTTTTTGCCCTTGCAGGTATTCCTTAAAAGTGATACTATCTAGATACCCTTCAGCAGATTCCACCTGTTCCCTCTTTTGATAAATAAGTATATCTTCAAGGGGATATTCAGCATAAAATATTTCTGGTTTTTTAACTTTGCTGATTTGAAAAAGTTTATCCTTTTTCTTATTTTCTTTCTTCATTACCAAATCCAATGGAGCAGGGAAATAAGTTTTGCCATTTTCAGAATTAAAGATAAGTGGACCTATAATTTTCATTGTTCCTTTTTTATCCGGTGTTCCAATATCCTTCTTGTATTTTCCACTTTTAAATTCTCTTAAACTGCCTCTCTCAAAGATTAAAAATGTTCTCAATGCTCCATAAATTGTAGAAGGATAGGGTGGAAAAATACTATCTGCCCAAGTTTCAGAGCCCATACTGAAAGGTCTTCCAGAGCGAAAAAATAAAGTATCGTTTGGATAAATCTTTATCCACATCTTTAATCCTCCCCTTTATGAATGAAAGTTGCAATAGTGCAAAAGTTAGTGAAATAATCTAAATTACCACCTATGTTCCAGAATAAATTGCTCATGTGATTAAATAGATTTTCTATAAACTCTTTTTTATCTTTATCTGATATCTTTTTTTCTTTTGGAGAGTTATAGGATCTATCAAGAAGTCTTAATATTTCCTTGTTAATAATATCTGCTGTTCCTATAAAATAGCCTTCTTTGTCTTTTAAATGCGCAAATTCTAAGGCAAATTTTTGAATAAATCCCTTTGCTATATAACCTTCTTCATTATTTTCATCAAAAGATTTTACTATTTCCTTTAATGTCTTAATTGTATCTCTATCATCATATTTCCACTGTGCAGTTACAGTTCTCTCCTCACCAGAACGTTTCATCAAACATATGGCAAATCTATTTTTGCCTTCACCTTTTGCAAGTTTTTCCATCTCAAAAACCTTTCTAATAACAATTTGAAGAGGAGTTTTATAATGGGCAATCACAACTCCCATAGAGGCAGTTGCTTCTGGACCCATTGTAAGAATAAATCTTCCATCTTTTTCAACAAACCCTGTTTGATTTTTAATATCAATTTCAATTTCTCCATTTTCAACTTTTATCTGACCTGAAAAAGCCCATCTAAGTTTTTGCATAACATCAAATAAATCTTTAAGGTTAACAAAAGCCAAAACATCATCACCTCCTGCATAAATTAGTTTTCCGAAATGTTCTTCTTCAATTATTTTTCTCACAAATTCAAGGGCATAGTTTCTTAAGGCTGTTGAAATAGAAGTATGGATAGCAGGAGTTAGAAGTTTTTTGCATGATATGTTCGTTAAATCTTTTTTAAAATTATCAGGTAGATTTTGCCACGCTTTGGAATTATAGGCATTTTCAATACGAGGTAAAAGTTCACCTGAAAGCCATTTACCCATATTGTCGGCATCAAGATGAAGAATGGCATAATAAGGATTTGGTTTTCCTATTTTATCAGTAAGTTTTTTTAATCTTTCTTTTATCTCTTTTAATTTGGTTTCACCTAATTGAATTTCCAGTTCTTTGTTAATAAGTTTTTCAGTTAAATTTTCTTCATAGAACCATTGACCTTCTAAATTCTCTTTTATATTAAACTTTGGAAGCGGTTTACTTGTTGGAAATTTCTCCTGAAGCAATTTTTCCTGGTAGATAATAAACTCATCTTTTGCGATGTTTATTGCTTTATCTTTAAAATCGGCACAGGCAATTTCTGCTGTGGATGGGAAAGTTAAATTTTTAAATACCTGCGATACTTCTTTTTCCAGATATATTTCAAATGTTCTTTTAATAAAGCAAATCGCACAAAGACCTTCACCATCAGCAATATATTTTAATAAAACTTTTGGGTTGTCAGTTAAATCAATAGCATATGGATTAAATCTTAAAAATTTATTTTTATTAGCCGTTTCTCTAAAAAAGATTACATCTCTTTCTCCACAAACTGAGCATTTTCTACCTTTTTCTTCCATCTGTACAAATTCTCTTAAATTTTTCCTTGCTCCCATTGATTTTTCAAGAGTTGAATATAGAATTTCATAAAGAAGACCTATGTTGGGTGAAAATTGACTATTTTTAGTTGCAAATTCCCATAAATCCTGATAATTCTTTAAAACTTCCTCTTCAAAGTATTCTTTTAGATCATCAAAGGAAATGTCTCTATTGTTAATTTTCCATGGAACGGCAACCCAGTATACTTCTGGAAATTCAGAAAGTTGAGAGTTGATTTTACTATTGGTTCTTCCCGAAGGATTTATACTTAGTTCTTGAAATATCAAATCTTTAGTGTTATTAATTGCGTTTCTTATACTGTTTTGCATTTCTTTAAAAAGATTGGTGATTTCTTTCCCATCAGTTATAGGTAATAAAGCTACAAATCTATTGGGTATTGTAGGAAGTTGAATTGAATTTTCATCAAAATCTGTTATGTCAATTCCATTCTTCTTAAGCCACCAATCCATAAGTGGTTGTTTATAAAGGTCTGGATAAATAATGTTTGTTGGTCCGTATTTATCAATGATTATTTCCATTGATTTAAAAGTGAGAAATGAAAGGATGAAGCTTCCCATGTAAAAATCCTGGGTTTTTCGTGCCTGAGAGATAAAGCTCTGCACAGGTCCTATAGTAAATAGAAACAGACAATTGTTTTGATGAAGAACTTTATTTTCTTCATCCCAATAGGCGTGGAGTGCAGAGGCGATTTTCAGATGTTCCCAGATTGAGTGGTCCGGGACCCTGGTATCAGCAGGAAGAATGGGTAGATATTTAATCCAAGATTTGTCATTTAAATTTTGAAATATTTTATCCTGAAGATTTCTCCAGAGATAGAAAAATTTTTTCTTATCATCCAGGTTTGAAATTTCCTTACCAATTTTTTCATATACCTCACCAATGGCTTTAAAGATTTCTTCTTTTATATAATTTTCATTACCAATAGCTTTAAAGATCTCTTCCTTTTCACAATCTTCATTTGGTAATTTTCCTTTGCAGAGGGGGTGTCTTACCTCGGTAAAATTTTGAGTAACTTTACCTTTTTTTGGCAATAAACTTCTTTCCATGCATGAGGCAATGTGGTCTGGCCCCTCAGTTTCTTCAACTCCTGAAATATCAAGTTTTTGAGCATAATTTTTTGCTCTCTCAATATGGGTAGAAATATCAAAACATTTATCAATTGGGTCGTGTAAAAATGCTTTTAATTTTTCAGTGAAGTCATTCATAGGATCAACTCCTCTCTTTTAGGTAAACCATTTAAAAAATTGTTTACAAGTTTTTCAGTAAATTTTTTAACATTACTCTTATTCCATTTATTATCTCTTTTTTCTTCCATTCCAATATAATTTACTCCTCCAGGCGATAATTTTACTATCACTGGAAAATATAAATTGTTTGATGATTTAATAACCTTAAAAATCAAAAAAGAAGCCCACCTTTCTGAAAGTCGCTCCTTATTATTATCGTAAGGAACCATTCTGGTAGAAAATCCTGAATGCATTATAGGCATACCAAAGGTTGCTGTTTCAAAAATTTGGGATTTGTTATTATTTCTAAACTTCCTATATTCTTCCCCTAAAAAATTTAATGCTTCTTTCCAGTCATTTTTTGGATCGAAGATTAAAATTCTTGCATCCTTAAGATTTGTATATTCTAATTGTGCATAACTTGTATTAGTCCCGCAGATTTTTTTAATTTCGGTTAGATTCCTTTCCAAAAACTTTTTCAATTGAGAAGTATCTTTTGCATCACAAATAAAATCAAGATTTATATCATTATTTTCATCTACCTGTGTTACCTCAATATTTCCGCCACCTCTTCTTGCTCTTGTGCCAAATCCACCAAGGTATATAGCAAGCCAAAGGGATGCACATGCTTTTTTAAAAGCTTCTTCATTCATAAAGGTTAAAGTTAATTCAAATTCATAACCATTTTTTATATAGGATCTTTCTCTATTAGGCAACACAGTGGAATATAATAAATATCCAATGCCTGCATTTTCTCCAGCAAGTGAGTTGGTATTTCTGTCAAAACACCAGTGTAAGTTATAATCCACCTTTAAATTATTACCTATATTTAGTGAGGATATTCCTTTAATTTTCAGTTGCACTTTACTTTTCCCTTCCTCTTCTCCTGTTCCACCAAAAATTTCTGCTTCTTCCCTTTTCAATTTTTCAATGTTATCTTCTGCCTTAATTGCTCTCCACCACCATCGCATCATACCTTTGAATTCTGAAGGTCGTAATTCAGGAGTTTCTCCATCTGCACCAGCCATAAACATAGGTGTGATTAATTTACATTTTAATTTTAAGATTTTCATTAATTTTCTCCTTTTGAAAAATAAAAATTTTATTTTGATGGTGGGTAAATTTTCCTATGTTGTGGAGTAAACTGGTTTGTATTAAACATTCTCTTTGCATTATAAAAATTTATTTAATATAATTTTTAAAATTTGTCAAATTCTGCATTTTTGGGTTAAGAAGAAATTTAAAGGCATTCATTCTAACAAGTGAAAAGAATTAAATTATAAAAATTTGTTAATGTCATACGAGAAAATAGCAAAAAGTTTTATAATCCATATGTTCGTCAAAGCACAAATAAACTTTTGAAACTTTTATAATTAGAAAAATCATCATAGTTATAGATGCATCTATATGTTGTGTTGCTAAGATGTTTTTTAAAACTCAAAAGATTTTATTGTCAACTTTATCTATCTTAAATTTGAAACTGTAAAATATTGTTCTTACTTAATTTTCCAGTATCTGCTTAAATAAAAACTTTTTGCCTTTTTAATTCTTTCAAAATGATTTATAATAGGTTTATAATACGGCAAATTAAATTCCAAAGGATTATGCAACATATATGAAGGAATTTTTTTCAATTCAGGTAAATATTTTTTTATAAATTTTGCATAAGGATCAAATTTTTGACTTTGAATAACAGGATTAAAAATCCTAAATGGTTTCGGGTCTGGACCAACAGAAGTACACCATTGCCAATTACCAACGTTTACAACTTCATCATAATCAATAAGATATTGTTTAAAAAATTCTTCTCCAATTCTCCAATCAATAAGTAAATCCTTTGTTAAAAAATTTGCAAGAATCATTCTTAATCTATTGTGAATCCAATTTTCTTCTTTTAACTGAATAATTGCTGCATCAATTATTGGATATCCAGTTTTTGCATTAATAAATGCATCTAAAAATTTTTCATTGTTTTCCCATTTTAAATTTCTTCTTTTTTCTTGAAATTCTATATCTTTAAATCCTGAAAAATTTATTTTTATATGATACCAAAATTCTCTCCATGCAAGTTCTTTTATAAATAGATTGTCTTTACCGCTCTGCTCTGTTACTTCTTTAAGTATTTTTCTTAAAGAAACTATTCCAAATCGTATGTAAGGGGATAACTTTGAAGTACCATCTATATCAAGCCTATTTCTTTTTTCTTCATAATCCTTGAATTTAAAACTTCTTAATCTTTTTATTCCCCAGTTTACACTCCAATATTTATTTTTGCAAAATTTAAGATTTTTTGAAATTTTAAAAATATCAGGTTCGTTTACTAATATGAAATTAATCCTTTGAGGTGGTTTAAAGATTACAGTATTAACAAAATTTTTCCATTTTTTATAAAAATTTGTAAAAACCTTCTCATACGGGATTTTATTTATAAAACAGAGAAAGTTATCCGGTATTGCATAAAAGTTAACACCTCTTTTTTTACAAATTATTTCAACTTTTTTCTCAATTTCTTCTCTTGTCCAGGAAAAAGATTTGTTAGTAAATACTGCTTCAATTTTGTATTTTGAAATAAGATAATCAAAAACTTTAACAGTATCCCCATAGAAGCAAAAAAGATTGCCTCCTTTTTTATTAATTTCAATGGTTAAATTTTCAACACAATCTATAATAAATCCTAATCTACTGTCATAACTTTTGTATTTTTCAAGTATGTTATGGTCAAATATAAATATTGGGATTAAACCTTCTGATTTTTTACAACATTCATTGAATGCTTTATTATCGTCTATTCTTAAATCTCTTTTAAACCAGTAGATGGTCTTTTTATACATTTAGTTCATCTGGATATGGCTCTAAATATTTTTGACAAAGCAGATATTCGTTATCAAATCTATAGGATAAATTTTTCAAAAGTTCAACTATTACTTTCAAATCTATTCTCCCTCTTTTGTAATTTTCCAATAAAGAAAATATATGTTTTTTTTCTTTAGAATTTAATCTGTCCTTTATGTGACCTATTATATGCAATAATGTATTTATATGCCTACTTGGCGAAGGTTTTCTTAAAAATGCTAAATAAAATCTATCTTTATATAACATTAGTTTCTGGGAAACACTTAATTTACCATCTGCTACTAACTGTCCAAGTTCTTTTAAATATTTTTGGTTATATGTCATAAGAAGATATTTATATTTTGTATGGAAGTCAACTAATTTCTTTATTTCAGGTTTTTTCAATAATTCACGTAATTCTGCAAAAGCAAAGATTCTTATAAGAAAATGTTCTCTAATTTCTCTATTTTTTAATCTTCCTTCATCTTCAATAGGTAAATAATAAAATTTTTCTTTAATTTTTTCTGCAAAAATCCCATAAGTTTTACTTATGAATTTACCATCTTTATATAATTTTGCTGAACCAACACCACAAGATGGAGAGTTCGCTTTTAAAAGAAAACCATCAACTTCTTTCAATGATTCAATAATGTTTTGACTATATTTTATAATTTTATCTGTCAAATCATTTTCGGTATCAGTTTGAATTAACCTTTTAGAGCCATTATTTTTAACAATTATTATACTTTTTCTTGGAACTCCAAGCCCTACATCAAATTCAGGACAAACCTCAATATAATCAACATAATTTTTAAGTTTTTCTACAAATTCATCTTTTACCATTTCTCCATTATATCTAACTGGCTGACAAAAACATTTACTTAAAATAATTTTAGGTCGTATCATTTGTTTTTTTCCTATTATTTCACTTTACATGTTTGACCATTTTTGGACAAGATAATCTCTTCTTGGTTTATAAACTGCCTCATAAAAATATCTTTGAGAAAGCAAAATACCTTTATCAACATTTTTACATATATTAATTGCTTCTTCCCAAACCTTTTCAAAATTTTTAAACCTCTTTGCAACTTGTTTTTCAAATTTTTCCTCATCTTGTATTTCACCACCAATTGTAAAGTATTTTATACCACCAATTGTAACACAATATGCCATTTCATCACCTATTCTTTCAATTCCAAAACTTTTCTCTATTTCTTCAATTTTTTCTTCTGGTAATTTAGTCCTTTTACGAAGTAATTCCTTTTGTGGTCTTTGAACTTTAAATCCTTTTTTAGCAGCAGCATAGAATATTGCGCGATTCAAACCAAAACTTTTAGCACTTGATAAAGGATAACCTAAAACATATGCTCTTGCTGCCTGTAAAACTGCCATAACTTGAAATCTACTTATACCCATATTTCAATTTCCTCCAGTCAATAGTTGCTATTGGTGCTTCTATTCCAACTTGATAGATAGAATTTAAATTTTTAAAAACAACCCCTTCTGCATCTTTTGAAATTTTAATTTTTGAAAAATCAATAAAGTTTTCATATTTAAGTATATAAAAGGGTTCAACAAATTTTAATCCTTCAAGAATTTTTTTCCTTTCTTTTAAAGTTTTCGTTCCAACAAATTCATTATTAAAAAATATGACATCAAAAATAAAAATAACTGGCTTCACATTTTTATTTTTTGCAAATAAAGAAGGGATACCACTTCTTCCTCTATCAGAATAAAGTTCACAGTCAAGAAGAGTATAATCAGGAAGTAACTTCAAAAGAATATCCTTTAGATAAAACAGTTTATCTGTCCAATTTGGTTTCTTTTCCAATCTTCTTCCCCAAAATTCTACTTCATTTTTAAATTTTATAATTTGCATTCTCCAGCCGTCAATTTTTTCTTCATAAATCCATTCTCCTTCAAGTTTTTCTCCAAAATAAGGAATAGGTTGCATAAGCCAGATTGGGCCTGTTAATTTCATCTTGATAAAAATTTTGAATCTTTAATTATAAAGCGCCAGGGTAAATATTTATCTTTCCCAGCATAAGGTATATTAATTCTTGAAGTTGTAATTATCTCATCTTCTTTAACTTTTTCTCCTTCAACTATATAAATTTCATCACCTTCTATCATATCATAGCCATTTAAATCCCTTCCAATTTTTAATCCTTTACATATTTTCCCAGGGCCATTTAAAAGTTTAGTGATATCGTAATTTTTATCTTTATTTAAATTTTCAATAATTTTCTCAATACCCAAAATTGGCTCAAGAGCACGAAAAAGAACTCCTCCTGCTTTGTTATCTTTATGTGCGACTACATTTAAACAATAGGTGTTTATGTATACAGGATAAATATATGCCTTACCAACTTCTCCAAATAGCAATTCCGTCTTTTTAGTTCTTCCATATCTTCCTACATGGCAACCCTTATCTTCAGTTCCCCCGTATGCCTCTGTTTCAACAATTTTCCCAATAATTATTTCACTATCAATTTTACGGATTATATATTTTCCTAAAAGTTCTTTTGCTACAACAACTGGCTCTCTTTTAAAAAATTCTCTATTCAATCTTTTAAAATCCGAATTTACCCCCATTTTTAATTAAATTATACCTAAGAAATAAATTTTAAAATTTCAAGAGGATTTTTAATTAAAACAATGCCATTTCTATTTTCTTCATAAGTTATATCTCTTTTAATGATAAAACATTTTTTTATTCCAATTCTCAAAGGTATTTCACCATCTTCTTTTACATTATCTCCTATATTTGCAATCTTATCTGGTTCTACACCTATTTGAAAAATTGCTCTTCTCCAAAGTTCCACCTGATATTTTTGCCCTCTTAAGATATTTGCTCCGAGAATTCTTTTAAAATATTTTGAACCAGTTATATCTCCAAGACGTGCAACTTTTAAATTTAATAAGCAACCAACTATTGGGTTATTACTCACAATAAATAAATTTTTTCTTCTTCTATACAATTCTCTAATTAATTCAACTGTATCCCAGTAAACTATTTTATACTCATAATGCCATTGATAAATCTTTTCCAATGTCTTTGCAAGAGGAAGGTTAAATTCAGCCAATATATCGGGATAATCCCACCAAACAATTTTATCAGCATATTCTTCAATTGCTTTTCTTGCTTCTTCTGAATCCCAACCTTCTTCAACCATTACGTCTCTTATAACTCCAAAAATAGGATTACCCCAAACAAGTTTTTCTTCAGGATACTTTTTATATGGATTGTTGTCTGTTATTGTACCATCTATGTCTATAAAGAAGTAATCCATTTTTTAACCCATTCAACAGTTTGAAGTCCTAAATCTACTATACAACTTGCAAGAAAAATTATACCTTCAATTTTCCCTTCTTTTAACCACCTTAAACCAATCTCACATTCTTTTATAAATAAATCAATTGGCATCTCTTTATTATTTCCGTAATCCCACATATAAATACCAAGTAATTTCCTTTTTTCAGGGACCATATCACAAAATTTATTAAAACATTGCTCAAGTTCATTTATTCCTTCTGATTTCCATATCCAGTAAGTTATAATATCAAATTTTTCAAGATATTCTTTAACAGGTAAATTCAGTTGATGTTGATATAATACAGTCCAAAGTTCAATTCCATTTTCATTAAATTCTCTTTTTATTTCAGTAATTTGATCAGGAGAAAATGGTGGTTTTTCTTTAATAAAGAAATCATCCATTATCGCACCAACTATATTTTTATATTTTTTCTTCAAATTTATTATCCTTTCAATCTCTCCTTCCTGATAACTACAACCTGCCCCAACAACACTCCATACAACTTTTTTCAAATCTTTAAAACTTTCTGCATATTTCTCATATTCTTCCGGTTCTGGTTTTCCGAATTCTCTTACAAAAATTATGTTTTCTATACCTAAATATTTACATGCATCAACTGGAGAAATTTTTGATTCTTTTGGTAAACCCCATCTATTATTTTGCATCCCTTCTTTATGTGCCCATAAATAAATTCTATCTTTCATTTTTACCTTCTATTTATTAATCTTCCTGCCCTTGTTGCAACAAGTTGACATGGTAAACAATATGGAGCGACTTCTTTTCCTGGTGGAAAACTCACTTGTTCATATGCAGTTAAATGTCCTTCTGCTTGATGATAGGAGATATGTCCAAAGAGAGAAATTAAAAAATCATTTTTTCTACCAAGTTTCCATAAACCATATAAATAATCAGTCAAAGGCCAATCATCAAGTCGGTCTAAAAATCTTGTCATTCCACAGAATTGCCCCCCAAAATTCAATCTACTTTCAATTACTTTATTTGCTAAATCTTTCGGTAAAATTTCACTTGATAATAGTTCGCCATAATATCTGTAATTTGTATATGAAGAAATAAATGTTTCTGTTAAATAAGAAGGTTTTTCACATTTTTCAATCTTTGGAGGCAACCAATAATCTGAATTATCTTTTGGCCATATTTTTTTTATTGCATCTAAAGTGTCTTTTTTCAATTTTATTATCCTTTCTTTAATATATGAAATAAATTTTTCTGGATATAGAATTAATTCTTTGCTTATTTCAATCCAGTAAAAAAGTCCTTTAAAAACCCATCCATTGTTATGAAAATATTTGCCTTGTTCTTTTCTTTCTCCCTCATCTGCCTCAGGAATTCCAGATATAAGTCCACTGTCTTTCTGAGCAATCTCCAATAAACTTAAAATATAATTAATAAGACGATTTAAATCAAAAAGACAATCTTTAAACCACCCGTCAGTTCCTCCTCTTTTTATTAACAAATATGCAGTATAAATTATTTGACCATATTCACTTATTGACGGAGCATAATACTTAATTGTTCCATCTCTATCTATGAAATTTTTTACCCAATAGTAAAAAAGTTTTTTTGCTCTCTCATTTAATCCCCATAAAGTTAAAGCATCTATTGTTGAAATTATTATAGGTGGAAATCCATCATGTCTTGTTTCTGCATAACGTTTAATTCCATATTTTGGATGGTCTCCTTGAAAAGTAGCATCAATATGAGCAAGCCCTATTTTTATTGCCTTATCAAGATAAGGAATACCTGTATCAATTTCTGGATTTGTTTTTAATCTTTCAATATTACTTTCAATTAGTTTTGGGTCAAATGCAGGTTCACCTTTCAAATGAGGAAATTTATTAAATATATCTTCAAATGTAAACCTTTCCTTTTTTAAAATCTCTTCTCTTAAAGGATCTATTAATAAATTTTCAATTCTATCCATTTTCACCAGTCAAATAAAGGAGCATCAAGCCATTTGCCACCTTTCATTGCTGACTCGTGTGCTTATAATTCCAGAAACTGTAAACTCAATCGCTCTTATAATATCAATCGGTGGCTTTGTTCTATTTTTAACTGTATTAAGAAAATCCATTGTTAATTTATCAATGTGATATTCACTCATTTTATTTTTTTCTGTTTTCTCTTTCTTCTCCATTGATAATTATGATGCAAGTTTTACACATTTATCACCTTTTTCTGTTTCAATAACTATTGATTTTACATATAAAGGGTCTTCAACTCCAATTGAAACTCTTGGTTTAATACCTCCTGCAAGCAAAGTCCCAACATCTGGTGCAATATCTATCTCACTTACTCCCACATAAAAATTTTCTTCTTTCATTTCATTAATTCATATACGTGTCTTTGATAAGGAGAAAATTTGTCTATTATTATACCATCTTTTATTTCAATTTCTCTATTTTCAAAAACAACTTTACATTTTTTATATTTTTTCATCTCTTTTGGCAAAATTATTTTTCCATCCAATTCATTTTTATTTATATTGACTGAAAAAACATAATATTTATTTCCATAGTTTCTGCCCATCGTTAATATATCTGGATGATTACTTTCTATACCTTCTATTTCTTCACTAAATATAATAGGTGCAAGTATTTCTGTTTCTTTACTTAATTGTTTTAGTTTCATCCAGTTTTTATATCCAAAACATTCTCCATAAAAATACATAAGACCTGTGCAACCTGAAATAATTGCTCCATATGTTTGACCTTCCTGTTCCTCTGCAGTCGGTTCTCTAAAATGATTATACATATTATTTCCTACAAGCCACATCCATACCCACATATTTTTTTCTCTTGCAATTTTATCTTTTAATTTTACAAGTTCTACTACTTCTCTTATTGTTCTACCTGCGGTAATATACAAATCAGTTGAAAGTATATCTCCTGGAAGCCCTGCATATCTTATACTTGGTCCTAAAGGAGTATAATTAACAAATACCGGATGTTTTGGGTCTACTTGTTTTGCCCTTTTTACTACTTCTATTATTTCTTCTGGCTTTACATCACTTTGAATCTCTGGCTCATCTCCTACACACCATGCAATTATACATTTATTTTCTTTATATTTTTCTATAAATTTTTCAAAATTTTTTTCAATTCCTTCTTTTGGATTAAATCCTGGCCAGACCACTAATTTTAAATCATACTTATTTGCAATCTCAAATAATTTAGCCCATCCTTTCTCTGACATTTCAAATGGAAATATTTTACTAACAACTACTATACTTCTAAACCCCTCATTTTTCCAGAATTTTATTTTCTTTTCAATTTCATTTTCCCATCCATCTTTATAAAACCAATTATATCCAAAAAAGAATTGCTCAAGTGGGGCAAATACGAAAAATGGTTTCCCATCAACAATAAATGGTCCTTTTTTCGGTAATTTCTTTTCTTCTTTCTTCTCAACAATATATTTCTTAAATAATTCTTTTTCTGGAAAAACAAGGAGATTGTAATTTTCTACATCATGGAAATTTAAATATTTTGTTGGAGACGTGCAGGAATGTTCTCCTATTTTATGATTTTCTCTTCCAAGATTAAAACCCCAAACCTGACTTGTCTGGCTTGTAATATTTAATGAAGAAAATGGAATAAAAACTTCAACTATCCAATGGTCTTTCTTTATTGATACACCTCTTTCAATTTTACCTTTAAATGGCTGATTATTTTCTTTATCTATAACTTTTATTTTTCCAAGAGAATTTATAGCAATATGATAATATGTCCTTTTATCATTATTTGTATCAAGAAAGATTTCTACACAATCATCATTCCAGACAGGTCCATCATCTTCTTTCACATCTGCCTTTATTTTATCTATCTGGGTATCATAACATTTAAATGCAATATATATACCTTTATCATCATAACATAGATAACCTTCTGTTTTTTCTTTTGGTTTAAATATTTCTCCTTTCTCTCCTGCTATTAAAAACTCTATTTTTAAACTTTTCTGCCATGCAATATCATCCAATTCTCCATCTATAACCGGTGGTTTATCAACTTTTTTAATTATATATTCTTCAATTTTTATTTCTCTTTTTTCTTCTTTTTCATCTAAATCAAATGGAGATATTGTATATTCTGTTGGCTCTGTCCCTTTTTCAAGTTTAACCGCATCTATCCATAAAATACCTTCATCCTTTTTTTCTACCCTTACCCTTAACATACCTGTCTGATTGGTTTCTGTCCTACATATATATCTTTTCCATTCTTTATCTACATTTACTACTGCTTTATGAAACTTCCCTATATTCCATTCCCATATCGCAAGTTCTACAGGTAATTGTTCTCTGTCAGATTTCATATAGACAGAAAAAACATATGGTGAATTTTTTTCTGAAGAAAAATAAAATGAATAAACTCCACCTTTCTCTATTCTTAATGATTGTTTACCATGAAATTTCTCATTTGTATCAATACACCATAATTTCAAAAAATTTTCCATTCCACCATAAGTTAAATTTAACGAACCTATTGGAGACCAGTAAATAGGTAAATTATCTTGAAGTATCTCAAAAGAAGAATTTCTTATTATATTTAAATTTCCTGTTTGTTTTACAGAAGTCACTTTATAAACTTTAATATCATCATAAGCCATCTTAAATCTCCATGCATTAAATCCTACTTCTTTTCCTTTCATAACAGGTTCTATTATTTCACAAATCTTCTCTCCATCCACATACCATTCAAATATTCCTCCTTCTTTCCTTATTACCTTAAATTGATACCACTTCCCTAAAATTATATCCGATTTCTTACTTCCTCCTGAATATCTTTCATCTCCTGGTCTTTTATATGGCCACCAGAAACCCTCTTTTCTTATTACAAAATTTATTCCTGAAACTACAATTCCTCCAAACCCACCTGGAAGTTCTGGATTTGCTTCTATTGGTTTTACTTTTACCTCAACTATAATATCATCCGGTAATTCTTCTTTTATCGTCGCACTTCCTCCATACTTTGTTGTCTGCAAAACACCATCTTTTACCTCCCATGAATGTGGTGAATCTAATTTCCATTTTTCAGATATTTTTTCTCCTGAAAAATCATCTGAAAATATTAATTCCTTCTCCTGCCCCTTTACTTTAAAACCTAAAATAAATATAAAGATAAAACTTAAAACAAAATACTTTTTACTCATCTTTTATCTCCTTACTTAATTTTTCAAAACTTCTCCATAATTTAACTGTCATGTATAGTAAATCTTCTTCTGGTTCTATCCCTTTTATTCCTTCAAACACAACTGGATTTTTATAGCCAATTTTATCAAGTATTCTATTTATCTCTATCCAGTTAATAATTCCAAGTCCTGGGACTAAATGTAAATCATACTTTGAAATATTCTCATCATCAATTACAACTTTTTCTTTATTACCTAAATTGTCATGAAAATGTGTAGTAAAAAGTTTATTTTTACAAGATAAAATTTCCTCTTTTAAATCTAAGTTACAGATATTACTATGGCCTGAATCAAAACAGATACCTAAATTTTCTTCATCAACTTTTTCTATTATTTCTAAAATATCTTCTACTTTTTTTGCATAAGGATAAGGAACATTTTCTAAAGCAATAGAAATATTATATTGAGAAATATATTGACACATTTCTTTTAAAACAAAGCAAGTCAATTTATCAAATTTTCTCTTTCCAATTTTTTTTATTTTAATCCATGGTTTTTCTTCACCCTTTATTGATCTTGTATGTAAAACCCAAAAGGATATACCTAAATTTTTCAGTTCTTCAATATACTCAAATTGTCTTTTTAAATTCTCTTTCTGGTCTTCTTCAATAGATAAAAGTACAGGACATGAATGATGTGCGACAATTTTAAGATTATTTTTCTCTGCTAAATTTCTTACTTTATCTATCAAATTTAACCTTTCTTTTTTATCTAATTTAAACCACTCAATACTATCCTGTGTTGCTATAAATTCAAATCCACTATTTTTAATTTTAGAAATAAAAATATCTACATCTTTTCTTAACTGGTCAACATATATTCCAAGTTTTCTCATTTTATCTCATATAATAAGGTGGATTTGCACCATTCCAATTTGCTCCCCATAAATATTTCAACCATTCTGGACAAGGGTCTCCATAGTACCATCCACCTGATTTTTTTAAAAATATATCTTTTTCTTTCCTCCATTCTACATGTCCATCAAAAAACAAAGCATTACATCCATTATTATGTCTAAATCCAGGTGCATATGTCTCCGTTCCAGGACCAGAATAGAAATACGTAGGACCTATACCATTTGTAAACATATCATAATATGAGTCACCATTTGAATCAGCAACTGCAATTACCTCAGATGGTCTTCTTATTCTTGCATATTTTGGAGGATTTCTTGGGTCCTGATAACCTGGATTAGTTACATACATAACATTTATATTACATCCATAAGAAATTCTCTGCCAGGAATAAGCATGATTTCTATTACTTGGACATCTCCATACAGGATGAGGATAGGTATATGGATTTGTTGATTTCCCTGTACTTATATACCAATTTAATTTCTGATACCAAAATCTACCAACTGCCTCTGTTTCAAAACTATCTCCTGACGGCACTCTTTCGTAGTCCTCAACATACATTAAAAGAGCAAGACCTATCTGCTTTAAATTATTCATACAGGTTGCCTGTCTTGCTCTATCACGTGCCTTTGAGAGTGCTGGTAGCAACATAGCAGCAAGAATCGCTATGATTGCCACCACTACAAGCAACTCTATCAATGTAAATCCTCTTTTTTTCATTTTCCTCACCTCCTTTCCATTTTTTTCATTTTCACTTATTCTTCTCATATTCTCACTTCCTTTCTTCGCGAACCTTGTTCAGGAAATGGGAAAATTAAGTGTTTCTTGTCATCAGAAATTATAAAGGCAAATTCAAGTTTTTCATTACATTTTATAACTTCTAATAAAATTTCATGTTTTCCTTTATTTATTTCTAATTCAACTATTGGGCTTGTTGGTCTATGTGAAGCAGGTATGAATTCAGGATTATGAATATGATGAGAAAGAAATAATTTTTTATCTATCCAAAGTTTTATTCCATCTGTTATTACTGGACAAATTCTTATCTTCTTATTCTCTTTGATTTCTATTTCTGTCCTTAAAAAGCAAACTCCATTTTTTCCATTAAAAATTTTTTCAACAGGTATAAACATTGAATTAAAAATAAAACTTTCAAATCCATTATATTTACCAGAAACAATTTCTTCTTCAATTCTTCTTCCTTCTTCAAAATCAAAAACTTCTGAAATTTCAAAATTTATTTTTAAAGGGGGTGTAAATTCAGGAATAGATGGTAATTTAAATGGTTTTTCTATTTTAGGTAAATTTTCTTCTTTTTCAGCAATTTCAATAAGTTTTAATATTTCTTCAGTTAACTCATCTATATCTTTTGGAACATATACATTTTTTATTCCCCATCCAGCCACAATTCTTTTATCTATTTCACTTTTTACCTGTTTTTCTATTTCTTTTTTCCCGAGTATTATCCCTATAATTGCTCCAGAGGTTGCTCCTGTACAATCAGTATCATATCCACATTTAACTGAATCAACTATTGTCTTTAAAAAATTACCTTCTCCATATAAAAGTCCTGCTATTATAAATCCAATATTCTGAACACAATGAGTAAAATTATAATGACCAAAATTTTTTATTATTTCTTCCCTTGTTTCTATCAAATTTTTTCCTTCTTTGTATAATTTCAAAACCATTTCACTTACTTTTCTTACCTTTGATTCCTCTGGCAAAAATCCACAACTTTTCTCAATTAATCTTTCTATATTATCTTCATTAAAAGCAATTGATTCTAAAACAGTCAAAAATACTTCTCCATAAACACCTTCATACCAGTGGTCAACAGAGGCATCAAGAAATGCGTAATACCCAGCAATTTCTGGCTTTTCTGGAAAAACACATGACCATATTTCACTTCTTATTGGTGCTCCCATACATTCATTGAACCAGTTATTATATATTCCTGTTATTGGTGGTTTAAGTCCAAGTTTTAAATTTGCCTTTGCTACACCATATTCATCAAATGGATACTCTATATTCTCCCAGAACTTTGCTAAATCATCAGAATTTATTTTAATTCCTTTTTTCTTCAATAAATCTAACCATACAAGTTGTAAATCAAGGTCATCATTTGGTAATATTTCTTCTGGAATCTTATAAGGAATATCAAGAAATTCTTTTTTCCCTTCAAAAGGTCCTCCAATACTTCCCCCTATACTCTTTCCTAAAAAACATCCAAAAATTTTTTCATAATAGAAATTTTTATTTTTCATGCACTCTCCCTTATTATAATTTCGGGTTCTATCAATATTTCCTCTTCTTTTTTTATCTTTCCATCAATCCATCCAATCAATCTTTCACATGCAATTTCAGATATTTTTTCTATTGGTTGGTGAACTGTTGTTAAAGATGGTTTAATCAATGAAGATAAAAATATATCATCAAATCCACATACAGAAATATCATCTGGAACTTTTAATCCATTTTCTTCAATTGCTTTAATTGCTCCTATCGCCATTAAGTCATTACCACATACGATTGCATCTACTTTTCTTAATAATTTTTTTGTTAATCTTTTCCCATTTTCTAATTTATATTCTCCTTCACATAAAATAATTTCCTTATCAATTTTTAGTCCTCTCTCTTTTAAGGCTTTTAAATATCCTTCCAATCTTTCTTCTGTTGCTCTTAAACTTTTTTCCCCACTTATAAATCCAATCTTTTTCCTTCCTGTCTTAATTAAATAATTTGTTATTTTATATGTTCCACTTACATTATTTACACTTATAACATCAACTTTAAGTCCATAATTCTTCTTACCTGTAAAAACGATCTTTATCCCATTATTCAGCATCCTTGTAAAAATTGGAACTAAACAACTGTCATCTTCACCCTCACAAGTTCCAATAATAACTCCTGCAACTCTCTCTCTTTCAAACATTTCCAAAATACTTTTTTCCTCATCAACATAACCATAAGAATTTCCTAAAATTAGGTAATAATTTCTTTCTTTCAAATAATCATGAATAACTTTAATTTTAAGAGAATATATGGGATTTAATACATCAGGAACTATAAGGCCTATTTTTTTTGTATTCAATTTTTTTAAATATACTGCCCTATTATCAGGAACAAAATTTTCTTTTTCTATTATTTTTAAAATTTTCTCTTTTGTTGAAATTCTTACAGGACCATTATTTAAAACTCTTGACACCGTTGCTGGTGAAACTCCTGCTTTTTTTGCTATATCGTATATAGTTACCATTTGAAATTGATTTCAATCTCTTTTATTATAAAATTTAAAACATAAAAAATTTTTTGTCAAGTTTTTTTGAAACTGATTTCAATTTTTAAAATTAATTTGTAAATCCAAACCTATAGCATTTAACACTTTAATTGAAATCCATTCAATTTATGATATAAATTATTTCTTTTCAATTATTATTATAAACCTTACACTTTCCGGCTTTATTTCAAACTTCAATCCATTTTCATAAACTTCTCTTGTTCCTAAATCTCTTAATGTTACCTTATCTTTGTTTAATCCTATTTTTTCCCAATCAATCCTAACTTCTACTTCTTTTTTTTCTTTGCCTACATTTCCAACTATCAAAAGCAATCTTCTGTTTTTTTTATCCATATAATAACTACTTTTTATATATTTTTCTACATATTCATCCTCTGGTAAAAACTTTATTATATTTTTATTTCTCCAAAAACCATAAAATTCTCCATTTGTAGCAAAATCTACAAGTGCAGGATAATATATATGACATATACTTCTTATATACCGATCTCCTCCTTCTCTGTAAGGATCAAAAATTCCATCTTTTATTAAAGGATATAGTTCTATAACATGTGTTTGTGTTAAAGGTATTCCATCACCTGAAAGCAAATTCCAGGGAGCAAGGCCACTTCCATAAGATGGAATACCAAATATAAAATATGAATAATGTGTTAAATATTTATCTTCAGATAACCAGTCCCCTATTGGTTTTGTATTTTTTTGTGTATAAAATGTTTCATATTCTCCTGTCACAAAATAATCACAAAAACTATCCGCTGAAAGAATTGACCCACATGATGTATGATTTTTGTATAAACCACCAGGATAAAATATGTGAAATAGATTGTATATCCTTCTATTCATTTCTCTATATGCAAGTATTGGCCAAGTGCCTTGTAAATTCCCTTTCTCATCTATCCATCCACATCCATGTTCTATATCCTTACATATCATAACTTCTCCATAATCATTATGTATACCAACTGGGAAATTATATCTTTTTATTATCTGCTCTATACTCCAAACAAAGAAATCCCTTCCAGGACCGTTTGGACATAAAACATAATTGTTTATACTCATTCTTAATGGTTTTAATGTTATTTCCTCTCCAAAATCATTCCAATATGGATCCTCTGGCGAGATATTTTTTAAGTAATATCCTCCAACCATACAGTTTATATTCTTTATTTTTTCAATCCACAACTTAGCATTTATTTCTCTCTGTTTATCTTCTGGTAACCACCAACATCCAAAAGAACCTCTATGCCAGTAGTGAGAATGGAAAATTTTAACACCAAGTGCTTTAGCAAGTTGAAATCTATCCTTTTCTGAACTTATTGATAATTTTATTCCATTTCCATAAATTCCTTTTACAAACTCTGCCCATAGATCTACCCAACAACCTGTTTCTCCTGAAAGACCTGATATTTTTTCTGCTTTTGTCTGTAAGTAGTCATTAGGAATAAATTTTTCATCAAAATGATCTACTATTAAACTATTTTTATCATTTTTTGCTTTATTTGGATAACTTATATCTCCTTTTTCTCTTGACACTCTAAATTCATCTATTATTATCTGAGTATTCCCACCTATAAATAGAAAGTTGCTTGACTTTTCAAGTCCTTCTAAACTTACCTGTATTTCTTTTTCCCCAAGTTTTTCTCCATTCCCATATAGATAAAATTTATTTTTTTCCCAGCTTACCCCTATATGATTAAATTCTCCTTTTTTCCAATTAGTAAATTTAACAGGAAATCTATCTATTTTACTTCCATCAAAATTTATTAATTCTAAAGAAACATCTTCTTTTTCAAAATCTTGACTTTTTAAAACTAATTTTAAACCTCTATCTTCTCTCCCTAAATCTATATATAAAATGTCAAGATCGTTCTGGGGACTTTCTATAGTAGGTTTTATATATCCCTCTATTGTCCCTTTCTCTGGATTTATATTACCTTTCAATGGATAAACGCATACAACTCCATAATTATAAAATTTAGGTGCTTTCCTTCCATAAAACCAAAAACTTAGGTTTCTTTTTCCCCCTTGATATTTTTCCATATCTTTAAGATTAAAGTTTTTATCCCCAAAGTTAAACGAATAAACCATTCTTATATCTTTCCAGAAACTATAATTTCTCGGGTCTCTTACTGGTGTTGGCATTAATCCGAAACCATATTCTTCTTTTCCTTCTATATCTTTCTTTTCATCTATAAAATTTATCCTCAAAACAATCTTTTCCTTTTCTGGTATTATTTCTATCCTCTCATTATCATTTTTGTTTTTCCAATATTTAAAACTCTCACAACTCCATTCAAGTCCTCCTTTATCTATATCTCCTATCCAAACACATGGATAAAATGGAATTTTTGTTAATTCTTTTGGAATTTTACCTTTTAGCACTTTACTACCTCTTACTATATCTGGAGCAAATGCATGATAGTAAACTCCTATATCTTTCTTATATGGAATTTCAAGATATAATTTATCTATACTTGTTTTCTTTGTAAATTTAATCTTTGTCCATAAAAGTCCATCAAATTCTATAAAACTCTCTATTTCTCCTTCTGCATCTCCTGCTTTAAATTTACCTTTCATGTCTATTCTTTCGGATTTTATTTTTCTGTTTATTTTCTCTACTTTTACTTCCCTTTTCTTCCCTTCTTGCTCTATATACAAACTAATCCTTCCACTTAATATTTCATTGCCAAATAAACTTATAACTTGTTCTGGTAAAAAATTGCCTTTTATAATATATCCCTGACCAAATGTAAATGTTATCCTTTCTCCTCTAACTTCGATTGGCTTAAATGGTTCTGGTATTTTTTCTGAATAACCTGATTTCTTTATATACCACTCTGGTATTTCTGGTATCTTTAGTCCTGTTGTCTTTTTTATATCTTTTGATTCTATCGTAATCAAATATTCTCCAGGTTTATAATCTTTACAATCAATCTCAAAAACTACTTCTTCTTTTGCTTTCTTCTTTATGTTTTCTTTCAAAATGTTGTTATTCAAGTCTAATAATCTAAATTTAACTTCCTCTCCTTCTTTAATCGTATATTCTTTAACTTTTATATATATTTTTCCTTTCGTTAACATCCTTTTAACTATCTCCATCCTTATCGGTTCCTCTTCATAATATAAAGATGGATAGATAAAACTCAATAATTTTTGGGTATTAGATAAAACCTCACTGTATACTATATTTTTATCATTTATTCTTACAGGTTGGATTAATAAGATATTTATACTCTCTCCCTGCTTTATAATTTTGCTTTCCTTCCATACTTTTCCTTTCTCTTTTGAATATACAAATGTTTCTTCTTCAAATGCATATCCTGCTTTTATATCTGGAAATCTCACCTTACTATCTCCTGTCTTGTCTATTGGACATATTCCTGAATCTATTTCTATCTTTAAATCTTCTTCTCCTATATTCTTTATCTCTTGTTTTAATACTATCCTATTTTTCAAAATTGAATATACTGAATAAATCCTTAGTTTCTTTGTAAAATATAAATCTCCATATGTATTCGGATTAAAAAACCAACCTCCTACAAAGGTCAATGAAGAACGAGAATAATTTGGTTGATACCTACATACACTAAACTTCCATACCTGACCTTCTTCTGGCTTTTCTACTCCTAAATCTTTAAACGAAATACTTATCTCTCCTTCCCAATAATCATCTGTTATATTTGTTTTATATCTCCAATTACCATCCCATCCCTTATCCCATTTCCATTCTTCCCCTTGAGTTCCATCAAATATGGCACCAATTGGATTTCCTACAAAGAAATAATGTTTTCCTGTTGGGGTATTTAAAAATATCTCTATACTCTCTTCTTTAGTTAAATTCACATCTCTTTCTTCAGGTTTTGTTGAATAAATTAATGGGACTCCTTTTATCCTATGGCATCTAAATCCCAGGTAAAAATTAGTATCATCCCATTTTAAATAAGTAATTGTTTGACTTGGAATGGCATAATATAGAGGAATAACTTTTTTCCATTCTTCTCCCATATAAAAATTATTCATAAATCCACTATATACACTAGCATCTTCCCATTCTTTTTTATCTATCTTACCGTCTATACTTACTTCCTTACCATAACTTGTCGTAAATACTGGAAATTTAAAATCCTCAGAAAAAGAAAATAAAATATGTAATACAAAAATTGGGCAGATAAATTTATTTCTCATTTTTTATCCTTTTTAAAACCATTGTCTTTAAAAATTTCTTATTCATATCCCCATTTTTCAGCCCAGTCCTTTTTGTAATTTGGATTAGTTGGCCAAACATAGCCAGAACCGAATGAATTAAAATCTGGATTCTTTATCCATTCAGCATGAGCATCAAGATAACAAACATTAAATCCATTTGTATGTCTCATATCAATTCTATATTCAGAAGCATATCCTATGTAGGTCCATTCACCTTCATAACCTATAGGTCCTGAATCACCAAATAAAATAACTTTTGATATATCTCTTAATTTCTTTTTGCTTGTATTCATTCCATACTTTGCTGAAAGATTTGTTGAGGCTAAACTTGAATTTATACCATAAAAAAAATAAATATTTGCTTTCTGGGATTGCTTTAAAGAAGGACACCTCAATTTGGCCCACTCTATTGCTTTATAATATTCAGGCCAAACAGGAAGTTTTTTTATGTTCAAATAAGAAGAAAGGAATGCCGGCCAACTACCAATTCCTGCTGTATATCCAGGAGTTCCATATTCCCAATCCTGAACATACATTAAGTAAGCCAATCCAATCTGTTTTAGATTTCCTATACATGTTGTTTGTCTTGCTTTTTCTCTCGCTTTACTTAAGACTGGTAGTAAAATTGCTGCAAGAATTGCTATTATCGCTACTACAACTAAAAGTTCTATTAATGTGAAACCATCCTTTTTCATAATTTCCACCCCCCCTTTTTTCATTACATATTTTCTTTTTCTGTCACTGTTTTCCTTTCTATAAATAAATTCTTTTTTATTTTAAATGCTTTTTATACATTTATTATACATATATTTTCATTTTTGTCAAATTCTTCTCTTCAAAATTTATAAACAAATCCCACCTTCCGAGCCCCGTCCTCCGAGTAAATATTTAGGCATTCTTAGAATGAGGGATGGATACTTAGGAAAGATGTAAAAAGAATTCCTTTTGGAAAGTGTTAAAAATATAAAAATGGGCGGTACAGGACTTGAACCTGTGACCTCCACGATGTCAACGTGGCACTCTAACCAACTGAGCTAACCGCCCTTTATATATAATTATACAGGTTCAATTTTTTTTTGTCAATTTATTAAAATCTTGAAAAATCATTTAAAAGATTTGAAGTCACATGATATAATTTTAAAATATGGGAAAAAATATTTTTATTGCTGCAACAAGACAAAATGATGGTAAAACAGTCATAAGCATTGGACTTTTTCTTGCTCTTAAAAAATATGTTGATAAAATTGGATTCATAAAACCTGTGGGTCAGAAATATCTTATTGTTGATGGGAAAAAAGTAGATAAAGATGCTGTTCTTTTAAAAAAAATATGTAATTTAGAGGATAACCTTGAAGATATGAATCCTGTGGCTATTGAAGAGGGTTTTACAAAAAATTATCTTGAAAACCCAAATAAAGAAGAACTTGTCAATAAAATTTTGAAGAGTTATGGAAAAATTTCTGAAAATAAGGATTTAATTTTAATTGAAGGAACAGGACATGCAGGAGTGGGTTCTATCTTTGATTTAAACAATGCTGAAGTTGCAAAAATATTAAATGCTCCTGTTATAATAATTTCTATTGGAGGAATTGGAAGACCTGCTGATGAAATAAGTTTGAATTTATCTCTTTTTAAAGAAAAAGGAGTGAAGGTTAAAGGAATAATTATTAATAAAGTCCAGGAAGAAAAGAAAGAAATAGTTGAAAAATATTTGAACATCTTTTTCTCAAAAATGAACTTAAAACTTCTTGGTCTTATCCCATTTGTTCCTGATTTAACTTATCCGAATTTATTACAAATATGTGAGGTAGTAAATGGAAAAATTCTTGCAGGAATGAACAAAATGAATGAAAAAATAAAAAATGTTGTTGTTGGGGCTATGACTCCAAGACATGCTCTTGACCATTTTAAACCTGATTCACTTTTGATAACTCCAGGTGACAGGGAAGATATAATACTTGCAGCCCTTTCTACTTCAATACAGAATTTAATTAAAGGAATTGTTTTAACGGGTGATTTATATCCCCATAAAACAATACTTGATTTAATTAGAAAATATGAATTTCCTACAATTGTTGCTCCTGAAGGTACCTATGAAGTTGCCTCTAAAATAAATGACCTTGTTGTTAAACTTACAGAAAATGATGCTGATAAAATTGAAATTGCTAAAAATCTTATTGAAAAAAATATAAACATAGAAGAAATTTTAAAATGAAAGAATACTGTGTTTTAACAATCTATCCTTCAGGGAAAAAAATTATAGTTAGAAAAGGAACAGATATTTTATCAGGACTTATTAAAGGAAATATTTTTATTTCCTCAAGTTGTGGAGGAAAAGGTATTTGTGGTAGATGTAAAGTTAAAATTTTAAAAGGTGAATTTTATTCTGAACCAACTGGTAAAATTACTAATGAAGAAAAAGAAAAAAATATTTATCTTGCCTGTAGAACATCTGTTCTTGGAAATCTTGAAATTGAAATTCTACCTGAAACTATTATTCCCCAAAAGGTTGAAGAAAAAGTTTTTGAAAAAGGCGAAGAATTTGAGAGAGAAAGATATAATATTAAAGAATTTTTCAATTTTTCTCCTATTGTTAAAAAAATATTTCTTAGATTACCAAAACCTGATTTTAATGATACATTAAGTGATTACGAAAGGTTGATAAGGAGTTTGAGAAAAATAGATAATAAAAAAAATTTCACTATTGATTTACATAATTTAAGAAAATTGCCAAATATCCTGAGAAATAGTTTTTGGGAAATCACAGTTAGTTATGTAGATAAGAAAGAAATAAATGAAATTATAAATATTGAACCTGGTGATACATCTAAAAAAAACTATGGCATTGCTGTTGATGTAGGAACCACAACAATTTCTGCAAGTTTGGTTGATTTAAATAAAGGAGAAATATTGAAAACAGAAATTACATTTAACAGACAGGCAAGTTTTGGAGATGATATAATTTCCAGAATTGTTTTTGCAGAAAAAAAAGACGGATTAGAAAAGTTACATCATGTTGTAACAGAAACAATAAATGAATTAATACTAAATTTATGTGAAAGTTGTGATATATCTATAAATGATATTACTTCTGTCATTATTTCAGGTAATATGACGATGGTTCATCTTCTTTTAAAAATTAATCCATCCTTTTTAAGAAAAGAGCCATATATTCCATCTGCAAATATTTTTCCTGTTTTTAAAAGTGCCGATGTGGGGATAAGAATAAACCCAAATGGAATTTTAGGAATAGTTCCTGGGGGCTATCCATATGTTGGAGGAGATATAACTTCTGGAATAATTGTATCTAATATTTATAAAGAAGAAAATCTTACTCTTTTTGTTGATATAGGAACAAATGGCGAAATAGTAGTTGGGAATAAAGATTTTCTTGTCTGCTGTTCTGCTTCTGCTGGTCCATGTTTTGAAGGAAGTGGAGTTAAAAATGGAGTAAGAGCAGTAAAAGGAGCAATTCAAAAAGTTAAAATAGAAAATGGAAACGTTTATTTTGAAACAATTGGAAATGTAGAACCGATTGGGATATGTGGATCTGGATATATAGAACTTTTAAGTGAGCTATGTAAAAATGGAATAATAGACAGAAGTGGAATATTTATAGGTGAAAACGAAAGAATTATTGAAGATGAAGGGATGAAGGAATTTGTTGTTGCTGTGAAAAATAATGGTGAAAAAATCGTAATAACGCAGGCAGACATTGATAATCTTATAAGAGCAAAGGGGGCCATTTATTCTGCCATGTCAACTATTTTAAAAACATTGGAAATGAAATTTGAAGATATTAAAAAATTTTATATTGCAGGAGGGTTTGGAAGTCATATAAATATTGAGAAAGCAATAGAAATAGGACTTTTACCTGATTTGCCTGTTGAAAGATTTAAATTTTTAGGAAATACCTCTTTACTTGGTGCTGAAGGATATCTTTTGAGTGACGAATTTAGAAATTTATCAGAAGAAATAATAAAAAAACTTACTTATATTGACCTTTCAAGAAGTCCTATTTATATGGAAGAATATTTAAAAGCACTTTTCATACCACATACTGATTTTTTAAAAAAGGAATAAAATGTTAAAAATTGGAGTTGCTGGAAAAGGAGGAACTGGAAAAACAACTTTAACTTCTTTAATTGTCCTTTCTTTATTGAGAATGAATGAAAAACCAATTCTTGCAGTTGATGCAGATCCTAATAGCAACCTTGCAGAAAATCTTGGTATCCCTCAGCCAAAATCACTTGTTGAAATTGTAGATGAAATTGAAAAAATAAAAAATAATCTTCCCTATGGAATTGAAAAAGCAAAATATCTTGAGATGAGAATTCAAGAAGCAATAAAAGAGGAAAAAGGTTTTGATTTACTTGTTATGGGAAGAACTGAAGGACCTGGTTGTTACTGTTATGCTAATAACCTTTTAAGAGAATGGATGGGAAAAATAGAAAAAAATTATAAATTTGTGATTATGGACAATGAAGCAGGTATGGAACATATTTCAAGAAGAACATCTGGAAATCTTGATATTCTTTTGATTGTATCTCTATGTGATAAAATTTCTCTTAAAACAGCAGAAAATATTTATAAAATGATAATTTCTCTTGAACTAAACATAAATAAAACATATCTTGTTTTAAATGAATTCAATGGGAAAAAAATCAAAGAAATTATAAATTTTCCTATTCCAATCGCATTTAGTCTACCTTTTGATGAAGAAATTTACACTATTTCTGAAGAAAATAGGGGAATTTTAAACTTATCAGAAAATTCAATTGCCTATCTTAAAGTCAAAGAATTTTTGTCTCTGATTTTAAATAAGTATTAAAAAGAGGATGGAAATTGAATTAAACGAACAATTTAATGAAGCCTTAAAAATAATTGAAAGTGGAAAAAATTTAATACTCACTGGAAGAGCAGGAACAGGAAAATCAACATTTTTAAAATATTTGTGTGAAAATACAAAAAAACAATATGTTCTTCTGGCACCAACAGGAGTTTCTGCAGTAAATATTGGGGGTCAAACAATCCATTCTTTTTTTAAATTTAAACCAAACGTAACAATAGATGAAGCAATAGAGATAGCAAATAGAAATATTGAAAATGAAATTTATAGAAAAATTGACCTTATGATAATTGATGAAATCTCAATGGTTAGGGCTGATTTACTGGACTGCATGGACATATTTTTAAAAATTGTCAGAAAAAACAAAAAACCATTTGGGGGAGTCCAAATACTTTTTGTTGGAGACCTTTATCAATTACCCCCTGTGGTTGATAAAGAAGAGAAAGAAATCTTTACAAAAATTTATGAAACACCATATTTTTTTTCAAGTAATGTAATGAAAAACTTTTCTCCAGAATTTATAGAATTTGAAAAAATTTATCGCCAAAAAGAAAGGGAATTTATTGATATACTAAACGCAATAAGAAATGATAAGATTACAGAAGAGATGATAAAAAAATTGAACGAAAGGTATGTTCCAGATTTTAATGAAGAGGAAAATCAGGATTATATATATCTTACGTCTCGAAATGAAGAAGCAAATGAAATAAATAGAAAAAATTTAGAAAAATTGGAAGGACAAGCAGTTGTTTATACTGCTAATGTAAAGGGAACTTTTGATCCTGAGTATTTCCCAACAGATTTGAAATTAAAATTAAAAAAATCTGCAAGAGTAATGCTTTTAAATAATGACAATTTTGGAAGATGGATAAATGGTAGTTTAGGATGGATTAAAAATTTACATTCTGAATACATTGAAGTAATTTTAGATAATGGGAAGGAAATTACTGTAGAACCATATCAATGGGAAATTAATGAATTATATTTTGATAAAAAAGAGGAAAAAATTAAAAAAAGAACAATTGGAACATTTTCACAAATTCCTGTTCAGTTGGCTTGGGCAATTACTATTCACAAAAGCCAAGGAAAGACATTTGAGAAAGTTATTATTGATATAGGAAAAGGAATTTTTGCTCCTGGACAGTTATATGTTGCTTTAAGTAGATGTAGAACTATTGAAGGAATAATTTTAAAAAAACCAATAGAAAAAAAACATATTTATATTGACAAAAGAGTTGTGAAATTTCTCACAAAATACCAGTATAAAAAAGCAGAGGAAGATATATCATTGGATGAAAAAATTTTGTTAATAAAAAGGGCAATTGAAGAAAAAAAGAAAATTCAAATAACTTATTTAAAATCTAATGATGAAAAAACACACAGAGTAATTTATCCTCAAAAAATTTATGAAACAGAACTAAATGGAATACCATATATTGCACTTGAAGGTTATTGTTATTTGAAGAATAAAAAGAGAGTTTTTAATCTTAAAAAAATTTTAAAAGCAAAATTAATTGAGTAATTCAAAAATTTTAAAAAATTACGAACTCAAAAGAATTGGGAAAAGGTTTTTAAAAAGAAAAGAAGGTAATTGTTTTTTTGTTAATTTGCGTTTTATAATTTTGCCATTTTTAAATATAAAATAGATCTCGGATTTTTTCCCATCTCCAAAAAAATCAGGAGTATTTCCTATTATAAGATCAAGTTTTTTCTCTTTTAATTTCTTTTCAGCATTTTTTAAAATGTCATCTGTTTCAAGAGCAAAACCAATTACTTTCTGATTTTCCTTTTTAATTTTTGATACACTTTTTAAAATATCTGGATTAGGAACAAGTTTTAAATTCCATTCTTTTTTTCTTTTAAGTTTCTTTTTAAATCTTCTATATGGACGCCAATCACAAACAGCTGATGACATTATGAGAAAATTTACTTTTGGAAAATATTTTAAAATTTCTTTTTGCATTTCTCTTGCAGTTTCAACTTTTATAAATTTGACATTTTCAGGAGGTTTAAGATGTGTAGGACCACTTACAAGGATAACATCAAAACCATTTTTTTTTGCATATTCGGCAATTAAATACCCCATTTTACCTGTTGATGGATTACTAATGTATCTAATAGGATCAATATATTCTCTTGTAGGTCCAGCACTTACAAGAATTTTTATCTTTTTGCCATCCATTCTATTTCTGCTTCCAGAAATAAATCTATTTCTCCATCCATAACACTCTCTATATTTGAAGTTTCAACTTCGGTTCTATGATCCTTAACAAGTGTATATGGACAGAATATATACGATCTAATTTGACTTCCCCATGTAATTTCTTTTTCCTGACTTCTTCTTTCTTCTTCTTTCTTCCTTTTTTCTTCAAGATATAACTGATATAATCTACTCTTTAATATTTTTAATGCAATTTCTTTATTTTTATATTGACTCCTCTCATTCTGACACTGAACAACTATCCCTGTTGGTTTATGTCTTATCCTTACAGCAGTTTCTACTTTATTAACATTCTGTCCACCATGTCCACTTGCTCTAAAAGTTTCAATTTCAATATCTTCATCTTTTATTTCTATTTTTATATCTTCTTTTACCTCAGGGATAACGCTAACTCCTGCAAAACTTGTATGTCTTCTTCTATTTGCATCAAAAGGTGAAATTCTGACAAGACGATGAACTCCTGTCTCTCCTTTTAAATATCCATATGCTTTCTCTCCGGATATTATAGCAGTTATTCTTTTAAGTCCTGCCTCTTCACCGGGTAGAAAATCAATAACTTTTACTTCATATCCTTTTTTTGCTGCCCATTTACTATACATTCTCCATAACATACTAACCCAATCACATGCTTCTGTGCCCCCAGTCCCAGAATGTAAGGTTATAATTGCATTACTTGAATCTTCAGGTGTCCAGATATATTCAAATTTTATTTTTTTTATATTTTCTTCAATTCTTTTTAAAATTACTTCTCCCTCATTTTTAAGTTCTTCATCATAAGATGTCTGTAAGAGTTCATATAAAGTTTCACATTCTTTTATATCTTTTTCTATTTCCTCCACTTTTTCTTTTCTTTCCTTTAAAGTATTCCACATTTCAATTTTTTTCTTATCATCAAGAAATCCCTTTTCTTGTTTTTCTTTCTCAAGTTTTTCAAAATTTTTAATATCTTCATCTATTTTAAATTTTATCTTAATATCCTGCCATTTCCTTTTAATTTCTTCAATTTGCTCTCCTATCTTAATCATTTTTTAATTCCTCCCATATTTTTTCAAGTAATTCTTTTAGACCTTCTCCTGTAAGAGCAGAAATAAAATAAATTTCTTTAAAATACCTCTTTGCTTTTTCAATATTTTTCTTACTCATTTCAAGATCAATTTTATTTCCAACTACTATTTCTTTTTTCTTCACAAGTTCTTTACTATAATTTTCTAACTCTTTTCTTATATTTTTATATCTATTTATTATATCATTTTCACTTAAATCAATCAGATGAAGCAAAATTTTTGTTCTTTCTATATGTTTAAGAAATTTCATTCCAAGGCCCTTACCTTCTGAGGCCCCTTCAATCAATCCTGGAATATCTGCAACAACAAAACTTCTATAATCACCAAGATCTACAAGACCAAGATTGGGTTCCAAAGTCGTAAATGGATAATCTGCAATTTTAGGTCTCGCTTTTGAAATTTTTGATAATAAAGTACTTTTCCCGCTGTTTGGATATCCAATTATTCCCACATCTGCAATGAGTTTCAATTCAAGTTTTATTCTTTTTTCTTCTCCTTTCTCTCCTTTAGTCGCAATTCTTGGGGTTTGATTTGTAGATGATTTAAAATGAGTATTTCCAAGCCCACCTTTTCCACCTTTTGCTACAACAACATAATCATTTTCTTTTACAAGGTCTGCCAGAATTTTTTCCTGTCCATCTAAAATTTCTTTTACAACAGTTCCACAAGGAACTTCTATAATCAAATCCTCTCCATCCTTTCCCTTTTTATTGTTACCACTACCATTTCTACCATTTTCAGCAAAAAAATGTTTTTGGTAGTGAAAGTCAATTAAAGTTTTTTTATTTCTTACTGCTTTAATTATTACGTCTCCACCCTTACCACCATCTCCTCCCCAAGGTCCACCACGTGGTATTCCTCTTTCTCTTCTAAAAGCAATACATCCATCTCCACCTTTTCCACCTTTAACAAATATTTCTGCTTCGTCAATAAACTTAGCCATTTTTTATTTCATCTTTTAATTTTTCTAATTCTTCTTTTGTAACAAAACCAATAGATTTAATTAATTCTCTAAGTATACCTTTTGGGATTTTACAAATTTTAACAATCTCTTTTTTTAAATTTTCCAAATCCTCTGAATGTTTCTTCCCTTTATCTTCAATTTCTTCAATTATTTTTTTCAATTTTTCTTTGAAAAAATAAATGGAACCAATTCCTAAATTTAAAAGTTTTTTAGAAATTGTTTTCATAATTTATCACCTCCTTTGCTTTTTGAATAATCTCATTTGCAACTTTCTCTGAAATGCCTATTTTCTTTAAATCTTCTAATTTAAGATTTGCAAGTGAATTAATATCTGGAAAATTCAAAATAATCTTTCTTTTTGTTTTTTCTCCAACACCTTTAATTTCATCAAGAAAAGAAAACTTAAATTCCTTATTTCTTAATTTTCTATGATAAGAAATTGCAAATCTATGTGCTTCATTTCTTATTCTTTGTAAAAGTTGTAATTCTGGTAAAGATAAATCAAGTTTAATTGCTTCCTTTTTTCCTTCAACATAAATTTTTTCTTCTTTTTTTGCAAGTGATATTACAGGTATTTTTAAATTGTACCTTTTAAGAACAGATAAAGCAACGTTTAAATGTCCCTTTCCACCATCAATAAGGATTAAATCTGGCAGAAATTTTCGTTCTTCTTCAGTATCAAATCTTCTTGTTAACACTTCTTCTATCATTTTATAATCATCAATACCTCCAATAGTTTTAATTCTATATCTTCTATATTCATCTTTATTGGGAATACCCCCAATAAAACATACTTTACTCCCGACTGAATAAACCCCTGAAATATTTGAAATATCATATCCTTCTATAACATTTGGAATTTTTGGTAGATTTAAAATTTTTGCAAGTCTATAAAGAACATTTTCTTCACTATATTTATATAAATCCTCTTCATCTCTTATTGGAAATTTTTTTGCCATTTCGTTGAGAAGGAATAATCTCTTTTTTATTTTATCTGCTTCCTCAAAATTTAATTTTTTTATTTCTTCAAGCATCCATTTTCTTAACTTTTTTTCAAATTCTTTATATTTGCCCTCAAAAAAAGCAATAATACCTTCAACAAGTTTTTGATATTCTTCTTTTGTAATTTTATTTTCACAAGGGCCTGAACATCTTCCAATGTAATATTGAATACAGAGTTTTACTTTCCCTGAATCAATTTTTTTATCACAATTTCTCACTGGATAAAACTTTCTCAAAAATCTAACTGTTTCTTTTAAAAGTTTTTTATTTGTAAATGGGCCATAATAAATAGCATTTTCTTTCTTTTTTTCTCTTACAATCTGAATAGATGGGAAATCTTCTTTCGTAATTCTTAACAATGGATAACTTTTACCATCCTTTAAATTTGTATTATATTTGGGTTGAAATTTTTTAATGAGTTGATTTTCAAGTATAAGTGCTTCTGCTTCTGAAGCGACTGGTATAACCTCAAAATCATATATTTTTTCAGAAAGAACAAGAAGTTTTGTATTATTGCCAGAAGGAGTGAAATATGAACGAACTCTTTTTGCAAGAGATGACGCTTTTCCAACATAAATTACATTGCCTTCTTTGTCTTTCATTAAATAAACACCTGGAGAATCAGGTAACTTTTTAAGTTTCTCCTTTATCAGTTCCATTTTTTTGTTTACTTTCTTTTTCAACTTCTTCTACATAATTTAATTGTAAATCTGTAATTGTTGTAATTAAAAATCTATTTTCCTCATCTGTCAGATTTCCTTTTGTCTTTTCTTTTAATGTTTCAAGTATTTCTATAATTTGCTTTGCAAGTTCAAGATTTTTTTCTATTTTTCCTGTCATTGGATTTGTAATTTTTCCAAGTGCTCTCCACCCCATTTCAGCAAAAAAATCTACAATAAAATTAAACATATTCTTCATTGCTATACCTCCTGGACCTATTTATTTATTATACCTAAGAGAGATAACGATTTTAAAGATTGGTAAAGAATTTTACCATAGAATAACTTAATGGAGAAAGAAAATTTAAAAATCCCATTAAAGCAAGGAAAATTATTATGAATACTCCATATCTCTCAAGCATTTCATATTTGTATCTTAAATTATATGGCAACAAAACAGCAAAAATTCTTGAACCATCAAGTGGAGGAATAGGAATTAAATTAAAAAAAGCGAGAATAAAGTTAATAAAACTTCCTATTTCAAAATACTCTATTCTAAAAAATTTATAAAATAAAGCAAATGTAATGCCCAATAAAATATTGCTTAGTGGTCCAGAAAAGCCAACTGTAATCATCCCAATTTTATAATTTTTGAAATAATAAGGATTAATGGGAACTGGTTTTGCTATTCCTATTAATATTGGGGAACGGAAAAAAATAAGAATAATTGGTAAAAGGAAAGTCCCAAAAGGGTCTATATGTGGTAGAGGATTTAAAGTTAAACGTCCCATATATTTTGCTGTTGGATCCCCATTTTTAAGTGCAATATAACCATGTGCAATTTCATGAATTATTACTGAGAAAAATAAAAATATGAAAAAAATTATTTTGTCAATTGTTCCCATTTTTTAATCTAAATCTTTCACTAACACAGGTATCAATCCATCAAATGGATGAAAAAGTAATTCATAAAGAACTTTATCAAATTTATTTCCTTTCTTTTTAATAAAATCTTTTTTCACCTTTCCTAAGATATAACTCAAAATCTGGACATTTTCTGCACCTGCTTTTAAATATTGACAAATATGTTTTCCAGTGTAAATACCACCTGTCCCTGATATAGAAAGATCTGGAAACTCTTCTTTTATTGTTTTAATCATTATTAAATTTCTCTCTCTCAATTCTTTCCCTCCCCAAGCACAGTTTAGTTCCTTTTTAAAAATCCTATTTCCTATTATGACACCATCTGCTCCGCCTTTAACCGCTTCTTTCACAATTTCTACCTGAAAATCAATTCCATAATCAAGATTTAATATTTTACAGAAAACATTTATATTCTTTGAAACACTTTTAACAACTCCTGGAATTTCTCTATACCATCTTAAAATATTTTTCTTGTCAGCAAATTTTTCATCGTATATCAATGCTGGACAAAAATCAATCTCAAAAATATTGTATCCTATTTCAAATAGCCTTTTTGTTGTATATATCCACTCTTCTTTTTTTAATTCCTCATCTGGACCAGGAAAATGGCATATAATTGAAGTTACAATTAAAAAATTTTCATTTAAATAGGGAAAAACATTAACTGCAAATTTTATGTACTCATTCAAACTCCTTACATCTCCTCTACCATCCCACAAAATTACAGGAAAAATGCCTTCTTTATCAAAATCTTCATAAACTGTTTTTAAATATGTCATTTTTTTTCTATAAATACTCATTGAACATAAACCATTTTCATCTTCACCAACAACAGATTTTAATACACAACCAGCATAACCCGCCATTTTTATTTTTTCTATTTGTTGTATTTCCCTTGTTAATTGACCTGGGGCCACAAGAATAGGATGAATAAGATTAATTTTTCCATATTTACCTTTTATATCAATACCTAATTCACTTTTTAAAATTTCTGGAAGTTTCTCATCTATTGAATTTTCTAAATAATATTTACTCAATTCTTCTAACTTTCTTTCAGTTTCCAATTTTGAATTCCTCATATAATTTTCTTATTTTTTCTTTTTCTTCCTTTTCTAATGGTAAAAGTGGAGGTCTTACCAAAGAATTTTTAAAAATTCCCATACAAACAAGAAATTCTTTAATTCGAGCCTTATAATCTCTTATCGGTTTTTTAAAACAAAATTTACATATTTTTTCTATTTTACTATAAATTTCGTAAGCCTCTTCATATTTCTTTTCTTTTAATTTTTCAATCATTTCAACCTGCATTTCTGTAAAAATTGAACCAAAACCAATCAATGCACCATCAGCCCCAAACAAAAAAGATTCTGGTATAAAATTGTCATTACCTGTTAAAATTATCAATTTTTTAGGCAATGATTTTAAAAATTCTACTATTTCTTTAAAAACTAAAATATTAAAACTTGCTTCTTTTATGGCAACAATATTTTCTATGTTTACAAGTTCTAAAAGTGTTTCCTTAGAATAAAAAGTTCCTCCAAGAATTTCTTGAAGTTGAAAAATAATCATTTTAACACCAATCTTAGAAATTTCATAATGATATTTTATTATAACTTCGTCTTTTATTGAACCTCCTCTAAAAGATGGATGTGGAAAGACAAGAAAATAGTCAACACCAAGATCCCGATATTCTTTACCAAAATTGACAACCTCGTAAGTAGTTGTTCCTCCAAGGCCAGAAATAAGGGGAATTTTTTCTTTAATTATATCTTTTGCAATTTTTATAATTTTTTTCCTTTCTTCGTGAGTTAAAAATTGACCTTCACCCGCATCACTATTAACAACAAGCCCTTTAATACCTGATTGTATTATACTTCCAATATATTCTCTCAATAAACCCTCATCTATTTCAAAGTTTTCCTTAAATGGAATAACTATTGCTGGTAAAAGTCCTTCAATGCATTTCATAGAGCCTCCTTTTTTGATTCTAATTTCAGATAAATTTTAAAAAAAAGAAAATATAAGAATAAACTACCTGAAATTGCATAAAATAGAAACCAAAAAAGAGATATTTTATCTACTAAAAGGTTCTTGACGAAAAACAAAAAAAGAATTGAAGGAATAAAGAGGAACAACGATCTGACAAAAAGATTTGAAATATAAATATAGTTTAATTTCAGATATTTTTTATAGAAAAAATAACTCAAAAGAATAAAATTTGCTAAACCCACAAGAGAAGTTGAAAGTGCTATACCTCCATGAGCAAGAAATTTCATTAAAACTATATCAAGAATAAAATTTACCCCTATACTTAAAATTCCAATTTTCACAGGTGTTTTTGTATCATTAAAAGCATAAAAGCATCTTGTCATAAGAGAAATTCCTCCATAAAATAAAATACCAGTTGAATAAAAGAAAAGAGGATAAGAAGTTAATTCAACCGACTTCATATCAAATAATCCCCTTTTAAATAAAAAAGTTATTATTTCTTTTCTCAAAAAAATCATTATAAATGTTGAAGGAATTAAAGTCAAAAATAAAATTTTAAAAGCATAATAAAGATTTTTTTCAAATTCCTTAAAATTTTTCTTTGCAAAATTTTCACTTAACCATGGAAGAACTGCTGTTGAAATAGAAATTCCAAATATTCCTAAAGGAAGTTGATATAATCTTGTTGCATACCATAAGCCTGAAACCATTCCTGAGGAAAGTAAATTGGCAAGTGAATAATCAACAAGCAAATTTATAGGGCCAACTGCTACGCCAATAATCATAGGAAGAAAAAGAGTTCCCATTTTTTTAATTCCTGAATGTTTAAAGTTAAATGATATTTTCGGATAATAATTCAATTTTCTAACAGATGGTATTAGAATTAAATATTGACCAAGACCACCAAGAATAATACCAAGACATAAAGCAAAAATTTTTTCTTCAAGATTATCCCCAAAGAATTTACTGATTACAAAAAGAGAAAAAATCCAAAAAAAATCAAGAATTACAGGTGAAATAGAAGGAAGAAAAAATGACTTGTAAGAATTCAAAATACCTGTATAAAGTGCTGAAAGAGAAATAAAAATTAAATAAGGAAAAGTAAATTTAATGAGAAGCCATACATCATACCATTTGCTTTCAGGACTTAAAATTTTTAATTCTATTTCACTTATAGAATAAAAAACTAAAAATAAAAAAATGGAAACTAAAATTGAAAAAGTAAAAGAAACATTAACAATTTCAGAAGTTTCTTTTCTTTTTTCCTCAATAGAAAGATACTCAGTAAAAACTGGAATGAAAGAAGAAGTTAAAGCCCCTTCTGCAAGTAGTCCTCTAAAAAAATTAGGTATCATAAAAGCAATAAGAAAAGCATCGTAAATTTTTGTAGTTCCAAAAAATTTAGCACTTACTATTTCTCTAAAAAGACCAAAAATCCTTGAAATTATTGTCCCAAAAGCAAGAAGTGATATGGCTTTAAACATTTTTCTGCTCATTTTCAAAATTTCATAAAATTATTTTGGCTTCAAAAGAGGGAAAAATATTACTTCTCTTATTGATGCAGAATTTGTAAAAAGCATAACAAGACGATCTATTCCAATTCCAAGTCCCCCTGCAGGTGGCATTCCATATTCCAAGGCTTCAATAAAATCATAATCGATTTTTTTCTTTTTTTCTTCTTCATTTTTTACTTTTTCTTCAAATCTTTTCAATTGTTCTAAGGGATCATTTAATTCAGAATAGGCATTTGCTATTTCAATTCCTCCTATGAAAAGTTCAAATCTTTCAGTAAATTCTGGGTTTTCCTTAAATACTTTGGCTAAAGGAGAAACTTCTACTGGATAACCTATTACAAAAGTTGGGTTTATTAAGGAAGGTTGAATTTTTTTCTTAAAAATACTTTCTAATTTATCAAATATACCTTCTTTTCCTTCAATCTCAATCTCATATTCTTTAATTTTTTCATCAACTACTTTTTCATCTCTCCAATTTTCAATACCTGTAAATTCTTTTAAAATGTCAACCCATTTAATTCTTTTCCAAGGTTTTTTAAGATTTATTTCTTTCCCTTGATATTCTAAATTTAAATTCCCAAGTATTTTTTCTGCAATAAAACAAATTAAATTTTCAGTTAATTCCATCATTTCTTCATAATCACCATATGCAGAATAAAGTTCAAGCATTGTAAATTCAGGATTATGAAGGGAAGAAATCCCCTCGTTTCTGAAAGACCTGTTTATTTCGTATATTTTCTCAAAATTTCCAACCAGCAATCTTTTCAAATACAATTCAGGGGCTATCCTTAAATAAAGTTCCATATCCAAAGCATTATGATAAGTAATAAATGGTTTTGCCTCTGCTCCACCAGGTATAGGATGCATCATTGGAGTTTCAACTTCAACAAAACCATTGTTGTCAAGAAATTCTCTTATATACTTCAAGATTTTTATTCTTTTAATAAAAGTTTCTTTTACATTATTATTCATTAATAAATCAAGATATCTTTGTCTAAATCTTATTTCAACATCTTTCAACCCGTGCCATTTTTCTGGTAAAGGTCTTAATGACTTTGAAAGAATAACAAAATTTTTGACTAAAACTGTTTTTTCTCCTGTTTTTGTTCTAAATATTTCTCCTTCAATCCCTACAATATCACCTATATCAATCCTTTTAAAAATTTCGTAATTTGTTTCTCCTATTATATCTTTTTTAAAATAAACCTGAATTTTACCTGTTCCATCAACTACATCTGCAAAAGATGCACTTCCATGTTTTCTTATCGCCATTATTCTACCTGCAATTTTAACATAACCATCTTCAGGAATCTTTGAAATATCCATTTTTGTAAATCTTCTACCATAGGGTTCTATTTTCATTTCTTCAAGTTCTTCTTTTTTCTTTATCCTCGCTTTTCTTAATTCATTTTCACTCATTTTTTTCTCCTTCTAATTTTTCAAATTTAATCCAGTTTATAGTTTTATCACTTGAATCCTGAATAATTATTCTGTAATTACCATATGTAAATTCTTCTCCTTTTTTAGGAAATCTACCAAAATGAGATAAGACAAAACCTGCAATAGTTTCAACATCTATTTCCTCTGGAAATTTTAATCCAAACAATTCTTCTACTTTTTCAATTTCCATAGTTCCTTTTATTACATATTTCCCTTCATTAATTTTTATGAATTCTTTTTCATCTTTCTTAAACTCATCATAAATTTCACCAACTATTTCTTCAATCAAATCTTCCATTGTTACAAGTCCCGCTGTCCCTCCATATTCATCTATAACTATTGCCATTTGTAATTTCAATGTCTGCAATTCTCTCAATAACTCAAGAACTTTTTTCGTTTCTGGAACAAAATGAACATTTCTCATTATATCTTTTGCTTTTAAATTTTCCCAGTTTTTCTCAGTTTGTTTTGAAATTATATCTTTTATATAAATTAACCCAAGTACTCTGTCAATATTGTCTCTATAAACAGGTAATCTTGAATATCCATAAGTGCTGATCATTTTTATAATTTCTCCTAAAGTTAAATTCTCTTCAACAGCAATAATATTAACTCTCGGTGTCATTATTTCCTTTACCATTTTATCTCCAAATTCAAAAATACTATGAATCATTTCTTTTTCCTCTTCTTCAATTACTCCTTCCTCTTCTCCAGCAGTAATCATTGCTTTAACATCTTCTTCAGTCAAAACAGGAATAATTGTTTCAATTTTTTCTCCAAAAAGCATAAGAAAAATATTAGAGAAAAACAAAAGCAACTTAACAAATGGAGTGAAAAAAATAGATATTAACTTCAAAGGTTCAGCAGTTAAAAGAGCAACTTTTTCTGCATGTTTCTTGGCAAAACTTTTAGGGATAATTTCTCCAAAAACAAGAATTATAAAAGTCATTATTCCAGCAACAAGGGAAGGGAAAATTTTATGTAAATAGTTATAAGAGATTGTTGCTGCTATAACAGAAGCAAAAATATTAACGAAATTATTTCCAATAAGAGTAGTTATTAATATTTTTTCAGGATCTTTAAACCAAAAACTCAATTTTTCTCCTTTTCTCCTATCCCTTTCCAAAAGTTTTTGATAATGATACTTACCAAGAGAAATAAAGGCTGTTTCTGATGCTGAAAAAAATGCAGAAAGAGAAATTAAAAATAGAAGTAAAAAAATTGAATTAAAAGGAATATCTATCATTTTAACAAATTTTCACTCCAAATTTTTAATCCATACTCAAAATTTTCTTTAAAAATCTTTTTTATTTTTTCAAAGTTTTTTATAAAATTAGAAAAAACTTCTTCAACTTCAATTTTTTTTCTTAAAATTTCTTCCATCGTTATACAGTTTAAGTTTCTCAATTCTTTATTTTCTTTTACATTCACACCAACACCAACAATATAAAAATTATCAATCTTTTCAATTAAAATACCCGCTATTTTTTTCTCATTTATTATTATATCATTTGGAAACTTTATTTTACAATCTTTTATCCCAAAGTTTTTAAATGTATCTATTAAACTTAAAGCAGTAATTTCAGAAAGATAATCTGTCTCAAATCCTTTTTCTATAACAAAAGAAAAATAAAGTCCTCCCCTTGGCGATATCCATTTTCTTCCATATCTTCCCCTTCCTTCAGTTTGTTCTTCTGCCAATATAATAATATTACCCTCTTTCAAAAATCTCTTTGCAATGTCCATTGTAGATGTAACTTTTTCAAATTTAATAACTTTATATTTTTCAACTATCATTTTCTTCAAGAATTATATTTATTCCTTCAAGTGTCAAATATCTTCTAATTTTTTTTTCAAAATTTAAATTTTTACTAAACTTTAAACAATATCCCCCTGTCAAAACAATATCTATATTTGGAAATTTTCTTTTTATAAGAGAAATTATTTTTTCTATTGCTCCTGTAAGTCCATATTTTAAACCAAGATTAATAGCAGAAGATGTTTCTTTCCCAATATATCCTAAAACAATACTATTATCTATTTTTTTAATTAATGCTGTACTTTTAATAGAATTTATCCATAATTCAGGGCCAGGTAAAATAAATCCACCAATAAAAGTACTTTTTCCATCTACTACATCTATTGTTGTTGCACTACCTATATCAATAACTACAATTGGACATCCTAAAATTTCTAATGCTCCTTTACAATTCACTATTCTATCTATGCCTGTTTTGGTAGGATTTTTAACTTTTATTTTAATCTTACAATTTTTATAATCTAAAAATACAGGTTTTATTTTAAAGTAATTTTCAATTTTTTCTTTGATTAATAAATTTATAGAAGGAACAACAGAAGAAATACCACAATTTTTTATTTCTATATTTTTCCAATCCTCTGGAAAACTAAAAGTTTCTGCTGCTGATGTTAAAAAATCAAGAAATTTAATCAATTTTCTTCCTTTAAAAATACCAATTTTGGTCTTTTTATTTCCTATATCTATACACAAATTCATCGTTTTAAAATTAAACTTTATTTTTCATCTCTTGACAATTTTTTTAAAAAATTTTATAATATTTTTTATACAAAATTATACTAATTTTTTTTGTTTTTGTAGAGAAGGGAGGTGAAAAATGAGGAAAGAAGGAGGGAAAAATGAAGAAATCTCCATCCCTCGTTCCTCCAAAAGGAACACATATTATTTTAGACTTATATGAATGTTCAAACCGTTCACTTTTAGACTCTCCTGAAAAAATTGAAGAAATATTGAAAGAAAGTGTGAAAGAGGCAAATGCAACACTAATTGATATAAAATTACATAAATTTTCACCTGTTGGAGTAAGTGGTTTTGCTTTGATTTCAGAAAGTCATATAAGTATTCATACATGGCCTGAAGCAGGATATGCTGGTGTAGATATTTATACGTGCGGAACAAAGACTTTACCTGACAAGGCTGCAGATTTACTTATTAAAAAATTTAAAAGCCAAAAACCATCAATAATTAAAATAGAAAGAGGTGCATATGCAGAAAAATTTTAAAAATATAGTAATTGATTGGTATCATCCTTATGGAATAGGGATAGCACTGGAAATTAAGAGAAAAATTGTTGAAAAGGAAACAAAATACCAAAAAATTGAAGTTTATGAAACTGTAAATTTTGGGAAAGTTCTTTTTATTGATGGCTTAATTCAATCAATTGAAAATGGAGAAGGAAGTTATCACGAATTATTAGTCCATCCTGCTTTGTTTATACATCCGAACCCTGAAAATGTTCTTATAATAGGTGGAGGTGAAGGAGCAACTTTAAGAGAGGTACTAAAACATCCCGTTCGTAAAGTTTGGATGGTTGATATTGATGAAGAAATGATAAAAATAGCAAAGAAATATTTGAAATTTGATAAAGGCGCTTTTGAAGATAAACGTGCAGAAATAATTATAGAGGATGGTTTTAAATTTCTTAAAGAAAATGACCAAATTTATGATGTTATAATTGTTGATGCTACTGACCCTGGAGAAAGTGCTTCTTGCTCTTTGTATACAATAGAGTTTTACAATCTATGCTATCAACATTTAAGTAAAAATGGTATTTATGTTACTCAGGGAGGAACATGTATTTTTTTACATCATGAAAGAATTAAAAATCTTTACAGAAATCTTAAAAAAGTATTTAAAAAAGTCAAAATTTATTCCTCCCCTGTTTTTGGACTTTTACCTGATTGGGTATTTATGATTGGAACAAAAAGTAATATAAATGTTGAAAAAAAACCAAATAAAAAAATAAAAAATTTATTTTACTATTCACCAGAAATCCACAAAGAACTTTTTAAACTTCCTCTTTTTGTTCAAAAAATTTTCTAATTTATTTTAATTTATTCAAAAATTCAAGTATTTTTTTTAATGTTTCATCACTTATAACATGTTCCATTTTGCAAGCATCATTTTCTGCCACTTTCTCTGAAACTTTAAGTATTTTAATTAAAAATTTTGTCAAAATTTTATGTTTTTTCAATATTTTTGTTGCCTCTCTGTTTCCTTCTAAAGTAAGTTCAACATATCCATATTTTTCCTGTTTTATATAACCCTTTTCTTTAAGAATATTAAGTGCATTTACAACAGAGGAACTCTTAACATTCAATAATTCTCCTATCTCTTTAACTCTTGCTACCTTTTTATCTATTGTAAGAATTTTTATTGCCTCAAGATAATCTTCTAAACTTCTACTCAACAATTTTATCCTCCTTTTAAGAATATAAAGATTTGGTAAAATAAAGTTGAAGAAATCCATCCAATAAGTAAAGACCAAAAAAAGGAAATTAAAGCCCATTTAAATCCTATTTCTTTTTTTAAAATCCAAAATGTCGCAATACAAGGCATATAAAGTAGACTCATAATCATAAAAGAATAAGCAGAAACTGGTGTGAAATAACCTTTTAAAACATCTTGTAAATTTCCAGTACCAAATAAAGTCCCAAAGGTACTAACAACAAGTTCTTTGGCGTATATACCAAAAATCAATGCAACTCCTGCCTGCCAAAATCCAAATCCTGAAGTTTTTAAAGGTATAGAAATTAAATTGCCAATTTTCCCTATCCAATTAAATTCAGTTCCATATTTTGAAGGATTAGGGAAATAACTCAAAAACCATAATATTAAAGAACCTGAAAATATAATTGTCCCTGCCTTTTTCAAAAAATATTTTGTTCTCATCCAACTATCTATAAAAACATTTCTCCAGTAAGGCATTCTGAAAGGAGGTAATTCAATTATTAAAGGAGATGATTCATATTTAAAAAAAATATGTCCAAAAAGTTTCATGCTTAAAATACCAATTATAAGGCCTAATAGGTAAAGTGAAAAAATTATTAAAGATTGATATTTGATAAAAAATATTCCTGTAAATAAAATGTATATAGGTAATCTTGCAGAACAACTCATAAAAGGAATTGAAAGACACGTCAAAATTTTATCCTTTTTATCTTCTAAAGTTCTTGTTCCCAAAATTGCAGGGACATTACAACCAAAACTCAAAATCAAAGGAATTGAACTTTTACCATGTAAACCCAATTTGTGCATTAATCTATCTGAAACTATCGCTGCTCTTGCAATATAACCTGTATCTTCAAGTATTGAGAAAAAAAGAAAATAAAGGAAAATATTTGGCAAAAAAGAAATAACTGAACCAACTCCGGAAATTATTCCATTCTTTATCAGTGAATCAAGCCAGATAGGGAGATGAAAATATGAGAGGAATTTCCTAAAATTTTCAATCGTCAATTCCAAAAGATTTTGAATTGGATTTCCAATTGAAAATACAATGCAAAAAATTAAAAACATAATAGAGAGAAATATTAAAGGACCGGTTAAATTATCTGTTAAAATTTTGTCTATCTTTTCTGTCAATTCAAATTTTAATCCTCTTTTTTTCAAAATAATACACTCTTTTACAATCCCATGAATAATAGCATACCTTTTTTCAATTAAAATTCTATCAATTGATTTACCACACTTCTTTTCAATTTCAAATATTATTTGATTTATCTTTTCATAATCAATTAAATTTGAAATACTTTTAATAAATTTTTCGTCTTTTTCCAATATTTTTAAGGCAACAAATCTTAAAGGATAAGCAGAACTAAAATTTAAATTATTTATTATTTCTGCAATTAATTTTTCTATCTCGGCACCATAATTAAACTCTAAATATTCATCCCTTTTTTCCTTACAATTTCTATAAATTTCTTCTTTTAAATCATCTATTCCAATATTTCTATTGCCTATTGTTTTAACAAATTTTACTTTCAATAATTTTTCAAGATGTCCAATATCATAATCAATCCCTTCTTTTTCCAGAAGGTCTACCATATTTAAATCAACAATTATATTTTTATGTAATTCAGAAAGAAGAACAAGCAAGTATAGGCTTCTTTCAAGATTTAAAGCATCTGCCACAATAACAAGTACATCTACTTTATTCCTTGTCAAAAAATCTATTGCAATTTTCTGGTCTTCGCTTTCTTCCAATAATGTATAAGTTCCAGGTAAATCAACTACATGAAATTTTATATCTTTATAAATATACTCTCCTTCTTTTTTTTCAACAGTAACACCTGGCCAATTTCCAATTTTTTGCTTTGAACCTGTTAAAGCGTTAAATATGGTTGTTTTACCAGTATTTGGATTACCAGCAATTCCTATAATCTTTTCTTCCATTTTTATTCTACTTTCTCAACAATTATATCTTTTGCTATTCCATATCCAATTGCAACTGAAGTGTTCCCTTTTTTAATTATCACTGGGCCAGGACATGATTTTTTAACCTCTATTTCATCCCCAATAAGTATTCCCAAATTAAACATTTTTTTCGTTTTTCCTGGTTTTAATATTTCAACAATTTTATATTTTCCCTCTTCAACTTCAGATAATCTTTTCATATTTTCAATCCCTCTAAGTTAATTTTACCTAAAAAAGTTTGATTTGTCTAATTTAAATTTGACTTCTCTTAAAAAATGTATTATACTTTAATAATTATGGAAGTATTTAAAACTATTTTGAAAAAAAACTTTTTAAGAAATTTTCTTACATGGCGTAAGTAAATACTTCTTTATTTCCTCCTTTTTACCTTTCTTTTTTCAAATAAGGAGGGCAAAAATGGAAAAAATTTTTGAAAAACTTTTTGAAAATAAAAGTTTAACAGAAGAAGAATCTTATAATATTTTTAAAAAAATTATGGAAGGAGAAATATCTCCTATAAAAATTTCTGCCTTTTTAACTCTTTTAAGAATTAAAAAAGAAAGTCCTGATGAAATAACTGGAGCAGTAAAATTATTGAGAGAAAAAATGGTAAAAATAAAAATAAAAAAAGATAAAATTTGTGATACATGTGGAACAGGAGGAGACCATTCTGGAACATTTAATATTTCAACTGCAACGGCTATACTTTCTTCTTCTCTTGGCCTAACAGTTGCCAAACATGGCAATAGATCAGTTACAAGTTTATGCGGAAGTGCAGATGTCCTTGAATATATTGGATATAAAATTGATATTGAACCAGAAAAAAGTGAAAAATTGCTTGAAAAATTTAATTTTGCTTTTCTGTTTGCCCCTTTATATCATAAAGTTATGAAAAACGTGGCAGAAATAAGGAAAGAACTTGGATTTAGAACAATTTTTAATATTATAGGACCACTATGCAATCCTGCATTTGCAAATTATCAAATTATGGGGGTGAATGAATATACTCTTTTAAAAATAATACCTTATGTCTTCAAAAATTTAGGTATTAAAGGTTATATCTTTTTCTCAGAAGATGGATTGGATGAAATATCTCTTACTGGCAAAACTTATATTGTTGAAGTTAATAAAGAAATTAAAGAATTTGAAATTTATCCTGAAGATTTTGGCCTTAAAAGATGTAAACTTGAAGATATTAAAGGCGGAAATTTAAAAGAAAATGCTGAAATTTTGTTAAATATATTAAAGGGGAAAGAAAAAGGACCTAAAAGAGAAATAGTATGTTTAAATTCTTCATTTTTACTTAAAATTTGCGGAGTAGTTAAAAGTGTTGAAGAAGGAATTGAAATCTGTAATGAAGATTTAAAAAAGGGGAATCCCTATAACAAATTAAATAAAATTATTGAATTTTTGAACAAATGAGAAAATTTTTATTTGTTTTATTTATTCTCCTAACTTTTTTATTAACAGCAGAGGAAAATTTAGATATCAGTTTAAAAGAAGTCACAATAATTGACTTGTGTAACTATCCAAATTTAACTGAAGCAATTGTTGATTTACTATATTTAACTGTTGATAATTTATGGCACGCTGGTAAATATTCTAAAATTTTCCCTATTTTTTATTTAATAACAAAAATTGCTCCTTATGATGTAAATGCTTATGCAGTGGGTGGTTGGTTTCTTATAAATGGTATTGCCCCAAAATATAGTGACAGAAAAAAAGAAGAAATTAAAAATTATGCTATTGAATTTATGAAAAATGGTATTAAGAAAAATCCAAGCGATTATAGATTATATTTTGAAATTGCTTGGTTTTACTACAATGAGAAAAATTATGATGAAGCAATCAAATATCTTGAAATTGCAGAGAATTATGAACATCCTTTTCACGTTGAAAATCTTAAAGCACATATATATATGAAGATAAATAACAAAACTAAAGCAATTGAAGTTTGGAAAAAAATAAAGGAAAAATACCCTGAGAAAAAAGAGGTTGCAGAAAAATTTATTAGAAAATTAGAGGAGGAATGAAAAAGTGAGTATACTTTTAGAAATTATTGAACAAAAAGAAAAAACAATCAAAATTAAAAAGAGAGATTTACCTTTAGAAAAAATTAAAGAAGAATTAATATTTTATGAAAAAAGAAGTCTCTACGAAAAACTTAAAAAAAATTTTGGAATAATAGGTGAAATCAAAAGAGGTTCTCCTTCTGCTGGAATTATTAATAAAGATGTAAATTTTATAGAAATTGCAAAAATTTATGAAAAAAATGGACTAAGTGGAATATCAGTCTTAACATGCGAACCTTATTTCTTCGGGAAAATTGAAGATTTAAAAATTGTTAGAGAGAACGTCAATATTCCAATTCTTATGAAGGACTTTGTAATTGATGAATATCAAATATATGAAGGAAAAGCAAATGGTGCCGATTTGATTCTTTTAATCGCTAAAATTCTTAAAGAAAGGGAAATAAAAGAATTTATAAAAATTTGTGAAGAGTTAAATTTAGAAGTGATTATTGAAGTTCATAATTATGAGGAATTAGAAAAAGTATTTAAAGTTGTAGAAAACTGGGAAAATAAAATTCTTGGAATAAATAACAGAAATCTTGAAACCTTAGAAACAAAATTAGAAAATACTCTAAATTTGATTAAATTTATACCTGTTGATAAAATAATTGTCATAAGTGAAAGCGGAATAAGAAGAAAAGAAGAAATAGATATTTTAAGAGATTATGGAATTAGAGGAGTTTTAATTGGAGAAACGTTTTTGAAAAGTAAGGATATTGAAGAAAAAATAAAAGAATTTAAAATTTGAAGGAGGGAAAAATGGAAGAAAATAAGATTTATCTTTCAGAAAAAGAAATGCCTCAAGTCTGGTATAATATACTTCCAGATTTACCTGAACCACTTCCTCCTGTAATTCATCCAAAAACAAGAGAACCAGTAAAACCAGAAGACCTTGCCCCTATTTTCCCTATGTCATTAATAATGCAGGAATTTTCTCCGGAAAGATGGATTGAAATTCCAGATGATGTATTAAGAGCATACAAACTTTATAGACCAACTCCACTACATAGAGCAAGAAACTTAGAAAAAGCATTAAAAACAAAGGCAAGAATTTATTTTAAAAATGAATCTGTTTCTCCACCAGGATCGCATAAGCCAAATACTGCTATTGCACAAGCATATTATAACAAAATAGAAGGAGTAAAACGATTAACAACAGAAACAGGGGCTGGACAATGGGGAAGTGCCCTTGCTTTTGCTTGTAAATTGTTCAATCTTGAATGTATTATTTTTATGGTCAAAGTTTCTTATTATCAAAAACCTTATAGAAGATTGTTAGCACAATCCTGGGGTGCAAAAATGTATCCTTCACCATCTGATCAGACAGAATTTGGAAGAAAAATTTTAGAAAAGGATCCTGATTCTCCTGGAAGTTTAGGAATAGCAATTTCAGAAGCGATAGAAACAGCAATTAAAAATGAAGACACAAAATACTCACTTGGAAGTGTTTTAAACCATGTTCTTTTACATCAAACAATCATTGGCTTAGAAACAAAAAAACAACTTGAACTAATTGGAGAAAAGCCAGATGTTTTAATTGGTTGTGTTGGAGGAGGAAGTAACTTTGGTGGTTTTATAATGCCTTTTGTTCCTGAGAAGTTAAAAGGTAAAAATATAAGATTTATTGCTGTGGAACCAAAGGCCTGTCCAACTTTAACAAAAGGTTTATATAGATATGATTATGGAGATACTGCTTGTACAACACCTTTATTAAAGATGTACACACTTGGACACAGTTTTATACCTCCTGGTATACATGCAGGTGGCCTAAGATATCATGGAGATGCTCCTTTGATTTGCCATTTATATAAACTTGGTATAATTGAAGCAAGAGCATATTATCAAAAAGAATGTTTTGAAGCAGGTGTTCTTTTTGCTCAAACAGAAGGTTTTTTACCAGCCCCAGAAACAACTCATGCTATAAAAGCAGTAATTGATGAAGCCAAAGATGCTCCTGAAGGAAAAGTAATTGTTTATAATCATTCAGGACATGGCTTTTTTGATTTATCTGCATATGAAGCCTATTTTGAAGGTAAACTTGAAGATTATGAATATCCAGAAGAAAAAATAAAAGAAGCCCTTAAAGATTTGCCAGATATTGAATGATAGAAATTAAAATATGTGGTTTTAAAAGAAGAAAAGATATTATTGATGCTATAAATTGTGGAATTAAATGGATTGGATTAAATTTTTATGAAAAAAGCCCAAGATATATAAATGAAAAGGAAGCAAAAATGTTAATTGAAAACCTGCCAGAGGAAGTCAAAAAAATAGGTGTTTTTGTTAATCCCAATGAAAAAGAACTCTTTGAAATGATAAAAAAAATTAATCTTAATGGAGTCCAACTTCACGGAAATGAACCCCCTTCCCTTCTTAAAAAACTTAAAAATTTATTTCCAAATTTAATTGTTATAAAAGGAATCAGGGTAAAAAATAAGATAGACTTATTGAAAAAAATTAAAAAATATAAGAATGCAGATTATTTTTTATTGGACAAGTATGAAAAAAATTTGTTTGGTGGAACAGGCAAAATTATAAGAAAAGATCTTTCAGAAATAAGTTTACCCTGGGATAAAATATTTATAGCAGGTGGGATTAACCCAGAAAATGTTAAAGACATTTTAAAGAAATATAAACCTTTCGGAATTGATATTGCTTCTGGAGTGGAGATTGCTCCTGGTATAAAGGATATTGAAAAGATTAAAAAATTAATCAATGAGGTCAAAAATGTTTCCTGATAAAAAGGGCAAATTTGGAATTTTTGGTGGAAGATTTGTTCCTGAAACTTTGATTGCACCACTTGAAGAACTTGAGAAAGGTTATAAAGAAATAGTTAAAACAAAAGAATTTAAAGAAAAATTAAATAATCTTTTAAAAGAATATGCTGGCAGACCAACACCTCTTTATTTTGCAGAAAATTTAAGTAAATATCTTGGTTTTAAAGTTTATTTAAAAAGAGAAGATCTGGCATTTACTGGTGCCCACAAGATAAATAATACTATTGGACAAGTATTACTTGCTAAAATGATGGGGAAAAAAAGAATTATTGCAGAAACAGGAGCAGGACAACATGGTGTTGCAACTGCAACAGCAAGTGCTTTATTAAATATGGAATGTGTTGTTTATATGGGAGAAATAGATTTAGAAAGACAAAAGTTAAATGTTTATAGGATGAAATTACTTGGTGCTAAAGTTGTTCCAGTAACTTCTGGTAGTAAAACTTTAAAAGATGCAATAAATGAGGCAATGAGGGATTGGATAACAAATTTTGAAACAACTCATTACGTTATAGGTTCTGTTGTTGGACCTCATCCATATCCTTTAATTGTTAGAAATTTTCAATCTGTTATAGGTAAAGAAACTAAAAAACAAATAATTGAGAAAGAAAAAAGATTACCTGATTATCTCATCGCTTGTGTAGGTGGAGGAAGTAATAGCATAGGACTTTTTTATCCATTTTATAAATACAAAAGTGTGAAATTTATTGGAGTTGAAGGAGGCGGACAGGGATTAAATACAGATAAACATTCTGCAACTCTTACAAAAGGAGAAAAGGGTATTCTTCATGGCAGTTTCTCATATGTGTTACAGGACAATTATGGCCAAATAAAAATAACACATTCAATATCAGCAGGACTTGACTACCCAGGTGTTGGTCCTGAACATGCTTTTTATAAAGAAACAGGAAGAGCAGAATATTTTAGTGTTGATGATAAAACTGCTTTAAAAGGATTTCATATTTTAAGTGAACTTGAAGGAATAATTCCAGCATTGGAACCCAGCCATGCTATTGGTTATCTTATTGAAAATAAAGATAGATTTAAAAAAGACGACATAGTTGTTTTATGTCTTTCAGGAAGAGGAGATAAAGACGTATTAGAAGTTGCCAGAATAGAAGGTGAATTATGACTAAAATAGAAAAAAAATTTAAAGAATTAAAAAACAAAAAGGAAAAAGGATTAATCTTATATTTAACTGTTGGTTTTCCTTCAATTGACAAATCAATTGAAATCATTAAAAATTGTGAAAAAAATGGAGTTGACATAATTGAATTGGGAATTCCTTTTTCTGACCCTATTGCAGATGGACCTATCATTCAGCATACATCATCAGAGGCACTAAAAAATGGAATAACAACAGATACTTGTTTTCAGATTGCAAATGAACTAAAAAATGAAATAAAAATACCTTACCTATTTATGACCTATTATAACCCAGTTTACAAATATGGAATAGAAAAATTTGTTGAAAAATGTGTTGAATCAGGAGTTTCAGGTTTAATAATACCTGATTTACCATATGAGGAAAGTTTTTATATAAGGAAAATGTTGAGAAATAATGATATGAATTTGATTTATTTTTTGACTCCTTACACTAAGGAAGAAAGAATGAAAAAGATACTTAAAAAGGGCAACGGTTTTATATATTTTGTCAGTTTAGCAGGTGTAACTGGTCCAAGAGAAAGTTTAAATTTAAATTTAATTATTGAAAGTTTGAAAAAAATAAAAAAAATAAGTGATAAGCCAGTTGCTCTCGGTTTTGGAATATCTAATAAAGAACAAATAAAACAAATAAAAAGTTATGTTGATGGAATAATAGTTGGAAGTTCTTTTTTACAAAAATTGATTGAAAATGAAGACGAGGCAATTAAGTTAATAAAAGAATTCAAAGAGGAATTAAGTTATTAAAAAAAATTATTATAAATTTGAAAATAAAATTTGAAAAATGTAAAATTTATCAAAAAGGAAGAAAAATGAAGAAATTTTTAAAATTTATCAAAAAATTTTTGCTTTTGATTTTTATTATTGGAATAATAGGAGGCGGATGGTTTTATTATAACAAATATAAAACTGAAAAATTGAAAAAATTAGCAGAAGAAGAAAAAAGGAAAAAAGAGGAACTTGAGAGAGAAAAGCAAAGAAAACTCCTTGAAGAAAAAAGAAAAGAATTTGAAAATTTGATAGTTGAAATGGAAAACTTTTTTAAGAAAGGAGATTATACAAAAGTTAAAGAGTTATCTGAAAAAGGGTTTCTCCTTGGCAAAGAATATAACTTTTCTGTAGATAAAATTAAGGAAATTTTGTATAAAATTGAAGTTAACACATATCTTTCAAAATTAAGAAAACTCCAAAAGGAAAATGAGGATATTTATAAATTTTTCTATGTAAGAAAAGAAGTTATGAAAATCCCATCATTAAAAGAAATTGCAAGTTTGAAAAAAGAAATACTTGATAAAACTTTTGAAAATGAATATAAAGTGAAACTTTTATGGGCCAAAAATACTCTTGAAAAACTTGAAGATGAAGGAATCCACAATTATTTCCTTAGCAAGAAAATACTTGATGATGCAAAAAAGATAAGATTAGCAAGAAATATTGAAAAAGATAAACTTGAAGATCAAATAGAGATATTACAAAGTGAAGTTTATTTTGCCTTGAAGCAACTTCATGAAAATACAATTCCTAAATCTCTATATTAAAAATGAATAAAAAAATTGTAAATATTGGAGTTCTTGGATGTGGAACTGTTGGGTCAAGTTTTATCAATAATTTAATTTCAAAACAGAAAATAATAAAAAAAACTACAGGTATTGAATTAAACATTCTAAAGGTTTTTGATAAAGACAAATATAAACTTGAAAGGTATAAGAATTTTGCAGTGAAAAATCCAGAAGAAATAATCAATGATGAAAATATTGATATTGTTGTTGAACTTATTGGAGGAATTGATTATGCCTATGAATTTATAATGAAATCTATAGAAAAAAGAAAATCAATTGTTACTGCCAATAAATATTTACTCTCAAAATATGGTGAAGAAATTTTCAAAAAAGCAAAAGAGAAAAAAGTATATATTGGATTTGAAGGCAGTGTCGCAGGAGCAATTCCTGTTATTAAAGTGTTAAAGGAAAGTTTTATGGGAAATAAAATCACAAAAATTCTTGGTATTTTAAATGGAACAACTAATTTCATTCTTTCCGAAATGTTTTATAAAGGTATAAACTTTAAGGAAGGACTTGGAATGGCAAAAAAATTCGGTTATGCGGAAGCAAATCCACATCTTGATATTTCAGGCTATGACACTGCACACAAAATATTAGTGTTATCCTGGATAACATGGGGACATCTTTTTTCTGTTGAAAAAATTTCAGTTGAAGGAATAGATAAAATCGAACCTATAGATATTAATTTTGCCAGTGAATTAGGTTATAGAATAAAACTTCTTGGTATAGGGAAAAAAGAAAACAATCAAATAGAAATAAGGGTTCATCCAGTTCTTCTTCCCAGAACTCATTTACTCTCGCTTGTTGAAGGAGTTAACAATGCAGTTTATATTGAAGGAGATCTTATAGGAAAATCTCTTTTTTATGGAGAAGGAGCAGGAGGAAACGCAGCAAGTAGTTCTGTGATAAGTGATGTCATTGATATAAGTAAAAAGATAATATCAAAAGAATATATTGAGGAAAACTTCTTATCTGAGAAAAAATTAAATTTAAAACCTTTTGATGAAATTGAAACAAAATATTATTTCAGATTTACTGCTATTGATAAACCCGGGGTTCTTGCTAAAATATCAAAAATTCTTGGAGACAATAATATAAGTATTTTATCTGTCATACAAAAACAAGACAATCCTCAAAAAGCAGTTCCAATCATTATGTTAACTCATAAAGCAAAAGAAAAAAATGTAAAAAAAGCAATAAGTTTGATAGATAAACTTGATGTAATAAAAAATCCGACTATAATTATCAGACTTGAAGAAGAACTTATGTAATCAAACTTTTAAAAATATAAATCTAAGAATAAAGGCAATAGCAACAATAACTACAACAGGATTTAGTTCTTTATATCTTCCTGTTAAAAGTTTTAAAAAGAAATAAGATATAAAACCAAAAGCAATTCCTTCACCAATATTGTATGTTAAAGGAATGCCAACGAAGGATAAAAAAGCAGGGATTGCTTCTGTTGGATCTTCCCATCTAATTTTTTTAATGGTAGGAATAATTAAACTACCAACAACAATTAAAGCAGGTGCAGTAACAGGATATAGTGTTATACCTGAAGGATTGGGAATTCCTGTTCCAATCATTTTTACAAAAGGATAGAAAAACAGGGAAAGTAAAAATAAAACTGCAGTAATAATTGATGCAAAACCTGTTCTACCCCCTACAGAAACTCCTGCTGCACTTTCAATATAACTTGTAACAGTACTTGTCCCTAAAACTGCTCCAACAACAGTTCCAACAGCATCAGAAAACAAAACTCTCTCAACCCTTGGAAATTTGCCATCCTTTATAAAACCACCTGCCTCTCCTATTCCAATTGCAGTTCCAACCGTATCAAAAAGATCCATAAAAAGAAAAACAAAAATTACTGTAAATATACCACTTTTTAATGCTCCTATTATATCAAGTTTTAAAAATGTTGGTGAAATTGAAGGTATCTTACCTATTATTCCTTCATATTTAATAACCCCCATACAAATTCCTATTATTGCTGTTATTATCATACCTATAAGAATATTCCCTTTTATTTTCCATGCCATTAAAGTTCCAATTATAATCAACCCAATTATTGACAATATTACTTCTTTTTGATACAAATTACCAATAGTTAAAACCACTCCACCCTTTTGAACAATTCCACTTTGTATAAGACCAATAAATGTAATGAAAAGTCCAATTCCTCCTGCTATTCCAGATTGTAAAGAAGTTGGAACATTTTCAACAAGTTTTTCTCTAACTTTCCAGATAGAAAGAATTATAAATAAAACTCCTGAAATAAAAACTGCTCCAAGAACCTTTTGCCATGCAATTCCCATTCCTAAAATTACTGTAAAAACAAAGTAAAAATTTTCTCCCATTCCAGGAGCAAGTGCTATTGGATAATTAGCATAAAGTCCCATAATTAAAGTTGCTATTGCAGAAGAAAGGCAAGTAGCGACCATTACAGCCCCAAAATCCATACCACCTTGAGAAAGGACTGCAGGTTGAACAAATATTATATACGCCATAGTAACAAAAGTTGTAATCCCTGCTATTATTTCCGTTTTTAAATCAGCATTCTTTTCTTCAAATTTAAAATATTTCAAAATCTTTTTCATAACTTTATAAATTTTACCATTTTTCCCAGTGTAAAACTTCTTTTAATTCTCTCTTTTTAGGTTTTGGTTCTTCTGCAGGGTATCCAATTGAAATTAAACTGATTAATTTATATCCTTCAGGAACTTCAAGAATTTCCCTAATTTTTTCAGCATATGCTTTTTTGTCTCCTGCTACCCAACAACTACCAAGTCCATATCCTTTTGCAGCAAGTAATATATATGTTGTAGCAGCAGAACCATCTTCAAGATAATATTTTGTATCTTTACAAAAAACTGCAACACAAACAGGTGCATCTTTTATGAATTTTCCATAATCAGTAATATCTGCTATTTTCTCTCTCATTTTTTCATCAGTAATCACGATAAATTCCCAGGGTTGAATATTTATAGCAGTAGGAGCAAACCTTGCACAATCAATTATATCTTCAATAATATTTTTGGGAACTTCTTTTTTTTGATATTTTCTTATACTCCTTCTTTCTTTTAACACCTTTAATACTTCCATTTTTACCCCCCTCTTTTTGTTAAAAATTTTCAAATCATTCTCATCACTAATTTTTAATTTTTTTCCAAAATTTAATATATTACTGGTTCATTATTTTCTGCTGATTTATAAATTCCTTCTATAATTTTTACTACACTTATTATTTCTTCCTTCTTTGTTATCGGATCTTTCCCTTCTTTTATACATTCAACAAAATGTTTAATTTCCTCAAAATAAACGTCTATTTTAGGTACTTCAGGTATGATATCACTTAACACTCCGTTTGTCTCTGTATAAATTCTTACAGGATTTTTTGAATCTAAAGGATCTGGCAATTGGGCTCCTGCTTTTGTTCCAAATATACTTCCTTTAAGCCCTGTCTCTGAATTTCCAGCCCAACTTGCTTCAACAAATAAAACTTCTCCATTTTTAAATTTAACAAAACCACAAGATAAATCCTCAACTTCCATTTTTCCTGTTGGTTTGTCTCCTTTTCTTGTATCTACTGGAGGCCATCCACCATCTATTGCTTTATCTTTAAATTTTTCAAAAGTTGCTCCATAGACAATTTTCGGCTCTGTTAATCCAGCAATATACAAAACCATATCAATCATATGAACTCCAATATCCATCATAGGGCCACCACCAGCAAGTTTTTTATTTGTAAACCATGTTCCAAGTCCAGGTATTCCTCTTCTTCTTAAATAACTTGCTTTCAAATAGTAAATTTCCCCAAAAAATCCATCATCTACAAGTTTTTTTAAAATAATAGTTTCTCCTAAAAATCTTCTTGGAAAAGCCCCCATAAATATTTTTTTAGTTTTCTCAACAGTATCAAAAATTTGATATGCTTCTTCAACTGTCAAACAAATTGGTTTTTCACATAAAACATGTTTACCACTTTCCATTGCTTTTATTGACTGAATTGCGTGATAAGCATTTGGTGAGCATATCACAACAGCATCCAGATTTTCCTCAATTAACTCTTCCCAATTAGTAAATTTTTTAGGAATATTGAACTTATCTGCAACATAATTAAGTTTTTCCTTATTTATATCACAAATTGCTTCAACTTTTACACCTTCAATTTTCTGTAAATTTGGAATATGAGCAACCTGTGAAATTCCACCTGCTCCAATAATTCCTATTTTTATCATTCAAGCCCTCCTTTTCAATATTTAATTTTCACAATCTTATTCTTTTCCATTGCTTCATTTGCACATAAAGTAAAAATAAGCGTTTTATAAGCATCTTCATAAGAGGATTTTATAAGAGATTGATTTTTTGTCTTTACGGCTTCAATAAAGGCAGTGTCTTCCTTTAATATAAGATTTCCAGTTTCATAAATCTCCTCAATTTTACTTCCATAGTCTATTTTAACCTTTTGTCTTTCTGTATATTCAATTACTTTGTCTTTAAAGTAAAAATCAAGACCAACCTTCCCGTTGGTATTCAAAAAACACCCAGAAAAAATTACTCCAAAAACTCCATTTTCAAAATAAACACTGACAGCAGAGGCATCTTCAATATTATATCCTTCAATTTCTTTCATCAATCCTATCCTTTTAACTGAAAATACTTCAATAGGTTCTCCTATTAAGTACCTTGACATATCAAAAATATGTGTTGTTTGTTCTACTGCTTGTCCTCCTGATAATTCTTTTTTTCTCCACCAGTAAACACCTGGCATTCCATTTACCCACCAACCTGTAAAGAATCCCAGATTTCCTTCAGAAAAGAATGGTTTAATATAGGCAATGATGTCTTGGTATCTATCTTGATAACCAACAGCAGTAATTAGGTTTTTTTCTTTGATTTTTTCAACTATTTTTTTTGCTTTGTTTTTATTGAGATGAATTGGTTTTTCAATAAGAAAAGGGATATTTTTTTCTATACATAGTTCTTCCTGTCCTTCATGAGCAAAAGGTGGAAGACATATATAACAAGCATCTATTTCAATCTCACTTAACATTTTTTTCCAATCTGTATAAACTTTACCACCATATTTATCACTTGCTGTTTTTGCCCTATTCTCATCAATATCACACATACCAACAAATTTAACATCTGAAAGTTGTGAAAGAGCAACCATATGGGCATTAGCAATACCACCACATCCTATAAAAGCAATTTTTATTTCCATCTCCTTCCTCCTTTCTAAATTTTTTGTAAAATATCCTTCATAAATTTCAAACTTTTTCTTAAGTTCTCTTCTTTTGGCTCTGGAACACCACATTCAAGTATCATATAGTCTTCAAAGTTGATTCTTTTAAGTGCTTTAAAACAATTTTCAAAGTCAGTATGTCCTAAACCAGGTAAAATTCTATTACTATCAGCCAAATGAACATGAGCAATCCACTTACCTGCTTTTTCTATTGATTTACCAATATCTGCTTCTTCAATATTCATATGAAAGAAGTCAGCCATTATTTTTAAATATGGGCTATTAATTTTCTCACAATATTCAATTGCTTGTTCTAATCTGTTTAAAAAATGAGTTTCATATCTATTTAAAGGTTCAAGTAAAAGACAACATTTTGTCTTCTCAGCCTTCTCAATAATTTCTGGTAATTGAGAAAGCAACAACTCTTTTTCAAGTTCAATTGCATTTTTATAAGGAGTAAGGTCTGAAATCTGAGGTTTTCCAAAAATAGGTACTAAAATTAAACCAATTGCTTCAAGTTCACTTCCTATTTCCAATAATTTTTTAATATCCTCTCTTGAATTTTTTCTATTTTCTGGATCGCTTTCAAGTAAAAAATTTCTATATCCTGCACATATTGTTGAAATTTTAATCCCAATCTCTTTAGAAACTTTTTTATACTCTTTAACTTTTTCAGGTTCTTCAAGCAAAATCCTTCCCCAAACTTCAATTCCTTCAAAACCAATCCTTTTTGCTAATTCAAATTTTTCTTTAATACTATTCCCTGGCAGTATCATATCCTGACATCCTATTTTCATTTTTTCCTCCTTTTAATCTTTTAATATATCAATTAATTTTCAAACAGTCAATTAATCAAATTACGTCATAATAATTCTATACGAAAACCAAGCGTGTATCAAATAAAAATCTATAACAAAAATCTTTCTTTTTTAAAGAAAACAAAAAAGTAAAGTGAAAGGTTAATAATGGTAGAGAAGAAGAAAATAACAAAAAAAAAGTGCGAAGACATTAGAAAACAAGAAAAAAAGAAAAAGAGAAAAAGGAGGATTTATGGTGAAAAAGTATTGGTTGCATGAAGATATAGTATATTTTAGATTTTCCCGGTGATAAGAAATTTGGTAGATTATATAAAGGAGATGATTCCGCCTTAGAGAAACATAATGAAATAAAGTTAGACAATGAGCAAGGAAAAAAACTCTTTTATTAAAATAATTTTTGACCTGTCAGTGTTAAAGAAATAAAATTTTTTTTTATGAAAATAGGGGCTCATCTTTGGATAGGAGAAGGACTTTTAAAAGTATTAAATTATTGTGATTATTTGAAATGTGATTGTTTCCAGATATTTTTATCAAATCCAAGAAGTTGGAAAAGAAAAAAAAGAGATATAGAAGAAATAGAAAAATTTATACAGGAAATTAAAAAAAGAAAAATTGAACCTTTTGTTGTCCATATGCCTTATATTTTGAATATCGCAGTAAATGATAAAAATTTAAGAAAGAATTTGATTAATTTTTTAATTAAAGAGATTGAAGAAAGTGAAAAGATAGGTGCCAACTTTTATGTTATCCATCCTGGATTTCATAAAGGAACTGGAGAAAAAATAGGGATAGAAAATGCAATAGAGGTTTTAAAAAATTTTAAAAATTCAAAGATAAAAATTCTACTTGAAAATACTGCAGGACAGGGAACTTCTCTTGGATCTGATTTTAAACAACTTGGCTATATATTAGACAAAATTAATGGAAATTTAGGAATTTGTTTTGACACCGCTCATGCTTTTCAAGCAGGTTTTAATATTATCAATTTTGAAAAAGTAAAAAAGAGTATTGAAAAATTTATTGATTTAAGTTATATTAAATTAATTCATGCAAATGATTCAAAAACTTTTTGTGGTTCTAAAATAGACAGACACGAACATATAGGAAAAGGGAAAATAGGAATAAAGGGATTTGAAAATATTATTAAAGATGATTATTTTGGAAGTTTACCTTTTATAATTGAGACACCAAAATTGAGTTTAAAAGAAGATAAAGAAAATATAAAAATTTTAAAAAAAATAGGGGAAAAATATGGAAAAATATAATCCTGAAGAATTAGAATTAAAATGGCAAAAAATCTGGGAAGAAAAAAAACTATTTGAAGCAAAGTATGAACAAGAGAAAAAAAAGTTTTATATACTTGAGATGTTTCCATATACCTCTGCTCAAATTCATATGGGACATGTAAGAAATTATACTATTGGAGATGTAGTCGCAAGATATAAAGCAATGAATGGATACAATATTTTACATCCCATTGGTTACGATGCTTTTGGACTACCTGCAGAAAATGCAGCAATAAAACAAAACATTCATCCAAAAGAATGGACTTATAAAAACATTGAAACAATAAGAAGACAACTGAAACGCCTTGGAATTTCTTATTGTTGGGAAAGAGAAGTTATAACCTGTGATCCTGAATATTATAAATGGAATCAATATTTTTTCCTTCAGTTTTTCAAAAAAGGACTTGTTTATAAAAAACAGGCTCCTGCAAATTGGTGTCCTTCCTGTCAGACAGTTCTTGCTAATGAACAAGTAATTGATGGTAAATGCTGGAGATGTGGAGAAATTGTTGAAACAAAAAATCTTGAACAGTGGTTTATAAAAATTACAGAATATGCTGAAAGATTGCTTGATTTCTCTGGTATTAAAAATTGGCCAGAAAGGGTTATAATAATGCAAAAAAACTGGATTGGAAAAAGCGAAGGGTGTGAAATTGATTTTTATATCCCACAAATTGGAGAAAATTTGAAAGTTTTCACTACAAGAGCAGATACTTTATTTGGTGTAACTTATTTAGTCATTTCCCCATATCATCCATTTGTTGGAAAAATTAAAGAAGTTTCTCCAGTAAAAAATGAAATTGAAAAATTTATAAAGAAGACAACAAGGACAAGTCTAACTGTAAAGGATTTTTTGAGAGTTGAAAAAGAAGGAATTAACACAGGAATTTTTGCTATCCATCCTATTACGCAGGAAAAAATATATGTTTGGATTGGAAACTACGTTCTAATGGAATATGGAACAGGTGCAATTATGGCTGTTCCGGCACATGACCAGAGAGATTTTGAATTTGCTCAAAAATATAATCTTCCAGTGAAGATAGTAATAAAAAATCCTGAATGGAAAGAAATACCTGAAAAACTTGAGAGTGCTTATGAAGATAAAGGCATTATGATAAATTCTGGTATTTTTGATGGTCTTGATAGTGAAAAAGGAAAAGAAGAAATAAGAAAATATCTTGAAAAAATAGGAAAAGGAAAAAAGGCAGTTTATTATAGATTAAAGGATTGGTGTATTTCAAGGCAGAGATATTGGGGAACTCCTATTCCTATAATTTATTGTAAAAAATGTGGCATTGTTCCTGAAAATGAAGAAAATTTACCTGTAAAGTTACCGGATGAAGTGAAAATTACTGGTAAAGGCGAATCTCCTTTAAAATATAGTGAAAAGTTTATTAAATGCAAATGTCCTTCCTGTGGAAATGAAGCAGAAAGAGAAACAGACACAATGGATACTTTTGTTGATTCTTCTTGGTATTTTTTAAGATATGCCTCTAAAGATTTAGAAAATAAACCATTTGATAAAGAAGAAGTAAATTATTGGATGCCAGTTGATCAATATATAGGTGGGATAGAACATGCTATCTTACATCTTTTATACAGTAGATTCTTCGTTAAAGTTTTAAAAGATATGGGATTTGTTGATTTTGAAGAACCATTTGAAAATCTGTTATGTCAAGGAATGGTTATTAAGGATGGTGCCAAAATGTCAAAATCAAAAGGGAATGTTGTTGATCCAGAAGATATGATTAGAAAATATGGAGCAGATACTTTAAGGTTATTTATTTTATTTGCAGCACCCCCAGAAGTTGATCTTGAATGGAGTGAAAAGGGTATTGAGGGTTGCTGGAGATTTTTGAATAGAATCTGGAGATTACATAATGAAATAAAAAATTACTCTGAAATAAGTGATGAAAACAATGAAAAACTTAAAATTATGATAAACAAAACAATCAAAGGAGTAACAGAAGATATTGAAAAAGAATTTCAGTTTAATACCGCAATCGCAAAGATGATGGAATTTATTAATTTTTTAAGTAAGGAAATAAATGAAAAGAAAGTTTCTAAAGATATTTTAATTGATTCGTGGAAAAAATTTATAAAAATCCTATCTCCTTTTACACCTCATATATGTGAGGAAATGTGGAATGATTTTGAAAAAGAAAAATTTTTATTTAGAGAAAACTGGCCTTCCTATGAAGAAATTGAAACTTTTGAAGAAAAAATTAATATTGGTGTTCAAATAAATGGGAAAATAAAAGGAAATATTGACATTCCTGCCAATTATGACGTTGAAAAAATTTACAACCTTTTGATTAACAACGAAAAATTCAAAAAGTTTATTATCAATAAAAAAATTGTTAAAAAAATTTACATTCCTAAAAAATTAATTAATATTGTAATTGAAGACTAACTTTCTTTTTTCTCCTCTTCTTTTGATTCTTCTTTCTTTTCCTTTTCTTCTTTTTCTTTTTCTCTCTTTTCTTCTATTCTATCTTTAATATCACTTATTCCTGCTGCAATAGCAATTATCCCTCCAAGTATTAAGAGAACAACTATTCCACCCCCTATAAACCATAAAGTGGCCTTACCAAGAGGACCAGGAACTGCAAGAAGTATTCCTACTGCTATCGCTATTATCCCACCTATAATTGCTGCCATTTAAACCTCCTTTTTTAAAAAATAAACAGAATTAATTTAAACATATATTAAAAAAAATGTCAACTATTAAAAAAATAAATCGGGGCGTCCGGATTTGAACCGGAGACCTCTTGGTCCCGAACCAAGCGCTCTTAACCTGACTGAGCCACGCCCCGAAAATTGCGGCCAGCCCGACTTGAACGGGCAACTTTCGGGTCCGCAACCCGACGTTCTATCCATTGAACTATGGCCGCTTAATCAAATTATACCTTTATTTTATCAAAAAAATCATTACCAAAAATGTCAATTCCAACAATTGCAGGAAAATTTTCAACAATTAATTTATAAATTGCTTCCGGACCAAGTTCTTCAAAACAAACAAGTTCAATTTTTTTTACAAATTGACTTAAATAAGCACCACATCCGCCAAAAGTGATAAGATAAATAACTTTAAATCTTTTAAATGCTTTTACTATCTCTTTACTTCTTCCTCCTTTACCCATAGTTGCTTTTAAACCAAATTTCAAAAGCGGAATTGTTAATTCATCCATCCTCTTACTTGTTGTTGGCCCTATTGAACCAACAATCTTACCATTTGGTGTTGGGGATGGCCCAGTATAGTAAATTAATGAATTTTTTAAATTTACAGGTAATTTTCTGCCTATTTTAATAATTTCAACTAATTTTCTGTGGGCTTCATCTCTCGCAGTTAAAATTTCACCATTAATTAAAACTTCATCACCAACTCTTATTTTTTCAAGTTCCTTTTCTTCTTTCAAAGGAAAATATAATTTTTTCATAATTCAAAACTCCCAACTCTATGAGCCCAGCAACAGATATTTATTGCGACTGGAAGTCCTGCTATATGAGTAGGATAACTTTCTATTTTTAAATCAAAACATGTAATTTTACCTCCAAAACCACCAGGTCCAATTCCAAGTTTATTTATTTTTTCAACAATTTTTTTCTCCCATTTTCTATATTCAGAATTTTCATTTCCAATTTTTGTTAATGCGTATTTTGACAAAATTGCTGATTTTTCAAAAGAACCACCTATTCCAACTCCAATAAATAAAGGAGGGCAAGGTAAACTTCCACTTTCTTTTACAGTTTGGATTATAAAATTTTCAATTCCTTCTTTACCTTCTGTTGGATTTAACATTTTTATTCTACTTGCATTCTCTGAACCAAATCCTTTTGAAATTAAAGTAATTTTAAATTTTTCTTTAAACTCAGATATTAAAAAATGGATAATAGGCGGAGTATTAGTTTCTGTATTCTTTCTAGTAATAGGATCAACAACCGATTTTCTAAGAAATCCTTTTTGACTTCCCATTTTAACTCCTTCACTTATTACTTCAACAAGATTTTTATAATTACCAAGTTCTATATTTACTTCCCCACCCAATTCAACAAAGACAATTGTCAACCCTGTATCTTGACATATAGGAATTTTGTTTTTTTCTGCATATTTTAAATTTTCAAGTATGATTTTAAGGTACTTTTTAGAGTACTTTTCTTTTTCAACAAAATATGCATCTTCTATATATTTTTTAATTTCGTCGGGTAATTTATAATTTATCTCTATTAACTTCTCGCTCATTCTTTCAATTATTTCATTTGAATATATCTTTTTCATTTTCCCACCATACAAAATTTAAATTTGTGTGATAATACAAAACTAAATTACAAAGATAATTTATCTTCTCTGCTTCTTCCTTTTTAATCCTTAACACATCAAGATTTTTTAAATCCACTTTTTTTATAAATTTTATTATTGAAAGTATTTTGTTTGATATTTTAACACAGTCTGGTTCAAGAATTCCACAGTTTTTACATACAACTCCACCACATTTAGGACTAAGAAAATTTAAATTTATTTTTATTCCACATTTAGTGCATCTATCAATTTTTATTCCATAACCAAGTATTTCTATGAATTTTATTTTAAATCCAAGAAAAACAAGATAATTTCTTTTGTTTGTCTGCAAACAATCAACCGTTTTTTGCAATAAAAAGAAGATACTTTCTTCTTTTTGAAATTCTGGAAGAAATGTGTCTATAAGATTTAAAATCAAAAAATAAATTTTTAAAAAGATTCTATCCTTAAATTCAAAAAAATTTATTAAATTCGGAGAACTTAAAAGATTCAATTCATTTTTTTTCTTATAAACAAGGGTGAAAATATAGGCGCCAGGTGTAAAAGTAAGAGGTGAAATTTTACTTTTTTCACTTCTAACTCCCTTCAAAACACCTTTGATTTTTCCTAATTCTCTTGTAAACAACGTTAATATTACACTTGTTTCTCTAAAATTTACTTTTTTTAAAACAAACCCTTCAGTTTTTATTGGAGGCATTTGAAGGCGTAAATAAACCCATTGAAATAACAATTTTTATTGCCTCTTCAACAGGGATATTCAATTTTTCAATTTTATTTTTAGGAACCATTAAAACAATACCTGTTGTTATATTTGGAACTGTTGGAATAAAAACAGAAAAATATCCCTCTTCAAATTCTCCTGTTAAAAAACCAATTGTATATGAATCATCTGGCATTTTAATTTTTACAACTCCCTTAAAAACATCTGTTTTCTTTTCGGTTATTCTCTTAACAAGATTTTTTACAAAATTAAAAATTTTGTTTAAAAAGGGAATATTTTCAAAAAACATTTCAATAAATTCAAGAAGTTTTTTCCCGAAAAAATTATTTGCCAAAAATCCTATAATGAAAATTAAAAATATAAGTGAGATTAACCCAACCCCAGGAATATAAATATTAGGAAAAAATTTTTTAAAAAAATTGCCTAAAATATTCTCAAGGAAAATAAAAATTTTAAAAATAACCCAGACCGATAAAGCAACAGGAACTATAAAAATTATTCCTGAAATAAAATGTTTTTTAATTGTTTTCATATTTTTACCTCCAGAAAATCTGGAAGAGTAAAATTGTTACTATTATTCCTAAAATTCCACCAATTATTACTTCTATAAGTTTATGAATTTCTTTTGTCAATCTACTCTGGGCAACCCAGAAAGCCAGCAAGAAAACAAGAGGAGATATTACAGGATAATCTTTAAAGGTTAAAAAGGATATACCTGTCCAGATACTAAAAGCAATTCCTGCATGAATACTTGGCATTCCACCTGCAAGAGAAAACTTTTTTTCTGTTATAAATTTAAGTAAAATAGAAAGGCCTGAAACGATTATAAGGATTATAAAAGTTAGATGCCAAGAAGAATTTCTTATATTTTCAAATATGTTTCTGAATCCTTCTGGGAAATATTTTATAAAGATCAAATATCCTCCAATAAAAGCAAAAATTGAAGAAACTAAAACTGCTGAAGCCGAGATATCTTTGATTATCTTTACAATATAAATTTTGTCATTTTCTATATGTTCGGAAAGAAACTCCATTGCAGTATTTATTATTTCGCAAACCATAACAAGGGAAATAAATAAAAGAATTATTAAAAATTCAGCAATAGGTATATGCCAAAAAAGTGAGAAAAAAATTACAAAAATACTTATTAAAACATGAATTTTAAAATTTCTTTCATTCTTAAACACGAAAAAAAGTCCATTAAAAGCAGAATTAAAACTCTCAAGTAAACTATGATTTCTTTTTTTTCTCATTTTTCTCTAATAATTTTTTCAAAAATCTCATCCTGTTTCAAAAACATTTTTTCTCTTTCTTTTTCTGTATAATCAGTATAACCTTTCAAATGTAAAAGACCATGAATTATGACATATAAAATTTCATTTTCAAGGTTATTCCTATAAATTTGTGAATTTTTTTTACATTCATCAACTGAAATAATTAGTTCTCCGTAATTTTTAGAATATTTAAACGCTAAAATGTCTGTATAAGAGTTAACATTTAAAAATTTTCTATTTAAATCTTTTATTTTCTTATTGTTCACCAAGTAAATTGAAACCTTTTTAGGAGGAGGCAAAATATACTTCTTTATTTCATCAACCATCATCTTAATGTAATCCTCATTTACTTTCACCTTTTTCTGTTTTTGAAATATTTCTATCTCTATCTCTTTTTTCATAATATTTTTCATAAGCATCAATTATTTTTTTTACAAGGCTATGTCTTACAACATCTCTGTTAGAAAAATAAATAAATTTAATTCCTCTAATACCTTTAAGTATTTTTTGAATTATAACAAGTCCTGACGTAGAAGAATCTAAGGGATAATCGATTTGGGTTATATCTCCTGTAATAACTATTTTAGAATCAAGCCCAAGACGTGTTAAAAACATTTTCATCTGTGCAAAAGTAGTATTTTGTCCCTCATCAAGTATTATAAAAGCATTACTTAAAGTTCTTCCCCTCATATAAGCAAGTGGGACAATTTCAATTATCCTTCTCTCTTGCCATCTTTTCAATTCTTCATATTTAAGCAAATCAAAAAGGGCATCATAAATTGGCTGAAGATATGGCTTTATTTTTTCTTCAAGATCACCAGGTAAAAAACCCAATCTTTCACCTGCTTCAAGAGCAGGTCTTGTAAGAATTAGCCTTTGAAATTGTCCCTTTTTTACTGCTTCTATTCCACAAGCAACAGCAAGATAGGTCTTACCTGTTCCAGCAGGACCAATTCCTATCACCAGATCATATTTTCTTATTGCTTTAATATAGGCTTTCTGTTTTGGTGTTTTAGGGATTACATTTTTTCTTTTTGAATCTATAAATATTTCTTCTTCCTTTATTTTCTTTTCTTCTTTCTCTTCTTTTTCAAATTCACCTAAAGCAAGCAAAATATCATTTTTTGAAATACTTCTCTTTTTCCCTTTAAACTTTAAAATTTCATAAATCAAACTTATTGCCTTTTCTACCTTTTCATTTTCACCTTTAAAAGTTAAAAGATTTCCTCTTGCAAAAATTTCAATTCCAAATAGATTTTCAATAAATTCAAGATTTTCGTCTTTTATGCCATATAGAAATTGGGCTTCTTCGTTGGATATTTCTATTTCTCTTTTAATTAACATTTTATGGGATGTAAATTTTTGTGCCAGGTTTTAATACGTTAGGATTTTTGATAATATGTTTGTTTATACTATAAATAAGTTCCCATTTATCAACAGTACCATAAAATTTATAAGATATTTTTTTAAGTGTATCTCCTTTTTGAATAACATAATATTTACCAGTTTTAGGTTCTTCTTCAACAATTGGCTCTTCAGGTTTCGTTAAAATAGTTGCACGAACTCTATTTATTTCAGCAATTGTTTGGTTCGCCACTGCTATTGCTCTCTCACTTGCTTTATTTGCCTCTTCTATTGCTTTATTTGCCGCCTCTATTGCTTTATCTCTTGCTTCATTAGATGCTTTTATTGCTTCTTGCGATGCTTTATTTGCTGCGTCTATTGCTCTTTGAACTTCTCTTTCAGTAAATTTCCTTGTTTCATTCACTGCTTCAATTGCTTCATCTACTTTTTTAATTGCTTCTTCTGAATTTGCCTTTGCTTCGTTACTTGTATTTACTGCTTCAATAGCCAACTTTTCAGCATTTTTACTTATTTCCAAAGATGTTTCTGCTATAGAAATTGCTTGTTTTAATTTCATATCAATTATCTCTTCTTTAATTGATGCAGTTTTATAAGTTGCACAACCAGTTAAAAAAATTCCACTTAAAATAAAAATTAAATATCTTTTCATTTCTAAACCTCCAATTTTAATATTTTTTATCATAAATCCTTTTGAATGTCAATTTTAATCCTATTTTCTTTTAATAATTGCTCTTCAACTTCATTTGGAGCATCAGTTAATAAACATACACCTTTTTGTGTTTTAGGAAAAGCAATGGTTTCTCTTATAGTTTCTTCTCCAAGAAGAATCATAACTAACCTGTCAAGTCCAATTGCTATACCTCCATGAGGAGGAGCACCATATTCTAAACTTTCAAGTAAAAAACCAAACCTTTGTAAATATATGTTTTCATTTAATCCTATGATTTTAAATATTTTTTCCTGTAAATTTCTCTTGTTAATTCTTATACTTCCTCCACCTATTTCAATTCCGTTTAAAACTATATCATACGCACGTGCTTTAACTTTCAAAGGTTCTTTATCAAGTAATTCAATGTCTTCCTCTCTTGGAGAAGTAAATGGATGATGAACTGACTGAATTCTCTGTTCTTCTTCATTGTATTCAAATAAAGGAAAATCCACAATCCAGACAAAAGAAAATTTGTTTTCTTCTATAAGTTTATTTTTCATCTTATCAATTAAGTTTTTAAGTGTTATAGTTACCCATTCTTTTTCTCCACCAAGAAAAAATAATATCCCTTTTGGAGAATAATAAGGTAATTCCCTTATATCATTCAGAATGTCTTCTTTTAAATATTTTTTAAAAGGACTCTGAATTTCTTCTCCTTTAAATTTTATCCATCCTATACCATTTCCACCTGAATTTTTAACAAAATCATTATATTCTTCAATATCTTTAAGTGATATTTTTTCTCCGTCTTTTACAAAAAACCCTTTAATTTTTCCCCCTTTATCTATAATTTCCTTCAAAATCATTACCCCACTCTTCTTAAATATCTCCGTTAAATCCATAAACTCAACGTTCATACGTAAATCAGGAGTATCTGTCCCATACTTATCAATTGCTTCCTCATATTTTATCCTTCTAAAAGGTATATCTACCTTTATCTCAAAGGTTTTTTCTATTGAATATTTCAGTAAATTTTCTACAAGAGAAATAATGTCATTTTCATCTATAAAAGACATTTCAATGTCAATCTGTGTAAATTCTGGTTGTCTATCCGCTCTCAAATCTTCATCTCTAAAACATTTTGCAATTTGATAATATCTATCAAAACCCCCTATCATAAGAATTTGTTTAAATAACTGTGGAGATTGAGGAAGAGCATAAAATTTCCCAGGATTAAGGCGTGAAGGAACAATAAAATCTCTTGCACCTTCTGGAGTACTTTTTGTCAAAATTGGAGTTTCAATTTCAACAAAATTATTATCTTTTAAAAATTCTCTAACAGCAAAAACAAAATCAGACCTTTTTATTAAATTTCTTTGGAAAGATTCCCTTCTCATATCAAGATATCTGTATTTCAGCCGTAAAGTTTCACTTATTTTTTCATTACTTCCTACATCAAAAGGTAAACTTTTACAATAATTTAAAATCTCAAAGGAAACAAGTTTCACCTCTATTTCTCCAGTGCTTATTTTTTTATTCACTGTTTCCTCAGGCCTTTTTACTACAATCCCCTCAAGTGAAATAACATATTCATTTTTAATCTCTTTCAATTTTTCCCAAACTTCTTCATTGACTTCCATAGGAGAACAAACAATTTGAGTAACTCCATATCTATCTCTTAAATCAATAAATTTTAAATTTCCATGATCTCTTATAGAGTGAACCCAACCACATAATTTTACTTTTTGACCAACATTTTTAATATTCAATTCACCACAGGTATGCGTTCTTAACATTTTGTTATCTCCTTTAATTTTTTTATAATTTCTTTTTCGTTAACCTCAATTTGATATCCATCTTTCATATTTTTCAAAATCATAATACCTTTTTCAATTTCATTATCACCCAAAATTAGACACCATTTTACACCTATTTTATTTGCTATTCTTAAATTATCACTTAAACTTCTTTCTTCATAATCAACTTCTACCATTATTTTTTCTTTTATACATTCTTTCAAAATCTCTAAGCCTTTTAATTTTGCATTATTTCCAAGGAGAATAAAATAAACTGGTTTTTTTTCTTCTTTATCCTCTTTTTTAATGAATTGAACAATTCTATCAATACCTGCGGCAAACCCTACTGCAGGAATATCAGGACCTCCCATTTCCTCTACAAGATTATCATATCTTCCACCTCCAGCAATAGCAATATCATCTTTTTCTGTAGATACTTCAAAAACTGTTCTGGTATAATAATCAAGCCCTCTTACAAGATTGGAGTTTATACTAAAATTTATGTTAAATTTTAAAAGAAAATTAACAAAAGTATCAAAATGGTTTTTGCAATCATCGCATAAATAATTAAGAATAGATGGAACTTCTTTCAAATTTTCTTTACAGAAGGTATTTTTACAATCAAAAACTCTTAAAGGATTTTTTTCTATTCTAATTTTACAATCTTCACAAAATTTATCTATCTTTTCTTGCAAATTTTTTTTAATTTGTTCTACATATTTATTTTTACATATTCTGCAACCGAGAGAATTAACAATAAAGACAAAATTTTCTATACCAATTTTTTTCAAAGAAATATCAAGTATTTGAACAATTTCCCCATCAAAAAAAGGATGTTTACCACCAAATGTTTCAACTCCGAATTGATAAAACTGTCTATATCTCCCTTTTTGTGGTCTATCGTATCTAAACATTGGACCATAATAATAAAATCTTGCAATTTTTTTTGTAATATAAACTTTGTTTTCTATATAGGCTCTTACAACAGAAGCAGTTCCCTCCGGCCTTAAAGCAATTTCTCTACCTTTTTTGTCTTTAAATTCATACATTTCTTTCATAACTATATCACTGGTTGCTCCTATCCCTCTTACAAATAAATATTTATTTTCTAAAATTGGAGTTCTAATTTCTTTAAAACCAAATATTTCGCAAACTTCTATAAAAGCCTTTTCCACTCTTTGCCACAGTTCTATTTCGTCTGGTAAAATATCTTTCATCCCTCTTAATTTTGTGAAATTACCATTCATTTCAATTTTCCTTTTACAGATAATAAATTTACCATCAATTTTAAAAATTGACAAAGTTTTTTTTTAGAAGTATAATAATTAACCAAATTAAAAAGGAGAAAGAAATGCTTGAAAGCGAAGTAAAAAAAGAAATAATAAATAAATTTAAAAGACACGAAAAAGACACAGGTTCTCCAGAAGTACAAATTGCTTTACTTACAAAAAGGATAGAAGCCTTGAATGAACATTTTAAAAAACATAGAAAAGATTTTAATTCAAGAAGAGGATTTTTAAAATTAATAGGAAGAAGAAGAAAATTATTAAGATATTTACAACAGACCGATCCAGAAAAATATATAAAGGTTATAAGTGAATTAAATCTTAGAAAATGAAGCAAATTGTTATTCCTACCGGTAATAAAACAATTGAAATAGAAATAAATTCTGTTGCAAAACAAAGCAGTGGATCAGCACTTGTTAAATGTGGTGAAACAATTGTTCTTGTTACTGCAGTTCAATCTGAAGAAGAAAAAGAAAATGTAGATTTTTTCCCTCTAATATGTGATTATAGAGAACAAACCTCTGCTGCTGGAAAATTCCCTGGGGGTTTTTTTAAAAGAGAAGGAAAACCAAGTGAAAGAGAAGTAATTGTAAGTCGTTTAATAGATAGATCAATAAGACCAGTTTTTCCATCAAATTTTCAAAAAGAAGTTCAGGTAATTTCATTTGTCCTCTCAGCAGATACAGAAAATGAACCAGATGTTCTTTCGGCAATTGGAGCTTCTGTTTCTCTACTTGTATCAAAAATACCCTTCTCTATTCCTGTTGGATGTGTCCGTGTAATTAAAAAAAATTCAGAATTCATTGTTAATCCTTCCATTTCTGATTTTGCAGAAAGTAATTTAAATCTTGTTATATCAGCAACTAAGGATGCAATATTAATGCTTGAAGGAATGGGAAATGAAATTTCAGAGAAAGATTTTTTAAATGCAATTGAAATAGGATGGAATGAAATAAGAAAAATGATTGAAAGAATAGAAGATATTGTTAATCCAGATAAAGAAAAATGTGAAATTGTTGCTAATGAAGAAATTTACAATCAAATTGTTGAATATTTAAAATTAAATCTTCAAAATGCCTATAATTATCCAGAAAAACAAAAAAGAAAAGAATTTTATAAACAGTTAAAAGATTCTTTTTTATCAAAATTTGAAGAAGAGGAAAAAAAGAAAGAAATTGAAAAAATTTATGATATTGTTTTTGAAAAAGAAATAAGAAATTTAATTTTAAATTCTCAAAAAAGACTTGATGGTAGAACTTTTAAGGAGATTAGACCTGTTGAATGTAAAATAGGCCTTTTACCAAGAACACATGGTTCTGCATTATTTACAAGAGGACAAACCCAATGCCTTGCTTCTGTAACACTTGGAACAAGTATGGATCAACAAATAATTGACGGTCTTTATGAAGAGACAACCAAGAGATTTATGGTGCATTATAATTTCCCTCCTTTCTCTGTTGGAGAGGTTTCTCCTTTAAGAGCACCTACCAGAAGAGAGATAGGGCATGGTTACCTTGCTGAAAGATCTCTTTTGCCATTAATTCCAGAAGAGAAAATTTTCCCATATACTATCAGAATAGTTGCTAACATACTTGAATCAAATGGCTCTTCTTCAATGGCTACTGTTTGTGCTGGAAGTTTATCTTTAATGGATGCAGGTGTTCCAATTTTAAAACATGTTGGCGGTGTATCTGTTGGTTTAATAAAAGAAGGAGAAAAATATGTTATCCTTACTGATATTGCAGGAGAAGAAGATCATTATGGAGATATGGATCTTAAAATTGCTGGAACAAAAGACGGAATTACAGGATTTCAAATGGATGTTAAAATTACAGAAATTAATTTAGACATACTGGAAAAGGCTATTTTCCAATCAAAAGAAGCAAGAAGTGAAATTCTTGAAAAAATGTATGGCACAATCTCTTCTCCAAAATCTAATTTATCTCCTTATGCTCCAAAATTCATTACAATAAAAATAAATCCAGAAAAAGTTGGTCTTGTAATTGGAACTGGTGGAAAGACAATTAAAAAAATTATTGAAGATACTGGTGTAAAAATAGACATACTTGAAGAAGGAGAAATAAGAATTTATTCTAATGATCTTGAAGCATGTAAAAAAGCAGCAAGTGAGATAAATAAAATAGCAGAAGAGCCAGAAATTGGTCAAATATATGAAGGGGTGGTAACAAAAATTTTCCCATTTGGTGCAGTTGTTAGATTTTTACCATCACAAGAAGGATTAATTCATATTTCTGAACTTGCACCCTATAGAGTAAAACGAGTTGAAGATATTGTCAAAATTGGTTCTCCTGTGAAAGTTAAAGTTATAGGTTTTGATGAACAGGGAAGAATTTTGTTAAGCAGAAAACAGGCATTAGAATTTGAAAAAGGAAACAATAAAAATGAACAAACCAAAAAAGGCGGGTAAAAACATTACTTCTCCAGTAAAAACACCTACAATAGGAGTATTCGCTCCATGCGATCCAAGGATTGATGAAATATCAAAGCAAAGAGTAAGGAATATAGTTGAAATGACTGCAAATTTATTAGCAGAAAGTATAAAACTTCCTGATGGTTCATATTGTAAGGTTGTCTTTAGCGATATTTTAATTGAAAGTGAAAAAGAGGCAGACATAGTTGCAAGACAGTTTGAAGATGAAAAAGTAAACATTTTAGTTGGTGTTCCAGATACTTGGGCGTTTCCTCAATTGACTTTAATTTCTTTTCTTAAACAATTTCCAGAAGATACTCCAATTAACCTAACTTGTGGAAACAGTGGGCCAAAACCCGGGGTTGTTTACACACATGCATGTAGTGGTGCTATTTCTCAATATGGGAAACTAATCCATATAATAGTTGGCAATTGGCCTGATACAGGCTTAAATCCAGTTATGAGTGAAAATACTTTAAAACAATTAATAGATTGGTGTTATGCTGCCTTAACATATATTGGATTAAAAGGAAGAAGAGTTGTAATTTTTGGGCATGACTCAATGGGAATGGAAACTGCTCTTGCCCATATCATTCCAACAAGAAAAATATTTGGTTTAGAAATTACAAGGTTGGATATGAAATTAGTTGCTGACATGTTAAACAAACAAGCATACAGTAAAGATGAGTTAAAAGAATTGAGAAACTGGTTAGAAAAATATTCTGGTGGAATAGAATTAAGAAATGCAGATGATAGTAAAAGATTGGATCAATCACTTGCTATGTATTTAATAGTAAGAGATATTATAAAAGAACTAAATGCTGTTGGTGGCGGTTTTATGAGTCAACTTGAATGGGGCTCTGATAAAAGAGGAATACCACTACCTGTAGCAGATATAATGGAGTCCCTTTTTAATTCAAGTTTTGATCATAATGGAAAAAAGCCTCCTTTACCATTTGCCACTGAAGCAGATGTTCAGGGTCTCTTAACAATGTTATTTTTTACATACCTTTCAGGTGGAGCACCACCTTTATTTATGGATTTTAGAAAAGTATGGGAAGGTTGGGAAATCAAAGAACTGGCTCAGAAAATTGGAGTTAAAATTAATGAAGAGGAAATATGGGTCAAAAAAGGATTTGTTGATGGAACTAATTCTGGAAGTGCGTCATTTGATTGGGCTGGATATCCTGGTGAAGAACCGGAAAAAGTATTAAAAAGAATAAAATTCCCTCTTGCTGACGAATTTTATTTTCCAGGACTTGGTAATTCTGTTAATTTTATTTCACCAGGAGGAATAAAAGGAATAGCAGGAAGGCTTGCCTATAGTTCATTAAACAACATATTTTCTCTTATTTGGGATGAAGCAGAAACAGTTGAACTACCTGAAAAACTTGCTGATGCTGTCTGTAGAATATCTACATACACCTGGCCACATACATTTGTTGTTCCAAAATATGCAACAATGGTAGAGTATAAACAATATGCCCCTGCAAATCATTTTCATATGATTTGGAATTTACCTGTTGCACGATTAGAATATTGGATGGATTTGGCAAATGTTTTATCTGTAAATAACTGGAAAGAAAGGCCAAAATTTATAGAAGGAGTTGACAGACCTTTACCCTTACTCTACCTTATCAACGGTGGAGAAACAGAGACAAAACTCAAGATTGCTCAAAAATTTTAACTTTTTACAAAAATTGACATTAAAAATATTTTGCATATAATATATTTATATGTTTTGGATTGTGCCCCCATCGACTAGCGGTCTAGGTCACCACTCTTTCAAGGTGGTAGCGCCGGTTCGAGTCCGGCTGGGGGCATTTTTATTCAAATGAAAAGAATAATAGCAGTTTGTGGTAGTAATGCAGGAGATAAAAATTTATCAAAGGAAATTTTAAAAATTGCAGAAGAGGTTGGTAGATTAATTGCTGGAAAAGGCGGCATACTTCTCTGTGGAGGTCTGGGTGGTATAATGGAAGCAGTAGCCAGAGGAGCAAAAGAAAAAGGTGGGATAACTGTTGGCATTCTTCCTTATGATAAATCAAAAGCAAATAGATACATTGATATACCTATTGAAACAAACCTTGGATTTTATAGAAACTATATAATTGTTAATTCAGCAGATGTAATAATTGGAATATGTGGAAGATGGGGAACTTTAAATGAAATATCAATGGCTATGGCTCTTGGAAAACCAGTAATTTTAATATCTACATCAAAAGGGATATGTGAATTGTTAAGCAAAAAAGAAATTCTTGAATATTTTGAAGAAAAACCATACATAGTAGAAACACCAGAAGAAGCAGTTGAACTTGCTTTTAAAATAAAATGAAAAGAGAAAAAAATATATATAAAGAAAAACAAGAAAAAATTTTAACTAAAAAAAGTGGTTATGTTAAAGATTTTGGAACAGCACATTATATTTCAATAGAAAAACAAAGACGGGAATTTGGAATACATCTTACTTCAATAGACATTTTTAAAAAATTTATCCTACCAGAAATTAAAAATATTCTTTTTAAATATACTTGGGTTGATTTGTTTGCAGGGGAAGGAAACTTAATTTTACCAATATTAGAAGAAATCCCAGAAAGAGAAAGAATAATTTTTTTTAAAGAACATATACTGCTTTTTGATATACAGAAAGAAATGGTTGATAAATGCATTAAAAATGCTGGTAATTATGGAATTCCTTATGATATAGCAAAAACAAATATCCAGATAAGAGATACACTTGGAAACTATCCCAATTTAAAAAATCTAAAATATCCCCCTTACCATATAACAAATCCTCCATATCTTTATATAGGATATATTGTAAAAAACTCAGAAAGAAACTTAAAATATTTTTCTGGACATAATGAAGGATATCAAGATTTATATCAAATTGCTCTTATGAATGATTTAAGAAATAATCTTGAAAAAATGATTTATATAATTCCAACCAACTTTTTATTTGGATATTCAGTATCCAATAAAATTAGAAGAGATTTTTTACATTACTACAACATTAAAAAAGCAATCATTTTTGAAAGGAAAATATTTGAATTTACAGGAACCAATGTTTGCATATGTTTTTTTGAGAGAAAAAAAGAGCCTTCACAAACTCCTATAATTTTTAAAGCATTGAAAATAAATGATAGAATTGTAGAAAAAGAATATAATTTATCCTTTAAAAATTTTTATAGAGCAGGTGGAGAATTTGACGAATTTATTAACGAATTTAGGCACCCCTCACCTTTAAAAATTAAATTTTATCTCACATTAGATGAAGTTAAAAAAAACAAAGGAGAAATAGAAGTTAAACTTTTGGATGTAAACAATTTTTCTAATGGTTATTTTAAATATAACACCTATTTTATTAATAAAAAACTTTATAAAAAATTACAAAGTAATCCTTTATTTGTGAGAACTTTAGATACAGGAAGCTGGGAAGGAAGAGTTGGAATTTATAATGTAAAAGAAACATTTGGAGTTGATGGTATATTGGTAACAAAAGAAAAATATCGTACACATCCTATACAAATCTTTATAACTCCTGAACTTCCCAAAGAAGATTTAATTTTATTAAAAAATTATTTTAATTTAATGCTTGAATATTTTAGAGATATTACAGATAGCGAATTTTTGACTACTTTTAAATATTCTAATTCAAATTATATAAGAAAATATTTAGGATTATCTCAAACGAAAAAATTGTTGGAAACTTTCCCAGTTCATCTGATGAAACCAAAAACAAAACACATATTAAAAATTTTAATTGAACAGAAAAATATAGAAGGAATAAAAGAGATTTTGTCAAATTTAAATAAAAAAAACAAAGAGGAATTAACACTTTTTGACTATGAATAAATGGATTGAAAAAAGTATAAAATTAGCAAAAAGTGAAGGTTATTTGGATAAATTATTAGAAATATATCCACCTGAAGAAATTAAAAGAGGGAAAATTGTAGAAGATATATCTCCAAATCTTAAAACTTTTTTCCAAAATAAAGATTCTATTAATTTAATAAAAGAATTAGTTCATTTGAAAAAAGAGGGTTTTAAATTTCCAATTGAAAATCCATATATAAGTTTTTTATGCCATTATGAAGATGCAATTGATAAAAATCCTAAAACAATTGAAAAAATTTGTGAGAAGATTTTTGAAATGAACTATAATGAATTAAAACAAAAATTAGAGTCGCCTAAAAAGGCAAGCAGAAGAATAGGTCCTATGTTTAAAGAATATCTTAAAAATAATTTTAAATTTGTAGATATTGAAGAATTTGAAAAATCCTATAATTTAGTTTTTCTAAAAGGTGGGGATAAATTTTTAAAAGAATATGCAAAAAATGTATTAAAATGTAAATTTAGTGAACCAAGTAAAGGTTTAGATTTTGTGGCAAAGATTAAAAATAGATATATAATAGGAACTGCTAAATTCATAACTGACTTTGGTGGCTCTCAAGATAATTCTTTTATGGAAGCAATAAGGTTTGTTAAAGAAACAAAATGTCCAGAAAATGTAGTAAAAGTTGCAATTATTGATGGCGTGTATTTACGAAGTAAAATGTATGAACAACTTGAACTTGAAAATAACGAATTCTGTTTTAGTAGTTTATTATTGAATGAGTTTTTAATGAACTTTACAACATTATGAATTGAATAAAACCATTGGAAATTCTTAAATTAATCACTCAATAATTGGCTCAAAAATCATTTTTATTTTTTCAAAAATCTCGTTATATTTTTTATTGTTGTTTTCTATCAAATCATCAAACCAGGATAAAATAGTTGCAATACAGGACTGTTTAGAAAATTCCCGACCCTGTTCCATCTCCAAATGGCATATCAATCACCTTCCATTATTTTTCATTTTCCTGACTCAAGTTCTTTAATTCTTTTTTCTATTTCTTCAAGTCGTTTTCTTAAAAATTCTGCCTCTTTTTTCAAATATTCAATTTCTTCTTCTGGAGTAATTTCTAAAGGAGAATATCCACACCACCAACCAGGCCATGCACATCTTGGAAGTCCACCTCTTCCTATCCCAATGTAGGGATATGGAGGAGTAAAACCTTTAAATCCTCTTGATCTCATATTAATCACCTCCTTTCTTCTCCAAAATTTTTTCAATTTCTTCAATTATATTTTTAATAATCATAAAATCATTTTTTGCATGAATATACCAGTTTTCTAAATATTTTTTTCCATCTTCAGTAATCCTATAAACTCTTCTTGCTGGTCCTGAAGTTCCAATCTCCCAATTTGAAATTACTAAACCTTCAAGTTCAAGATTTCTTAAGTTTCTATAAACAATTGCAGGGTGTAAAAAAGATATATTTATTCCCAATTTTCCAATTTCTTCAATTAAAGAATATCCATAACTTTGTTTTTTAGACAAAATAATAAGAATTAAAACATCCAGTAAATTCCCTGAACCAAAAGTCAACCATTTCTTACATCTATGTCTCCACTTCATTATTTTACACCTGTTTATATATATTTTACTTATTTATATACAAAATGTCAATAGATACAAATTATTAGAAAAATATAAAAATTTGAATTACTTTTTAAACACTAAGAGAAAAAAATCTTCTTCATCAATTCCTTTTATATATCTAAAGCCAAATTTTTCTACAAAACACTTAAGTTTTTTAGTTGGAGGAATTATATCTTTGCTTACTTGACATATTTTTTTGTGTAATTTATTAACAAATTTTCTTCCATGGGGATGTGAAATTACAAAAATTCCCTCTTTTTTCAATATTCTATATATTTCAAATAAGGCTTTTTCTTTATTTTCAAAATGTGGATAAGATGAATTTGCAATAATTCTATCAAAGAATTCATCTTCAAACTCTGTATTGTGAATATCCATAACAAATCCTTTTACATTTTTAGGAAAATTTTTCTCTCTGAACTTTTTCATCATTCCTTCAGAGTAGTCAATTCCATATATTTCAATATCTTTTTTTGTTTCAAGTAAATATGGAATTAAAACTCCAGTTCCTGTTCCTACATCAAGTATTCTAAAACCATCTTCTATTTTGAGTTCTAAAACAATTTTTCTATACTTTTCAGAATTGATTTTTTCGCTTTTATCCCACTTTTCAGCCATTTTATCAAAAAAAAGTCTTTTTTCATTCATTTCTAATTTTTCTTTTTGGAGAAAACAAAAAACATAAACAGAATATAAAACTTGAAGTAATTACCATAGTTGCACTTGTTGGGGTATTAAATATTGTAGAGAAAATTAGTCCTGTGATTGTTGAAAGAATAGCAAATAAAACAGATAGAAAATACATTTTTTTTAAATTATAGGTTATCTGATATGAAGCAGATGCAGGATTGACTATTAAAGCATATAAAAGTAAACCACCAACTGTTTTTAAAATTCCACATATGGATAATCCAATTAAATAAAACAAAAGATAATAAAATATAGTTGAATGAATACCAAATGCTTTTGCTAACTCTTTGTTAAACAATAGTGCCTTTATTTCTTTGAAAAATAAAATTGTTAAAATTGAAATTAAAAAAGTCAATATTAAGAGAAAATAAATATCTAAATTTTCCACTGTTAAAATACTTCCCCACATGTAATTTAAAGCCTGACTTTTACCTTCTGGAATTAAACCTAAAAATAAAAATGCTAATCCAAGAGTTAATGAAAACATTATGCCAGTTGAAGTTTCAGGATGTAATTGTGTTTTTTCTGAAAATGGTCCTAAAACTGAAGAAGTTATTAATGAAAAAAGGATAGAAAAAAAATGGGTTGATTTGTTTATCAAAATGGCAAATAAGGCTCCAGCAAAAGAAGCATGGGATAATGCAACTCCTATAAATGAAATTCTCATAACTATTATCCAAACACCAATTATTCCACAAATAATTCCTGAAAGTAAACACGCAATAATTGCTTTTTGAAAAAAAGCATATTTAATTATTTCCATTATTCTTCAATTTTTCTATTTTGTCATAAAAAATAACATTACCATTTTCCATCCATATAATTTTATGACAAAGTTTTTCAAGAATGTAAAATTCATGAGAAACTATAAGAATTGTAATGTTTCTCTTTCTGTGAATATCTTTAATTTTCTCTTTTAATTTTTCTGAACTTTTTTTATCAAGAAAAGTAAATGTCTCATCAAGTAATAAAATTTCTGGTTCTTTAATCAATGCACTTGCTATTAAAACTTTTCTAATTTCTCCTCCTGATAAAAGTCCAAAAGGTTTCTTTAAAATTTCTTTTATTTCTAAAAAGTTAACAATCTCTTCATATTTTTCAAGATCTATTTTATTCATCCTTTTTAAAATACCCTTTTTTCCATATATTCCCATAAAAATTACATCCTCTGCCAAAAAGGGTAATTTTGGATCTAATTCAATTATCTGAGGAACATATCCAATATTTCTTCTTAAAGTTGGGGCTGTAAAAGAATTTAAAGGAATATCATTAATAAAGACTGAACCTTTAATAATTCTTGCAAGCCCATTTATTCCACAAATAAAAGTTGTCTTGCCAGCACCATTTGGACCAAAAATGCCCACAATTTTTCCTTCTTCTATTGTAAGTGACAAATTTCTAATAATAGTTTGGTTAAGATAACCAATTGTTGCATTTATCAGTTTAATTTTTTCCATTTTTCAAGTGTATTTATAATAATTAAAAAATTTTTATAAAGAGTTTCTCTCATTGTTTCAGTATTCGGCAATGCGAGAGGGAAATTAGATATTACCACATGAGGAATTTTAAATTCATTTGTAAATATTTTCCCCGTATCTTTTCCTGACTGTAAATTATCAATCACTAAATCAATTCCTTCAATTTTAATTTTCCCAATCAATTCTTTTATTTTTAAAGGTGTAAGATCTTCTTTTCTTCCGTAAACATCAACTACTTCAAATCCAAAATGTTCAACAAGATCTTTTATATGGTTATTACATATCACCTTTTTCCCTTTTAATCTCTTAATCATTACCATTTTTTTTATTTCATCATCAATCTTTTTTATCTGTTCTATCTTTTTTTCTAAATTTTTTAAAATAAATTCTCTATATTCTGGATAAATTTCAACCAACTTTCCACCAATCTTGTTATAAATTAAAATTTGATTTTCAGGAATAAGTGAATTTCCTTTTGTCTCAATCAGTATAATTTCAAATTTAGGATTTCTTATATTATTTTTTATTTTTTCTAAATAAGGTTCAAAGCCATGAGCAAAAAGAAACCCATTTTTTTCAATTAATTTTAGATCATTTACTTTAATATCCACATGTCCAGGGCATATACCCGGAGGAACAATTGTTCTAACCTTTATCTTCCCTTCACTTATATCTTTTATAACTGAAGAAATAATAGAAGTTGTACAGACAACAGTATTAGTAAATCCTAAATTTGATAAAAAAACAAAAAATAAAAATTTTCTAAATTTTAATATGAAGTATCCCAATATTTCCTCCAATTTGGATATATTTCAGGATTTGATGGTATTGGATTGCCGTTATCATCAATATCCTTTGTATTTGAATGATATTCTTCAGGTCTTTTCCATTCAACTCTTCCATCCCCAAAAAGTATATTACTCCCACCAAAATGAACTCTACAAACAGCCCAATATGAGCCACTACCTCCTGATATCCATCCCGATGTAAAACTTGCAATAGGAGGGCCAGAAACACATCCACCTTTACCATCTTTTATCCTTCCCCATTCAACAACAAGTATTTTCTCGCTTAAATTCCTTATTTGTCCTCCTTTTCTTCCAGCAAATCCGGGATAAAAATTACTATCTCTTGAAATATTACTTGGACAACCACAATTATAACCTTGACCATAATACCAATTTGAGTAAGAAATTGTTTTGCCATGCCTACTTGGACAATATCCAATTTTATTTCTCATGCTTGGATTTACATAATAAAGCCATAAAATAGTCTTCCATTCTCTTTGAGGAGGATAGAAGTCATCATTATCATTTTTATACATTTCAAAAGCAATTCCAAGTTGTCTTAAATTGTTTGCACATGAAATTTGTCTTGCTCTTTCTCTTGCCTTACCTAATGCAGGTAAAAGCAAACTTGCTAAAATTGAAATTATAGCAACTACCACAAGTAATTCAATCAGTGTGAAGCCAGTTTTTTTTGACATTTTAATCTCCTTTTTTTTAACTTTAGTGTTATTTTTTAAAAATTCGTGTTACTATTTTAAAACAAACCATTTTAATTGTCAAATTTGTAATTTTTAATATTGATAAAAGCAGTTATTTTTTAATGCTACTTTTGTTCAAATTTCTTTACTTGTGAAAACTTATCTATTAATCCATAAACACCTAAGGGCATTGGCATTGCAAGATATGTTTCTGTAGAAACAAAAATAACTGTGTTTTTTTCCTTCAAATGTCATTTCATAAAACATATTCATAGAGCAAAGTTGTAAAGCGACTGGATCTTCAGCATAGGTCTTTACTGCCTCCAACATTAATTGGGCAGCCGCTTTTTCTGCTTCTGCTAATTCAACTCTTGCTTTTTTCCTTTTCTGCTACTTCTCTTGCAATTGCAATCTCAAGTTGTGAATCTACAATAACTTCTCTAATTTCAACTGCAGTAACCTTAATTCCCCATTCATCTGTCATCCTATCAAGTGCCTGTTTTATTTCCTGAGCCAATCTTTCTCTTTCTCCTAAAAAAGTTGATCAAGTGTAAATTTGCCAATCATATCTCTTAGAATACTCTGAGCCCCAAGATGAGTTGCCATCTTATAATCCTGAACTTTCAGAACAGCAAGTGTAGGTTGTTGAACATAAAAATAAACGATAGCGTCAACAGTTGCAGGAACATTATCCTCTGAAATCTTTTCTTTCATTAATTTAAAATAAAAACACACCTTCGTATTAACATGTTTAATTTTACTTTTTTATTTTATTAAAGTTAATTTTTCCAATAGTTTAAAAATTTTTAAAAAGTAAAGACAAAAAATCAAAATCATTAAATCTATTTTTTCTCTCAAATGTTAGATCTCCAAGTCGAACTATTACAAGTTTATAAGAAGGAACAATATATAATCTCTGCCCCCCTGCTCCACAGGCAGCAATTAAATCTTTTGGGATAAAATCTGAATTTGTTATCTTATCCCATCCAATATCCTCTATAATTAAATTTGTAAAAATACTTGTATTTTTTTGACTAATTTTGCCTATTAACCACCAGGTTAAACCATAAGCAGGAAAAACTTCACTCCCTTTAAAACATTCAGACAACAATTTGCTATCAACAATTTTTTTGCCATTTATAGTTCCACCAAGTTGTACAAACTCTCCAAATTTAGCCCAATCACGGCCAGTTATGCAAGCCCCTCCTGCTACTTGAGGATTACCATCTTTAAATCTCATCTTATATTCAAGTTTAATACCTAATGGATCCAAAACTCTCTCCTTAAAGTAATCTTCAAATGTTTTATTTTTCAGTTTTAACTGCAAACAATAAGCAAAAATATTATGAGGTACACCACTATATTCAAATTTTTTCCCAGGGATTTCCTTTGCAGGTATAGACAAAAGGTCCTTCCATGTCAAATGATTAAAATTTCTTATAATTCCTTCCGGCTTTAAACCACAGGTTAAATTCAAAAGATGTCTATAAGTAATTTGTGACTTTAAAGAATCTTTTTTCCATTTTTCTACTGTCTCGCAAACTTTATCGTCAAGATTAATTAAACCATCTTCAACAGCACAAATTGCAACAATTCCTACAAAACTTTTACTTCCACTTGCAAGGAATTGTAATTTTTCTGGAAAACTATTTTTAGAATATTTTTCAAAAATAATATTTCCATCATACATTATAATCATACACTTTCCATTTTTATTTTTATGATAATCATATGCTTTTTCTATCTTTTCTATTGAAAGTGGAATTTGACTAAAAACAATTTTGATAGAAACCAAAGGAACTACAAAAATTAATTTTTTCATTTTTTCTTCTTTTTATATTTAGACGATTTTTTTGATTTTTTATTATCTAAATTCAACTTGATAAATAAGAAAATAAAAAAGGCAACCTGATTTATCCAAGGAACGATTATTACTACTACATTTTGAAGAAACAATACAGGAAGGACAACCTATTTATAATTTAATACAATTTCATAAATAATTTTTATAACTCTATTCAAAAGTGGGAGAAGGAGTGCCACCAGTAAATTATTAAAAATTTTTAAATAATTAGAAATTACTTTTTCTGTCCTTTAGATTTTTCTTCTTTAGGTTTTTTCTCACAAATTTTCATTAAAATTAATTCTCCTGATTTTTTCTCTTTATAATGAACTGTAACTTGTTTACCCACTTGAAGTTTTTTAATTTCTTCCTGCATCTTTGGAGTAGTTGCTTTTAAAGTAATTTCTGTTCCATCTTCTTTCTTTATCTTTACTGTATTCGCAGTCGTATCAACACTTAAAACCTCTCCAATAACTTTCTGAACATTTGGTTTAGACTTTTCAGAACTTGCAGGCTGAGCAGGTGTCGCTGGTTGTGCTGGTGTTGCAGGTTGTGTTGTTGATTTTCCTTTTTCATTTGCTGAAAAAGTAATTCCAGAGGAAAGAATGAAACATATTAAAACTGTCAATATCTTTTTCATTTTTCTCACCTCCTTTCTTTTTTAATTCTGGTGGCACTCCTTTTTAATTATATGATGAACTAAATTTTCAAAAGGTTTACAGGTCTTCTATAAAAAACTCTTTATAAATCTGTCTTAAGTTTTCTCTTGTATCAAAGTCAAAATTTAAAAATTCAACATAGTTTCTGAGTAAATTAGTTTTTTCTTCATTATTGAGTTTTATAAAGTTGTGGTAATTCTCAAAAAGTTCTTTTTTTTCCTTCTTGTAAATTGAACAAAATTTTTTCCTGTTTTCCTCAAAAATTTCATTTAGTTCTATAATATTTTTTTCATGTGGCAAAAGAAAATAATCCCAAATATGTCTTTTTTTAACTTCTATAAAATTATAAAGAGACATTAAAAGAACAAAAAAAGAAAAAACTAAAAAAATATTTAAACTTTTATGCCCATTAATCTTCACATTCATTTTCATTTTCACAAAAAACTAATTTCTTTAACTCTTCAAGATTTTTGACAATCTTATAATCCCTGTAAAAATGATAATATTTGGTTATATGTTGCACTTTTTCAATTTTCACAAGATAATTAAGCACAAAAGAAAATATAAGTAAAAAAACTATCAATCCCTTTTTAAATTTAAGTTTTCTTATATTCCAAACTTGAATGTAATTTTCTATCCTGTTTATTATATTTTTCCTTAATTTTTCCCAGTAAAATTTATCTTTTTCAAATTTTTTATCTATAAGAAGTTCTTTCACAAAAATTAAATATTCTCTACATCTATCGCAATTTTTTAAATGGTCATCTATTTTCTTTTTCTCTTCTTTTTTAAGTTTTTTTTCTAAATATAAGATTACAATTTCTTCAAATTTTTCACATTTCATTTTTTAGTATCTTTTTTAAGGAATTTACACCTCTAAAAATATGCACTTTAACAGTCCCTTCTTTACAATTTGTTATTTCTGAAATTTCTTTTATCTTTAATCCTTCAAAAAACTTCAATTCAATAACTTTCTTCTGCATAGGAGATAACCTTTCAAGCGCAACTCTAATCTTTTCTTTTATTTCTTCTTTGTTAAACTCCTCTATAATACTGGGCAATATAAATTTAACGTTTCCCAATCTGTTCAAAATATGTTTTTTTCTATATCTTTCTCTTAAATTTTTTCTTAAAAGATTTAGAGTTATTTTATATATCCAATTTGTAAGTGAATCGGAATTTCTCAAACTTTTCATTTTTCTAAAAGCGATCAGAAAAACCTCTTGTGTTATATCTTCAGCATCCTGCGAATTATTTAAAAATCTATAAGCAATACCATAAACAAATCTCTCATATTTTTCAACTAATTCTTCAAAACTCTTTAATCCATTTTCAGCAAGTATTTTCTGTATTTCTTCTTCCATTTTAATTATAAAAGATACAAATTAAATAAAAAAAGTTTACTCTGATTTTTAAATTTAACATTTAAACCTTAACAAATCAAAAATTTTCAATCAAATAGGAAAGTAAATATAAACAAGAAGATTTATCTAAAGGCCGGTTATTATTACCACATTTTGGAGAAACAATACAGGAAGGACAACCCATTTCACATTTACAATTTAAAACAGTTTCATAAGCAGTTTTGATAATTTTTTCTACTCTTTCATATCCAAGTTTACTTATACCAACTCCTCCAGGATAACCGTCATAAATAAAGATTGTTGCTTTTTGTGTTTGCAAATGGAAAGGAAAAGAATAGCCTCCTAAATCAAATCTATCACATGTAACAGTAAGTGGAAAAATTCCTATCATAGAATGTTCTGCTGCATGAATACCTCCAGGGAAATCAAACTTCTTTTCTTTCATTTCAAAAACAACCTCATCTGGAATTTCAATCCATAATGATTGTGTTTTAAATTTTTGAGGCGGCAAATTTAACATATAAGTCCCTATTAATGTTCTATCCCTTTCTTTTCTTTTTTCATAACTTACGATTTGTTTGGTAACTTCTATATCTCCAAATTTTATTTTAAATTTATTACCCTTTTCTTTTTCAATATTTAAAATCTCTATTTTTTCCCACCAGTTTGGCTGAGTGTAATAATCAACAGCCACTTTTTCAACAACAACCATTTTTCTTTCAAAATTAATATATATAACCTCATATTTTTTCCCTTTATGTAAATAAATTGCGCCAGGATGACATTCAAAAAAAACTTTATCTTCTTCAATTTCTCCAATTTGTTTTTCATCCTCTATTTCAAAAATTGAATAAATACTCCCTATACTTCTTAAATTCAAATCCCAGTGAATAGGTCTTCCAAAATAATAGTATCTTCCATCTTTTGTTTTTGAAAATCTTTCTTTTTCAATTATTTTAATTAATAAATCTCCATAAATCATCAAATCTTTCTCCAAATTTAATGGATACTCATAAGAAGCACATTTAAGATGATTACTGGATATTATTTCATTTTCAAAATTAATTATCAAATCTTCAAACTGCCTTTTTATAAATTCATCTGGATTTCTTAGGAAATATTGATCAAGAGCATCTTCAAGTGCCATAAAAATTACAAGTCCTTCTCTTTTTCTTCCTACTCTTCCTATTCTCTGCCAAGCACTTATCATTGTGCCTGGATATCCAAATAAAATACACGTATCAAGATATCCAACATCAATACCAAGTTCAAGAGCACTTGTAGTGATTACACCTTTTAGTTCTCCTGTAAATAACTTTTTTTCTATTTCCCGTCTTTCTTCTGGTAAATAACCTGCTCTGTAAGATGATATTAAATTTTCTATTTTTTTATCTTTTTTTATTATCCACATCTGTAATAATTCAGCAGATTTTCTACTATTTGTAAAAAGTATTGTTGACAACCCATTTTCTATACTTTCTTTTAACAATTCAATTGCCTGTGTATAATATGACTCAAATTGAGAATCCCAGAAAATAATATATTTTTTAGGCTGAGGTGAGGAACTTTCATAAATAGTAAAAAATTCAACTCCAACAAGTTCTTTTGCAAATTTTTCTGGTTGATTTATTGTTGCTGAAAGCAAAATAAATTGAGGTTCACTTCCATAAAGTTGACAAATCCTTCTTAATCTCCTTATCACATGACTTACATTACTTCCAAAAATACCTCTGTAAGTATGAATTTCATCTACAATTACAAACTTCAATTTTGCAAAAAATCCTTTCCATTTTTCATGAAAAGGTAAAATTCCTGTATGAAGCATATCTGGATTTGTCAAAATTATATTAGGGAAATTTGCTCTTATTTTTCTTCTTACATCTTCCGGTGTATCTCCATCATAAATTTCACTTCTCACAAATTCAAATTCTTTTAAATTTTTCAGTTGATCTTGAGTCAATGCTTTAGTTGGAAATATGTAAAGTGCTTTAATATGTGGATTTTTAAGTATTTCATTAAGTACAAAAATATTATAAATTAAAGTTTTCCCACTTCCAGTAGGAGTTGTAACTACTATATTTTTCCCCTCATTTAGTTTTTCAAGTCCTTCTTTTTGGTGTAAATATATCTTATTTATGTTTCTTTTATTTAATTGCTCTTTTAAAAATGGAGAAATAAAGCTGGGGATAGAGAAAAACTCTCCTTCTTTTTCTTTTAACTCAATCACTTTGATAACATTTTTTTTATACTTTTGCTTAAGATATTCAACAAATTCTTTAATTTTTTCTTCCACATTTTAAATTATACAATAGATAAAAATGTATAAATATTTTCAATTAACTTTTCAACTATTTTTTCTTCAGGATATGTCCCTATTATTTCTCCTTTCCTAAACAAGACCCATTTTTTATCACCACCTGCAATACCAATATCTGCTTGCTTTGCTTCACCTGGACCATTAACAGAACAACCCATAACTGCTATTTTCAAATTTTTCACTTTTGGATGTTCTTTTTCTATTTTTTTTATTTCTTTTTTCACTTTCTCCAATATTTTATTTAAATTAACTTTAATTCTACCGCATGTAGGACAGGATATAATTTCAGGTTCAAAAATTCTCAAATTAAGTGCTTGTAAAATAGATTTTGCAACTTTTATTTCCTCTTCAGGTGGTGCAGTTAAAGAAACCCTTATAGTATCTCCTATTCCTTCATTTAATAAAATCCCTATACCCAAAACTGATTTACTGATTCCAAGATAATCACTTCCTGCTTCTGTCACGCCAAGATGTAAAGGATAGTTATATTTTTCCGATATCTTTCTGTAACATTCAATCGTTTCCTTTACATAGGGAGTTTTCATAGAAATAACAAGAGAAAAAAAGTTATTATCTTCAAAAAATTTAATTATCTCATCTGCAAATTTAACCATAGAAGAAACAATATCGTCTTTTATTTTAATAGAGCCAGAGTTTAATCCTATTCTTATAGGAATATTGAATTCTTTTGCAACCCTTATTATTTCTTTCAAATATTTTTTTTCAATATTACCTGGATTTATCCTTACTTTATCTATTCCTTTATTTATTGATAAAACTGCAAGTTTCCAATTAAAGTGAATATCAGCAATAAATGGAATATCAAATTCTTTTTTTAGAATAGGTATAATATTCACATCTTTTTCCTCTATTACTGAAATTCTTACCATTTCAGCACCTTCTTTTATCATATTACTGATTTGTTTTTTTAAAGAAAGAATATTTGAAGTTGGAACCTTTGTCATTCCCTGAATTATTACAGGATTATCACCACCTATAAAAAGATTCCCTATTTTAACAATTTTGGTTTTTCTCATTTAATTTTGGTCTTATATGTCTCAAATATTCTTTCTATATCCTGATATGTTATATAAATTGCAAAAAATATAAGAGAAATAATTCCTATATTTTGAATTACTTGAAGTACTTTTTGACTTGGCCTTTTTTTCCTTATCCTTTCAATCAAAAGACCAAAAATATGTCCCCCATCAAGGACTGGATGAGGTATCAAATTTATTATTCCAAGATTAATACTTAAAATTGCCATAAATTGAAGATAACTTACCACTCCTATTTTCCAAACTTTAATTGCTATCTCTGATATTCCAATAGGACCTGCAAAATGTCTTAAAGAAAGTTTTTTTTGAAAAAGTAGTTTAAAGTATGTATAAATATTTTGGCAAATATTATAAAATTCAATTCCACTTTTTACTATCGCTTTATGAAACGGATACCTTTCAAGTTTTTCTTTGGGAAGTATTCCTATTATATATTCTATTTCTTTTTTTCCATTTATTTCTACTTCATGAGGCATAGGTTTTATTTTGAAAATTAAATGTTCTTCTTCTCTTTTAACTTTAAGAACAACTGGTTTATCTTTATTCTCTTTTGTAAAATTTTTTATCTTTATTATTACATCAACCCAGTTTTTACATTTTTCGCCATTTACTTCAACAATTTCATCACCAATTTTAAGTCCACTTTTTTCAGCAGGATATCCTTTCAAAAACTCACCTATTTTTGTTCCATCATATGTAATAACTCCAATCATAAAAACTGGTATTAAAAGTAAATAACCAAAAATGAGATTATTTAGTGATCCAGCAAACAATATTTTACTTCTTATACCAGGACTCTTCCCCATATATTCCCAGTCCTCAAATTTTTCTTTATTTATCTCTTCTCCTGCAAGTTTAACATATCCTCCAAAAAGAATTATTGATATAACATATGTTGTATCTCCTTTTTTCTTTTCAAAAATCTTTGGTCCAAAACCTATGGCAAATTTTTCAACTTTAACTCCATTTTTTTTGGCAACTATAAAATGGCCAAATTCGTGAATTGTTATTAAAACTGAAAAAAGAACCAGTAATGCTAAAATTGAAGTAATCATTTTTTCCCCTCCATTAGTTTGTCAACTTCTTTTCTTGCAAGATTATGAAAATAAAATATTTCTTCAAGATTGAGTTTTGCTTTATATTCACATTTTTCAAGGACCTTTTCAATAATGTTTATAATATTATAAAAGTCAATTTTACCTTCAAGGAAATATTCAACAACTCTTTCATTTGCACCATTTAAAACCACAGGAAAAGAACCTTTTTTTCTTATTGCTTCTTTTGCAAGAACTAACCACTTTGAATTTTCCTTTACTTTTTTAAAAGTCAAATTTGATATTTTCCCAAAATTTATTCTTTCAAAATCTGTCCAGACCCTTTCTGGATAATTTAGAACATAATTTATTGGGAATTTCATATCTGGTATAAAACCAACACATTTAAATGTCCCATCAATAAATTCAACCATCCCATGTATTATTGCCTCTGGATGAATAACAACATCTATTTGCTCTTCAGTAAGAGAAAAAAGATAATGTGCTTCTATAATTTCAAATGCCTTATTCATCATTGTTGCTGAATCTATAGTTATTTTTTTCCCCATTTTCCACACAGGATGAGCAAGAGCATCTTCAACTTTTATCTTTTTTTTTCTTTTACCTAAAAAAGGACCTCCAGAAGCAGTCAAGTATATCTTCCTAATATTTTTGTTTTCATATTTCAAAATTTGAAAAATAGCATTGTGCTCACTATCAATAGGTAAAATTTCAAAATCATAATTTTTTCTTAAATCATTAATTATTTCACCCCCTGAAACAAGTATTTCCTTTGTTGCAAGAGCAATTGTTTTTTTATTTTTAATACATTCTATAAAAGATGGAAGAGTTTTAATTCCAGGTATGGCAAAAATATAAAAATCACCTTCTTTTAAATTAGCAATTTCAATAAGTCCTTCTTCTCCATAGAAAAATTTAACTTTCTTAAATTTCTTTTCAAAATTCTTATCTTTTTCTTCAATATACGCATATTTGGGTTTAAACTCTTCAATTTGTTTTGAAAACAACTTTTTATTTTTTCTACAGGCAATACATAAAACATTAAATTTGTCTTTTTGTTTTCTTATAACTTCAAGTGCATTCTGTCCTATCGTACCTGTTGAACCAAGTATCACAACATTTTTCATTTTTTATATATTACTCCTCCAAATTTCCTTTTCCTTTTTTGATAATCAAAAAGAGCTTTTAAAAATTCTTTTTCATCAAAATCAGGCCAAAGCACAGGAGTAAAATAAAACTCTGAATAGGCAGATTGCCATAATAAAAAATTACTAATTCTCTTTTCCCCACTTGTTCTTATAATTAAGTCTGGCTCAGGAACATCTGGTAGATATAAAAATTTACTCATCAGTTCTTCATTTATTTCTTCGCTTCTATAGCCACTTTTTATAATTTCTTTTATCCCATCAATAATTTCTGCTCTTCCTCCATAGTTTATAGCAAAAATTAAATTTAGACCTGTATTATTTTTTGTAAGATTTTCAACATACTCCATTGCTTCTATAAGTTTAGAAGGTAACTCCCATCTTCTTCCCGAAAATCTTACTCTTATATTATTTTTATGCAAATTTTCACCTTCTTTAATTAAATTCTTTTCCATTAGAGAAAAAAGAAATTCTATTTCTTCCTTTGGTCTCTTCCAGTTTTCTGTTGAAAAAGAATAAAGTGTGAGATACTTGATATTATATTTTACTGCTGATTGAACAGTCCTTCTTACTGCTTCTATTCCTTCTTGATGACCTGCAATTCTTGGCAAATTCCTTTTTTCAGCCCATCTTCCATTACCATCCATAATAATCCCAATGTGAACAGGAATTATTTTTAATTCCTTCATTTTTTATAATTGAAATTTTTCCCCAAAATAGACATTTCTTGATTCAGGATGGTTAAGAATCTCATCAGGAGTCCCTTCTATTAAAATTTCTCCTTCATAAATCAAATATGCTCTATCTGTAATTCTTAAAGCATCCCTTACATTGTGGTCTGTTAAAAGAATTCCGATATTTTCTTTCTTTAAACCAATAACTATTTCTTGAATTTCACTTATAGTTTTAGGATCTATTCCAGTAAAAGGCTCATCAAGTAAAAAAAATTTAGGAGAAAGTGTCAAACTTCTTGCAATTTCAAGCCGTCTTTTTTCTCCACCTGAAAGTTCTCCAGCAGTTTTATCTTTAAGATGATAAATCCCAAGTTTTTTTAAACTTTTTTCTATAATGTTTTTCCTCTCTTCAACATTTTTATAGTAACTTTCAAGAATAATTTCACAATTTTCTTCAACTGTTAATTTTTTAAATATTGAAACTTCTTGTGGAAGATAAGTTATACCTTCTCTCGCTCTTTTCCAGGTAGGTATAAAGGTTATATCTTTACTGTCTAAAAAAATATTTCCTGAATCAGGGAAAAGGAAACCCATGATTATTTCAAATGTTGTAGTTTTACCTGCTCCATTAGGACCTAACAAACCAACAATTTCTCCTTTTTTGACATACATAGAAATTCCTTTTAAAACAACTTTATTTTTAAAAGATTTTCTAATATTTTTTATCTCAAGCATTTTTTTAAAGTAAGGTATCAAATTTTTCAGATTTTTTTTCAAATCCGAGATGTTTATATGCAAGTTCTGTTGCCACTCTACCCTGCGGTGTTTTTTTGATAAATCCCTTTCTTACAAGAAAACTTTCGTAAACCTCTTCTATTGTGCTAACTTCCTCCCCTACTGCAATTGATAAACTTTTTACTCCAACAGGACCTCCATTAAATTTTGTTATTATAACTTCAAGAATTTTTTTGTCCATCTCATCTAAACCTTCTTCATCAACATCCATCTTATTCAATGCAATAACTGCTATTTTTTTATCAATAATTCCCTTCCCTTCAACCTCTGCATAATCTCTAACTCTTCTTAAAAGACGATTAGCAACTCTTGGAGTTCCTCTAGATCTTTTTGCGATTTCTTCAGCCCCACTATCATCAATTTTAATATTAAGAATTTTTGCAGATCTTAATATGATTTCCTTGATTTCCTCATTAGAATAATAATCAAGTCGGTGCAATATCCCAAATCTATTTCTTAAAGGAGAAGTTAAAAGCCCTATCCTTGTTGTTGCTCCACATAAGGTAAATGGCTTCAAAGGAATTTTCAAACTTCTTGCTTTTGGACCTTCTCCAATAACTATATCTATTCTAAATTCCTCCATAGCACTATAAAGAAATTCTTCAACATTTCGTGGCAGTCTATGAATTTCGTCTATAAATAAAACATCTCCTTCTTCAAGATTTGTTAAAATACCTACTAAATCCCCTGTTTTTTCTATTACAGGCCCAGAAGTTGCTTTTATATTTACTCCAAGTTCATTTGCAATAATGTAAGAAAGCGTCGTTTTACCTATCCCAGGAGGACCATAAAAAAGAACATGATCAAGAACCTCTTTTCTTTTTTTTGCTGCAGAAATGAAAACTCGTAGATTATCTTTTACTTTCTGTTGTCCAATAAACTCATCCAACGTTTTCGGTCTTACTGTATTTTCAAACTTTAAATCTTCATTCTTAATTTCTGGTGAAGTTATCCTTTCTTCCATGACATTTTCTTTAAGGCTTCTTTTATTAACTCTTCAATTGTTAAACTCTTTTTATGATCTTTATAATCCTTAACTACTTCCATTACCACGTTTAACGCTTCTCTCCTTTTATATCCTAAGATTATTAATGCTTCAATAGCATTAGAAATAAGTTCTTTTTCTTTATAATTATCAACCAAAATAGGAATTTTTTCAACTTTTTGTTTAAGTTCCACTATCATCCTTTCAGCAGTTTTTTTACCAATTCCAGGGACATTTTTAAAAATATTAACATCTTCTGAAACTATACCATGATATATTTCTTCAGTAGTTAAACCTGAAAGAATTCTCAAGGCTACTTTTGGTCCAATCCCAGGAACAGTAACAAGTAACTGAAATAATTCTCTTTCCTCTTTTTCTTTAAAGCCATAAAGATTAATTTTATCTTCAGAAACAAAATGACTCAAATAAAGCATTATTTCCTCACCCTCTTCAATTCTTTGAGATGTTTGAAGAGAAACTTCAACAAAATATCCCACTCCATTGTTTTCTATAATAACATAAGTGGGTGTTTTCAAATAAATTTTACCTTTTATAAAGTAAAACATTTTTCTTTTAATTTAAATATTGCAGAAATTGCAGAAGCAGTAGCATCTGTTTCTTCAAAATTTTTAAAATTATAAAAATTTGTTAGATTTTCAACCATAAATTTCACCTGTTCTTTTGTTGCAGAGCCCTTTCCAGTTATCATTTTTTTTATTTCACTCGGGGGTATTAAAAAAAACTTAATATTGTAAGATAAAATTACTGATATAATTCCCCCAACTAAAATTCCCATATTTAAAGCAGTTTTAACATTTTTGGCAACATAAACTTCTTCTATTGAAACAATGTCTGGTAGATATTTTTCAAGAATTTTTTTGAAATTTTTTAGGATAAATTCAATTTTTTCTTCAAAAGTTAATTTTGAGGGTGGTTTCAAAATTCCACATTCAAGTATTTTAAAATTTTCAATTACGGAATAACCAAGTTTATTAATTCCGGGATCTATTCCTATCACTTTCAATTTTATTATTTTGATATTTTTTCAAGTAATTCGTCTGAAATGTCAAAATTTGCATAGACATTTTGAACATCTTCGGATTCTTCAAGTTCATCAAGTAATTTTAATAGTTGTTCTGCTTCTTTCCCTTCAAGTCTAACAGTATTTTTAGGAATATAAGTTATGCTTGCATTTTCAATAGGAATATTATTCTTCTCTATAGCTTTCTTAACAGATTCAAAATTTTCAACTGTTGTTATTATATCATAAGTATCCTTCTCACTTTTCATATCTTCTGCACCTGCTTCTATAACAATTCCCATAAGACTATCTTCATCAATTACATCCTTTTTGACACTTATAAGTCCTTTCCTTTCAAAAATCCAAGAAACACTTCCTGCTCCTGCTAAATTACCATTATGTCTTGAAAATATTGATCTTATCTCTGATGCACTTCTATTTTTATTATCTGTCAAAACTTCCACAAATATAGCAACTCCACCAGGACCATAACCTTCATAGGTAACCTGTTCATAAGCAACTCCACCTTCTTCACCTGTCCCTTTTCTTATGGCTCTTTGAATATTTTCATTAGGCATATTTACACTTTTTGCTTTCTCAATTGCAAGTCTCAATCTTGGATTTGTTTCTGGATTTGGTCCCCCCATTTTAGTTGCAACCATTATTTCTCTTATTATTTTTGTAAATATTTTACCCCTTCTTGCATCCATTGCCATTTTTTTATGTTTTATACTATGCCATTTTGAATGTCCAGACATTTTTTCCCTCCTTCTATTCCTCTTTTATTCTTTTCCAGAATTCTTTTGCACTTAAATTTTCAATTATCCTTCTAAATTCTTCCACTTCTTTTTTATCTATAGGCTTATCAAGTTTATTTGACTGTAAAAAGTCCTTACTGTCATAATATTTTATAATATCTGGACTTTCAAGTAAATCTTCTGAAGCAAAAATAGGTGCTCCAAATCTTAAAGCAAGAGCAATACCATCGCTTGGTCTGCAATCAACTTTTTCTATTTTGCCTTCAACTTCAATTACAAGATTTGCATAATAAATATTATCTTTTAAAGTATAAATTTCTAGACGTTGCATTTTTCCTTTTAAAACTTCTATAATAATTTTCATAAGATCATGAGTTAAGGGACGTGGAAATTCTGCTTTCTCAAGAACAAGAAGAATTGATTGTGCTTCAAATATTCCTATAACTATCGGAAGAACCTCCCCTTCATCACTTCTTAATATTACTATTGGTGTGTTATTTAAAATATTCAAAACAACTCTTTCAACATAAACTTTTTTCATACTTTTACGTTTTTGCCTCCTTTTCTTTTTTCCTCTGTTCAATTATTTTTGATGCTATATGAGGAGGAACTTCCTCATAATGAGAAAATTCCATAGAAAAAGTTCCCTTCCCACTTGTTATTGATCTCAACTCATTAGTATAATTTAACATTTCTGCAAGTGGAACCTGGGCTTTTATTATTTGAAAATTACTGCTTGAAATCAAATCAATAACTTTTCCTCTTTTTGAATTTATCGTTCCTATTACGTCTCCAACAAATTCAGATGGAACTCTAATTTCAACGTTAACAATAGGTTCAAGTAAAATTGGATTTGCCTGACTGACTGCTTTTTGAAGTGCCATTGACCCTGCAATCTGGAAGGCGATGTCAGAAGAGTCAACAACATGATAACTACCATCATAAAGTATTACTCTTATATCAACTATAGGATAATTTGCAAGAACACCTTTTTTCATTGCTTCACGTACACCTTTTTCAACAGAGGGTATAAAATTTCTTGGAATTACTCCACCAACAATTTGATCAACAAATTCAAAACCAGCACCTCTTGGCAATGGTTCAACCTTTATAAAACAATGACCATATTGTCCTCTCCCACCTGTCTGCCTCTTATATTTTCCTTCTGCAGTTGTACTTGTTGTTATTGTCTCTTTATAAGCAATTTTAGGAATTCCTCTTTCAACTTCAACTCCAAATTTATTTTTAAACTTATTCACTGTAATATCAATGTGTAAATCTCCCATTCCTGAAATAATTGTTTCTCCTGTTTCTTCATCCCTGTAGATTCTTATTGTAAGGTCCTCTTCTGCAATTCTTCCGATAGCATTACCAAGTTTATCCTCTGTTCCTTTAATCTTTGGAGCAATAGAATAAGAAACTGCTCCTTCTGGAATATGAGGTTTTTCAAATACAACAAATGTATTTAAATCACATATAGTATCAAATGTATTTGAATTTAATTTTGCAGCAGTTACTATTTCTCCTGGCCCAACAACATCAACAGGTTCTTGTTTTCTTCCTTGCATTCTATATATTTGCCCAACTCTTTCTTTAGTGTTCTTTGTTGCATTTAAAAATTGGTAATTTGAAGAAAATTTACCACTTAAAACTTTTATATATGAAAGTCTTCCAGCATAAGGGTCAAAAATTGTTTTAAAAATTATTCCTGTAAATGGCTGATTTATATTTCTCTCCACATATATTTCTTGTCCATCTTGATTTTTACCTTTTATTGAAGGTAATTCTTCTGTGGAAGGAGCAAAGTTAATTAAAAAATCAACTAACTCTTCAATTCCAATTAGGTTTATTCCTGAACCAAAAAGAACTGGAAAAATTTTTCTTTCAAGAATTCCTTTTTTTAAAAATTTTGATATTTCTTTTTCAGTTAATTTCACACCTTCAAGATATTTTTCCATTATAGCATCATCAAGTTCTGCAATAGTATCTAATGATTTCTGAATATACTCTCCAAATTCACCTACATTTTCTAAACTATCTGAAAAAATATTCTGGATTTTAATTTTTCCATCTTCAAACACAGGAAAGTTTGCAATGACTACTTTATTTCCAAAAAAAGAATAAATTTCTCCAATGATTTTTTTAATATTTACTTCTGGCAAATCTATTTTATTGATAAAGATAATAGTTGGAAGACCTTTTTTTGTTATCATCTCCCATATCTTTTCAGTTCCAACCTCAATACCTTCACTTGCTGAAATATTCAAAATTGCAATATCTGCTGCCTCAACTCCAGAAATCTGTTCTCCTAAAAAGTCAATATAACCTGGAACATCTAATAAATAAATGAAGTTATCATTTTTCTTAAAATAACCTACTGAAAGATTTATGCTCATTAACCTCATTTTTTCTTCTTCATCAAAATCAAAAGTAGTATTTCCCTGATTAATATCCCCCATTCTTGAAATCATACCAGTTTTAAAAAGAATACTTTCACCAAGAATTGTTTTTCCTGATTTAGAACTGCCAAAAATACCAACTGTAAAAATTTTTCCCATTTTAAAATCTCCTTCCTTTTTATATTATTATACTATAAAAATTGGGAAAAATAAAAATGTCCCTGGCAACACCTACTCTCCCACCCGCTCTCGCAGGCAGTACCATCGGCGTCGGGAGGCTTAACGACCGTGTTCGGGATGGGAACGGGTGTTACCCTCCCGCCATGGTTGCCAGGGACTTTTAATTATACCTTTAATTTTTATATTTTGTCAAGAGATGTTTTAAAAACTCTAAGAAGTCAGGATTAAAAGATGAGAAATGATAGAAGGAATTTTATTTAAAGGCAAATTTTTAAGGGACTTACTGTATAATTACATATAACTGGATCTGGTTTATTTAATCCATTCCAGAATAAAAAGGAATAAAATTTACATCCTCCTTTACAATTTTTTTCACAGATAAAACATTCAGGAGGTGAATAATTTATAAATTTATTTTCTTCTATCCTTAACAAAATTTTCTCAATCTCTTCTTCAAAAATATTACCCAAATAAAATTCTTTATTATATCTAAAATGACCACACGGGACAACATTTCCATCAATTAAAATTGAGATTTGATTTTTGCCAGCCGAACATTCTTTTCCACTTATTGAATCTTCAACTATAAAATCAATTTCTTTAGAATAATGGTTTATTTTTTCATTTATAAACCTCAAAACAGTTTTCCATTCTTTTACATTCATATCTAACTTCTCTTCATTTATTTTCCCTCTTCCAACAGGAATAAATCTATCTACATAAATTTTATTTACCCCAAGTTTTTTCGCTAAATTAATGTAATCTTCAAAATCCTTCCAGTTTAATTTATTAACAACAAATAGAAGAACTACATCAAAAGAATTTTCAATCAATCTATTAATTCCATCTATCGTTTTTTTGTAATTCCCATTGCCTCTGATTAAATCATTTATTTCAGGATCTGAACCGTCAAGAGAAACACCAACTTTTACAAAAGGATTTGCTTCTTTAAGTTTTTTAATAATTTCTTTTGTTATTAGAGTTCCATTTGTGTTGACCATAGTATTTAGATCTATTCTCTTTGCAAATTCTAACATTTCAAAAATATATGGATATAAAAATGGTTCTCCACCAATAATGTCAAAAATACAAATATTCAACTTTTTTAATTTCAACATTAAATTTTTGACTAATTCCAAATCCATATTCATTCCTTTTTCTCCACTGTGGTTGTAGCAATGTTTACACCTTAAATTACACAATGTTGTTATTTCAATATCAACCAAAAAAGGAGTCCTCATAAAAACTCCTTTTTTACAACAAGTAGATTTTTAAAAAGATTTTAGTAAAAATTTGGTTTTTTATAATTATAATACCCGTTTATGTTAAGGAATGTAAATATTTGAAAGGTAATAAAAGAACTTTACAATGACCTTTTAATTTCTAAAATCCTGTTTCTGCTTCTATCTTTTTCTTCATTTCTTCGGAAAACATTTTAAGTATTCCCAATTCTTTTGTAGGATTATATTTCAAAACAATTGAAGTAATATTCCCTTCCCAAATCCACTCTTCTTCATTTTTCTTTACTCCTTCCCCAAACATTTCAAAAGTAGCCTCTTTCAAATTTTCAAAATTTTCTTTTCCTTTAACTTCAATAGATATACTTTCAAGTCGGTCTTTATAAAAAGAATATAAAATTTTTTCAAGTTTTGCCTTCTTAATTTGTAAAACATCATCTACCTTTATACATTCTTTATAATTCCCTTCTGATTTAATAATTTTTAAATTTCCAACAGAAGAAATAAGTGTTCCCCATTTTATTCCTCTAAAACCTTCTGGTTCATTTTTATACCCTTTTTTACTTTTTTCCTCTCCATATCTATAATACTCTTCTGGAACTAATCTACTAATTTCCCTAACTGCATTGTCAATCATTATTCTAACCGCTTCCTCTGTCGGTGTATTTTTATATTTTTCAAAACCACCTCCAAGAATAATACCTCCTGCATAACCTCCACCAACTACACCTGTTTTTGTCTTTGATGCTTTACCTTCTACAGTTGTTGAATTTATTACTCTTCTTGTTCTTACATCAATTAACCTTATGGTCGCCTGAATATATGCTTCTTCTTTCTTTACAGCAATACCCCCTCCAAAAGGAAGAGGAATTATTACACCACCCCCAGCAGTTCCTTCTGCATGTGGTTCAAACCCTGTTATTGCTCCTACAACTATTATATCAGCAGTCTCAAATGTTCCTTTTGCTGGTCCTTTTTGACTCCAACCAGTTTCTTTAAAAGCAAATTCCTCTTCAAGATCTTTTAATGTTTCTCCCTTTTCAAGAACTATAAATTTTCCCACTTTAAAAAGAGCATCAATAAGCATATCTCTAATTCCTTCTCCCATCTCCCATGTAGCCTTGGGAGATTTTACGTCAAATCTTGCAACTGCTATTCTTGCTTTCGGTCCTTCATATTTTAAAACTTCTCCAATAGTAGGACCACCTGTTTTCACTTCTGTCTTTACTTGAGAAAACAAAGGAAAAGTTAAAAATATAAAAATTAAAAATTTTTTCATTTTACCCCCTTTTTCAATCACAATTTTAGTTTATAAAATTCTTTTTTAAATGTCAACTTTATAAATCAAATAACTTCTGATATAAAACCTCCTCCAATTGTTTCGTCATTTTTATAAAAAACTACTGCTTGTCCTGGAGTAGGTGCTCTCTGGGGTTTTTCAAATGTAACAATTATTTTATTATCTTTAATTGATTTTATAATCGCCTTGGCTGGTGTATGTTTATATCTTATCTTTGCCTCTACTTCCATTTCTCCTTCAAGTTTTTCAAACGATATAAAATTAACTTTTTCTGCAATAAGTTGTTTTTTATATAAATCCTCTTCTGTCCCAACAATAATCTTATTTTCTTTTTCATCTATAGAAATAACATACAGAGGTTCACCTTTTGCAATTCCAAGACCTTTTCTTTGTCCAATTGTATAATATATTATCCCTTTATGTCTCCCAAGGACTCTTCCATTTTTATCTACAATCTCTCCTTCTTTTGTAATTCCATTAAAAAGAAAAAATCTATCCCCTTTAATAAAATCCTGACTCTCTGCCTTATCTACCATTGGAAAATTATATTTCCTGCCTATTTCTCTAACTTTATCCTTTGTATATGTTCCAAGTGGAAAAATAATTTTTGACAGTTGTTCTTGAGTTAAAAGAAATAAAAAATAACTTTGATCTTTTTCTTTGTCTAATCCTTTTTTCAAAATATATCTTCTTCTATTCTCATCATATTCAACTCTTGCATAATGACCAGTAGCAAAAAAATTAAACTCAATTCCCAATGATAATGCCTTTTTTATTAAAATATCAAATTTCAAAAATCTATTACATATTACACATGGATTAGGAGTTTTTCCTTTCAAATATTCTTCTTTAAAATAATTTAGGACAATTTCCTTGTACTCATTTTTTAAATCTACAACATATAAAGGAATTCCTAAAATTTTACAAACTTTTTTTACATCTTCAAGATCCTTTTCTTCCGGTCCATAACATCCTCCAGATGCCAAAAATATGTTTTTATCTTTCTCATCAAATATTTTCATAAAAACACCCATAACATCATATCCTTTTTCCTTTAAAAGAAGTGCACTTACAGAAGAATCAATACCACCTGATAAACCAACTAGAACTTTTGTTTTTCTCATTATTTTATGGTGTAATAATTACTCCTAAACATTCTTCAGGATGTTCAATAAGTTTTTCACAGGCATATGAAATTTCAGTAAGAGGAAATTTATGAGTAATAAGTGATTTAACATTTAATCTTCTTTCTTTTATTAAAATCAATATTTCTTCAAGATTCCTTTTTGTATTCCATTGAACAAAAACTTCTGGGTAATCTTTCCCGTACTCCCAATTTTCATCATGATAACCTGGCCCTGTTCTTGAAGAAGGATAAATATTTATATTACCAAGAAAGGTTGGGAACGATATATTTAACTTAACGCCCCCAATAATTACAATTTTACCCATTTTATGAGTATCTGGGGCTGTTTTCATGGTTTCAACAAGCAATTCAAATGTCTTTGTTCCTTCTCCACCAAAACATATAAATCCAGTATCTATCCCATAATTCCTTGAAAATTTTTTTGTTTTTTCAACTACATTTTCTTTTTCTATATTTACAACCTCATCTGCTCCATTTTCTTTTGCTTTTTTCAATCTCAAATCATATCTATCCCAACCAATTACATGACATCCAGATATTTTGGAAAGTTGACAAATTAATTGCCCTATAATCCCAAGTCCAACTACTGCAACATTTTCTCCTATTTCAAGTTTACCTCTTCTTATTCCCCATAAAGATGTTGCTCCTAAATGACAAAAACTTCCTTCTTCAAAACTTAATTCTTCGGGCAAATGAACACATAAATTTTGAGGAATACAGGCATAATTAGCATGTAAAGCATAATTTGCTCCCATACAGGCAACTCTATCTCCAATTTTAAAATTCTTACAACCCTTTCCAACTTCAATTACAACTCCTGAATTGGAATAACCAAAAGGCTTTTTTTCAAATTTTGTAGGATTTGGGTTTTTTCTTAACCATCTAATATTTCCTATTTCAGTTCCAGAACTTATCAAACTTGCATAAACTTTCACAAGAATTTCTCCATCTTTTAATTTTGGAATTGGTTCTTCTTCTATAAATACTTCTCCTTTATAGTTATAAAAAGCGCATATTCTTTTTTCCATTGGAAAAAACCTCCTTTGTTTTTAAAGTAAAATGATTCTCTTTAATAATTATAACCCCTCTATGCCTGCAAAAAATAAACTGACTCTTTTGACATACTTTCTATCCTGTCTCGCCGATTAACTTTAAAATTTTTTTCTAACACACGAAAAAAACTTGACAATTAAAAAAACATTAAAATGTCAGCCAACATAATGGTAGTTGTCAAAAGTTCAATACCAAACAGCAAATAGGTTCCAAGCATTAAAACTGACATCTTTTGTTTTTTACCTTTTTGGTATATATTGTTCCTGTTAACACCATTATAAAAGAACAAGAAGAACAAAATATTGCAAGTAATTGTAAAATCCCCCTATATCTATCCTTGAAATTTTAAATAACCATTTCATAACAACAAATAAAGTAAAAAGAGATTTAAAATTCCTTTTTTATATACTGCCAAGAAATCTTAAAATATCAAAGAATATAACAAGAAATCCTATCCCTCCAACTATGCTACTGTAAATAACAATTATAAATTTCAAATCTGGTTTATATACCTTTGTTGGAACTTTAGCTCTATCAAGAACTTGCACAACAGGAGTATCTCTTGTTTCTTCTATTTTGGCTTCTTCTATTTTAGAGGTAAGAAAACTGTAAAGTGATTCTTGAACTTTTAATTCTCTTAAAATTCTTGTTAATTCATCCTGACAACTCAATAATTTTTGTAAAGAATCTTGAATTTCCTTAATTTCATTTTTCAACATTATTATTTTAGGATCATTATCATTTAATATTTGTTTTTCTTTCTCAAGTTCAAGTTGTTTATTTATAAGTTTTTCCATCAATCTCCCTCCAGTCTCTGATATTTGAGTTAAACTGGGATCTACAACAAGTTTGTTTGTATTTTGCAACTCTGTCAATCTCTTTTCAAGTTGCTCAATAAGTTCTGTTGTTTCTTTAAGCCTCTTTTCAATAAATATTCTATTTTGTTTTGCAGTTGTTATTGTCAATTCTTTTATTATTTTGTCAAGATTTTCAGTAAAAAAATTAGCAATTCCTGCCGCAATCTCCGGATTTCTATCAACAACATCTATCTGAATGACTTTATCCTTGGTCAAGTAAATTTTTACAAGTTTATCAAGAATTTCTATTGCTTCATCATCTGTAGAAACATGGTAATGCTTTTTGAGATCAAAGTTTTTTATTAGATCATCCTTCATTCTTCTACTATTTAAAATAGAAAAGAAAAGTTCTGTATTTGTTCTTATAAGAGATATCGGTTCTTTTGAAAATTTTGTTGATTGTGGAGAACTTGCAATTTCTGTCTCTGGGGGTTGTAATATTGAAGCAGTAGCTTTATAGTATTTTGGAGCAATTAAATAAAAAAGAATTGTAATATTTAAACCAGCAATGTAAGTAAGGATGAATAAAACTATGTGTTTTTTAATAAAATTTCCTTTCAGTATCCCATTTTTTATTTTTTCTTTATTCATTTTATAAGAACTCCAACTCCAACTGCTATTTGGTAAAACATTTGAACAATATCTCTTACAACTTTAGGTGTTCTTTCCTTTGGTTCAAATGGAACTACGATTGTATCTCCTGGTTCAATTTTCTCAAAATTTCTATCACTTGTTCCATCAACTCTTACAATAAATATATTCTTTTTATCTGCATCCTTCGTAAATCCACCTGTTTTAGAAATATAATCCTTTATTGTTAAATTTTCATCATAAAGAATATTTGCCGGATTATTTACTTCACCAAAAACAGATACATAAACTGGTTTTTTGGGTATATAAATTATATCTCCGTCTTCCAGAGGTATATCATATAATCCATTTTCAAATTTTTCAAAATTCTCCATTTTTATAACAATTCTTCCAGAAGGTTTTAAACTTGCTATTTTCTCAAGTGAAATCATTGCCTTTTCTATCAATTGTTTTTCTTCTTCTGTCGAAGTTTTTAAAATTGTCTCAAGTAAGTTTCTTTTTTCTTTAACAAATTTTTCAATTTCCTCTTCTTTTTGTTTTTTTATGCTTTCCCTTAAAAAAATTATTCCTTTTGGATAAGCAAATGGAGAAAAACCTCCTGCTCTTTTAATAATACTACTTAACTTTTCACCGCTTCCAATTATATATTCTCCAGGGAATTTCACTTCTCCCTGAATAACAACCTTTTTTTCTGGCTTTTCCTTTGAATATATGACAATCTTATCCTGAGGCAATAAATAAAAATCCTCTGAGGCAATCCCAGAAAAAACTTTTTCTGGTGAGAATTTTATAATTTCTCTAAATCCTTCTTTTATTCGTATAACTTCTCCCACTTCTTTTTCTGCAAATGGTAATAAATCTTCTTTTTTTAAAACATCACTTATTTTCATTCCCTCTCTCCAGCCATATATTTTAGGAACCTTTACTGCTCCTGTAATATAAACCTGATAAAAAGAATAAGAACTTAAAACTGGAACTTTAAGTACATCATAATTTTTAAGTTGAAAATTATCAAATTCTTCATTTTTCACTTCTATTAAAATCTTCCCTTTTTCTTTATCAATCCTTTCAATCTGAATATAAGACATATCTGCATTTGGTAAAAATCCTCCTGAAAGTTCAATTATTTCTTTTATTTTCATTTCCTTTAATTCATAAATTGCTGGTCTTTTAACAGGACCTACGATTCCAACAATATCTTTCACAGGATGAACAAATATTATATCTCCTTCCTGAAATTGAAAAATTTTTATTTTTTCTCCTTTTAAAATTAAAGGATAAATATCAATAAGTTCTTTTTCACCATTGTGATGAATTATTTCTATCTGCCTTAAACTGCCATTTACAGTGATACCACCTGCCATTGAAAGTATATCTATAATATTAAAAAGTGGCAAAATTTCATACATACCAGGCTTTTTTACCTCACCTAAAATAAAAACACTTATTGTTCTCATTTTTCCACAGGAAACAGAAACATTTATATTTTTATACTTTTTGTAAAATTTATCACTTATTATTTTCTTAACTTCTCCTAATTTACGTCCAGCAACATAAACTTTACCAATTCCAGAAATAAAAATACTTCCATCAATTTCTACTTCTTTTTGTAAATCCTCTTCCCAAAATCCCCAAACGTTTATAATAATTAGGTCTCCAGGACCAATAATATAATCATCACTTATAGGTAATTTTAAGGTTTTAAAGGTAGGAATATAGTTTTCAAAAAATTCTAATCCAAATAACTTCAAATCAGGATATTCTGGAAATATACTTGCAGTTAAAACCTTAATTAAAAATATTAAAAAAACAGAGAAATATTTAATTTTTCCCATAGGTAATAAGTTAACATACTATTTTCAATTTTGCAATTAACTATTGACATTATTATAATTTTTTCGTATAATATTTCAAGTTGGGGATATAGCTCAATGGGAGAGCGTCCGCCTTGCACGCGGAAGGTTGCCGGTTCAAGTCCGGCTATCTCCACTTAAAAAGCCATTTCCTATTATTAATTTTCTAAGATTGACAATCCTTTTAATTTTTTTTAAAATTTCATATATGAAAAAAGTTGATGAATTAATAAAAAAACTTGAAAAACTATATCCTGAAGCAAAAACTGCTTTACATTTTGAAAATCCCTTCCAACTATTAATTGCAACAATCCTTTCTGCTCAAACAACTGATGAAAGAGTAAATAAAGTCACAAAAAAACTTTTTGAAAAATTTAAAACTCCACATGATTTTGCATCTGCTAATGTTAAAGAAATAATGAAATATATAAAATCTGTCAACTTCTATAGAAATAAAGCAAAAAATATAAAAAAACTTTGTGAAATACTTACAAAAGAATACAATGGAAAAGTCCCTGATAAAATGGAAGAACTTTTAAAGTTACCAGGAGTAGCAAGAAAAACAGCAAATGTTGTTCTTTCACAAGGATTTAGAAAAAGTGAAGGTATTGTGGTTGATACACATGTAAAAAGAGTTTCTTATAGACTTGGATTGACTAAAAATACTGATCCTGAAAAAGTGGAAAAAGATTTAATGAAAATTTTGCCAAAAGAAAAATGGATTGACTTCCCTTTTAGGCTAATTCTTTTTGGAAGAAACATATGTAAAGCAAAAAATCCTGATTGTGAAAATTGTCCATTTAACAAAATTTGTGTAAAAAAACCAAAATGAATTTGTTTAAAAAATTAGAAATAAGTTTTCTTATTTTTCTAATTTCAGGATGTACAATTTCAGTTGCAACTAAACCACAAAAAGAAATTTACACATACCATATTGTGAAAAAAGGTGAAAATTTATTTCGTATTTCAAAATATTATTATGAAGAAGAAAATGTTGAAAAAATTAAAGAAGGTGTTGAAAAAATTAAAAAGGCTAACAATTTAAAAGATGAAAATATTTATGAAGGGCAAAAATTGTTAATACCTGACACTAAAAAAACACAACCATCATATGCACTTTTACCACCATCAGATCCAAAAATAACACAGTTTTCAATTGAAGAAAAAAAAGATAAAAATATATCTATTATTAAAGAAAGTCCTTTTATATGGCCTGTTGAGGGTAAAATAATATGTAAGTTTGGCGAACTTGGAAATAAAGGTATAGATTTAATGGTTGAACCTGGTAGTTATGTCGTTTCTTCAGCAGATGGAGAAGTTGTTTTCTCTGGTAAAACAAAAAAATATGATGAAACAATAATTATAAAACACCCTTTCAATTTTTATACAGTTTATGCTCATGATATTGATATAAAAGTTAAAAATGGAGATAAAGTAAAACAAGGAGATATAATTGCCCGTGTTAAATCTGGAACCCAAAAAAAAAGATATATACATTTTGAAATTATAAAAGAAAATACTTACATTAATCCTTTAGAATATTTACCCCTTAAAAATGGAAAAACAGGATATTGAAAAAAGAGAAGAAAGCATTTTAGAGAAATATGCAGTTTTCAGTTATAAAACTCTTGGAAGAAAATATGAAGAAGAGGAACACTTTTTAAGAACCCCCTTTCAAAGGGATAGAGATAGAATTATTCATTCAACTGCCTTTAGACGCCTTGAATATAAAACACAGGTTTTTATATATCATGAAGGAGATTATTATAGAAATCGCTTAACACATACACTTGAAGTTCAACAAATAGCAAGAACTATTGCAAGAGAATTAAGAGTTAATGAGGACCTTGTTGAGGCAATTTCACTGGCTCATGATCTTGGACATACTCCTTTTGGACACAAAGGAGAAATGGTTTTAAATGAAATAATGAAATCCTTTGGTTTGCCTGGTTTTGAACATAACAGACAAGGATTGAGAATAGTTGATATTCTTGAAGAAAGATATCCTGATTTTCCTGGTTTAAATCTTACGTATGAAGTTAGAGAAGGAATAATAAGACATACAACAAGTTATGATATCCCACTAATTGAAAAAGAATATGAAGAATTTACAAAATATAAATCCCCAACACTTGAAGCCCAAATAGTTAATGTTGCAGATGAAATAGCATATACCTGCCACGATTTAGATGATGGAATTAAATCTGGAATAATTAACTATGAAGAATTAAGGGATGTAAGATTATGGAAAGAAATAGAAGAAATAAGTGAGATTGAGAAAAAACCAAAAAGACACATACGCCATATCATGATAAGAAATTTAATTAATTATCTTGTCCTTGACCTTATAAAAGAAACTAAAAAGAATTTAAATCAATTGAAACCAAAATCTGTAGAAGAAGTTAGAAATTTAGATATAATTGTTAAAAACTCAGAAGATGTGAAAATGAAACATATAGAATTAAGAAAATTTTTAGAAGAAAAAATGTATGCACACACAAAAGTAATAAGAATGACAGAAAAAGGGGGAAGAATTATAAAAGAACTTTTTTATGCTTATTATAATGAGCCAAGGCAATTACCTTTACATATTCAAGCAAAAATGAAAAAAGAACCAAAAGAAATTGTTGTGTGTGATTACATTGCAGGAATGACAGATAGATTTGCTATAAGTGAATATCAAAAACTTTTTGATCCTGCAACTTTTTAAAAATGAATGAAAATATATACTGGATTGCTTTAAGTCTTATAGGTATTTCCCCTTTAAAAGTGAAAATGTTAATGGAGAGATTTAAAGATATAAAGGAAATTTTTTCACTTTCTGTAAATGATTTAGTTCAACTGGGAATAACTGAAAAAATAGCAGAAAAGATATCAAAGTGGGAAAATTTACCTTTAGAAAAAGAAATAGATTATATTGAAAAAGAAGGTATAAATGTTATTACAATTAAAGATAAGAATTACCCTGATTTATTAAAAGAAATTTATGATCCCCCCTTCTTACTTTATGTAAAGGGAAATTTGAATTTCAATGAATTTTCTATAAGCATAGTTGGGACAAGAAATCCTTCTCATTATGGACTTAAAATGGCTGAAAAGTTTGCTTCAGAACTTGCCTCTATAGGTTTTACAATTGTCAGTGGACTTGCACGAGGAATAGACACCTCTGCTCATATAGGAGCATTGAGAGTCAATGGAGTAACAGTTGGTGTTCTTGGTTCAGGTTTTAACTATTTTTATCCACCCGAAAATAAGAGAATTGAAAAAGAAATTATAAAAAAGGGAGCGATAATAACTGAATTTCCCTCTTTGGTTCCTCCTGAAAAATATAATTTTCCTAAAAGAAACAGGATTATTTCGGGTCTTTCAAAAGCAACAATTGTAATTGAAGCAGGTCCAAAAAGTGGAGCCCTTATTACAGCAAATTTTGCTCTGGAACAAGGTAGAGAAGTATTTGCTCTTCCAGGAAGAATAGACACAGTTTACTCTAAAGGAACACATAAACTTTTAAAAGATGGAGCAATTTTAATTGAAAATGTCCAGGATATACTGGAAGCATTGAATATCAAAGTTGAAAAAAAAGAAAAACATATGGAACTTGAAGCAAATGAAGAGAATATAATTTTAAAAATTTTAGATAGACCATTACATATTGAAGAGATAATGGTAAAAACAAAAATTAAACCTGAAAATTTATTTTCTATTCTCACAAAACTTCAAATAGAAGATAAAATTGAAGAATTACCGGGAAAGATATATAGAAAAAAGAATTTTTGATTTTTTTTAAAAATTGTATAATAAAAAATTATAAAAATAAGGGGCAAATATGAAATGGAGTAAATATTTTATTCCGACACAAAAAGAAGATCCAAAAGAAGCAGAAACAATAAGTCATAAACTTCTTATAAGAGCGGGAATGATTGATAAACTTGCATCAGGTGTTTATACTTATCTTCCTCTTGGATTAAGAGTTTTAAAAAAAGTAGAAAATATTGTTAGAGAAGAGATGAATAAAGCAGGATGTATTGAACTACTGATGCCTTCTCTGCAACCTGCAAATCTATGGAAGGAAACTGGAAGATTTGAAAAAATGGGGAAAGATATGATTACTTTTATTGATAGACATAATAGAGAAATGATTTTTGGACCAACACATGAAGAAGTTATAACAGATATAGTAAGAAGATATATAAGATCATGGAAACAGTTGCCGATAATACTATATCAAATACAAACAAAATTCAGAGATGAAATAAGACCAAGATTTGCAATAATAAGAGCAAGAGAATTTTTAATGAAAGATGCATATAGTTTTGACGTAGATGAAAGGGGTCTTGACAATTCTTATAATCTTATGAAAGAAACTTATAAAAAAATTTTTGAAAGATGTGGTTTAAAATTTACAACAAGAGAGGCTGACAGTGGTGTAATCGGTGGGAAATTTTCAGAAGAATTTGTTGCTGATGGGGAATGTAGTGAACTTGAAGTAGGTCATATATTTAAACTTGGTATTGAATACAGTCTATCAATGAGGGCTTTTTTTGTTGACAAAGATGGAAAAGAGAAACCTATTTATATGGGCTGTTATGGTATAGGTGTAAGTAGAATAGTTGCTGCAATTATTGAGGGAAATTATGACAAGGATGGAATTATCTGGCCTATTTCTGTTGCTCCTTTTCTGGTTGACATTATTCCAACAAATTTATCTGAACTGGATATTGTAAATATATGCGAGAAAATATACAAAGATTTAGTTGAAAACGAAATTGAAGTTATCTTTGATGACAGGAATGAAAGTGCAGGATTTAAATTTAAAGATGCCGATCTCTGTGGTTTCCCTTTGCAAGTAATAGTGGGCAAAAAATTGAGAGATGGAAAAGTTGAGGTCAAGATAAGGAAGAATAACGAAATTAAAGAAATTTCTGTTGAAAAAGTTGTTGATTATGTAAAAAATTATATAAAGGAGAATTAAAAAATGAGAATTGTTGCAAGATGTAAAATTAAAGGTGGTAAAGTAACTGATAAAAATTTATATTATGAAGGAAGTATTACAATTGATAAAAAAATTATAAAAGAAGCAGATATTATTCCAGGAGAAATGGTTTATGTTTTAAATTTAAATAATGGAGCAAGAATTTTTACATATGTTATTGAAGGCCAAGAAAATTCAGGCATTATTTGCTTAAATGGTCCATCTGCAAGATTTTTTGAAATTGGAGATGAAGTGATAATTCTTGGGATTTCGTTTTTAGAGGAAGAAGAACTAAAAAATTTTAAAATGAGAATAATTGAACTTGGAGAAGGGAATAAAGTTAAAAAATAATTTTATTTTATATCTTTTTATCGCTTTTTTATCTTCTGTTTTGTTATATTTTTCTTATCCACCTTATGGTTTGTGGTATTTTGCTTTTTTTGCTTTTATCCCCCTACTTTTAATTTCAGAAAAAAGAGCATTTTTGGGTTTTTTTGCAGGTTTTCTTTCTGGATTTTTCTTTTTTTCTATTTCTTTATATTTTCTCAAATATGTTGCTGGTTTTATCTACTTACTTCTTGCTTTATATCTTGCCCTTTACTGGGGAATTTTTTTCTCTCTAATTTTTTCTTTTGATAAAAAAAAGATAATATTTCTTGGTGGATGTATTTATTTTTTTCTTGAAATAATAATGGCAAATTTTCTTACAGGTTTTCCTTGGCTTCCTCTTGGGTTAACTCAATATAATAATTTTCATATTTTAAAAATCGCAAAATTTACTGGAATTTTTGGGTTATCCTTTATTTTAATCACTTTCAACCTTTTTTTATATACATTGATAAAGAGAATCTTCTCTTTTCAACAAATATTTTTTATTTTCTTTTTATTAACTTTATTTTTCTTAACAAAAATCCCTGAAAGAAAAATTTTAAAGGGAAAGTTAAACATTTTGCTTTTACAACCCAATTTTATACCTGAAAAAATTACCTCTTACGAAAATAAGGAAAAAATTCTATCCCTTTTAAAAAAATATGTTTCTTATAAAAAAGTTGATATTGTAATTTTACCAGAAGGGGTTTTTGAAGGAAATATATTAAAAGAAAAAGAATTTCTTGAAGAATTAAAAAATTTTTCTAAATTTAAAAAGTGTGCCATTTTAATTGGAAGTTTTACTGGAGATGACGAAAATTTATACAATTCAAGTATTTTTATAAATGGTGACAAAATAGAAATTTATAATAAAATCCGTCTTGTTCCATATGGTGAATTTATACTTGGTGGAAAATTTAAAGTTATTAAAAATTTATATGTTAAAATAGCAGGATATGAACCTTATCTTAAAAGCGGGAAGGAATATAAAATTTTTGAATATAAAGGAATAAAATTTTCAACACCTATTTGTTATGAGAATATTTTTCCAAATTTGATAGAAAATTTTTTAAATCATGGAAGCGATTTTTTTGTTGTAATAACTAACGATTCTTGGTTTCAAAATTCAATAGGCCCTTATCAACATTTTTATCATAATATTTTCAGAAGTGTAGAAACAGGAAGATATTTCTTACAGGCAGGGCTCACAGGTATCACTGGTATAGTTAAGCCAGAAGGGAAAATAGAAAAGATATTAGAGAAAAATGGAAAAAAATTATTTTTTGAGGGTAACTTATTTCATTCTTTGAATGTCTATATATACAAAACATTTTATTCAAATTTTGGTATTTACCCTTTTTCTCTTTTTACTATAATTTTAACAGGAGTTTTATTATGCAAAAATTAGAAAAATTGATAAAGTATAGTTTCAAAAACAAAAAATTACTTGAAAAAGCATTAACACATCCTTCTTTTTCTCAAAAGGATTCTTATGAAAGACTTGAATTTCTTGGAGATCTAATTCTTGATGTTATTGTTGGCATTTATCTTTATAAAAAATATAAAAATGAAGATGTAGAATTCCTGACAAATTTGAAATCAGCATATGTAAACAAAAGGTATTTAAAAAAAATAGCAGATAAAATTGGATTGATTAAATTTTCAAAATATAAAGGAGGAATTATTCAAAGAACTGATAAGTTTCTGGAAGCCTTGATTGGAGCAATATATTTAGATAGTGGATGGAAAAATGTTGAGAAATTTATAAAAAAATTCATTCTTAATGAAGAACTAGAGCCATTAAAGGACTATAAAAATTTAATTTTTGATTATGCAATAAAAACTGGAAAAAATCCTCCTGAATATAAGATATCAAAAATAGAAGGACCTCCTCATAAGAGAAAGTTTGAAGTTAAAGTCAAAATAAAGGGAATAAGAAAGATAGGTAAAGGGATAGGACAAAGTATTAAGGAAGCAGAAATAGAAGCAGCAAAATCCCTTTATAAAAAAATTTTTGAAATGAAAAATTAAAAATTATATAATGAAAAAAGCATGAATTTAAAAAAATTGGGATTTTTATTTTTCTTTTTAATTCTAAATTCAGGATACCCTCAAAATGATATACCACTTTCTGTTCAGGAAAAAGTTTTAAAAGTAATCTCAAAAATTACTCCTTCACTTGTAAGAATTTATGCAATTTTACCAAATTTCTTTCAAGGAAGAGAGAATAAAGTAGAAGTTTCTGGAAGTGGAACTGTTATAACAGAAGATGGTTTTGTTATAACAAACTATCATGTGGCTGGAAATGCAAGATTTGTTAGATGTAAATTTTTAAATGGAGAAGAATATGATGGATATTATTATGCTGGAGATCCATTAACAGATATAGCGATTATTAAAATTAAAGGCAAAAGAAAAAAGTTTACTTCTCTTAAATTTGGCGACTCTTCAAAATTAAAACTTGGAGAATGGGTAATTGCTGCTGGAAGTCCTTATGGTGTTTCTCCTTCTATAACTATTGGTGTTATAAGTAATCTTTCTGTTGTAATCCCAGACTTATGGGGTCCTTTTTATAAATTTAAAATTGATGGAGAAAATGTTGGAAGTCATGTTTGCTGGATTGCTCATGATGCTCCGATTTATTCTGGAAATTCAGGAGGACCACTTTTAAATTTGAATGGAGAAATAATCGGAATAAATGAAATTAAATTAGGACTTTCGGGAGCAATTCCGGGAAACCTTGCTAAAAAGGTGGCATTAGAGTTGATAAAAAATAAGAAAGTTAAAAGGGCATGGTTTGGAATAGAAATACAACCATTATTGAAATCTTTAGATATCAAAAATGGTGTTCTTATTTCAAATGTAATAAAGGATTCACCCGCTTACAAAGCAGGTTTAAAACAAGGAGACATAATTCTTGAAATAGAAAACAAAAAAGTTAATGTTGAAAAACCTGAAGATATTCCAATTTTTAATCAGTTCATTTCAGAATTACCAATAGGTAAGAATATAAAATTTCTTGTAGATAGAAATGGAAATAAAAATGTGATTTATGTGAAACCAGTAGAAAGACCCAAAATTTATTGCGAACAGAAAGAAATAAAAAAACTGGGGATTATATGTAGAAATATTTCTGATTATGAAAAAATTGAAATAGGTAGAAATGACAAAGAAGGTGTTTTAATAACAAGTATAAGACCTGGTGGTCCATCTGGGGAGTGTAAACCATTTTTAAAAGAAAAAGATGTAATAGTTAAGATTAATGAATATAAGATTAAAAATGTTGAAGATCTTATGAATTTTCTTGATTGTATAAATGAAGATACTTCCTTGGTCTTAACATTTGAAAGAGGGAAAGAAAAAATTATAACAGTTGTTGAAATAAAAAAAGAAAGTGATCAATATCTAATTCCAAAAGTAAAAAAAGGATGGCTTCCTGTGGATATACAAGTTTTAACAGAAAAATTGAAGAAAAGTTTAAATTTAGATATAAATGGTGTAATGATCACAGCAATATATACAGATGATGAATTTCCTTTAAAACAAGGAGATATTATTTTGAAAGTGGAAGGAGAAGCAATTAATCCAAGAAATCCAGAGGATAGAGAATGTTTCTTTGATATTATTTCAGAATATAAACCAGGTAGTGAAATAGAAATAACTCTATTAAGAAATAACAAATTGGAAAATGTAAAAACAATTATTCAAGAAGAACCAAAGGATATCCATGATGTTGAAAAGTTTAAGGATGAAATACTTGAAATTTCTGTAAGAGATATATGTTTTTATGACATAAAAAAATATGGAAAAATAAAAGAAGGAGTTATAGTTGAAGAGGTAAAAGAAGGTGGATGGGGTTCTATTTCAAGACTATCTATTGGTGATATTATAACTTCAATCAATGGTAAAAAAATAAAAAATGTTAATGAGTTTAAGGAAAAACTATTGGAAATTCGTAAAAAGAAAAAGAATATAATTTTTACTGTTGAAAGAGGAATAAGCAATTTCTTTATTGAAATTGATATTACTGGAGGGGAAAAATGAGAAAAAATTATACTTATCTTTTTTCTTTTTTCCTAACTCTTTGCTTCAGTTTACATTCAGAAATAGAAAAAGAGAAAATTAAAAACATAATTGAGAAAAATAAAAATGCAGTAGTTAATGTCAAAATAATAATGAAACAATGGATGGTTTTAGGAGGACAGGAAACACCAAAGGAAGAAGTAAAATATGATATAACAGGAACTTTTATTTCTCCGGAGGGAATATTGATTGCTTCTTCCTTTGCTTCAGACATAATTACAAAAACCATGGAAAATTTTAATGATAACAAATTTAGATTTAAAAGTGAACTTATGAATGTAAAGATAGTATTACCAAATGGAAAAGAAATAGACGGTAAAATAATTCTTAAAGATGAAAAACTTGATTTTTTATTTATAAAACCTATTTCTGAGGAAAAGTCCTTATTTAATGCTGTAGATTTAAAAAATACAGAAGATGCTGAAATTGGAGATGACGCAATTTTTCTTTTTCGCCTTGCTGAATTATGGAATAGAGAAACTGTATTTTTTGTTTCAAAAATAAGCGGCATAATTGAAAAACCTAAAAAATCTTATATAATGGACATTTTTTTAAATAATAACTATTCAATTTCTCTTCTTGGATGCCCAGTCTTTTCAAAAAATGGGAAATTACTTGGAATAACCGTAATGAAAACAAAAAAAGTAACTTCTCCATCTACAGAAAGTTTATTTTTCTCGCCATTTGGAAGTTTAATGAGTAACTATTTACCTGTAATTATTCCAGCAAAAGAAATAGAAGAGGTTTTAAATCAAGGAATTAAATAAAAAGAGAAATCTTTACAAAAAATAGATTTCATGATATAAAAATTTAAAAAGGCATGTAAAATGGGTCTATGGATAATTAGAATTTTCTTTATGATATTATGTATTTTAACCGCTTTTTACAGTTTACCAAGTCATAAATTGGTTGGTATATTTATTGGATTTTTTGGCTCCCTTGCTGTTATTGGTCTGGAAATACTTATAGGTAAAATACCATGGAGAAAATTAATCCTTGCAGTGGGTGGATTAATAATTGGATTGTTAACAGCAATTCTTCTTGCAAATTTTTTCCTTCTTATTCCCTTTGAAGATCCTAAAACAGAAAATTTGATAAGATTTGCTCTTTACTTTATCTTCTCTTATCTTGGAATTATGGTTGGATTGAAAGGATTTGAAGAACTTGGTTTTATTTTCCCTTTCATTAGTGGAATAAAAGAAGGTGAAAAATTATTGATAATTGATACAAGTGTTCTTATTGATGGAAGAGTTTATGAATTAATGAAAAGTGGTTTTATTGATTATAAACTTATTATACCAAAATTTATAATAAAAGAACTTCAAAGTCTTGCCGATTGCTCAAGTGATATTAAAAGACAAAGAGGAAGAAGAGGTCTTGAAGTTTTAAATAAATTAAGAGAAGATAATGAAATAAGTGCAAGAATTTATGATATTGATTATCCTGAAATTGAAGCAGTTGATGCAAAAATTGTAAAACTTGCCAGTGAATTAAATGCAGCAATTTTAACAAATGATTTCAATTTAACAAAAGTGGCAGAAGTCCAAAATATAAAAGTTTTGAATTTAAATACTCTTGCAAATTTAATGAGACCAAGATTAATGAGTGGAGAAGAAATTTCTTTAAAAATTATAAAAGAAGGAAAAGAAGCCGGACAAGGAGTTGGTTATCTTGAAGATGGAACAATGATAGTTGTTGAAAATGCTTCTAAATATATAGGAAAAGTTGTTGATGTTGTTATAGATAGTGCTATCCAGACACCTACAGGAAGAATTATTTTTGCTAAATTAAAATGAAATTTCTTATCCTTGCAGGAGCAGGAAAAGGCCAGAGATTAAATCTCTCAATTCCAAAATCTTTTGTAAAGTTAAACGGAAAAGTTTTATTTTTATATTCTATTGAAAAATTTGAAAAATTTGTGGATAGGATTTATCTTGCATTACCAGAAGATTATATGGATGAAGGAGAAAAAATCATTAAAAGAGTATATCCAAATGTAATTTTGGTTAAAGGTGGAGCAACAAGACAAGATAGTGTTTTTAATTGTTTAAAATTGATTGACGGAAATGGAATTGTTTTAATTCATGATGTAGCAAGACCTTTCGTCAGTAAATCACTTATAAAAAAAGTTATTGATGGATGTGAAAAATATGGTGCTTGTATTCCTATTATAAAAATCACAGATACATTAAAAGAAGTAGAAAATAATTTTGTAAAAAAAACTCTTGAGAGAGAAAAGATTTTTTTTGTTCAAACACCACAAGCATTTAAACTTAAACTCATAAAAGAAGCCTACGATAAATGTATGAAGACTGGTCTTGAAGGTAGCGATGATTCTTTTTTTCTTGAAAAAATAGGGTATAATAAAATTTATTGTATTGAAGGTGAGAAAAATAATATTAAGATAACATATAAAGAGGATTTGATTTTTGCAGAATTTATATTAAAAAAATGGGAAAAGGAGTAACATATCCTTTTGGTTTTTATGCAAGTGGTATTCACTGTGGAATTAAGGAAAATGGGAAGGAAGATTTATCTTTAATATACTCCATCTCTCCCTGTGTTAGTGCAGGTATGTTTACGACAAATCAATTTAAGTCATACAGTGTAATCTGGTCTATAAAAAATATAAAAAATGAAATAAGAGCAGTTCTTATAAATAGTGGCAATGCTAATGCCTGCAATGGGAAAAAAAATTATTTATTAACTCAAAAATTAATGGAAGAACTTGGAACAAAATTAAAAATTGAAAAAAATTCTATTCTTTTTGCTTCAACAGGAATAATTGGAGTTGATTTACCATATGAAAAAATAAAAAATGCCTTTGATAAATTGATAAAAAATCTTTCTCCTGAAAATAATTATTTGGCGGCTAAAGGGATAATGACAACAGATACATTTCCTAAAGAATGTGAGATAAACACTGAAATAAAAGGAAGAAAAAAAGAAGTTTTCATTGGAGGAATGGCAAAAGGAGCAGGAATGATAAACCCATCTCTTGCAACCATGCTTTGTTTTATCACAACTGATGCTGTTATTGATAGGGAAGCCCTTGAATTTGCACTTAAAGAATCTGTTGAAGAATCTTTTAATATGATTACAGTTGATAATGATATGAGTACAAATGATACTGTAATTTGCCTTGCAAATGGACTTGCAAGAAATAAAACGATACATATTGATAGTTCTGATTTTGAAAATTTTTTAAATTCTTTGAAAGAACTTTGTACAAAACTTGCAAAAATGATTGCTTTTGATGGTGAAGGTGCAAGTAAATTTATTGAAGTTGAAGTAAAAGGAGGATGGTGTAAAAAGGATGTAAGGAGAGTTGCAAAAAAAGTTGCAGGTTCCTCACTTGTAAAAACTGCTATTGCAGGAGAAAATCCAAATTGGGGAAGAATACTTGCAGCAGTGGGTTCAACAAATGCGCGAATAGATATGAAAAATATAGAAATAAAAATTTGTGGTGTTGAAGTTTTTAGAGGAACTGAACCGTTAAGACATAATGAAGAAAAGTTAAAAAATTTGTTGAAAAATAAAGAAATTAAAATTGAAATAGATTTAAAAAGAGGAAATTTTTCAGCAACTGCTTGGGGATGTGATTTAACAGAAGAATACGTGAAAATTAATAAAGAATACTAAAAATGATAAGTAAAATTAAAAAATTTACTTTATTTTTTATTGAAAATGAAGAAATACTACTTAATAGATTACAAAAAAAGGGAATTGTTGAAATTGAAACTGTAGAAATTGAAGGTTTTGAAAGAAAAAAAATCTCAAAGACAGAAATTGAAGAAACTCTGAAAAAAGTTGAATTTTTGAAAAATATTTTGAATGAGATTGAAAAAGAAAATATCTCTCAAAAACTTATAATTACTGAAAAAGATGAAAAAGAAATTCTTAAAAATTTTGACCTTAATAAAATATATTTTGATTTTTTAAAACTGATAAGTGAAATAGACAGAAGAAAAAGGATTATTAACAGGATTAGAAATTTAAAACAGGAAATTTTTCCACTGCTTAATACAGATATCCTATTTTATCAAATTTTTTCTCTCTCAAATTTCTCCTTTTTTGTATTTATTCTCCCAAGTAAGAAAAAAATAAATGCATTAACTGAAGATTTATATATTCAAAAATTGGAAGAAACAGGTAAGAATTCAATATATTTGATTTTATTCAGAAAAGAACATAGAGATACAGCAGAAAGACTTATAAAAGAAATTGGTGGAAAATTTTTAGTTGTGAGAAAGTGGAATAAAAAAATCAAAGAGATTTATGAAAAATTGGAAAAACTTGAAGAAAAAAACCAAAATTTGATATTACAATTAAATGAAGAAAAAAAGAAAATTTTAGATTACAAAAAAGAAATTTATGTTTTTTACGACTATTTTAAAAATTTTTATAATTTTCTCCTTACAAAGGAAAATCTCGGACTTTCCAGATTTGTAAAAGGAGTTAAAGGATGGATTAAGGAAAAAGATGTAGAAATACTAAAAAAAATTGTTTTTGAAGTTTCTCCAGAAAGCCATTTAATAATTGAAGATCCTCAAGAAGGAGATAATATTCCAATAATACTTGAGAATAACAAATTTATAGAACCTTTTGAAATTGTAACGGATTTATATGGTAGACCTGTTTATAAAAATATTGACCCAACCGGACATCTTTCTTTATTTTTTGCTATTTCTTTTGGTTTTTGTTTAACTGATGCCGGATATGGAATGCTTCTTATCTTAATTACCTCTGTACTACTTAAAAGGTTCAAATTTTTACCATCTTTCTATAAGTTTTTAAAATTGCTTTTAATATGTGGAATTTCAACTTTATTTTTAGGAGCGATAACAGGAAGTTGGTTTGGAGATATTCTCTACAGAGTTCCTTATAATATTCCAATCATAAAACATTTGAAAAATATTGTTATTCTGAATCCACTTGAAGGAGGAGATAAAGCAACAAAATTTCTTTTAATAGCCCTTATTATAGGTTATATACAGATTATATGGGGACTTATACTTAATGTTTATAATAAATTAAAAAATTATTCTTTAAAGTATTGTGGAGAAAGCATAAGTTTACTGCTTATTCAAATACTTGTTGCTATTATTGTCTTGGGTTATATTTTAAAACTTAAAATGTTAGTAAAAATACCTTCAATTTTTCTTATTTTATGCTTCCTCTATCTTATGTTTGAAAAAGCAAAAACTCAAAAGGAATTAATGTTGAAAGGATTCTGGGCAGTCTACGGTGTTTACAGTGTTATAGCAGGAAATTTACTTGGTGATGTTTTAAGTTATAGTAGGCTCTTTGGATTGGGGCTTACAACTTCTATACTTGGACTTGTTATAAATCAACTTGTTTTTATGTGTAAAAATATTCCTTACATAGGATTTTTTATCGCTCCTTTAATTTTTATTGTAGGACATATTGGAAATCTTATGATAAACTTACTCGGAAGTTACGTCCACACAAGCAGACTGCAATATCTTGAATTTTTCACCAAATTTTTTGAAGGTGGAGGAAGAATTTTTAAACCTTTTAAGGAAGAAAGAGTCTATACAGTTAAAATTTCTCAATAATTTTAAAAACTTGCTTTATATGAATTTTCTATGATATAATTATAAAATAAAAGGAGGCAAAATGGGTAGTGAAAAAATAAGTGTTGTAAATGAGTTGATAAGTAAATTTTGGTTAGCTCTTTCTAAAGTGATTGGTGCTCTTTTAATATTTTTGGTTGGATGGCTTGTTGCAAAGTTTTTAAAGGTTTTGATAATAAAATTTTTTAAGGTTATAAAAATTGATCAACTTGCAGAGGACTCAGGACTTAAAGAACTGTTAGAAAAAGGAAATATCACTTTAGAACTTTCTCAGTTATTCGGAATTGGCATTTACTGGATTTTAATGCTTGTAGTTGTTTTTCTTGCTATAAATTTTGCAGGAATTCAAATCCCTGAAAATGTGATAGAAAGAGTTCTTACTTTTATACCAAAGTTTATTCTTGGCCTTTTAATATTTATTTTTTCAATTTTCCTTGGTAATTTTTTCTCTGGAATTGTAAGAACTTCGGCAGGGAACGCTGGAATAGCAAAAGCAGGACTTCTTGGAAAAATAACACAAATTGCTATAGTTACTTTTGGAACTGTTATAGCCTTACAGGAAATTGGAATTGCTTCTGATTTCATTGGAGATGTCTTTATTATAATTCTTGCATCATTTTGTTTTGGAACTGCACTTGCCTTTGCATTGGGAACAAAAGATATAATTAAAGAGAAAATAGAAGAAATAATAAAAAGAAAAGACAAAATAGAATAAAAAGGGCGCGTAGCTCAAGGGCAGAGCACCGTGCTGATAACGCGGGGGCTGATGGTTCGAATCCATCCGCGCCCATTTTATTTATATTCTGGAGGGAAAGATGGAAAGAATTTTATTTAGTGCCCAAATAAGAGAGTGTAAAGGAAAAGGTGGTGCCAGAAAATTAAGAACAGCAGGTTTTATTCCTGGAATTGTTTATGGACCTGATATAGAACCTATTCCAATAAAACTTGAAAAAAGAAAAACAGAAAAAATTATAAAACATCTTACATCTCATAACGTCATGGCAGAAATGGAGTTGAAGAAAAATGGAGAAACAGAAAATTTCACAGTAATTTTAAAAGATATCCAAGTTGATCCTATAAAAGACGAAATTTTACATCTTGATTTTTATAAACTAAGTTCAGGAAAAGCAGTTATAATGGAAGTTCCTGTAATTATAAAAGGAAAATCAATTGGAGAAACAAAAGGTGGTATTTTAGAGCAAGAACTTCGTGAAATTAAAGTAGAAGGTTTACCTTCTAAAATACCAGAGGTAATTGAAGTTGATATTTCTAATCTTGATTTTGGACATGCCATTTTAGTAAAAGATTTAAAGATCCCTGAAGGAGTAAAAATATTAGAAGATGGCAATAGAGTAGTTATTACTGTTTTAAAACCAAAAGAAATTATTGAGGAAAAGGAAGTAGAAGAAATTGAACAACCAGAAGTTATAACACACGAAAAAGTTGAAGAAAGACGAAGAGAAAAAGAAGAATTACAGAAAGAAGAAAAATAAAAAATGCTTTTTGCAGGCCTGGGTAATCCAGGAAAAGAATACAAAAAAACAAGACATAATATAGGTTTTGAAGTAATAGATGAACTAAAAAAAATTAGTCAGATTAAAGAAATTTATAGAAAAAAATTTTTTTGTGGTTGGAAAGTAATTTTAGAAGAAAAAGAAGTTTTTTTAATAAAACCTAAAACTTATATGAATGAAAGTGGAAAGGCGATAAAAAGTGCACTTGATTTTTTTGATGAAAAAATAGAAAATTTATTTCTTATTCATGACGATCTTGATATTGAACTTGGAAAAATAAAAATAATAAAAGATAGAGGGCCAGGAGGACATAAAGGAGTAATTTCAGTTATGGAAAATTTGAAAAGTAATAATTTTGTAAGAATAAGATTTGGCATAAAAGGGGAAAAAATAGAAACAAATTTTATAAATTATGTTTTGTCTCCATTTTTGCCAGAAGAAGAAAAAATTGTTGAAGCAACAGTAAAAAAAGTAATCTCTGCAATTAAGGAAATTTTAAGAAGTAATTTAGAAAAAGCAATGAGTTTATATAACAACTAAAAAGGAGGGGAAATGGATTATTCTCAATTAATAACTATAATTGGTTCAGTTTTCGCTCTTGGGTATACTTACTATCTAACAAGATTTATCTTAAAAAAGCCTGAAGGGACACCTGAGATGATAGAAATTGGAGAAGCAATAAGAATTGGAGCGAGAGCATATTTAAAAAGACAATATAAAGGCGTTGGTATATTTTTTAGTGTTGTTTTCTTAATATTATTAACTCTTTCATTCTTAAATTATCTTCCAATCTTTGTTCCATTTGCTTTTCTAACAGGTGGTTTTTTCTCGGCATTAAGTGGTTATATTGGTATGACGATAGCAACAAAATCAAGTACAAGAACTGCTTATGCTGCCAAAAATTCTTTAAATAGTGCATTACGAATTGCTTTTTCAGCAGGGCTTGTTATGGGACTTGTAGTAGTAGGCCTTGCTCTTTTAGATATAAGTATTTGGTATAACTTTTTAACTTGGTTTTATAAAAATAGAGGATATGAAATAGAAGAAAGATTAAGATACATAACATCAACAATGATATGTTTTGGAATGGGAGCAAGTGCACAAGCATTATTTGCAAGAGTTGGAGGTGGAATTTATACAAAAGGAGCAGACGTTGGAGCAGATCTTGTTGGAAAAGTTGAAGTAGGTATCCCTGAAGATGATCCAAGAAACCCTGCAGTTATTGCAGATAATGTAGGAGATAATGTCGGTGATGTTGCAGGTATGGGAGCAGATTTATATGAGTCATATACTGACGCAATTATTGCAACAATGGCTCTCGCCTACTCTGCTGGACTTGGACTTAAAGGCATTTCTCTTCCTATGTTAATTGCAACAATAGGTGTTATATCCTCTATTATAGGCTCACTTCTTGTAAGAAGTTCTGAAGAAGCAAGTCAAGTAAATTTGTTATGGGCTTTAAGAAGAGGAATTTATACTGCCTCAATCTTAGTTTTGATATTTTCTTATTTTGCAGTTGTTAAACTTCTTGGTTATGAGTATAGAGGTTTATATATTTCAATTTTAAGTGGAATAGTTGCAGGAGTTTTAATTGGATTTTTCACTGAGTTTTTTACATCAGATACATACTTTCCAACAAGAACAATTGCAAAAAGTGCTTTAACTGGCCACGCAACAGTGATTATAGAAGGAATATCAACAGGAATGTTTTCCACAATTGCTCCTGTTTTAACTGTTGTCATTGCTACAGTTTCTGCTTATGTTTTTCCAGGTGGACTTCATAATCCTGAAATAGGATTATATGGGATAGGATTGGCAGGCGTTGGTTTATTAAGCACCCTTGGAATAACACTGGCAACTGATGCTTATGGTCCTGTTGCAGATAATGCAGGTGGAAATGCAGAAATGACACATCAACCACCATTTGTGAGACAGAGAACAGATGCTCTTGATGCACTTGGAAACACAACCGCTGCTACAGGAAAAGGATTTGCTATTGGTTCTGCTGCTTTAACTGCATTGGCTTTAATTGCTGCCTATAAAGACCAAGTGATTTTACTTGGGGGAAAATTAAATCCTTCAATAATGAATTTTAGAGTTTTATCTGGAGTCTTTATAGGTGCTATGTATCCTTTTGTTTTTTCTTCACTCGCTTTAAGAGCAGTTGGAAGAGCAGCACAACAAATTGTTCAAGAAGTAAGAAGACAATTTAAGGAAATTCAAGGTTTACTTGAAGGAAAAGCAAAACCAGATTATGCAAGAGCAGTTGATATATGTACAAAAACTGCTCAAAAAGAAATGTTATTACCTTCAATTTTAACTGTGTGTTTACCTATAGTAGTTGGACTCTTACTCGGAACAGATGGAGTGGTTGGACTTCTTGTTGGTGCTCTTACAAGTGGCTTTGCAGTTGCAATAATGATGGCAAATTCTGGTGCTGCGTGGGATAATGCTAAAAAATATATTGAAAAAGGGAATTTTGGTGGAAAAGGAACAGATGCACATAAGGCCTCAGTAACAGGAGACACAGTCGGTGATCCATTTAAAGATACTGCAGGACCTTCATTAAATATATTGATAAAATTAATTTCAATTGTTTCAATTGTTTTTGCAGGCTTTGTAATTAAAAATTCTATTTTCAAATGAAAGAATTAAGACAAAAAGCCTTAAATTTACATAAAAAATTTAAAGGAAAACTTGAAATAAGAGTTAAAGTCCCTTTAAAAACAAAAAAAGACCTTTCTCTTGCCTATACTCCTGGAGTTGCTATCCCATGTCTTGAAATCAAAAAAAATCCTAATTTAATTTATGACTATACTTGGAAAGGAAATACTGTAGCAATAGTTACAGATGGAAGTGCTGTTTTAGGACTTGGAAATATTGGGGCAAAATCTGCTCTACCAGTTATGGAAGGAAAGGCAATTCTTTTTAAAAAATTTGGAAATGTTGATGCAATTCCTATTTGTCTTGATACCCAAGATCCAGAAGAAATAATTGATATTGTAAAAAAAATTTCTCCTACTTTTGGTGGAATAAATCTTGAAGATATTTCTGCACCAAGATGTTTTATAATAGAAAAAAGATTAAATGAGGAACTGGACATTCCTGTATTTCACGATGATCAAGATGGAACTGCGATAGTTGTCCTTGCTGCTTTAATAAATTCTTTGAAACTTGTAAATAAAAAAATAGAAGAAGTAAAAATAGTAATAAATGGGGCTGGTGCTGCTGGAATTGCTATTACAAAAATGCTTTACAAAGCAGGAGCAAGAAAAATTTTGTTATGTGATAGAGAAGGAATTATATATAAAGGCAGGAAAGAAAATATGAATTTTGCAAAAGAGGAAATTTTGAATTATTTATATGAAAGTAAAAAGGGAAGTTTAAAAGATGCAATTAAAGAAGCAGATGTATTCATTGGAGTTTCTGGTCCAAATCTTGTTACAAAAGAAATGATTAAAAGTATGAATAAATATCCAATTGTTTTTGCTATGAGTAATCCCATCCCTGAAATTATGCCTGATGAAGCCAAAAAAGGTGGTGCCTATATAGTTGGAACAGGAAGAAGCGATTTTCCAAATCAAATAAATAATTTGCTTGCTTTCCCTGGAATTTTTAGAGGAACTTTTGATGCAAAAGCAAAAAAAATAACAGACAAAATGAAACTTGCAGCAAGTCAAGCAATAGCAAATTATATACCTGAAAGTAAATTATCTCCTTCTTATATAATTCCATCTGCTCTTGACAAAAATGTTGTAAAACAAGTTGCCAAATCAGTAAAAAAAGCAGTTATTGAATAGTTAAAATTTCTTAAAAGTTATATTTTTCTTTAAAAAAATTACCTTTTGCAGGAAGAAAATCAGGAATCTTATAAAATTTTTCGTATGTTTTTTTCAAAATAGTTTCTCTGTAAATTTCATAGTTGAATTTTTTACAAAAAAGTAAATAAAAAGTCGCTTCTTCTATAGTAAAAGTTTCCCTTTTTATATTTTCAAAATAAATTTTAAACTCTTCTTCATTTATACTTCTCGGTGAAAAAATCAAAATGTTTTTCCCTGCTATTTCTTTGAAATCAAATGTAAAATCATATTGCCTTCCACTATGGTCTAAACTTCCAAATACTATGAAGTTTCTATTACTGTAATAGGACATAATTGCTGAATCTGTATAGTTGGTTGTTGCCAGAATATAATCATTTTCGTAATTTTTAAGATACTTCCATATAGAATCCCCTTTTAAAAACATTATTATTTCAGAATAATTCTTTTGATTTTTAAAAATTGAAGGTGGCAAACAAAGTAATATAATAACCGGCAAAATAATTAAAATTTCAAATGCAACACTTACTCTTAAATTTTTTAGAATAATTTCTTTTTCTAAATTTTTAAACATTATGAGAATAAATGGAATAAAAGAAATATACCAGTGAAGTCCAACTGTTCTGAAAAAAGAAATTATAAAGAAAAAAAATAATGGTATCACATAAAGTAAAACTAAAAATTTATCAATTTCATTTTCTGAAAACAAAAATAATTTTTTTTTGATAAAAAGGTAAAAAGAATATGGTGTAAGAAGAAAGGCCAAAGACAGAAAAAACAAAACTAAATTTTTCAATTGAAAAGTGGATATCTTTTTTCTGTAAACCAGATTAAACAAAATATTAATCCAGCAGTGGGTATAGTTCCAGTAAAGATTTAAAAATATAAAGGGAAGCGAAAATACTAAAAAAATTAAAAAATTAAAATAAAACTTCTTTTCATTTTTCAAAATAATATACACAAGAATTGACAGAAAATATAAAACAGCAAAATATTTACTTAAAAAAGAAAGGCCAAAGAAAAACCCAGAAAAAACAAAATTTTTTCTTCTTTCCTCTTTAATTCCTTTATAAAAAAAGAAGGCAGAAATAAAGATAAAAAGAAAAAGAGGCACATCATTTGTTATCAAAAAACCTAATAAATGAATTGGAGTAAGTAAAAAAAGAGAAGAAAGAAGATAACTTTTTTCATCATTATTTATTAACTTTAAAAATAGAAAACTAACAATGCAAGTAGTAAAAACAGAAAACAGTCTATAATAAAAAAAATGAAGGCCATTTTTACTCAAAAGAGAGATTAAATAAATGTACCACCATATAAAAGGAGGATGTTCATAATAACCCAGAGAAAATTTTTTTCCTGTTGTTATAAAATACGCTTCATCCCCTGTTAAAGGGAAAAAAAGTGCTAAAAAAAGTTTTAAAGATAGGGTAATAAAAAATATTTTATAAAAAAGGCTTTTATAGCCCAAATTTCTTTCTAAATTGTCTACCATTCAATTTCTTCCTCATTAATTTTAATATTTAAAGAATCAAGGTAATTCTGAAGAATAATCTGGGCAGAAAGTTTATCTATATATTTTTTCCTTTTTTTTCTACTCAAATCCGCAGACAACAAAAACTTTTCAGCCAGAGACGTTGAAAGTCTCTCATCAAATGGAATAAATTCAATATCTTTAAACTTTTCTTTTAATTTTGTTACAAAAGAAATCGTTTTCTCTGTTTGAGCACTGAAAGAACCATCCATTCTTAAAGGAAGTCCATAAACAATCTTGTTGACATTATATTTTTCAACAATTTCTTTTATTTTCTCAAAAACATTTTCATCCATTTTTAAATTACCAAGTCCTCTTGCAATAATTCCTTCTTCGTCACTGATAGCAACGCCAATATTTTTATCTCCAATATCAATACATAAAATCCTCATTTTTTTCAATCTTATAAATTATATCAATACTTTTTCTAACCTCTTTTACATCATGAACTCTAAAAATAGAGGCTCCCTTTAAAAAGGCATAAACATTTGTTGCTATTGTAGGTTCAAGACGTTCCTCTACTGAAAGGTCCAGAATTTTACCTATAAAAGATTTTCTACTTGTTCCTATAAGTACAGGTCTATTAAATTTTAAAAATTGATCAAGGTTTTTTAAAATTTTTACATTATCAATAACCCTCTTTCCAAAACCTATACCAGGATCAATAACAACTCTCTTAATATCTACTCCATTTTCATTTAAAAGATTTATTTTCATTTCAAAAAATTCACAAATTTCCTTAATTACATCATCATAATAAGGATTTAATTGCATAGTTTCAGGAGTTCCTTTCATATGCATAAGAACATAACCACAATTAGAATTTTTTATTACACTTAAAAGATCTGGATCAAGAGAAAAAGCAGAAATGTCATTAATAATTTCTGCCCCATTTTCAAGTGCCTTTTCTGCCACTTTACTTCTAAAGGTATCACAGGAGATAGGAATTTTTAATTCTTTTGAAAGAATTTTTATGACAGGAATAACTCTTTTAATTTCCTCTTCCTCATCCACTGGAATACTACCTGGCCTTGTTGAAATACCACCAATATCAATTATGTCTGCTCCTTCTTTTTCAATTTCAATACCTCTTTTAACTGCTTTTTCAATATCAAAATATTTACCTCCATCGTAAAAAGAATCTGGAGTTACATTTAAAATCCCCATGATTAAAGGTTTATCAATTTTTAAATCAATACTTTTAATTTTCCAATTCATTTTGATTTTTTAAGAAGTGCCTTTCTATAATCTTCTGCTTCAAGTTTTTCAAGTTGTTCAATTTCCCTTTTTGTGAAATATCTCATTTTACCTGCAATAATACCTACAAGAAGTGATTTTGCTGCTTCTTCAACCATTAAACTTCTGGTATATGCCTCTTTTATTGATTCTCCAACAGCAACAATGCCATGATTTTTTAAAAGAACAACATTTGCTTTTTTGATCTCCCTTACAACAACTTCTCTAATTTCTTTACCTGCTGGAATTACATATTCCACCACAGGAACATTCCTTCCAAGTATTACAACAAATTCAGGGAAAAAGGGCTTAAATTTAACTCCAGAAGAAATTAATCCCACTGTTATAGGGGGATGAGTATGAAAAACTGCTTTTACATCTTTTCTTTCAAGATATATGCCAAGATGCATTGATATTTCACATGTTGGTTTCAAATCACTATAAATTTCTCCTGTTTCAATATTTACCTTAACCCATTCCTCTTCTTTTATTTCATCTAAAAAATAACCACTTGGTGAAAGGTAAACAAATTCCCCTTCTCTTGCACTGATATTTCCTCCTGGCCCAGCAACAAGTCCTTTTTCTACTATTTTCTTCCCAAATTGAGTTAAAATTTTTCTTATTTCTTCCATAAACTTTTTAAACCCTTATTCTAAAAAATTTCCTTTTCCCTACTTTTATAACCATTCCATCTTCAATTTTTATTTTCTTATCTGGTTCTAAAATTACCTGTCCATTTACTTTAACTGCTTTTTGGATTATAAGACGTTTCCCTTCAGATTTTGAATTCACTATACCCTTTTTTGTTAATAATTCAATTATTTCTATTTTACCCTCACTATTTAAAATTTCTCTTTCAATTTTGATTTCCGGGATTTCACTTGGTAATTCTTTTTCTCTAAAAATTCTATTAAATTCTTCCTCTGCTCTAATTGCTTCTTCTTCATTAAAAAATTCTTTTACAATTTCTTTCGCAAGAAATGCTTTTGCGTCTCTCGGATTTTCTTTAATCATTTTTTTATAAACACTAACTTCTATATCTGTCATAAGTGAAAAATAATCTTCCATAATACTATCAGGAATTGACATTATTTTTCCAAACATATCAAAAGGAGTTGTATTTAATGGTATATGATTTCTATAACTCTTACTCATTTTTAATTTTCCATCTGTTCCGATTAATATAGGCATTGTAATTACAACCTGTTTTTCCTGTCCTAAATAAAATTGGATAGTTCTACCAGCAAGAAGATTAAATTTTTGTTCTGTTGCACCTATTTCCACATCTGCAGAAAGAACATAAGAGTCATATCCTTGCAAAAGTGGATATAAAAATTCATGTAAAAAAATTGGTCTATTCTCCTTATATCTCTCTGAAAAATCTTCTCTTTCAAGCAATTGAGCAACTGTAAAAATTGATGTTAATTTTATCAAATCTTCAAGATTTAATTTTGTAAGCCATTCTGAATTATAAACAAATTCTGTTTTTTCTACATCAAGTATTTTACTTACCTGTTCTTTATAAGTCATTAAATTTTGTTTTATCTCTTCAGGAGTTAATATTGGCCTTGTCTCCTTACGTCCTGTTGGATCCCCAATTCTTGCAGTAAAATCTCCTATTAAAAATATAACTTTATGTCCCAGCATTTGAAAATCTTTCAATTTTTTAATTGGAACTGCATGGCCAAGATGTATCTCTGGAGAAGTAGGATCAATTCCATATTTTATTCTTAGAGGTTTATTCTCTGTAAGTGATCTTCTTAATTTTTCCCTTAATTCATTCTCCTCAATAACCTCAACTGTATTTCTTTTTATTATCTCTAATTGTCTTTCTATTTCTTTTTCCATAAATTAAAATTTTACAAAACAAAAATTTATTGGTCAAGATTTTATCCAGTCCCCATAAAACTTTTAAACTAATTCCATTGACAAACTGGACTTTCACTTTGGTCTGATTTTCCTTTCTCACACTTTCGCAAAATACCAATAATTTCCATCTCTCCTCTTTTTCAAAAAACTATTTAACTTGATTTTTAACAAAAGAAAATAGTAAAATAAATAAAAAAGGAGGAAATTTTATGTTAAAAAAAGAAATTTTATTGGGATTTTTTATCTTACTTCTTTTGGGTTGTGCAGTTGTAAATGTTTATGTTACTTTTCCTGAAGAAAAGGTTAAAAAAGCCGCTGAAGAATTACTTGCGCCACCAAAAAAATTAGAAGAAAAAGAAAGTTTTCTCAATATATTATTTTCAAAAAATTTATATGCAGAAGAAATTAGTGTGACAAAAGAAATAAAAACTGATTCTCCAAAAATAAATCAAGCAAGAGAGAAAATGAATTCCTGGAGAGATAAATTAGACGAATTTAAAAAGAATGGGTATATTGGAGAAACCAATAATTTTAGAGTTATAATAAGAGAATTACCAGAAAATCCAGAACTCCAAAAAGAAATAAGAAAACTTGTTGAGAATGAGAACAGAGAAAGAGATATTATAATAAAGGAACTTTTGAAAATTAATAATGCTGCACCTTCAGAAGAGGAAAAATTCAGAAAAATATTTGCAGAAACTGCACAAAAATATTCTCCACAAAATACCTGGATTCAACTTCAAGATAATACTTGGATTAGAAAAAAATGAAGAGAAATCTTCTCACCGGTTGTGAAGCATCAGCAGAAGGTGCAATTCATGCTGGATGTAAATTCTATGCAGGATATCCAATAACACCTCAAAATAGATATCCTGAATATATGAGTAAAAGAATGCCAGAGGTAGGTGGAATATTTATTCAAGCAGAAAGTGAAATTTCAGCGATAAATATGGTTTTTGGGGCTGCTGTTTGTGGTTTTAGAGCATTAACATCTTCTTCATCTCCTGGTATATCTTTGAAACAGGAAGGAATTTCTTATCTTGCAGGTTGTGAATTACCTGCTGTAATTGTAAATATGAACAGAGGAGGACCTGGACTTGGTGATGTTACTCCATCTCAAAGTGATTATTTTCAAGCAACAAGAGGTGGAGGGCATGGAGATTATAGAACTATTGTATATGCCCCATGGAATGTTCAGGAACTTTACGATTTTACCTATATGGCTTTTGATATTGCTGATAAATATAGAAATCCTGTTTTAATACTTGCAGATGGTATAATTGCACAAATTTTAGAACCTGTAAAATTTAGAAAACCAAAAAAGAAATTACCTGTTAAAAAATGGGCTTTAACCGGATGTAAGGGGAGAAAACCAAATTCTATAAAATCTCTTTTTTTAACTCCTGGTATTCTGGAAAAACATAATTGGAAACTTTATAAAAAATATAAAAAAATTGAGGAAAAAGAAGTAAAATATGAAATGTATTTCTGCAACGATATTGAAAGTTTAATAGTGAGTTTTGGAACGTGTGCAAGAATATGTTATGAAACTGTGAAAATTGCAAGAGAAGAAGGTATAAAAATTGGCCTTTTCAGACCTATAACTTTATGGCCATTTCCTTATAAACAACTTGAAAATTTAATAAAAAAGATAAAAAAAATATATGTTGTAGAAATGAACTTAGGGCAGATGATAGATGACGTTAAAATAGCAAACAGGAAAAATTTACCTATATATTTTTATGGAAGACCTGGTGGAGGAGTTCCAACGCCTGAAGAAATATACAATTTTATTAAAAAAAATGGAAGTAATATATAAAAAACCAGAAAGTTTAAAAAAAGAAATTACAACATATTGTCCTGGATGTGGTCACGGGATAATTCACAGGTTAATTGCAGAAGTTATAGATGAACTAAAAATTAGAGAAATAACAATTGGGGTTGCTCCTGTTGGTTGTGCAGTTCTTGCTTATAATTTTTTTAATTTTGATGTAACAGAATCTGCACACGGAAGAGCCCCAGCGGTTGCAACAGCAATAAAAAGATTACTTCCTGACAGAATTGTTTTCACTTATCAAGGAGATGGTGATCTTGCAGCAATTGGAATTGCAGAAGTGATTCATGCTGGAGCAAGAGGAGAAAACATTACTATCATTTTTGTAAATAATGCCATTTATGGTATGACAAAAGGGCAAATGGCACCAACAACACTACCAGAACAAAAAACAACAACAACTATCTACGGAAGAAAGATTCACTATCACGGATATCCAATAAAAATGTGTGAGTTAATGGCTCAACTTGATGGAGTAAGTTATGTAGAAAGAGTAAGTATAGATTCAATACCAAATATCATTAAAACAAAATCTGCAATAAAGAAGGCTTTTAAATATCAAATTGAAAAAATTGGTTTTTCTTTTATTGAAATACTTTCTACTTGTCCTGTTAACTGGAAAATGTCTCCAAAACAAGCGATGGACTGGATAACAGAAGTAATGAGTAAACATTATATTTTAGGTGTTTATAAAGACAAAGGAGGTTCAAATGGCTGAATGTTTAAACCTTGAAAGAAATTTAAAAAATTGTGGTTGCTCTTATAAAAGTTGTAGTAAAAGAGGTATTTGTTGTGAATGTTTGTCTTCTCATTGGTCAAGAAGAGAATTACCTGGATGTTTGTTTCCACCAGAAGCAGAAAAAACTTATAATAGGTCTCTTGAATATTTTATAAAAGTGTGGAGTGAAAAGTTGAATTTAAAATAAATTTAAAATATGTCAAAAGTATACTTTTTACCTTTTGAAAAATTTGATAGAATTGAAATTTTCTTGAAAGAACTTGAAATTTTTAATATTTTTGAAAAAGGCGAAAAAATTGCATTAAAAATACATTTTGGCAATTCAAATCACAATAATCATATACTTCCAGAATATTTAATTCCACTTATTAACTTATTAAAAGAAAAAGGGCTTTCTCTTTTTCTAACTGATACAAATGTTTTATATAGAGGAGAAAGAGATGACACATTTTCACATCTTGAACTTGCTTATAAAAAGGGATATGGTAATTTAGGCGTTCCAATCTTAATTGCAGGTGGCTTAAATTGTGATGATGAATTTGAAATAGAAATTGAAGGTAAACATTTTAGAAAACTTTATTTTGCAAAAGAATTTAAAGAATTTGACGGATTAATTGCTTTATCTCATTTTAAAGGTCACATTATTGCAGGAATTGGTGGAACAATAAAAAATATAGGAATGGGATGTGCTTCAAGAAGAGGAAAATTTGCTATGCATTCAAATATATCTCCAAAAGTAAATATTTCAATATGTAAGGGATGCGGAAAATGTGTATCTGAATGTTTATTCAGTGCTATTGAATTAGTGAACAAAAAATCCTTTATTAATGAAAAAAAATGTAAAGGTTGTGCTTGGTGTATTCATGTTTGTCCATATGGAGCAATAGATATTCCTTGGTCAAGTGTTAGTCCTGCTGAATTTCAAGAAAAACTGGTTGAATATGCGTATGGAATTAAAAATTTATACAAAGAAAAATTTATAGCAATAAATTTTCTTATAAACATCTCAAGTGATTGTGACTGTATTTCAAATCCAGGTAAAATATTATCAGAAAATATTGGTCTATGTGTTTCAACTGATCCTGTTTCTATTGATAAATTTTCTGTTGAAATAGTAAAAGAAAAAAATGGATATGATGTTTTTTTAAATTATAGACCTGATATAAATTATGAACATCAATTTAATTATGCAGAAAAAATTGGCTTTGGTTCTATCAATTATGAATTGATAACATATTAAACCGTCATTTCATTTTCAATACTTTATTTTAAAAAGAAAATGAAAAAATATGATGTGATTGTGATTGGTGGAGGACATGCTGGTATTGAAAGTGCGATGGCATGTAAAAAGATGGGGGTTTCTATTTTGCTTATAACATTTGAAAAGGAAAAAATTGGATATATGTCCTGTAACCCTGCTATAGGTGGAGTTGGTAAAGGACAAATTGTTAAAGAAATTGATGCCCTTGGTGGCGAAATGGCAAAAGCAACAGACAAAACAGGCATTCAATTTAGAATTTTGAATAAATCTAAAGGTCCTGCAGTATGGTCAAGTAGAGCACAGGTTGATAGAAAAAAATATAATGAATATATGAAAAACTTAATTGAAAAAAATGTTGAAATTCTTGAAGGAGAGGTAACAGATTTAATTGTTGAGAATAATGTCGTAAAAGGTGTTGAAGTAAATAATGAAGAGTTAATATATTCTAAATGCGTAATATTGGCACCAGGAACTTTTTTGAATGGATTAATTCATATTGGACTTGAAAGTTTTCCTGCTGGAAGAATTGAAGATAAAAAATGTAGTAAAAAATTGTCAGAAAAATTAAAAGAACTTGGATTTGAAATTTTGAGATTTAAAACGGGAACTTGTGCTCGCCTTGATGGCAACACAATTGATTTTTCTATTCTTACTCCTCAATTTGGAGATGAACCTCCTAAACCTTTTTCTTTCTCAACAGAAAATCTTGAAATTGAGCAAGTTCCTTGTTATATAACATATACAAATGAAAAAACACATGAGATAATAAGAAAAAATCTTAACAGAAGCCCCTTATATACAGGAAAAATTACTGGAATTGGCGTAAGGTATTGTCCATCAATTGAAGATAAAGTTGTAAAATTTCCACATCATCCACGCCACCATATATTTCTTGAACCTGAAGGGAAAGATATTAACATTTATTATCCAAATGGAATTTCAACAAGTTTACCTATTGATGTTCAGGATGATTTTATACATACAATTAAAGGCCTTGAAAATGTGAAAATATTAAGATATGGATATGGTATTGAACATGATGTCGTAAATCCCTTACAGATTTATCCAACACTTGAAACAAAAATTGTTAAAAATCTATTTCTCGCAGGACAAATAAATGGAACAACAGGTTATGAAGAAGCAGGTGGTCAGGGATTAATTGCTGGAATAAACGCAGTATTAAAAATAAAAAATCAACCAGAACTTATACTTGATAGAACAACAAGTTATATTGGAGTTTTAATTGATGATTTAACAACTAAAGGAACAAATGAGCCATATAGAATGTTTACTTCAAGAGTAGAATATAGATTAATGATAAGAGAAGATAATGCCGATATAAGATTGAGAGAGATTGGATATAAACTTGGACTTGTAAGTGAAGAAGAATGGGAAAAAACTAAAAGAAAAATAGAAGAAATTGAAAAAATAAAAAAATATCTTCAAAGTAAAAAAATCACAATTGAAGGTAAAACTATAACCCTTTTTGAATATGTAAGAAGACCTGGAATTAAAATTTTAGATTATATAAAAAATGAAAATTTTCATAGAGATTCAATTTTTACAGCAGAAGTTGAAATAAAATATGCTCCCTATATTGAAAGGAACTTGAAAGAAATTGAAGAGTTTAGAAATCTTGAAAAAATAAAAATCCCAGAAAATTTTGATTATAGTAAAATACCTGGCCTTTCACTTGAAATAAGAGAAAAATTATCTAAATTTAAACCCCTCAATCTTGGACAGGCGAATCGCATTCCTGGTATAACCCCTTCTGCTATTTCTATTCTCCTTGTTTACCTCAAAAAATTTTCTCCTTAAAATTTTATAAAAGATTTTCTTTGAAAAAATTGACTGTCTCTTCAAGTACTATTCTCTCACTCTCTTCAGTTGCAAAAGTATGTCCCCCTTTATCAAGTATAAGCATTTTCAAGTTGAGTGTTTTATGATGAAATTTATCAAAATAAAATAATGGATTTTTTAAATCCAGATGGGCATCATCTTTTGAATAAACAATTAAAACGTTTCCTTTATAATCTTCTGCATATTTTTCAATTTTTATATTTTCAAGAGTTTTTAAAAAATTTTCTCCTATAAAATGCCCAATTCCAGGAACATAACATTTACCATATTTTTCAATTTTCTTTAACATCTTTTTTGTAAAAATCTTCTTTTTCAAAATAGCAGGAAAAGCCAGAGGAGACCACAAACAGAGCGTTTTTGTATTATATTTTGATGCAATATAAGTTCCTATAATTGCTCCCATTGAAAAACCAAGTATCCCAATTTTCTCTTTATAGATAAATTCAAGATTTTTGAAAAACTCTATTGCACTTTCTCCATCTTTCATTTCTGTTTCTATTGTAATATCTTCAAAATTCCCTTCACTATCACCTGAACCATAGAAATCAAATCTTAAAACACAAATACCTTCTTTACATAATCTTCTTGCAAGTTTTGTAAACAAAAAATGGCTTTCACATTTATTACCGGTAAAACCATGAAAAAATACCACACCTGCTGATTTCTCTTTTTCTGGAACATGTAAAACACCAAAAAGTTTTCCATTCACACTTTCAAAAATAACCTGTTTTTCCATAGAATTATCTGTTTTTTAAGAAATATTTTTAGAGTTTTTATCTACTCAAATTATATGTATATGTGATTACCTGTCCATTTCTTATAATCTCAACTGTGACAGTTCTTACATTTGAATTTTTTATTTCATTATAAACTCTAAATGCAGTTGCAATACTATCAATAATAATACCGTTGACACTTCTTATAATATCTCCACTTCTCAATCCATATTGATAGGGAATACTTCCTTCAGGGATATTAAAAACTTTAAAACCTTCTACTCTGTTCTCTTTTAAATTTGGTATTATATTAACTTTTCCAATCAACTCTTTTCCTTCTTCTTCAAGTTTTTCAATTACATTTTTATAATCTACATTTACAAATATTTTCTGTTCTCTATCATCAACCTGGTCTTCTTCTTTAACAATTTCCTCTTTTTCTTTTCTTTTCTTGAAAGTAATATCTAATGGACCTTCAAAAACTTTATTTTCAAAATTTACAGATATTATTTTATTGTCGTATTCAAATAAAACTCTATCAAATTCAATTTTCACAATTTTTGCTTCTTCAATCATATCACCTGTCTTATATATTTCTTCTGTATTTTTCTTTCTATTTTTTATAATCACAAATGAGTCCTCTTCATTATTTTCAAAATATACAATACCGAGTATTTCTATAAACGAATCAAGGGAAGGTAAAGGTGAAGGTTTTAAAATTGTCTGAATTTTAGGAGGTGGAGGAGGCGGCGGCGCAGTAAAAATATTTCTTTTCAAAATTATTGAAGCAGGAAAAATATAAATTGCAGATAAAAACAGAAAAAATAAAATTTTTCTCATTCTTCTATTTTCTCAAAGTATTTTTCAACAGAGATTTTAAAAGCAAAAGGATACCAGAAATAAATATCAAATATGGTAAAATTCCATATAAAATTAAAATTACAAGGAAAATTAAAGGATAAAGTGAAATTCTAACTGCATAAAAGATGAACTTTTTCCCTTTTATAAAATCAGCAATTTTAGGTGAATTTCTATAATAGAATGAAACAAATTTCTTTCCAGGATAACTTTTTATTAAAATTCTATCTCTAAATTCTCTCAAAACCTTCACCTGCCAACTATCCTCTCCAAAACAAACACTCGCAATAAAGCATCCTCCTCCACCACCTACTTCTCCTCCTTCTGTTCCACTACCAGTTATAAAATACCATTCATCACTCCATTCTGACCATAAACCTGTTGAATCTTTATATCTTACATGCCAGTAATACTTTGTATTTGGTTGTAAAGGTGGATTATCTACCTTTATTGTATTTGTTGCACCACCATATTTTTCCCAATAAACTTCTCTATAACTTCCATCCTGATTTTTATCGTTAACAACTGCAATCTGCCAATGTGAATCGCTAAATATATCATTAGGATTAGGATCTGAAAAAGGACTTGCTTTTAAAGTTGGAGTTAAACTTATATTCTCTGCTCCATTATAAGTTTTGCCATCAACTGAAATATTCTGAGGTTTATATGGTGGTTGAGGAGGTGGAGGTGTTTCTGTTATAAACCATACATAATCTGCCTCTTCAGACCAGGCATCAAATATATCGGAATACTGAACAGACCACCAGTATTTTGTCTCATACTGAAGAATATTTGGAGGCACTGTTATTGAAGGAGAATTTGGATTTGGAGAATTTTGACCCTGCCATTTTATATTCCCTGGTGAGCCATTATTATCTTCTCTTATATACCATTTTGCATATTTTATATTATCACCATCTGGGTCAGTAAAAGTAGAACTTCTCAAAGTTGGAGTTATAGAAATTCCAGTAACATTTTTTGGAGAAATACAGGATGGCTTATTAGGAGGGCTGTTTCCTCTCGTTTTAAAATATGCTTCATCACTCCAATCAGACCACCAATTTGCATCTCTAAATCTCACACGCCACCAGTAATCTGTATTAAATTGTAATATCCCTGGAGGAACCTGATGAGTTGTTTGTGCACCACTTTCAACATTATAGACAATTGTCCCATCCTGTTTTCTAATTTGCCAAGCAGAACCAACAAGTGGAAGTCCAAGAGGATGCTCATATTGAGCAACCAGTTGAGGAGTTAGAGGCACATTTATTTGATTTTTAGGACTTACAGGTATTGGTTTTCCCGGTCTTACAGTCATAGTAGTTGCTTCATTTGAATATTTAGAATATTGCATTCCCTTATAAGCCCTTACTCTATATGTATAAGTTCTATTTTCTTCAAGTCCTGAACCATCATTATCATCAGTATAAGAAGTAGTATCTCTTCCAACTCTCTTTATTTCTTGGAAATCACCATCATCAATCTTTCTTTCAATTGCAAAACCATCCTCTTCATATTCATCTTCAGAATTGTCTTGCCATGATAAATCAACTACCCACATATTGATGTTTTCTATATATCTTGGGGTTGCAGTTAAATTTGTAGGTTTTGGAATTTCTCCTGGTTCACTTCCTGCTCTTGGTGTAGCATTTGCATATCCAAGTAATTTATAAGTTTTTGTTGCAGTATCATAAACATAAGCAGCATAATAATAAGTTCTATCATTTACAAGTCCTGTATGTTCATATGATGTTGTTGGGAAACTGCCAACAAATTCAACAATACCATCTCCTATTTGCTGTCCTTTTGTATATGTCTGTCCATTTTGTGGTATTCCTGTTGGATAACCTGTTTGTTCTTTATACAATATTAAAATATTTGTATCTCTTTGATTTGGCCAAAGCCAATATAAATAAATCTTTTGGTCTCCTGCAACTGCTTTAAACAAACCTGATGGTGTTGGATTTGAAAGATAATTTATAACCTTTTCTAAAACCGCTTTTCTTCCATTAGATTGCCCTTCAAAATTATTTATTGCTTCAAATCCAAATGCAAAGTAAACAAGAGCACCACCAGTATTTTGGTCATAATATCTTATACCAGCAGTTCCAGAAGACATTCTGCTACCACCACCTGCTCCTGCTGGATCATACAATAGAATTGTAGAAGCACCCACTTGAGGGTCAATTTCACTTGGCCAATGTTGATTGTAAGCACCATCTCCACTTGTAATATTTATATCTTTAAGTTCACCAGAAAGGTCATCAATATTTATACCATCAATATCAAAAAGACGAATATTATCTTGAACTAAAGTTGACTTTAAAATATTACGATAAAAAGCAGGAGAAGCAGTAGATAAATTGTATCCTATATCTTGCCCTGTAATAAATAAACGTCCCCCATTATTTAAAAATTGGGTAATTGCTTCCTGTTCTTTCTGTTTTATGGTTGTTAACCAATCATTTCCAGTAAACCAAATGACAAGTTTTCCTTCTCCTATATAATTACTTAAAATCTCATAAGTTACTTCTCCATGCCTTCCTTGTCCTGAAGCATTTGAACCATCTTTATTTTCAACATGCCAAACTTTATATTTTTTTCCAGTCCCACCCATATCTACTCTATTAATTCCAAGTCCTTGCAATGCTTCCTCATAATAACTTTCAACATCTGGATAATGAGGAAACCCAGAATAAACCTCACTCTGATACCAAGGATCATTTGGATAAGTAGTATATCTTCTTGGTTGGTCGTCATCGATTAAAAGAATATCACCTTCTGGAATAAATTTATTTACAATTTCAAAATATATTCTTATTTCTTTTGTATAATAATCTACACCCATTTCTTTTTGTTCAATTTTTGCAAAATAAAGCCCAGGTCCATTTGTAGTATCATCTTTTCCTTCATCTTTATCATCAAACCAGAATGATTGAGTTCCAGTAGAAGTTTTTATATAACATTCATCAGCAGTAAACCATCTTGGGTCAACAAGCGTAATTTTTACATTTTCTGATTCTGAACCAAAATTCACTTTAACCTCTCTTTGACTGTTATCTTCAACTTCATAAACAGAGAAATTATCTGAATTAACTCTATCAAAATTTAAACATTCTACAGATGGTAAATTTGTATATTCACTTACTGGATATTGTGGTCCTGGAATATAAAGTGCTGGATCACCAAATAAATTGAATTGAACAAGAGTTCTAAAATGATATGGAGTCCAATTAGATTGGTTTTTGATCCAGAATTCTCTTTGTGCTTCTGTTATAATATCCCTTATTTTTACAAGTCCTCCTTTTGTTCTATGATATTTTTTTATTATAAGTCTTGTAAGTTCATTTGTATACTCATGTGAAAAATTTAAAATCCCTTTCTCATCAACACTCCAGTTTAATTTAAAACCATTACCTCTTACAGGGCCAAAATATGCAATTGAACAAGCAGGAGAAAGTAAAGTAGCAATTCCAAATCCTAAAAATGGGTCAAATTGTCCACCATACCATAATCTTAAATCATATACACCAGTGTCAGGAGCATGAGAAATGAAAATGTTGTTTCTTGTCGTTGAAGAATATGATAATAACTCTAAAGAATTTAAAAAACCATCTGGGAATGATAAACCCAAAGTAAATCCTTCCCCAGCATAATAAAAAATACCATTTTCATGACCTTGCTCATTTTTCAAAATTTTTACAACATCACTTTTTAAAAAACCATAATCCTGATTTGAAATTTTGTTTAAATTTTTATCAAGATTACTTTCAAAATATTTTTTAACACCAAGTCCAGAAACATATGATTTATTATCTCCTCCTTCTTCAACTTTATCAATTGAATTTATAACTTCAAGACAGGAAAGTTCATCCCAATAAAAAGTAGAAACATAACCACTATTTAATACCCCAGGAGATTTTTTCCATTTTGTTTCAACAAATATACTTTTACCTCCAGCAAAAGAAATATTTTTAAAATAGGATTGGTCTGAATTTATATTTCCAACCCAATTTCCAATTTTATTTGCTATTTGCTGCATTAACGCAACTTTAGTATCAGGATCAACAATGTCAAAACGATCATTTACTGCAATGCCTTCCATATTTGAACCTGGTTTTAAAATAATAGTTAAAATATTTGAAGCCCAAGAAGAAGATTCAATATCAAGAACCCTTCCATTTGCACTTCCTGAACGCATAACGATTGCTTTCCCTGATAAATCTCCTGGATTTTCATTTAAACTTGCTGTTATTCTTCTATTTGCTGAATCAACACTTGCAACTATAAGATTTTGGTATAATATATCATATATCTCAGGAACAGGTATTCTTCCAACTGAAAAATATGGATTTAAACTTGTAAGTCCATTTTTACCACAACAGGCATAAAAGTAATCTGTTGGAACCCAAGCATTATAAGTATCCTTATCTGTTCCTTCTTCTGAAAAAGCAAGATGGACATAATAACTTGGAGGAACATCCATTGCATTTCCAAGAATTAAAATATATTGAAGATTTGGCCCATGAAAATATCCATCTCCATAATGCGGTGGAGTATCAGGATTATAATATCCAGGAGCATCTGCAAGGTCAAGTAAAAATGAAAGTATTTTTCTTGCGAGCACTTCATTATACCTTGGTCTTAACCGAGTTTCTCTATTTGGATAATCTGTTCCCGTCTTGCTTTTGTATCCCCCATCTGGACATAAAGAATCAGGAAAATCAGCCAAAGGTGGTTGATTCGCTTCTCCATATCTCAGAGCCATAATATATTCTGTCGTAACTACTCTTGTAGAAACAGGTGTTCCAATACCTGACTGATTTTCATGAATAAATTTTATAGTGTTTGCTATATCTATATATTTTTCAGGTGTTATTATTAAACATACTTCAGGATAAACTTCTGCATAAAAACCTGGGGATTTAATAACAGGACTTTTTGTCAATTTTTGAATATTTTTACCATACCTTATTTCAATTTCACCTTCTTTTAAAAATATTCCTTTTTCTTCCAGTGGATTGTATTGAAAAGGATAAATTAAAACAGATATTAGAGTTTTTCCTCTATTTTCTGCTGAACCAGAGGCTAAAAAATTTCCAGGAACAAACTCATTAATAATTTTCGTCTCTTTAGTTCTTGCAAGATTTATTTTCCTTTCTATATTAAATGTTTTATAATTTACAAGATTTACAGAATAAATTTCATATTCACCTTCAATTTCAAAAGTTATTGTTTTACAAGGAATTATAAACCCATTGAATTCTTTTAATTCACAATCATCAATTATAACAGAATCAAAATCTCCTGTCTTACCGAGTTTAATTTCCGAAAAAGAAAAATTTATTTTTTTTGTAAAAGATGGTGAAACTGAAGAGTTTTGAATATACTGAGTTTTAATTTGGCCAAATAAAAATAGAGAATGAAAGATTAAAAATATTAAGAAATTTTTAAACCTCATATTTTTTTCTCCTTTTTAGTTCATTATAAAAAATTATACAAACAAAAACTAAAAAAATAAAGAGATAGGGTTCCAAAATTAAAAAAACAAAAATTATTATTGGATAAAGAAAAACTTTCACCAGAATTTTTAAAAAATTATTTATTTTTAAAGTTTCAGCAATTTTGGGACTGATTTTATAATAAAGGCTTACAATATTCTTTCCCAAAATTGACTTAACCAATATTTTATCTCTAAAGTTTCTCAATATTTTCACCTGCCAACTATCCTCTCCAAAACAAACACTTGCAATAAAGCATCCTCCTCCACTTGTAGGTATTGTTTGTGTTCCATCTTTTGTTATAAAATATGTTTCTTCACTCCAAGAAGACCAATTACCTGTTGAATCTTGATATTTCACATGCCAGTAATATTTTGTATTTGGTTTCAGTTGTCTATCAACTTTAATATAATTTACAGGTCCTGCTTCTTTTTCCCAGTAAGGATTGATATATGTCCCATCATTAAGTTTTTCATTATTATTTGCTTCTCTTATCTGCCAGTATGATTTTTTAAATGTATCTCCTTTATTCTGGTCTAAAAATGCTGTTGCCTTAAGAGTTGGATTAAGTTCAACTCCATTAATTTCCACTGGATAGATATTTACTGGTGTTTCTGGTGGAATTGGTGGTCTCGGTATAGTTGTAAAACTTGTTTTGTTTGACCACAAAGACCAGTTTCCATAAATATCTGAATATCTTACACACCAGGAATATGTAGTTTCATAATCAAGAATACCTTCTCCAACAGCAAGATATGTTAATTTATTTCTTGTGTTATATATTTCTTTTGTCCCTTCATATATTGCCCATTCTGCTTGATAGAAAGAATCACCATCATAATCCCGAAATTCTGACGCTGTCAGGGTTGGAGTTAATGAAATATTTGTTGCTCCATTTGAAGGTGAAAGATTTTTTGGTTTTTCAGGTGAAACATTTATACCAGTTGTAAAACAGGTTTCATCACTCCACTCAGACCAGTTTTCTTCAACATCTTTATATTTAACATGCCAATAATATGTTTTTCCCAATTCTAAACAATTTTCTGGAATTTTAATTGAAGTAACAGGTCCAATTTCTCCACTATCATAAACAGGATTATTGTAATTTCCATTCTCAACTCTAATTTGCCAATGTGAACCACCAAAAGAAATATTTAAAGGATGAGAATAAGAAGAACTTTCTAAAAAAACTTTATTTTGTGGAACATTTTTTGCACCATTTAAAGGAAAAAGATTAACTGGTTTATCAGGGGAGAATGAAACAGTTATATCCGCAGTCATTAATGTTCCTGAATCACTGATATTTTCTACTCTAACATAAGAATCAGAACCATCATAAGCAAGTGAATTCGGAATTGAAGAATTAGTAAAATTTCTATTATTTGATGAACCTGGCCAAGGATCTCCATCATCTCCAGAATTTACATTGCGTTCCAAATCAAATTTCCCATCTGCCTGTTCCACAGCAACTTTATAATGAGTCTGGTCATTATTGTTTGGCATATTTTCATCTATATGATAAATAAGAAGACCACTACCTGGTAAATAACTATCAAATCCAATTTTCTGTCTATTTTCTACAAGAAAATATTCCTTATCTACTTCCCCTCTTTTCCACAATTTATAAATCACTGGATTTGTTTCTACATCTGGAAATTGAACATTCTTCTGATTTGATGTTGGAACAACTGGATTTACCCATCCAAGTGTTATTTTTGACCACCCATCAAGATGTCCCGGAGTATTTCCTCTATTTAACCAGCAACCAGCAGCCATTAAACTCCAGTAACCAACACCTTGTGAATCATTGTCATAATCATATAGGTCAGGCAAACCAAAAAAATGAGAAATTTCATGACAAAAAACACCTATTGCACTTCTTCCTGTTCCTGAAATATTAGACAATTCTGGTTCTATAGTATAATCATAAATTTTAACACCATCAACCGTCATAACACTTCTCAAATTCCATTTATGGGACCATATATCATTTGGATTTCCAGTTTCTTCTGCTCCCAATCCTGCATGGACAACAAAAAGTGCATCTATCCAACCATCTCCATCAGCATCATAATCAGCAAAATTAACTCCTGCCTGGTCTGCAAGATTTATAACATCTTCCACTAATTTTTGAGTATTTTTCGGATATGTTCCTAATCCATATTTGCCATCTACATAATAAGCATAAGTTTGTGGTGCCTGATACCAGCCATTTCTCGGAGAAGGATTTGTACTACTTCCTCTAACATCTCCTTGTAAATCAAATTGACCATAAGAGTTTTCAGCAAAATAATCCCTCATACTTCCAGTTCCTTGAGTGAAAAGTAAATTTTGAAAATATGATTGAAGAGTTGTTGCTTGTTTATCTGTAAAATCAACAAGAAGAACAAGTGCTTTTCTTGTACCGATAAGAGGTGCTTTTAAAGGGCCTGGTTGGTCAACACCTGCTTCCCTTGCAGTTTGAAATACATATGAAAAAATTTGTAAAGAAATACCTTCTTTTTCAAACTTCTTTATAAGTTCTGGAGATGGTGGGACAGGATAGATATTATTACCAATAAAATTAAATGAGATTAAAATGAAAAACAAATAGAAAATTTTGCTTTTCATTTCATTCTTCCTTTTATTTTCTTTCTAAACATAAAACCTATTCCTGGAATTACAAAAACCAAAATGAAAGGATGAATAAGAATCCATGCCAAAACAACAATAGAATAAAGTACAAATTTCACAATTTCTTTTAAAATTATTTTTTCTTTCAAGTAATTAGCCAGGATTGGACTATTTCTATAATAAAATTCAACAAACTTTCTCCCAATATAGTTTCTCATCAATATTTTATCTCTGAACTTTCTTAATATTTTCACCTGCCAACTATCCTCTCCAAAACAAACACTCGCAATAAAGCATCCTCCTCCTGCAGCAGAAATTATTTCACTTTCAAATGATATACCCATAGGATCAGAATTTACATTACTTACATTATTATAAGCAACAACTCTATAGTAATAAGTATAAGTTCGTCCAACATAAGGATGTGGAGGATCATCAAGATACCAGAAATACCATTCGTTGTTTACATTGTCATAACTATATCCCCAATTACTTCCTCCATTTTTCCAATCTTCAACAGTCTTTCTAACAATTTCTGCATTACTCCAAGAAGAAGAATTGTCACTTCTTTCAATTTTGAAACCAATCAATCTTTCATCATCTATTAATTGATAAGTCCATTCTAATAAAATTCCTTTGTAAAAACCTTCTGCTGTTCTTACCACTGATATATTTTTTATAACCGGTGGAATATTTGGAAGTTGTTGATCTTCTGGTTTTTCACCCTTTCTTTCAAATCTTAAAATATATGTCTTATATAAGGAACTGGCAATTATATCTATCGTTCCATTATTATCTATATCTGAAACAATTACTTTATAGATAGTATCATTTAAATTATAAGAAGCAATAGAAGTAAAATCTTCATCGTAAATTTGAATGGTACTTCCTTTTGAAGCAATAATTTGTTTCTTTCCATTACCCAAAATATCAACGCACGTCCAAATTTTTCCCTTCTGGTTACCTTGAGTTACTTCGCCAGATTCTAAATTTATAATATAAATGTTCTCTGAACCGTCAGAAATAATAAGTTCCTTTGAACCATCTCCATTAATATCACCTGTTGAAACTTGAAAATCGCTGGTAAATATATTTGTAGTAAATTGTGTTGTTCCGCCATCTGTTCTGTAAATAATTAATCTATTGGATGGATATTCTGATAAAATTCCTATTATTTCTGGGAAGGAAAAAATTTCTGTATTTGCTTGAGAAACTATTACTCTCAATAAACCTCCGCCTAAAGTAAGTGGGAAAGGTGAAATATTATCTCCTGTAAGTAAGTCAATAGCATAAAGTTTTACAGATGTATTATTTCTACCACCAAAGACAATCATTATTTTGCCACTATCAGTATATCTTATTGTTACTTCTTCTGGTTCTATTATTTGATCTATATCTCTCTCCCATATTATATTTCCGGTTTTGCAATCATAAAATATCAATTTGTTATAATCAGATCCATTACTTCCTGCAAGAAGAACTTTTCCATTCACAACATATCTTACAAACCATTTAGTACCTTCTGGTGCGCCTGAAATATTTATTGAATTAATAACACTATATGCAAGACCTGTTTTTCCTAAAATTCTTGCTGAATTTGTTTGGCCGGTCCCATTTAAAATAATTTCAAAGCCATTAATATCTTCATCAAATTCATCAATACTTCCAAGAGAAAGACCAGTTGAAATATTAAATTTTATTTTATATGATTTAGATATGGAATCATAGGAATATCCGTATAAATTATTTTGTGTTTTTATCAATAAATCCAGTTTCCCATCATTATCAACATCACCAGTTAAAATTTCTCCACCATATCCAAATTGCCAGTCAAGAAAGAGATTGTAAGGTGTTTTAAGTTCTGTCGTTGTAAAAAAGTAATATTCATTAGAGTTGCCTAAATCATATTTCTTAAATCTACAACCATTAGAAAGAACAAAATTCTGATTTTGAATTTCTATTGTTCTTCCAGAATAAAGTCCATCATATTCTCTTGAAGTAGGTGATATCCCTTGAATAACTGGTGAAATAAAGTAATCTCCTACATAAGTCATATCGGTATCTTCAAAATAATAACCAGAAACACTAAAAGAATATTTTCCAGTTGAATCAGTATATGTTAAACCAAAAGCATCTCCAGAAAGAATAACAGGAGCAGATATTAATGGATTCCCTGTAAAATCTCTTACAAAACCTGAAATTTCCACATTTATTTCTTCAATCAGTAAAAGAACTTCAACTGGTCCATTCGCATTATTATCCTTGTCTCTTGCTTTATCCTGTATTAAAACTCTTATCCATAGATAGGGATAATTCTTTATTTCATTAATAAGATCTTCTGTCAAAGTAAATCCACCCCCAAACGAACCACTTCCAGATTCTCCGATTACTGAGGGAGGATCTATATATCTTATACTATTGGCACCATTTGAAAAATCATTATCTGTATCACCTAACAACTCTGCAAATAGCACTTCAACTCCAGAAAGATCACTCCATGTTCCTGAATAATTAATTGTCTCTCCTTCTTTAATTTTTCCACAAACTTTCAAATTAACTTCTGGCGGAGTATTATCTATTGTGAATTTTCCCGAATAAGAATAAACAGAAGGCGACGATCTTTCTATTTTAATTTCCCAATTAGAACTATCTTCAAGACCAAGATTATTAGAATCACAAAGATATTCTCTGACGTCAGAGGGAAGGTTAGCAGCCAGTGTAATTGTAGTATTCCAATCGTCTTTTGAAGCATAAATTGAATAAGAATCTCCCGGATTGTCTGGATCTGTCCACTTAATATAAAATTGCCCTCTTTTTAAATCTCCAGCTATAGGTTCTAAAATAGTAATTTCTCCAAAAGTTATAAATAAATGCGAGATACAAAAAAATAATACAATTTTAAATATTCTCATTTTACCTCCTATTTTTAAATTTTTGAATATTTTTCAGCATAGTTCCCTATAATAGGAAGTTTAAACTTTTCACCTTGAAATGATTTCACAAGCAAAATTATCCAGATTACAAAACAAGCAATATTTATTAATGAAGAAATCAAAAAAGAAATTATTTTCCCGAGAAAAGGAATAAAAATTAAAATATAAATAAAAATCCTCAAAATCGTCCATATTCCACTGAAGATTATACTCTGTATGGCATTAAATCTTATAAATTCACTTTTCTTTTCTATTAAAAAAATTATCAAACCAGAAATCCATCCAAAAAAATATGCCAAAAAACTTAATAATTTTTCTCTCTCTTCCATTATCTTTTATCTTTTTCTAACAAATTATTTTATCACTCTATTTGTTTCTGTCAATTTTTTATCAAAATTTAGAAAATTATATCATAGGATATTGCAAAACTTCAATTATTTTTATCTGCTTCCATTTGCCTTTGAAAAATCTAAAGAAAAATATAAGACCATCAAAAATTACATAAACAGAAGCCAAAATCCAGGCAATAAAAATATTGGAAGAAAAGAAAAAAGTAAGTAAATAAAGGGGGAGCAGAAATATAAAGATAGAATTAAATAAGAATACTTTCATAATAAATTTTGTATCACCAGCCCCCTTTAAAGCAGAAATAAAAATTACATTACAGGTATCAAAAACGGAATAAAAAGCAACAAATTTAAGAAGGACACGGGTAAGATTTCTCATTTCTAAAAAATTTTCAGGAAAAATTTTGGGTTTAAAAAAATTTATATAAAAATCCGGGAAAATAACATAAGATAAAGCAACCAAAACCATATAAATAAAAGTAATTAGAAAACCCATATAAGTTATTTTTTCAGAAATTTCCTGTTTCCCTTTTCCAATATATTGACCAACAAGAACAGAAACTCCTGTTCCTATTCCAAGCATAGGCATAAAAGCAACAGTATTTATATTAAAAGCAATATTTGTTGACGATAAAGAAATAACACCCATTTTTCCAATTATAAGTAAAAAAATTGACCAGACAGAGATATCAATAAAAAAGAAAATTCCATTTGGAACACCAAATCTAATGAGATTTTTAAAAAGATAAGAATCAAACTTAAAGTCCTTTACACCATAAATTTCATTTTTTTTGTTTAAAAAGAATAATAAAAAATATATAAAAAGAGAAATGTACTGAGATAAAACAGTCGCAATTCCTGCACCCTTTATACCCATTTCTGGAAAAATCCATTTTCCGAATATAAGGAGATAATCAAAAACTAAATTCAAAATTGTCTGAATTATACTGATAATCAATATGGGAACAGTTCTACCTCTACCAGAAAAAAAAGACGAAAGAGAATTACTTGCAATAACAGGAAAACTTCCCAAACATAAAATTTGAAAATAAGTTACCTCATAATTTAATACCTCACTTTCATGTTTGAAAATTTCAAAAATATAGGGAGATAAATAAAATAAAAAAATATGGAAAATGCCTCCTATAATTCCAAAATAAATTCCTTGCCATACAATTTTACCTATTTTTTCATATGTTTTTGCACCATAATATTGAGAAACAAAAGTACTCACAAAAGCAGTAGTTCCAATAAATATACTTGTAGTTGTCAAATTTAAGAAACTTGCAGGTAAAACTGCCGCAAGAGATTTTACTGAATACCAAGAAATAAACATTCTATCTACAAAATGCTGAACAGTCCATATACTTGAACTTATAATTAGAGGAAAAGAAATCTTTATTAATTCTTTCAAATATTTTTTTTCCAGCATAATTTTGGGTTAAACTTACTTTTTAAAATATGTATGTGAGATAATTGTGGAAAGATTAAAGGCTATTTCTTCCATGCCAAATGATGCTGGATGAACTAAATCAAATGTAAGTCCTTTTTCACTTTTTAAAAGTTCAAAACCAGAAATATAAATAACATTTTCCTTATCAATCTCTTTTACTTTATTTCTTACTATCTTTCTGAATTCTTCCTGCTTTTTTTCTTTTTCAAAATCCATAAAAAATGGAAACATATCAATAAAATAGAGATATTTATCTGAATGTTTTCTTACAATTGTTTCCACAAAATAATTTACTCTTTTTTCAAACTCCTCTACATCGCTCCATAAAACCATATTTATTCCAAGTTCAAATGTTGCAAAATCCCAATCATTCCTTTCTGCTATGTAATCTGCTATCTCTTTTTCAAGATAGGCTCCTCCACCAAATCCAAGATTAATAAGGTCAACACCAAGAATTTGAGCGGTCTTCATTGGATAAGTTCCTGTTGGCCTTATTGAACTTGCTCCTTGAGTTATTGAAGAACCATATGAGAGATATTTTAATTTTGGAATTTGATTTGGTTTTGGTATTTCAAATTCACCCTCAATATTTATAATTCTTATTTCACATCTATGCGGAAGTATAACTCTTATTACCTCTGGATCAAAGGGTAATTTTTTCTCTTCTGCAATTTTTTTAAGTTTATCTATATTTTCTGGATATTTAACCTCTATTTCCCTTCCATTTTCATCTATGAAATACCAAAAATAAAAAAAATCTCCAAAATATACCTCACATATTCCATTTTCTATATAAACATTTTTATAAACATTTTTTATTTTTTTAAGATAAATTTTTGCTTTTTCACTTTTAAGATTAAATCTCAATTCACACCCAGCAGGCATAAAAGACCTAATCTTTGCATTTTCATTTAAAAAAACTCTTACATTTTCAGGGATTCTTGATAATTGTAAACCATCTTCTTTTTCAAAAATTTCTTCTACATTATGAAAATCAATATTTTTAAAAACCATCTTTTGCCTCCAGTATTTACAATCTGTAATTTTAATTTACTCAATTTTCAAAGTCAACTAATTTCTTACTTTTTACTTTTAAGTTTTATTTTAGTATAATAAATAAAAGCGGAGAAATTTATGAAAATAGAAATTTATGATACTACTTTAAGAGATGGCAGTCAAGGTGAAAATGTCTTTTTCACCTTGAATGATAAAATCAAAATTGCAGAAAAACTTGATGATTTTGGGATTGACTTTATTGAAGGTGGATGGCCAGGTTCAAATCCAAAAGATATTTCTTTTTTTAAAAAAATAAGGAATAAAAAATTTAAAAATAGTAAAATTGTTGCTTTTGGTTCAACCAGAAGAAAAATTTATTCTGTTGAAAAAGATCCTTTTATTAAAAAACTTCTTGAAAGTGAAACTGAGTACATAACAATTTTCGGGAAATCATGGGATCTTCATGTAAGGGATGTTTTAAAAATCACTTCTGATGAGAATTTAAAACTAATAGAAGAAACAATATCCTTTTTGACTAAACATGAAAGAAAAGTTTTTTTTGATGCAGAACATTTTTTTGACGGATATAAGAATAATCCTGATTATGCTTTAAAAACATTAATTGTTGCTGAAAATTCTGGAGCGCAAAGAATAGTTTTATGTGATACAAATGGAGGAAGTTTACCATTTGAAATAGAGGAAATAGTAAAAAAAGTAAAAGAAAAAATAAAAACTTCTCTTGGAATTCATACTCATAATGATTCATCCCTTGCTGTTGCTAACACAATAAGTGCAGTTAAAAGTGGTGTAATTCATATTCAAGGAACAATAAATGGACTTGGTGAAAGATGTGGAAATGCTGATTTAACAGCAATAATTCCAATTTTACAAATAAAAATGGGTTATAAATGTATTCCAGAAAAAAATCTTGTTAGATTAACAGAACTTTCAAGATTTGTTTATGAAACTGCAAACATTGTTCCACCAAACAATCAACCTTTCGTTGGATTAAGTGCTTTTGCTCATAAAGGAGGAGTTCATATTGACGCAGTAAGTAAAAATCCATTAACCTATGAACATATAGATCCTAAACTTGTTGGAAATGAAAGAAGAATACTAATTTCTGAACTCTCTGGAAAAAGCACAATATTACAGAAATTTAAAAAATTTGATTTAGAGAAAAAACCAAAACTTGTAAAAAAACTTGTGGATATGGTTGGAAAACTTGAAAATGAGGGTTATCAATTTGAAGCAGCAGAAGGAACTCTTGAACTTATGATAAGAAAAGCACTTGGAAAGTATAAAAAACTCTTTGAAATAGAAGGATTTAGAGTTATTGTTGAAAAAAGAGGAAAAAAGGTCGTTTCAGAAGCAACTGTTAAAGTAAAAGTAGGAAAACTGATAGAACATACTGCGAGTGAAGGAAATGGACCTGTTCATGCTCTTGATAATGCTCTAAGAAAAGCACTTGAAAAATTTTATCCTGAAATAAAAGAAATGAGATTAACTGATTATAAAGTTAGAATTTTACACCCTGAAAAAGCAACTGCTGCTATTACAACTGTTGTGATAGAATCAACAGATGAAAAAGATACTTGGGGAACAGTTGGAGTTTCAGAAAATATAATTGAGGCTTCTTGGAAAGCACTTCTTGATAGTTTTGAGTATAAAATCTTGAAATCTGAAAAAGAAGTTTGAAATTGAAAAAATTTTTTTTAGTTTTACTTTTCATATTATTTATTTTAGAGGCAGATGAAATAAAATTACCAGAGGGATATGGAATTTCACAGAATTATCCTGGAGATAAAAATATAGAGAAAGATGAAAATGTTATATTTTTTGAAGATTTTGAAATAAAATCTTTGGATGAATTAAAAAATAAATGGGAAGATATTCGCAATATTGGGATTATGTCACTTTCAGAAGATATTCCACCCAAAAGTTTTGGTAAATATTCACTTCTTATGACCCACATAGGTGGAAATGGAACTGGAGGACATTTATATAAAAGACTTTTGCCTGGATATGAACAACTCTTTTTTAGATTTTATGTTAAATTTGATTCTAAATGTTATCCAATTCACCATTTTTTTCATGTTGGAGGATACAATCCATCCACACCATGGCCTCAAGGGAAAGCAGGAGAAAAACCAAATGGAAATGAAAGATTTACAATTGGAATTGAACCATATGGAAAAGATTGGAGATGGGATTATTATGTCTACTGGATGGATATGAGAGGAAGTCCTCCTGAAGGGAAAACATGGGGAAATTCCTTTATAAATAATTCTGCTCTTAAAGTTGAAAAAGATAAGTGGATATGTATTGAACTAATGGTTAAGATGAATGAACCAGTAAATGAATGTAATGGAGAATTGGCTTTATGGATAGATGGAAAACTTAAAAGTTATATAGGAAAAGGATTTCCTAAAGGCATATGGATTTATGATAAATTTATCCCTGATAAAGGTGGAAAATCAATTTGCTGGAATTATGAAAAAAATGGACCTGATTATTTTTATATTCCAGAAGGAGGATTACCTTTTGAAGGGTTTAGATGGAGAAAAGATGAAAAACTTAAATTAAATTTCATTTGGGTTCTTCTTTATATAACTAAAGCACCTTATGGATATATAAGTAAGGTTTGGTTTGACAATATTGTTGTAGCCAAAAAATATATTGGTCCAATCAAATAAATTCAATCTTCTTTCTTGAAAATTAATATAAACAAATTGTCAAAAAAATAAAATTGATGGTACAATATTTTTTTATGGAACCAAAGTATATCAGCATAAGGGGTGCAAGAGAACATAATCTGAAAAATATAAACATAGATTTACCGAGAAATAAACTTATTGTAATTACTGGCATCTCTGGTTCAGGAAAATCCTCACTGGCATTTGATACTTTATATGCAGAGGGGCAAAGAAGGTATATAGAAAGTTTATCTGCTTATGCAAGACAGTTTCTTGAACAGATGAAAAAACCAGATGTTGACCAGATAACAGGTTTACCACCTGCAATTGCAATTGAACAAAGAAAAGCAGCCGCAAATCCAAGATCAACAGTGGCAACAACGACTGAAATATATGATTATTTAAGAGTTTTATTTGCAAGGATTGGTATTCCTCACTGTCCAAAATGTGGAAGAGTTATATCAAGACAATCTTCAAGTGAAATAATTGAAAAAATTATGTCTTTTGAAAACGCAATAGAAATTAAAGTTCTCGCTCCAGTTATAAGAGGAAGAAAAGGAGAATATAGAAAAATATTTGAACAAATAAAGGAAATGGGATTTTTGAAAGTAAGAGTTGATGGAAAGTATTATGATGTTGATGAAGAAATAAAACTTGATAGATATAAAATCCATAATATTGAAATTTTAATAGATAGTTATGTTGTTGGAGAAGAGGAAAAATTAAGAATTGCAGAAAGTGTTGAAATGGCACTTAAAATTGGTAAAGGAATTGTAATAATTGAAAAAGATGGGAAAGATATTATTTTTAATGAAAATTATAGTTGTCCTATTTGTGGTATAAGTTTTGAAGAAATATCTCCAAGAATGTTTTCCTTTAATAGTCCATATGGCGCTTGTTCTGAATGTAAAGGGCTTGGATTTTTGATGAAAATTGATCCAGATCTTGTAATTCCAGATAAAACAAAAACATTTAGAGAAGGAGCAATAAAACCATGGCATGAAGTTGGAGGCAGAGGACTTTTTTGGTATTATAGAGGATTGCTAAATGAAATTCTTGATATACTTGGAAGAGACATAGATGACAGGGTATGTGATCTTTCAAAAAGAGAACTGGATATAATTTTATACGGAAGTGAAGAATACAACTTTGAGGGAGTTATACCAAATCTTGAACGTCTTTTTAGAGAAACTGAAAGTGAATATAGAAGAGAAGAAATAATGAAATATATTAGAGAAGTAACCTGTCCTTCTTGTAAAGGAGATAGGTTAAAACCAGAGGCTCTTGCTGTAAAAATTTCTGGGAAATCAATTATGGATATATGTAGAATGAGTGTAGATAAAGCAATGAATTTTTTTGAAAACCTTAGACTTTCAGAAAGGGAACAATTAATTGCAAAGCAAATTTTAAAAGAAATAATATCCAGACTCAGTTTTTTGAAAGAAGTAGGTCTTGATTATTTAACACTTGATAGAATGACTCATACTTTATCAGGAGGGGAAGCAGAAAGAATACGTTTGGCAACCCAGATTGGTTCCGGTCTTGTAGGTGTTTTATATATACTTGATGAACCAACTATAGGACTCCATCAAAGAGACAATTTGAAACTTATAAATACTTTAAAACATTTAAGAGACATAGGAAATACAGTTGTTGTTATTGAACATGATGAAGAAACCATAAGAAATGCTGATTTTATTGTAGACCTCGGTCCGGGTGCAGGAAGCCACGGTGGAGAAATTGTAGCCTGTGGAACTCTTGAAGATATAATTAAAAATGAGAATTCAATTACAGGAAAATACTTAAGTGGCAAATTGAAAATAGAAATACCAGAAAAAAGAAGAAAACCAGGGGATAAAAAATTAAAAATCTTAAAAGCAAGCCATAATAATTTAAAAAACATTGATGTAGAAATCCCTCTTGGCCTTTTTGTTTGTATTACTGGTGTTTCAGGTTCTGGGAAAAGTAGTTTAATTGAAGATGTTTTATATAAAGGTTTAAAAAAAATTCTTTATAATTCTAAGGAAGAGCCAGGAAAACATGAAGGGATTTTAGGTGTTGAATATATAAACAAGGTTGTTGTTATTGACCAATCACCTATTGGAAGAACTCCAAGGTCAAATCCTGCAACATATACAGGTGCCTTTACATATATCAGAGAGATTTTTGCAAACACTTATGAAGCAAGAGTAAGAGGTTATACACCAGGTAGATTTAGTTTTAATGTAAAAGGCGGAAGATGTGAAAGTTGTATGGGTGAAGGAATAATGAAAATAGAAATGCATTTTTTACCAGATATTTATATTCCTTGTGATGTTTGCAAAGGCAAAAGATATAACAAAGAAACTCTTGAAATAAAATATAAAGGGAAAGATATAGCAGAAGTGCTTGAAATGAAAGTTGAAGATGCTCTTGATTTCTTTAAAGCACATCCAAAACTTGTTGAAAAATTGAAAACACTTTATGACGTAGGTCTTGGATATATAGCACTCGGGCAACCAGCAACAACTTTATCAGGTGGAGAAGCACAAAGAGTTAAACTTGCTGCTGAACTTTCAAGGAAAGGAAATGAGAAAACATTATACATACTTGATGAACCAACTGTTGGACTTCATATGGCAGATATTGCAAAATTGTTAGATGTTTTAAAACGGCTTGTTGATAAGGGTTCTACAGTTATAGTTATTGAACATAATCTTGAAGTAATTAAATGTGCTGACTGGATAATTGATCTTGGTCCTGAAGGAGGAGACAAAGGAGGATACATTGTTGCTGAAGGGCCACCTGAAAAGATTGCTCAAAATCCCAAATCATATACTGGATATTTTTTAAAAAAGTATTTTGAGAGAGAGCCTATAAAAGTAATCTAATTCATTTAAAAATAAGTTTATCATAATCATAAAAAATATGAAAATCTGGTCTTCTTAATTTTGCAGAACTGGTAAGTTCAACTCCTTTATAGGGTAAGTAATAAGAATAATCATATCTACATATAGCAAAATACCAAATATCTCCTTTTTTAGGTGGTTTTGTAGTTTCAGAAAAAGCAGAAAATGGAATGGCAACTTCTATATCCCAGCCTTCATCCAAATCTTTCCAGTTATTTAATGTTCCTTTTATTTTAACTTCAACTTTTATTCCAGAAGAATATTCACAACTTCTAACAAAATGAATTCTTGTTCTTGGATAAAAAGCATCAAAAATAGTCTTTATTGGATTTATATTTATTTCGTAATAATGAGGTAATTTGAATTTAGGTTTTATAAAAATTTCAAATACATCATCATTCCAAACAGGTCCGTCAGGAGTAGTAACTTTTGCTACTACATCCCTATCTTCCATTTTCCCGGCAATATACAGGTAATTGTCATCATATTTAATCCAGACAAGGGTGTTAGAATTGACTTTTTTATCTATTGCCCCAGCCCTGTAAAATTTTTTTATTGTAGGTATTTTTCCCCATTCCTCTTCTGTTATTTCTCCATCAATTATAATTTTATTTTTCACCCTTTCTACACGATAAATTTCCCTTTCACACCATAAATTTATTGAAAAAAATAAAATTATCAAACTTAATTTTCTCATTTCTTTCTCCTTTTTTAAAAATTATATCACAAAAAATAGTTATTATCTCCGAAAAGGTCTGTTTTTTCTTCTTTCAATTAATCTTTTCATAAATTCCTGCCTTCTTGCTCTTTGCTGTGGAGTTGTAAGAGATAATCTATCTCTTGCTTTTTGAAGCATACCATCAGGGCTTAAATTTCTACCAAAAAATCTTCTATTACGAAAATCTCTTCTTTCTGGTAAGGCCATTTCCTTTTCATATTCATAAATTTCAGCATATTCAGGCAAAATTATTCCCTTTTCTTCAGACTTTTCCAATCTTTCAATTTCTTCATCTAATATCCTTTCTTGCTGTTCTTCTGAAGAGTTAAAAAATTCTTCAATTTTTTTATCTAATCTAACCTCATAAATTTTTTCAATATTTTTTTCAAATTTGTTTTTCAAATTTTCGGGAAGAATTTCAAAATATTTTTCAAGTTTCTCATAAGGTATTTTAGACAATCTTTTTTCAATCAGAAGCAATTCTTCAGAGTTAAATCTTTTAATCTTATCACTTTTAAGTAATTCTATAATTTCTTCATCTGTCAATTTATTAATATCAATTTTTCTATTTCCTATTTTTACTGCTATTAAAACCAATATTGCAAAAAACAAAAGAGAAATTATTATCAAATATTTCTTTTTTTTCTTCATTTTCAATCTTCTATTTGCGCAATTGGCTCATGTGTTGCATGTCCATCAAGATAAACAAAATTTCTTATTCCTGGCCCATGAAAATCTTCATAGTCGTACATAACCCAAATCCTTGTTGAACCCATAAGTGAAAACATCCTTCCTCTTCCTACCTTTCTTCCATTCAATCTCTGATTATATTCATAACTTGAACCTTCTTTTTCAAAATAACTTTTTCTATCAGATGGACATTTAAATACTTTTTTTGTTTTTACATAAGGATAAAAAACTTCTACAAGTGAGGGATCATCTTTATTTATTGATGGCAACAAGGCAACTTTAGGGCAATATCCATCATAATCTGAAACATAGAGAGAAAATGCAATATAAAGTTGTTTTAAATTATTAAGGCAATTGGCCCTTCTTGAAAACTCTCTCGCTCTTGATAAAGAAGGCAAAATAGCCCCTGCAAGTATTGAAATAATTGCAATAACTACCAGTAATTCTATTAATGTAAATGCTTTCTTCATTTAAAATTTTTGACGATAGAGGGGGAAAAAGGGTTTAGAATTCACTTATAATTAAATTATCAATTAGGCGAACATCACCTATCTTTATCGCTCCTAAAATTATTGCATCCTTTTCTATCTTTTCAAGTTTTTTTAAATTATCAATTTTAACTATTTCAAGATATTGTAATTCAACCCCTTCCTCTTTAATAATTTTTTCACCTTCTTTTATTAAAACCTTACAATCATATATTTTTTCTTTTTTTATCAATTCCTCTATTTTTTTGAGTGCTTTGTATAAACATAATGCTTTTTCTCTCTCTTTTTCACCTAAATAAACATTTCTGGAACTGCAAGCAAGGCCATCACTTTCTCTTATGGTTGGACAACCTATAATTTCAACAGGAATATTTAAATCCTCAACCATTTTTTTAATTATTATCAATTGCTGAGCATCCTTCCACCCAAAATATGCTTTATCTGGCTGAACAATATTAAATAATTTTAAAACAACTGTACATACGCCTTTAAAATGACCAGGTCTAAATTTCCCTTCCAAAATTTCTGATAATTCCTCAACATAAACCCAACTCTTAAACCCTTCTTTATACATTTCCTCTGTCTCAGGAGCAAACAATAAATTCACTTTTTCATCTTTAAGTATTTTTATGTCTCTTTCTAAATTTCGTGGATATCTATTAAAATCTTCTTTAGGGCCAAATTGAGTTGGATTAACAAAAATACTCACGACAACATATTCACATTCTTCTTTTGCTTTTCTAATCAGTGAAATATGACCTTGATGAAGATATCCCATTGTTGGAACAAAACCTATAATCTTCCCTTCTGCTTTTGCCATTTTAATTTCACTTCTTACATCATTTATTTTTTTTAGAATTTTCATTTTTATAACTCCTGTAAATTTCTTTTATTTTTTTATTTACTTGAACATCAAAAAAAGAAGGAACAATTTCACAAATAGGTTTTAAAACAAATTCCCTTTTTCTATATTCAGGATGAGGAATTTTTAAATTTCTTTTTTTAACTATTTTATTTCCATAAAAAATGATATCAATATCAATTTCTCTTTCATCACCCCTTTCATGAGGAATTTTTCTACCAAGTTTTTTTTCTATATTTTTTATTATTTTCAAAAGTTTCTCAGGTGAAATATTTGTCTTCACTTCAACTGCTCCATTTAGGAAATTTCCACCTTTAGCATTAACAGGAGGATTTTCAAAAAAAGAGGATATTTTTTTAATTTTAACAAATTTTTCAAGTTCTTTTATTCCTTTTAATATATTTTCTTCCCTTATTCCTCTGTTACTTCCTATTGCTAAAATTACTCCTTTCATTTTAAAAATTCCTGAAATAAAAGATTTGCTCTTTTATATTTTCTTTTCACTTTATAAAAATTTACTGCAAGAAACAACGAATACATTTTTTTGACTTTAAGATTTTCATTTATAAAAGGGTCAAAAATAAACAAAAATCTTGTGTCTTCTCTGTAAGGGATTTCTTTTAATACCTCTTGAGAAAAAAATTCAAAATTTTTAATCAACATAGAGGGCAACAACTTGAAATCAGCAGAAAAGTTTAACCAGTAAATTTCTTCATCCTTTAATTTTTCAATTTTTTTTAAATTCTCAATTTTTAAAAATTCTACAATTCCATTTAAAATCTTAGAATTTGAAAAATAAAAAATTTTCCTTTTCAAGATATCGTTTAGACAAATTTTTTCTTTATGTCGTCCCAATCCATATATATAAAGAAAATTTGCAGGTACTTCATTAAGATCCAACCTTACCTTATTTATTTCGTGAACTTCTAAAATTTCTTTTGAAATCTTCATAATTTTATTTATTGTTTCAAATTTTCTGTTCCTGTAAAAAAGAGTTTCAATAAGAAACCCTTTAATTTCGTTAGGAAAAAAGGTCTCTATTAAAGGAAAATCTTCTTTAAATTTTAAAATTATGTCCTCGTCATATACATAATATTCAAAATTATTTTCAATTTTTTTAATATCCTCTAACAATTTTATTTTTTCCATAAAATTAAGTTTAACATCTGTTTCAAGTATTTTCATATCATCAGAAAAAACAAATTTTGCAATAAAAAAAGAATCTTGAGTATTTACGGGAATTTTATATTTTAAAGCCCTCAGAAATCCTTCACCTGGGAAATTTTCTGATTTTAAAAAAAATTCAAAATATCCTCTCTCAATTGTTTCTTCTAAAAAAACAAATCCCCATTGTCCTTTGTTAATAAAATCTTCAAAATTGCCTTTTTTGGTATATTCAAATAAAGTTTTCTCTCCTCTTTTTTTAAAAAGTTCAAGAAATCCATTTAGAGTAAAGAGAACATATTTCATTCTTCGTCAAAATATCTGTAAATTATATCAAGATTTTTAAGAAGTTCCTTGATATTAAACATCTCATTTAATTCTTCATCTTTTATATATTTTTTAACAAATTCATCCTCTTTTACAAGTTCAAAAAAATTCATATTTTCATTAATTGACTTAAAAGATATTTTCTGAATATGTTCATAAGCCTCTTTTCTTGAAACACCTTTAAGAACAAGTGTATTAAGCAATTTTTGAGAAAAGAAAACGTTATTTAAAACCTTCAAATTTTTTTCCATATTTTCCACTTTTACTTCCATTCCATCAATAATTTTGATGAGAATATTTAAAATATAATCAAGCAAAATTGTTGATTCTGGCAGAATTATCCTTTCAGCAGAAGAATGACTTATGTCTCTCTCATGCCAAAGAGCAACATTTTCAAGAGCAACATTTACATTTTTCTTTATAACTCTTGAAAGACCACAGACTCTTTCACATAATACTGGATTTCTTTTATGAGGCATAGCAGATGAACCCTTTTGGCCTTTTCCAAATGGTTCAAAAACTTCAGATATTTCTGTCTGTTGAAGTAATCTAATCTGAAGAGCCATTTTTTCGCAGGATGAAGCAATCAATCCAAGGATAGAAATAAAATAAGCATATCTATCCCTTGAAATTATTTGTGTTGAAAATTTTTCTCTTTTTAAATTTAATTTTTTACAAACATATTCTTCAACTTCTGGTATTACACTGGAAAAAGTACCAACAGCACCAGAAATTTTTCCTACACTTATTTCATCTATTGCATTTTCAAGTCTTTTTTTATTTCTCAAAAATTCAAAATACCAGGTAGCAATTTTAAATCCAAAAGTTATTGGTTCTGCATGAATTCCATGAGTTCTTCCTATCATTAATGTATCTTTGTATTCAAAAGATTTTTTCTTTAAAATTTGAAGTAATTTTTCTATATCCTGTAAAATTAAATTTCCTGCCTCTCTTAAAATTAAAGCATAAGATGTATCAATTACATCTGAAGATGTGAGTCCAAGATGAATATATTTTCCTTCTTCGCCAACAGTTTCACTAACCTGTTCTACAAATGCAATTACATCATGATTTGTTATTTTCTCTATTTCATTTATCCTGTTAATGTCAACTCTGGCATTTTTTTTAACTTTTTCAACTACTTCTAAAGGAATTATTCCAACCTTACTCCACCCTTCAAGAACTGCAATTTCAACTTCAAGATATTTTTTAAATTTATTTTCTTCACTCCATATTTCAGCCATTTCTTTTCTTGTATATCTTGGTATCATAAATCCTCCTTCATTTTAAAAATTATATAATATTTGGCTACGGATTTTCAAAAATTCAATAGGTAAAAAAATATCTTACAAGAAAATATAAAAGAAGAAGGAAAATGAAAACGGAAAAATATAAAGGTAAAAAGAAAAGAATAAGATATGCAATAATGACTCCAAAAGGTATAAAGATTAGAAAAACAAAATACTTTTTTGTTTGCTTCAAATCTTTTTTAATTGATTTTAAAACTTCTTTTTCCTCTCCACAACTTTTACATTTTTCATCTTCTCTCAGATTGTCACTACCACAGTTTCTACATACCCATATAACTCCTTCTTCAATTTTAACCAATCTATCTGTCACTTCAATTTTGTGTTTAATCCAGGGCAAATTTTTAATTCTGTAGGCAATTTTATAAAAATCAAGGGCCTTTTTATAATCTTCTTTTTTAAAATATATATCTCCAAGTTCAGAATAAGCAGTAAAATTATCTGGTTGTTGCTCTATAATTTTTTTTAATTCCTCTATTCTTCTTTCTCTCTCCAAATCTGTTAGTATATTTTCTTTTTGTTTCTGTAAAAAATAAATTATAACAAACCCAAGGGGCGGGATAAATATTGAAATTATAGACATCTTCAGAACAACTACTAAAATACTTATTAAAAAAAGTACAGAAAATATTATTGTTTCCGAAATAGAGAATTCCTTTTCAATCATTTTTTCAAAAACAAAGAAATAGAATTCAATTCCAAGAACAATAAACAAAAAAGCAATTTTAAAACCTAAATAAAAACCTTTGCCCCAGTCAATCATTCTTAAAACTTTCTAAAATCTTGTTAACTACCTCATTTTCGTCTTTAAAATTTATAAACTCCCCTTCTTCTCTTTTAAACCAGATAATTTGTTTTCTTGCATAATCCTTTGTTCTTTTAAAAATAATCTCTTTCAACTCTTCAAAATTATATTTCCCTTCAAGAAAATCAAGTATTTCTCTATATCCTATTGGTGCCTTCGTTCTCAAATATTTTTCATAACTTTTATTTTTCAAATCAATCACTTCGTCTATCCAGCCTTTTTCAAACATTTTTTCTATCCTTTCTTTTATTCTTTTATAAATCTCCTCTCTATCTCGAAACAGTATAAAATAAAAAATTTTTCCAATTTCTTTTAGTGAGCCATCCGTTTTCTGTTTTTGCCAGTAACTCATATTTCTACCTGTAATTTCATAAATTTCAATTGCTCTTTTTATTCTGTACTTATCATTTTTATTAATTTTTTTTGCAATTTCTGGATCTATATTCTTTAGTTTCTCATACAAATCTTCGGTTGTCTCTTTTTCAAGTCTTTCTCTTATTTCTCTCTGTTTCTCTTTAAATTCTGGAGGTAGATAAAAAAGACCTCTTAATAATGTCCTTATATAAAAACCACTTCCACCAACAATTATAGGAACTTTATTTCTTGAAATTATCTCTCTTACTTTTTGAAAAACAAGATTTTTATATTGAAAAACATCAAACTCATCTTTAAGGGATAGAAAATCAACAAAATAATGGGGGATTTCATTCCTCATCCATAAGGGAGGCTTATCTGTTCCTATGTTGATTTCTTTATAAAATTGTCTGCTATCACATGAAATTATTTCTCCATTAACTTCTTTCGCTATTTTAAAAGATATTTCAGTTTTTCCACTTGCAGTTGGCCCTCCAATTATCAAAATTTTATTTTTCTGAAATGACATTTAAAAAAGAGCACCTCTTTTACCTGTTCTTTTTTCCATCTCTATAAGTTGTCTTCCATATTCAAATCCACTTATAGCAACAGGATCATCACTTCTTAATGTTCTGCTTTTTGTATGGTCTGGATTATAAAAATCCCTTTTTTCAAGAGATGCTAAAAACCTGTTTTTAAAATCATCAAAACTTTCTCCATAAATATGGTAGGAATCTGAAATATCAACGTATTGGCCAACTTTAACTTCTTTACCTATTTTTTTCGTTATTTCCTCTGCAATAAATTTCTGTAACTCAGTTAAACCAAATAAGTTCATAAAAGCAGCCCTATATGCATCTCTTGATCTCCAATGTGTATTCATAATAAGATACAATTCTTCATTTTTTTCAATAATTCTACACCATATTCTTTGTAAACATGGAGGGTCATATGTAAAGGGGTCATAAAATGGAATCCATGTTATCCCTTGTGCTCTCCTTGAATATGGAATTTCTGAAAGTTTATTTATTATATATTCAAGTTGATTTATTTTTTCATCATTTTGAGGTATTTTATAATTTGCTAAACGATCATGATAGGTATAAGTCCATTTTTTTTCTTCTGGATTTATCCAGTGATCATGAATTCCATAAACGATTTCCTGTCTATATTTTTCAAGATCTTCAATACCACCTGGAAATGCGAGATGAATTCTTGGTTCAGAAAATGGTTCTTTTATAACCATAATCATTGTGCAATCTTTACTTGGAGGATCTTTTTCCTTATCATATTCTGTTTTAATACTTATCCCTTTATTCCATAGTTCAATTAAACTTTTCTCCCATACCTCTGCAATTGAATTTCCTTCAACTTTTATAACAGGAATCATTTTTTCCTTCTTCTCAAGGGCATATCTTCCCATTTATATGTATTTAAAATTTCACCCTTTGTAAGCCATCCTCTTCTTGCTATTCCAATTCCAAATTTTATATATTTTAACATCCCAATATTATGAGCATCTGTTCCAAGAGCAAATATAACTTTTTTATTTTTCCCTTTTAAAATATTAACGTCATTTAAATCAAGTCTATCAGGATAACAATTTATTTCAAGAGCAACTCCAAATCTTCCAGCATATTCTATAATTTCATCTATATTAACATCATACCCCTCTCTACCACTTAAAAGACGACCTGTTGGATGGCCGATTATATCAACATATGGATTCTCTATTGCTCTTTTAATTCTTTCTGTAACATTCTTTTTAAATCCCTGATGAATAGAAGCAATCACAAAGTCAAGTTCCTCAAGAATTTTATCTGAATAATCAAGTGAACCATCAGCAAGAATGTCAACTTCCATACCTTTTAAAACCTTTATTCCTTTTATTTTGTCATTTACTCTGTCAATCTCTTCGTTCCTTCTTTTAAGTGTATCCTCATCAAGTCCACCAGCAATTTTTGATGTTTTTGAATGGTCACAAATACCAATATACTCATATCCAAGGCTTTTAGCAATCAAAGCGATTTCTTCAATTGTTTCAACCCCATCTGAAAATTTTGAATGTACATGTAAATCTCCTTTTATATCTTTTTCCTCAACAAGAACAGGTAATCTATTCTCAATTGCTGCTTCTATTTCTCCTCTATCCTCTCTCAATTCAGGTGGTATCCAAGGAAGGCCAAGGACATTATAAACTTCTTCTTCTGTTTCACCTGCAATTTTTTTATCCCCTTTAAAAACTCCATATTCACTTATTTTAAGACCTTTTTCCTTTGCAAGTCCTCTCAATTTAATATTATGTGCTTTTGAACCTGTAAAATATTGCAAGGCAGAACCAAAAGAATCCACTGGAACAACTCTTAAGTCAACCTGTAAATTGTTGGTTTTAACAATAATTGATGCCTTTGTATCTCCTTTTGCTAAAACCTCTTTGACCTGTGGAATTGTAGTAAACTTTTCAATTATTTCAATATTATTTTCGCCTGTTGCAAGAATATCAATATCCCCAATTGTTTCTCTCATTCTCCTTAAGGAACCTGCAGGTTCAATTTTCTTTGTATATCTTTTTAATTCTTCTATTATTTCCTCTACAAGTGGAAGAGCAATTCCTATTGGAATTCTCTCTTTTCCTTGTTTATATAATTCAATACCTCTTTTTATATTCTCTACTTTCTTTTCTCCCATACCAAATAATTTTGCAAGTTGTCCATTTTCAATAACTCTTTCAAGATCTGAAAGGTTTTTAACGCCAAGTTTTGTATAAGCAAGATTTAAAGTTTTAGGACCAAGATTTGGAATTTCAAGGAGTTGTAAAAGTCCTTCTGGTATATCTTTTATTGCCTCCTCATATTTCTTCATCTTCCCTGTTTTTAAATATTCTTCAATCTTTTCACTCATCCCTTTTCCAATACCAGGAATTTTCTGAATTTCTCCCCTTTTATAAACCTCTTCAATATCTTCTGGATATTCCCTTAAAATTCTTGCTGCTTTTCTATAAGCACCTATACGAAAAGAATCATCTCCTTTAAATTCAAGTGCATCTGCTATTTTATCAAAAATATCAGCAATTTCCTGATTTTTGCTCATTTTCTACCAACTGGACAAAGATAAAAAACATCTTCATTAATTCCAAGAACTTTTTTAACTTTTTCATCCTCAAAAGCACCAATCATAACAGTTCCAAGGCCAAGACTTTCTGCCTGAAGATGAATATTCTGGCCAACATGTCCTACTTCCATAAAAACATATCTTTCTCCTCTTTTTCCATATCTTGAAGTTGTTCTTTCAAAAACTCCAGCAATTACTATGACAATAGGAGCATTTCTTACAGAAGATTGACCAAGTGCGGAAATAGAAAGTTGATTCCTTAAATCTCCTTCTTTTACAAGTTTTAAAGAATGATTATCAATATCATAATAATAAAGACCTGGCTTTAATCCTTCAACGTTCCCAACCACAACATATATTTCAAGTGGATATGTTGCTCCAGCAGAAGGGGCAGTTCTTCCTCCCCAATCAACAGTTTTTCCATCAGAAGCCCATAAAATTTGAGAAAGTTCCTTTAAATTCAATGGAGAATTTTTATAACTTCTTATAGATCTTCTTGTCTTAAGTGCTTCTTCCACTGATATTTTTCCTTTAAAAGATGGTGGGGGCAAATTTATAACTTCCATTTTTTCACCTCCAAAAAGAATAAGATTTAGAAAATAGGAAAAGAAAATTATAAATTTTTTCATCTCAAAATTAATTTTAACCATTTCCTCAAATTTTTTCAAGATTTTTTAAAAATTGGAAAAGAAGAAATCAAGGATTTTTTCAACTTCTTTTTCACTCATATAATCAGAATATTTTATAATTTCATCTTCTGTGAAAGGCAATTCATGATTAAATACATCAGTTTTAACTACTGAAACAGGGATTTTTTGAGGCGAAAGAAAATAAACTCTTTTAATTAAAGGACCAACAATTAAAAAAAATAAAAAAACTCCTATCAATACTGGTTTTAGTAAAAATTTATGGATTCTTCTTTCAAAAACTAAATCTAATTTTGACTTCCAGAACTCTTCCTTTAATTCAAGATGATGAATACCTTTTGCTTTTTCCAATATAAAAACAAAATCATTGTATAAATTTTTACATCTATCGCAAACCTGAATATGTCTTTCTATAAATTTTTTCTCTTTAAAGTCAATTTTCCCATCAATCAAATCTAAAATCCTTTTTTCAAAATCTTTACATCTCATTTTTTATCACCCCTTTCTTTCTCAAATTTTCTCTTATCTTCTGCAGAGATTGAAAATAAGTTGCTTTTATTGTTCCAACCCTCTTTTTTAAAATTTTTGCAATCTCTTCATATTTTAAATCTTCAAAAGTTTTTAAAATAAAAACTGCTTTTTGTTTTTCAGTTAAATTATCTATTTCATTTTTTATTTCTTTAATAATTCTTTCTTCCATTAAATTTTCTTCCACACCAGAATTAGAATTTGAAGAGAACGGATAGTTTTCGTAATTTAAATTTTCAATTTTTTTTTCTCTTTTTTTCTTTCTTAAAAAATCATAACAGAGATTTACCGCTACTCTATATAGATATGTTGAAAATTTTGAAAGACCTTTAAAATTATCCCAATTTTTATATGCTCTCAAAAATACTTCCTGAACGATATCAATTGCATCTTCGTGGTTATTTACCATTTTATAAGCAAGACTATAAATTTTATTTGCATACATTAAATAATACTCCTCAAAACTTTTCTTTTCTTCCATCTTATTAAGACGAATTTATTTGATAAAAAGTTTAGTTTGTGATATTATTTTACCTTAGTTTATGATATTATTTTACCTTATATTAAAGGAGGAATATAAATGGCAAAGAAAAAAAGAAGTGTTTTAAAAAGACAAAGGCAGGAAATAAAAAGGAGAATGAGAAACAGAGCAGTTATCTCAAAAATAAAAACTTTGATAAAAAAGACCAAAGAAGCAGTTTTAAACAATAGTCCTGATTTTGAAAAACTTTTAAAAGAGACAATAAAAGAAATAGATAAAGCAGTTGCAAAAGGTATTTTACATAAAAATAATGGAGCAAGAAAGAAAAGTAGATTAATGAAGTTTATCCGTAAATACAAAGTTCAACTTGAATCGGAGAAAAAATAATATAAAAGATATAATTCAAGTTCTGATCCTACTTCAACCCTTCCCGTTTTAAGAAAATAGTCAAGATTTAAAAGATGCTCAAATTTTTTAACAATTTCTTCTGAGAGATTTTTTTCTTTCAATAAAATATTCCTTAAAAATATTTCAATTCCACTAATAAGAACAGTAAAATTTTTCTCTCTTACCTTCATATATTCTTTCAAAATTTCAAAAATTTCTTTCTCATCTTTGTTTTTAGTAGAATAAATTTTCTTAAAAAATCTGTTTTCTGGAGAAAGAAATTCTTCTATTTTTTGAGAACTTTCTTCAAATGGTGGATTGATAGAAATGCCATAAAGAACCACTAAAACATTTGATGGGATTTTTTGAAGAAATTTATGAAATTTTTCACAATCACTTTTTGTGATTTCTTCAACATTTTTTACGATAAAAAGTATTTTTTCAGAAAAAACGGGTTGAAAGGTTAATCCGCTAAGTATTTCCTGAATAGAATTTCTTTCAGCATCATAAATTTTAACATCAAACTCATCTATGTTATACTTTCTTTTCAGTTCTTCAACCAAATAAGAAAATCTTTCATAATCTCCGAGAATAACAAAAACATTTTTCATTTTTTATTTAGATTTAAGAATTCAAAATATATTTTTTTTGCAATACCTTCAGAAATTCTGCTTAAAATATCTTCTTCTTTAAACTCCTTATGAATTGAAGTTGAAACTGACTCAACAAGTTCTTTTTCAAAATTTAAATCATTATTTTTAATAGATATCTTAACTTTTATTTCAAATCGTGCCCCTGAAATTTCATAAATATTTTCCTTTGAATAATAAAGAGGTATTCTTTCAAATTTCAATATTTGTAATTGGCAGACATAATCTGAATTTTCTTTTGTTTCAGTCAATGTGTATCCAGGATATTTTAAAAAAATCTCTTTGATTTTTTCATTCAAGAAAAAATTTAAACTTGAGTTTAATGTAAAGTTCTCAAATTTTTCAAAATATATTTTTTTCCCTGCAATATTTTTATTTAAATAACACGAAACGAAAACAAAAAGGAGGCAAAAACTACTTAATATTTTTAACCTTTTCATTGGCAATTTTGCCATATTCTGTCTCAGGAAATTTTTCAATCAATTTTTTATAATAATATATGGCACCTTTATTTTTACCTGCCCTTTCATAATATCTAGCAATAAGATAATATTTTTCTGCTTCTTTCTTATCAAGTAAATTCTTAATCCCCTCTATTTCATCACTAAATTCACTTTCTGGATATTCAATTGTAAATTCAATAATCATTTCTCTTATTTCTTCTATAATATCTGTATCATAGTTTACTTTTGGAATAGAATCTACCATATACTTTATTTTTAAATATTTCGCCTTTTCAGCAAATTCTGTTTGTGGAAAATTAACTATTATTTTATCAAGGGTCTTGATAGATTCATTATATTCCTTAACTTGATAATAAAATTCAGCAAGGTTAAACATCCTTTCAATATTTTCAAATTCATATGGACTATTTTCTATAACCTTATTCATATATTCTGCTCTATCTTTACCTGTAAAAAATTTAAAAATGCCTGTTCTCTTTTTTTTAAGTTCTGCATCCGCTATTTCTGATTGAAGTTTTATTGCTGGAAAAACAAGTGATGAAGATGGGTGTTCATCAATAATTTTCTGAAAATATTCAAATGCTTTTTTCATGTCTCCCTTCTCTTTATAAATTTGACCTAAAATAAAACATGATTGTGAAGCATATTCTGATCTTGGATAATGTTTCAAAAGTTTTTTATGTTCTCTTATTGCATACTCAATTTGCCCATTTTTTCTAAATTCTTCTGCATATTTAAATTGTTCCTCTGGAGTATCTTTTACAGCATACTTGGGATTTATCCATCTACCTGTTTGTGGTGTCCATTCCCAGTAAGAATACAAACAAAAAGAAGAAAAAATTAAAAAGATTAAAATTGTTTTTTTCATCATAGATAAATTTTGCTTTAGAATTTTAATTGTGTCAATCATAAATTTCCTCCATTTCAAGAAAGTTTTTACCTCTCTTAACATCTACCTTTAAAGGGACTTTAAGAATTACAACATTTTTCATAATTTCCTTTACATATTTTCTTACCTTTTCTTCTTCGTCTGGTGTTACTTCAAAGAGCAGTTCATCATGGATTTGCAATAAAAGTTTGCTTTTCAGTTTTTCTTCCTTAAATTTTTTATAAATATTATTCATTGCCATTTTTATTATTTCAGCAGCAGTCCCCTGTATTGGCATATTTATGGCAACTCTTTTTCCAAATTCTCTTTCATTTTTATTTGAACTTCTAATTTCAGGGATATATCTTCTTCTTTTCATTAATGTTTCAACATATCCTTTTTCTTCTGCTTTTTTTACAATCTCATCAATATATTCTTTTACTTTTTTAAACCTTTCAAAATATTTTTTTATAAAATATGAACTTTCTTCAATAGGTATTCCCAGTTCTTGAGACAAACCATGTGCACTCATTCCATATATAATACCAAAATTGATTGTTTTAGCAAGCCTTCTTTTTTCTTCTTTTGAAAGTTCCTTTAAATTGACCGGAGAAAAAAGTGAATCAAAGGAAAAAATAAGTTCTCCTGTTTCCTCATGAATATCTTTATCTTTTTCAAAACTCTCAATCAATACTGGATCTTCTGAAAAATGTGCAAGAACTCTTAATTCAATCTGGCTGTAATCAAAAGAATAAAGAATATTCTCCCCCTCAGAACAAAAACCTTTTCTAATTAAAGAACCTGTTTGTGTTCTAATTGGTAAATTCTGCAAATTTGGATTGGAACAGGTCAATCTTCCAGTAGATGTTGAAACTTGACTAAAAGTTGGATAAATTCTACCCGTTTTTTCATCTACATATTCTAAAATTCCTTCAATGTATGTAGATTTTATCTTATAAAGTTCTCTATATTGAAGAAGATACTGTGGCAGTGGATGTAAAGACGCAAGTTCTTTTAAAACAGACGTTTCTGTTGAATAAGCAGTTTTTGTTTTTTTTATAACAGGTAATTTAAGTTTTTCATAAAGTATTTCACAAATTTGAGTTGGTGAATTTAAATTGAAAACATCTCCTGCCAAAGAAAAAATTTTTTCTTTTATTTCATCTATTTCTTTATCAATCTTTTTTTCAAGTTCTTTAAGATACTCTCTATCAACCTTTATACCATTTGTTTCCATCCAGACAAGAACATCTATAAGTGGCATCTCCACATCTCTAAATAGTTTTTCCATTTCAAATTCACTTAGTAACTTTTCATATTTTTCCTTAAGTTTAAACAAATCTTTTTCGTAAATAAATTTTCCTGTTAAATGCCTTGCAATAGAAAAATCAAATTCAACATTTTTAAGATAAATCCCTTCTTTTTTCAATTCAATAATTTTATCTTTCATATCAAATCCAATTTTTCCTATTTTTTCATTTTCAAGAACTTCTTTATAAAAATCTTTATTTCTCTTTATTTTTCCATATTCTAAAATTTCGCCTGTAGAAAAACCAATATAGTTTTCTAAATTTTCTAAAGTTTCAATTCCTTTATAAATTTCTTTCAATACATCTTTAAATTTTTTAAATTCAAACATTTCAAACAACTCAACCAACTTTATAATGTCGGGTTCATTTCTTTTTATATTTTCAAGTTTTATTTCATCAAAAATTTCTCTATTTAATTTTGCTAACTCTTTACTCAAAAAAGCCTTATCTTTATTCTTTTCAAGTTTTTCTCTCAAACTTCTGGGTTCTATTTTTTCTAAATTTTCATAAATCTCTTCAAGAGAAGAATATTTTAAAAGAAGCAAAGATGCTGTTTTTTCGCCAATTCCTGGAACTCCAGGAATATTATCTGAAGCATCTCCTGCAAGAGCAATAAAATCAACTATCTTAGAAGGTTCAAAACCATATTTTTCAAGAAATTTCTTTTTATCTATTATTTCATAGTTGACTGGATTAATAATAAAGACATTTTCAGAAATTAACTGAAAAATATCTTTATCACTTGTCACTATATAAATTTCACAATTCAATCCTTTTAATTTCTCCACATAACTGCTTATTAAATCATCACTTTCAAATCCCTCTTTTTCAATATACTTAATGCCAAAACATTTAATAATTTCTTTAATTTTATTTATTTGTCCCGATAATTCGTCAGGCATAGGTTTTCTTTTTTCCTTATATTTTTCAAAAGTTTTATGTCTGAATGTTGGAACTGCAAGGTCAAAAAAGACTGCAATATATTCAGGGTTTTTTTCTTTTAGAATTTTAAGTAAAACAGAAGTAAAGCCATAAATTGCATTGGTTAAAATTCCTGTCGTTGTTTTTAACTCTGGCAATGCATAGAAACATCTATAAGCAATTCCAGTTCCATCTATAAGATAAACAATATTCTTCATTTTAAATCTTCTTTTTTCTTCAAACAGGTTATAATCATTGATAAATTTAAAAGATATGGTTTATTTTTGTCTCTCGATATTTCAAACCTCGTTATATAAACTCCTTTTGTTTTTTCTATCATTTCAAGTATAGAAAGAAGTTGTTCTAAATTTATCAAATTCAGATTAAACTGAATTTTTTCTAAATTATATCCAGAAAGTTCTTCAGATGGGAGAATTTTAATTTCTCCAACGTTTCCTTTTAAATTAAACTTGTCTATTAAATTATTAAGGTATGTAAAGAAAGAAAAATTTTTATCTACAATTTTAAAAGAAACCATTTCATCCTTTTTTAAATTCTTATATTTTTCGCAAAGTTCAAGAAATTCTCTGTATTCTTTTTCTTTTTTTTCAATAAGTGCTTCTAAGTTTTTAATTTTTCTCTTATTCGGAGAATAAATAAATTGATATTCAAAAATGATTATGAAAAGTAACAATAAAATCAAAATTTTTCTGTCCATTATTCCACCATTTTTAACAACAAATTAAATTTGACTTTATTTTCTTTTGTAACAGAAATGCCTGAAATTTCAAAATCACTAAAAATTTTTGATTTTTTAACATTTTCCTTAATTCTATCAATATCTTTGAGGTTATTAATACTTCCAGTTAAATATATATTACCATCTACAAATGTAAATTCTTCTATTTCAGTCCCTGTATCTTCAGGAAACAAAAGTGTTACTTCTTCTAAAATTTTTATAATTGATTTTTCGGATAAAGAAATTTTTGTAGATATATCAGTCTGTAAAATTTTTTCTTTTATTTGAACAAGTGGATTTATTATTTTTTTTGTTTCTGGAAAGATAGACTTAAAAATATTTTCCATTTTCTGATTAATCTCTTCAATTTTTTTCTCCTTTTTGTTTTTTTCAAAATAAGGAGTTATAAAAAAGAAAGATAGAAAAAATAAAAATGCAAGATAGAAAAGATATTCAAAACTGAAAGTTTTGCGATAGATAAAAATGGGTTCAAAATTAACTTTTTGTATTTTTTTTATTTCCTTCAATATATCATTAAACTTTTTTTCTGTAATAAACTTCAATTCTTCAAATTTTAAATCTTCAAAAGTTTCTTTCTTCCCTATGTAGTAAACTGGTAATTTTTTTGATGAAAGAATTAAGTTAAGTACTTCCACAAGGTTGCCCTTTAAATCTTCTGAAAAATATGAATAAACATTTGAAAGAACCCCATTTTCAATTACATTAAGAATAAAGTAATTATCTTCAACAAAAATTCCTATAAAATTTTCTCCAATTATCTTTGTTTTCAAAAAATTTAAAAGCAAAATTGTATCTATTGAAAAATAATATTTTACTTTATTTGCTTCAAAAATTTTTTTAAAATATTCAAGTTTTTCTTTTTCAATCGCGAAAACATTAACAGAAGTTTTATTTTCTTTGAGATAATTATATTCAAAATAAAAATAAAAACTGTCAGATGACTTTGGCAATTTACCTTCAATTTCTTGTCCTATAATAAGTCCTATTTTCTTTTTATCCTTAAAATCAAATTCAACTTTTCTAAAATAAACATTTAGTTTTGAAAAAATAAGAAAAAATGTATTTTTTTTATTTTCTCTCACAAAGTCCTCAAATTTTTCAATTAAAACATCTTCCTTGTTTTCCTTTAAATAATAAATTTTTTCTCCCTTAAGATATAGAAAAATATTCATAATATACCTTTTCTAATCAATTCTATATTTTTGTCTTTCTTGAAAATTCCCTCTTTTTCTCTCTCGTCTTCTCCATTTTTTTTCAAAAAAATTGAAACTTTAAAATAATTACTTTTATATTTGATCAAATTTCTATACTTCAAAAATGCTTCTCTATTTATTTCAATTAAAAATCTTTCATTTAAAGGTCTATAATCTCTTTCTGCAAGAATTCTATCAACTTGATTTTTTGTAAAACCCATTGCATTTATAATTTCGCCCTTGCAAGTATTTATATTTATTTTATCATCAGAATATATTGTTATAAAATTTAAAATCCCTTTCTTCTCTTCAGTCCCTTCAAGAATATCTTTTTCAAATCCTTTTATAAAAGAAAGTTCTCTAAGAGACAAAAGGTTTCTATTGGGTGGAGCAAATTTAAACCCTATAGAATGATAATAACTGCTTTCTGCTCCAAAGGGTCTCGGTAAATTATCTTCATCTATCCAGTCAAGAAAACAATCTACTAATGAAAAGGGATATCCTAAAACCACAATAAGATTTTTAAAAATTTCTAAAAGTGTTTCATTTGTTTTCCCTTTTTCTTCTAAAATTTTATTAAGATTTATTTTTGAATTTTCATCTGTAATAACTATCCTAATTTGATAATTTCCTATTTTAAAAATTCTTTCTTTTGCCCAATTTTCTCCAATCCAATCAAAATTATTTTTATCATTTTCAAGTATTTTTTTGGCAACTTCAAATCCTATATCAAATATTCTTTCAATTTCAATTTCGTCATATTTTTTCTTAAAAGATTCCAGATATTTTTCAGTCCTGAAATTTAAAAAAAGAAGCAGTGAAGCAAAAGCAAGAGATATTCCCAAAATATAAATCAAAATAAACCCCTTTTTATTCATTTTTTTTCTCACGTCTTAAATAGATGGGATAGAAAATTTTAAAATCCTGAAGTAATACTTCGATAGCAATTGCCTCTGGTTTTTTGTTTTCTTCTGCTTCATATTTCCACTCATTATTTACAAAAAAGAAAAAATTAATATCTTCTGCATTAAAAACAGGTAATGTAAATTCATATCCTGTAAAAATGTTTTTTTCCTTTCTCAAAAGAATGCCATTTTTAATTTTATATATAAGTTCTACAGGACAATCTTTATCAGGAAAAACTGTTTTGAAATTAATCTCTTTTGAGTTAAAATAAACATTTTCCCAGTCACAAATACCTTCAATTTCTGATTTAAAATGGAACAAAAAATTTAAAAGTTTTTCATTGCCTTCAATTTTTTTTTCTGTATTAACAATATCTTTTTGAAGTGAAAAAAATGTCCTTTGAATAAGAAGAAAACTTAAAGCAATAATTGCAAGAGATATTAAAATTTCTATAAGTGTAAATCCTCTTTTTTTCATTTTTTCTTTTCCACTTTCAAAAATGGTAAAAGCGTTTGGTAAGAATCAGTAGGTCCAGTAATAGTTAGTCTATAAGGTATAAACTCTATCTCTTCTATTGTATCATAAAGAATAATATCAGAAAGTTCAATTTCCCATTTAAAATTTGTATCAGAATAAATTCCATTCATTTCTTCAATTTCCTTATTTTCCAGTTTTAATTCTTGAATTTTTGATTCTGAAAAGATTAAAAAAAATATTCTGTCATTTACTATTTTTATATTCTTCAAACATGTAAGAAAGGAAGAAAAACATGTAATAGCCACTATACCAAATAATCCAATAGCAATCATAATTTCGAGAAAAGTAAAACCCTTCTTAAATGCTTTCAAATTGTATTTCTCCTTTTAAAACTTGAACATCTAAAAAGGGATCACTAAAAATTGTATAAAAGTTATTAATATTATCCCGCAAATATAAAAGTAAAAAACTTTTTCTTTTTCCTGGCTTAATTTTGAAAAAAATAACACCATTTCTTTTCTCTTCGTATTCATTTTTTGCAAAATAGAAATCATAACTACAACTTAAAATTTCTGAAATTCTTCCATCTTCATTTTCATACCAAAAAGTATTGTTATCAAGGTCAAAATAAAAATATACATTCTCTTTATTCTCATCTGCAAATTTTTCTCCCTTTTTTATCTCTTCAAGAATTTTCAACAGTTCTTCATTGTAAAATTCTGGAATTAAAACTTTAATGGAAGGGAAAATTAAAGAAAAAAAAAGGAAATTATTATGATTACAACAAATATTTCAAAAAGTGTAAATCCTTTATTCAATTTGTGAACTTGATATATCTGCATCTGGCCCTTCTCCTCCTTCTTTTCCGTCTCTTCCATAGGAAATGATTTCATAATCTTCGCCATTTCTACCAGGACTTAAATAAATATAATCATTACCCCATGGATCTTTAGGAATAGTTGGTTTATCAAGATATCCTCCTTCCCTCCATTTCTCTGGAATACGACCAGTTGTTGGTTTTTCTATCAATGCCTTAAGCCCTTGTTCAGTTGAAGGATAAAATCCATTATCAATATAAAATAATTTCAAAGCATTTTCAAAACTTTTTATTTGAATCTTTGCAGTAGTTATTTTGGCATCATCCACTCTTTTCATATAAGATGGCATAATAATCACTGCAAGCATTCCAATTATTATAATCACAACCATCAACTCTATAAAAGTGAAACCTTTTTTATTCATTGAAATTCCTATTTTATCGATTGCGAAATTTGAAAAATTGGTAAAAGAACAGAAATTACTATAAAACCTATTATACCTCCCATAAAAAGAATCATAAATGGCTCTAAAAATGATACAAATCTTGTAGATCTCTGGGATAAATCTTCCTCATAAATATCACCAATTCTATCAAGCATCTCTGCTAAATTTCCGCTTCTTTCCCCAGCACCTACAAGTTGCCCAAAAAGATAGGGAAAGTATTTGCTTTTTGAAAAACCAGAAGAAAGAGAGCCACCTTTTGAAACATATTCAATAATTTCTTCTATTTCTCTTTTTATATTAATACTTGAAAGAACATCTTTTGCTATATTAAGAGACTCTAAAATTTCAACCCCACCTTTTATTAATGTTGCAAGTGTTTTAGAAAAATTTATAATCTCCTTTTTCAAATAAAAATCTTTTAGAACAGGAATCCTCCATATTATTTTTTCAATTAATAACTTTCCTTTAATTGTTTTTGTATAATTTTTTGTTAAATAAAAAATCAAAAATGCAAAAAGGATAATATAAACCCAGAAAGATTTTAAAAATCTGGCAATTAGAATTAACATTTTTGTTACAAAAGGTAAATTAAGTGAAACTTCAGTAAAAACCCGTGTGATTGTCGGTATAATAACTGAAAATATAAAAAGGATTACAAAAAAAGCAACTATAATCATAAAAACAGGATATGTCATAATTGTCTTTATTCTGTTTCTAAAAGTTTGCCTTTTTTCAAGAAAATCACTTATTCTGGAAAGAACAAGATCAAGATTTCCTGTTTCTTCTCCAACTCTTACCATTGAGATAATCATTTCTGAAAACAAATTAGGATGTTTTTTAAGTGCCTGTGAAAAACTCGCTCCTTCTCTAACACTTCTCTGAATATTAATAAATACACTTTTTAAATATCCATCCCTCATTTGAGAAATAAGTGCAGTTAATCCTTCATCTAAAGAAATGCCTGAATTTAAAAATGTTGAAAGTTCTCTAATTGTAACTATTAAATCTTCAGTTTTTATTCTATTCAAAAAATGAAAATTTAAATTCCTTACTTCTTTAATTTTAACAATATAGAAACCCTCTTTCCTAAATTCATTTTTCAAAACATCTATATCTTCGCTTTCTTTTTTACCTTTTATGATTTTCCCTTTTTTGTCAAGCAAAATATATGAAAATACAGGCATTTTAAATTTCCTGAGTTACTCTTAAAATTTCAGATATTGTTGTAAGACCTCTTTTCACTTTTTCTATACCATCCATTCTTAAAGTCTTCATTCCCTTTCTCAATCCTGCTTTTTTAATATCTGAAGATGAGGCTCTTTTCAAAATAAGTTCTCTTATTTCATCATCAATTACAAGTAATTCAAAAATACCTGTCCTTCCATAATAACCATCATTCAGACATTTTTTACAACCTACACCTTTTAAAAATCTTCCTTCTGAAATATCCTTTTCATTAAGACCTAACTGCAAAAGTAATTCTAAAGGTGGTTTTTCTTCAATTGAACAATAAGGACAATTTAATCTGATAAGTCTTTGAGCCATAACACCAATTAATGATGAAGCAATTAAATATGGTTCTATTCCCATATCAATTAATCTTACAATTGCACTTGAAGCATCATTTGTATGTAGAGTACTAAAAACAAGGTGTCCTGTTAATGAGGCTTGAATTGCCATTTCTGCCGTTTCTAAGTCCCTTATCTCTCCAACCATTATTACGTTTGGATCATGTCTTAAAATAGACCTTAAGCCATTAGCAAAAGTTAAACCCACTTTCGGATTTATTTGAATTTGATTTATTCCTTCAAGGTTATATTCAACCGGATCTTCAAGTGTAATAATATTTATCCCTGGATTATTAATTTTTGACAAGGCAGCATAAAGAGTGGTTGTTTTACCACTTCCAGTAGGCCCAGTTAACAAAATAATTCCATGATCTGAATGAATCAATTTGTTAAATTTTTCATAATTTTCCTCTGAAAAACCAAGTTCTTCAAGTCCAAGTAAGAAAGTTTCTCTATCAAGTAATCTTAAAACAACAGATTCGCCAAAAAAAGTCGGAAGAATTGAAATCCTTATATCTATTTTTTTGCCATCAACTCTTATAGATGTTCTACCATCTTGAGGAATTCTTTTTTCTGCAATATCAAGATTTGACATTATTTTTATTCTTGTAATTATAGGTGGATGAAATTTTTTAGGTAGGACAAAAATATCATGTAAAACACCATCTATTCTATATCTAACTTTTAAAAAATTTTCTGTAAGTTGAAGATGAATATCGCTTGCTCTCATTGAAATTGCTTTGTAAATTATCTGGTTAACAATCCTTATAACAGGAGCTTTATTCGCGAGATCAAGTAAATTTGATGCTTCCGTATCAATATCTTCTTCTATATGTAGTATCTCTTCTGAACTCAAATCCTCAATAACTTTTTTAGAAGAACTGGGATGATAGTAAAATTTTTCAATACATTCCAAAATTCTTTCTTTTTCTCCTTTTATAACTTTTATATCTCTTTTTAAAATTGTCTTTATTTCGCCAATATCAATATTTAAAGGATTTTCACAAACAATAAAGATTTCTCCATTGTCTCCTATTAGAGGAATAAAACAATTATTTTTTAAGAAATTGTAAGGGAAAAGATTTAAAATTTCTGGATCTATTCTTTCCTCAAAATTTTCAATATAATTTGTCTTTTTATCCATGCTTTTCTTTCATTATTTTCTCTTTTTCTTCTTTTATTTTTTCTGCTTCTTCAAAACTTGAAATTATTCTTGGTGTTATAAATATCATCAAATTGGTTTTTACTTCCTTTGTAGTATCTTTCCTGAATAATCTACCTAAAAGTGGGATATCTCCCAAAAATGGAACCTTACTTACTGTCTTTTGTGAATCATTTCTAAGAAGCCCACCAAGAACAACTGTTTTTCCATTTGGAATTATAAGAGTTGTGTCTGCCAACCTTTTTGCAGTAATTGGTGCCTCTCCACTCTCAATAAGTTTTGTTACTTCTTGTGAAATTTTTAGTTTTACATATTTATCCTGACTTATTTGAGGAGTAATTTTTAAAATAATTCCAACATCTTTGTAATCATAACTTTTAACAATATCTCCTGTCTGCCCTGTGCTATAAGCATAAAATCTTGTTTCTTTTAGATAAGGAATATTTTCACTAACATTTATAATTGCTTCTTGATTATCAGTTGTAACAATTTGTGGAGTTGAAAGAATATTAAATTGTGTATCTTGAGCATATAAATTTATTAAAGCACCAACACTTAAAGGAAAGGTAAACTCTCCTTTATAAACACCAATTGAGAGCCCACTTGGAGGTACCCCTGTTTTTGCATAATTAATAATTGTTCCTAAATTTGTTCCTACAACTCCAGTATATGTCTCACCATCAAATTTTTCAGTATAAGCCCATTCAACTCCTAATTCTTTCATTTTATCAAAAGATACTTCTGCTATTAATGCTTCAATTAAAACTTGCTTTGGTAAAACATCAAGTTCTTTTATTATTTTTTCAATTGTTTCAAAATCTCTTGGATCTGCATAAACTATTATTGAATTTGTTGCTTTAACTGCAACTACTTGAAACTGAGAAGTTGTAGAAATTGTCCTGACAGGAACTACAGCCGTTGGAGTTGTTACAGGTGTCTGTGCCGCTGGAGCACCTCTTCTAACAGTTGGTGTTGTAGTTGTTGTTCTTGCTTGAGTTGTTCCCTGTAGTATCTGCGTTAAAACCTGGGCTATTTCTTCAGCATTTGCATTTTCAAGTTTAAAAACCCTTATTTCTTCTCCTACCGGACTTGGCTTATCAATTTTATCAATAATCTCCATAATTTTTTTTATATTTTCTCCAATATCTGTAATAATTAATGTGTTCGTTCGTGTATCAACTGTAATCTGCCCACCTTTTGATAAATATGGAGTAATAAGTTGGGAAATTGCTTCTGAGGGATAATATTTTAAAGTAACAATCTGATTTATAAATTCTCCTTCCTTACTTTCAGGGATTTCCCCTATATTTATAATTTTTGATAATTGTTTCCCATCAGTAATAGACGTAATAAGAGAAAAGCCATCTTTTTTTATAACAGTAAAGCCATAAAAATTTAGAATTGACTTGAATACTCTATCAATTTGCTCAACAGGTATTGGAGTTTTAGAGTATATTGTTATAATTCCTCTAACATTTGGATCTATGACATAATTTTCTTTTGTAATTTCTCCAACAAATTTTATGAATGTCCTAATATCAACATTATTGAAATTCAAATAAAATTCTCTTTCTCCAAAAATAGGGAAAATTAAAAAAACAAAAATTAATAAAATTTTCTTTAATTTCATTCTAGTTTGTCTTTATCTATTATCTCGGTGAAGCAATACCGCCTCTTCTTGCCCCTCTTTCTATACCAGAAGACAGTATCTCTATAGTTCTTTCTATTTCGGCTTTTACCTCTTCGTCTTTCTCAACTTTTAATCTTTCCAATAGAACATTAAAAATTGTTGGATTGTATTCCATAGATTGTATAATTTTTAACGCATTTTTTCTAACCTCTGGATTTGTATCATTTAAATAATTAACAACTGATTGATCAACATAAAGGAAACTATCGCTTCTTCTCCCTTCTCTACCACCTGTTATAAGAAATTTCTCAATAGCATCTGTTAATGCCTTTCTTACAGTTGGATCTTTTTCATATTTTAATCTCACAAGTAAAGTCCTTAAAGCAATAAGTTGAACTGCATATTCATATTGTCTTTCTCTTCCACCTCTTTGTTGTTCAGGTCCTAAGGATCTTTCAGCATATATTCTTGCTGCATATTTTCTCACAAGAGGATCTTCATCTTGCATAAATCTTAAAAGTGTAACTTCTGAATTAAAAAGTATATCAATTCCAACTCCTGCAAGATCTCTTACCTCTGGATCTGGATCTTGCAATAAGTCATAAAGATCTGGAACAAAAGTTGCACCTCCTGCGCCACCAGCATATTCTGAACTTCTCCCTTCTCTTCCAAAATAAAAAATACTTTGAATTCCCTCTTCAGCACCTCTCCCCTCTTCTGCTGCACCTAAAGATGCAATTAAAGACATTAAAGCCTGTTTTCTTATTTCAGGATCTGGATGTCTTAATTTACTCCCTAAAATAGAAGCAATTAAACTTGAAATTTGCCCCATCATTTCTTCTGCTTGTTCTCTTCTAGCACTTCTTTGTCTATCTGAACGAAATTGTTGGCTCCCAATCCTACTTGAAGAAGAAGTTCCAGTTTTTACACTACTTCCAGATGTTTGTGAATAAAGAGAAATACTTAAAAGAAGTAAAAAACCAAAAACTATTACTTTTTTCATTTTACACCTCCAATTCTATTTTACCTATCAAATTTTAAAATTGTCAACTAAAATTTTTCAATAATTCCTGGTTTAAATGGCTCTTCAAGTTTCTTAATTTCTGGCTTACTTAACTCCTGTGCTTCCTCATAAGTGGTAACAATATGGGGAGTTAAAAACAAAAGAAGTTCGCTGTTAACTTTTGTATATTTTGGTTTTTTAAATAAATATCCAAGAAGAGGAATTTTTCTTAAGAAAGGAACTCCTGACTCTGCCTGTTCTTCTCTTGTCTGAATCATACCACCAACAATAAGTGTCTGTCCATCATATAAAAGAACATTTTGAGTTGTCTCTCTTGAAGAAATTATTGGTATTTCTGTTTGATATGTTAAACCTGCTGCTATTGCTGTCAGTGTTTTTGATTCAATAAATCTTGCATCATAAATATTTGTTGTTAAAAAAACTGTTCTATTTCTTTGAATTATAGGTGTTATTTCAAATTCAGTCCCTACAACTTCCTCATAAATTGTTACTGTTTGTCTTGTTCCAGTTAAGGCTCCTGTTTGAGGATTGTATGTTGCTTCATATTCAGGAACTATATAAGGAAAGTTTTGAATAACACTTATAAAAGCACTTGTTCCATTTAAACACATAATTTTTGGTGCCTGAACAAGACGAACTTTTCCAAAAGAAGCAAGAGCATTAAGTAAAACATTTACATCTTTTGTTGTTATCCCAAAAGAAAAACCCCCTTGTGGTAGAGTCGCTGAATTACCAGGTGTAAAACTTGGATTAACACCAAACTTTGGGCCTGTTAAAGTTCCACCTATTGCTTCTATTAACCTTGAAGTAATTAACCAATCAATTGCAAACATATTATCCGTAGTTGTAGAAACTTCAACTATTTTTGCTTCAATTAGAACCTGTGAAATTGGAGTATCAAGAGCAGTAATAACTTCTTGAATTTGAGACAAAAGAAGTGGATTATCTGTATTTACAATAATTGAATTTGTTCTTGGTTCAGCAATTACATCTATATCTTTAAAACTTTCTTTTAATGCTTTAACTATACTGTTTGCATCACCAAATAATATCTTGAAAACTCTTTTATTCATCTGTTTTACTACTTCTTCTCTTTCTTTATATTCTTCCTTTGTCATTATTTTGATAACACCCTCTTCATAAATATATTTAAGTCCATTCATTTCACATATCAATTCAAGAACTTTTTTAAGTGGAATATCTTTAACATTTAAAGTAACTCTTCCAGAAATATCTTTACTTAATATTATATTGGCTCCTGTCATATCATAAATAAGTTTTAATGTTTGCTGTAAATCTGCATCATTTAAATTTAAAGTAACTAACTTTTCTCCAATTTCTCCAAGTGGTGGTTTTTCTTTTACTATTTTTTCCTGAATAATTTGATCTATTTGAAATCTCGCTTTATTTGCTAAACGAATACATTCCGCAAATTGTCTGTTATCATATGCTTTTTGTGCCATTTCAAAAGTTGATTTTGGTGCAACCATATCAAATTCAGAAATACCATATTTTAAGGACATTTCTTTTAAATAGTCACTTGCTTCAAGTAATGCCCTTTGTGCATATTCAGCAAGTTTTTCAAATTCATCCTCTTTGCTAATAATTATTTCTTTTACATCTCCCTCCTTAATTTTGTAAGTTTCTTTCATTCCAAGTTTTCCAAGTTTTGTTTTTGAAAGATTAATATATCTTTCAACTTGGCTTTTTCTAAAAGATGGATCACGGCCCTTTATTTGTGTGAATAAACTTAATGCTTCAGCATATTTTTTCTGATAGTATAGACTAATTGCTTCTCTATAAAGTGAATCAAGATCATAATTATTTTGTGAATAACATAAAATTATTGAAAGAGTTAGTAAAATTAAAATAATTTTTTTCATCATTTTTTAACCCCTTTTTCAATTTTTATAATTTTACCTTTCAAATTGTAATTTTTCAACAAAACTATGGAGCATCAATTTCATAAATAATCCCTTCTTTTGATAGATACAACTTATTTTTCTCTTTTTTCAAAATCTTATATCCTTCAACAACATCACCAATAGTCGCTCTATATGTCCTTTTTTCGCCCTCAATGAAGAAATATTCTACGCCTTCTAAAATCATCCTTCCTCTACATATAAGTGGACATTCTTTTTCAGGCATAATAAAAGGAGTAACTTCAGGTTTTTTTACTTTTGGAAGTTCTGGAATCTTTGATTCTATTTTTATTTCTTCTGTTTTAAGAACTCTGGGTTTTTCAAGAGATGATATTTTTTCTGAAAGTTCAAGTTTTTCAATTTTTTCCTCTGGTTTTAAAATACTAACAAACTTTGGAGATTTAATTATTGATATAACTTCTGGTTTTTTTACAAATATTATTTTTGTTGGAACTGGTTTTTCCATAATTTCCATCGTTAATCTACTTGTTGAAAATGGGTCTCTCTTTCCTTCAATATCAATTTTTTCTTTTGAATAATAAACAAATTTTTCTTCTTCCTCAACATCGGTAATTTTTTCTTTAGGCTTTTCTCTTGGTTCTTTTATCTCTCCAACTATCATTTTCAATCTTTCTTCAGGAGAAACCAGTTTTCTCATATACATTAAAAATTCTAAAATCCATCCAAGTAAAAGGATTAAAAATACAAATTTAAAAGCATTTCTTCTTAAAAATACCCCTAATTGGAATGGTTCTTTATAAACAACTGGTTTAACTTTCTTTACAGGAACGACTTTTTCAGGAACTACTTTAGGTGGTTTTTTCTTTGGTATTTTCTTTGCTTCAATTATAAATTTAGAAATGTTTTTTCTTGATGTTAATAATTCTCTTTCAGGTTCTTTTTCAATTGCACTCGCTATTTTTGTTAAATTTGAAATACTTGATTCAATTTTCTTTTGAATAATCTTCTGCCTTTCTAAAAGTGCTTTTTCTTTCTGTGCCTCTTCTTGCCTTACTTTAGTTAAAATTTGCTTTACTTCTGCTTGCTTTCTTCTTTCTATTAACTTTTTACTATTGAAAACTTCTGCTAAAAGGGATTGCTTTCTTTTTTCTAAATCTGGTAAATTCTTTTTTGTGGTAAGGAATTTTAAAAGTTCTTCTTTCTTCTTGGCTCTCTCTTGTATAACTTGCTCTAACCTTAACTTTCTCTCTTCCTCCTTCCTCTTTTTGGCTTCCTCTCGCTCCCTCTTCCTCGCCTCCGCTTCCTCTAATAACCTCCGCTTCTCCTCTTCTTTTGCCTTCCTTAACTCCTCTGCTTCAATTTTTTTCCTTTCCCTCTCTTCCTCTCTTATTCTCTCCTGCTCTTTTTTCTCTAATAACTTCTTCTCTTTTAATTTTTCCTTCTCTTCAATTTTACTTTTTAAAAGATTTATTAAACTTTCTTTCTTCTTGGCTCTCTCTTGTATAACTTGCTCTAACCTTAACTTTCTCTCTTCCTCCTTTCTCTTTTTGGCTTCCTCTCGCTCCCTCTTCCTCGCCTCCGCTTCCTCTAATAACCTCCGCTTCTCCTCTTCTTTTGCCTTCCTTAACTCCTCTGCCTTTTTTCTTTTTTCTTCTATCTTCAATAATTTTTCTTCCTTATCTTTTTCCTTTTTTTCTGCCCTAATTTGAAGCAATTTCTCTCTTCTTTCTTTCCTTCTTTTACTATCTAATTTGAACACATCTTCACTTTCCTTTGGTTTTACCTTTTCTGGTTCCTTTTCAACAAATTGTTTATGCTTAGAAATACCTTTTGTTTCTTTTTTTTCTTTTAATCTTTCTTCTTTTTTTCTTTTTATAAATTCAATTAACCTTTTTCTTTTTTCTTCTCTACTCATCTTCTACTTATCCTTTTTTCTTTTTTAATATAATAGCATTCAAATCAATATCTGCAATAAAAATCCCTTCTCCATAATTTGTAATTGAAACATTCTCAACTGTAAAATATGAAGAAGGATTATCAAAATATTTTATACATCTTACTATTTCATTACTTGTTCCAGTTATGCTCAATTTAACAGGTATTGTCTCATAAAACATAACTGGAACAGGCTCTCCTGAAATAACATTATTAATCTTTGTTATTCCTGAATCTATTGCAAGTTTTACAACATCTTTAATCACTTCAAAGCGAAGAGTTAAAGATGGTATCAAATTAACATTTTCAATAAGACCTGTTTTAGGAAACGGCAAGGAAGGGATAGTAATATTTTTTGCTTTTGCCATTTTTTGAAATTTATCTTCAAAGAAATAAATGTATTCTTTAAATTCTATAGATGGATATCTTGTAAATTCAGGTGGCTGTGGATATACAGTAGAGAAACTATTTAACATAATTTCAAATTGATTTTCTAAAAATTCTTTCTTTTTGTTCAATTTGCCAATCAATTCTGGAGAAGGCGCTTTTTCTTTTTCTGTTTCATACTTTTTTACTTCTTCATATTTTGTTCTAATTTCTTGTTCTTTTTTCTTTATTTCTTCATTTATTTTTTTATTTAAAAACCTTCCAAATCCAATAATTCCTGCTACAATAATCAAAGAAAAAATTAAAGAGTATTTTTTTAAAAAATTCAATATTTTCTTCATTTTAGATTTAACACAATTTTGAAATCAATTTTACTTCTATCCTGATTGACCTCACAAGATTTTATTTCAACATTTTGAACAAAATTGAGTTTACTGACTCTATCAATAAAATCTTTAAAATCGTTAAATGCTGTTTTTATATCTCCAATTATAACTTCACCTGTTAATGTAAAAACATTCACACTTTCTATCTTTACTTCTCCAACTGGTTGTTGTGAAGGAGGTTGCCCTCCAGATGGTTCCTGTGGCGGTCCAGATGGCGGAGGCGATGCTTCCGGTGGTGCAGGTGGTCCACCACTAGGAACTTGCTCTGATGGTATTCCCTCTTTTTTTTCAGGAGTTACTGCTCCAGGTACTATTGAAGTTATATAAATTTTGCTACTTGGTAATATTTCACCTAAAGCAAGTATTCTTTTTAACCATATATTTTTCTTATCAAGTAATTCTTTAACAATTTTTACTTTCCCATTAAGTTCATTTATTTCTTTCTCAAGTTTTTCAACCTCAGGTTTATATTTTTCATATTGACTTAATGAAATATCAAGTTCGCGAATAATACCATCAAGCATCAATTTATCTTGATTATAAAAAAGCATAGGTGTCAAAGAAATAATTCCAGCCATAATAACAGAAAGGTATACATAGGGTCTATTTGCCCTAAATTCCCTCAATCTTTCTATTTCTTCAGGAAGAAAATTAATATTTACAAAAACCGGTATTATCTTTCTCAATCCAATTCCAAGAATAGTAGCAAGTTCAACACCTTTTTCTTTCAAATAAGAATATTCATCTTCAATTTCTATATCCTCAAAAGGATCAAAGTAATAAACTGGAAATCTTGCTCTCTCTTCAAGAAATTCTTTAAATCCTTTAAGTAAAGAACTACCTCCACAGATATATAAACCTTCAGGTTCAGGGCCTTTAAGAGTAAATCTCCAGTAATCAATTGAATTCTGTAATTCTGTATGTAAACTTTCCAAGGCAGAAACGACTGATTTAATTGATACACCTTTTTCTTTTTTCATTTGCTCTGCTTCTGCAAAAGATACATTTTCTGTTTCTGCAATAGAAGAAGTAATTGCATTTCCTGAAACTGTTAAAGATCTTACAAGAAATTTTTCCTTAAAAGTTATAATTAAATTTGAAGAATTTGCTCCTATTTCAAGAAGGCCTAAACATTTTTCTCTTCCTGGATTTTTTAAAAGATTAAAAATATTTATAAGTGCCAAACTATCAACATCTACAAAAACAGGATCTATTCCAAGTGAAAAAATTTTCCCAATATATTCACTCAGAATTTCTTTCTTTATTGCACCAAGTAGAATATTGTAATTTTGTTCTGTTTCTTCAAAAATTTGAAATTTCCAATTAACAACTTCCAGAGGAAACGGTATTTGCTGTTGAACTTCATATTTAAGTATATCTCTAAGTTTTTTTATTGGAACCTTTGGAACAGAAATTGCCCTTACCAAAACCCCTCTACTTGGTATAGAAACATAAAAACTTTTTGCAGGTAAAGATTTAATAAATCTTTTACCCTCTGTCTTTAGATATCCTTCTATCTCTTCTCCAGATATTGAAGAAAGATCAAGTTCATTATAATATGTTAGTCTTATTTTGCCACTAAAATATTCAACGTCAATTGAACGTATTTTAGTAGAACCTATATCAACAATTAAATTCCTTCTCCCACCAAACCTCACAAATCCTCCCTAAAATATTTATTGCGGGGGGCCGATTCGAACGGCCGACCTCCAGGTTATGGGCCTGGCGAGCTACCACTGCTCTACCCCGCAAAACATTAAAATATTTTACTATTTTTAAACATATTCTGTCAAGTTTTTTAGTAATCTCTCTATATCTCTTTCAACCTCTTCAATTTTTCTCACAACTTTACTTTTATTTTTTTCTTTCATTTCAATTTCTTTTTTTAGTTTATAAATTCTTTCATACAAATCAATAATGTAAAAAACCAAAAGATCAACCTTATCAAAGGCTTTATATTCTTTTTCTAAAAATTTGTATTTCTCATTAATTTCCTTTACAATTTCATCTATTTCTAAAGAAGATAAAGAAGTTTGAATTGTATATGTCTTGCCTAAAATATTCACTTTAAACATTATTGACCCCTTAGTTTTCCACTAAATTTATTCTCAATTCTATTAATTATCAATTTTGAAAAATTGTCAATTTCTTCATTCTCAAGTGTTTTTTGAAAAGACCGAAAAATTATTGAAAAACTTACACTTATTTTACCTTCAGGAATCCTTTCTCCTTTATATATATCAAAAACTTCTATTTTTTCAATAGGCAAATTAAGAGAATTTATCTCTTTTTCAACTTCCCTCCAATTTATATCTTCAGGGAATAAAAAGGAAAAATCTCTTTGGGATGCTGGAAATTTAGGTAATTGTCTAAATTTTTTCTCAAAATTAATATATTTCACAAATTTTTCCATTGAAATTTCACAAACATAAATATCATTCTTTATATCATAAAACTCTTTTAATTCATCTGAAATCCACAATATATTCCCTATTTTAACATTTGAATAATAAATTCCATAATTTGTTCCTTCTTTGGCAAATTTATTTTCTTCTTGTTTATATTCAATATTTTCTAAACCGCATTGTTTAAAAAATTTTTCAATCTTACCTTTAAAATTAAAAAAATCATCGGAATTAACAGAAAGAATTAAAAGTGCATCTTTTTCTAAGAATTCTTTATCTTTTAGTTCAAATATTTTTCCATACTCAAATATTTCCAACTTTTCATTTTGATGGTAGATGTTGTATCTTACAACTTCTAAAATGTTAAAAATAAGTGATGTTCTTAAATAAGAAAAAGTCTGAGTAAGTGGATTTTCAATTTTTATTGCTTTAAGATTAAACTTCTCTACAACTTTATCTGAAATAAAACTTAAAGTTATAACTTCATAAAATCCCAGTTTTTCAAGGATATTCTTCATTTTCTTTACATTTTCATATATTTGAGAAGTAAAAGATGGGTAAATACAAACAGAAGGAATTTCAGATGGAATTTCAAAGTATTTTTTATATTTTGCTATTTCTTCAATTACATCAATATCCTCTTTTATATCTTTCCTATAATTGGGAATTGCAAGAAACATTTTTGTTCCATTTTTTTTCTCAATTAAAAAACCTAATTTTTTAAATAACTTTTCTAAGAACTCATCTTCAACTGTTATTCCAAGAATTTTTTCAATTTTTTCTTTATCCAAAAGTACTATTCTCTTTTCTTCCTCTTTTTTACCTGCAAAACTGATTTTCCCAATTTTACCACCACAAAATTTTTTTATTAAAAATGAAATTCTCTCCATTCCCTCTTGTGCAAAAGTAACACTTAATCCTTTCTCAAATCTTAAAGATGCTTCTGTTACAAGACCGAGTTTTTTACTTCCTTTTCTTACAACAACAGGGTTGAAGTAAGCACTTTCAATTAAAATATTTTTCGTATTAAAGTTCACTTCTGTATTCATTCCACCCATTATTCCTGCTATTGCAATTGGTTTTTCTTCATCAGCAATAATTAAAACATCTTCCAAATCTCTTTCTTTCCCATCTATTGTAATCAACCTTTCTCCTTTTTTTCCTCTTCTTACTATTATTTTTCCTTTAATCTTATCAAGATCAAAAATATGTAAAGGTTGTCCAATTTCATACATTACAAAATTTGAAAGGTCAACAACAAGGAAAGAACTTCTAAAACCTATCTTTTCTATCTTTTCCTTAATTTCCTGTGGTGATATTAAATTATTTATACCTTTTACTATTCTGCATGAGTAATAAAAACAATCTTTCTCATCTTCTATAACAACAGGCATAGAGTCATCTATTTCATCTTTTATTTTTTCTTCAAACTTCTTTAAATTAAATTCTCCAAAAGGTAAAATTTCTCTTAAAAATCCTATAAAACTTAATAAATCTGGCCTATTAGCAGGACTTTCTATTTCAAAAATGACATCATCTTCTTTTTCTTCTATAATTTTAGGATTTAAACCAAGAAAACCTGTATATTTTACAATTTCTTCAAAGTTCAAATTTCCATCAATGTAATCTTTCAAAACTTTAAATGAGTATCTCATTTTTAAAATTGTTCAAGAAATTTCATATCATTTAAATAAAAATATCTTATATCATCAATTCCATATTTAAGCATTGCAAGCCGTTCAACTCCCATTCCGAAAGCAAATCCTGTAAATACATCTGGATCGTAACCAACAATTCTAAAAACATTGGGATGAACCATACCACAACCAAGAATTTCAAGAAATCCTGTATATCCACATGTTGAACAACCCTTACCATCACAAATTACACAGGAAATACTCATTTCAGCACTTGGTTCAGTAAACGGAAAATATGAAGGCAAAAAAAGGATTTTTACTTCCTTCTTAAAAAATTCTTTTATAAAGTAAGATAAAACTCCTTTTAAATGAGTGAATTTTATATTTCTATCAACCATAAGGCCTTCTACTTGATGAAAAACAGGGCTATGAGAAGAGTCAAAAGCATCTCTTCGGAAGCATTTACCAGGAGAAATTATTTTTAAAGGAGGACTATATTTTTCCATAACTCTTATTTGAACAGGACTTGTATGTGTCCTCAAAAGAATTCCCTCTTCCTTTTTAAGGTAAAAAGTATCCCATATGTCCCTTGCTGGATGTTCTTCCGGTGTATTCAAAGCAGTAAAATTATAATAGTCAGTTTCAATTTCAGGTCCTTCTACCACACCAAAACCCAATTTATAGAAAATCTGAACAATTTCATCTATGACTTTTGTAATTGGATGCAGGTTTCCAATTTTAACTATTTTCCCTGGAAAAGAGAGATTATATTTTTTTTCTATTTTTTCTATCTTTTCTTTTGTCTTTTCATACAGTTCATTCAAAATTTTTTTGGCAATATTAAGTTTAGTTCCTAAAATTTTCCTATCTGAAATTTCAAAGTTTGGAATTTTTGAAAATAATTCATTCAGGAGTGATTTCCGTCCAAGAAATTTTATTCTCCATTCTTCAAGATCTTTTAAGTTTTTAATTTTTTCTATTTCAACCCTTGCCTCATTCAAAAGATTCTCCACATCTTTAATATTGTTTTCTATCATATATCTCTTTCCTTTTTATATATTCAATAACCTCATCCGGAAGTAAATATTTTACTGATTTATTTTCAAAGATGCAACTTCTTATATATGTAGAAGAAATATCAAGAAATGGGGAATGAATAATTTTGTAGTTAACTGGAAAATCAATAATAAACTGTTTTCTTTCACTTCTAGGAGCAACTAAAAACTTCACTTCTTTTACAAGTTCTTCGGCCTTATACCAATTTGGAATATCGTAAAGAGAATCTTCTCCAATAATTAAAAATATTTCTGCTTCTGGATAATCTTTTTTAATTTTTTGTATCGTTTCATAAGTATAACAAATTTTTTTACTCCTTACTTCTATATCTGAAACTTTAAAAAATCTATTATTTCTTATGGCAATCTCAACCATATTTTTTCTATCAACTGGAGAAGCATATACTTTTTTTTTATGTGGTGGAATTCCTGTTGGAAGGAAAATAACAAAATCTAAAGAATACTCCTCTCTTGCCTTTTCAGCAATTAATAAATGTCCATAGTGAATTGGATCAAATGTTCCACCTAAAATTCCAATTTTTTTATTCTCTAATCTGTCCATTTCCATATATTACATATTTATAACTTGTTAATTCTTCCAGACCCATTGGACCTCTTGCATGAATTTTATCAGTACTTATTCCAATTTCTGCACCAAGTCCAAATTCTCCACCATCAGTAAATCTTGTAGATGCATTATGATAAACTGCTGCGGAATCTACTTCTTTTAGGAATTTTTCTGCTGCTTCTTTATTTTCAGTTATTATTGCATCAGAATGGTGAGTCCCATATTTATTTATATGCTCAATTGCCTCTTCTAAACTATTTACAATTTTTATTGAAATAATAAGATCAAGATATTCAGTATACCAGTCTTCTTCAGTTGCTTCTTTAATATAAGGTAAAATTTTTCTTGTTTCAGTGCATCCTCTCATTTCAACATTATATTTTTCAAAAAGTTGTGCCATTTTGGGCAAAAATATTTCTGCTATGTTTTTATGAACAAGAAGTGTCTCTGTCGCATTGCAAGTTGCAGGTCTTTGAACTTTTGCATTTAAAACTACTTTCAAAGCCATCTCTATGTTTGCATCTTTATCAACATAAGTATGACAGACGCCTGCATAATGTTTTATAACTGGAATATAACTATTTTCAACAACCGTTTTTATCAAAGATTCTCCACCTCTTGGAATTATAAGGTCTATATATTGGTACAATTTCAAAATATATTTAACTGCTTTTCTCCCACCTAAAGTAATTAAATTGACAGTATCTTCTGGTATTTGATTTTCTCTCAAACTTTCTTTCATTATTTCAATAAGTTTTAAATTTGTTCTTTTTGCTTCTTTGCCTCCTCTTAAAATAACTGCATTTCCTGATTTAATACATAAAATACTTGCTTCAATCGTCACATCTGGTCTTGATTCATAAATAATCCCAATAACTCCGATAGGAACCCTAATCTTTTCTATCTTTAATCCATTAGGTCTAACTGTTTCCCATATTTTAGAACCAACTGGATCTGGAAGTTTAATAACGTCTTCAATTGCCTTTACCATTTTATTAACTCTTTTTTCATCCAATTTTAATCTGTCAATAAAAGCAGAAGAATAATTCTTTTTTATACATTCATTAACATCCTTTTCATTTGTTTTTATTATTTTTTCTTTATTCTCAATTATTTTTTGCACAAGTGTTTCAAGAAAGGTATTCTTTTTTTCCACTGGAAGTTTAGAAACAATATAAGATGCTTCTTTTGTCCTTTTTATATCTTCTAAAATTTTGTCTTTCCAATTCATTTTCCTTTCTCCTTTTCAGAAGGATAAAAAATGGTTCCTTCAAATTTTCCCTCAAAAAGATTTTTTAATACCCAATTTTTCTTTCCATTAATAATAACACATAATTTGCCTTTTGAAATTACAAATTTTGCTGCTTGAATCTTACTTTTTATTCCACCAACTCCTTTTTCAGAAGGGGAACCAATTTTAACTATTTTTTCTATTTCATTGAAGTCTTTAACTTCTCTTATTAACACACCTTTATTTTTTTTTGGGTCTTCTGTATATAAACCATCCACATCACATAAAATAACAAGAATATCAGCATCTACAAGATCAACTACATAACTTGAAAGAATATCATTATCTCCAAATTTTATTTCTTCAACTGCAACACTGTCATTTTCATTTATAATTGGTATAACTTTATATTTAAGAAGTGTAAGTAAAGTATCTCTTGCATATTTTTTTCTTTCTATATTTACAAATACATCTCTCGTCAAAAGGATCTGTCCAACATTCAATCCTTCCTCTCTAAATAATCTTTCGTAAGTTCGCATTAATCTACTCTGCCCCACACTTGCTGCTGCTTGAAGTAAATTAAGTTTCTTTGGTCTTTTTTCCCAACCCAAAATTTGCATACCCGCTGCTATGGCTCCCGATGTCACTATTATTACTTCTTTTTTCTTTTTTTCTACAAGATAACTTATTTGTTCAACTATATGTTCAATTATAGAAGTATCAAGTCGATTATTTTCTGTTGTTAAAACATTTGTTCCTATTTTAATTACGACTCTTCTCAATTTTTCAAATAAATTACTATCTGCCTTCATTCTAATTCCTCTCTGTAATTTTTACTTTTTGTTAAAATTTCTCTTATATTCTCATCTTTTCCATTCCTTAAAAATTTCTTGAGAATTTTTAACTCATTTTCAAATTTTTCTGTCCAAAAAAGAATATTTTTTTTGTTTTCCATAAATATCTCAGTCCACATTTCAGGTGAACTTTTACCAATTCTTGTAGTATCAAGAAAACCAGAACCAAAACAGTTTTTTATATTTTCTTTATTTTTGCTACCCAGATAAAGTAAAGTATAAACCAAAAAATGAGGAAGATGACTTGTAAAACCAAAAACCTTATCATGTTTTTCAGGACTCATAAAAATGATTTTACTTCCTAACCTCTCCCAGAAATATCTTACTTTTTCTGTGACTTCTTCTTTTGTATTTTCTGTTGGTGTCAAAACAACTATTTTATCTTCAAATAATCCTTCTCTGGCAAAATCAACCCCACTTTTTTCAGAACCAGATATAGGATGTGAACCTATAAAATTTGCATTTTTACCTATTATTCTATTCACTTTCAAACAAACACTTTTTTTAACACTTGAAACATCAGTAAATAGAATTTCAGGTCTAATTTTTTTTATAATTTTAAAATACTCTTCTAAGGCACTTATAGGTGTAGCAAGTATAAGAAAATCCACTTCTTTAATTAAATTTTCAGGTTTTTCAAAATATTTATCTACAATTCCTCTCTTTATCGCTTTTTCCATTGTTTCTAAACTTCTACTGAAACCAAAAATTATTTCTGCAATTTTTTTCTTTTTTACTTCAAGTCCTAAGGAACCACCAATTAGTCCTAAACCTATCAATCCTATTTTTTTAAACTCAAACATAAAAGTTTTTTATTTTTCTTCCTGTTTTTTAACAAAAGAAGTAAATAACTCAATTGGAATAGGAAAAACAAGGGTTGAATTTTTTTCTGCTGCTATTTCTGTTGCGGTCTGAAGATATCTTAACTGAATAGCAAGAGGCACCTCTGATAATATCTCTGCTGCTTCTCTCAATTTCTGCGCTGCCTGATATTCACCTTCTGCATTTATTATTTTTGCTCTTCTATCTCTTTCCACTTCTGCTTGTCTTGCCATCGCTCTTTTCATAGTATCTGGTAATTCCACTTCTTTAATTTCAACTATACTTACTTTTATTCCCCAGGGATCTGTCTGTTCATCTATAATCTGTTGTAGTCTATGGTTAATTTTTTCTCTTTCAGCAAGTATTTCATCAAGTTCAAGTTGACCTGCAACTCCTCTTAAAGTTGTTTGAGCAATTTGCATTGTTGAAAGTTGATAATTTTCAACTTCTACAACTGCTTTCACTGGATCAAGAACTCTAAACCAGACAACAGCATTTATTTTTATAGGAACATTATCTTTTGTCATAACTTCCTGTGGAGTAACATCAAAAGTTACTGTTCTTAAACTAACCTTTACCATTTTTTCTATAAATGGAATTAAAAAAATTAATCCAGGTCCTCTTGCTCCAACTAATCTTCCGAGACGAAAAACAACCCCTCTTTCATACTCATTTATAATTTTTATTGAATTTGCAAGAATAATAAAACCCAAAATAATCAATGTTATTATTCCAAGTTCCATAATTTTTCCTCCTTTTTTTTGAAAATTTTATCTTATATTTTTTCTGAAAGCAAATATATTTGCACAATTTTGTATGAGAACATATAATAAATTCCTAAAAATGGAAAAAAGAAACAGCAAAAAATCAAATTTAAAAATCTTTTTCGCTTATTTGAAGAATTATAAAAAAGCAGTTATTCTTGCGCCTTTATTTATGATTCTTGAAGTCATAATGGATCTTTTACAACCTAAACTTTTATCTAAAATTGTTGATGAAGGCATTATTAAAAGAAATTCACAAATAATATTAAATACAGGCTTAGTTATGCTTTTAGTCGCAATAATCGGACTTATAGGAGGAATTGGATGCACAATATTTTCAAGTTTGGCAAGTCAAAATTTAGGATATGATTTGAGAAAAAAACTTTTCAGAAAAATTCTTATTTCTGAGTTTGAAAATATAAATAAATTTTCACCAGCATCACTTATAACAAGATTAACAAATGATATATCTCAAGTTCAACAACTTGCTCTTATTTCATTAAGAATGTTTGTTAGGGCTCCCTTTTTATGTTTAGGTGGAATTATTATGGCATTTTCTATCAATTTGAAACTTTCTTTAATAATTTTTATAATAGTGCCTGCTTTAGTTTTTACTTTCTGGTATTTTTCTAAAAAAGGATTTAGTTTATTTTCAATTATGCAAAAAAAATTGGACAGACTAAATCTTTTAATAAGAGAAAATCTTGCTGGAATAAGGGTAATAAGAATTTTTAACAGAACATCTTATGAAAAAGAAAGATTTGAAAATGCTAGCAATGAATTAATGTTTGCCTCCCTGAATGCTTTAAATTTTATAGTTAAAATGGGGCCGATTATTATGGCAATTATAAATTTAAGTTTAATAACAGTTCTATGGTTTGGCGCTAAAATGTACATAAATAATCAAATTAAAATTGGAGAAGTTATTGCTTTTGTCAATTATCTTATGATTATTCTTATATCTTTAACAATGATAAGTAATTTATTTATCTTTATTTCACGGGCAATTCCTTCAATTGAAAGAATAAATGAAATTTTTGGAATCCCTGAACAAAAAAAAGAAAAAAAAGAGAAATACTCATCTTTTTTATTTAAAGGGGAAATAGAATTTAAGAATGTTTTTTTTAGTTATGATGGCAAATTAGAAAATTCTCTTTTAAAGAATATTTCATTTAAGATAGAAAAAGGAGAAACAGTAGGAATTATTGGGTCTACTGGATCTGGAAAAACAACCTTATTAAATCTCATTGTAGGACTTTATCAACCAACTTTAGGAGAAATTTATATAAGTGGCAAAAATATAAAAGATGTTGACCCTGAAATAATCAAAAAAAATATAGGTTTTATTACACAAGAAAGTTTGATTTTTTCAGGGACAATAAGAGAAATTATGAAATGGGCAAATCAAGAGGCAACAGATGAGGAAATAATTTTTGCACTTAAAATTTCACAAATTTATGATTTTATTAAAACCTTACCTGATGGTCTTGATACTTATATAGGGCAAAAAGGTATAAATCTTTCTGGTGGCCAAAAACAACGTCTAACAATAGCAAGAGCAATAGTTAAAAAACCTGAAATTCTCATTCTTGATGATTGCACAAGTTCTATTGATTTTATTACAGAAAAAAAGATATTTGAAGAATTACGGAAGAAATTGAAAGATATAACAAAAGTAGTTGTAACTTCAAGAATATTCACAATTATAAACGCTGACAAAATTTTAGTCCTTGAAAATGGAGAAATTGCAGGTATTGGAACTCATTTTCAACTTTTAGAAAATTGTGAAGTTTATAGAGAAATATACGAAATACAAAAGGGAGAAAAAATAGATGTCTGATAGAGAAAAATTTTGGGAACAACAAAAAATTAAATCAATAAAGGGGCCATTTTTCGGTCCAGTTCCTGGAAGTAGACATTTCCATTTACTTTCTGAAAGACCAAAAGAGACGATAAAAACCTTAAAAAAATTAACAAAATATCTTCTTAAATATAAATTGTTTTTTCTTTTGACATTTATCTGTGTAATTGGAAGTTCTATTTTATCTTTAATAAGTCCATACTTAATAGGAAAAGTAATTGACGACTTTATAATATCAAAAAATTTAATCAATTTTAAACATTTTTTATTTTTCATGCTTATAATTTATCTTTTTAATTCTTTCCTTTTTTACATTCAGGGAATAACAGTAACAACTGTCTCGCAAAAAATTGGTTTTGACATTAGAAAAAATGCCTTTGAATGTATTCATAAACTTTCTTTAAGAGTAATTGATAGGAGACAAATCGGAGATATAATGAGTAGAATTACCAATGACATAGATATAATAAATACAACACTTGCAACAAGCACAATCCATTTTTTTTCAGGAATATTTATGCTTGTAGGGACTATAGTTATGATGATTTTATTGAGCCCTATTTTGACTTTTTATAGTATGGTACTAATCCCTCTTATGGCAATTATAACTAAAATAATTTCTTCAAAAACAAGAAAGTATTTTTATCTACAACAGACAAAACTTGGAGAGATAAATGGCATTGCCGAGGAAGATATTACAAATTTGAAAATAATAAAATTATATGGAAAAGAAGAATTTGAGATGGAAAGATTTGAAAAAGAAAATTACGAACTTAAAGAATATGGTTTTATGGCTCAGAAATTTTCAGGGATAATGCCACCCTTAATGAATTTTTTAAACAATTTAAGTTTTGCAATAATTGGTGGGATAGGTGGAATATATGTAGCAAAAGAAGTAATTACAATTGGAACAATAGTAAGTTTTATAAATTACGTAAAACAATTTACACGTCCATTAAATGAACTTGCTCATCAGTTCAATACAATTCAAGGGGCAATAAGTAGTGCAGAAAGAATATTTGAGATTATGGAAGAAGAGAAGGAAAAAGAAGACTCTGAAATGTCAAAAAATCTTGAGGATTTAAAAAAAGAAATTGAATTTAAAGATGTATTTTTTGCTTACGAAAATGATAAGTATATTCTTAAAAATATAAATTTCAAAACACCCTTCGGGAAAATAATTGCAATTGTAGGACCAACAGGGGCTGGAAAAACAACTCTTATAAATTTACTTGCAAGATTATATGAAATAGAAAAAGGAGAAATTTTGATTGATGGAATTAACATAAAAGAAATAAAAAAGGAAAGTTTAAGAAGTAAAATTGGAATTGTTCTTCAAGATACATATCTTTTTACAGGAACAATTAAAGAAAATATAAAATATGGTAAACTTGAAGCAACCGATGAGGAAATTGAGATGATTTGTAAAAAAATAAATGCTGATAAATTTATTAAAAATCTTCCTCAGAAATATGATACATTTTTATCCGACGAAATGCAAAGTTTAAGTCAAGGGCAAAAACAACTTATAGCAATTGCGAGAGCAATACTTTCAAATCCTAAAATTTTAATACTTGATGAAGCAACAAGCAATATTGATACAAAGACAGAAGTAGATGTTCAAAAGGGCTTACTTGAATTGATGAAAGGAAGGACTTGTTTTGTAATAGCACATCGTTTAAACACAATAAAAAATGCAGATTTGATAATCGTTATAAATAATGGTGAAATAATTGAAATAGGGACTCATAAAGAACTTATGGAAAAGAAAGGTTTTTATTACCACCTATTTATAACTCAATTTGGGGAATTTAAACCTGATTTATAAAGTACAATTTATTCATATCGGAGTGCTTGAATTGGATCAAGATATGCTGCTTTTCTTGCTGGATAAATTCCAAAAGTTATACCAACTCCAACAGAAATTGTAAAAGAAAGGGCAATTGACCACCAGGTAATAATTGTTGTCATTCCAGCAAATTTAGTTACAAGTTTAGGAATTAAAACTCCAAGAAATATGCCAATTAAACCACCGGTTGAAGAAAGAATCACTGTTTCAATTAAAAACTGATTTATTATATCTTTTCTCTTGGCCCCTACTGCTCTTCTTATTCCTATTTCTCTTGTTCTTTCTGTAACAGTTGCAAGCATAATATTCATAATTCCAATTCCTCCGACAATCAATGAAATGGCTGCTATTGAACCTAAAACAATATTAAAAATTTTTTTTGTATGTTCTGCTTGCATTAATAATTGTAATGGAACAAGAATTTCATAATCATCTTTCTTATGATTTGTTTTGAGAATATCTTCTATTATTGCAGAGGTTGTCAGAATTTTATCCATATCTTTGACTCTAACTATAAATCTATGATATTTAACCCAGTTTCTTTCCCATCTTATAATTGGACCTTGCTTTGAAGTTATTTCAAATTCTCCAAAATATGATCTTCCTGTTGTAAAAGGAATATAAATGTCAAAATTTACGTCTTCTGCAGTAAATCCTGTCGTTTCTGTCATCAATCCTTTTTCTTTTGTTACTCCAATCACTTTAAAATTATAACTTCTTACAGTAATTGTTTTCCCAATAGGATCTTCTACTGGGAATAAACTTTTCTTTATAGAATATCCAATCACTGCAAATGGTTTAAACAATTCCATATCAATTTTTGTAAAAAATCTACCTGTTTCAATTCCTAAATTCATAACATCCTTATATTCTGGATATGTACAAACAATTCTTCCCTGAACAATTTTATCTCCATATCTTATTTCTTCTTTCATTTCCCAAGTTGGAACTATAAATTCAACAGTTGGAATTGTTCTTATCATTTCATAATCTTTTTCTACAAGGCCATAAACACCAACAAATGCCCGTGTTTCCTGAGTTATTCTTGCCTCTTGTAATTTTACACTTCTTATTATAATGTTTTGACTACCAAGTTCTTTAATCTTCTCTCTTGCTTCATAACTAGCACCTTCACCAATGGCAAGCATGGAAATAACAGAAGCAACCCCAAAAACGATACCAAGAATTGTTAAAAATGACCTTAATTTATGAAGAAAGATGTTTTTTATGCCAATTTTAATAATTCTCAAAAAATAATAAATTTTACTTTTCATCTATTATTTCTCCATCAAGTATCTTTACAATTCTTTGCCCATATTCAGCAACTTTTGAATCATGAGTTATAATAATCACAGTTCTGCCCATTTCATTCAATTTTTTAAATATCTCCATTATTTCTTTTCCGGTTTTTGTATCAAGATTACCTGTTGGCTCATCTCCAAGTATTATTAGTGGTTCATTTACTAATGCTCTTGCTATTGCAACTCTTTGTTGTTGTCCACCAGAAAGTTCAGTAGGCCTATGATACATTCTATCTCCTAAACCAACAAGATTGGCATAATATTTTGCTTTTTCTATTATTTCCTCTTCATCTAATCCTCTATAAATTAAAGGCAATGAAATATTTTCAATTACATTTAATTGTGGAATTAAATTATAATTTTGAAAAACAAATCCAATTTTTTTATTTCTTATTTCTGAAAGTTCATCATCATTAAGATTTTTAACATCAATACCATCAAGATAGTATTCCCCTTCTGTTGGTTTATCAAGACATCCTATTATATTTAAAAGAGTTGTCTTCCCACTACCACTTGGACCCATAATTGAAATGTGTTCTCCTTTTTTTACTTTAAGATTTACATTTTTTAAAGCAAAAACCTTAACGTTTCCAAGATCATAAATTTTCTTAACGCTTTTCATTTCTATTAAAATATCGTTTCCCATTTTCATTTTTCTTTAGCCTCTCTTCTTATTTTCCCTCTTTCTACCATCTCCTCCTTTCTAACAGTTCCTTTTGTAGGGCCCTTATAACTCAAAATTACAATATCTCCCTCTTTTAATCCTTCTTTTATTTCAATCATTGTTTCACTACTTTCACCAAGTTTTACTTTTTTCCTGACTATATTTCTCCCTTTAATAACTTCACAATATGGTTCTCCTTTTTCAAAATTAACTGCAACAACAGGAACTGCTACAACATCTTTTAATTCTTTTACTAAAATTTCAACATCTGCACTCATTCCAGGTTTCATTGCTTTATCTTTATCAATTAACTCTATTTTTACCAAATAAACATTAATATCTGGATTTAACATTTTCAATGATTGATCAGGCATATTTGAAATTTGAATAACTTTACCCTTAAATACTTTTCCAGGTATTGAAGAAACTTTGACATTTGCAGTCTGTCCTATAGATAGTTTTTGAATACTTGCCTCATGAACTTTTACTTCTACGCCCATTGAATTAAAATCTGGTAAATGCAATAATTCTTGAAATTGATAAACAGTTGCTCCTGGTTGAATTTGAGTTCCAGAAACTATCGCTCTAAAACCACCTGTTGTAGTTGGATATGTAACAATGCCAGGAGCAGTTGCTACAATTTTGCAGTTTTCAATATTCTTTTCAAGTTCTTCAAGTTTTCTTTCATTCAATTTATAAGTTGCTTTTTTACTTTTTAAATCTGATTCTGCTTGAATTAATCTTGATTTACATTTTGCTTTTGTTCTTTCAAGTTCAGCAATTGCTTCTATATAATTTGACAGCAGTTGTTCTACATTTTTAGGAAATTCATAATTAACAAATAATTGAAAAGATAAATTTGCCTGCTCAAAATTTACTTCTTTTTGCTTCAAAGATAACTGATCTGCTTCAAGTTCGTTTTTGGTAATATAACCCTTTTCAGCAAGTTTCTTACTCCAATCAAGTTGATTTTGTGCTCTTATAACTTCTTCTTTAGCAATATCTATATTATTTTCAAGTTGTCTTTTTTTATTTAATGCCTCTCCTCCAAGTTTTTCACTATTTATAAGTTGTTTAAAATCTATATTTTCTCCTTTATTCCTTTTTTCTACTACTTCATCTGCAAGTTTAGCACCAAGATATTTTTCAAGATCCATTTTAGCAAATGTCACTTTAAGTTCTGCAGACTTTATCTGACTGTCATTTTCTTTTTTAACAATTTCAAGATTTTCCTGGGCATTTAAATAACTTGCATAACTATTTTCAAGTGTAATTAACATTTGATCTCTTTGGGTCTCAAGATCTTCAGAATCAAGAACCATTAAAACTTTCCCTTTTTTAACGTCTTCTTCAGTTATTTCAATCCCTTCTTCTACAACTTCAAGAATTGATCTTCTTCCTGGAACCTGATTTATTATTTTTGTGGTTTTCAATGCAACAAGATTTCCTGATTCGTGAACAGTTATCGGGAGGTTAATTTTTTTAACAGTATAAGTTATTATATCCTTTATTTTTTTATTTTTTGAATTTATAAAAGAACCGGTAAGAATTAAAACTAAAATTAAAAAACCTACTCCAAAAATTTTATTTTTAAATATTTTCAAGTATCTCATTTATATCTCCTTTCCATACACCTTTCTCATCAAGTTCAAGTTTTTCGGTTAAATAAAGAAAATTTAAATATTCCAGAATGAAATTTACTATTGAATTGGCTACATTATTTTTTGCAATTAAATATGCTTCTTCGGATTCCAAAAGATCTCTCATACTTGCTCTACCTGCTTGCAATAATAAATCAGTACTTTCAACTCTTCTTTCTGCAAGTTTTAAACTAGTAAGTTGAATATTATAACTTTGATATGCAGATATCAAGTTTCTATAACTATCAATTATTTCTTTTTTAACAGTATCAATCTTTCTCTCAAAATTTCTTTTTGCTCTTTCATAATTAATCAATGCCTTTTTATATTCATTCCTCTGTGGGATTTTACTTAAAGGAAATTTAAATTCAATACCTGCACTAACTTCAGGATTGCTAAAATCAAAAATTGGCTTTTCTTTCTCCTCACTTATTTTTTCTACTTGACCTATTAGATTAATTTCATTTTTTATATTATTTAAGGCAATTTCAACTTTTCTTTGGGCATCTTCTACTTTTTCATATTCAGTAATTAAATCAAGTCGATTTTCAAGTGCATAATTTAAATAATCAGAAATGTTAAATTTAACATCTGGAATTGGTTTTTCAAATAAAATTTCAATTTCTCTATCTTCAAGTAATAAATTAATTGATGGGGAAAAACCAAGTTTAATTTTGAATGAATTAAGGGAAGTAAAATAAAGGTTTTGAGCATCAATCCATCTTTGATATGCTGAATATTCATTCTGTCTTGCTTGGTCAACTTGAAATGGTGCTATTCTTCCTGCTTCTGAAAGCATTTCAACTCTTTCTCTTGTAGTTTTTAAGTTGATGTAGTTTGTATAGTAATTTTCCATCCTTTTTTTATAAAGAATAAGATTTAAATAATCTCTTGTAATCTCTATAGAAAAATTTTTCTGATATCTTAAAAAATCTCTTATCTGATAAACAACTTCCCTTTCACTTTGAATTAAATTTTCAATGGCAATTTTTTTCCCTGCGCCTCTAAAAAGGGGTTGAAATAAATTTAATGAAAAAATTGATTGAAATGCCTTCTTTTTATCTCCAGTTAAATATTTTAAAAGCATTTCTCCAATATCTATTGTTATTTGACCTGAAGTTGATAACGCTTGAATAAGATTTAAATTTAACTTAGATGTTATTTTTTCATCAACATCTTTGTTCCATTTTACGTCACCTATAATGGTAGTTCTTCCACTTAATAAATATCTTTGGTATATTAAATCCAAAACTTTTAGATAAACATTTTCTTTTGCTGTCTGATAATCTTTGTTTTTATTTGAAGCAAATATTAAAGCATTTTTTAAATTTAAAATGACCGTTTCCGACTTTACATCTTCATTTAATTTTATAGGCATTTTTTCTTTTTTCACTTTTTCCAATTTTTTATCAATAATTTCATAAACTTCCCTATCAACAGAACTTTCATAAAACCTGGGAGAACAAGATGCAAAAATTATTAAAATAAGAAAAAAATAGTAAATTTTCATTCGCATAATTTGTAATTAGACGATAATTTTTAATTTTTGGTTTAGTTTTTTTATTCTATTTTAACTGGTCTATTTTCTTCAGAAGATTTGTAAATTGCATCAATTATTTTCATCAAAATTATTGCTTCTTCAGGTTTTGAAAATGGTTCTTCTTCCCCTTTTATTGTTTTTACAAAATTTATAACAGCCCTTTCTCTACCCATCTTGGGATCTGGTTCAACAATTATTTTTCTATTCACTGGTTTTCCATTTTCCATTGTATAAAGTTCACAAGTATCTATGGCTGTATCATCAATTCCATCCCTTCCAAATAAACGTCTAATCATTCCTCCTGCTTTTGTTCCTTGGAAAGTTACAGATACTTCTTCTCTTTTATTCATTTCTGCCCAACTATTTCTTGCAAAAAGAACCTGTCCTGTTTTAAATGTTATAAAAGCATGTGAACTTGTCTCAACATCCATTAAACCACCTTCAACATCTGGTATTCCCCATGGGCCTTTAAAATCGGGGTTTCCTGAAAAATCGTAAAATGTTTTTGCTAAAACATAATCAGGCTCTGGAAATTCCATAAAATATAATGCAAGATCTATCATATGAAGTAAGTCAATAACAGGACCTCCACCAGATAATGCTTTTTGAGTAAACCAACCACCAAAACCAGGTATACCACATCTTCTTATCCACAACGCCTGAGCAGAATTGATCCTTCCCACTTCTCCATTTTTAATATACTTCATAAGTGCCTGTGCCTCTGGTCTTGCTCTGTTATTAAAATCAAACATTAAAGTTTTCTTTGCTTCTTTTGCAGTTTTTACCATTTCTTCTGTTTCTTTTGCATTCAAAGCAGGTGGTTTCTCACAAAAGACATTTATACCATTCTTCAAACACTCAATTGATATTTCTGCATGGTATTTATTTGGAACACATACACTTACAATATCAAGATCTTTTTCTTTCTCAAGCATTTCTTTATAAGATGAGTATACATTCTTTATATTAAACTTTTCTGCTTTTACTTTGGCTCTTTGAGTGTCAATATCTGAGATTGCAACAACATTAACTCCACTTTTTAAATAACCCGAAATATGATAATCAGCAATTCCACCGGCTCCAACAATTCCTGCTTTTAAATTTTTCATTCTTATCCTCCTTGTTTAAAAAATTCATTCTTCAATTCCTATATCTTTCCTATAATGTTTTCCTTCAAATTCAATTGTTTCAACTGCTTTATATACCTTTTTCCTTAATTTTCTCATATCTTTATCAATTCCTGTTACTCCAATAACTCTTCCTCCATCAGTTAATATTTTACCATTTTCTATTTTTGTTCCAGCGTGAAATAAAATTACATCTTTCACTTTATCAATATTTTTTATTTCTTTGCCTTTTTCATATTCTCCTGGATAACCTTTTGAGGCAAGAATTACACACAATGATTTTTCTTCTTTCCATTTAATCTTAATTTTGTTTAAACTGCCTTCAATGATACTTTCTATAACTTCAACTAAATCTCCTTCCATTCTCGGCAAAATCACTTGTGTTTCAGGATCTCCAAATCTCACATTGTATTCAAGGACAAAAGGTCCTTCTTTCGTAATCATCAATCCAAAATATAAAACACCTCTATAATCAATATTTTCTTTCTGCAAACCTTTTAATGTTGGCTCTACTATTTTTTTCTTAATTTCTTCTTCAAGTCTTTCATCAAAATAAAAAGGAGGAGAATAACATCCCATGCCTCCTGTGTTTGGACCAAGATCTCCATCAAAAACTCTTTTATAATCTTTTGCTGGAACCATAGGGATATATGTTTGGGTATCTGTAAAAATTAAATATGAAAGTTCCTTCCCAAAAAGACAATTTTCTATTACAATTTTTGGTTCTCCTTTAAAAATTCTCTTTATAAATATTTCTTCAAGATATTTTTTTCCATCTTCAAAATTTTCAATAATCCTTACTCCTTTACCTGCTGCAAGTCCGTCATATTTTATTACATAAGGTGTCTTCCTTTTCTCAATCATTTTTATTCCTTCATCAAAACTCTCTGCAATTTGAAAATCTGCCGTTGGTATTTTATATTTTTTCATAAATTCTTTTGCAAAACATTTAGATGATTCAATTTTTGCTCCCTTTTTGTTAGGTCCAAAAATTTTACATTTTTTTTCAACAAAAAAATCAACTATCCCTTCTGCAAGTGGATTTTCAGGCCCAACAATTGCTATATTAATATTTTCTTTTTCAAAAAATTCTAAAATCCCATTAAAATCACTTATATCTTTTCTTATGCACTCTCCAATAAAAGAAATGCCTCCATTACCAGGAATAGCAAATATTTTGTAATCTTGAGAAAAACTTTTTATTTTCCAACAAATTGCATGTTCTCTTCCTCCACTTCCTATTACTAAAATCTTCATATTAGTTCCTCCCCGACTATTTTTATTATATTCTTATAAGAAATCTTTTCAATTATATCTTTTTTGACATCTGAATATTCAAGTTTTGCTATTCCTGATTCCACATATAAAAATGGAGTATGACTTCCAAATACAAGTTTATCTTCTGAAATTTCCTTTAATAAACTTTTGATTGTTTTAAAATTTTCTGCAAAAGAAATGTCAGAATAAATATTTGAAATTTTACACAACTGAACAATCTCTGTAAAATAACAAGATAGAACAATCACATTTACTTCTGGAAAATCAAAGGTAAATCTTTTTATGTCATCAATTTCTGGGCTTTTAATTTTAAAAACAGGATTATGACTTCTCTCATCTTCATATCTCATCTGTAAAAAAATTATTATCTTTTTATCAGATAGTTTTTTGAAAAATTGGTAAAATTTTTTATCTGAAAGACGATAATTATGAAATGAAGGTAATAATTTTATAATTTTATATTTTTCTAAGTTTTCTTCCGCATCTGCAAGAATAGGGTTTACAATTGGAACAAAATAGAAAAATTTATTATTTTTAATTTTATTTTTAAGTTCCTTATTGAATTCTTCCACTTCTTGAAAATTAAAAACTGGGCCAAGATGTGAAATAAAACATTTTTTAATGCCATTTTCTTTTAACTTTTTTTCAATATCATTTATCTTATATACTTGAAATCTTCTGAAAGGCCAATATCCAAAGTTTACATTTACATCAATAATCATACTTTTAACAACCTTTTAAAATTTTTAAATAAAATTTTTTCTTTATCTCCTGTTTTTATATAACTTTTCTCTACTGCCTTCAACTGAACTGGTAAGTCTCTTCCATTAGGATAATAAGTATCTGAACCAAAAATAATTCTTTCAGAGCCTATTTTTTTTACTGCATACTCTATTATTCCAACAACTGGCTGGGCTCCACTTGTATCAACATAAATATTCTCATGGTTTTTATAACTTATTATTCCTCTTATATCAATTCCACGAAGATGAGCGGAAATAATTGTCAATTTTGGGAAATTTCTGGCAAGTATAACTATATCTTCTGGATCTGTCTGATAACATGTTGGATTTGGGTTTTTACCCATTGCTAAAGTATTCCAGGAATGATGAAGTATGGGAATATTTAAATTTAAAGCAATTTCTCCTATTAAAAAAACTTTTTTGTCAGATGCAAAAACTGAGGCTTCAAGTTTTATCCCTTTCAAATTATTTTTCAATATACATCTTTCAATTTCTTCCTCTATGAACTTTTTTGAATTTCTTGGATTTAGATAACAAAAACCAATAAAAAATTCAGGATATTTTTTTGTAAGTTCTATTGTTAAATTATTTATTTCCCTCACTTGCTCTTCACTTTGATTATAGCCATATTTTAACACATCTCCAAGTAAACACATTTTTTTCACATTCAATTTTTTAGCATAATCTATTAACTCTTTAATTTCTTTTGTTACCGTATGAACATGAATATCAAACACTTCCATTTTTCATTTCTTTTATTGATTTTTCAACTTTTTCCAGGGCTTCTTTTATATCATCTTCTTTATGTGAATAGCAAACATAACCAACATTATAAAAAATAACACCATTTTTAAAGCATTTTCTGAAAAATAAATCTCTTTCTTCAGCATTCTTAAAATCAAAAAAAGGACATACTGGAAATCCCTTTATTTCTGCTTTTATTCCATATTTTTTAAATAAATCATTGATCCCATCCCACATCTTTTTCCCTGTTTTCCAAAGGTACTCTATTACATTATTTTTTTGATAAAATTCAATAACCGCCTTACATGCTGAAAGAGAGAGTGTTTCACCTCCAAAAGTTGAAGATATGCCAATTTCACTTGCAGTATCTATAAGTTCACTTTTTCCAAGATATGCTGATATTGGCATACCATTTGCTATACCTTTACTAAAAACAGCAAGATCTGGTATAAAACCAAAATATTCACTAACTCCTCCTAAAGCAACTCTAAAACCTGTAACAATTTCATCCATTATCATTAAAGAACCATATTTTTGGGTTAATTTTCGGATAAAAGGTAAAAATTCCTTGCCCTTCTCCATTTCTTTATAATTTGAAGCAATAACAACTCCTGCAATTTCCTCCCCTTCTTCTTTAAAAACTTTTTCCCATTTTTCAAAATCAGCCCAAGGTAAATTTTTATGTAAAGAAGAAATTTCAGGAGGAATACCTTTTATTGGAGAAGAACGTGATATACCAGGCGCAACTGTTCCACTCACATCAAAACAATTCAACCATCCATTATATCCACAGTGAATTATTTTTTTTCTTTTAGTGTAATTTCTTGCAATTTTAATACAAGCAGAAATCGCTTCCCCTCCTGTTTTCAAAAATCTTACCTTTTCAGCAAATGGTATAACTTCTGTTAACATTTTTGCTACTTCTCCTTCAAGAATATGTGGATAGGAAAAAATAATTCCATTTTTTAATTGTTCTATAATAGCAGAATTTATTTCAGGAATATTATAACCAAGAGTAACAGGCCCTAAAGCACATCTGAAATCAATATATTCATTACCATCAATATCATAAACTCTACAACCATTGCCTTTTACAATAATTGCTGGTTCTTCTTCAAAAACAGGTATTTTAGAATTTGTAGAACTTCCACTTCCAAGATAATTTAAACTTTCTTTAAAAATTTTCCATCCTTTAGTTTCCATAGTTAATTATTTTATATGGAAAAATTAAAAAATCAAAAGTTCGTAATTGAATATTTGAGAATAGGTTTTTAAAATAATTTCGTCATTATTCATCTTGTAATCAATATTTTTGATTTCTTTCCCATCTTCTGTATAACCTTTAATTTCAATTTTCTTCCAATTTTTAAATAAATAAGAAATATTCAAAATAAGATTGTTTGAGTGTAAAAATATTGGCATAATCACAAATGAATTTTTAGATTTTTTCTTTATAACCACTGCTCCATCTGTTTTTAAAACACCAAAATCTGTTAACTTACCTCTTCCATCTGCATAGACATATACAGGAGAATCAACAAAATCAACTCTATGATTATCAATTAAAGCAGAATATTCAATAATTTTACCTGGTAAATAAGCAAAAAATCCATATGGAGGAAGTATATAATTTTTTCCTCCTTTTTCAACAATCCAGTTTTCTTTTCCATTACAATTAACATAAACTTCAAGTCTATTTTTATATTTTACAAAAACCTGATTATTTAAATGTACCCTATTTATAATTGCTTCTGTTGTATTATAAAATCTATTTTCTTTATGATACTTTATTTCTTCTACATCTGAATTTGAATAAAATGTTTGAAGTTGTTGAAGTAAGAAATATGTTTTTAATACATCTGGAATATTAATCTCTTCCCATGGAGTTCTATATACTTCATAAATTACACCTATATTACCGTAAGCAATAGTATATGCTCTTACAATATCCTGTTGATTAGATGAAATACCTCTTCTGAAAGAAAAAGAAAGGTCATAACCAGCATTGTTTTCAAGTGGTTTAATTTTTAAAAGATTAAAATCAACAAGAACCGGTTGTTCTGGATCCTGTGTTTGAGCATAATTACCATCAGATAAACCTGAATAAAACCAGTGACTACCTCCTTCACTGAAAACAGGTCCTTTATGAAGAATTTTTTCATTTAATAAAACTTCACCATATTTATAAAAAGTAGTAGTAAACTTGCCAGCACCAGGTATTCTACAATCATAATCAACAAGATCGCTTGAAAAAGGTGGAAGAGCAGTAATCTGGTCTGTATAAGAAGCATTCGTCCCAAATTTCTCATTCAGAATTTTTGAATATTTTTTTTGTAATTCAGGTGCAAAATATGGTTTTATAACATATGTTGTATAATAACTTTGACTAATCCATTCACCATCTGAATTAAAGTTTATTATATCTTCTTTAAATTCAGGGTTTGTTGGATATATAATCATATAATCGGTATAAAGTCCTACCAGCCATCCAAGTTCATTTTTTATTTTTTTTAAATATTCTTTAAGTGCCTTATCTCCTCCTCTTTCTGGTTTTGCTTTTGTAACTAAAGTTGATTCCCACCATGAATGATAAGAAAGAGAACTTCTATACACATCAACATGTAATCTTAAAATAATTTCATCAACTCCATATAATTTAAGTTTTTTCCAATATTTAAACTCATAATCGTAATAATCTGGTCTTTCTTTATAATTCTGTCTTGTAAGGAATAGTTTTTTGCCAGTTATTTCTTTATATGGTGATTTTGGATTTGGTATATTAGGTAAAACTTCTTCAAATTTGTCACTAATTGTTAGAAAGATCCTTTCTTTAAGTGGATTTCTTTTTCCATCTGTTTTAGGATTATAAATAACACCTCCATTAAACTTGGCAGAATCAAATGAAAGTATTCCTACATCTCCAAATAAGGCAGAAGCATTTGAATTATACCAGTCAAAAAATGCAGAGACAAAAATCTTATCAAAGCAAAGAACATTAGGATTTTTACTACCATAAAGAGTTATATATGGAATTTTAACAAGTAATGGCTCTGGTGTATTTTTTGTTCTTCCAAGAATTAGTTTAACTACTTTACCTTCAGAAGAATTTACATCTATTATAAGGGATTTTTGTTTAATTCTAATATCATAAAAAATTTCAGTTGTTTCACCTTTAAAACTAAATTCCCATTTAAATTTAAAACCATTATCAGTTTTTTTTACTCCAATAAGTTTTTTATTTATTGATGGACTATCAGAAGATAAAATTTCATTCCCAAATTGGAAAAATGGACCTCCTTCATAAAGAGGATAAAAATTCTGATCATTAAAAAAAACTGATAAGTCTGAAAAATTACCTTTTTCTGGTCTGTATATATAAATAATTTTTCCATCTTCTCCTTCATAAGTAAAAATAAATTTGTCTTTTTCATTTTTAAAATTGTTTTTATAATTTTTACATATTAAATCAGGAAGGATTGTATCTTTCCTTGTAGGAAATGGTAGTTTTTTCGCAGGCAACAATTTAATCTTTCCCAAATTTCTTTTGTAAACATAAACACTATCAAAATATAATTCATAATCTTTTGTGTTTGTGATATTTTTCACAATTATTGAAATTATTTTTGCAGGTGATGAAATCTTTTCTTTTAAAAGTTTATGAATTAAAAACCAGTGCCCCCAGTTAACATCTATAAGTTTAATATAAAAAACTTTCCCATTTGAATCTTGAATTTTAATACCAATTTCTGGATTATCAGTTCTTCCAAAGCCGGAACTATAAACCCACATTTCGACAACATCAAAATCATTTTTTATTTCAATATTTTTATTTGGTATTATCTCTATATATCCTTCAGATAAAATAGTATCCTTTTTTCTAAAAATGAGTTTTGCCGAATATTCTCTCCATAAACTTTCTTCTTTTGTTTTATACATATTAACTTCTAAATCAGAAGAATATAAAATTTTCCAGTTTTCAAGATTATCAAAAGTTAAAATAGGTTTTTTTGGTTCTTTTCTTCCCTCAATTCCAGGTGGTTTAATTCCGATTCTTTCTGAAATTTCCTTATTATCAAGAATCTTTTCTATATACTCTACATTATCTCCTTTAAACTCACTAAAAAAGGCATTGTCAAACCAGACCTCTCCTTTACCTGAAAAATCAAGACAGAATCTTGCAAATTTGCTTTCTAAAGGTGATTCAAATATACCTTTAATTTCTTTCCAGTCAGTTTCTAAATTAAAATATGAGGTAGAAATAACTTTAATTAATGTTTTATTTTCATCAAAAAACATAACTCTAATTTTAACACCATTGCCTTCAATATTTTTTGTTTTAATCCAAACTGAACCAATATATTTTTTTTCTGGAATAATTTCAATATAATCACTTGCATAGTATCCATCATTTTTTTCTGTAAAATAAATTTTTGCAGAATAGTTGCCATTAAATTTAATATCTGAACTTGAAATATGAAACTGGTTTGTTATACTTCTTGGAGACCAATATAATGGTTGATTTGATTTTGATACTTCTTCAAAATCAGAATTTTTTAACAAATTTCCTGCGTTCAAATAAATTGTCAATATAATAAAAAATAAAATTTTGCCTTTCATTAATATCTATCAAAATGGTTTTCTGGATTTCCTGGTGTTGTTCCATATCTAAAGGGATAATAACAGTAAGGATTATCCGTTGTTGTATATTCATATTTATTATTTGCTTTCATCTGAGGTAAAGATACTCCTGTAACATGTCCATCAGCCCATAATACATTAACACTTTTTAAATGCCTTGCTTCAAGAACTCCATAACCTGTAGATGTGGTAAATTGATCATAAAGTATGTAATATCCTCTCTTTAAATATCTTTCCCCTGAACAATATGTTTCTGCACAAACTATTGTCGCATCTGGCTTTTTTATTTGACTTTTCTTTGCTGGTTTATAATAATTTGGGTTAGAAGAAGGAAAGTATCTAGCTGAACTTCCTATATGGGTGTAATTATAACCATAATGAGGATATTGAGCAGAATAAGAAGGATTCGTTCCTTGGGTTGATGGACATTCATAAATTCTAAAATCAGATAAAGGCGTGTTGTAATAATAGTTTGGTTTTGACCTTTGAATATATGGTAGTAATAAAGTGGTCCAGTATACACCTGTCTGTGGTCTTGATGCCCAATAAGGTGGAAAATACTCATCAAAATCAAGTGTATACATTTCAAAAGCAAGTCCTATCTGTTTTAAGTTAGATATACATCTTGCCTGTCTTGCTCTCTCCCTTGCTTTTGAAAGTGCTGGTAGCAACATGGCTGCCAAAATGGCAATTATGGCGACTACTACCAGCAATTCTATTAATGTAAACCCCTTTCTTTTCATATTATCACCTCCTTTCATTTTTTACTTCAACAAGTTTTAAAGGAATTAATCTTTCAAGTTTTCTTCCCTCCCATTTGCTCTTTTTATATAAACTTGTCATTTTTTCCTGTATATCTGGACTATCTGTATCTGAAATTCTTATATCTACACTTATTATTTTATCTTCTTTTGCCTCTACTTTTAAAACTTCCCAAGGAATACTTGCTTCTATTGACCAACCTTTTCCTGTTTTTCTTGCCATTACTTTTATTCCAACATCCTCTTTCATCATAGGTTGCCAGATATAATATTCTGGTGGTATGTCTAAAAGTATATCTCCTGTATTCTGTAAATTACCAGGTGAAATTCCTATCATAAACTGTTTCTCTGTAAATATTCCTGTTTTTCCTTGTTCATATTCTGGATTTATATCTATTTCAATGTGATCTCCTTTCCAAAGATCTTTTCCTGTCATATTCTGAACAAATTTATCATCTACTACGTCTACAGCAATAAATAAACATTCATTCCTCCATCCTACCCATATTACACCACTTAAA
>JAMWDI010000007.1 GCA_023819375.1 Candidatus Omnitrophota bacterium
TTTAAGTGGTGTAATATGGGTAGGATGGAGGAATGAATGTTTATTTATTGCTGTAGACGTAGTAGATGATAAATTTGTTCAGAATATGACAGGAAAAGATCTTTGGAAAGGAGATCACATTGAAATATTTATAGATACAAAATGGACACCTGAGGTTAAAGGAACTTTTGGAGAGGGTCAATTTCAAATAGGAATTTCACCTGGTAATTTACAGAATACAGGAGATATACTTTTAGACATACCACCAGAATATTATATATGGAGGCCTTCAAATATAAAAATAAAAGAAGATATAAAAGTTGCTGCTTTAAAGACAGAAACAGGATATAGTATAGAATGTGCAATTCCTTTTAAAAATCTTAATATACAACCAAAAGAAGAAATGATAATTGGAATTGATATATGTATTTCAGATACAGATAATCCAAATATACAAGAAAAAATGACGAGTTTAATAAAAAGTCAGTGGCAACTTGCAGAAAGAAGTAGGCTAAAACCATTAAAGTTTGTAGGTGCATTTAAATAATTACTTTTATTTTAAAAAAAAGGAGTAGAGATGAAAATGGTAGAAATTAGTGGTCTTATAGAAAATGGAATGTGGAATTATGGAGATGAATTAAAAGAAGAAATTTTTGCTGGTCCTAAAATAATAGAAATGGCAAATGTTAAAAAAGATGGATTTTCTGCACACAGAATAGAAATGAGTATTTTAACTGGGACTTATCTTGAAACTGGGGCTCATATTTTAGAAGGCGTAAGAACAGTAGATGAAATTGATATTGAAGAGTTATTTCTTGATTGTTCAGTAATTAAATTAAAAGAAAAGGAACCAAGAGAACATATAAAAGTTGAAGAACTTGAAAATTCAGGAGTTGAAGTTAAAGAAGGAGATTGTCTTGTTATTTATACAGGATGGTATAAAATGTGGAATAGAAAAGGTTTTGTCTTGAATTCACCTCATTTTGAATATTCTGCAATGGATTGGATTATAAATAAAAGAGTGAAAATTCTTGCTGCAGATTTACCATGTTATGATGATATACAAGATCCAAAAGATTCGAAAGAATTGCCTAATCTGAGGAAACTTTATTTATCAGGTGCTATGTGTCTTGCTCCTATTGTAAATGGAGATAAAATTGAAAGTGGAAGATATAAAATTATAATAATGCCTTTGAAAATTAAAGGCCTCTCTGCTTCTCCTGCTCGTGCTATTATTTTCCTTTAATTTTTGACATTGTATTTTTAATTATTTACAATATTGTAAATAATTATGGAAAAAATTAAAGTTGGAATAATAGGAGCAGGAAACAGGGCAAATTTTCAAACGAAATCAATAATTGATAGTGGGATAGGCGAAGTAATTGTTGTTTATTCTCCTTTTAAAGAAGAAGTTAAAATTTTTTCAGAAAAGTATGGAATTAAATATACAACTTTTCTTGAAGAAATTTTAGAAAATCCCCAAATATCAACGGTAACCATATCAACTCCAAATGCGACACATTATGAAATTTCAAAAAGAGCATTATTAAATAACAAAAATGTTCTTGTTGAATATCCACCAACTTTAAAAATTGAAGAAATGGATGAGTTAATAAATATTGCAAGAGAAAAGAATCTTGTTTATTGGGTTAGTTTAACTCAACTTCTTGAAAATCCTTTTTATACTATCAAAAAAAATATTGAAAAGATTGGAAGACCACTTTTTGCTTTTTATTCTTATATTTCTCCATTTTTAAGTGGATGGTATTCAGATTCAAAACTGTGCGGCCCTCTTTATATATGGCAACACTATCATTTTGTAACTCAATTGCTTGATATCTTCAATGATATTGAAGAAGTTTGTGCTTTTGAAAATATTGAGTATGATAATGAAGGAAAAATGCGTTTAACATCTTCAATAATGAATTTGAAATTTTCTTCAGGTTTTATCTCAACAATTGAGTTTGCAATGGGAATTAGGAATTTAAGAGATTTTAGAGTTAAATTTGTTGGGGAAGAAGGCATTTTTTATTTTGAAAAAGGTGAATTATATTTTGAAAAAAAAGATAAAGGGAAAAAAAGGGTTGAAATGGAAGAAAAGGCAAGAAGTATTGATACATTTAATTTTCTTGAAAAAATTAAAGAAGGAGAAAGTGATATTTCTACTGCAATAAAAGCAAAAAGAATTTTAAAAATTTGTCTTATGGCTGAGATTTCTGCAAAAGAAAAAAAAGTTGTAAAAATTGAATAAAAATGAAAATACCAGAAAAAACAGAAATAATTGTGATTGGTGCAGGTCTTATGGGTTGTTCAATTGCATATCATTTATCAAAAGAGAAAAAAGAGGTGGTTGTTTTTGAAAAAAGAAATATAGCATCTGGAGCAAGCGGAAGAAATGGAGGGCAGGTAATTCAACTTGAGGGAAGGGATAAAAATCCTGAGACAATAAAAGCAAGATTGGAGATAACAAAAGAAAATAATAAAATTTTGAAAAATCTTGAAAAAGAGTTAAATTTTAATCTTGAATACCAAAGAATTGGGAGTTTAGATGTTGCTTTAAATAAAGAAGAATGGGAGGATATAAAAGAAACAGTAAAAGTTCAGAAAAAAGCAGGTGATAAAGAGATAGAATTATTAAATAAAAAGGAAACACTTGAATTATGTCCTCTTTTAACAGATAATGTTTTTGGTTCAAGATATAGACCTTCTGATGGAACAATAAATCCTTTTTTTCTTACTTATGGGTTTGCTTTTAATGCACAGAAACTTGGTGCAAAAATTTTTACATACACTCCTGTAAAAAAAATAATTAGAGAAAATGGGAAAGTAAAAGGAGTTGAACTTGAAAATGGGAAAAAGGTATTTTCAGATATTGTTATCAATGCTACAAATGCTTGGTCTATATTTTTATGTCCAGAGATAGATATTTTACCTTTAAGACAGGTTGCAGTAGTTACTGAACCAGTTGCAAAATTGCCAGTTTATCCTATGGAAGCATTTATAAATGGAGATGCAATTTTTACGACAACTCAAACAAAAAGTGGAAATCTTGTTGCAGGTGGCTTTAGAACCCAAGCGAGAGATAGAGAAAAACATTATGATGAATCAGTTGAACCAATTGAATTGTCAGGTAGTTCAGCAATTTTTAAAAGAATTTTTAAAGGTCTTGAAAATATATGTATTATTCGTTCTTGGAGTGGAGTTATGGCGGTTACAGGAGATTGTCTTCCTTGCATAGGAAGATATCCTGAAACGAAAAATCTTTATATTGCAGCAGGTTTTTTGAATGGGATGGCTTATGGTCCAATAGTAGGGAAATTGTTGGCAGAGTTAATTATTTATGGTAAAACTTCAATTTCAATAGATATTTTTAATCCTGAGAGATTTTATAAGAAAAAAATAAACTGGCCCAAATTTTATAATTACACAATTTTAGCGGAATTTTTTGCAAGGGTTTAAAAAATTATATAAAAATGAAAAAGAAAGATTTGAGAATTTATAAACATCCAATACTTGGAGACCTACCTGAAAGAGAAAAGATTTATATTTATTTTAATGGGAAAAAACTTCTTGCTTATGAAGGAGAGACGATTGCTTCTGTTTTGTATGCAAATGGAATTAGAAAATTGAGAAAAACAGAAAGATTTAAAGAACCACGGGGTGTTTTTTGTGCAATTGGTAGATGTACTGATTGTGTAATGATTGTTGATGGAATTCCCAATGTGAGAACATGTATAACGCCTGTTAAAAATGGTATGAAAGTTGAATTTCAAGAAGGATTGGGTAAATGGAAGAAAAAGAGTTGGTGATAATTGGTGGTGGGCCGGCTGGTTTGTGTGCAGCAATTTCCGCAAGAAAAAAAGGGATAAATGTTCTTATTGTTGATGAAAATTCAAGACCAGGAGGGCAATTATTTAAGCAAATACATAGGTTTTTTGGTTCTAAAGAACATATGGCAGGCGTAAGAGGATTTGTTATTGGAGAAAAATTATTGAAAGAAGTCCAAGATTTGGGAGTTGAAGTTTGGTTAAATAGTATTGCCTATGGAATTTTTAAAGACAAAGTTATTGGAGTTATTAAAGATGGAAGAAATATACTTATAAAAGCAAAAGCAATAATTATTTCAACTGGAGCAATAGAAAATCCACTTGCTTTTCCTGGTTGGACTTTACCAGGTGTTATGGGAGCAGGTGCATGTCAGACAATGATAAATATCCATAGAGTTTTGCCTGGAAAGAAAGTTTTAATGGTTGGTTCTGGTAATGTTGGTTTAATTGTTTCATATCAGTTGTTACAGGCAGGAGCAGAAGTTGTTGGAGTTGTTGAAATGATGCCTAAAATAGGAGGATATCTTGTTCATGCAGCAAAAATCAAAAGATTCGGTGTGCCTATTTATCTTTCAACTACAATTCTTGAAGGAATAGGAAAAGAAGAAATTGAAGGAGCAATTATTTGTCCTGTTGATGAAAATTTTAAGCCAATTACAAAAAAGAAAAAATATATTGATGTTGATTTAATATGTATTGCAGTTGGACTTTCTCCATTAAATGAACTTTTATATCAAACAGGATGCCTTTTTACATATAAACCATATCTTGGTGGAATAGTTGCTCTTCATAATGAAAATATGGAAACAACAATTGAAGGTATTTATGTTGCAGGTGATTGCTCAGGAATTGAGGAAGCGTCAACTGCTATGGAAGAAGGAAAACTTGCTGGAATATCTGCCGCTGAAAAATTGAGGGGGAAAAGATGGGATGATGAGAAAGAGGAAATAAGAAAGCGATTAAATGATTTTAGAATAGGAACTTTTGGGGAAAAAAGGCGAATATCAAAGGAAGAAATTATAAAAGAATACTATGAAAGAGTTAAAACTTAATGAAAAAATTTTTTTAAAAACGGAAGGTTATCCTTCTGAAAATAGAATTAAAAAAGGTCCGGTTGCAATAATTGAGTGTATAGAAGATATACCATGTAATCCATGTGAAACAATTTGTAAATTTGGGGCGATAAAAGTTGGTTATCCGATTACAAATATTCCAAAATTAGATGAAGATAAATGCACCGGCTGTGGTAGGTGTATACCTATATGTCCTGGACTTGCAATTTTTGTTTTAAATTATAATTTTAGCGAAAAAGAGTGTTCATTGACGATTCCATATGAGTTTTTACCTTTACCTAAAGAAGGCGAAAAAGTTAAATGTTTGGATAGAAATGGGAAATATATTTGTGATGGTAGAATTCTGAAAGTTGTTTTACCTGAAAGAAATAATATGACTTCAATTATCACTTTTTCTTTTCCCAAGAAATACTATAATAAAGTTAGAAGTTTTAAGAAATGAAAAAGAAAAAAATTATTTGTAGATGTAAAGAAATTACTGAAGAAGAAATAGTTGAAGTTATTAAAAGGGGCATTGTTGATGTTGATGGAATAAAAAGAGTACTTGGAGCAGGGATGGGACTTTGTCAAGGGAAAACCTGTTCAAGTTTAATTATAAAAATAATAAATAGAGAAACTAATATCCCAATTGAGAAAATAAAACAACAAACAAGTAGAGCACCTGTAAGACCAATCCCGATAAAAATAATTTCTGAATAAAAAGGAGGGAAAAAATGAAATGGTGGGAAAAGATGCCTTTAAGAATAATTGAGATAACAAATCCTTTTGATATTAAAAATCTATCTTTGGAGGAACAGGTAAAAATAATAAAAAAATTGAAAGGAAATGTAGTCCATTTTTCTTGTATGGGATTAACGAAAGAAAAAGATGATAGTGGATTTGATGATTTAGGATTTTATTTTGAAACAAGGCACGCAAAAAAGAAAAATCCAGATATTTTAAATGACTTTATTAAACTTGCTCATAAAAATAATATAAGAGTTATTGTATATTTTAATGTCCACTGGTATAAAAAGGAATTTGCAAAAAGGACTGGTTGGGGACAAATAAGAGAAGATGGTAGTTTAATAGATGATGTTTATTCAACAGGTAGTTCATTATGTATAAATAGTCCATATAGAAACTGGGTTTTTGAGATAGTTGAGGACTTATGCAAATATGAAATAGATGGTATTTTTTATGATGGCCCAATATTTTTTTCAAATACCTGTTATTGTGAATGTTGTAAAAAATTGTTTAAAGAAAAGTATGGCCAAGAGATTCCAAAGAAGAGCGATTTTGAAAACCCATTGTGGAAAAAGTTAATAGAATTTCAAGTAGAATCACTTGGAAGATTTTTAAAAGAAACAGATGAAATAATAAAAAGTAAAAGTTCTGAAATTTTATTTTATATGAATGGAAATTCAAACTGGCCCTTCTGGCCAACAGGAAGAGACAATAGAGAAATAATAAAATATACAGATATACTTGGAGCAGAAGGTGGATTTATATATTATGATTTAAATTTGACACCAATTTATAAACCAGGAATAACTGCAAAACTTCTAAATTCACAGTCAAATGGAAAACCAGTAGTTGTCTTTGATTGTGCAGGACATAAACCATGGAGTTGGTATTCATTGCCAGATAAGGAAGTTAAAATTTTGATGTATGAGACAATTAGTAATGGAGGAAATGCATGGACAGCAATATTTCCAGATGATATAAAAGAAAAAAGTGTAGTAGAAGGAATATCTGAGGTTAATAAGGCAATAAAGAAGAATAAAGAAGTTTACTTGAATACAAAATCACTTTCAAACATTGCTTTGCTTTATTCATTTGTATCAGCAAATTTCTATAAGGGTTCAATAGTGCCTTTAACCGATTTTACAAGAGAAATAAAAAGAGAAAAAATTGGAGATATTTATGAAGAATTTAATGGATTTTATGAAATACTTGTAAGAAGTAAATTTCAGTTTGATGTTATAGATGAGGAAAATTTAAATGATTTATCAAAATATGAAGTTCTTATTCTTCCAAATGTAACATGTTTGTCTAAAATAAATACTGATTTAATAAAAAAATTTGTTGAAAAAGGAGGAACTTTAATTTCTACGTTTGAAACATCATTATATGATGAGAGTGGTAAAAAACTTGAAAATTTTGCCCTCTCAGAAATTTTTGGGGTTAATTTTAAAGGAGAGATTTTTGGTCCAAACAATTGGGATTATATTTGTCCCAATATAAATTCTGAATTTATAAGAGGAATTACAAAAAAATATCTTCCTTCAACTGAATATGGAATTAAGACAGAAATTAAAAATGGGAACGTCTTTATTTACTTCTATGAAAAACTAAAAGGACGTTATGATGGAGTGCCTTCTCTTTCTAATATGCCTTTTGCTGTTTTTAATAAGTATGGTGAAGGAAATTCAATATATATTAGTGGAACATTTGGCGGGACCTATTATAAATTTAGATTTCCAGAATATAGAATTTTACTGAAAAATATAATTGAGAAATTTTCAAAGAAACTTATTGATATAAATGAAGAATGGGTAGAGGTTATATTAAGAGAAAAAGAAAATGAAATTTTTATTCATTTGATAAATTTAACGACAGGGCTTAAAAGGCCAATAACCTATATAAAAGAAATTGAAAACTTGAAAATTGATTTATTTTTCAATTTTAAATCTGCAAAAACAATTTTTTCAAATGAAAAAATCAAAATTGAAAAGAATAAAAATTATTACACTTTAATTCTTCCTATTTTAAAAGAATATGAAGTTATATGTTTAAAAAAGTGAGGGGAAAGAATGGTAGATATTTTTATTGTTGTGTTATATACAGTAGGAATTTTAATTTATGGATTTTATAAGGCAAAGGAGGTTAAAAATACAGAAGATTATCTTGTAGCAGGAAGAAAAGCAACTATTTTACCACTTATTGGGACTCTTGTGATGACAGAATTTAATACTGCAACTTTAATGGGTTGGGCTAAAATAGGTTATAGTGCAGGACTTTTCGCGACTATGGTTCCTATTGTTTTTATAGTTGGTTATGGATTTTATACTTTATTTGCATCAAAGAACTGGAAAAAAGTTAATTGTATATCAGTTGCTGAAATGTTTGAAGAAAGATATGGAAAAGATGTAAGAATGATTGTAAGTATCATAAATATATTTTTGCTTTTGATTTTATGTAGTGCTTATTTAAAAGCAGCATCTATAATTTTCAACATTTCTTTTGGACTTTCATTAAATGTAACTATTATTATAATTTGTCTTGTAGTTCTTGCTTTCACACTTGCTGGTGGTCTTATTTCTGTTATATGGACTGACCTTGCATCATTTTTTGTAACAATTATTACTATTCCTATTTTGTTTTTTATTGCTTTAAATAAAAGTGGTGGAATAGAGGGACTTAAAACTGTTTATCCTTTAAATTATCTTGGTTGGAAATTTATTGAAAATTGGAATGATCCTATATTGTCAACAAAATTTATTATTTCTTACTGTATTCTTCTAACAATGCTTTATTACACTGCACCTTGGTATGCTCAGAGAATGTTTGCCGCGAAGGATGAAAAACATGCTTATTATTCAATGGCTTGGACAACCTTTCTTACTTTTCTTTTATATTTTTTAGTTATGGCAGTTTGTGCTTTTTCAAAAGTTGGCTGGCCTAATTTACAACATGAAGATATGTCTCTTGGATTGGCTTACACAATTTCCTATTGGGTTCCAGTAGGTTTAAGAGGACTTATGCTTTCAATGATATTTGCAGTATGTCAAACTACGTTAAGTTCAATTTGGAACACAAATGTCTCAATGATAGAACAAGATATATTTGTTGGTATTTTTAAACCAAATGCAACAGAAAAAGAGAGATTTATATTTTCAAAAATTATTACATTAATACTTGCTTTATTTACAATTTTGGGTTCAATTTTTTTAATGAAATATATCCTTGCAATGTTATTTGTTGCAGATGTTCTTTTGACAGTTTCTTTTGCACCTGCTATAGGTGCTTTTTATTTCAAATGGGCTAATAGAAAAGGAGCAATTGCAAGTATAATTTCAACTTTAATAATTGGAATAATTACCCTTATTGCTAAGTGGGGGCCACATGGACTTGACCACAATGAATGGATGGTTCTTTACGTTTCTACTTCTTTGCCTGTAATGTTTATTTCTTTATTTTTATTTTCAAAACTTACAAAAACAGATACGAAAGAGTTGGAAAAAATAAAAAAATTTTATCTGAAAATAGGAAAAACATTTTGATTTCTTTAAAAATTGATAGCTTGAAAAAAATTTTATTTTTGAGTATTGACATTTTTAAATCCTGCTATTGTTTACAGAAATTTGAGAAATTTAGAATTTGATGGTCTTGTTACTTCAAATTGGGAGATAGTAAGTTCAAGTCCAGTAAGAAGAGTTTATAAAATTACAGAAGATGGCAAAAATATTCAGAAAATTGGTATAAAAGAAAAGATTCTAAAAAAAGAAATGAGTAATATGTAGAAAAAAGAGGAGATTTTAGAGATTGGATTCTATCTTACCTTTATATTGGTATGGGAGAGTTTTTTTCAAGATATACATAGTTTTGGTTAGAGTATGACTTTTTGAAATTTTGTCTAAAGAAAAAATTTGAATATTTAAAAAGAAGAAATATAATTTTCAAGAAAGCAACTTGAGAAATAGAATAAGATAAATTGATTTTTTGTTTTTTTGATACTAAAATAAAATTCAAATAACATTTTGGGGGTATAAGAATGGATAACATGTTAACTGCAGTACTCAAAATTTTAATATCAGGTATTTTAAGTGGAATTATTGGATTTGAAAGAGAAAAACATGGACGAGAAGCAGGTTTAAGAACAATGATACTTGTTGGTATAGGAACAACGACTATATTAATATCTTCTTTACAGGTTTATTATTTATTTTCAAATATTCAAAATCCAGTTTTGAGAATAGATCCAGCAAGGATTGCTTATGGTGTTGTAACAGGAATGGGTTTTCTTGGAGCAGGTGTTATAATAAAGGATAGAAGAAGAATAAGGGGATTAACAACTGCTTCATGTTTATGGCTTGTCACTTCTATAGGTATTGCTGTTGGAGTTGGGCTCTATTTTCTTTCTTTATTTATAACTATTTTTTCAATAATAGTGCTCTATTTTCTTAAACTTCTTGAAAAGAAGATTCCAATTGATATTTATAATAAAATTACAGTGAAGATAAACATAGATAAAAATTTAAAAGAAACGATTGAAAATTTAATTAAGCAGGAAAATTTTAAAATATTGACCTGTGAAATTAAAACAGATAAAGAGAAAAATGAGATGGAATTAAATTTTACAGTTAGATATAGAAGACCTCAAAATATAGAGAAAATTTTTGAAGAAATGTTAAAAATGGAAGGTGTTAAGTTTATCAGTATTATTTAGAAATGTAATATTCCAAACGTGATTAAGGAAACTATAATTCCAGCCAATAAAACTCCACCAACAATTCCAATAATATAACTTTTAAAACTTAACTTGAAAATCACAGAAGCAATTGTTCCAGTCCAAGCACCTGTCATTGGTAGTGGAATTCCAACAAATACTAAAAGTCCAAGAGTTTTATATATTTCAACAATTTTGGATTTCTTTTTTGTCCTTAAAATAATATAATTGCTAAATTTTTTGCCATATTTGAATTTTTCAAGAAATTTTAAAATTTTTTCAAGTAAAAAATATAAGGGAATTACAGGTAATAAATTACCAATTATTGATATAAAAAAAACAGTCCAGAAAGGAATCATTTTTTTAAGTCCATATGGGATTGCTCCTCTAAGTTCAGAAATTGGTAACATAGAAATTAAAAGAATTTTAAAAATCTCTTTCATTATTCAGACCATCCTTCTTCCCCAATTAATGGAACAAATTGACATCCACCAAGGTTAATTTTTTCTATTTTATCTTTTTTCTTTATTATTAAAATTAAATCTTGAACAAATCTATCTCCAACTGGAATTACCATTCTTCCTTCCTCGCTACTTAATTGTGATAATAAAGTTTTAGGAATTTCAGGAGCAGCAGCAGTAACAATGATCCTATCAAATGGACTATACTCTTCCCATCCAAGAGTTCCATCTCCAATTTTAATTTTTACATTATAACCAAGTTTTTTCAAAACAATTTCTGCTTTTTTTGCCAGTTTTTCTATTCTTTCAATAGAGTATACTTCACATCCAATTTCTGCTAATATGGCACTCTGGTAACCACTTCCTGTTCCAATTTCAAGAACTTTTTCATTTCCTTTTAATTTTAAAGATTCTGTCATTAAAGCAACTATATAAGGTTGACTTATTGTCTGTCCTTCTCCAATTGAAAGTGGACCATCTTCATAGGCGAATTCTTTTAAACTTTCAGGGACGAACATTTCTCTGGGAATTTTTAAAAAAGCAGATATTACCTTTTTGTCGCTAATCCCTCTTCTTATTAGTTGTTCTTCAACCATTCTTCTTCTTAATTCTTCAAAATTTGTTGCCATTTTTTAAAAGTGATGGGAAAAGAATAAAAATAATCATTTTAAAAAATCTTAATGTATCTTTTAAAGGTTTTATCTTACTTTTTTCTTCTTTGTAAATTGTTTCAACAGGAATTGATTTAATTTTAAAACCAAACCAACCTGCCTTTATTAAAATTTCTGATTCAGTTTCAAAGTGAGAAGTGTAAAGTTTTACTTTTCTCAAAACTTCTTTGTTTATCAATCTATAGCCACATTGGGTATCTGGAATCCAGTGAAAAGAAATTAAAGAAATTAAAAAAGACATTGAGATATTTGTAATCTTTCTTATTAAAGGCATATTTTTTGACAAAATATCTCTTTTCCCAACGATAATTCCTATATTTGGCTTTTTTCTATATACCTGGACAAATTTTATTGCATCTTCTGGAAGATGTTGACCATCTCCGTCAATTGTAATAACAGCAGGAAAATCTTTTTCTAAGGCAAATTTAAAACCAGTTTTTAATGCCTCACCTTTACCTTTACAGTAATTATGAGAAATCACAAAAACTTCTTCTTTCTCTGCAATTTCCCTTGTTTTATCAGTAGAGCCATCATCAACAACAAGAATATTTTTAAAATTCTTTTTGAGATTTTTCAAAAGTAATCCAATATTTTTTTCTTCATTATGACATGGAATAATAATCAAAATATCCTCTATCATTTTATAAATTTTCTTAAATAACTCAATTTTTTAAGTTCAGGATCAAAATATAAAATTCTTTCAACTTCTTTCCTTGCAAGATTTAAAAGTTCTATATCTTTTTTTATATCACCTATTTTCAAAGGCAAAATTCCATGTTGACGCGTTCCAAAGAGATCTCCTGGGCCTCTTAAATTGAAATCAAGTTCTGCAACATCAAATCCACTTTCACTTTCCACAAAACTAGCCAATTTTTTATTTGTCTCTTCATCTTCATTATAAACAACTAAAAAACAGTAACCTGTTTCTCCGCTTCTTCCAACTCTACCTCTTAACTGATGGAGTTGAGCAAGACCAAATCTTTCTGCCTGTTCAATTATAATAAAAGAAATGTTAGGAATATCTATACCAGTTTCAATTACTGTTGTGGAAACAAGAAGTTTTATTTCCTTGCTTCTGAATTTTCTGAGTGTTTCTTCTTGAATTTCTTTTGGTAATTTACCATGTAAAAGTCCTATTTCAAATTCTGGTAATTTTTCACACATTTCCTTATATTTTTTTTCTGCAGATTCTATATCTTCATTTTCTTTTATTGCAGGAGTTACAATTAAGCCTATTTTATCTTGTATTATTTGAAATTTGATAAAAGAATAAATTTTTTCTTTATTTTTGTTTGAAAAAAGATATGTAATTACCTGTCTTTTCCCTTTTGGTAATTCTCCAAGTATTGAGAAATCCATATTGCCAAAAAGGGCTAAAGCAACAGTCCTTGGTATAGGTGTGGCACTCATCGTAATATAATGAAGATTTTTACTTTTTTCTTTCAAAATTTCCTGTTGTCTTACTCCAAATTTATGCTGTTCATCAACAATAACAATTTTAAGATCTTTAAATTCAACCTTTTCATTTAAAATTGAATGGGTACCAATTACTACTTTAATTTTCCCATTTTTTATTTCTTTTTTCAACTGAAATTTTTCTTTTTCATTTAAACTACCTGTTAATAAAGAAACTGATATTCCTTGATTTAAGAAAAATTCATTCCAGTTGATGTAGTGTTGTTGAGCAAGAATTTCTGTCGGACAGAGAAAAACCCCTTGATATCCTGATTTACAAAATATCCAGAGTGTAAATATTGCCACTGTTGTTTTCCCTGAACCTACTTCTCCGTATATTAATCTCCTTATTAATTTTCCACTTTTTATATCCTTAATAATGTCACTCATTATTTCTTTTTGGTTTTCAGTTAATTTAAATGGTAATTTTTTTTCAAATTCATCTACAAGATTTTCGTTAATTTCACATATAGAAAATTCTTCATCTGTTTTTTGTTCAATCCTTTTTCTCCATAAAAGATTTAACTGAAAAATAAAAAATTCTCTAAAAATTAAATAATTCCTTGCTTTTTCAAGATTTGTTTCAGATAGAGGAAAATGAATATTTAAAAGAGCATGTTTAATATTTGACAACCCAAGTTTTAACCGTCTTTGAAGGGGCAAAATTTCTTCTGGAAATTCATTTAAGTTTTTCAAAACTGTTTTAATAATTTTTCTCATATACTTCTGAGTAATTCCCTTTGTTAATGGATAAACAGGTAAAATCCAATCAAATTTTTTATTTTCAAATTCTTCATAAAATGGATTTATCATTTCTATTTCTTTATTAAAAATTTCAACTTTTCCATGAAATATAAAATTTTTCCCAATCTGGAATACATTTTTTAAATAAATTTGATTAAAAAAAATAACATATAGAATTCCTGTACCATCACTTACTGCTATTTTTAAGTGATCAATACCACTTTTGCTTCTTTTTTCTTCCCTTGCCAGTACCCTTCCTTTTACAGTGGCTATTTCGTTTTCTTTTAAAGTTCCTATTTTTTTGATATTCTTTAAGTTTAAATATTTTCTTGGAAAATAAAAAAGTAAATCCTCAACTTTGTTTATATTTAATTTTTTAAGACAGCTTTCTTTTTGTGGACCAATACCTTTTATACTTCCTACCAGTGTATTCAAATTTAGATTCATTTTTCTTCAAAAAGTAATTTTTCGAATTTCTTCTCTGATAAAAACTTGTAAAATTTTAAAATTCTTATAATTTCAAGTGTATGAGATTGATATAAAGTTCTTTCATTAATTTTTTCAATTAAGCCTGAAATTATGGTTGGAAATAGAATTATATGGTTAATTCTATTTTCTTTTAAGATTTTTATTGATTCATTTTTCAATTCTGGAGTTGAGGGTAAGCCAGGTATAACAAGAATTTTTTTATAATGTTCTTCTATCAAATTTCTATAAATTTTGTCATCTGGCATATCAATTATTTCTGGTAGAAATTTTTTAATAACAGAAGGAGTAAATTTTAAAGTATGCCAGGATATAACTTTAAGTATTCCTTGTTTGATGAAATTAATTTTTTCTTTTTCAATTACAAATTCCTCAATTTCTTTTGTAGTTTTTTTTGTATTTTTTAAAATTAAAATTCCATCTTTTACAATTACATAAAAATCATTAATTATAAAAAATTCTTTCACAATCTCAATTGCAGAAATACTCATTTTAGTTTATAAAAAATCCAAGAAAATAATTTTCTTTAAAAAAAATGGATATAATTGCGCCAAGTGATAAATAAGGGCCAAAAGGAACATAGTCATCTATTTTTCTTTTTTTCAGAAGGATTAATATTAAACTTATAAGAGTCCCTAAAAGTGAACCAAAAAACAGGGTTAAAAAAATAGGTTTCCATCCAAGAAAAGAACCTATCATACCAAGTAATTTTATATCTCCGCCTCCCATTGCTTCTTTTTTGAAGAGGATTTTTCCTATAATTGCAAGAAGAAACAAAGCACCTCCTCCCATTATCGTTCCTGTGAATGAATATATAAAACTTTCAAATCTACCCATATTATGAATTTCTGGAAAAAGAAAAGAGAAGAGAAGCCCAAGAAAAATACCTGGAATAACTATGACATCTGGAATTAAAAAGGTATCAATATCTATAAAACTTACGATTATAAGAGAAAGAAAAAAAGTATCATAAACAAGATTAAAAGCGGTAAAGCCAAATTTTTTATATATAGAAAAGAAAAAAAGACCTGTTAGGAGTTCTACAGTGAAATATCTAAATGAAATCTTTTTCCGACAGTATCTACATTTTCCTTTTAGTAAAATATAACTTAATAAAGGAATATTATCATACCATTTTATATTCTTGCCACAATTCGGACAAAAAGAACCAGGATAAATTAATGATTTTCCTTTAGGTAATCTATAAATACAAACATTAGCAAAACTTCCAAAACATAGTCCAATTAGGAAAATTAAAAAACCCATATTTATATTTTAAAATATCTAAAAATAATATTCAAAACTAACTTGACTATTGGAGAATAAAGGATAAAATTAAATTATGGAAAATATTTGGATATCTTCATGGAAACATTGTGATTTTTTTGGAAAAGCAGATCTTGTTATACTTGGAATATTATCTGTTTATTCCTGGTATATTATGATAGAAAAAATTTTGACAATAAGGGATGTTTCTAAAAAAAATAAAATTTTTGTATCTAATCTTCTTTATAAAAAAGAAATAAAAAAAATACCTTGTCCCTTATATTCAATAGTTCATCAATTGTTATTGTTTCAAAGATTTGAAAAAAATACTTCCGAAAAGTTTAAAGAAAAAATTGAGAAGTTAATTATGAAAGAACAGAAAAATTTGGAGAAAAATCTTACTACTCTTGCAACAATAACTGCAGTTGCTCCTTTTCTTGGACTTCTTGGAACTGTTTGGGGTCTTCTACTTGCTTTTACAAATATGGCTATTAAAGGTTCATCCTCTATAAGGGTTGTTGCAGGTGGAGTTGCAGAAGCACTTATAACTACTGTTCTTGGACTTCTTGTAGCAATTCCTTCAGCAGTCGGATATAATTATTTAAGAGAAAGAATTCAAACTGTAGTAGACGAGATGGAGTTTTTAATTCCAGAAATTGAAGATTATTTAAAAGAAAAAGCCCAATCAAGTGAAAAAGATATATAATTTTTTGAAACTTTTCTGAATTAATTTTTATCTAATTAAAATATAAACAGGAGGAAGTTATGCCAACATATGAATATGAATGTGTGAAATGTGGTTATAAATTTGAAAGATTTCAAAAAATGACAGAAGAACCGTTAAAGGTATGTCCTAAATGCAATAATGAAAGTTTAAAAAGATTAATAGGCATTGGTGGTGGAGTTATATATAAGGGTCCTGGTTTTTATACAACTGAATATAGAAGTGAAGAATATAAGAGAAGAGAAAGAGAGGAAAAAGGATTGGTTTCTGGTTCAAGTTCTTGTTCAACATGTTCTACAAAAACTTGTTCTACATGTGGAAAGTAAAAAGATAGAAGAGATAAGAAAAATTTATAAGATAAAAAGAGAAGAAATTAAAGAAAAAATACGTGAGTTTCAGAATAATATTAAAAAAAGTGATATTGATTTATTTGCTGAATTTTGCTTTTGTATTTTGACCCCTCAATCAAAAGCCCTCAATTGTTGGGAGGCGATAATGAAATTAAAGAAGGAAAATTTATTGCTCAATGGGAGCAAGGAGGAAATTATTAGAAACCTTAATAAAGTAAGATTTAAAAATAAAAAAGCAGAATATTTAATTGAAGCAAGAGAAAAGTTTCTAAAAGATGGGAAATTTAAATTGAAATATATGATAGAAAAAATTAAAAATCCTCTTCTTTTAAGAGAATACATTGTGAAAAACGTAAAAGGTATGGGATATAAAGAAGCAAGTCATTTTTTGAGAAATATAGGTTTTGGTGAGAATTTATGTATTATAGACAGGCATATATTAAAAAATTTGAAAGAGATTGGAATTATAAAAAATATTCCTAAATCCATTAGTAAAAAGAAATATTTTGAAATTGAAAATAAATTTATTGAATTTTCAAAAATAATTGGGTTAAAACCTGAAGAACTTGATCTTGTTTTATGGGCAAAAGAAACAGGATTAGTATTTAAATAAGATTTTGATATTATCTTAAAAATTGGTTATCAAGAAATTTTTCACTTATTTCTATAACTATAGGTCTTCCATGCGGACAAACAAAAGGATTTTCGCATTCTTCCAATTTTTCAATTAAATATTTTATTTCCTGTTCATTTAATTTTTGTCCTGCAACAACAGAAGATTTACAAGCTCTCTTTGCTAAACTTTCCTTATCATATTTTTTGATATCCTTTTCAGCAAGAATATTTCTTATAGAAAATTCAATATTTTTGATTAAAGAGGGATACCCATGAATAGCAATCTTATTTTCACTCCATTTTGTTGTTATAAAACCATATTTTTCAATAATTTTTTCTGTTTTTTCCCATATACTCATTTCTTCTGGATTTAAATTTATAATCAATGGTGTTAAAAGTTGTTGAACTTGAATGTTTCCTGTCTCTATTTCTTTTAGGAATTTTTCATAATTAATTCTTTCATATGCTGCATGCTGGTCAACAAATAAGAGAGAATTTTCAAATTCAAAAATTAAATATTTATTTTTAAAAGTCCCTATAAAAATTGAATTTTTTATTTTTTCAATAAGACTTTCTCTTTTACTCAACTGTGAAAAAAGTTCTTCATTTTTTAATTCTATTGAATCTTTTATTTTGGCTTCCTCAATTATTTTTTCAGGGGTTTTATTATATATATTTTTCAAAATTACTTGTTTAACCCCGCTTTTACTTAATAAATCATTTAGAACTTTTTCAATTTTCTCTTCAATCACTTTTTCATCTTTTATTTTTACTTCTCTTTTTGTTGGATGAATGTTTACATCTATATTTTCACTTGGAAGTTTTAAAGATAATGCAAAAACGGGAAAAAATTCGGTAGAGAAAAATGTTTGATAAAAATTGTTTATTACACTGGATAAAAACTGATTGTAAACAGGTCTATTATTTACAAATATAAATTGTATGTCTTTATGAGGCCTTTTTAAATTAAGATCACCGATTATAATTTCAACTTCAAATTCTTTAAAAATCTCGTTTTTATAAAGTAAATATTTTTCTTCGATATTTAAAACTTCACAAAATCTTTTTATTAAACTCTCTGATGGCAGAAGGTTAATAACTTTTGCTTTCTCATTTTTAAATGAAAACCCAATCCAATAAAAAATTATGGTATAAGGAATAAAAGTATTAATAATTTTTCTGTATTCAGTAATATCTGACTTAAGAAATTTTTTTCTTGCAGGTGTATTAAAGAAAAGTTCTCTGACTTCTACAACAGTTCCGTTTGACATAGAACAATTTTTAATACTAAGTTTTTTGCCACCGCGTATATGAATTTCTTTTCCAAAATCTAAATCTATTTTTTTACTGCGTAAAATAACGTCAGAAACAGCCCCAATACTGAAAAGTGCCTCCCCTCTAAAGCCAAGTGTTTTAATATTATACAAATCTTCTAATTCTTTAATTTTACTTGTTGCATATCTTTCAAAAATTTTTTCTATATCATCTGGTTCAATTCCTTCTCCATCATCTTTAACATATATTAATTTTTTCCCTGAATCTAAAATTTCTACATCAATTTTTTTGCTATTTGCGTCAATAGAATTTTCAAGAAGTTCCTTCAAAACTGAAGCAGGGCTTTCTACTACTTCCCCTGCTGCTATTTTATTTATTATTTTTTCGGGTAAGAAATTAACTTTTCCCATCTATTTTATCTTTTAACTCTTTTAATTTTAAAAGTGCTTCTATGGGTTTTAAATTTTCTATATCAACACTTTTAATTTCTTTTTTTATTTCCTCTAACCTCTTTATTTCTTCTTTCAACTCATTTATTTTGTCTTCCTCCTTAAAATTAAAAAGGGATGGATATTCAATCTCTACTTCACCAATAATTTTGTCTTTTATTACACCTTCAAGTTCAAGTTTTGAAAGTATTTCATTTGCTCTTTTAATAACATTCTCAGGAATTCCTGCAAGTTTTGCAACATAAATTCCATAACTTTCATCTGTTGCTCCCTCAATTATTTTATGAAGAAAAATTATCTCTTCGCCTTGTTTTTTAACTGCGACATTATAATTTTTAACTCCTTTATATTTTCCAAGAGCAGTTATTTCATGAAAATGTGTTGCAAAAAGTGTTCTAGTTTTCGTTTTATACAGAAATTCAGCAACACTCCAGGCAAGGGAAAAACCATCATATGTGCTTGTTCCTCTTCCAATTTCGTCAAGTATTACTAAAGTTCTTTTAGATAAATTATTTAATATTTCTGCAGTTTCAGTCATTTCAACCATAAAAGTGCTTTGCCCTTTTGTTAATTCATCCTGGGCTCCAATTCTTGTAAAAATTTTGTCTACATATCCGATTTTTGCATTTTTTGCAGGAACAAAACTGCCAATTTGTGCAAGTAGAACTATTAATGCAACCTGTCTTATATATGTTGATTTACCAGCCATATTTGGTCCTGTTATTATTAAAAGATGATTTTCTGAAATGTCCATATATGTATCATTTGGAATAAATTCATCCACTGCTTTTTCCACAATAGGATGTCTTCCTTCTTTAATTTCTATAACAAACCCGTCATCAACGATAGGTTTTCTATAATTATTTTCTAATGCTACTTCTGCAAAAGATAAAAGGACATCTAATTTACTTATAGCGGTGTTTAAAAGATTTATATAATGGGAATTTCTTAATATTTCTTCTTTTATTTTTTCAATTATTTCATTTTCAATACTAATAATTTTTTCTTCTGCAGTCAATATTTCTTCTTCAAATTCTTTCAATTTTGGGGTTATAAATCTTTCTGCATTTACAAGTGTTTGTTTTCTAATATAATCAGGGGGAACAAATTTTAAATTTGGTTTTGTTATTTCTATATAATATCCAAAAACTTTATTATAACCAATTTTAAGAGAATTTATACCTGTTCTTTTAATTTCCTCTTCCTGATATTTTGCTAAAAACCTTTCACTATTTTCTTTTATTTCCCTTAATCTATCAATTTCTTCATTAAATCCCTTTTTTATAACTTTACCTTCAAAATTTGTTGTTTGAATATTTTCTTCAATGGCATTTTCTAGTAAAATTCTTAATTGTGGCACATCAAAAATCTCAAAATAATCAGAATTTTCAAAGATTAATTTGCCTTTCTCAAGAAGTTTTGGAATCTTTGTTATGGCTTTTTTTATTTCAATTATGTCTTTTACAGAACCATACCCATAACTGATTTTTGTAAGTGATTTTTCTGTATCTTTTATGTCATTTAAAATTTCTGAAATTTCTTTTCTTAAATTTTTATCATTTACAAATAATTCAACAATTTTTTGTCTTTTTTCTATTTCCTTCAAATCCAGTAAAGGATGCAAAACCCAATATTTTAAGAGTCTTTTTCCCATTGGTGTTTTTGTTTTGTCCAGAATTTTTATAAGTTTTTCAATTTCTAAACCATTTATTGCTGAGGGTGAAATATATACAAATTCATCATTATTGTAGTAAGATATTTTATCTAAATGCAAAAGATTGCTTTTATTTGTTTCTTTAAGATAATCAATTAATGCTCCAATAGATTTATGAGCAGAGAATAGATTTTCAATACCAAATCCTTTTAAACTTGAGACATTAAAGGTTTCAAATATAGTTTTTAAAGAAATTTCATAGTTAAAGTGCCAATCCTCTATTTCAGTGAGTGTTATATTTTTCATCTTTAGAAGTGGATTGGAAAACATTTCTTTAATTTTTTCTTTTTTACTTTCAGGATAAATAACTTCATAAACAGGTAGTTTAAAAATCGTTTCTATCACCTTTACATAACTTTCTGATTGATTAGAAAATATTATTGAACCCCCACTTTCAATAAAAGAATAGCCAATATAATTTTCATCAGGATATATGGAAAAAAGATATCTTGCTTCATAATTTGTCTCATCAATATAAGTTCCAGATGTTAAAACTCTTATAACTTCTCTTTTAACTAAACCTTTTGCTTTTTTAGGATCTTCAACTTGTTCACATATTGCAACCTTAAATCCATTTCTTATTAGTTTTGATATGTATATATCAGATGCGTGATATGGTATTCCACACATTGGAATTTTTCCACTTTTACCTACATTTTTAGAAGTTAAAACAAGATCTAAGATTTTTGAGGCAATTTTGGCATCTTCATAAAACATTTCATAAAAATCGCCAAGACGAAAAAATAATAAACAATCTGGATATTTCTTTTTTATTGAATGATATTGAATAAGCATAGGTGTGTAGTTTTCTTTTTCCATAGTTTTTATTCTTTGTTTAATTTATTCTCAGGGCTTTCCATCCTTATTTTTTGAAGAGATTTTAACTCTATTTCAAATTTATCAAGGATATTTTTGGCTTCATCAAAATTTGAATTTGTATATTTTAATTGTTTAAATGCTTTCTCAAATGAACTTTTTAAATCATAAAAAATCTTACTCATACCTTCAAAAGTTTTTAAAATATATTCTGCATTTTTTTCAATAACTCTCCCTTTAAGACCAAGTAATATTATATTTAAATAAGCAAACAAACTTTGAGGTGAAACTGGTAATACTCTTTTTTTTGCCCACGCATAATTAAAAATTGAGTTTCCATCTTTGTCTTCGCTTATTAATAAACTATAAAAAACTGGTTCACTCGGTATATACATAAAAGCAAAGTTAAAAGAGCCTCTCTCAGGTTGAATATATTTTGTTATTTTTTCTATATGTTCTTTAACGACTTTTATAAATTCTTGCTTATTTTTTTCATATTCCTCTCCAGAAGAATTAATCATTTTTTTATATGTATCCATTGGAAACTTTGCGTCTATAGGAATAAATTTGTTTTCTATAAAAATTGCAGCATCAACTCTATCATAAGGGGTAATTGGATATTGAATTTTGTATATCTCTTGTGGTAAAACCTCTTTTAGCATATTTTCTAAAATAAGTTCTCCTATTTCTCCTCTTAATTTTGGACGCGTGAGTGCATCTTTTAATTCCTCATTAATTCTTCTCAACTCTTCTGCAGATTTAGTAAGTTCTCCTACTTTTAAACTCAAATTTGTGATTAAACCTGTTGTATCTATAAGTCGTTTATTCAATTGTTCAAGTTTACTATCAAGATTTGAATTAAGTTGAGATGTAGTAAAATTTATTGAATTTGTCAAATTTTTAACTGTATCTGTCAATGTTTGATGAACTTGATTTCTTAAAATTTCCATTTTTTGTTGTATATTTGAATCTGTATTTCCAAGGGTCGTAATAGTTTTATTTATTTGGTCAAGAATTAACATTTCAGTTTTTTTTAAAATATCGGTTATTTCTTTATTTAATTGGATTCTTGTATTTAAAAGATTTTCAGAAAACTCTTTTGAAATAGAAAGAATTTTTTCTTTTAATTCATCCTGTCTTGCTATTATATCCTCTTTTCTTGTTTCTCTTTTTAAGGTGATTAGAAGTATAATTATTATAAGCAAAGTTAAAGTTATCGTTAAAAAGTTAAGAGTGAAAGCGCCTGACATAGTAATAAAATTATATTGAAAATTTCTTAAAAAATCAATAGTTTAATGGAAAAGAAGATTACTTATATAGAAGAAGTCAAATCTAACAAAAAAATTCATAACTGGTATCCAGGTAGGAGAGAATGTACTTCTGAAAGAATACTTTTAAATCCTTACATTGGTTGTGAGGTTGAGTGTTTTTTCTGTTATGCTTTGGGTTATCCAGGAAATTTTCAAAAATTTAGAAAAGAGAAGAAAATTTATATTTATAAAAATTTTGTTGAAAATTTAAAAGAACAAATAGATAAATTAAATATTGTTTTTTGTGGATATCTTTCCCCAGTAACAGAACCTTTTCAGGAAGTGGAAAAGATTTATTGCCTTTCAGAAAGAACAATTAAACTTTTTGTAGAAAAAAATATTCCTATTGAATTTATAACAAAATCTGTAATCCCAGAAAGTATAATAGAATTGATAAAAATGCAAAAACATTCTTTTGGTCAAGTTTCAATTTTAACACCAAATGAAGATATAAGAAAAGTTTTAATGAAAAAAGGAGCAACAACTTCTGAGTTATTTGAAAATATTAGGAATTTGGCAAAAAATGGAATTTTTGCTGTTTGTAGGATTGATCCTATAATTCCTTTTATAACAGATAATAAAAAAGAACTTGAAATTGTTATAAAAAGGGCAATTGATAATGGAGCAAAACATATTGTGGCAAGTATAATGGACATTCCTGTTTTAATAAAAAGTGATATAATGAATTATATAAAGAAAAAATTTGGAAATGAAATTTGGCAAAAAATAGAAACTCTTTATATAGAAAGAATAGGTAATTATCTCCATGCAAACATTAATTACAGAAGAGAAATTTTTACTTTTTTAAGAGAGGTATGTGATAAATTGAACATAACTTTTGCTCTTTGTATGGAATATGAAATAAAAAATGGAAAAGTAATTGGTTTAAATAAGGAATTTATGACAAGTTTTAATTGTGAGGGAATAGATATTCCAGTTTATTTTAGAAAAAATGATAAATTTTACCCATTTACGTGTAAAGGTAATTGTTTAAATTGTAAAAAGGGTAATTGTGGCATTCCTGAGTTGGCTCAAGGTAAAAAGAATGAAAATTTTGATGGTTGGAATTATTATGACTATTTAAGATGGAATAAAATTATTGAAAAGGAGAAACTTTTATGAAAATTATTCTTGCCACGAAATCAGAAAGAAGAAAAGAATTGTTTAAGAAAATTTGTAATGATTTTGAAGTGGTTGAAAGTAGTTTTAACGAAAATGAAATTTCAGAAGAAAATCCTGTAAAATATGCAATTTTATGTGCAGCAGGGAAAGCAAAAAATGTTGCAGAAAAGTATCCTGATGCAGTTGTTATTGGAGCAGATACAATAGTTGTTTTAAATAATGAGATTATAGGAAAACCATCTGACTATAAAGAGGCGAAGGATATATTACGAAAACTTTCTGGAACAAAGCACTCTGTAATTACAGGAATTGCTATATATAAAAAAGATGAAGAAAAATTAGTTACTGACTGTGAAATAAGTTATGTTAAGTTTAAAGAATTATCAGATGAACAAATAGAAAAATATTTGGAAAAAGGAGAATTTTGGGATAAAGCAGGTGCTTATGGTATACAGGATATAAAAGATGAGTTTGTTGAAAATATTGAAGGAGACTTTAACAATGTTGTTGGACTTCCTATTGAGAAATTAAAAAAAATGTTAGATGAGTTTTTAGAGACTTCAATTATAGTTGATATTTATGATATTGCATTTCCCAATAACTGGGGAGTGGCAAAATATAAGGATTTTGTGGTTTTCCTTCCAGGAGGTATAGTTGGTGATAAGGTTAAAATTAAAATATCTAAAAATTTGAAAAATTATTCCTTTGGAGAAATAGTTGAAATTGTTGAATCATCCCCTTTCAGAGTAAAGCCAATCTGTGAGCATTTCGGCCTTTGTGGTGGTTGTGTTATGCAGAATATTTTATATGAAAAACAAATTGAACTTAAAAAAAATTATGTAATTCAGTGTTTAAAAAAAATTGCTGAAATTGAGGTAAATTTGAATGATATAGAAATTATTCCTTCCACTAAAATATATTTTTACAGAAATAAGATGGAATTTGCTTTTGGTGGTGAAAAAAAGAATATTATTCTTGGCTTAAGGGAGAGAAATATTCCCTATAAAAAATATACCAAAAAGGTTATCCCTTTGAAAAAATGTTATATTTTTAATGAAAAAGTTGAAAAAATTTTTTCAATTGTTTGTAATTTTTTCAATTCAACTGAACTTGTACCATATGAACCATTTACTCAAAAAGGAGATTTGAGACATTTAGTAATTAGAGAAAGTAAAAAGAAAAATGAAATAATGCTTACTTTTGTTACAAAAAGCGGAGTTTATATAGATTTTGATAGAATTGTAAATAATCTTACAAAAGAAATTGAAGAAGTAAAAAGTATTTATTGGGTTGAAAATGACCAAATTTCAGACGTTGTAAGTTATGAGAAAAAACATTTGATTTTTGGTAAACCTTACATTGAGGAAGTTCTTGATAATTTAAAATTTAGAATTTATCCAGAAGTTTTCTTTCAGCCAAATACATATTTATGTGAGATTTTATATAATAAAATTGTTGAAAATATAAATGAAAACAGTAAAGTTCTCGGGCTTTATTGTGGAACTGGGCCAATAGAAATGTTTGTTGCAAGAAAAGCAAAAGAGGTGATTGGTGTTGATTGGGACTACTCTAATATTAAGACAGGTTTTGAAAATTGTGAAGTAAATGAAATAAAAAACTGTTTTTTTTATGTGGAGAAAGTAGAGAAGTTTTTAAATCAAATTAAAAGTTCTTCAAATTTTTCATGTATAATAGTAGATCCACCGAGAGGAGGGTTAAGTAAAAAATGTATTAAAAAAATAGTTCAAATAAAAATTCCTAAAATTATATATGTTTCTTGTAATCCAGCGACACTTGCAAGAGATTTAAAAGAATTTAAAAATGGAGGAGGATATTCTCTCAAAAAAATATACATTTTTGATTTTTTCCCACATACATCTCATATAGAAAGTATGGTTATTCTTGAGAGGGCTTAATTTTGAATCTTATCTCTGTTTCAATTTTTGCTGTATTATATTTTTGAATAATTTTAAGAAATTCAATTAGTGGAAAATTCTTAAATATATCTTGATAATCTTCCAAAAATTTTATTAATTCGTCTATTTTTAAAAATCCTCTTTTTAATTTTTCATATAACAAATCAAAATTTTCTTTTTCTATGTCAACAAAATTTTTTAGTTCCATATATATTTGGTTTTTCTTTTTTTCTTCAACTGTAAGATAAAACTCGTCTTCAATTGCTTTTTCTGCTTCTATACCAAATTCATATCCATACGGAGAAACTTCATCAATAAAATTATCAATTTCTTTTAAAATTTTATTTGTTGCTTTTTTTCTATAATACAATCCAAAAATTATCGGTATTATTATAAGAAGGAAAATAAAATATAAACCTGTTCCTGTGATACCCACAAACAGACCGAATCCTGGGGTTCCGTAATATATAATTTTTACATATTCAATAAAACCTGTTATTATTCCATTTTTCAATTTAAAAATAAAAGAATAAGATAGATCTAAGGTAATCAAAAATAATCCTAAAATTAATCCTCTTATGTAACCATAATCTTGTCCATTTTCCTCTGTCAAGGTAAAAGGAATTCCAAGAAATTTTTTTTCTTTCTTAAAAAAAATTTTAGATATTCTATTTAAATGACTTTTTAACTCATTTAAATTTTCAAAATTTCCGTATAATACACATTCTTTTGAATTCTTCAAAATAGCACAAAATTTATTTATGTTTGTGTATATTTCCCATATTCCTGTTTCAGTTTTCAAAGTTTCTTCTTTTGTAAATCCAAGCCATCCTAACAATTGATAAGTTTTTTCATTTACTTTTTTAAAAAATTTTATGTTTTCATAAATTTTTTTGTTCTTCATTTACAACTCTATTTTATTACAGGTACATATTTTTGACAACATTTTCAAAAAATGGTAAAATAAAACCTTTATAAAAAAGGACCTCTTATGGACGAAAAAGAAAGAGTCTATGATGCAACAGCCATTCAAGTTTTAAGTGGAATAGAAGCGGTAAGAAAAAGACCTGCAATGTATATAGGGGATACATCTACAGGAGGTTTACATCATCTTGTTTTTGAAGTTGTAGACAATAGTATAGATGAAGCAATGGCTGGCTTCTGTAATGAAATTTATGTTGTTGTTCATCCAGATAATACAATTACAGTTGAAGATAATGGAAGAGGTATACCTGTTGATATGCATAAAACTGAAAAGAAACCAGCCCTTGAAGTAGTTATGACAACTTTACATGCAGGAGGGAAATTTGATAAAAAGGTTTATAAAGTTTCTGGAGGACTACATGGCGTCGGGGTTTCTGTTGTTAATGCTCTTTCTGAATATCTTGAAGTGGAAGTTAGGCGAGACGGAAAGATATATTATCAAAAGTATGAAAGAGGAAAGCCTGTTACTCCTTTAAAAGTGATAGGAAAAACAGACAAGACAGGAACAAAAATAACTTTTAAACCTGACGAAGAGATTTTTGAGACAATTATTTTTGATGAAAATATTTTATTAGCAAGATTGAAAGAACTTGCCTTTCTAAATGCAGGTGTAAAAATAATTTTTGAAGATGAGAGGAAAAACATAAAAGAAGAGATCAAATATGAAGGTGGTATAATTTCATTTGTTGAATTTCTTAATAAAAATAAAAAAGTCCTTCATCCAAAGCCATTTTATGTGAAAAAAAATGTGGAGGATGTAGAAATTGAAGTTGCATTTCAATATAATGATGGCTATAGTGAAACAGTTTTGTCTTTTGCTAATAATGTGAATACAAGAGAAGGTGGGACTCATCTTACAGGATTTAGAAGTGGTTTGACTCGGGCTTTGAATGAGTATGGAAAGAATAATGGATATCTTGAAGATTTAAGTTTAACTGGAGAAGATGTTAGGGAGGGACTTTCAGCAATTGTTGCGGTAAAACTCTCTGAACCACAATTTGAAGGTCAAACAAAAGCAAAACTTGGAAATTCAAGAGTAAGATTTATTGTTGAAAGTGTTGTCACAGAAAGTGTTTTGACTTTTCTTGAAGAAAACCCTGATTCAGCAAGGGAAATTATAAATAAGTGTATCGCCACAGCGAAGGCAAGAGAGGCGGCAAGAAAAGCAAGAGAATTGACAAGAAAAAAATTACTTGAAACAGGGGTTCTTCCAGGGAAACTTGCTGATTGTTCAATAAAAGATCCAGAAAAGAGAGAATTATTTATAGTTGAAGGAGATTCTGCAGGCGGTAGTGCGAAACAAGGGAGAGAAAGAACATTTCAGGCAGTCCTTCCTTTAAAAGGTAAAATTATAAACACTGAAAAGGCATCTCTTGAAAAAGTTTTAAATAATGAAGAAATAAAAACTATAATAAGTGCAATTGGTGGAGGGGTTGGTGAAGATTTTGATATAAGTAAAGTTAGATATCACAAGATTATTATAATGACAGATGCAGACATTGATGGTTCCCATATTAAAACTTTGCTTTTAACGTTTTTTTACAGACAGATGACTGATTTGATAAAACACGGCTATGTTTATGTTGCGCAACCACCTTTATATAAAGTTAAAAAAGGGAAAAATGAGTTTTATGTAGATACAGAACAGGAGATGGATAGAGTTTTTGTTAAATTTGCAGAAGAGCATATGAAGATTTTTATAAATTATGATTCAAAACTTGTTGAGTATAATAGAGAATTATATGATTTAGTTGAGTTGAGTAAAAAAATCACAGAGATTAACAAATTATTAAAATTAAAAGGTGTAGAAATTCAAAATATAATCAATTTTTACAGAAAAAATAAAATAGTTCCTTCTTTTATTTTAAAATATGGAAATGAAGAATTGCTTTTTGTTGACGAAGAATCAGTAATTAAATATCTTGCTCAAAAGGGAGAAGATTATGATTTGTTTTCAAAAGAAAAAAATAGAAATTATAAGGTGCTTGAAATTTATGAAGCAAAAGAATTGCAAAAAATATTTAAAAAACTAGAAGACATGAAAATAAAAATTGACAAGATTTTTTTAGAAAATTTTGTTTTGAAAGATGAAAAAGGGAAAGAAGAAAAATCTTCAATTTTTGAATTATATGAAAAAATAAAAGAAAAACAGAAAGAAGGACTTGTTATACAAAGATATAAAGGGCTTGGAGAAATGAATCCAGAACAACTATGGGAAACCACAATGAATCCTAAAACGAGAAGATTAAAAAGGATAACAATAGAAGATGCAGTTAAAGCAGAGGAGATATTTACTATATTGATGGGAGAAATGGTTGAACCAAGAAGAGAATTTATTGAAAAATATGCAAGAGAAGTTAAAAATTTAGATATTTAAAAGGGAATTCTTATGGAAGGAGAAAAAATTATAACAGTTGGGATAGAAGAGGAAATGAAAGAGTCTTACCTTGATTATGCTATGAGTGTTATTATTGGTAGGGCTTTACCTGATGTTAGAGATGGTTTGAAACCTGTTCACAGAAGAATTTTATATGGAATGCTTGAATTGGGGCTTGAACCTGGAAAACCATTTAAAAAATCAGCAAGAATTGTTGGAGAAGTCATGGGAAAATATCATCCACATGGAGATGCACCAATTTATGAGGCAATAGCAAGAATGGCTCAGAAATTTTCATTGAGATATCCTTTAATAGAAGGGCAGGGGAATTTTGGTTCAATTGATGGAGATCCACCAGCAGCCATGAGATATACTGAGGCACGTCTTGCTCCTATTGCTATGGAGATGCTTTATGATATTGATAAAGAAACAGTTGACTTTGTTCCAAATTTTGATGAATCATTAATGGAACCAGAAGTTTTACCTAGTAAAATCCCTAATCTTTTGATAAATGGATCTTCTGGAATTGCTGTTGGAATGGCTACAAATATGCCACCCCATAACCTTTCAGAGGTAATAGATGCGCTTATAAAATTGATAGAATTTCCAGATATAACAATAGAAGAATTAATGGAAGTTCTACCAGGGCCTGATTTTCCAACAGGTGGATTAATTTGTGGTAGAGAAGGAATATTGAATGCTTATAAAACAGGAAAAGGAATTATAACTTTAAGAGGAAAGGTTGAAGTTGAAGAGGAAAAAAATAAAGTAAACATAGTGATAAAAGAAATTCCTTTTGAAGTTAATAAGGCAAATCTTGTAGAAGAAATTGCAAAGTTAATTGAAAGTGAAAAAATAAGAGGTATAAATGAGGTAAGGGATGAATCAGATAAAGAAGGAATAAGAGTAGTTCTTGAAGTTAAAAAGGGAGAAAATACAGACATAATAATAAATCAACTTTATAAACATACACAACTTCAAACTTCCTATGGAATAATTAATCTTGCTATTGTTAATAGGCAACCACGTTTGTTAAACTTAAAAGAGTTACTTCAATTATTTATAGATTTTAGAAGAGAAGTTGTTATAAAAAGAACAAAGTTTGAATTAAAAAAAGCAGAAGAAAGACATCATATTTTACTTGGTTTAATTATTGCTCTTGATAATATAGATGAAGTAATAAAATTAATAAAAAATTCAAAAAGCATAGATGATGCAAGAACAAAATTAATAGATAGATTTAAAATAAGCGAAGTTCAAGCGAATGCTATTTTAAGTATGCCTTTGTCTAAGTTAACAGGTCTTGAAAGGGAAAAGATAATAAATGAAAAAACAGAATTGGAAAATAAAATCAAAAAATATAAAAGAATTCTTGAAGTCCCTGAGGAAGTAAAAAATATTATAAAAGAAGAATTACTTGACATTAAAAAGAAATATGGTGACGAAAGGAAAACTCAAATAATAGAAAATGTTGAGAAATTTGAAGAGGTAGATTTAATAAGACCTGAAGATATTGTTGTGACTATTTCATATGAAGGATATATAAAAAGAACATCTCTTGATTCTTTTAAAAGACAAAGAAGAGGTGGAAAAGGTTTTATAGGTGCTTCAACAAAAGAAGAGGATTTTATAAAACACATGTTATTGACATCAACCACAGATACACTTTTATTTTTTACAAATAAGGGTATAGTTCACTGGCTTAAGGGATATTTAATTCCTGAAGGGAGCAAAGTTTCAAAAGGCAAGCCCATAATAAATCTTCTTAAAATTGGACAAGGAGAAAAAATATCTGCTGTTATCCCGGTAAAAGAATTTTCAAAAGATAAATACCTTATAATGTTAACAAAAAATGGTCTTGTTAAAAAAACTTCACTTGAAAAATATAGTAAACCCAGAAGAGGGGGAATAATAGGTATAGATTTAAAAGAAGGAGATGAGTTAATAGATGTAAAATTATCTGACGGGAAAAGCGATATAATCTTAAATACAAAAAAGGGAATGGTTATAAGATTTCCAGAGAGTGAAGTCAGAACAGTTGGAAGAAGTGCAATGGGAGTTGTAGGTATTAGATTTAAAAAAGAAGAAGATGAGGTTGTTGGTGGAGAAATTGTAAATCCAACAGTAGAAAATTTATCCTTATTAACAGTTTGTGAAAGAGGATATGGTAAAAGAACTTTAATAAAAGAGTATAAAACTCAACATAGAGGAGGTAAAGGTATTATTGATATAAAGGTGAAAGAAAAAAATGGAAAAGTTATTGGAGCAAAACTTGTATCAGAGGAAGATGAAGTAATTCTTGTTACTCAAAAGGGAATTGTAATAAGAATTAAAGTTTCTGATGTAAGAATAATTGGAAGAAATACAGTTGGGGTACGACTTATAAATTTGCCAGAAGATGATATTATTACAGATGTAATAGTTGTTAAAAAAGAAGATAATGAAGAAGGAAAAAATTAAAATTATAAATCATACTGCAGATATAGGGATAGAAGTTTTTGGGGATACAATAGAAGAACTTTTTTTAAATTCTGTTAAGGGTTTATATTTGGTTTCAGGAGTAAAATATAATGGAGAAAAAGGCTTTTTGGAGATTGAAATTAAAGAGAGTGTTCTTGAAGATTTGCTTGTAAAATTTTTAAATGAATTGATTTACATTATGGAAACAAAAAAATTGGGTGGAGAAATAGAAAAAATACATCTTGAGAAAAAAGAAGATTTGTATATATTAAAAACAAAACTAAAAGTGAAATCTATAGAGAAAATAGATAAAGAAGTCAAAGCCGCTACTTATCATAAATTAAAAATAGAGAAAAAAGAAGATGGTTTTTTAACAACTATAATTTTTGATTTATAAAGGAGTAAACTTATGAATAAAAAAGAAAAAGAGTTTTTTCTAAAATTACTTGAAAAAGAAAAAGAAAGGGTATTTAAAAATCTTGCGCATGCAAGAGAAGTGATTGAAAAAAGTGAAAAAGGTGTTCCTACTCACATTGCTGATTATGGAACAGATGCTTTTGAAAAAAATCTTGAAGTTGGGCTTTCAAATTCAGAAAGTAAAATTCTTGAAGCAATAGATCTTGCAATTAAAAAAATTGAAGAAGGCACTTATGGAATATGTGAGAAATGCAAAAAGCCGATATCAAAGGAAAGACTGAAAGTTTTGCCTTATGCAAGATTTTGTATAAAATGTCAAACAGAGAAAGAAAAAAGTGAAAAATAAAATTAATTTATTTATTTTTATTACAACAACTCTCCTTTCTTGTTTTTTAGATCAAATAACAAAAAATTTTTTTATGAAAATTTTAGAAGAAAATGGAAATATAGAAATTTTTAAATTTCTTTCCTTTACACTTGTAAAAAATTATGGTATTTTCTTTGGGCTTTTTAATAATGATAAGATAAAAGTTTTTATGATTGCTTTTTCAGTTCTTGCAGTTTTTTTGATACCTATATATTTTTTAAAAACTGAAAAAAAAGAAAAAATCTTTCAATTTTCACTTGGTCTAATAGAAGGTGGGATTCTTGGAAACTTAATTGATAGAATAAAAAATGGGTATGTTATTGATTTTATAAATTTTCATTTCTGGCCAGTTTTTAATTTTGCAGATAGTTTTATAGTTATAGGAGTAATTATATTTTTTTTAAATCAATTAAGAGGATAAAATGCATCCAATTTTTTTCAAAATCGGTAATTTTGTCATTTACTGGTATGGAGTTTTTGTGGCTTTGGGAGTTTTTATTTCTGCTTATTTTTTTCAAAAAGATTGTTTAAAAGAGGGTTATAATGAAAAATTAATATCAGAAGTCATATTTGGAATAATTTTAACTGGAATAGTTGGGGCAAGATTATTACATATACTTGTTAATATTCGCTATTACATCTTGTATCCTTTTGAAATAATAAAAATAAGAAATGGGGGACTTGCTATTGAAGGTGCTGTGATATTCTCTCTTTTTTTTATATTGTTATACACAAAAACAAAACAAATTTCAACACTTAAACTTTTGGATATTATTTCAATTTATGTTCCTCTTGGACAATCAATAGGAAGAATTGGGTGTTTTTTGAATGGGTGTTGTTATGGGAAAAAAACAGATTTCTTTTTGGGTATAAAATTTCCTTTTACAGAAATAAAAGTTCACCCTACACAACTTTATTATTCATTTTTTAACTGTTTACTTTTTATCTTTCTTTACAAATTGTCTAAAAAGTTAAAGAAGGGAAGTGGTTTTATATTTTCAATTTATCTTATTGGTTTTTCTTTTATCAGATATTTTATTGATTTTTTAAGAGGGGATCTTAAAAAAACATCCTTAAATTTATATCCTACTCAAACAATAGCAATTTTGATTTTCTTTTTTACAAGCATCTTTATAGTCTTTAATTTAAAAAAGAAAGGAGGTGAATAATTTTGGCAAAACTAATTTTTGATTATCCTTTTATGGCAAAGGAATATGAACTTAAAAAAGAGGTAATTTTTATAGGAAGACAAAATACAAATGATATCACTATTCCCGACTATACATATTTTAGAAACCTCCCTGAAACTACTCAAAGATTATATTTATCATCATTGACAAAGGTTTCGAGAATTCACGCTAAAATAACAAAGAAAAAAGATGGTTGGTATATAGAAGATGTTGGAACAAGTGGCCTTGGAAGTCAATATGGAACTTATGTGAATATGGCACGACTTGAAGTTAAAAAACCATATAAACTTGAAAATAATGATGAAATACAATTTGGACCTGTAAAATGTAAGTTTGTTGAAGAATAAGAATAAACGAATTATTTTGAAACTGTTTTTTGAAAAATCCATCTAAAAAATAAAAGGGAAGGAAAAAATGAACCTTGAAAAATTTACTATAAAAGCCCAAGAGGCTTTGATGAATTCACAAGCAATTGCTCAAGAGAAAAAAAATAGTGAAGTTGACATTCCTCATCTTGCGTATGTTCTTGTTGATAATGATGAAACAATAAATGAGATTTTAAATACAATGGGGGTTAATGTTGAAAATTTAAAAAGAGAAATAGAATATGAAATAGAAAGGTTGCCTAAAATTTCTGGCTCTAAAGCAGGTCTTTATATTTCACCATTATTAAATCAGGTTTTTTACAAAAGTCAAAATTATGCAAAATTTTTTGGTGATGAATATATAGGGGTTGAACATCTTTTCATTGCCATTTCAGAAGTAGATTCAGAAGTTAAAAAAATTTTTGAAAAATATAATATTTTTAAAGATAGAATATTGAAAATAATTCAGCAATTAAGAAATGGAGAAAAAATAACAGATAGAGATGCGGAAACAAAATATAAAATTCTTGAGAAATACACAAGGGACCTTACAGATCTTGCAAGAAAAGGGAAAATAGACCCTGTTATAGGAAGAGATGAGGAGATAAGACGAGTTATTCAGGTTTTATCAAGAAGAACAAAGAACAATCCTGTTTTGATTGGAGAACCTGGGGTTGGAAAAACAGCAATTGTTGAAGGACTTGCAAGAAGAATAGTTTCTGGAGATGTCCCAGAAACATTAAAAAATAAAAAAATTCTTGCCCTTGATCTTGGTGCTCTTGTTGCAGGAACTAAATATAGAGGAGAATTTGAGGATAGATTGAAAGCACTTCTTAAGGAAATAGAAAAAAGGGAAGGAGAGATAATTTTGTTTATTGATGAACTTCATACTCTTGTTGGAGCAGGGGCTGCTGAAGGAGCAATAGATGCTTCAAATATGTTAAAACCTGCACTTGCAAGGGGAATTTTAAGATGCATAGGGGCAACAACTCTTGACGAATACAGGAAATATATAGAAAAAGATAGGGCTCTTGAAAGAAGATTTCAGCCAGTTTATGTAAAGGAACCGACAGTAGAAGAAACAATTTCAATTTTAAGAGGATTAAAAGAAAAATATGAAGTTCATCATGGAGTTAAAATAACAGATAGTGCTATTGTTGCTGCAGCAGTACTTTCCCATAGATATATAAGTGATAGGTTTCTTCCAGATAAAGCAATAGATTTAATTGATGAAGCGGCAAGTAAATTGAAAATGGAAATTGAAAGTATGCCTGTTGAACTTGATGAAATAGAAAGAAGAATTACTCAACTTGAAATAGAAAGACAGGCATTGAAAAGAGAAAATTCTCCAGAGGTTCAGGAAAGGCTTGAAAAACTTGAAAAAGAAATTGAAGAATTGAGGAAAGAAAGAAATGAACTTTATAAACAGTGGTCAGCAGAAAAGGAAATAGTTGAGAAAATAAGAAAAATAAAGGAACAGATTGAAATCACAAGAAATCTTATTGAAAAGGCACAGCGAGAAGGGGATCTTGATAAGGCAGCAGAATATAAATATGGAAGAATGATAGAACTTAATAAGCAACTTGAAGAAGAAACTAAAAAATTAAAAACAATACAGAAAGGAAAAGGACTTTTGAAGGATGAAGTGACAGAAGAAGATATAGCAGAAATAGTTTCAAAGTGGACTGGTATCCCTATTTCAAAGATGCTTGAAGGAGAAGTAGAAAAATTAATTCATATGGAAGAGAGGCTTTCTAAAAGAGTTGTTGGACAAGAAGAGGCAATAAGAGCGATCTCTAATGCAATAAGAAGGAGTAGAGCAGGCCTTTCAGATCCAAATAGACCAATTGGTTCATTTATATTTCTTGGCCCTACAGGAGTTGGTAAAACAGAACTTGCAAAAGCACTTGCAGAATTTCTATTTAATGATGAAAATGCTCTTGTACGTATTGATATGAGTGAATATATGGAAAAACATGCAGTTTCACGACTTATAGGCGCTCCACCTGGATATGTAGGATACGAAGAGGGTGGACAACTAACAGAAAGGATAAGAAGAAGACCTTACAGTGTGATTTTACTTGACGAAATAGAAAAGGCACATCCTGATGTGTTTAATATTTTACTTCAACTTCTTGATGATGGGCGTCTTACAGATGGGCATGGAAGAACAGTTGATTTTAGAAATACAGTAGTTATTATGACTTCCAATATAGGTAGTCAATTTATCACTTCCTTTAAAGATGAAAAAATAATAAAAGAGAAAATAATGGAAACTTTGAAAACAAAATTTAGACCTGAATTTTTAAATAGGATTGATGAAATAATAATATTTAACAAATTGAAAAAAGAAGACATTTTAAAAATTGTCGATATTCAAATCTCCTATTTACAAAATCGTCTCAATGATAAAAAAATTAAAATTGAGTTAACAGAACAAGGTAAAAATTATCTTGCAGAAAAAGGTTATGATGAGAATTTTGGGGCAAGACCGCTGAAACGTTTAATTCAAAAAGAAATAGAAAATCCACTTGCAATAAAAATATTATCTGGAGAGTTTAAAGAAGGTGATAAAATTATTATCGATGTTAAAGATGGAATTTTAACCTTTAATAAAAAAGTGGAAAACGAGGTTTCAATTTAATGAAAGTTGTAACCATTTCAATGGCTCTTGAATTTAGAAAAGTAAAAAATATTGAAGAAAATCTTGATTATGTGAAAAATCTTTTTGAGGAAATTAAAAATATATCTCCATGTTTTGTTGTTCTACCAGAGGTTTTTGCTTTTGCAGGGCTTCCTTGTCTTTATAAGAATATAAAAAAAGAAGAAATTGAAAAAGTTAAAAATTTTTTAGTAGATATTGCTAAAAAAACAAATTGCTGGATTGTTGGATCAACTTATGATATGGAGAAAGACAAAATTTTTAATAGATGTTTCTTCATTAATAGAAAAGGAGAAATTGTTGGGAAATATGATAAAATTCATCCTACTGAAGACGAAATGGAAAATGGAATATATCCTGGAAGCAAAAAACAATTGCCTACAGACACAGAATTTGGAAAAATAGGAGCATTTATATGTTTTGACGCTAATTGGCCTGAAAATTTAAAATATCAAATAGATAATGGAGCACGTCTATTTGTTTTTTCTTCCGCTTTTCCAGGTGGTAGAATATTAAATTCAATATCTCTTTTGTATCAAATTTTTATTATTTCAGGGGTTTGGCATTTGAAATCAGGAATAATTGATAATACTGGGAGATGGATAAAAAGAACTGATAGATTTTCATATTGGGTATGGGCAGATATTAATATTGAAAGAACTGTTTTTCACTGGGATTATCAAGGAGATAAAATTAAAGAGATTATTAGAAAATATGGCGATAAGGTACAAATAGAGACATTTGGAGATGAGGCACTTTTTACAATAGAAACACTTGATAAAAATTTATCAGTTAGTCAAATAATAAAAGAATTTTCCTTAGTTACATATAAAGATTACATAAAAAGAGCAGAGAGAAAACAAAACGAAAAAAGGAGTTGTTTACAGGAATAGTAAAAAAAGTATAATTTAATTTATGGAAATTAGGAACAAAGATGGCAAAGAAATTACTCAAATAAATATAACAAATCTTGTAGATATTGCTTTAACACTTGTAATTATCCTTCTTATGGTTGGTCCGTTGATTGAGCAAGGAATAGAAGTTTCCTTGCCTGAAACATCCCCATATGAAATGAAAATTGAAAAAAGTTTAATAATAACAGTTGCTCCTGAAGATAAGTATTTTATTGGAGATAGACAAGTAAATTTAGGTGAACTTTATAGTATTTTAAAAGAAAAAAGTAAAGAGGGTGTTTCTGTTATTGTTAAAGGAGACAAAAGAGTATCTTATGAAAATATAATTAAAGTTCTTGATATAGTAAAAAAATGCAAGATAGAATTGATTGGACTTGCTACACAAACCGAATAAGAAGGAATAGCCTTCTTGCAACATTTTTTTTGCATTCTTTCTTTATTTTTTTAATTTTCTCAAATGAGGTAAAAAAAGAAAAACTGGAAAAAGAAATTTTTATAGTCAAACTAATTAATGTTCCTGAAGTTAAATCTGTAGAAAAGATAGAAGATGTGAATGTTCAAGAAAAGGAAAGTTTAAGTTTGCCCGTTAAGAAGGAAATAAATAAAATTTCAAAAGTTGAAAAGATTAAAAATAAATTGGATGAAACTAAATCTGAATTAAAAGAATTTTCTCTTGATGAATATAGGCAAAGGCTTTATTCAAAATTAAAGAAAGAGGAAAATATAGAAATATCTACTAGAATAAAACAGGAAAATAAAATTTCTGAAATAAAAATTACAAATGAGGATATTCATAGTTCCATACCTTTTTCAATTTCAGAAATTCCGGAATGGTATGTAAATCTCTTAAAGAGAAAGATAGAAGAAAATTGGATAGTAGAAAAATATCTTACAGGACTTTCAGCAATAGTTTCTTTTAGAATTTATGAAAATGGAAAAGTTGAAAATATTACAATTGAAAAAAGTTCTGGATATAAAAAATTTGATAATTCAATAATAGAAGCAATAAAATCTGTCAAAAATTGGCCAGAATTTCCCAAAAATATAAAAGACAGATATCTTGATGTTGTAATAATATTTAAAACGGAGGGATAAGATGAAAAAAATTTTTTTATTATTTCTTTTTTTGATTTCCTTTTCTTTTTCACAATCACAGATTTTTTTGCAGATAACCAGAAATTTACTTGAAAAAGCAGCAGTTTATTTAATTTTTAATGTTGAAAAGAGTGAATATTTTGAGAGTTTTATTAATACTTTATCAAGAGATTTAACTTTTTCAGGGTATTTCAAAGTTAAAGGTTTTAAAATAGTAGAAAATATTGAAAGATTTGAAAAAGAGGTAGTTTCTCAATTTATAATCACTGGTGAGAAAGAAAAAGATTTTTTAAATATAAAAGTTAAAAATGGTATCACAAAAGAAGTTATTCTTGAAAATAATTTTGTAATAATAAAGGATTCTAAAAAATTGGCTCATATAATTTCAGATTATATTGTTGAAAAACTTACAGGTAGGCCAGGAATAGCAAGGAGTAAGATATTGTTCACATCAACAAGAACTGGAAAAAATCAGATTTATATTGTTGACTATGATGGGGACAATCTTATACAACTTACAAATGTGGATTACCTTGTAAATTTCCCGAGATATTTAAGAAAAAATGATATTCTTTTTGTTTCCTATGAAGATAACTGGGCAAAAATTGCTAAAATGAATATTGATACAAAAAAAATAGAAACATTTATTGCCAAACCCGGCCTAAATGCATGTGTTTCTGTTTGCCAAAAAAGAGAAGAAATAGCAATTGTTTTAAGTCAATCAGGAAATCCAGAAATATATATTGCTGACTTTAATGGTAATATTAAAAAGAGATTAACAGATTATTCTGGAATAGATAGTTCTCCATCCTTTTCCCCTGATGGTAAATATATTGCTTTTGTATCTGATAGAAATGGTAAACCTCAAATATATATTATGGATAGAGATGGTTTTGGAATTAGAAGGATTAGTTATATTTCTGGATACTGCACTTCTCCTGTTTTTTCTCCTGATGGAAATTATATTGCTTATATTTTCAGCGAAGGAGGGAAATATTCTCTTGCAATATATGAAATGGAGACAAAAAAAACATTTAAAATAAGTAATCTCAATTGCGAAGAAATTTCCTGGGCTCCAGATTCAAGACATATAGTATATTCTAAATCTGAAAATGGACAAGAGTTGAAGATTATTGATATCTTCACAAAAGAAGAAAGAGTTTTAATTTCAGGTAATTATAGGTTTTCAAGTCCTTACTGGTTTTCTTTTGTAGAATAATGATTTCATATTTTTATGTTTTAATTACAGTTTTTACATGGAGTACTGTTTTTATTATATCAAGATTTGTTATGAAAGAAGAAATTATGCATCCCTTTGTTCTTGCTTTCTGGAGGTTTTTCTGGGCATCCCTTTTTTTATTATTTTTTATAAAATTTAATTTCAAAAAAATTTTAAAAATTTTAAAAGAAGATTTCTGGATTTTTTTCTTCCTTGCATTAACTGGAATTTACCTTATGTCAACTTTTATTTTCATTTCGCTCAGATCTATTGATGCAACGATTTCAAGTATTTTAATGAATTCAAATCCAATTTTTGTATTATTAATTTCAATTTTATTCTTAAAGGAGAAAATATCTTTAGTAAAATTTCTGGGAATAATAATTGGTTTTTTGGGTTGTTCAATAGTGATTAAGGGGGATTTAAATATATTCTTCTGGGGAAATAAAGATTTAAATTTATTTTCAATTTTTGCCGCAATCTGCTGGGCTATATATACAGTTTTAGGAGAAGAACCTACAAAGAAATATGGTGCAATTGAAACAACTTTTATTGCTTCATTTTTAGGCTCAATATTTCTATTTTTGACCGTAATAATTTTTAAATTAAATATTATTGAAAAGAAAATTTTAGGTTTTCTTTCAGGCCTTTATCTTGGAATTATTCCTACAGGTATTGGTTTTACTTTGTGGTTTAAAGCCCTTAATAATCTTAAGCCAAGTTCTCTTGCTTCTTTTCAGTATTTAACTCCAATATTTACACTTATTCTTTCATTTTTGTTTTTAAAAGAAAAAATTACATTTTCTACAATTTTAGGTATGATTTTAATATTTTTTTCAATTTTTATGACACAAAGGGGATGAGATATAATATTTTAAAAAATGAGAGAAGCAAATGTTTATTTTAAAAGATTTTAAAAGTCTGTTTTTTTTATTTTTCTTTATTTTTTTGGTTGAAAATTATTGCTCTAAAAACGTAATTGATATTATTCTTGAAAATACAACTCCCCTTCCTACTAAAAGTGAAAAAAGGTTGCCTTTATTCATATGGGTTTCTATCCCAACAAATTTATCAGAAGAGGAAATAAGAAATTATATAATTAAACTTAAAGAAAGAAATATTGTTGTTTTTACAAGATGGCAAATTCCTAAAGAAGGCATTGAAAAAGGGATAAAAGAAGCAATAAGAATTGATAAAATTAAGAAAGAGTTGGATTATATAATATCTATTGACGCTACAAATATTGTCCATATGTTTTTTGATGGTAGTGAAAATACCGGACATATAGATGAAAAAGGAAATATATTTTTTGACTTTTCTTTTTCAAAAAATGTAAAAATGGGATGTCCGTTTAGAATAGAAGTAAGATATAATGTTATTAAGGAAAGATTAGAAAAATTCTTAAGAGAATATAAAAATGAAGGACTTGAGATTAAATACTGGGCTGTTGATTGGGAAATAGATGGCCCAATTGAGTGGAATTCAGCGTGGGAAAATTCAAAAAGATGTGTTTTGTGTAAAGAAAATATTAAAGATATAGATAATTTTGATAAATTTCAAGAAGTTATAAGAAAAAAGAGGGCTGATTTACAAAGAGAGGTCTTTGTAGAAACTGTCCAAAAATATTTTCCTAAATGTTTTATAGGAAACTATGCTGTAAATCCTCATGATGGATACAGATACTGGTGGGACTATTTTGAGAAAGAAGTAGAAGGAGCAACTTATCAGAGAAAACATAATGCACTTCATAGAAAATGGTTTGATGAATTTAAATACAGTGGCTACACAATGGCTATGCCTGTGATTTATACCTGGTATAGATTCTTTAATGATTATAAATTTAAAGAAAAAGAGTATAGATGGTTTTATCCTCTTTTGAAAGAAGGAACATCTGTTGGAAAAAATACTCCCCAAAATATACCTATTGTTAGTTTTGTTCACTGGCAAACCGTTTTGAAGCCAAAAGAACTTCCAGTTGATTTCTTTCCATTAAGTAGGGAAAAATATAAAGAATTGCTATGGCATTTATTATTTAGGAATTTTGATACATTTTGTCTATGGTCTCCTTTAGATGAAATGGCAGATGAAATTAAAGTTTTATATGAAATTTATAGTGAAAGTTTTAAATATAATGATTTTATTATTAATGGAGAGCCTATTTTTTGGGAAATTCCTGAAGAACCAGAACCTGTAATTTCAGGATTGAAACTTAAAGACAAGTTACTTATAATAAGAAGTGATTTTAAGGAAAGAAAAGAAAAAATAAAAATTAAGATTGACAAGAAAGAAATTGAAATTCCAGTAATAAAAGGACCGATTGTTATTAAACTTAAATAAAAAGGAGGAAAAAACATGAAATTTAAACTAACTGAAATGACTTTAAAGGAAGTAAGGGATTTTGGAAAGGTTGAAGTTTGTGTTTTGCCTTGGGGTTCTTGTGAACCACATAATCTTCATTTGCCTTATGGAACAGATACTTTAACTGTTGAAAAGATTGCAGAGATAAGTTGTAAAAAAGCAAATGAAAAAGGGGGTAAGGTTATTCTTCTTCCAACTATACCTGTAGGTGTAAATTCAAATCATTTTGGTTTTCCTTTAGTTTTAAATTTTTCTCCAACAACTCAACTTACCATTCTTAAAGATATTATTTATTCTCTTGAAAAATCCCAGATTTATAAACTTGTAATATTGAATGGACATGGAGGAAATGAGTTTAAAACATTTTGTAGAGAATTATTTGGAAAAACAAGAGTTTACATTTTCCTTATTGATTGGTGGAATGTGAGAAGAGATATAGTGGAAAGAGTTTGTGAAGATAAGACGGGTGAACATGGGCATGAAGAAGAAACCAGTTGGGCTTTATATTTATTTCCTGAACTTGTCCATTTGGATTGGGCAGATGAAGGGAAAGTGAATGAACCAAAGTTAAAAGGTATTAAAGAAGGCTGGGTATGGATTGTGAGACCTTGGACACTATTTACAATAAATTCTGGATATGGTAATCCTAAAAAAGCAAATTCTGAAAAAGGAAAAGTAATGATTGAAGGAGCAACAGATAAAATTGCTGATTTTCTTGTTGAACTTTCAAATGTAGAGATTGATGAAAAATTTCCTTATTGATTTCAAGTTAAATTAAAAAGGAGTTAATCTAATGGAAATAAAACATTTTTCTGATGTTGATATTACAGGAAAAGGACTTTCAATTGGAATAGGGAAATTTGATGGTGTCCATCTTGGACACAAAAAAATAATAGAAGAAGTTGTTAAAAAGGCAAAAAGTAAAAGATTGGTTCCTTCAATTTTTACATTTAAACATTTTCCTGTTGAATTTTATATTACTTCTTGGGAAGAAAAATTAAGTATTTTTGAAAATAGTGGTATAGAGTTTTGTGTGTGGTGTGACTATGAAGAAATTTCCTTCTGGCAACCATTTGAATTTATCGAATATCTTAAATGTATAAATGTTCAAACAATTGTTATAGGAGATGGTTTCAAATTTGGTGCTCATAGAAGTGGGAAAATCGATGATTTAAAAAGAGAATTTGACGTCTTTGTTATTAATTCTGTAAAAATAGATGGTGACTTTGTTAATTCTACAAAAATTAGAGAACTTTTAAAAGAAGGAGATTTTCAAAAAGTTAATAAATTCTTAGGAAGAAATTTTTCTTTTAAAGGGAAGGTAATAACTGGAAATTCAAGAGGGAAAAACCTTGGATTTCCAACTGCAAATCTTTCATTTTTAAATAATATAAAAATTAAAGAAGGTGTTTATAGTTGCTGGGTAAAATTTTTAGATAATTTTTATAAAGGTGCTCTATCAATTGGGAATTGTCCAACATTTGGTAGTGAAGAGATTAAAGTAGAAGTTCATATTTTAAATTTTGATAAAATTATCTATGGAGAAATTTTAGAAATATATCCTGTTTTTAGAATTAGAGACCAGAAAAAGTTTGAAAATATTGGAGAATTGAAGGAAGCGATAAAAAAAGATATAAAAATTATAGAAGAAAATTTGACTTATCCTTTTTGATTAAATACGAAAATAAAGTATAATAATAAAAAAATGGAAAAATATGTTGGCAGGATTCTTCTGACATTTGGAATTCTCTTTATAATTACTGGTTATATTCTTTATAAAGGAATTAAGTTTCCTATTGGAAGATTGCCTGGAGATATTTTTATAAAAAAAGAAAACTTTGTTTTTTATTTTCCAATTGTTTCAAGCATAATAATAAGTATAATTTTAACAATAATTTTTTCCCTTTTATGGAGGAGATAAATGGAAAGAAAAATAGGATGGGAAATATGGAGTGAGGAAAAAATAAAGCAAACTTTTGAATATAGTGAAAATTATAAAGAATTTCTCTCAAGAAATAAAACTGTAAGGAAATTTGTAAATGGTTGTGTCTATGAAGCACAGAAATTGGGTTTTAAAGATATAAGTGAGTTTGCAAAATTAAAAAAAGGAGATAAATTTTACAAAATTAATAAGGGGAAAGAAATTATATTGGGTTTTCTTGGGGATAAAAAATTAATAGATGGTTGTAAATTTATAGTTGCACATATTGACTGTCCAAGGATTGATTTAAAAACGAGCCCCTTATATGAAGATGAAAATATTGCTTTGTTTAAGACATACTATTATGGTGGAATAAAAAAATATCAGTGGCTTACAATTCCCCTTGCACTTCATGGAGTAGTTTTTTTAAAAGATGGGACTTTTAAAGAGATTGAAATAGGAGAAAAAGAAACAGATCCTGTATTTACAATAACAGATCTTTTACCCCATTTAGCCAAAGAACAGATGAAAAAAACAATAGAGGATGGATTTCCAGGAGAAAGTTTAAATGTTCTGGTAGGGACCATGCCAGAAAAAGAAAAGGGAAAAGAAAAAGTAAAAGCAAAAGTTTTGAAAATTTTAAAAGATTTTTATGGAATAGAAGAAGAAGATTTTATAAGTTCCGAACTTGAGTTTGTTCCAGCAGGAAAGGCAAAGGATGCAGGAATTGATAGAAGTATGGTACTTGCCTATGGACAGGATGACAGGGTTTGTTCTTATACATCTTTTACTGCTTTCCTTGATTCTGTGAATAATACTGTTAATAATATTTTCTGCATACTTGTGGATCAGGAAGAGATTGGAAGCCGTGGTTCAACAAGTGCTTCTTCTTCTTTTTTTGAATATTTTATTGAAGAAGTTTTAGAAAAATCAGGTTATTCGTTAATGGATATTAAAAAAGTTTTCCAAAATTCAAAAGCCATTTCCGGAGATGTGAATACTTTGTTAGATCCAAATTATAAAGATGCATATGAACCAAGAAATTCTGCAAAAATAGGGTGTGGCGTTGTTTTAACAAAAATAACTGGTGGTAGAGGAAAAGGCGGAAGCACTGAACCCACAGGTGAATACGTTGCATATATAAGAAAAATTTTTGATAAAAATAATGTATTGTGGCAACCAGGAGAGATAGGGAAACTTGAACTTGGTGGTGGCGGCACAGTTGCCACTTATTTTGCAAGATATAATATTGACACAATTGATTGTGGGACAGGAGTTTTATCTATGCATGCTCCATTTGAATTAACGAGTAAAGCTGACATATATTCAACTTATGAAGGTTATAAGGCTTTTTATAAAGAGGAATAGAAATTGGAAAGGATATCTGTAGTAACTAAAAAAAGAACAGATTTTGTAGAAATTACAGAACAAATTGAGGAAATTATAAAAAGACATAATGTTAAGAATGGTATTTGTTTTCTTTTTGTTCCTCATACAACCTGTGGTTTGACAATAAATGAAAATGCTGATCCATCTGTAAGAAGGGATATAATGGAAAAACTTGAAGAACTTATCCCTGAAAATGATAATTATTCTCATACAGAAGGAAATGCAGATTCTCATATAAAGTCAACAATAACAGGACATTCATTAACAATTTTTATTGAAAATGGAGTTTTACAACTTGGAACTTGGCAAGGTATATATTTATGTGAATTTGATGGACCAAGAACAAGACAGGTCTGGATTAAAATAATTCCCACCACTTAATGTATTCTATAAGATTTGTGGTATAATAGATATCAAAAATGGAAAAAATAGTTTTTTATATTATAGGGACAAAAATCTGTGTTAAAAAGGGAGACATATTAAAAGAAAAAGTTGAGGCAATTGTAAATCCAGCAAATGTGAATTTGAAAATGGGTGGAGGTCTTGCAAAAAAGATAAAAAAAATTGCAGGTGAAGAGGTAGAAAAAGAAGCAATTAATAAAGGGAAGATAAAGACTGGTGAAGTAATATATACAAATGGCGGGAAAACTCAGTTTAAATATATACTTCATTCAGCAACAGTTGATGAAAATTTTAAAACAAATTATGAAATCATAAGACAGTGTTTACAAAATATTTTTAATACAGTAAATAAACTTGAAATAAAATCAATTGCTATACCTGCACTTGGATGTGGAACAGGAAAGCTTGATAGTTTTGAAGTTGCAAAAATTATGGTTGAGGAAGTTTTAAAATATTTTTCAAAGAAATTCTTACTTGAGGAAATAAATTTCATTCTTTATAAAAGATCTGATTACGAAAATTTTTACAGAGTTTTTGAAGAATATTTAAGAAATTTAACAAAAAAAACATATAAAAATCCTATTCCAACAGTAGATATAATTATTGAATACAGTGATGGGGTTGTTTTAATTGAAAGGAAAAATTATCCATTTGGTTGGGCAATTCCTGGGGGATTTGTTGAGTATGGTGAAAGTTGTGAAGAAACAGCAATAAGGGAGGCCAAAGAAGAAACAGGATTAGATATTGAAGACTTAAAACAATTTAAAACTTATTCAAAACCAGATAGAGACCCGAGATTTCATACAATTTCTACTGTTTTTATTGGAAAAGGTAAAGGAATTCTTTCTGGTGGAGATGACGCAAAAAATGCAAAGGTTTTTAAAAAGGAAAATCTACCTGAAAATATTGTTTTTGATCATAAAGAAATTTTGAAAGATTATTTTGATTACAAATTAAGAAGTTCATAAGTTAGGAGTTTATAATGGAAAAAATTATTTTAAGTGGAATGAGACCAACAGGACCATTACATATTGGTCATCTTTTTGGGGCATTAAAAAACTGGAAAAGGTTGCAAGATGAAGGTTATGTATGTTATTATATGATTGCTGATTATCATGCTTTAAGTACAGAATATTTAAATCCGAAAAATATTAAAAATTATGTAGAAGAAATGGCAATTGATTTTCTCTCGTCAGGGCTTGATCCTGAAAAATCAACTATTTTTATACAATCCCTTGTTCCAGAACATACTGAATTACATTTAATATTTTCAATGTTTGTTCCTATCCCATATCTTGAAAGAAATCCTGTTTATAAGGAACAAGTCGAGGAGATTAAAGATAGGGATTTACATACTTATGGTTTTCTTGGCTATCCTGTTTTACAAGCAGCAGATATTTTAATCTATAAAGCAAATTATGTTCCAATAGGAATTGATCAAATGCCCCATCTTGAATTGACGAGAGAAATTGCAAGAAAATTTAATTATTTATATGGAGAAACCTTTCCAGAACCAGAAGCAATATTAACAGAAACACCAAAAATTCCAGGGATTGATGGTAGGAAAATGAGTAAATCTTACAATAATGCTATTTATTTAAAAGATAGTCCTGAAATTATAAAAGAAAAGGTGAGTAATATGTTTACTGATCCAAAAAGAATATACAGAAAAGATCCAGGGCATCCTGAAACTTGTCCAGTTTTTTTATATCAAAAAATCTTTAATGTAAATAGAATTGAAGAAATTGAAAATGACTGTAAAAATGCTATAATTGGATGTACTGATTGTAAAAGAGAACTTGGAGAGAAATTGGCAGTTTATCTTGAGGATATACGGATAAAAAGGGAAAAATTAGAAAAAGACAAGAAAAAATTAATGGAATATCTCATTGAAGGAAGCAAAAAAGCCAGGAATGTAGCACAAAAAACAATTATTGAGGTTAAGAAAAAAGTTGGGGTTTTTTATGAATGTTGATAAACTTGTAAGAGAAGAAATAAAAAAAATTGCTCCATATGTTCCAGGGAAACCAATAGATGAGTTAAAAAGAGTTTATAATATAGAAAAAATTGTAAAACTTGCTTCAAATGAAAATCCTCTTGGTTGTTCCCCAAAAGTAATAGAAGTATTAAAAGAAAATTTAAATGAAATTAATAGATATCCTGACGGTTCTTGTTATTATTTAAAAAAAGAATTATCAAATTTTTTAAAAATACCGGAAGAAGAAATAATTGTTGGAAGTGGTTCAAGTGAGGTTATTTCTCTCACAATTGAAGCATTTGTAAATCCAGGAGAAGAGGTTATTTATCCTTTCCCATCCTTTATTATTTACAGAATTCTAGTTCTTAAAGTAGGTGGTATACCAGTTGAAGTTCTACTTGAAGATAACTTTTCCTATAATCTTGATAAATTTTTAGAAAAGATTACATCAAAGACAAAAATAATAATTTTATGCAATCCAAATAATCCAACAGGAACAATTGTATATAAGGACCAACTTGAAAAATTTCTTGAAAAAATTCCAGATAATATAATAGTTATTTCCGATGAGGCATACTTTGAATATGTAGAAGATGAAAATTTTGGTACCTGTTTCCCTTATTATAAAAATAAAAATATAGTTATAGCAAGAAGTTTTTCTAAAATTTATGGCCTTGCCTCTTTAAGAATTGGTTATGGCATTGGAAGAAAAGAAATTTTAGATTATATGGAAAGAATTAGACCTCCTTTTAATACAACAGGACTCGCTCAAATTGCTGCAATTACCGCATTGAAAGACCAGGATTTTGTAAAAAAATCAATAGAAAATAACAAAATAGGCAAAAATTTTTTATATGAAAATTTCAAAAAACTTGGGATTGAATATATACCAACTGAGGCAAATTTTATATTATGTAAGTTTAAAAAAGATGCAACGGAAATAATAAAAGAACTTGAGAAAAGAGGAATTATAGTAAGAGGAATGAAAAGTTTTGGTTTAAGTAATGAATATGTGAGAATAACAATAGGAACTCAAGAGGAAAATGAACTATTGATAAATTTTTTGACAAAAATTTTAAAATAACTTATAATAAATAAAAACACAAAGTAAGTGTAAAGGACAAAGAAGTCCTTTCTCCCAAAGTGGGGGAAAGGACTTTTATTTTTTATAAACAAAAAGGAGGGCAAAATGGGATTTAGTAAATATAATGCAAGTGGAGTCAATTTTACAAGAAATAGGATTGAACCGTCTCCTATTTCTGGGATTTGTGTTACATGTCTTGATGGATGTCCAGGACCTTGTGAAATTGGAAAATCGGCAATAAGAGGAAGAGAATTGATTTATCCCCAACCTTTTGGAAAAGTCACTGCTGGTGGAGAAAAGAATTATCCAGTAGATTTATCTCATTTTAATATCCATGGAACTTGTATTGGCGCTTATGGAATTGAAGCAGATCCAGATAAGGCAATTTTTCCAAATGTAGATATTCAAACTGAAGTGGGAAGAAATAATGATATAAAACTAAAAGTCCCATTCTTTACAGGAGCACTTGGTTCTACTGATATTGCAAGAAATAACTGGGATCATTTTGCAGTTGGTGCTGCTATTTCAGGAACAATTGTTGTAGTTGGAGAAAATGTATGTGGAATGGATCCAAAACTTGAATTGAAAAACGGAAAAGTTTATAAATCACCTGATATGGAACACAGAGTTAAAGTTTATAAAGAATGGTATGAAGGGTATGGCAATATTTTTGTTCAATTAAATGTTGAAGATACAAGACTTGGAGTTGCTGAATATGTAATTGAAAAATTGGGAGTAAATGCTATAGAGTTGAAATGGGGACAAGGAGCAAAAGATATAGGAGGAGAGGTTAAACTTCTTTCAATTGAAAGAGCAAAGCAACTTAAAGAAAGAGGATATATAGTTCAGCCAGATCCAGACGATCCTATTGTAAAAGAAGCATATAAAATTAAAGCAATAACTGAATTTGAAAGGCACTCTCGTCTTGGTATGGTTACAGAGGATGGATTTTTGAAAGAAGTTGAAAGATTGAGAAAAATTGGAGCAAAATATATTACATTAAAGACTGGTGCTTATAGGCCGAAAGATCTTGCATTGGCTTTAAAACTCTCTTCTGAGGCTAAGATAGATTTATTAACAATTGATGCTGCTGGTGGAGGAACTGGAATGAGTCCGTGGAGAATGATGAATGAATGGGGAATTCCCTTTGTTGAGTTAGTCTCATTAACCTATAAATATTGCCAGAGATTGAAAGAAAAGGGTAAATATGTTCCACCGATTGCTTTTGCAGGTGGAATTGCTTTTGAAGATCAGGTTTTTAAAGTTTTTGCTTTAGCAGCGCCATTTACAAAGGCAGTATGTCTTGGAAGAGCAACAATGACAGCAGGAATGGTTGCAAAAACAATTGGGGAAATGATTAAAAAAGGAAATATTCCGAAAGATTATAAAGAGCATGGAAATAAAATTGAACAGATTTTTATAAAAGGTGAAGAATTATTGAAAAAATATGGTAAAGAAAGATTTAAAAAGATGCCAGTTGGTGCAATTGGAATCTATACTTATTATGATCGTCTCGCAGTTGGTTTAAAACAACTTATGGCAGGTGCAAGAAAATTTGCATTAAAATATATCTCAAGAGACGACATATTTGCCTTGACAAAAGAAGCATCAGAAATATCGGGAATTCCTTTTGTTATGGATTCAGATAAAGAAAAAGTTGATGAAATATTGGGTTGATCTTGGATTTGGAAAAATTTAAAAAAGAAAAAAATAAATCTTTCCTTTATTGTTTAAAATATAGTTTGCAGAAGGAATAGAAATATTGTAAAATTTTAAAAAATAATTCCATCTAAAAATGATTAAAGAAAATTGTGGTATCGTAGGTGTTTATAATGTTAAAGATGTTCCAAAAATTTTGTATTTTCTACTTTTTTCTCTCCAGCATAGAGGTCAGGAAAGTTGTGGTATAATTTTTTCTGATTTTAAAAACACATATATTTATAAAGGGATGGGACTTGTAAGTGATGTTTTTAGTAAATTTGATTTTGAGAAATATAAAGATTCTGGTTTTGGAATTGGACATGTAAGATATTCAACGACTGGAAGTCCTGATATTAAAAATATACAACCCTTCATTGTAGAGTATAAAGGTAAAAAATATGGTATTGCTCATAATGGAACACTTGTAAATAGTTATACTTTAAGGGAAGAACTTGAAAGCGAGGGGACTTTATTTCAAACGACACTTGATACAGAAATAATAATGCATCTTATTTTTAAATCAAAAAAACAGAATTTTATTGATAAACTTATTGATGCATTAGAAAAAATTAAAGGTGCCTATTCACTTTTAATTTTTTCTCCTAATGGAATATATGCCATTAAAGATCCAAATGGATTTAGACCCTTATGTTTAGGAAAATTTGGAGATGGTTATATTGTTGCTTCTGAAAGTTGTGCTTTTGATCTTATTGGAGCAAATTATATAAGAGAAATTGAAGAAGGAGAAATTTTACATATAGGAGAAAATGGACTTAAAAGTTATTATTTACCAAAAAATAAAATTTCAAGATGTATTTTTGAATTTATATATTTTGCAAGACCTGATAGTAAAATTTTCGGAAAAAGTGTTTATATTGCAAGGAAAAAACTAGGTGAAAATTTGGCCAAAGAAATATCATTTAAAGTAGATTTAGTAGTCCCTGTTCCAGACTCTGGAAATATTGCTGCAATAGGACTTGCAGAAAAATTAAAAATTCCATTTGAAATGGGTTTTATAAGAAATCATTATGTTGGAAGAACATTTATTATGCCATTTCAAATTTCAAGAGAGATTGGGGTGAAGTTAAAATTAAATCCTGTTAAAGAGATTATAAAAAATAAAAGTATAATTGTAGTTGAAGATTCAATAGTTAGAGGGACAACAAGTACTTTAAGAATTAATGAGTTGAGGAAAGCAGGGGCAAAAAATGTTTATATGGCAGTGAGTTCTCCTCCTATAAAATATCCATGTTTTTATGGAATTGATTTTCCAACGAAGGATGAGTTGATTGCATCAAATAAAACTATAGAAGAAATTAAAGAAATTATTGGACTTGATGGTTTACACTATCTTTCACTTAAAGGTATGCTTTTTTCTATGGATTTGCCAGAAGATGAATTTTGTACTGCATGTTTTACTGGGGAATATCCTGTTGAAATTATTGATTTTAAAGGTAAAGAACAATTTGAAAGATGAAAGGGTATCTTGTAATTGAAGACGGAACAATATATAAAGGGAATACATTCGGAGCAAAAGGAGAAAAATTTGGAGAACTTATTTTTAACACAAGTATGACTGGCTACCAAGAAATTATATATGACCCTTCTTATAAAGGACAAATAGTCGTTATGACTTATCCTTTAATTGGAAATTATGGTGTGAATAGTGAAGATATAGAATCATATAAAATTCACCTTGAAGGGTTTGTTGTTAAAGAAAAAAGTAAAATTTATTCAAATTGGAGGGCAGAAAAATCAATTGAGCAATTATTTGAAGAAAATGGGATTATTGGTATTGAAGATGTTGATACACGAAGAATAACTGAGATTATAAGAGACAAAGGTGCACAAAAAGCAGGTATTTTTACAGGTGAAAATGATCCTAAAGAGATGCTTGAAAAAGTTAGAAAATCTCCTTCTATTGTTGGTGTAGATCTTGTTAAATATACCATAAGAGAAGAACCGTATTGGTGGAAAAAAGAAGGAAAATATAAAGTTGTTGTAATTGATTGTGGAGTTAAATATAATATTTTGAGGTTGCTATCAAAATATGATTTAAAAGTCATTGTTTATCCAGCAACTACGCCTTATGAGGAAATTATAAAAGAAAATCCAGATGGAATATTGTTATCAAATGGCCCAGGAGATCCAGAGCCTTTAAAATATATTATAAAAAATGTCTCAAATCTTGTTGAAAGGTATCCTATCTTTGGAATATGTTTAGGCCATCAGATTTTAGGACAAGTTTTTGGTGGCAAAACTTATAAATTGAAATTTGGTCATCATGGAGCAAATCATCCTGTGAAGGATTTGAAAACAGGTAAAATTTATATTACAGTTCAAAATCATGGTTTTTGTGTTGATATAAATACTATTAAAGATCCAGATATAGAAATGACTCACATAAATTTAAATGATTACACACTTGAAGGAATAGAACACAGAAAATTACCTGTATTTTCTGTTCAATTTCATCCTGAAAATGCACCAGGGCCAAGAGATGCTGAATATTTATTTAAAAAATTTTACAGGAATATAGAAAATGCCAAAAAGGACTGATATAAAAAGGATATTGTTGATAGGTTCTGGTCCTATAATAATTGGACAAGCCTGTGAATTTGATTATTCTGGTTCTCAAGCATGTAAAGCACTAAAGGAAGAAGGTTATGAAGTAATTTTAGTGAATAGTAATCCAGCGACAATAATGACAGATCCAGATATGGCAGATAAAATTTATATTGAACCGCTAATTGCTGAAATTGTAGCCAAAATAATTGAAAAAGAAAGACCTGATGCACTTTTACCAACGCTTGGTGGACAGACTGCTTTAAATATAACTACACAACTTTATGAAATGGGAATTTTAGATAAATTTAAAGTAAAATTGATTGGAGCAAACTATTATGCTATTAAAAAAGCAGAAGATAGAGAATTATTTAAAAAATCAATGGAAAAAATTGGTTTAAAAGTTCCTAAAAGTGGTATAGCCCATAATTTAAAAGAAGCAGAAGAGGTTGCTAAAAAAATTGGTTTTCCAGTAATTATAAGACCTGCTTATACTCTTGGAGGAACGGGAAGTTCCATTGCTTACAATATTGAAGAATTTAGAGAATATGCTGAGGTTGGATTGAAAGCAAGTTTAATAAGCGAAATTTTAATAGAGCAATCACTTTATGGATGGAAAGAATATGAACTTGAAGTAATGAGGGATTTAAAAGACAATGTAGTTATAATATGTTCAATTGAAAATTTTGATCCAATGGGAGTTCATACTGGTGATAGTATAACTGTCGCACCTGTTCAAACATTAACAGATAAAGAGTATCAAAATATGAGAGATGCTGCAATTAAAATAATAAGAGAAATAGGAGTTGAAACAGGTGGAAGTAACATTCAATTTGCTGTAAATCCTGAAAATGGAGAAATGGTTGTAATTGAAATGAATCCAAGAGTTTCAAGAAGTTCTGCCCTTGCTTCAAAAGCGACAGGCTTTCCAATAGCAAAAATAGCAACTAAACTTGCAATTGGATATACTCTTGATGAAATACCAAATGATATCACTAAAAAAACCCCTGCCTGTTTTGAACCTACAATTGATTATTGTGTTGTTAAAATACCAAAATTCAATTTTGAAAAATTTCCAGGTTCCTTACCATATCTTTCAACATCAATGAAATCAGTAGGTGAAGTTATGGCAATTGGAAGAACTTTTAAAGAAGCATTACAAAAAGCCTTAAGAAGTTTAGAAGAAAATTTTTTTGGTCTTGAAGATATAAATTTAAAAATGGAATTAGAGGATGGGTTAAGAATTCCAAATCCTTATAGAGTTTTTTATATTAAGAAAGCCATAAAAGAAGGAAAGACAATAGATGAAATTTATAATTTATGTAAGATAGATAAATGGTTTCTTTCAAATATAAAGGAAATTGTTGATTTTGAAAAAGAAATTGAAAAATTTAAAAATAGAGAAATTGACTATGAAACAATGAAAAAAGCGAAAGAACTTGGATTTTCTGATAGGCAAATAGGAAAAATAGTTGGTAAAAGTGAGATAGAAATAAGAAACCTTAGAAAAAGATATGGAATTGAAGTTGATTATAAATGTGTAGATACCTGCGCAGCAGAATTTATTGCATATACACCATATTATTATTCAACCTATGAACATCCAGAAGTTATAAAGTTGGAATAAAATGGAAAAACGAGTAATTATACTTGGTGGAGGACCAAACAGGATAGGACAAGGAATAGAATTTGATTATTGTTGTGTTCATGCTTCTTTTGCTTTAAAAGAAGATGGATATGAAAGTATAATGGTAAATTGCAATCCTGAGACGGTAAGCACCGATTACGATACTTCAACACGACTTTATTTTGAACCTATAACATTTGAAGATGTAATGAATATAATTGAAAAAGAAAAACCAATAGGTGTAATTTTACAGTTTGGAGGACAAACTCCTTTAAAACTTGCTCTTCCGTTAAAAAATGAAGGTGTTAAAATTCTTGGAACAGACCCTGTTGCAATTGATATAGCAGAAGATAGAAAAAAATTTAGTAAATTATTAGAAAAATTAAATTTGAATCAACCACCTAATGGAACTGCCTTTACTTATGAAGAAGCAAAAAAAATAGCAAATGAATTAGGATATCCTGTTCTTGTAAGACCTTCATATGTGCTTGGAGGAAGAGCAATGGAAATTGTTTATGATGAAGAATCTTTAAAAGAATATATAGAAAAAGCAGTTGAAGTATCTCCTGAACATCCAATTTTAATAGATAAATTTCTTGAAGATGCAATTGAAGTTGATGTGGATGCAATATGTGATGGCCAGATTTGTGTTATTGGAGGAGTTATGGAGCATATAGAAGAAGCAGGAATACATTCAGGAGATAGTGCTATGGTTTTGCCACCATATTCTTTAAAAAAAGAAATAGTTGAAGAAATAAAAGAATCGACAAAAAAAATTGCTCTTTCATTAAATATAATTGGACTCATTAATATTCAGTATGCAATAAAGAATGATAAAGTATATGTCCTTGAAGTTAATCCCCGTGCTTCAAGAACAATCCCATTTGTGAGTAAAGCAATAGGTATTCCCCTTGCAAAATTGGCAACTAAAATAATGCTTGGTAAAAATTTAAAAGAACTTAATTTTACAGAAGAAATTGAATTGAATTATTTTGCAGTAAAAGAATCCGTTTTTCCATTTAATAGATTTGGTAATGTAGATGCAGTACTTGGCCCTGAAATGAAATCAACCGGTGAAGTTATGGGGATAGATAAAAGTTTTGAAATTGCTTATGCGAAAAGTCAATTAGCAGCAGGACAAAATTTACCAATAAGAGGAAATGTGTTTATAAGTGTAAAAGATAAGGATAAGCCACATATAATTTCAATTGCAAAAGAATTGGAAATACTTGGATTTAAAATATTAGCAAGTGCAGGGACAGGAAAAGTTCTATCTGAAGCAGGAGTAAATGTAAAGATTATACCTAAAATTTATGAAGGAAGACCTAATATACTTGATTATATTATAAATGATGAAATTTCACTTATAATTAATACTCCCTCTGGTAAAAAACCCAAAAAAGATATTGTTTCAATAAGAACAATTGCTGTTCAAAGAAATATTCCACTTATTACAACAATTCCTGGCGCAAAGGCAACTTTATATGCGATAAAAAAATTAAAAGAAAGCCAACTAAATGTAATAGATATTAAAGAATATTATAAGATGAGAAAAGATGGTGGGAATAATTGATTTTGGTTCACAATATACACAACTTATAGCAAGAAGGATTAGAGAACTCAATATTTATTGTGAAATCTTTCATTTTACAACAAAATATGAAGAATTAAAAAATAAAAATGTAAGTGTTTTGATTCTATCAGGTGGTCCAGGTCATGTGGATAAAGAAAATTTAAGATTTGACGAAAAGATTTTTAAAAATAATGAATTTTATATTTTGGGCATTTGTTATGGAATGCAACTTATAGCAAAATATTTTGGGGGAAAAGTTTCTCATGGGAAGGTAAGAGAATATGGAAAAACAATTTTCTATCCAGATATTAATGAAGAAATTTTTGAGGGTTTAAAAAAAGAAACAATTGTTTGGATGAGCCATTGGGATTATGTAAGTGAATTGCCAGAGAATTTCAAAGTGATCGGTAGAACAGATAATATTAAAATTGGTGCCTTTAGAGATAAAAATAAAAAAATTTATGGATTGCAATTTCATCCAGAAGTTATTCATACAAAAGAGGGAAAAAAAATTTTAAAAAATTTTCTCTTTAATATATGTAATTTAAAATCAGATTGGAATCCTGGCTCAATAATTAAAAAAATTAAGAATGAAATAAAAGAAAAAGTCAAAGATGAAAAAATTATATGTGCATTAAGTGGAGGAGTTGATTCTTCTGTTTTGTCTTTAATTTTAAATGATGTATGTGGTAAAAATTCTTTAAGCATATTTGTAAATAATGGACTTTTAAGAAAAAATGAACCAAAAGAGATAATAAATTTTTTTAAAGATAAAGTGAATTTTAAATATGTTGATGCTTCAAAATTATTTCTTGAAAGATTGAAAGATATAGAAGATCCAGAAGAAAAAAGGAAGATTATAGGTAATACATTCATTGAGGTTTTTGAGAAAGAAGGAAAAAGATTTGGTGCAGAATATCTTGCCCAAGGGACGTTATATCCTGATGTTATTGAAAGTACTTCTCCTTTTAAAGGACCATCGGTAAGAATAAAAACACATCACAATGTTGGGGGACTGCCTCAAAATATGAAATTTAAACTTATTGAACCATTTAAATTTTTATTTAAAGATGAAGTAAGAAAAATTGCAAAAAAAATGAATTTGCCTGATTTTATAATTAAAAGGCATCCATTTCCAGGACCTGGACTTGCAGTAAGGATAATAGGTAAAATAACGAAACAACAACTTGAAATATTGAAAGATGCTGATTTTATAGTTGAAGAAGAAATTAAAAAGGCAGGCATTTATGATAAAATTTGGCAGGCATTTGCAGTTTTATTACCTATTAAAAGTGTTGGAATTATGGGAGATAAAAGAACTTATGAGAACGTTATTGCTATTAGAATTGTTAAAAGTGTAGATGGAATGACTGCTGATTGGGTAAAAGTTCCATATAAAGTCCTTGAAAGAATATCAAACAGAATTGTTAATGAAGTAAAAGGAGTAAATAGAGTTGTATATGATATCACTTCAAAACCACCTGCTACAATTGAATGGGAATAATTTTAATAACTTTTAAATTCAATACTTGCTTTGATAAATGCTACAAAAAGAGGATGTGGTTTAAATGGTTTTGATTTAAATTCTGGATGGAACTGAACCGCAACAAAAAATGGATGTTTTTTAAATTCAATAATTTCTACAAGATTTTTTTAGGATAAACACCAGCAATCACTATTCCATTTTTTTCAAAAATTTCTCTATATTTGTTATTAAATTCATATCTATGTCTATGTCTCTCATAGATTGTAGTTTTTTTATAAACATTGAAAGAAATAATTCCTCCTCTCCTATCTCTATTATTATAATATCCGCCTCTTTCTTAAGTAAAAAAACCTTTCTTTTATTTCATTTGTGATATGTGGGACAACTTGAACTGTCTTTCCGAGATAATCGCCTTTCCTTTCTTTTTGGATAACAGAAAAATAGCTCTGGCCACTTGTTGCATTATTATTACGTCTCATCTTTGCATTTGTAAATCTTTCATAATGTCCAAGGTCAAAGTTTGTTTCTGCACCATCTTCAGTAACGTAGACCTCTTCATGTTGAAATGGACTCATGGTTTCTGGGTCAACATTTATATGTGGGTCAAATTTCAAAAAAGTAATCTTATATCCGTGAGATTCAAGTAAAGAGCCTATTGAAGCAGAAGCAATTCCTTTTCCAAAAGAAGATAAAACTCCACCAGTAATAAAAATAAATTAAATTTTTGTTTATTTTGCTATAAAAAAGCGTATTTCCTCAAAAATAGATCTATTTGAAATTATGTTTCTAATAAGGCATTTTTCATTCCTTGATATATTTTTTTCCAGTTTTCTTTAAAATAGATGTTCGCTTTTGTCAATTCTATTTTTGAGGAAAAAGAATTTTTGACAAAAATTGAAAATAGTTATAATATATTTAAAGGAGAAAGGCCTCCTTTCAGACAAAGAAGTTCCTGCCCAAAGAAGGGAAAAAATCTAAAAGGAGAAAATATTATGGAAAATATTAAAATTGCTTTATGTCAATTGAATTTTACTGTTGGAGATATTTTAGGTAATACAGAAAAAATTATAAAAGCGATTGAATATGGAGAAAAAGAAAAATGTAATTTTATTTGTTTCCCTGAACTTGCTATAACAGGGTATCCACCAGAAGATTTATTATTAAAAGAAAAATTTATAGAAGACAATTTGAAAAGTTTAGAGAAAATAAAAGAAAATGTAAAAAATTCTGTTGTAATTGTTGGCTTTGTAAACAGAGCAAATAATAAAATTTACAATTCTGCTGGAGTTATAGATAAAGGAGAAATAATTGGTATCTACAATAAAAAAATACTTCCAAACTATGGTGTATTTGATGAAAAAAGATATTTTGAAGAGGGAAAAGAAGATGGTTTTTTTGAAATTAATGGCATAAAGTTTGGAGTTACAATATGTGAGGATATATGGCATAAAGGAGGTCCTTATAAAAAACAGATTGAAAAGGGAGCAAAATATATTTTTGTTTTAAATGCTTCTCCATATCACTACAAGAAAATCAAAGAAAGAAAAAAAATTATAAAAGAAATATGTTTAAAATATGATGTTTTTTTATTTTACACAAATCTTGTTGGAGGCCAAGATGAACTTGTTTTTGATGGCCAGAGTTTGGTAGTTAATAATAAGGGAGAAATTATAAAAAAGGGAAAACTTTTTGAAGAGGAAATTTTAATATTTTCATTAAAGGATAAACCAATTGAGATTAAAGAGATTAATGAATGTGAGGAAATATATAAAGGGCTTGTTTGTGGCCTGAGGGATTATGTATATAAAAATAATTTTAAAAAAGTTGTTGTTGGATTAAGTGGTGGCATTGATTCTGCACTAACTGCAACAATTGCTGTTGATGCACTTGGAAAAGAAAATGTTATTGGTGTTTTTATGCCTTCAAGGTTTTCATCTATTCAATCATATTTAGATGCAAAAAAACTTGCAGAAAATCTTGGAATAGAATTTAAAGTAATATCAATTGAAAAAATTTTTAATTCTTATCTTGAGACATTAAAAGAAATATTTAAAGATAGACCATTTGATATCACAGAAGAAAATATTCAAGCAAGAATAAGAGGAAATATTTTAATGGCTTTATCAAATAAATTTGGATATCTTGTTTTAACAACTGGAAATAAATCAGAAATGAGTGTTGGATATGCAACTTTATATGGAGATATGGCCGGTGGTTTTGCTGTTATAAAAGATCTTTATAAAACAATGGTATATAAGATAGCAAAGTGGAGAAATTCAATATCTTCGGTTATACCCGAAAATATATTCATAAAAGAACCAACAGCAGAATTGAGAGAAAATCAAAGAGATACAGATACATTGCCACCTTATGAAATTCTTGATCAGATTTTGAAAGAATATATAGAGAATGATAAAAGTTGTGAAGAAATTATTGATATGGGTTTTGACAGAGAGATTGTTAAAAAAATTATAAAAATGGTTGATAAAAATGAATATAAAAGAAGGCAAGCACCTCCTGGAATTAAAATAACACCAAAGGCATTTGGTAAAGATAGAAGAATGCCAATTACAAATAAATATTTAAAATGGAATATTTAGAACTTATCAAAAAATTAAAAAGTAAATTAGAGCATATGGTAAAAGGGCTAAAAAATGAGGGAGATGGTTTTGATATAGATGATTGTCTCCAAGAAATTTACTTATATTTATGGATTGAATGGAATAATGGAAATATTAAAGAAAAAAATGAAAGTTATATTTTAAAAAGTTGTTATTATCACCTGAAAAATTTTTTAAGAAAAAATAAATCACTTAAATTTATCAGTTTGGAAGAAATAATGGAAAATAATAGTTTGTTTGATGTTCCTAACAATAGTCAAAATTCATACTTAATAGACTTTGAAAAAATGTATAACATATTAAACGAAAGAGAAAAAAAAGTTGTAAATTTTATAATGGCTGGATATACAATAAGAGAAATTGGGAAAAATTTAGGAATTTCTCACGTTATGGTTTTAAAAATTATAAAAAAAATCAGAAGCAAGATAAGTAATTTAAAAATAGAAATTTAATTTTTAGGTTACCAAAAGTGGAAAATTTTTACTTTATATATTAAAGATCCGAAGTAGGGTCAAAAAAAGAAAAACAAAGGCGTTTTCCCCAAGGCCGGGAAAGCGCCTTTTTTATTTTAAGAAGAGAAAAATGGATATACAAGTAATTATAAATACTATCTGGGTTCTTGTAACTGCAAAACTTGTATTTTTTATGAATCTTGGTTTTGCAATGGTAGAAAGTGGTTTTACAAGAACAAAGAATACAACAAATATTCTATCAAAGAACTTTATTGTTTTTGCAATTGCCTCTCTGGCTTATTTATTCCTTGGATGGGGTTTAATGTTTGGAGATGGAAATGGATTTATTGGATTAAAAGGCCTATTTTTATTACAGGGACCAGATAATTCTCCTTTAACAGGAAATGATTATAGAGGGGTTTATTCTGCATTGTCCTGGGTTAAAGTTCCTTTATATGCAAAATTCTTTTTTCAACTCGCTTTTTGTGGAACAGCAGCGACAATTGTTTCAGGTGCAGTTGCAGAAAGAATTAAGTATCTCTCCTTTATTATCTTTAGTTTTTTAATGTGTATGTTTATATATCCTGTTGTCGGACATTGGGTGTGGGGAGGGGGCTGGCTTGCAAAAATTGGAATGCTTGACTTTGCAGGTTCTACAGTTGTCCATTCAGTTGGTGGATGGGCTGCATTGGCAGGGATTTTATTACTAGGGCCGCGTTTTGGAAAATATGAAAATGGTAAAACCAATATTATTCCAGGTCATAGTTTACCACTTGCAACTATAGGAACATTTGTTTTATGGTTTGGTTGGTTTGGATTTAATCCAGGCTCTACAATGACTGCAGATCCTGTTGCAATAAGCCACATAGTAGTTACAACAAATACAGCGGCTGCAACTTCAATAATTAGTTCTACTATAACTTCTTATATTTTACTTGGTAAGCCAGACCTTGGTATGACTTTAAATGGCTGTCTTGCAGGATTAGTTGCTATAACTGCTCCTTGTGCATTTGTAACAGTTGGTGCTTCTATATTTATAGGGATTATTGCTGGAATTTTGGTTGTTCTATCTGTTTTATTTTTTGACAAAATAAAAATTGATGATCCAGTTGGAGCCCTTTCAGTTCATCTTATAAACGGAATCTTTGGAACTATATCTGTTGGTCTTTTTGCAAAAGATAAAATAGCAGGGATAAGTACAGGGAATGGTTTGTTTTATGGAGGAGGTGTTAAACTTTTAAAAATACAACTTCTTGGTGTTGTTTCTGTTGGTATTTTTGTTTTCACACTTTCTTTAATTTTCTGGTATTTTATCAAAAAAACTATTGGAATAAGAGTTAGTTTAAGAGAAGAAATAGAAGGACTTGACATAGGAGAACATGGAAATATTGCTTATCCTGAATTTTACATTAAAAAAACATATTTTTGAAAAGGAGAAATTATGAAAAAAATTGAAGCAATAATAAGACCTGAATTTTTACTTAAAATTAAAAAAGAACTTGAAAAAATTGGACATTTTGGTTTGACTATCACTGATGTAGAAGGTTGCGGAAAACAAGGTGGAATAATTCGTAATTGGAGAGGCGAAAAATATAAAGTTGAATTTGTTGAAAAGGTCAAGTTAGAGATTATTGCTAAAGATATTGATGTGGAAAAGATAGTAAAAATTATAATAAATACAGCAAGAACAGGAGAAATTGGAGATGGGAAAATCTTTATTTTACCTGTTGAAAGTGTGATAAGAATAAGAACGGGAGAGGAAGGAGATGCAGCAATATAAGAAGGTGTCCAAAATTTTCACTTGCTATCAATATCACAATGATTATTTTGAAATTTTTAAAGGCAAAAAATTAAAGGAAGTAAATATGTATGGTGAAAAAATAATTAGAAACTTTTTAAAATTAAAGAAAGGAGGTAATTATGAATAAGGGATTAAAGAAAGAAGATGTTTTGAAGATTTGTAAAGAGAGAGATGTAAAATTTATAAGATTGTTTTTTTCAGATATTGTTGGACAGATGAAAGGTTTTTCTATACCTGTAGAAGAACTTGAAGGAGCACTTGAAGATGGTATGGGATTTGATGGTTCTTCAATTAAAGGATTTGCAAGAATTGATGAATCTGATATGATTGCTTTACCAGACCCAAGCACTTTTACAATTTTACCATATAGACCAAAAGAAAAGGCAGTTGCAGCGATGATATGTGATATATTGAATCCTGATAGAACTCCATATGAAGGTGATTCAAGATATATATTGAAGAAAAATTTAGAATATGTAAAGAATAAGGGATATACATTTTATGTTGGACCTGAACTTGAATTTTTTATATTTAAAAATGACAGAAGTACAGAAATTCTTGATGAAGGAGGATATTTTGATGTAACAACACTTGATGCAGCAACTGATGTGA
>JAMWDI010000008.1 GCA_023819375.1 Candidatus Omnitrophota bacterium
GTATATTTTGTTATTTTAATTGAAATGATAAAGAAAGGGAATTTAAAGAAAGTTCTTTTAATTTTGGTTTTCTCATTATATGGAATAAGAACAATTTTGAGAAATTATGACTGGAATGACCCTGAAAAATTTTATCTGAAGTCTTTAAAATACTCATTTTATCCCTCTTTGCTTTATGGTAATCTTTCATATCATTATTTTAGAGATGGGAGATATGAAAAAAGTTTAAGTATATCTCAAAAAGCAATCTCCTTAGGGCTTAAAAATGAAACAATTCTTTATGTTTATGGACTTTCTCTTTCAAAACTTGGAAAATATGATCTTGCCATTAAAGTGTTTAATGAAATTCTACAAAATAATCCTGAAAATTACGAAGTTTTAACAGAACTTGGAGAAATATATTTTTTAAAAGGCAATTTTGACATTGCAGAAAAATTGTTAGAAAAAAGTTTAGAAATAAATCTTTTATATCCCAAAACTTATTATGTTTTAATTGAAATAAACAAATTGAGAGGAAATAAAGAAAAAATGATTAACTATATTCAAAAATTGACCTATTTAGTTTCAAATGATTTTTATCTTTACTATCTTAAAGGTTTATACTATAAAGAAACAGGAAACTATCAAAATGCTTTGAAAGAATTCAACAAGGCTTATTTAATTCTAAAAAAGAGAAATGATTTTTATTCTATGTTTAATCTTGGCATACTTTTGAAAGAAATGGGTTTAATAGATAGGGCTTTAAATTTATTTTTAAAACTTAACGAAAAAAATCCTGATAATATTGAAATTATGAATGAAATTGGAATATGCTATGCTCTTAAAGGAGAAAAAGCAAAAGCAAAAGAATTTTGGGAAAAAGTACTTAAAAGAAACCCAAATTATTATCCAGCAAAAGAAAATTTAAAAAAGTTGAAATTTTAATTTCCTCTTTCTTCTTTCTTTTTTTCATATAACTTAATTATTTTTTCCACAACTTCTTCAATTGTTAAATTCGTAGTATCAATATAATAGTAATCATCAGATTTTATCAGTGGAGCAATTTCTCTATTTTTATCTCTTTCATCCCTTTTAATAATTTCTTTTTTTATCTCCTCTAAATTTATTTCAATTCCCATTCCTTTTAATTGTAAATATCTCCTTTTTGCTCTTTCTTCTACTGAAGCATCAAGAAAAATTTTTAGTTGCGCATCTGGAAACACTTTACTTCCTATATCTCTACCTTCCATTACAATATTATATTTTTCCCTAAAATCTCTCTGCTTTCCCCATAAAATTTGTCTGATTTCCAGAATAGAAGCGACATAATCTGAATTTTTACTTACTTCTTCTTTTCTTATTTCTTCACTTACATCCTCCCCATCAAGTAAAACTCTATATTTATCATTGTCTAACAATTCAATCTTTGTATTTTTAGCCATTTCTATTAATTTTTCTTTTTCATTCCATGGAATCCCTAATTTCATTGCTTTTAAAGTTAAAGCTCTATACATTGCCCCTGTGTCTACATATAAGAATTTTAATTTCTTCGCTACAATTTTAGCCACTGTACTTTTTCCTGCACCTGCAGGACCATCAATTGCTACAACAAAATTTTTCATTTTTTATTCTTCCATTATTTCCTTTTCTTTATCCTTAATTTTTTTATCAATTTCTTCAATAAATTTATCTGTTAACTTTTGTATTTCTTCAGTTCCTTTAAACATATCATCTTCTGAAATCTGTTTTTCTTCCTTCGCCCTTTTTAATTGTTCATTTGCTTTCCTTCTAATTTCTCTTATTTCAATTTTTGCTTCTTCACCCACTTTATGCAAAATTTTTACAAGTTCTTTTCTCCTTTCTTCACTTAAAGGAGGGATTGGTATTTTTATCAAATTACCATCAGAAATGGGATTAAGCCCAATATTGCTTAACTGAATTGCTTTCAAAACATTATTGTAAATATTTTTATCCCATGGTTGAATAACTATCATCTGTGGTTGAGGAATTGTTATTGTAGCAACTTGATTTATTGGCATTTTAGAACCATAACATTCAACAACAATTCCTTCTAATAATGAAATTGATGCTCTACCTGCTCTTAACTTGGCTATTTCTTTTGAGAAATATTCAACTACTCCTTTCATTTTTTCTTCTGTTTCTTTATAAATTTTATTCCTCATTAACTCCCCCTTTTTCACAAACAATTGTTTTTATACCTTTACCAAGAATTATCTTTTTGATATTTCCTTTTTTAAAAAGATTAAAAACAACAATTGGAATTTTATATTCCATACACAGTGAAATGGCAGTGCTATCCATTATTTTAAGTCGTTTTTGTAGTATTTCAAGGTAAGTCAATTTGTTATATCTCTTTGCATTTGGAAATTTTAAAGGGTCTGCTGAATATATACCATCTACCTTTGTTGCTTTTAAAATAACTTCTGCTTTTATTTCAATTGCTTTTAATGCTGCTGCAGTATCTGTTGTAAAATAGGGATTACCTGTCCCACCCACAAAAATCACTATTCTTCCTTTTTCAAGATGTCTTATTGCTCTTCTTCTGATGTAAGGTTCACAAAATTGCCTCATTTCAAATGCACTCTGAACTCTTGTTTCAAGTCCCAGTTTTTCAAGAGAATTTTGTAAAGCAAGACCATTTATTACAGTCGCAAGCATTCCCATATAGTCTGCAGTAACTGGTTCAATAACCTCTTTATCTCTTTCACTTCCTCTATAAATATTCCCACCACCAACAACAAGACCTATTTCACACCCCAATTCCCATATACTTTTAATCTCTTCAGAAATAGACATTAATGCTTTTGTACTTATTCCACCTTTTTCTTCTCCTTGAAATGCCTCTCCTGAAAGTTTTAAAAGAATTCTTTTATATAATGGTTTCATTTTTTCCTATAAAAAATTATCTCTCTTTTACCAATTTTAATTCTTCCAGTATATTTAACTTTCAAATTCTCAAACTTATCAATTTCTTTTCTCTCAAGTCCTAACATTTCAGCCATTTTTTCACAAGTTTCAGGAATAAAGGGTCTTAGTAAAATCAAAAGATTTCTTATTCCATAAAAAACTGAAACCATTGTTTTTTTAGCATTCTCATTATCTTCTCTCCATGGTGCTTTTTCATCAAGATATTTATTTAAATATATCATTAATTTCCATATTTCTTCAATACCTTCAGAAAAAGACAAATTTTCCATCTTCTCGCTATATTTTTTATATACTTCTTCTGATAGATTTATAATACTCTCATCAATTTCGTCTTCTGGAAGGAAGCCATTCCATTTTTTTTCAATTAAATTCAAACTTCTGTTCAATAAATTTCCAAAATCATTTACAAGATCACTGTTATATCTTTTTTTAAAATTCTCTTCCGAAAATTCACCATCAAGTCCAAATGGAACTTCTCTTAAAAGAAAAAATCTAAAAGGATCAACTCCATATTCTTTAATATAATATTCAGGAGATATAATATTACCTTTAGATTTTGAAATTTTCTCCTTTCCTGAAATCCACCATCCATGAGCAAAAATTTTCTTTGGTTGAGGTAGGTTAAGAGCAAAGATTATGGCAGGCCAAACAATATAATGAAATCTCATAATGTCCTTTCCTATTAGTTGAACATCTGGGGGCCAATATTTCTGAAAAGTTTGGTCATCATAAAGATATCCTATCCCACTTAAATAATTTAAAAGTGCATCAAACCATACATAGATAGTATATTTTTCTTCTGTAGGTGACTCTATTCCCCATACTACATTTTTTCTTGTGACACTAATGTCAATTAATCCTTTTTTTATAAAATTTAAAATTTCATTTTTTCTAAAATCTGGTTTCACAATATCACTTTTTTCAATAAGTTCTTCAAGTTGTTTCTGGTATAAAGACAATTTGAAAAAATAAGATGGTTCAGAAATTTCTTTAACAGGCCTATTACAATCAGGGCATACAGGATTTTTTGCTTCTTCTACATTTACATAACTCTCACAATGGACACAATAGAACCCTTTATATTCTCCCTTATAAAGTTCTCCTTTATCAAGAAGTTTTTTAAAAACCTTTTTTACTACTTCTTCATGCTCTTTTTCTGTTGTTCTTATGAATCTGTCATAAGAAATATTTATTTTCTTCCACATCTCTTTAAAAATGCTTGAAACTCTATCTGTAAGTTCAACAGGTGAGATTCCTTCTTTTTCTGCCGTTTCATAAATTTTCTGTCCATGTTCATCTGTTCCTGTCAAGAAAAAAACATCATAATCTTTCATTCTATAAAATCGTGCCAAACAATCTGCAGCAACAGTTGTATATGTATGACCTATATGAGGTTCAGCATTTACATAATATAACGGTGTTGTTATATAAAATTTCATTTTTTTTCAACTTTTTCTTTTGTATAATATTCTTCTTCGTAATTAAGGCAACACAATAATCTACCACATAAACCTGTTATTTTGTTTACATCTAAAGGTAGTTTTTGATTTTTTACCATTTTCATAGTTATTGATTCAAATTCCTTAAGAAAAGTAAAACAACATAATTCTCTTCCACAAATTCCATATCCTCCTTTTATTTTTGCCTCATCTCTTAATCCTATTTGTCTCATTTCAATTCTACAATTAAAAATTTTTGCAAGATCTCTTACTAATTTTCTAAAATCAATCCTTCCTTCTGCCCAGTAATAAAAAGTAACTTTAGTTTTATCGTATGAAAAATCTACATCAATAAGACGCATTGGGAGATTATAACTTTTTATCTTTTCAAGACATATATTGTAGGCTTCTTTTTTTTTCTCATTGTTTTCCTGAATTATTATAAGGTCTCTCTCATTCAATTTTCTTAAAACTCTACCTGAAATGACTGGAGAAAAAATTCCTTTTGATTCAAAAATTTTATAGATTTTTCCATAATCAATCCTTCCTTGTGTAAATTCAACCAAAACCAAGTCTTTAATTTTTACATCAATTTCAGGTGGTAACCTAAAATAAAGATGTTTTTCTACTTTTCTTATTTCTATTTCTGCGACTCTATCCATTTTTCTATTTCATCTATAAGAATGCCTTCTTCTATGTTGACACCTTTTAAATTTTTGCTTTTTTCATAAAAATATTTAAATTCCTTTTCTTTTCCATATTTTTTATAAAATCTTGCCACTTCAAGATTATACAATTTTTTATTTGGATATATTTCAATAAGTTTCAAATAAAATTTTTCTGCCTTTTCAAAATTTCCAAGATTTTCATAAATAGAAGCCAACCTTTTAAAACCTTTAATTAAATAAGGATTCAAATAAACTGCTTTCAATAAATCTGAAATTCCTTTTTCCAAATATTCAGTATTCTCCTTTACTCTCCAGATATTAATATAAACATCACTTCTATCTATATAAATCTCAAAATTTTTATTATACCAACTTTCTGCTAAATTAAGATAATAAATTTTTGCCTCCAAACTTTTTTCCTTTACTGCATATCTTTTTCTGCATATTTCTTCTGAAATTTCATATCTTAAAAGCGTTACAAAACATAAGATATTTAAAATTATAATAAAACAAAGAACCATTTTTGTCAATCTTTGCTTAATCTCTTTTTCTTTACTATAAATTATGGCTCCCAAAATAAAAAAAATAATTGCTAATGAGGGATCTGAAAAATCAAAATCTACAAAATTATGAAGTAAGAACGAGATTAGAGAATAAGAAATACCAAAATTAAAATTTCTAAATTTTTCGTTTTTGAATCCTTTCAATATAACCATAACCAGAAATATAAAAAGTAAACTAATTCCTAAAAATCCAGTTTCAGCAGCAGTTTCAAAAAACAAATTATGAGCATGTTTAACTTCAAGTCCTTCTGGGAGTTTATATTTAGGAAAATAGTATTGAAAATTTTCTGCTCCTATACCTAAAATTGGTTTATATAATATCATTTTCCAAGTTGCTTTCCAGTAATAAACTCTATCTACAAAAGAGTGGATATGTGGCAATTTTCCAAATTTATATCCCAGATAAAAGAAAAGAATTTCAAAAAAAATAAGCAAAGGCAATATTTTTTTAAATTTTTTTGGTCCAAATAAAAAATTTAAAAAAATTATATGAAAAACAAAAAGAAGTACAAAAAAACCTCCAACCGATTCTGTGAAGTACAAATTTATAATACAAAGAAATATTAAAAAAAGAGAAAAAAACCTTATAAGTCTCAAATTTTTAAAATCTATATTGTCCAAAAAAATAAAATAAAGAAAAGGAAGAATGGTTATAAGAAAACCAGCATAGATATTAGGATATGCAAATGTAGAAAAAACTCTATTACTTTCCAATCTATGAAAGAAGGTGGGGGTAAAATATTTTGCAAATTCGGGATGTTGTGACATTAAAAACTTATAATTTTCCAATAAAAATTTTCTTGTCTCTTCAAACCCCCAAAAACGTTGATAAATGCCATAGATACAAATAAAAAAAATTGAAAAGAGATAAAATAAAAGAAAAACTTCAAGTCTATTTTTTTCTCTAATTAAATTTTTTAAAAGAATGTAAAAAGAAAGGTAAGTAGCAATGTAAGAGTTAAAACGGATACCTGTTCCCTTTATCTCAGAAAAAAAAGAAGAAAAAATTGAAATAATTAAAAAAAACAAAAGGAAAATTTCTGACAGTTCAATTTTAACTTTTGAAAAATTCTTCAAAACAAATAAAAAGAAAATAAAAAAAATGAAAAGGGTAAAAATAAGATTAAAAAGAGGGTAGGTAAGACCGTCAAAAATAAACCTGAGAAAAATCAAAAAAAAGATAAAGTATAAAATTATTTCATCAAAAATTTTCTTTTTTTTCATTTAACAAACCTATCATTTCTCTTATACTTTTAAATTTATTTTTTCTTAAGAAATTTTTTAGAGTTTTATAAATATCATCTATTATTTGGGGATTTGAATAAAAACCACTTCCAATTCCAATAGCAGAAGCACCAACTAAAAAATATTCTATCGCATCAAGTCCACATGTGATACCACCCATACCTATAATTGGAATATTTACAACCTTATAGACATCATACACGCATTTAAGACCAACAGGTTTTATAGAAGGACCTGATAAACCTCCATCAATTACTCTCATTTTTTTAAAATCAACAGCAAGACCTTTAATGGTATTTATAAGAGATAATATATCCGCCCCACCTTCCTCAGCAGAAATTGCAATTTCTTTTATCTCTGTAACGTTAGGAGTAAGTTTCACTATTACAGGAATATCAGTTTCATTTTTGACACTTTTAACAATTTTAAACGTCAATTCAGAACTTTGAGAAATCATCTTTTTTTCATTCTCAAAATTTGGACAGGAAAGATTTAATTCTATAGCATCAATCCTTTTTTTTGAAACAATCTTTATAATTTCAACAAATTCTTTTTCTGATCTTCCCGAAATACTTACAAAAACTCTTTTATATTTTTTTCTTAATTTTGGAAAAATATTTCTCATAAAATAAAAAACACCAGGATTTTGCAATCCAATTCTATTAATCATCCCATAATTTGTTTCATAAATTCTTGGTTGAGGATTCCCAGGCCAAGGTTCATATGTTATTGTTTTTGTAACTATGGCTCCTATTTTTCTTTCATCAATAAATTTTATATTTTCATTCCCAAAACCAAATATTCCACTACATAAAATTAAAGGACTGTTAAGTTTTATTTTCCCCAAGGTAATTTCTAAATTTAATCCCATATTATTTCACTTGCTTTAAAAACTGGTCCATCCTTACAAACTCTTTTATATTCATAACCATTATTTTTTCTTATTCTTATTACACATCCATAACACAAACCCATACCACATGCCATGTAATTTTCAACCGATATATAAACAGGAATATTTTCTGAATAAATTGACAACTTTTTTAAAAGAATTTCTGGCCCTGCACCATATATTACTTGAAAATTTTCTTCAAAATTTTTAAAAACATCAAAAATATTTCCCTTTTTTCCATAACTTCCATTATCTGTTGAAAATATGTAATTTATACCTGTTAAAAGTAATTTGAAAAATATTAAATTTTTATCCCTTGCCCCATAAAAAAAATATACATCATTACCATATTTTTTGAGTACTTTTGACAAAAAAATTAAAGGAGCAATGCCTGTTCCTCCACCAATAATACATACTTTCTTATTTTTATATATTGGAAAAAAATTTCCACAAGGACCAAGAATATCTAAAAATTCTCCTTTTTTCTTTTTTCTCAATTCATCTGTTCCTTTTCCAACAACTTTGTAAATAATACCTATTTTTTCTCTATCAAAAAGTGCAATAGAAAATGGCCTTCTAAGAAAATTATTTCCAATTTTTATATGAATAAAATTACCTGGTTTAAAAATTTTTTTGAAATTGTTTTCTAAAATAAGAAAATAATAATTGCCGGACAGGTTTTCATTTTTTAAAATTTTACAGATTTTTCTTTCCATTTGATTTTATGATAACATAAATATTTAAAAAATTAAAAGGAGGGAAAAATGGAAATAAAAATAGGATTTATTGGATGTGGAGGAATAGGAAAAGCCCATATGATGCGACTATCCAAAATAGAAAATGTTAAACTTGTTGCTTTTTGTGATCTTGAGGAAAATTTGGCAAAAGAATGCGCAAATTTATATAATGGAAATCCATATACAGACTTTAGAAGAATGTTTGATAATGAAAAAATTGATGCTTGTTATATTTGCGTTCCTCCTTTTGCTCATATTGGACAAGAGGAAGAATGTATAGAAAGAAATATTCCTTTTTTTATTGAAAAACCAATTCATTTAGATTTAAATAAGGCTAAAGAAATTGCAAAAAAAATTGAAGAGAAAAAATTAATAACTTCTGTAGGATATGTTTTAAGATATTTTGATATAGTTGAACAATTAAAAGAAAAAACAAAAGAAGAAAAAATAGGGCTTGTAAGAGGGAAGTATTATGGAGAAGTTCCTGGTGAAGGTAAAAAATTATGGATCATAAGAAAAGATATGTCAGGAGGACAATTAATAGAACAGGCAACACATATAGTTGATCTAATGAGATATTTATGTGGTGAAATAGAAGAAGTTTTTGCTTATAAATTTGAAGGCATCAATAATAAAATTTATCCAGAATATAATGTTGAAGATGCTCTCACTCTGACAATGAAATTTAAAAATGGAATAATTGGAAATTTAAGTTGCACTTGGTTATGGAAAGGATATGATAGTGAGATTGAAATTATTGGGAAAAATGTTCTTTTTACTTATAAGGGAAATGGGATTACAATTAATAAAGGATCTAAAGTTGAACATTACTTTTCAAAAATTGATCCTATGTATGAAGAAGACGTTGCTTTCATAAAAAGTGTAAAAGAAAATAATCCCAAATATATAAAATCAAATTACAATGATGGCTTGAAAACACTTGAAGTAACACTTAAAGGACATGAAAGTATAGAAAAAAATCAGCCAATCAAAATTACTTCTTAATTCATATTTATTCTTGACCCATAATAGAAAATTACATTAAAATATAAACTGATGGTATTAATTTTCATGATTATTGGTTATTTAATTGGAAGTATATCTTTTGCTTATCTCTTTACATACTTTCTTACAGGAAAGGATATACGAAAAATAGGAACTGGAAATCCTGGTGCTGCTAATGTTGCAAGATGTGTTGGGAAAAAATGGGGTATAATTGTCTGGATCTCTGATACTATTAAAGGAATATTTCCAATGTTTCTTGCCAAAAAATATGGAATAAATAACTTTGTACTCCTTACACTTATTGGATCTTCAGCCATTATAGGACATTGTTATTCTATCTTTCTGAAATTTAAGGGAGGGAAAGGTGCTGCTACAAGTGGAGGTGTAATTTTATATCTTATGCCCAAATTATTCCCTTTGGTTATTATTTTGTGGTTTTTGGCTCAAAAAATTAATCCACGTTCTCCTAAAATATTACTTTCAAGTATTTTAATTTTTTTTATATTTTTAGGTATTTTCTATAGAAGTTATTTCTTTTCTTTAAGTTTTTCAACTCTCATTCTAATAATAGTTGGCGCAATCATTAACAGGGATGTAATTGAGGAGATTAGAAATAAAGGAAAATAAAAAATGGTAATTTGGAAAAGAAAAATTTATAGAATTCTTATGGGCTCTCTTGTCCCTTTGATTTATTTATTAACTAATTCAGTTTTTTTCCCTTTAATTATCTGTTCCTTTTTTCTGACATTATTGCTTGCTCTCGAATTTGAAAGATGGAAAAATCCTGGGGTTTGGGACTATGTTTTGAGAAAATACGGTAGAATTTTCAAAACGCCTGCAGGAAAATTAACTGGAGACACCTATTTTATGATTTCAACATTTATAATTTTAATTTTTTTTAATAAGCATGTGGCGGTACCTTCTCTATTTTTCCTAGTTTTTGGTGACGCAGGGAGTGGAATAATTGGCAGTAAATTTGGCAAAATACAAATTTTCCCAGGTAAATCTTTTGAAGGATTTACTGGGGGATTTCTTTTTAATTTTCTAATTTCTTTGTTAATCTTTAAATTTTTAAATTTGCCACTCTACCTACTTATCTTTGGCTCTTTGTTTGCTTCTTTTATAGAATTGCTTCCATTAAAATTTGACGACAATTTAACAGTGGGTATTTCAACAGCAATTTTTATGAATTTCTTAACTTCTGGACTATGATAAGATGAAAAGAGGTCTTGCTCTTTCCGGAGGTGGCACAAGAAGTTTTTCTCAGATAGGTGCTTTAAAAATTTTGGAAAAAAGGGGGTTCCAATTTGACATAATAACAGGAACAAGTATGGGAGCAATTATAGGAACAATTTATAGTTTTACAGAAAGTGCAGAAAGAGTTGAAGAGATAATTTTTAAAATATTCACAAAAAAAATTTTTAGAAAAATAGAAAAATTTTTTTCAAGAAATGATAAAAGAGTTTTTGATAGGTTCTTTAAAAATATAAAAGACTTCTTTTTGCTCTTTATTGATAGTTATAAATCTGGACTCTTTGATTCTGAAATTATTGAAAAAGAAATTTATAAATTTATAGGAAAAAAAATTTATTTTGAAGAGGCTAAAAGAAAACTTGGAATAGTTGCAACTGAATATTTTTCAGGAAAAACAATAATATTTCACAAAGGAGAAATTATTCCTGCTTTAATCGCTTCTTGTTGTATTCCAGGGCTTATAAAACCATATAAAATAAAGAATAAATTTTTTGTTGATGGGGGGATTACAAGTAATTTACCTGTTATTGCAAATTTCTTACTTGGTGGGGAAATAATTATAGGAATTGGAAATAATCTATTTTTACAAGAGAAAATACCGGTAAATGCATTTGATGTATTTACGCAGATTGAAAAAATAAAAACAATTTATTTACAACTTACGGAAGAATTCCTTGCTGATTATGTTTTAAACATCCAAATGCCAGATATTGAATGGTTTAATTTTTCAAAGATTAAAGAATGTATTAAAATTGGTGAAGAATATACTTTAAAAAATTTAAAATTTATTGAAACAAAATTGGAAAAAAAAGAAAAAATTGAAATAAGAGAAAAAATTGTTCAAAATTTAAAAGAATATTTCTTACTCGGGGAATCTTCCAGGATTTAACCAACTTGACCATTGTTCAGGATATTTTTCAACCCACTCTTGAATTCTTTTAATAAAAAATTGTGTATTTTCTTTCACATCCTGAGCAATATTTTTTGTCTCTTTGATATTATAAGGGCCTTCAACAAAAATTTTATGTTTCATTGGGCCTGTTCTAATTGTATAAAGACCTATAACATGAGTTTTATATTTTCTTGCAAATACAGCAGCACCAGTAGGAACATAAACTTTTCTGCCAAAGAATTCACATTCAACTCCATTAGGAGAATGTTGGTCTAGATATATACATAAAATTCCACCCTTTTTTAACCAGTTTTTTGATTCTTCAATAGTTTCTTTCAAATCCCTTTTTGAAATTGCAGGAACTCCATATTTTTTTCTCATTTTTTTCAAATCTCTATCCACATATATATTAACAGAATTCTGAATAATAACATTGATAGGATAACCCTTCTTACTTAAAAATAAAAGTGCAATTGGGAAGTTTCCCATATGTGGACAGATGGCAACTACCCCCTTTTTTTCTTTCATAACTTCTTTTAAGATCTCTTCTCCTTCTATTTCAACCATTTTCATAAATTTTGTTTCGTTAAATTTATATAGTTGAAAGGTTTCAAGCATACTCATAATTTCCTCAAATGTTCTTTTGCAGATTTTCCTTTTTTCTTTAGAAGTGTATTTATTTCCAAAAGCAATATTTATATTTCTCAAAGCAATCCTGCGTTGCCCTTTTATTGTATAAAATGCAAAATTCCCAAGCAATTTTATAACTTTTTCCAAAAGAAATAGAGGAATAATTTGGATGAAAAAAATAAGAATTTTTAAAAAAATATAAATAATTATTCCATTTTCAAAAGGTTTCAAGAAATTCCTAAAAAACCTTTTTAGTTTCATTATTTTCTCCTTGACTGATTTAAATAAAAAATCTATAATATTTTAACATTTAACAAAAATGAAAAAAATTTTCTTACTTCCTTTAAATCTAAAAAATAAAACCATCTTCTTGCTTGAAAAACTGAAAAATGAAAACTTTCCATTTGATTTTATCTACATTACTTCTAACTATTGCAAAATTAAAGATTTCAAATTTAAATTTTATAAATATTTTCAAAGTTTTTTTGGTCCTCAAGCATTTACATTGAAAAATCTTGCTATAAAAATAATTGAAGAAAAAAGCCCCAAAAGGATAATTTCAGAAATAGAAAAATATTTATTAATTCTTCAATTTATAAAAAAAAATAAAATTTCTTACAATGAAGAAGGTAAGGCCCAAATTATTTCTAACTTTATCAAAGAACTAAAAAAATCTTCAATTTCTATAGATGAAATACCAAATATTGAAAGGAAGATTGAAAATTACCCTTGGAAATACGATAAAATAAAGGAAAATATCAAATTTGCTCTTTTAATTTTTAAGGAATATGAAAATTATCTTTCAAATAATAACTTAATTGATCAGGAAGATATATATAAAGAAGCCTCCTCTTTTATAGAAAAGGGAGAGTTTAAAAATCTTGTTTTTGAAAATATACTTGAAATACCGAAATATCAAAGAAAATTTATTTCCAAATTGATAACTTTTTGTGAAAACGTTTTTTTCTTTTATTTTGACCCTTCTTTTTTTTCTATTGACACCCAGGAATTGATCATAAAAGATACTTTTAATTTTTTAAGTGAGATAGAAGACTGGGAAAAAGTTCAAGTTAAAGGTGAAGTGTTGGAACCTGTAATTGAATGTTATAATTTTGCCACAAAAGAAGAAGAGGTTAACGGAATTCTTGAATTGATTTATGAAGAAAAAAATAAAAAAAATTCTCTAACACTTGACGATTTTATAATTACATGTCCAGACATTTTAAGTTATCGTAATCAAATAAAAAGAACTTTCTCAAGATTTAATATTCCTGTTGAAATAATCCCTGGTTATTCACTTATAAAAAATCCTTCCATTTCTTCACTTTTTGAATTTTTGATATTTTCAGAAACATACAGTTGGGAAAACTTAATGAATATATTAATGTCTCCTTATTTTAAAGAATTTAATAAAGAAGAAATAAAAAAAATTTCTGAGGAAACAAGAAAAAAATACGAAAAAACAGGATTTTATAAAGATAATTTTGAAAAACTTAATTATCATAGTTTAAAAGTAATTAAGAAATGTTTGAATTTAATGAAAAGAGACAAAATGTCATTAAATAAATGGAAAGAAGTTATCCTGAATATCATCAAAAATACAAAATGGGAACCATCAGAAGTTGAAGTTAAAATTGAATTTGAAAAAGTAATTGACAAACTTAGTGGTTCTTATTACATTACAAAAGAAAGTTTCATAAATCTTATGAATAAACTACTGGAAATGGTTGAAGTTGAAGAAGGTAAAGGAACGGGAATAAGAGTAAGTGGTGTTATAGAAAGTTTAGGAATTGAGAAAGAAATATGTATTTTTTGTGGAGCCACTGAAAAAAATTTCCCTAATACTCCAAAAGTTGAAGAATTTTTCTTACCAGATACATTAAAAAAAGATCTTAATCTTGAATATTTTGAGAAAAGAATTGCAAGAGATAGAGGCGATTTTTATAGAATTAAAAATGAACATGAAAAAATCATTTTTACCTATCCTTCAAAAGTAGGAGATGAATTGCAAATGAGATCAATACTTATCTTTGATTTACCTGTTAAACAAAAAGAGAAACAGGCTTTTTTTATTTCATCAAAAGAACTATTTAAAGTAGAAACAAGTTTTGAAAAATTTAAAGAAAAATATGTAAAAAATGGAATATTTACAATTGACGTAACAGATTTAGAAAAATTACTTAAATGTCCTTATAAATTTTATCTTGAAAAAATAGAAAATATAAAACCATATGAAATCCCCTCAATAAAAGAAGACCCAAAATTGTGGGGAACATTAATTCATGAGAGTTTTAGGAAAACTTTTGAAGAAGAAAAAAACAAAACAATTGAAATAAAAAAAATAAAGGAATATAAAGAAAAATTTGAATACTGGATAAATAAAATGATAAATGAAAAAATAGAGAATAATGAGATTTCTAAAATTTACGGCCAAATTCTTAGATTGCGTTATCCAATAGTTCTTGAGAAGTTTGAACAAATTATCTTCAAACATGCAGAAAATATTTTTATAGATTTTGAAAAAAAAATTGACACAAAAAACGAAAAATTCAAAATTATCGGAAAAGTAGATATTATAGAAAAAAACATAAAAGATGGGAAATTGGCAATAATTGATATTAAAACTGGAACTTCTTCAAAACTGTACTATACAGAAAAAGACTTTTTTGAAAATCACAACATTCAAGTTCCATTATATATCTGGATTTATGCCAGAGAAAATGCCTTACCATATGAAGAAATAATCGGGATAATCTGGAATTTTAGTTTTTTTGAAGATGATAAAGATATTGAAAAAAAATTTAATTTTTCGCAAGATAAAAGTAAACGGAATTATCTTGATAAAATAGAAGAATATTTAAATGAAAAAATAGAAGAAATAATGAATGGTAAATTTTCATTTATGCCTGAACCAAATAGATGTGAATATATATGTGAATACAAGGAGTTGTGTATATATGGAGAATAAATTCCCATTTGTAGTTTCCATTAAAGAAGCGTCTGCAGGAACAGGAAAAACGTTTTCAATAATGCAAGAAATTTCAAATTTAAAAAATTTTTATGGTTCTTATGAATTTTTAAAAAAAATTCTTGGAATAACTTTTTCTGAATCTGCTGCAATTGAATTGAAAGAAAGATTGATTACTTTAATAAATAAAGAATTGAAGTTTATGTCTGAAGAAGAAAGAATAAAAATTCAAAATATTCTTCTAAATTTAAATTTTTCAACAATACATTCTTTCACGAGAAAACTTCTAAAAAGGTTTTCTGTTATTATTGATATTGACCCATTTTTCCAAATAATAGATGAAAATCAGAGTGAAATACTTTTTTTAAATGCCTTAAACAAAGTCATTTCTGAATCTGAAAATCTAAAATTTTTCTTTGAAATTCTTAAGGATTTAAAACTCAACAACTTTACAAAAATAATTTTCGCTATGAAAAGATTACATCCTTATATTTTTCTTGGAAAACCTTTAACAGACAATTCTCTAACAGAAAAAATAGTAAAATTTTATAAATCTGTAGAGGAAACATATTTAAACTTAAAAAAAGAATTGGGATATTTAGATTTTGATGATCTTGAGAAATTAACATTTATAACATTAATAAAAAGGCCAGAAGCAATGTTAATACTTGAAGATTTTGACGAAAACATTGATTTTATATTTGTTGATGAGTTTCAGGATACAAATTTACTTCAATGGGAAATAATAAAAAAACTAACTGAAGAATGGTCTTCTGGATATGGTGCCAAAGCCGAAGAAAGAAAATTTTATGGAATTTATATTGTTGGGGATAAGAAACAGTCAATTTACAAATTCAGGGGTGGAGAAAAGGAGGTTTTTGAAGAGGCAAAAAAGGCTTTCAGTGATTTTTATACAATTGAAAAATTGAAAAAAAACTACAGAAGCACTTCTGAAATCATAAATTTTATAAATGAATATTTCAAAGATGAAGCCGACTGGAAAGATGAAGAATTAATATTTGGTGGAGAAATGGAAGATTTACCTTCAAAGATAGAAATAAAATTTTTTGAAAACAAAAATGATGAGTATGATTGGGTATGTAGCAAAATAATTTCACTTTTAAATAAGAATATTTTAGTAAAAGACAAAAAAACTAATACAAAAAGGAAGATTGAATTTAGGGATATCCTTTTGCTTATAAGAAAAAGAACAAAAAATTTTAAACTATTAGAGGAAAAATTGAAAACTTATAACATCCCTTATGTTATAATAGGAGGAATTGGTTTTTATCAGGAATTAGAAATTAAATTTTTACTTTCTCTTTTATACTCTTTAATTGATCCTACAGATAAATATTCAGTATGGAATCTTAAGAATTCAATTTTTAAAATAAATGAAGAGAAAATTGAAAATTGGAGGAATTTACTTGATAAATATGAAATCTCTTTTTTGATAGAAGAAATTTTAAAAGAAATTGATTTTTGGAAAAATCTTAATATTCAACAAAAAGCAAATGTAGAAAAATTCCTTTCTATTTTACAGGAACAATCTTATCTACCTTTATATCAAATAACAAAAAATTTTAGGGAATTGTCTCTTTCTTCACTAGAACCAAAAGCAGACATTTATTCACTTCATCAAAATGCAGTTAAAATTATGACTATCCATAAATCTAAAGGACTGGAATTTCCTGCAGTATTTATTCTAAATATTGAAGATTTACATTATTCCTTTCAGAAAGAAGATTTTTTCTTTTATAAAAAGGAAGAAGGAGAATATAAATATGTTTATAAAGAAGAAAGTGATGAAGAATTTAAAAAAGGATTTATTAATCAAATGTCTGAAGAAGAAAATAGAATATTATATGTTGCTATGACAAGAGCAATGCAGTTTCTTTTTATTTCAGGAACAAAATTTAACCATCCAATATCCAAAAAATTTTATGAACTTTCAGAAAAATTCCATGGAACAGTTGAAGAAATAAAACCACTTTTATATGAAAAGAAATCTGAAGAAGTAAAAATTGAACCTGTTTTTCAATATACTCCTTTTCTTTCTTATACAAAAGAAAAAAGAGAAGAGGGATTTGTTTATTCTGAAGCAATTATAGGAGATATAACTCACAGAATTCTAAATGAAATCAGTGAGGGTAAACTGGAATTCAAAGAAGATGAGATTTCTAAAAGGATTGATTTCTATCTTTTGAAACAAACAAAAAAAGCAAAAAATTATAGAGAAAAAATTTTAAAAATTTTTAAATTGATAAGAAAAAATAAAAAAATAGAGGAAATTGTAAAATCTAAGATATCGGAAAATGTCAAAAGCGAATTCCCTTTTATTTGTGAAATTGACGGTTCTCTTTATGAAGGGAAAATAGATAAAATTTTTGTTAAAGATAATAAAATTGAAATTTATGATTTTAAAACTTTTTTGGGTCCATTAGAAAATTATAAATTTCAACTTAAAATATACAAAGAGGCAGTCAAAAGAATCTTCAAAAAAGAAAATATTGAATGTTATATAGTTGATTTATCTAAGGGGGAAATCTTAAAAATTGACATTTAAAAGACAAAAAAGATAAAATTTTTAGACTAAAATGGAAATTAAAGAATTAATAAAAAAAATTGAAGAAAAAAAAATTAAGATAGGAGTTATCGGACTTGGTTATGTTGGTCTTCCAATTGTTATTCGGTTTGTTGAAAGCGGTTTTAAAGTTATTGGTTTTGACATAGATGAAGAAAAAGTTAAAAAATTAATGGAGGGAATATCATATATTTATTACATACCAAATGAAAAAATAAAGGCATTATTACCTAACTTTAGTGCAACTACAGATATGGGAAAATTAAAGGAAGTAGATGCTATTCTTATATGTGTTCCAACTCCATTAACACCTTATAAAGATCCTGATCTACAATATCTTTACAAGACAGCAAATGATGTATATAAAGTTTTAAGAGAAGGACATATAATTTCAGTTGAGTCAACTACTTACCCAGGAACTACAAGAGAAATATATCTTAAAATACTGGAAAAAACTGGCCTGAAGGTTGGAAATGACTTTTTCCTAATTTATTCACCAGAAAGAGAAGATCCAGGGAATTTCCAATATGATGCAAGAGAAATACCAAAAGTTGTTGGAGGAATAACGGAAAATTGTAAAAAAGTTGGAATTGCGTTATATTCTCAAATTGTAAAAAAAGTAGTTCCTGTTTCCTCCACAGAAGTAGCAGAAGCGACAAAATTGCTTGAAAATATATATAGAGCAGTAAATATAGCACTTGTAAATGAATTAAAGATGCTTTTTGATAGAATGGGAATAAATATATGGGAAGTTATTGAAGCAGCAAAAACAAAACCTTTTGGTTTCCAACCTTTTTATCCTGGTCCAGGATTAGGGGGACATTGTATTCCTATTGATCCATTTTATTTAACGTGGGTTGCCAAAAGATATGATTTTACAACAAGTTTTATTGAATTAGCAGGAGAAATAAATACAATGATGCCTTATTATGTGGTTGAAAAATGTATTGAAGGATTAAATATGCAAGGAAAACCTATAAAAGGAAGTAAAGTTCTAATAATAGGTATTGCTTACAAAAAAGATGTAGATGATATTAGAGAATCACCTGCTTTTAAAATTATGAAAATTCTTGAAAAAAAAGAGGTAGAAAAAATTGACTATTATGATCCTTATGTAAAAGAAGTAAAGAAAACAAGACAATATGATAAATCAATATCTTCAATTGAATTTAAACCTGAAAAACTGAAAGAATATGATGTTGCGATTATTGTTACAGATCATTCAAATGTTGATTATGAAACCATATATGAAAATTTACCGTTAATTATAGATACAAGAAATGTGTATAAAGTGCCATCCCCTAAAGTTATAAAAGCATAGTTGACTATAAAAAAGAAAATGTTAAAATTAAAAAGATAAAAATGAAAAAAGAAAAAAACATCTTGTTTTTTCTATTTTTTTTATTTGTTTTTTTAATATTGTTTTTGCTCTTTTTAAAAATTAAAGGCTATTTTATTAAAGAAAGTAAAGTTTACATTTACTTAACGCACCAAAATGATCAGACATATCTTGTACCAGTAGTAAGAAAAATAAAATATACTAAGAAAATTGAAGAAAAAATTAAAAATGCAATCAATGAATTATTTAAAGGTCCAACAGAAGAAGAAAAAGAAGCAGGACTTTCAACATCTTTAAATGAAGATTCAAAACTTTTAAATGTAAGTATTGAAAAGGATACTGTTAACCTTGATTTTTCAGAAAATATTGAAGAGGGAGGAGGGACTTCATTAATGGAAACAAGAATTGCTCAAATTGTTTATACTGCTACTCAATTTCCTGAAATTAAAAAAGTTAGATTTTTAATTGAAGGTAAAACTATAAATTATTTTAGTGGAGAAGGTATAACAATAGTAGAGAAACCTGTTAGCAGAGAAGATTTAAAAGAATTTGATATAAAGATAAAAGAGGGAGGAGAATTATGAAAAAAGGAATCCATCCTGAATACAAAGAAGCAACAATTGTTTGTGCTTGTGGTAATGTTGTTAAAACAAGATCGACAAAATCTGAAATTAAAATAGAGATTTGTAATAAATGTCATCCATTCTTTACAGGAAAACAAAAATATGTTGATAGTGCGGGAAGAGTTGAGAAATTTATGAAGAAATATGGTAAATGAAAAATTAAAAGAAATTGAAAAAGATTACATTAATTGCCTTGAATATTTAACAAAAAATCAAAAAGATTCTTTTAAATTAAAGGAAATTTTAAAAAAATTAAATTTTTATGAAGAAATTTTAAAACTTAAAAAACAACTTGAAGAGATAGAAAAAAGAATTAAGGAAGACGAAGAAATACTGAAAAGTGAAGAAAAAGAATTAAAGGAGATTGCAAAAGAAGAATTAAAAAATTTAAAAGAAGAAAAGAAAAAAATTGAGAATGAAATAAATAAACTTCTAAATCCACCTGATATAAAAGACGAAAAAAATGCAATTATTGAAATCAGGGCAGGAACAGGTGGAGAAGAGGCTTGCCTTTTTGTTGGTGATCTTTTCAGGATGTATGTAAAATATTGTGAAAAAAAGAATTACGAAATAGAAATTTTGGACTCCCACCCATCTGAATTGGGAGGCTTTAAAGAAATAATCTTTATTGTGAAAGGAAAAGGTGCATATGGAAATTTGAAATTTGAAGGTGGAGTTCATAGGGTTCAAAGAATACCAGAAACAGATGCATATGGAAGAATTCATACTTCAGCAGCAACAGTTGCAGTTTTTCCAGAAATGGAAGAAGAGGAGATTAAAATAAATCCAGATGATTTGAAAATAGAAACTTTTAGAGCAAGTGGACATGGTGGACAACATGTAAATAAAACCTCATCAGCGGTCAGAATAACTCATATTCCCACAGGGATTACAGCAAGTTGTCAAGATGATAGGTCACAGTTAAAAAATAAAGAAAAAGCAATGAAAATATTAAGAGCAAGATTACAGAATTTTTATGAAATGGAAAGAAGAAAAAAGATTGAAGATGAAAGAAGAAAGTTTGTCAAAACTGGGGATAGAAGTGAAAAAATAAGAACATACAATTTTCCTCAAAATCGTGTAACAGACCATAGAATTAATTTTACTTTATATAATTTAGATAAGGTAATGGATGGTGAAATAGATGAATTAATAGAAAAATTGAAGGAGGGACTCGGCAAAAATTTAAAATTATCAAATAGACAAATTGACAATTAATTTTTTTTGAAGTAATTTATTATTAAAGGGGTTTTACAAATGAAAAAATTGAAAATTTCTTTTGTGTTATTTTTCATAATTTGTCTTATTTTATCTGGAAAAGAAGTAAGAGAACTTATTGATGAAGGAATTTTTTATTTAAGAATTGGAGACTATGAAAATTCAATAAAAATATTTGAGAACGCTAAAAGAATGTCTCCTGAAAATCCAGATATTTATCATTTACTTGGAGAAGCATATTTTTATAATGGAGAAATTCAGAAAGCAATTACAAATTTGCAAAAAGCAATTGAAATGAATGATAAAAACCCCTCTTATTATTATACAATTGCACTTGTATATTTATCTCAAAATAAAAATAAAGAGGCCCTTGAAGCACTTGAAAAAGTTATTAAAATTTCTCCTCTTTCAATATATGGAAAAAGTGCCTTGAAAATAAAACAGGAAATTGAAAATGAAAATTATAAAGATGAAATTGTAAAAAGGTGGGAAAAAATTGAAAATGAAGAGAAAATAAAAAGAGAAGAATTGAAAAAAATTCGAGAAAGAACTTCTCAGGAAGAGATAAGTCCTGCAGGAGAGATTGAAGCTCTTCCTAAGGAAGAAAAGATACCAATAGTAAATTTAATAAAAAGATTAAAATATGGAACTGATGCGATGAGGATAAATTCTTCTAATTTGTTAATTAAATATTCTGCTGTAGAAATTAATTCTATTGTAGGAGAAATTCTTGAAATGGTAAAAAAAGAAGAAAATCCAGAAATTAAAAGAAATTTAATAATTGCTTTAGGGAAAGTAAAAACACCTGAGGTTATCAATGTTCTTTTAAATATAATTAAAGATGAGAATGAATTGTTTGAAATAAAAATTATTGCTCTTGATGTAATTGAAACTCTACAATCTGAAAAGGTTGTTTCAGAATTAAGAACAATTTTATCTCAAATGGTAGAAAAAAGAGAAAAAGAAAGAGAAGAGGCAAGAAAAAATATAGAAAAAATAAATCAAGACCTTGATGACCTTACTGTTAAAAGATTGACCTTAAATAATACTTTACAAGATTTAAATAGTAAAAAGAGTCAAATAGATGGAATTCTTGGTGGTCCATCAGAAATGATGGGGCCTGAAATGCCACCAGGAATGATACCTCCAGGTGGACCAGCAGTTGCTGGTGGTAGAAGATTAACAGAAAGAGAATATAAACAAATGCTTGAAGAAAGAAGAAAATTAGAAGATAGAATAAAACAAACAAATGAAGAACTTGAAAAAATAAATAAACAAATTGATGAATTGAATTTAAAGAAAAGAAAATATGAAGAATTACTTGCTATTAAAGGTAGAAAAATCGATATAACATCTCTCAGTTCATCAGCAGTTGTTACTGTGATTACAGAAAGACCAAGAGAAATAGGACCTCCTGCTTTTCCTGAAGGTCCTGGTGCTATGATGGTTGAAATGTTTAGTCCATCTCAGAGAGAAACAGATGAAGAAAAAAATGAAATAATCTTTGCAGTTAAACTTATTAAAACTCTTGGAGAATTGAGAGATAAAAATTCAATATCACTTATTAAAAAAGCATGGAAAGAATTTGGGGTTCCTGGTTTAGAAATATATTATCTTATTGCACTTGGTAAACTTGGAGAATTTACAAATATAAATTTGTTAGTTAATAGATTGAAAAGAGATATCCCACAAGGAAATATAGAAGAAGTAAATATCAGAAAAAATATAATTGAAGTTCTTGGTGAATATTTAAAAATTAATCCTAATGAAAATATAAAAGGACTTATTGAATTTCTTGCTGAAGAAAGTGAATATCCAGAAATAAAAAATGCTGCACAAAAAGTATCTTTTATAATAAAACAAGGGTCTTGAAAATTCTGTGAATATTTTTTCTCTTCTTAATAAATGTGTAGAAATTTTAAAAAATAATGGTATTGAAAATCCTGTTTATGAAAGTGAACTGTTAATTTCACATTTTTTAAACATTGAAAGATATAAAATCTATACTGAAAAAATTGAAATTAAGGAAAATTTTGTTAAAAAAATTTTAAAACTTATAGATAAAAGAGTTAGGGGTTATCCACTTCAATACCTTATAAAAAAAGCATATTTTTTTGATATAGAATTTAAAATAGTAGAAGGAGTTTTTATTCCCAGGCCTGAAACAGAATTGCTTGTAGAAGAAGTTATATGTTTATATAAAAAATATTTCTATCCTAAAAAAATTAAAATCCTTGATATAGGCACAGGTTGTGGAAATATAGGAATTTCTCTTGCTTTAAATATAGAAAACTGTTTTGTCAAAGGAGTTGATATTTCAAAAAAAGCATTAAAAATTGCAAGAGAAAATGCTATTTTAAACAATGTTAAAAACAAAGTGAAATTTTTTTATTCAAATATATTTTCTAATATTAATGAAAAATTTGAAATAATCACAAGTAATCCCCCGTATATAAGTGAGAAAGATTATGCAAAACTTGATAGAGAAGTTAAAAAAGAACCCAAAAGAAGTTTATATGGAGGGAAAGATGGATTAAAAGTTATAAGAAAAATTATAAAAGAATGTAAACACTATATGAAAAAAAACGGCTTTCTTGTCCTTGAAATAGGATATAATCAGACAAAAAAAATTAAAGAATTTATTCCTGACGAATTGGAAATTGTAAAAGTTAAAAAAGATTTCTCAGGAATTGAAAGAGTTTTAGTCTTTAAAAAAAAATAAAAAATAGTAAAATATATAGGAAAAAAGAAAGGAGAAGAATGGAAAAGTTTGTTATAGAAGGAAAACAGAAACTTGAAGGTGAAGTAAAAATTTCTGGTTCAAAAAATGCGGCTTTACCTATCATTGCTGCAAGTATAATGGGAGAGGGAAAAACAATTTTACATAATATACCTAATTTGAAAGATGTCCAAACAATTTTAAAAATTTTGAATTATATGGGAGTAAAAACTAAATTTGAAAACAATGTTTTAGAAATAGACCCTTCTGGTATATATCAATTTACTGCTCCATATGAATTTGTAAGTACAATGAGAGGTTCAATATGTCTACTTGGTCCTTTACTTGCAAAATATAAAACTGCAAAATTTTCTATGCCTGGAGGATGTGTTATTGGCCCACGACCTATTGATTTACATTTAAAAGGATTAAAAAAACTTGGAGTTAAAATTGAAAATGAAGAGGGATATATTGTTGGAAAAGTTGAAGATAAATTAAAGGGTAATATTGTTTTTCTCGGTGGTAATTTTGGTTCAAGTGTCCTTGCAACTGCAAATGTTATGTGTGCTGCCACTCTTGCAGAAGGAGAAACCATTATTGAATTTGCCGCTTGTGAACCAGAAATTGTTGACCTTGCTAATTTTCTAAAAAAAATGGGTGCAAAAATTTATGGTGAGGGTTCACATTTAATAAGGATTGAAGGTGTAAAAAAACTTAAAGGTACTGAATATACCATTATTCCTGACAGAATTGAAGCAGGAACTTATATTTTAGCAGGCTATATAACAAAAAGTAGAATTAAAATAAGTGGAGTAATAACACATCATCTTCTTTCTTTATTTGACAAAATTGAAGAATCAGGTCTGGAAATTAATTTTGGTGATACCTATGTTGAAACTATTCCTAAAGAAAAATGGAAGGCGATTGAAATTACAACTTTACCTTATCCTGGTTTTCCAACTGATTTGCAAGCTCAGATAATGAGTTTTTTAACGTTGGCAGATGGAGTGAGTTTAATCACAGAGAAAGTTTTTCCAGAAAGATTTATTCACGTAGGTGAACTTAATCGTCTTGGAGCTGATATTACTCTTGATGGTTCAAAAGCAATTATTAAAGGTGTAAGTTCTCTTAAAGGAGCAAAGGTTATGGCATCAGATTTAAGAGCAAGTGCAGCATTAGTTTTAGCCGCACTTGCTGCCGAAGGTACCACAGAAATTTCAAGAATTTATCACCTTGACAGAGGATATGAAAAATTTGAAAAAAAATTGAGTGATTTAGGTGCTAAAATAAAGAGAGTTAAGGAGGAAACCTAAAATGGAAAAAATAACTTTAATTATTTGTGGCGCGTGCGGTAAAATGGGACAAACTGTAATGAAACTTGCCTTAAAAGATAATAATTTTTTAATCAAAGGTGGCATTGAAGTAAAAGGGCATGAAATGATTGGAAAAAAAATTGAGGGTATACCAATTTACAATGACTTATCAGAAATCTTAGAAAAAGGTGATGTAGTAATTGATTTTACAACTCCATCTGCAACAATAGATTTTATTAAAAAAGTTGAAGAAAAAATGGGAAAAATAGTTATAGGAACAACAGGATTTGAAAAAAATCAAATGGAAAAAATAATGTTATTAGGTGAAACTACATCTGTTTTCTTTTCTCCTAATATGAGTTTAGGAGTCAATTTATTTTTTGAAATTATAAAATATGCTGTAAAACTATTAAAAAATTATGAAATTGAAATAAAAGAAATTCATCACCATTTCAAAAAGGATGCACCAAGTGGAACAGCAAAAAAAATAGCAGAAATTATATGTAATGAAAAAAACTGGAAAATAGATAATGTTTTAAAATATGGAAGAAGTGGATTTACTGACATAAGAAAGTTTGAAGAAATTGGAATTCATTCTTTAAGAATTGGAGATATTGTTGGTGAACACTATGTTTATTTTGGAGGGCTTGGTGAGATTATAGAAATTTCACATAGATGTTACAATAGAGAATCTTTCGCAAGTGGAGCATTAAAAGCAGCAAAATTTATAAGTAAAAAAGAAAAGGGATTTTACAGTATGGAAGATTTAATAAAAGAGGAGGTTCTCAATGTTTGAAATAAGTGAAAGATTAAAAAAAATCCCACCATATCTTTTTGTTGAAATAGATAAAAAAAAGAAAAAATTACTTGAAAAAGGAGAAGATGTTATTGACTTTGGAGTAGGAGACCCTGATATGCCAACTCCTTCAAATATTATTGAAGCAATGAAAAAAGCGGTTGAAAATCCAAAATTTCATAGATATCCTTTTGGAAAAGGAACAAAAGAATTCAGAAAGGCTATCTCTGATTTTTATAAAAAAAATTATGATGTAAAAATAGACCCTGACGAAGAGATATGTGTTCTTATTGGTTCTAAAGAAGGAATATCTCATTTTCCTTTATGTTTCATAAATCCTGGAGATGTTTCACTCGTTCCTGAGCCTGGATATCCTGTTTACTCTATTGGAACTTTAATTGCTGGTGGAGAGAGTTATTTTTTGCCTTTAAAAGAAGAAAACGATTTTTTACCTGATTTAGGAAAAATTCCAGATGAAATAGTTAGAAAAGCCAAAATTTTATATTTAAATTATCCTAATAATCCAACTGGAAGTTTTGCCAATAAGGACTTTTTAAAAGATGTTATAAATTTTTGCAAAAAGAATAAAATTATACTTGCTTATGATGCTGCCTACAGTGAGATATATTTTGAAGAAAAACCTGTAAATATTTTTTCAATAGAAGGAGCAAAAGAAGTTACAATTGAATTCAATTCCCTTTCTAAAACTTACAATATGACTGGATGGAGAATTGGCTGGGCTTGTGGAAATTCTTTTTTAATTTCTTCACTCGCTAAAATTAAAGAAAATATTGATTCTGGAACTTTTGAAGCAATCCAATTTGCAGGAATTGAAGCATTAACTGGCTCTCAGGATAGTGTTGCCAAAATGAGAGAAATATATAAAAAAAGAAGAGATTTATTTGCTGATGGAATAAAAAAATTAGGATTTGAATTTTCATTACCAAAAGGTACATTTTACTTTTGGGTTAAAATTAAAGAAAACTCTATAAAATTTGTTGATTTTTTATTAGAAAATGGTAAAATAGTAGCAACACCAGGGGTTGGTTTTGGTCCATCTGGTGAAGGTTATGTAAGATTTTCTTTAACAATCAATGAAAGCAAAATAAAAGAAGCAATTGAAAGAATGAAAAAAATATGGGCAAAATAGTTATTATAGTTGGGAATGAAGATGATTTAAAATACATAGAAGAAGCAGAAAATATATTAAAAGAGTTTGGAATTTATTATATTAAAAGAATTTTTTCTGGATTTGAAACTTTAGAACCAGTTTTTGATTTTATTGATATGGCTGAAAAAGAAAATTTTGATATTATAATTGTTTGTAGTGGAGTTTCAACACATCTTGCAGGAATCATTGCTTCAAGAACAACAATTCCAGTTATATGTGTTCCTTTACCCACAAATAATATTGCAACAACAGATCTTATATATTCTTCTGTTCAAATGCCTGAAGGAGTTCCTGTCGCCTGTATGTCTTTAGGAAAAGCAGGTGTTAAAAATTCTGCAATTTTAGCGATAGAAATTCTTTCATTGAAAGATTCAAATTTGAAAGAAAAATTGAAAGAATTTAAAAAACAATATATTTAAAATTTAAACAAGGAGGTAAAATGGTTTATGCAAGATATAAAGATGGACTTGAAGTCAGTGAAGGAATTTTTAAAGTTCTTGCCAAATTTGCTCCTGATGGAGTAATGGATGTTTTTGCTTCTGATCAGCATAGTTCCTATCTTAAACTTACAAATGCCTATTTAAAGCACATTGGCGAAAATAGAGAAGCAAACGATGAAGACGTTAAAGAAGTTTGTATAAGATTTGCAAGACATTTAAAAGGCGAAGTTACTGCTGCTTTATTTAATCATCTTGCAATTTTAACTCCTGGATTTAAAGAAGCATTAGGTTCAGATATACTTTTAATTGGACGTCTTGAACATACAAAACCAATTGAACTTGATGGAGGCCTTGGTAAAGTTGCAAGATTAGCAATAGAACCAGAAGAAATTGCTGATAAAGTTGATGCTTTTAAAACTTTAGTTTATCTAAATCCTGACCACAAAGAAAGTTGGGAAAAAAACAAAGAATGGCTCGCAAATGTTTTTGAAAAATGCAAAAAACTTGAAAAACCTCTTTATAACGAAACACTTCTTGCAGACTTACCAGGAGAAACAAAATTGGAAAAAGCAAAAAAATTACCAGATGCTTTAATAAAAATGGCTCAAGATTTTTCTCCGTTTGGCCATTTCTATAAAACACAGGTACCGGTTTTATGGGTAGAAGAAGATGGTAAAATTATTCAAGTTTGTTCTCCTCAAGTAGTAAGAGATGTTGCCAAAGAAATGGAAAAGATATCTCCAAGACCTATGCTTCTTTTGAGTGCTGCAGTTGATTTTGAACAGTATGTAATCCAATATAGCTCTGTTTGTGATTTAGTCTCAGGCCCAATGTGTGGAAGAGCATATTTTAAAGAAGCATTCACTGATCCTGAAACAAAAGATTGGGATTCCCTTGAAAATTCTTTTGTCAAAATAGCAATTCCAAGAATACGTCAAATAAGAACAATAACAAAAGTTATGTCAAAACCATGGTGGTATAAATTTGAATGGATAAGTGAAGAAGGGAAAAAACTTATAAAAGAAACAAGAGAAATTAAACCGGGTCTTAAAGCAGATTTTGGTTATTAAAATAAATGAAAAAAATAGGTGTAATAACAACTGGTGGTGATGCACCTGGGATGAATGCTGCTATAAGAAGTGTTGTAAGGACAGCAATTTTTTACAACATTGAGGTTGTTGGAATTGTAGAAGGTTTCAAAGGCCTCTATGAAAAAAAATTTATTTCTCTGAATTCAAGAAGTGTAAGTGGAATAATAAATCAAGGTGGAACAATATTAAAAACAAAAAGATTTTATGAATTTAAAAATAAACAAGTAAGAGAAACTTCTTACCAAAATTTAAAAAATGAAAATATAGAAGGACTTGTTGTTATAGGTGGCAATGGTTCAGCAGTAGGGGCATATCTTTTATATTCTGAATTTAATTTTCCAGTAGTTCATATTCCTGCATCAATAGATAATGATGTTTATGGAACAGATTATACAATTGGATTTGATACAGCAGTAAATACAGCAATTGATGCAATTGATAAAATAAGAGATACAGCAACAAGCCATGAAAGGACATTTATAATTGAAGTAATGGGTAGAGACTGCGGAAATTTAGCGCTTGAAGTTGGAATAGTTTGTGGAGCAGAAATTGTTATTATTCCTGAAATAAAATTTGAAATAGATAAAATTGTTGAAGAAATCAAAGAAGAAGAAAAAAAGGGCAAAAAAAGTTGTATAATAGTTCTGGCAGAAGGTGCAGGAAAAGCAGAAGATTTAACAAAAATTCTTAAAGAAAAATTGCCGGATAGAGAAATAAGATATACAGTTTTAGGTTATATTCAAAGAGGTGGTAAACCAACATATTTAACAAGAAAACTTGCTACAATATTTGGAAGTAAAGCAGTTGAACTTTTAATAAGTGGCCAATATGGTTATATGATAGGTTTAAAGGGCGAAGAAATTATTTATGTTCCTCTTGTAGAAGTTGTAAACAACAAAAAATTGCCAAAATTTGAATATTTAGATATAATTCAAAAAATGTCAATTTGAGGTATAATTATTATATAAGGCCTGGTAGCCAAGCGGAAAGGCAGCGGTCTGCAAAACCGCTATACGCCGGTTCAAATCCGGCCCAGGCCTTTTTTATTTAATTCAAATGATAATGTCCAAATTCTCTGCTTCTTTTAGTAAAAAGGAGAGGAAAAATAATATCACTTGTGCAACATGGAATAATAACTGCAAGAACCATATAAATTAAAACTGCACCTATTCTGTGTATCCAATCAAAAAGACCAAAACTTATAAGATAAAATATTGAAGCAACAGCGCTTATAAAAACGTGTAAAGAATGAGAAAAAATTACTCCTTCCGATTTTTCTAATGTTTCTGGGGCAACATAACCAATAAAAACTCCTAAAAATAAAAAGGGCAAGATAAGTTGTGGATGTTTTACTATACAAATATGAAGTTCCATTTTAACACCAAGAAGGAAACCTGAAATATAAGGAATAAAAATATCACTTATTCCACATATTCCAGCAGAACCCACAATTCCAATTAGAAATGCCTTTAAAAATTTTTTTTCGTGCTTCCAAAACATTGCTGTTGTTGCAAGTGCAGAAAATAACATATGGATTGGATGAAATACGTGAAAAATTTCTTCAAAATAATAACTTGGATTTTCAATTCCAAATAATTCTGTTAAAAAAGTCATAATACTTGCAAATATAAGTCCAATAGAAACAGATAATACAGAAAACGGCAAATGATGAGTTAAAGATTCAACAATATATTTAAATTTTTTCATATTTCACCCCCCTTCTGGCAATCTTTGCAAATTCCTTTAACAATTAAATAATGCTCTTTAATACTAAACCCTGTCTTTTTTTCAATTTCCTCTTTTAAATCTTCAAAATTACAAATATCAAAATCAAGCAATTTATGGCAGAAAGAACAAGTTATATGATGGTGATGTTTCTTTTTTTTAATCTTACAAATCCCATAGTAAAATCTATTTTCTTCTCCTTCAACTTTTGTTAATATACCTATTTTTTCAAATTTTTCTAAATTTCTGTAAACTGTTGGTAAACCAATTTTTTTAAAATTCTTCTTTAAATATATCCATACATCAAAAGGAGTAGCATATTTTCCACTTTTGACAAAGTAATCTATAATAGCAATCCTTTTTGGTGTTAACTTTAATTTGTTTCTTTTTAAAATCCTTGTATATTTTACTTTTTTATCATAAATAGAAATCATTTTCATTTAAAATTTTAATTAAGAAATTATTATCTGTCAAGATTTTCAAAAAGAACCTCTCCTGCGGGGGTGAAACAGGAGAGGTTCGGGGGGGTTAGGAGGTGGAAGTTGATGAAGTAAAATTTTTGCTTATTATATAAATTATACCGCTACTGTAAAGTTTTTAATAAAGATATGGATCAGAAGGTGAACTTATTTTTTCTATTTCATCCGCATAAATTAAAACTTTTCCTTGTTCAATTTTAACTTTTCCTTTCACTTTCACCCACTCTTCATTTCTTAATTCTTCTTTCTTTTCATATTTAACTTCAATACCAAGTGGTGTAGCATCAGCAGCACAACAAATTACTAAAAACCTTATCAATGTGAATTTATCTTTTTCTTCTCCTTTAAACACAATTCCTTCTACCACAATATCTTTTTCATTAATCTCTTCTGGTTTTGACTTAGCAAAAGTAAGTATTTGCTTTATTGTTAATTTTTTATATTTTCCTTCTGTTTCTATTTTTTCTTGAAGGGATCTTAAAATACTTTCACTGATTGACAATTCTGTCTGTATCCCTCTTTTTAAAGCAGCATAAGTTGGTAAATTACTCGGCCTTGTAAGACAGACAAGAATTAAAGGGAATAAAAAAATGACAAAGGAAAAAATCTCATATACATCTATTTCTTTAAAAATCTTTATCCTTTTTGATGTTACAAAACAAAGACATGAAAGAATTACTATTCCTGTTAAAATATAAGGAAAATAAAATTTCTTCACAAATATTCTATAATTACCTGTCAAAGAAAGAACAAGGAAACTTACAAAATAGAGAAAACATATTAGAAAGTTATAAAATTCCTTATTTTTAAAAATCTTCATTTTTATATTCCTTTAATAAAACTTCCAACAACTCCAAGAACGAATAATGTAAGAAATACACTTATAAGTAATTTTTTCACAAATTTTTCTTTAAAAACAGCAAAATAAACAATCATAAGCGAAATACTCATCATGGGTCCAGAAATCATAAAAATAATTTTAGACATTGATGACATATAAGTAAATGAACTTGCAACAAAAGCATCTGCATAGGAACATAATGAAAGAAGAATTGATAAAATTTGCATTGATAGAATTGAAATTATTTTATTTCTACCAATCATAAGAAAGAAATCCCTTGAAATTAAAGTAGAAAATAATGAAGCAAGAGTAGCCCCAATAATTAAATATTTCCCCATAATTAAAAAGTCGTGTAATGCATGAGTAAAAATTTCCTGAAATTTAGGTATATGTTTTAAATTTTCATGTTCCTCTTTTTCATATTTCTTTAGAATTTCATCCTTTTCTTTTGGAGCGATTAAAATACCAACAAAAACACTACAAATAAAAGCAATAAGAAATCTGCCAAATACCATTTTAATAGAGGAAAAAGCAAGATAAGTTGAAAATAAAGTAATTGGATTTATTATTGCAGTTGCAAGTAAATATGAAATACTTCCTGCAGGTGGTACTCCTTTTTTAATCAATCTTCTCGTAACTGGAATTTCGCCACATGAACAGACAGGAAATAAAAAACCCAAAAATGAACCAATAAATGCTGACAAAAATCTGTTTTCAGGGAAAAATTTTTTAAATTTTTCTTCTGAAACAAAAACTTCAATTAGACCTGAAATAAATGAACCAATCAAAATAAAAGGAAATCCTTCAATCAAAATAGCAAAAAGAATTATAACAAAAACTTGAAGTTTTGGATTTTGAAAAATTTTATTAATTTCAGACAAAGTCCCTGATTGCCACAAATTTATAATTATAAAGAAAAGAAAAACTCCCAAAAAAATCAAAATTTTTTTTAAATTTTCTTCTTTTCTTTTTTGTGTTTTCATTTTAGATTTTTATACTTTATAAATAAATTTAAAAGCAATTTCCCAAATTGTCAACTATTAAATTTAATATTGGAAAATTTAAAATTTTGTGATATTTTATTTTAAAAAGGAGGAATCAAATGGAATTAAAGAAAGAATGTAAATATGCACTTTTAGTTCCTACAAGTATGGGAGTTAGAATTACACCTTTTAATATGCAACCTGTTCATACAAGCAACCTTTACATAATGCAGGCAACAAGTGCGGAATCAAATGTAGCAAGTGTTATTTCCTATTTAGGATTACCGGTTAAAGTTTTAACTGCATTTGTAAAAGGAAGCCCAATAGCAAGATTTATAAAAGAAAGTTTAAAGAGTAGGGGAATGGACATTGAAGCAAAAGAAGTTCCCCAAGGAGGTCCGTGGGGTTTTAGACATCAATTTAATATTGCTGACACTGGCTATGGAACAAGAGCACCAAGAGTCTGGAATGATAGAGCAGGAGAAGTAGGAAGAACTTTAAAAGCAGAAGATTTTGATTTAGAAAGAATTTTTGGAAAAGAGGGTGTCTGTATTGTTCATATGTCAGGGCTTTTTGCAGCATTATCAGAAGATACAGGTAATTTCTGTCTTGAGATAGCAAGAGTTGCAAAAAAATATGGGACAAAAATTTCTTTTGATTTGAATTACAGAGCATCTTTTTGGAAAAATAGAGAAAGTCAATTAAGAGAGATATTTACAGAAATTGCAAAAATAACAGATATTCTTGTTGGTAACGAAGAAGACTTTCAATTATGTCTCGGGATAGAAGGACCTGAACCTGGAGGGAAAAACATTAAGATACAAATAGAAAATTTTAAAGGCATGATAGAAAAAGCAAAAAAAATATTTCCAAATGTAAATGTTTTTGCAACAACACTAAGAGAAGTAATAAGTGCACAACAGCATCTATGGGGAGCAATAATGTCTGTTGGGGATAGATGGTATGTAATAGAACCAAGGGAAATATTTGTTCTTGACAGAATAGGCGGAGGAGATGCTTTTGTCGGAGGTCTTCTGTATGGAATTCTAAAAGGTTGGGAAGAGGAAAAATGGATTCAATTTGGATGGGCTTGTGGTGCTTATGTTGTAACTTTATTAACTGATTATGCTCAAGTCCTTGATGAAGAAGAAATCTGGAATGTCTGGGAAGGCAATGTCAGAGTTAAAAGATAATTATTTTTAGTTATTTGAAGATATTTTTCCATTTTGTCAAGTTTTTTTTAAACATTTCTAATACTTTAACAGACAAAGGTTTTAGTCATTAGAAAATATGAATTTTATTATGAAAATAAAAATTTATGGTATAATATAATTAAACTTGTACGGACAACAGACAAATGAAAAAATTAATAAAATACGAACCAAAATATAAACAGATAAAGAAAATTATAAAAGAGAGAATATCTAAAGGTATATATAAGGAAGAAGAAAGAATTCCTTCAGAATATCAATTAATAAAGGAATTTAATGTAAGTAGACATACAATTTTGAAAGCATTATCTGAATTAATAGGAGAAAATTATATTTACAGAATACATGGAAAAGGAACCTTTGTATGTAGTAATCACAAAAGAAGAAAAAACAAGATTGCTGTGCTTGTTTATCATTCTGAAAATATATACTTTTCAAAAATAATTAGAGAAGCAGAAAATTTTGCCAACAAAAAAAATTATCATTTAATTCTATGTAACACTATAGGAGATTTTGAAAAAGAAACAAATTATATAGAAAAGTTGCTTCCAGAAGTTGATGGATTTTTAGTATGTTGTTGTTATAAAAATAAAAAAATATCGGATGGTCTTAAAAAATTAATAAAAAATGAATTCCCTTTTGTTTTATTTTCTCATATCCCTGAAATTAAAAATATTGACAAAATTGATTATGTTATTCCAAATTATTTTGAGGGAATGTATAAACTTGGTAAATATCTAATTAAAAATGACTATAGAAATTTTATATTTATTGTAGAGAAAAATGGATTAAAAAGAACCGAAATTCAAGAAAGATTAAAAGGATTAAAACTATCTATTAAAGAAGAAAACTTAGAACATAATCTTAAACTATTTGAAATTTCAGATAGAGATGCAATGAATGGATATATGAATGACGGTTATGAAGCAAGTAAAAATTTGATTAATTATATTTCCAAAGATAGAAAAACGTGTATTGTATGCATGAATGATAGTATATCTATTGGAATCATTATGGGATTAAGAGAAAAAGGCGTAAGAATTCCAGAAGATGTTGGTGTAACAGGTTTTGATGATATCACCCCACTAAGTATTAATTTCAAATTAACTACTGTTTCTACTTCAATATATGAAATGGGAAGAAAAGCGATGGAATTACTAATCGAAAAAATTGAATTTGTTAACCATAAACCGCAACATATTATATTGCCCTATGAACTGAAAATAAGAGAAACTACTATGACCGAAAAATTAAAAGAGGAGATAAAATTGTGAAAAGACAATTTTTATAAAAAAGAAAGGAGGTGATCGAAATGAAAAAAAATAAAAAACATGGTTTCACATTAATAGAGTTGTTGGTAGTGGTTGCCATAATCGCTATTTTGGCAGCCATGTTATTACCAGCACTTTCAAAAGCAAGAGAGAAAGCCAGATCTGCTACATGTATGAGTAATTTAAAACAAATTGGAGTTGCCTTTCTTATGTATGCCCAAGATTATGATGAATATTTAATTCCACTTTATTCAGGGGATTCTAATAGTTCCTATAACTGGTGGCCTGCAATAGCAGTTAATTACTTGGTTAAAAGATCTGGAGGAGCTTCAGGAGGATATGCAATGGAAAAATATCAAGGGAAACTTAACTGTCCAAATCTTTATAGAAAAGGCTATTATTGGATGACAGGTTATGCACTTGCAGATACTTACATCAGTCCGAGGAAATTATCAAAAATTAAAAATCAACATCTTAAAGGAATGATAGCTGACTCTCCATGGGATGGTAACAGATGGGCATGGGTCTTTTATCCATATCTTACACCTATAACGTATGAATCAACTTCTACAAGTCACAGAAATAGAATAGTGCTAAGACATAATAATTTGGCTAATCTTCTCTATGTGGATGGACATGTTGAACAATTAGATATGAATAAATGGAAAAGTATGCTTGGTCCAGGAACTTGGAGTGATATTTATAAAACTTACTGGGATGCATATTTTTAATAATTTTTGGAAGTATAGGAAAAAATTATAAAGGAGGAATTTATGTGTTTTAAAAATATAAAGGAGATTGCTTTATTTTTATTTATACATTTGATTTTTTTGTTATCATGTGAAAACCTAAAACCAGAAATTTACTATTCTTTTGAGGAAGAAATAGAATCTATGATATATAATAAAGAAAATGATAAATTTACAGCGATAGGAACAAATTTAGAAAAAGTAGAGGGAGTTGTTGGTAAAGGAGTAAGATTCAATGGTGTAAATAGTTATATAAAAACAGGAATAATTGATTTAAAAAATACTGATTATAGTTATGAAGTTTGGATAAAACCTGAAGATGATTTTTCAAAGGGAGAATTTTATATATTTGGACCTCAACAATGGGATCAGATGGGACTTAAAATAAAAAATAATGTGATAAGAATGTGGCATAGAAAAGGGGGAACGTGGGATAAAGGTGGTGGAAAATTTATTTCAATTTCTGCATATTATGAATTTAAAAAAGACATTTGGTATCATGTAGTAGGAACTTTTAGTACTAAAAATGGCATGGCTTTATATGTAAACGGTGAATTAGTTGCTTTAAATCCCTACGCAAATGAACCTTCTGATTGGCATATATGTTTAATAGGAGCAGGAACAACTTATGGTAGGGTAAAAGAAGAAGAATATTCTGGAGCATTACATAGTTTTTTTAAAGGTATCATTGATGAAGTGAAAATTTATAGAAAAGAATTAAACTCTAAAGAAGTTAAAACAAGTTATATAAATACAAAATCTTTCAAAATTGTTTTTAATGGTAAACCTATGGCTGATATATTAATTTCAGAAAATGCCACTCCTTTAATAAATTTTTCCGCTGATGAATTACAGAAATATATAAAGAAAATTACAGGTGTTGAAATTCCAGTAGTTAAAATTAGAGATTTTAAACAACTGGAGAGTTTATATGAGTTTCATATTGTAATTGGTGAGAATGAATTATCGAAAACAAAAAATCTTACAACTGAAAATCTTAAAACAGATGGTTATATAATAAAAAGAGAAAAAAATATGATATTTATTTTGGGAAAAGATACTAACTTAGATCCCAAAACTCACCATACAAAATGGTTAGGAAGTGCTGGAACTCTATATGGAGTATATAAATTACTTGAAATTCTCGGAGTCCGCTTTTTCTTCCCGGATGAAGAATTAGAAGTTATTCCTAATAAGAAAGAACTTTTTATTACTGATGATTTAGAGACAATAGAAAATCCATATTTCCGCATGAGATTATGTTGGGGTTTAAATACAGAATGGACAAGAAAAATAGGATATGGGGGTGATGAAGATGCTTGGGCCTCGGGTCATACTTTTGAAGGGAAAAGGAGTGGAATAAATTTTTGGACATTATATAAAGATACTAATCCCGAATTTTTTAGCATAGACAAAAATGGTAGGATTTATAATCATATTGCTTTTCCCCATAAAGGAGTCATAGATAAAATTGTTGAACATGCAGAGGATTATTTTAAGAAAGGAAGAAATTTTTTTATAGTGTGTCCTAATGATTATTTTATGGATATATGTTCTTGTGATTTATGTCAATCAAAAGTTGATAAATCAAGAGAAGAAACTGGAATCTATTCTAACTATGTAGGAGAAGCAGTTATAGAAGTTGCAAAAAGATTGAAGAATAAATTTCCAGATAAATATATTGTATATCTTGCATATGAAAAATATTTATTACCACCAACTATTGTTGAAAAATTACCCGAAAATGTAGTTTCATTAATAGCATTTCCCTGTCTTGATAAAATTAAAAAAGGAAAATTAAATTTGGGAGAGCAAATAATTGATGAAACAAAATATAATCTTATAGAAGATTGGCAAAATTTAAAACCCCAAAGGATTTATCTTCTAGAATATTATACTTTTGGAAATAACTTTATTCCAATTTTTATTCCTCATTTAATTTCTCAGCATATAAAGAAGTTAAAAGAAATATCTGAAAAAGTTAATTTTTCCCAAATAAGTGGTATGGGAATTTTTACAGATTCTGTTCGTAAAGAAAATTTTTGGTGGTATGCTATTAATCATTACGTAACTGCTAAATTATTATGGAATCCAGAATTAGATGTAGATGAAATATTAGAGGATTTTTATTTGAATTTCTTTGGTCCAGCCTATGAGGATATGAAGAAAATGTTTGAATACATAGAATGTCTTTATTATAGAAATCCAAAGAGAGCTATATATAATAAGGACGAAGTTGAATTTATTATTAATTGTGTTGAAAAAGCAAAACAAAAAGTAGAAGGGACAGTATATGAAAAAAGAGTAAAGTATATTGACGATGGACTTTTTGGTTTAAAGAGTTTAAAACAAAAATTAACTTATGAGAATTTAGAACTTTCAAAGGATAATTTAATTGTTTTTTATGATTTTTCAGGAAAAAATGAAGAATTAGTAAAAAACAAAGTCAACGAAATGAAATATGAAGGTATAATATCAAATGGAAAACTTCTTTATGATGAAGAATTAAAAAAAGAAGTTTTATTTTTTAATGGAAAAACCTTTATAGACATAAAAGGTGGTGTTAATTTAAAGGATAAGGATTACTTAATATTTGTAAAGTTCAAACTTGAAAGTTTACCATCAGAAAAAGAAACATTTTATATTTTAGGACCAGAGATGTGGGATAGGATTGGATTAAAATTAATAGGGAAAAAGGTAGAATTTATACATAGAAATAATGGGAGATTTATAAAAATAAATGCTTATTTAGAAGATATAACTCCATCAAAATGGTATGAGATTGTTGTAACATTTAGTAAAAAGGATGGAATGGCCATTTATCTTGATAAAAACCTAATTTCGTATAATAACCTTATGAACTTACCAGCATCTTGGTCTTTGAAATATATAGGAGCCTCTGGACATCCAGAAGGAATGATTGGTTATTTCAAAGGATGGATTTCTGAGGTAAAAATATATGTTTTTTAGGTCTGGGAAGGCAATGTCAGAGTTAAAAGATAATTTCAAAAATACATGTTTTCTGCAAGTAAAAAATTAAAATTAGGTTCTATCTCATTTGTCCTTATATGTTCAACTTTTTGAACAATTTCTTCTACAATTTTCCTTTTTTCATAACATAATAAAACTTCTCTTGCTCCTTCAAGGGAACCATTCCCTATTTTTATTACTTTATTTTTATCAACTTCAGGAAGTAAACCAATTTTCATAGCATTTTCTATATTTATAAAATTTCCAAATCCACCTGCAATAAAAATTTTATCAATGTTTTTAATATCAATAGGATAAATTTTAGAAAGAATTTGCCAACTTGTTCTTATTGCTGACTTTGAAATTATTAGTTGAAATATATCTTGTTGAGTTATTTTTATATCGTCTGTTATATAAAATTCACCATTTTTAAGTCGTGCTTTTTCATTTATTATTCCATTTTTTAACATTTCACTCAAAAGATCTATCAATCCAGAACCGCATATTCCAATAGGATACTTATCCCCAATAGTAGAATAATAGACCTTTCCATTTATTATTTTAACTTCTTTTATTGCTCCTTCTATTCCTCCAACTCCACAACTTATATTCACTCCCTCAAAAGCACCTCCAGCAGCAGCAGAAGTGGCAAGGATTTTATCTTTATTTCCTATTACAATTTCTCCATTTGTTCCTATGTCTATAAGCATGCACACTTTTTCTTCTTTATAAATTTCTGATGCTAAAATATCGGCAACAACGTCAGCACCAACATGTCCTCCTATTAAAGGCAATCCATAAATTTCTCCATTTTTATTTATTTGCAATCCTATTTCTTCTGGTTTTTTTACTATACTTTCTGGATTAAGTGGTTCATAAGGTATTTTACCAAGAGTAGATATATCAATGAGAAAAAATATATTTCTCATTGCAGAATTGCCAGCAACAACAATCTCATAAATTTTGTCTAATATATCACTATTAAATTTTCTTAACTCTTCATTTATTAAATCAACAACAGATCTCTGCAATTCAACCAATTTTTCCCTTCTTTCTTCTTCTTTCAAAAATCTTTTTTCTTTTTTATCAATCATTGTATATTCAATTCTTGAAATTACATCATTTCCATAAACAATTTGAGGATTTGTTCTTGCAATAGTTCCGACAATATCTCCATTTTCAAGATTAACTATATTAAAAACAATTGTAGTTGTTCCAATATCAAGTGCAATTCCATAAATTCCACCTTTATAATTTTCAATTTCTACCTCATTTTTATATACCTTCCCATTTTTTGTTTTAAAAAGAGGATATATTTCAACCTTTTTTTCTAATCCACTTTTCAATATTTCATATTCTCCAAAATCTTTTATATAAACAACAACATCAGAGACATTTCTAACAATTTTTGTTTGACATGCAAGTCTATATTCTTCTGATAAATTAAATTTTTTTTCAGAGGAAGTTTTAGAATTTAAGTTTTCTTTCCCTTTTTCAATTCTAACAATACACTTTCCACATTTTCCAATTCCTCCACATTCTGCGTTTATCTTTATTTTTAATTTTTGTGCATAATCAAGAATTGTTGATCCAGGATGAATTTCAAAACCATCTTTACCATTCTTAAACTGAGGAAAATATATCTTACCCATTTATGCGAGGTCAGACCTTGTAAAAATTTTATTCCAGATTTTTAAAAGATATCCCCCAACTAATCTAACTGCTATTTCGTCAGGTAGTTCGTTTACCCTTTTATTAAACGGTTCAGGTGTGACAGGCCCTTCATATCCAATTTCTTTTAATATTTTCAAAAATTTTTCTGCATCAATAACTCCAGTCTCTCCTGGTAAAAATCTTTCGTTATCTAATAAATTTTCCTTCGGTATATTTGGTGCATCATTAATATGGACACAGATTATATCTTTTCCTTTTAGGCTTTTTATATTTTCCATTTCACAACCAGAAGCATATAAGTGCCAACTGTCAAGCAAAATCCCAATATTTTCCATATTTATTTCTTTAACTAAATACAAAGTTTGTTCTAAATTCCAGATAAACTCATATTTATGTCCTTCTCTTTCTTTTTTTGTTCCAACAAATTCAATCCCCAGTTTACACTCATATTTTTCCATAATTTCACATATTTTTTTAATTCTCTTTTTATGTATTTTAAAATTTTCTTCATAGGGTATTTCATCTGAATAAGGTTTTATCCAAGTATAAACTCTATAAGCAGAAATTTTTTGAGCAATTTCCAAATATTTTTTTAATTTTTCAAGGTTTTCATTGAATTTATTTTCATCAATATCAATATTAAAAGGTAAATCCCATCCACCAATTTTTATATCAAAATAATCAAATAAATTTTTAATTTTTTCAACTCTATCATTTTTTGAAAATTCAAAACATTCAATAATTGAAATATCCATACCTTCAAAATTTCCCAGTTTTGCAAGTCTTAATTTTTCAAGTAAAGTTGTTTTTATGTTTATTGCGTCAGGAGATAAATTTCTAAACATATCATCTTTCCTCTTTAATTATTATTTCTGGATTTTTCATTAACCCACACGGAATTATCTGATATTCATCTATCCATTGATTTCCTTCTGAAACAAATTGCCCAGGACCTGTCCATTCTGGCCATTTCTCAAAGTAGTGTAAAGGTCCATGTGAGTTTCTTCTATGTCCAAGAATTTCTATAATTAGATTAAATTCTTCCTTTACAAAATCCGTTATTTCAATCTCATAGGGTGGCCAACCGATTATTCCAACTTCTTTCCCATTTATTATAACTCTTAAACCAACTCCTCTAAAATCAGAAATTTTCAAAAATATTTTTTGATTTTCTTTAAAATCAATTTTATCAACATTGAAGACATAACCCAAATTTCCTGAGTAAAAAGGCAATCCTTGAAGAGTCCAATCACCTATTTTTAATTTTTCAGGTAAAGATGTTATTATTAAATTGCCTTCTTCAATTTTAACACCAAAATCTCCAAGTAAATAAATAATTTCAAATCCCGGATGGTCTTCACTATAATTGGTTTTAAGTAAAATTTCATTTTTTCCAACATTTAATAAAGATGAAGAAAAATTAATTTTTTCCAACGATTTGTCAACCCACCAACCATTTTTCATATCTGGAAACAATTTATATCTATTAATGTAAATTTCATAAAGTTCTGGCTTTTCAATTGCAATTGACATTCCTTTATTTGGTATTTTTTCAACATAAAATTCATATTTCAAATCAACTTCTATATTTTTTAAATTCACATTTTTTTTCCTTGCCCATGGTTGAACCATTGCACCACCTCTTTCTTGAATTCCTAAATATTTCCTAACTTCTTTATCAACCTTTAAAATTTCTAATTTTCCCTTCCATTCATTATCTCCAATTTTAAAATAAGGCATATCAAGAACTAAAACATTTGGTTCATTTAAAATATAGTCAACTTCTTCTTGCTTTATTTCTTCTTTTTTTATTTCAATATATTTCTTTTTCTCCTTTATATCAATGTTTATTCCTTTTTTGGGTATCACATATAGATGACTTTCAATAGGAGAAAAATCTGTTTTAATCACAAACCCATTTTCTTTTTTTATTATATCTGGATAAAAATAATTACCACTCACAGGATCAATTTCAATGGGTTTATACTTCCAGTCAGGATAACCTTTAATAATTACATTTTTAAACTCTTTTTTTCTTTCTCTAACAGGGTAGTATTTTTCAATATTTTCCCACTCCATGCCTGTATTACATACAAAAAGGTAAAAGTTATCTTCATCTTCTCTTAAAAGATATAAAATTTCTTTTATTTCATTATCATTTTCATCCTTTATTGAAACTCTTCTTATTTCCTCAAGATAGGTAATTGCTTCCTCAAAGTTAGAAACAATAATACATCCTTCTGCAAATTTTTTAACTTCATTTGAAAATTCACAATCAACATATGAAGGAACTTCTTTTACAAATATAATTTTTCCTCCTTTTTCTTTAAATTTTTTCAGTAATTTTAATGTTGAACTTCTAATTGTTATTAAAGGTGGAACCAAAACATATTTATAGTTCGCTTTATTAACTTTTAAAATTGTTTCACCATTTTCTTCTATAACTTTACTCCACCTTGACAAAATTTCTTCATCTCCATAATCAAAATCAATATGAGCAGAAAGAAGGACATCACACAATTTAACATACATTTCATCAAGTTTTTTTATATCTTCTGAATAAATAAATTCTTTCTTATTTTCGTCCCACTTAGGCATTTTATAAATAGCCCACATACTTTCAATTGGATGAATTACTAAAAGATCTCTTATCTCTTTTCCTTGTGTCATGATTAAATGAATCCTTGCAAAATAATCTTCAACATATTTGTAATAATTCCACCAAGGAGATTGATAAAAAATACTTGCTGGATAATCTCTTTTTGCTTCGCCAAGCATGGTATACCAAGAAAGATGTTGACATCTTAAGTTTATACCAAGAGCGACTTGCCAATCACCAAGTGCTTTATGTCCTGCAAATGGAAAGTCCCACCCTGTGCAACCATATGTTTCTGTAAGTCTCCACTTTCTCTCAAATTGTCTTGCAACTGAACTTACTTGTTTTGCAGTGTTAAATATCCTTCGATGTTCTGTAAGTAAATCCATACCAGGTGCTTGCATATGTTCATAAAACCTCATACAACTTCCAACAACGTGTGCTTGCCTTAAAAGAGTATCTTCTGCAAGTATATGGCCTGTAAAGAGTAAATTATTTCTTTCACACCATTCACCAATCTGTTTTGCAAAACTTTCAACAAAAAGATAAGTTATACAGTCAAAATAGTGGTATCTTACTTTTGAAATTTCTTTATTTTCTAAATCAAAATAGATTTCTGGTAAATATTCTAAAATGTCATATCCGTATCTTTTTTTAAATATGAATGGTAACTTTTCTGTCCAAGGAATTGCAATTGAAATTTCTTTTTCTGTAGGTGGATCATAATGAAAGTAAACATTGCCATAATTTGGTTCATCTGTAAAAATCCCAGGAATTATAGATCCAAAATATTTTCCACAATATTTCTTATAATTCTCATGAGTAACCTTAATAAACTTCCTCACTGCTTCTGGATTGAGCGTATCAAGATATGTATAACCATTATACCACCGACTTTTTTTAGAAATTTTCACAGAAAAAACCAGAATTTTTTCTGATGAAGATAAATTTTTTATCTTTTCATTTTTTTTAACCTTTCTATATTTCTTTATAATATTTTCTTCAAATTCGGTAATAAAAACACCAATTACATTTTTTTTCCAATCAATTTTATTTTTATCGTTTATTATAGTCATAACAAGATGCCTCATTCTAAATTTTTTATCTTTTGTAACAAGACCACCAGCAAAACCAGAAGGCCACCTATCTTCATCATATAGATAAGCAAGCATACCTATTTTTTTACTTTCCTCAGCACACGTATTTATACATTCAAACCATTCTTTGGATAAGTAAGGTGTATCAAGGCCAACTCTTGAATGCATAAAAAATCCACCAAGTCCCATTTCTTTCATAATCCTTACTTGCCTTCTCAACTCTTCTTTTTCAATTTTTCCATTCCAAGCCCAAAAAGGTGCTCCTCTATATTGTGATGAAGGATTTTTTAAATCTTTCAAGATTTTTTCAAAACTTCCCATTTTGTTTTTTCCTCTTTTTTAATCAATAATTTTATTCCAAGTTTCAAAAAAAGTAAAATATTTCTATGGATAATACATTTCATATTCAATGGCATATAACGGATAATTGTCATTTAAGATGCAAGCATTGTTATCAGGATAATTTTTCTTCAAAAAATGACCTTCCTTTTGAAAAACTTATTTTAATTTATTCCAATATATGTGAATTCCTTGAAAAAAATAATAAAAAACTTGTTATTGATATAACTGGTGGTGAACCATTTTTACATAAAGATTGGAAAAAATTAGTTGAAAAAATTATAAAATCTGACTATGTTGAAAAAATTGGTATAATTACAAATGGTTTACTTCTTGATGACTTGATTATTTACGAAATTGAAAAAAATAAAATAATATTAAAAATTTCTACAGAAGGAGTGGAAAAAGAATCCTATGAATTTTTTAGAGGGAAAAATTATGAAAAATTTATAAAAATTTGTGAGAAAATTAAGGATATAAAAACAGAAAAATACTTAATGTTTACTCTGCTTGAGAAAAATTGGAATGAAATTTTTAATATTTTTGATTTTGCTAAAAATTATAATTTTAATGGAGTAATTATAGAAAGATTTATTCCCTATGGCCTTGGTAAGAAGTTAAAAGAAGATGTTATTTCCTTTGAAAAATGGGTTTTAATAACAGAATTTTTACATAAAATTTGTAATATAAAATTTGAAATTTCGGATATTGTTGAATTCAAAGGTTATATGGTTAAAATTAAAAAAAATTGTTATGAACTGTATGGAAGTCAATGTATTGTTGGAAAATATGGAATTGCCATTATGCCTGATGGAAAAGTTTTTCCGTGTAGAAGATTTCCTCTTTCAATAGGTAATCTTTTGAAAGATAGATTGATTGATATATGGAGAAATTCTGAAGTATTGAATAAAATAAGGAATAAAAGTTTTTTGAAAGGTATATGTAAAAATTGTATAATTGATAATTGTATTGGATGTAGAGCACTTGCTTACAGTATTTATAATGATTTTTTAGAGGAAGATCCTCTATGTTATTTAAAATTTAAAATAGGAGGAAAAAATGAAAATAATTGAAAAAATTTTCTCTTTAGAGGGAAAAGTAGCAATTGTAACAGGAGGAGGAGGAATTTTAGGATCAGAGATCGCAAAAGGACTTGGGCTTGCAGGAGCAAAGGTTATTATTGGAGATATAAAAAATTATAAAGAAGTTTCTGAAAATTTGAAAAATTTAGGAATTGAAAGTGAAGGAGAATATCTTGATGTTTTTGACAGGAATTTACTGGAAGAGGTAGCAAAGAAAGTCATAAATAAATATGGGAAAATTGATATTCTTATTAACGCAGCAGGGGGAAACATAAAAGAAGCAACAACATCTCCTGAACTATCTTTTTTTGATATTCCTATATCTGCTCTTGAAAAAGTGGTTGCTTTAAATCTTTTTGGTGGAGCAATTTTACCTTGTCAAGTTTTTGGAAGATATATGGTAAAAAACGAAAATGGTGGTTCAATCATAAATATTTCTTCAATGAACGCTTTCAGACCTTTAACAAGAATTCCAGGATACTCTGCAGCAAAAGCAGCAGTAAGTAATTTCACTCAATGGCTTGCTGTCCATTTTGCTCTTGAATATAATAAAAAATTAAGAGTAAATGCAATCGCTCCAGGTTTTTTTCTTACACAACAAAATAGATATCTATTAATTGATGAAAATGGGAATTTAACTGAGAGAGGGAAATCAATAATTTTACATACTCCTATGGGAAGATTTGGAAATCCAGAAGAACTTGTTGGAGTATGTATTTTTCTATCTTCTGATGCTTCAAGTTTTATTACAGGAACAGTTATTCCAATTGATGGTGGTTTTAATGCTTATTCAGGAGTTTAAAAATGAAAATTTCAAAATATTTAGAAAAAGTAAAGAATGAAAATTTAAAAAGATTAATTGAAAAATATATTAAAAAAATAGGAGATGAAGATGTTATTCTAATAAGAGTCCCTGCAAGAATAAACTTACTTGGAACACATATAGAACATCGTGGTGGATTTATAAACACACTTGCAATTGATAAAAACTTATGGTGCTTTGCCGGAAAAAGAAATGATCTTAAAGTTTATATTTATGATTTAGAAGAAAAAAAATACCCAGAACAAGTTATAGATCTTGAAAAAGAATTGCCTGAGAAGGGAATTAATTGGCTTGATTTTATTAGAAAAGTAAAAATTATACCAGGTGAATGGAGTAACTATATAAAAGGTGCATTTTTATATTTAATGAATAAACTTCCACAAATAGAAATAAAAGGTTTAAATTTGTTTTTTTACGGTGAAATCCCAACAGGTGCTGGGTTAAGTTCATCTTCTGCTATGGTGGTTGCAACAATGGTAGCACTTATTCATCTTTATAATTTACCAATTAAAAAAGAAGAACTACCAGAAATGTGTGGGGAAGCAGAATGGTATGTTGGGACAAGAGGAGGAAGTGGAGATCATGCTTCAATGATTTTAGGAAAGAAAGGATATATAACTCATATAAGATTTTTCCCCTTCATAATTGAATACATTCCATTTCCTGAAAATTATCAAGTAATTTGTTGCAACTCTCTTATAGAAGCCAAAAAATCAGCAAATGCTAAAGATATTTTCAATGAAAGAATTGCTTCCTATGAAATTGGTTTAAAATTAATAAAAAAGAAATTTCCTGAATTGAAAGAAAAAATTAATTACGTTAGAGATATAAATGTAAAAAACCTTGAAAGCAACACAAAAATATATGAAATTTTACTTGCTCTTCCTGAAAAATTGACAAGAAATGAGGTTTATGAACTTTTGCCAGAAGAAAATTTAGACCGAATTTTTGAAACTCATAGAGAACCAAAGGAGGGATATAAAATAAGAGATGTTATGTTATATGGAATAAGTGAATGTGCAAGAAGTGAGGTATGTGCTGAATTTTTAAAAGAAGGTAAAATAAAAGATTTTGGAGAGTTAATGTTCATTTCTCATGATGGAGATAGAGTTGTAAGATTTTTGAAAAATGGGATAAAAAGAAAATGGAATTATAGCGTGAATGACAAATATCTTTTGAAACTTATAGAATATTCAAAAAGTAAAAATATGAAAAATAGAAAAAAAGCAGAAATTTATTATCAACCTGGTGCCTATAGATGCAGTATAGAAGAAGTTGACTTTATTGTTGATACAGTTAAAATAATTAATGGAGTTATAGGAGCAAAAATTACAGGGGCAGGACTTGGTGGATGTGTGGTTATTTTAGTAGAAGAAAAAAAGGCAAATGAAGTTTTAGAAGTTTTAAACGAAAAATATTATAATCCAAGGAAACTTGAATTTGCTTCTTTTGTTTGTAAATCTGTAAATGGAGTAGAAATAATTTAAATAAAGGAGTGTAAAAATGGAAGAAAGAAAATTTGTAAAGAGATTGCTTTCAAGTAATTCAAAAGATGAACTTTTGGATTTACTTTCAATTTATGAGAAATTTCCTATCTCTAAAAAAGAAAAAATCAAAAATTTACTTCTTAAAGAGGAAAATTGTGATTGGTATATAGATTTCCTCTCTAATGAAAAAGAGGAATTAATCAAAAAGAAAAAAATTTCTGCTTTTTTGCTGGCAAGAAAAACATTTGGTATACCTTATGATAGAAAGAGAGTTAAAAAAATTATAGAAACAGAAAAAGACCTTGAACAATTAAGATATAAAATATATGAAGCAATAAATGAAACATACAATGATACTTTTGATGAAGAATGTGCAAAAAGAATAGCAGAGAAAGCAAGTAAAGAAAATAGAAGAATTGTTTGTGGAAGATTTAGTCGTGCTTTTTACATAGATGCTTTACTTCTTGCCAATTCCCGCCTTATTGCGTGTGAAAAGTTTAAAGAAAATTTAAATAAACTAAATGAAAAAATTAAACAATTAAAATTTTTCCCATCTTATCTTTATACTGAAATTAATGAACTTGATTATCTTTTAAAAGAAAAAGAAACAGCAAAAGCACAGATTTTAAGTTCTTTAAAAAAACTGGAAAAAGACCTTATTGATTATGAATTAAAACTTATACAGAATTTTAATGAAGGAAAAATAGAAAACAAAATTTATGAAAATGATAGAAAAGTCATTGATTCTATTAGAAAGGAAATATTGGAGTTCAAAAGAAAAATTGAAAAAGAAAAAGGTAGGCCACCAATTTATATGGTATTTTTCCAGAGAATTTTTCCAATAGATGCAATTTTTATGGGACTTCTAAATGAACTTATGGATCCATTCTTTGGAGAAGATCCTCATATAGATGAACTTTTAAGTGAAGGAGGAGAGAATATCTATGTAACCCCTGGAATGAAAAACTGGTTAAAAGTTTGCGATGACTGGATAGAAGCACTTCCTGCTTATGCTTCATATGAAATAATACCTGAAAATGGTTCTTATAAATTCAAACCCTATGTTCAAAGAAATATTCTTGAAGAGATGTATAGAGCAAACGCAGATAGTTGGGCAGAAAATATTAATGATGTTATGCTAACAGAACATTTACAACTTGCCAGAGAATTTATTGCTGATTTATTTAAAATAAAATACAAAAATGAAGATGAGTTGATTAAAAAATTAGGGAAATTCAAAGAAGAAGTTTCTATGGTAGCCGCATTAATTGAAAAAACATATGAAAATCTTATTGAAAATATTGGACGTATCTGTGAGAAGGAAAATATTTTGAGATTTGATGGGTTAAAAAAGATAATTGAAGAGAGAAAAGATATAATTAGTGAAATACCAGTAGAAATTAAAAATAAAGAGTCTTTCAAAAAAATACTACAAAATCTCATTAAAAAATATAATCTGGAAGAAAAAGTTAAAGAATATCTTGAAAACTTTCATAGAAAAAGAAGAAATTTACCATCAGTTCATGTATTGACAACTTTAGGGCCAGGAGAAACAGAGTTTAACGTTAAAAATTGGCTTGAAGAAGGGATGCTCCTTTATAATTTTATTAAGAAAAATAACTTATCTGGAAAAGTCGAAGAAAAAAGAAAAATTTGGAAAGAAAATATCATAAAGGTTGGTGAAAAAATTGTAAAAGAAAATAATCTTGAAAGTGAAGTTTATAAACTTGACGAAAAAAATTTTAAAGAGGGAATTGTAAAAATCCTTTTCGCTTATCCTGATATAGGTAAAGAGGTTGCCAAACTTTGCATTCTTTTGATAAATGAGGGACAAAATTTCAATAAAGATAATTTTGTGGCGAAAGAACCAAATGAAATCATTAAGGAATTGCCACCAGAAATAAAAGAAAAATTAGGAACAAATAAATTAACTGAAGAGGAGGCAGAAAAATTAAAAAATTTAAGACAGGAATTGGTTAAAAAATACAATCTTGAAAAAAATGTATCCACATTTTTAAAAGACTACCTTCATCCTGTTTACTCAAAAGTTAATGCACAGAGGCAAGTAATCACAGAAGAAGGTCTATTAGAAGAACTAAATAAACCGATATATAGATATGAAGCCAAAGGGGCATACAAAAAATATAATCTTCTGTATACTCCAAGTAGAGTTGACCTTGGAGCAAAAGAAGTTTATTCAGTAAGAGATATCCCGAAATGGGTTGGAGGGATTGATAATTACTCTGCACTTTCTGGAAAATCACTTTATTCTTTATATAACATTGCAGGTCCAACTGTCGTTCCCTCAACAAGAATTGCTGAATTTTTAAAAGTTGGTGAAAATTTCTTCTCAAGGGGTGGGGTTTTTTATTTATCTCTTACTGCTGGAATTAATCTTGATGTTTTAAGATTTGGAGAATTTGAATTTTTCAGAAATCAATGGAATATGAGAGGAGATAGAATAGTTTTACCTTCTGGTGAAACATATGGTGGATTTTGCGTTCCAAAAGAATTTAGTTTACTTTATGCAATAATAATTTCAGCAGTGGATAAAGAAACTTCAAGTAAAATACTTAACTCTTTTGGTATTCCAGAAAAACTTCATGAAATAGTAATTTCTGATTTGAGAAAAGTTCTTGCATGGAGATTAGATTTCCAACTTGAAATTGACTGGGAAGGCAAAGCACTTTCTTATTTATATTCAAAATATCCTGAATATTTTAAAATTTATGGAGAACCTGTTTATCTATCAAGATTACCTCAAATTGCCTTAACGCTTGAAAAAATGGGAATAGTAATTCCTGAGGGTGAAGAAGAAAGAATAAATGAATTTAAACTTACATACTGGGTAAACAAAAAAGCGCAGGGATTAGAAGAAATAAACAGAATAGGACCTTTCAGGAAAGTAAAACTTATTTATGATCTTATAAAAAGAGCAAGAGAAAAAAATAAATATATTGTTCCTGATGATGCTTTAATTGGAGTTATGGATGTCAGTTATAAAGAAAGTGAAGTGGAAGATGGAAGATTAATACCTGTATCTGATGTAAGGTTTAGTGCTGGTTGTAGAAAATTAGAAATTTATAGTTTAGTTGCCGAAAAACATATTTTACTTGATATAGATCCAGAAGGAAGAGAAATCATAAAAGAAATTTTTAAAAATTTTGTTCCACCAGCAGATATAAGAATTGTTGGCAGATGTACAGGTTCAGATATTTTAAATCATGTCCCCAATTCTGGTCTTGAAGAAATAAAAAATGAAGTTCTTGAATATTTATACAAAATAGGTCTTGATGAAAATTTAATAAAAACTAACTGTATTGTTTATGGTGGAGACATAAAAAAATGGGTTGGAATAAGGGAAAGAAGTGTTGAAGAAATAAATAAAATATATAATGACTTAAAGGGAAAAATCCATCTTTTAGTAATAGATAAAAGAGGTCCATTTTCTTCATATAAAATAGCAGTTAGAGGAGTTGATTTTGTTGATTTAGGAATTCCAGATCCAGAATTACTTCAACTGATTGACAATCTACCAGAATTTATATATTTAATTAAAAAGGATAGGCCTTTCAGTGCTCTTGTTTTTGCTGATGGAACATCTGGTGCAAGAAGACCATCATTTGCTTATGGTTATCCAAATTGTAGAAGAAAAGTTAAAGAACTTTTTGCTATTGAAGAAAAAGCAGTTTATGGTTGTCTTGGAATTGGGAAGGAAACTATTGATGAGTGGAGAAAAGAAATGGAGATTGAAAGAAGTTTAAGTAAGGAATTACTGGATTCAGTTTTAAATGAAAGTAAAACAAGTTTTTTAGAAAATATGAAAAAAATAAGAAACTATATTATTAAAGAAAACAAAGTTGACCAGGCTATACTTGAAGAGCAACAAGCAAAAAGAATAAACAATTGGAATTTAAAGGATAAAGTTTACACAGAGACATTTTTACATTTATCTAAAGAAAATAACTACGAATATTTTGATTTTGGGAAATGGTTAATATTTGGTGGAATATTTTTGTTAAACGGGAAATATACAAAAAATGAAGTTGAAAATTTAAGAAGTGAATTTGAAAGAAAATTAAAGAAAATCTTAAAAGAAGAAAGGAAGCCCTATAGCAAAAAAGAAATTGATTTTATTATAGAGAAATATTTTAGACCAATTTATATACCTGAATTAAAAACAAAATATGAGGAAATAAGCACCGGACTTGCAGGTTCTTTAAAAGCAGCAGAAATACAAACACAGGCACTTGCAAGATGGCAGGAAAGAAAAAGAGAATATGAAAAAATAAAGAATTTACAAAAAAGAAAAGAAAATTACAAAAACTTTGATTTTACTTCTTTGAAAAATTTAGCACTTGAAGAAATTTATAACAAAGCAAAAGAAATTCTTGGAGAACCGCAAAGAATGATACCACCTGAAGTTTTTGGAAAGTTCCTTGCTATTTCAAAAGTTTATATTGAAAAATTAATTTATGAAACAAAAGAAATTCAGGAAAAGGAAAAACTTTTAAATGAAATAGAAAACTTTTTCAATTCATCAGAAATAAATGAAGAAAACTACATCAATTTTGCTACACTTATCTCAAATTTACCTAAATATAAAGAAAATGATTTAAAATTTTATGAAAAAGTCTGTATGGCCCTTGAGTTACTTGATATATCCTTCCTTCTTGAACTGGTTTCAAACTGTTATACCGAAAATGAATTTAATACTGCAATAGCAAAATTTCTTGATAGAACTGTCAACAGCCATATTTTTGATTATTTACCATATCATTATCATAGAGAGCGCTCTCCTTATTTTGAAAAATTATCAAGAGACCTTAAATTTAAATTTGCCTTTAAATTTCATAAATTTCTTTATTCTCATTTAAGATATCTTGTGTGTGAAAAAACTGATTTGAAGTATTATTCAGAAGAATATAAAGAACTTTATATAGGAAATATTTTAGAAAAGAAAAAAGCAATAGGAATAAAAGGAGAAACAGAAGAAGAAATTTTCTGGTTCCATTATGCAAGAATAAGAGATGCTGTTGTTTTAAAGTATGAGGGCTTTGGATATCCAGAAATTTATACAGATGTAGAAATAGAGGACATTAAAGCCAATGAAAGAGTTAACGTAGTTATTGTATATCCCTATGGTAATACTACTGTTCCTGTTGCTTTACAACAAGGGCCCAAATTTGCCCAAAATAAAATCAACCTATTTCTTACTGCATTTCCTGAAGTAAAAGAAATAAATGACTATAAAATTCTACAAATAAAAGAAGGAATGATATATCTTTCTGAAGACGAATTAAATCATATCAGAGAAAAATATCAAAAAATTGTTCAACTAAAATCTGACTTTGTATTCCTTTCTTTTAAAAATCCAGTAACTGCACATGCCATATTTTTCCACTTTACTCATCCATTAAGACCTTATATTGACCATTTTAAAATTCCAATTATACAACCATTAATATGGGAAGCAGCAACACACTTAAAATGTGAATTACCAAAGATGCTTGCTGGATCAGGAGTAAAAGTTCCTGAACAAATAAACTGGTATATGAAAGATACTGAGAAATTTAAAGACAAGGCAAAAGAAAAAATAAGGGAAAAAATAAAGAATCTTGCCAAAAAATACGATACAATCATTGTAAAATGTGAAAAAGAGTCGGGAGGAAGAAAATCAATGATTTTACCTGTAAGAGAAAATGGCAAATATCTTGAAGAAAATATAGATAAACTTACAGATTTAGTTTACGAAATTTCCTTAACTGATAATGCTGTAATTCAGGAAGTTATAAAATCTAGAGTGAGACAACTCTATACAAGAGAATTTCTTGAAAATGTTGTAGAAAGATTTGCTAAAATTGGAATTCCAGTCTTAATTGATAGAGAACCTCAAACACCACTATATTCCTATTTTAGACAAATTGTTGTCCTTGGAAAAGAAGGTTATAAAATATCTCATCATATCACAGTTATAAGCACACGAGGAATTGCAAATGTGGGGCAGGGCGGTCTTCTTTATGAATATACAGATGATATAATTCATCCTAAATATAGAAAAATATTAAGAGAACAGATAACAAAAGCAGTTTATAAAAGTTTAGAATACCAACAAAAATATCTTGAGAAAAACTGGAAATTTGTAATTGAAGAATACCTGAAAATTCATCCAGAATTTAAAGAAAAGGTTAAATATGACGAAATATTTACTGATTTGACTGGTTTTCCAATTACAGGAATTCCTTATGAAATGGGCGATTATATGCCTGTATTTTTAGTAGATGAGTTTGAAAATTTAAGGTATATATATGACGAAAAAGAAGGGAAACTTTTACCCTTATATGACGAAAAAGGAAGACCAACAGACATTAAAATATATGATGAAAATGGAAAAGAAATCCCCAGAATAGACAAAAATAAAAAACCTGTTTTAATACCTTATTTTGATGAAAATGGAAATCCAAGAAAGATATATGACGAAGACGGAAAAGAAATTCCTCCTCTCATTATATGTAAGATAGAACCAAATCCTGGTGCAGGTTTATGGAGACCTCATAATGATAGATTACCACCTGAAAGAAAAGGGGAAGGAGTATTTATAATATTCAGTTGTCTTGCAGAAAGAGGAAAAATTTATAAAGAAAAAATTGAAAAACTTATTGGTAATTTATGAAATTGATGATGAATATATAAAAAGAGTTCTTTCATTTTTTAAAATTTTCTCTTTGAAAGAAGGTATACCTTTAAATTTTTATGCCAAAAGGTTTGAAAAAGATAAATTTGAAAAGAAAACATTATTTTTAAATGAGGAGTTTAAAATATGTGAGAAAGATATTAACAATTTAAATTTTTTTCAATATTCAATAATTTTATCTTTAAATCCTGAATTTGAAAAAGAACATCATAAAGAAATTTCAGAGTATCTTAAAAAAATCAAAATTCATCAATTCAATCCATTTTTACCATCTTTTTTGGCATCGGACAAATTTAAGATAATAAAAAAACTTGAAAGATATGGTATAAATGTTCCTGAAGCAATCTTAATTGAATTTAAATATAGAAAAAAATTAAAAGAGAAAGTTGAGGAATTCATTAGTTTAATTCAGAAAGACGCCTTTTATATCCAACCAAATTATGGAACTGAAGGAAAACAGACATATTTTTTTACAAAAAATCAAATAATTGAAAATTTTGATTTTTTTATTGAAACAATTTTAAGCATTTTACCAGAACAACCTGTAATTATAAAAGAAAAAAGAGGGAATGTATATTATTTTAAAGAAGAGGAAAAAATTTTAGGCTATAGAGATGTTGTTTTAAGGTTTTTTATCTTTGAATATAATAAAAAAATTTTTTCAAACTGGTGCTTTTTTGAAATAAGTCCAAATGAAAAACTTCCAATAACTTCTCCATATCAAGGTGGTAGGATTTTGAATTTTAACGATATAAAAAATAATCTTTATTATAGGGTAGGGGGAAATTTCTACAGATTTAATTTAACAGAAATTCACAAAAAGCAAATTATTTATGAAGTTCAAAAGATTTTCAAATTATTTAATAATAACTTAAAAGAAAAATTAAGAATAGGAGGCATGGATATTTTACTTGAAACTGATGGAAAAAATATAAAAACTATATTTCTTGAACTAAACCCTCGTCCCTCTGGCCTTGACAAACTTGATTTATTTTAGAATTTTTTTATTATTAATTTTTTCCAGTTCTTTTAATATTTCTCTTTTTGCCAGATTAAATTTTTCATAAGATGTATCTAAAAATGTGTCATAAACAAAAATGTGAAATTTTGTTTCTTTTAGTTTTAAAATAGCATTTTCATTAAAAAATAATTTATTTTTCAATTCTTCTCTTTTCTTTTCATCTAATTTTTCAAGAAGCAAACAGAAATACGCAGCATCTTCATTTCCATCTCTTAGGC
>JAMWDI010000011.1 GCA_023819375.1 Candidatus Omnitrophota bacterium
GTATAAATTTCCCTACAAACACACCTGATACTTGACTCATATCTCACCTCCTATTTTTTTCTTTTATTTTACTTTTTTCCCTTTCTTTTTCAATATAGGAGGTGTTACCTATCTTCCTCAAATTCTCCAATTTTTGTATTTAAATTCAAATAAAGGGCAGATATTATATCTACATATAAATTGTGTATATTGAAATTATACTGACTTTTGGATCTAAATTTTATAGGTTTTATTCAATTAAAATTTCTTCTGATTCTTTTAAAATGGCAGCAGTTGAAGTTAATAAAAAATCTTTTGCATTAAGAATTTCTAATAAAACTATATCTCCATCTTTTGAAGAATGTATAATAAAGTTTCCTTTTTCTTCTGCATATTCTATTGGTTTTTCTGAAAACTCAATAGTCAAAGTGTCAACATCTTTACTATACTTTATTTTTTCATCCATTCTTTTTTGTGCAATCAATTTATTCTCGTATCCCTGTCTTAATCTGTCTGGATTTAATACAACTCTTTCTACAAAATCTTTTTCTATATTAATTCCGTAAATTGCGCCATAATAATTCTATACGAAAATTAATCGTTGCGTCAAATAGAAATCTATAGGAAAACATCTCCTTGTTAAGAAAAACAAGGGGGTAAAAATGGAGGAATTAACGATGGCAGAGAGGAAGAAGATAACAAAAATAATGGCACAGAGGTGTCAAAAAGCGAAGAAAAAAGAGAAAGGAAAGATATTAGATGGGATAGTTGCTTTGATAGGATATAATCGTTGTTATGCCAGTTGGGTTTTAAGGAATTACGGAAGGAAGGTATTGGTATATGATAATGGCAAAAGGACTATTTTTATAGGTGAAAGGAATTTACTGAAAAAGAGAAGTAAAAGAAAGATTTATGATGAGAATGTCTTGGTTGCATTAAAGAAGATATGGGCTATATTGGACTTTCCCTGTAGTAAGAGATTGGTAGATTATATGAAGGATATAATACCTGTTTTAGAGAGGCATAATGAGATAAAATTAGATAAAGAGACGAGGGGAAAACTTAATAAGATAAGTGCTCGGACAATAGATAGGATATTAAAAGAAGAGAAAAAGAAATGGGAAATAAGAGGGAAAAAGACAAAACCAGGTAGTTTATTAAAGAGTCAGATACCAATAAGGACATTTAGTGAGTGGGACGAAAAAAGAGCGGGTTTTATAGAGATGGATTTAGTAAGTCATAATGGAGGAGATGGAAAAGGGATATATGTGCAGACACTTGATGCGACAGATATATTAACTGGTTGAACAGAGACAATATGTGTAAAGAATAAATCACAAAAAAGTTTTTGAAGGATTAAATAAGATAATAAAACAATTTCCTTTTCCAATATTAGGTATAAATTCAGATATATAAATTTGTATTTAACAAGATATTGTCAGAGAAATAAAATAACATTTGCAAGAACAAGACCTTATAGGAAAAATGACAATTGTTATGTAGAGCAAAAGAACTGGCATATAGTAAGGAAGACGGTTGGATACTAGAAATATGAAACAGAAACTTTTTCCAACCACAGATGAAATTAATAGAAAAGAAAAGATTAGGCAGTAAAGTAATAAAAAGATATGATAAAGCCAAAACCCTTTATAAGAGGATTATGGAATGTCCTGAAATAAATGAAGAAATAAAAAGAAAATTGACTGAACAATACAAATTTATTAAATCCAGTAGACTTAAAAGAGAAATAGTTAAATTACAGGAATTATTATATCAGACAGTAAGAACAAATCCATTTTATAGAAAAAGAATAGAAGAAAAAAGAAAAAATAATGAACGTTGGTATAGATTTCATTAATTTACAGATGAAAGAAGGTGTAGTAAAATTAGTAAAACAACAAAAATTAAAAAGGAGTTAGATATTGTTTTAGAGTCAATTTTATCAGTTTGTGTTGGTTTTGTAGAGACAAATTTAAAAAATTGTTTAACCTTATAAGGATTAACCATAGAGAGATTATATTTTTTTCTATTCATAAAATCAACAAGATTAAAGTGATAAATACCAGTCGCTTCAATACCAATAATACTTTCTTTTTTAAAATTTTTCAGAACATCATCAGCCAAGCAAAAACCATCTTTATCCATATTAAACTTTCTATTTTCAAATACAAACTTTTCATTTTTACAAGAGACAACAAAACTATCTTTACTGACATCAATACCGATAAAATACTTAAAATTTTTCATAATGGCACCTCCTTTCTGTTTTTGGGAAGAGATTTTTCCCTTTATCCCAACCTCCTGGGTAAGATGGGCCAAAATTGCCCAATCAACCTATATGGGACTAAAGGGGGAGAAAACAAACTCCTTTGTGGGCCTTATTGCCCAGGTAAAATGCTGTTTCTCTCCCCCTCGTTTAATATTCTAATTTTCAAAAAACTTTTTATATAATAATATATTTTTAAACCAATTTTAACTAGGAGGCAGGATGAAAAAAGAAAAGAAAAGAAAGAATATTTGAAAGAGCCAATTGAACATGTAGATATTAAAAAAATAGATGCAATTCCAATAATTGAAATGTATTCAAAAATGGCTTTTTCAGCAAGAACACTTGCTTATGGAGCAAAAATTTATGAGAAGATGTTAAAAGACCAAGAAGTTACTATAATTTTAACTCTTGCAGGTTCTCTTTTTAGTGCAGGACTTAAAAATGCTGTATGTGATTTAGTAAGGAATAATCTTGTAGATGTTATTGTTTCTTCAGAAGCAATAATAGTTGACCAGGACTTTTTTGAAGCACTTGGTTTCAGACATTATATAGGAAGTCCAGATATTGATGATAGAGAATTGAACAGATTACATATTGATAGAATTTATGATACATTTATTGATGAGGACCAATTAAGGATATGTGATATGACTATTGCAGAAATTGCTGAAAAACTTGAACCAAGACCTTATTCTTCAAGAGAATTTATATGGGAAATGGGGAAATACTTAAAAGAAAAAGGGATAAAAACAGATGATTCAGTTATTCTTGCCTGTTATGAAAAAAATATACCTATATTTGTTCCTGCTTTTTCTGATTGTTCTGCTGGATTTGGTCTTGTTTATCATCAGGTTAAAAATTCAGAAAGGCATTTAAGTATTGATTCTGTGAAGGATTTTAAAGAACTTACTGAATTAAAAATTGCAGCAAATCAGACAGGCGTTGTAATGGTAGGTGGAGGAGTTCCTAAAAATTTTACTCAAGATGTTGTTGTTTGTGCAGATGTTCTTGGTAAAAATATTCCAATTGCATAAATATGCAATTCAGATAACAGTTGCAGATGTAAGAGATGGAGCACTTTCTGGTTCAACATTAAAGGAGGCACATTCCTGGGGTAAAGTTGACTTTCCAAATACAGAAATGATATATTGTGAAGCAACAATTGCATTTCCAATAATATCTGCTTATGTATATCAAAAGGTTAAAAATAGAAAACCAAAAAACTGGGCTAATTTATTTATTAAGTAATAAATGAATTCAAAAGAAAGAGTTCTAAAAGCAATAAAATTTGACTTTCCAGATTTTGTGCCTATCGGTTATAGTTTAAACCTATCTTCACTTATTAAATATGGCAAAAATTGTTAAATTTGTGTAAAAAATTCCCTAACGATTTTTACGATATTGAAGGAATAAAAGTCCCAGAAAAAGATATATGAAAAACTATAGAGAAAACGGGAGTTATTACAAAGAAGAATTAGGTGAATGGGGTTGTTTATGGGTTTACCTAAAAGAAGGGTTTGGCGGAGAAGTAAAGAAATATCCAATAGATGATTGGAGTAAACTAAAAATAATAAATTGCCTGAAGTTTTTGCTTATGTTGGTATAGAGTTTAAAGAAAGGGATATAAATGAATATAAGAAAATAAAAGATTTTTTAAAATATACTGCAAGAAAAACAAATACATGGGTTGCAGGTTCAAGTTATGATATCCAAGATAAAAAAATTTATAATAGATGTTTTTTTGTAAATAGAAAGGGAGAAATAGTTGGTAAATATGATAAAATTCATCCAACAGAAGGAGAACTTGAAAAAGGTATATATCCTGGAAAGAAAAAACAATTGCCTGTTGATACAGAATTTGGTAAAATAGGGGCTTTTATATGTTTTGATGCTGACTGGCATTATGACTTAAAATATCAGATTGATAATGGAGCGAAATTACTTGTCTTTTCATCTGCTTATCCTGCAGGAAAAATATTAAATTCAATTTCACTTTTATATCAAGTTTTTGTAATTGCAGGTATTTGGTCTTTAACTTCAAAAATAATAGATATCACAGGTAAAGACCTTAAAAAAACAGATAGATTTTCATATTGGGTATGGATAGATATAAATTTAGATAGAACTGTATTTCACTGGGATTATCAGGGAGATAAAGTAAAAAAATAATAGAAAAATATAAAGACAAAATAAAAATAGAGACATTTGGAAATAAAGCAATTTTTACAATAGAAACAACTGATAAAAGTTTACCAATTGAGAAAATAAAAAAAAGAATTTGGCCTTGTTACTTATTCTGAATATATAAAAAAAGCAACAGAAAAACAGGATAAGAAAAGAGATTTAAAAATTTGAATATTTTTTATTTTCCCACCACCAGTCAAAATTATATTTTGGTTCCCACTTCAGAAATTTTTTTGCTTTATTTATTGAAAAAACTACGGATATATTAAATTCCTTAAAACCATTCTTTTCAAAAAATTCTCTTACGCCCGGAAAATATTTTTCAGGTAATTCCCATCCCTTTAGATTTTTATCTTTTTTTGTATATGGCAATTTATTTGCAATTATAAATGGTTCAAATTTTCTAATTTCTTTTTTACAATACAAAGCAGAAATATGTGCATTTACAAGGTCTTCAATTAATATATAATGTTTTAAAAGCAAAAAACCAGTTGTTATATTATTTTTTGGAACAAAATAACAAGGTCTTAAAGCGATTGTTTGAATATTTTTATACTCTGCAAAATGTTTTGCTATTTTTTCCTGAACCTGTTTTGTAAGTGAATATAAATCAGATGGAGTTGTAATCATATTTTCTTTAACAGGCCATTTTTCTAATGGGAAATTATATCCGTTTACAGCAATACTACTTGTCAAAATAACTTTTTTAATTCCAAATTCAAAACAGGTTTTATACAAATTCCATGTTCCTTTTATGTTATAGTCAAAATATTGAGTATCAGTATATTTTTTCCACGGATGAATTGAAGCACAATGAAAAATAATATCTACACCTTTTAACTCATCAATTATTTCTTTCTCTGCAAGATTAACTTTTTTTCTTTCATAAGGTCCTTCTGGAATATCAAACATATCAAGACAGATTAAATCTTTTTCTCCAATCTCAATAAGTTTTTTTACCAAATTACTTCCTAAAAAACCACCTGCACCAGTTATACCTATTTTCATTTTTACCAAACCTTTTGCCAATTTGGAAATATAATTATATCATAAACATTAACATTTTCGGGATTTGTTACAGCAAAAAATATCGCTTCTGCAATAGTTTCTGGTTTTAACCAATTTTCTCTTATTTCGCCTTTTGGATTTGTTAAAGTAGTATCAACAATACCGGGACATACCATTCCAACAGAAATATTAAGCCCTTTATCCTGCATTTCTCTCATTACCGCTTCTGTAAAACCTTTAAGTCCATACTTACTTGCTATATAATGACCTGCACTTCCATATCCTGCCCAATGACTACAAACAGAACCAACATTTATAATTTTACCTTTTCCTTCTTTTGCCATAATTCTAACTGCCCTTTGAGTACATAAAAATGCTGACCAGATATTCAACTTCAAACAATAAAGAAATTTATCAGGGTCCATATCAAAAATTGAACCAGGATAAGTAATTCCTGCATTATTTATAAGAATGTCTAATCTTTTAAATTTATTTTCAACATAATCAAAAATTTTATCAACTTCTTCTTTTAATGTAATATCTGCCTTGAACGGATAAATCTTACCTTGGTAATTTTTAGTTTTTTCTTCAAGTTCTTTTAATTCTTTTTCTGTTCTTGAAACAGCAACTACTTTACAACCTTCTTTAGCAAAAAGTTCTGCAGTTGCTCTTCCTATACCCCTTCCAGAACCTGTTATAACAGCGATTTTATTTTTAAGTTTACCCATTTTAGCTCCTTTATTCAATTACTTCAAATCCTTCATTTTTAAAAAAATTAATTGCAAATTTTAATTTTTCTTCCAGAATATTATCATCAAAAATTTTGTAAGGACAGGGTAAATTTAGTGCTTTATATTTACTCTTTCCAAAGTAATTAAATTTAAGAAATTCAATCTTAATTTCTTTAAAATTTTCTAATTTATTAACTATCTTTTTTAATTCCTCTTGGCTATCGTTAAATTCAGGAATAATTGGAATTCTTATAACAATCTCTTTTTTTTCTTTTCTTAAGTTGTCTAAATTTTCAAGTATTAAATTTAAGTCTCCACCTGTTGCTTCTTTTAATTTTTTTTCATCACCAGATTTAAAATCATAAAGAAAAAGGTCTGTAAATTCAATAGCATTTTCAAAAAAATTCCATTTTACACATCCCGCTGTTTCAATACAAGTATGAATTTTCTCCTCTTTAAGTTTTTTAAATAATTCTCTAATAAATTCGGAATATAAAAGTGGTTCTCCACCAGATGCAGTTATACCCCCATTTGAATTTTCATAGAAATCTTTATCCCTTATAATTTTTTTATATACATCTTCTAACTCCATATATTCACCACATTTTAAAATTGTTTCTGTTGGGCATACAGAAGCACATTTAAAACATCCTTTGCATTTTTCTTTATTGTAAACTATTTTTTTTTCTTCTTCTAAAAATGTTAAAGCAAACTCTGGACAATTCCTCACACAACTTAAGCATAATATACATTTATCCCAGTAAAACATCAATTCTGGACTATCTTTTTTTGATTCTGGATTATGACACCACCAGCAATTTAAATTACATCCTTTAAAAAAGATTGTTGTTCTTATACCTGGACCATCATGAATACAAAACCTTTGAATATTGAAAATTAATGCTTTCATTTTCTTGCCCTTTCTATTATTGCATCTTGCAACTCTTCTTCAAGTTGAATAAAAAAGTCAGAATATCCACCAACTCTTACCATTAAATCTCTATATTTTTCCGGCTCATTTTTTGCTTTAATTAATATCTCTTTACTTACAACTGTTATCTGAATCTGAAATCCTCCATTTTTAAAATGTGTCTTTATAAGGTCAATAAATTTTTCTTTGTCTCTTTTTGTTTTTAAAATAGAACCTTCTATATGTAAATTAACAACTACCCCTCCTATTGCCCTTTTCAAATTTAACTTTTCTACACTTTTTAAAATCCCAGTTATTCCCTCTTTAGCCCTACCTTGCATACCTGCTAAACTATCCGCAAGTGGTGTATTTGCTTTCCTTCCATCAGGAGTTGCCATTGTATCAAGTCCAAAGGGTAAATGCATTCTCCAGACAAGAAAACCAGGATAATATCTTGACAATGGAGTTCTATATTTTAAAACCTCATCACAGAAAAAATTAAAGAAATATACTGCATATTTATCAACCTCATCATTATCTGTTCCATATTTTGGTAATTTATTTATTATTTCCTGTCTCAAATATTCAAATCCATCAAAATTTTTTTCAAGTATTTCTTTAAACTTTTCAAGTGTAATTTTTTTCTCATCATATACATATTTTTTAATTGAAATTAAGGAATCAACAACATTTGCAAGTCCAACAAGTTGAGGATAAAGGAAATTATATAATGCTCCTCCTTTCGTTATATCCTTTTCCCTATTTATACAATCATCCACTATTGCAGAAGAAAATGGTTTCGGGTCAAAAATCATCCTTCTCCAAACAAGACGATTTTGAATAATAGCATTTTTATATACCTGATATGAAAGTTGTTTTTTTACAACTTCAAATAATTTATCAAAATTATCCAATTCAGAAATATCTCCAGTATCTATTCCCAATTGATTTCCGTTTCTATCTTTGCCTCTATACCATATATATTCAAAAACTTTTGGAAAATTTATATAATCAGCGGTTACCCATATATAACTTTTTCCTGGAATTGTAATCTCTGTACATGTTGAATGAACAAATTCACACGCATCTTCAATTGGAATACCTACTTCAAGAAGTCCTTTAGTTATTGTTTCATCACAATATAAAGAAGGATGTCCAAATCCGTCAGAAATCATATCCATTGCTTTTAAAAGTAGCAAATTATCAGTATCCTTACAAATAACAATTCCAAGGGATGGGTTTAAAAGACGATTTATATCAACTGCATCAATAATCAATTTTGTACTTTTTGAAAAATATGGTTTTCCATCAGGGGTGCTACCACCTATCATTACACTGTCAGGCGAATTATAATACATATTTGTTTTAGCAAAAAAATTACACATTAAAATAATTGCCTTTTCCCATGTTATTTTCCCCTTATTTAAATCATTCTCAAGATACTCATCCAAATATCTGTCAAGCCGTCCAAGAGAAGAAACATTCGGTATATCAAACTTATTTGCAAGATAAATAAAAAGAATTGATTGAAGTGCTTCATGAAATGATTCTGCTGGTTCCCAGGGAACCTTTTTACATATTTCAGAAATTTCATAAAATTTGTATCTTCTTTCTTTATCATTTTCTTTTTCTGCCATATTTTTTGCAATTTCAGAATATTCTTCACAGTATTTTTTTAACCCTTCAAGAGTTAATTTAACAGAATTCAAAAACTCAATTTTCTCTATATCTTCTGGAATAGAAGGGTTTAATTTTGAAAGTTTCCCACATATCTGATAATAAATATTTTTAATGCCTGTTTTCAAAATTTTTCTATAATTTGGTGCAAAATGTCCTGTCTGTCCACCTCTTTTTATCTCTTCCCAATAAATTTTATATTCTTTGTTAAATTCCTCTTCTAATTTCTTGCATTCATTTTCATCAATTTCAGGAATCCAGCCAACAACTAAATCTTCAGGGAAAATCCTCTTTTCAATATTTTCAAAGAGATAATTTAAAGCATATGCATTTTTATAGTAAAACGAATCAGAATTATAAACTTCTTTTTGTCCTTTACTTTTTAAATATGTTATTATCATATGTGAGAAATATTTACCTGTTTTATATCTATATGAATTTTTTATCCTTTCAGAAAAAATTTTTAAGTTATCCATTATGCTCCTCCCTTTCAAGTATTGACAATTTTAAATCATAACTTAATCTATTGAAATATTCAGAATAACCACCAACCCTTACAATAAGGTTCTCATATTTTTCAGGATTTTTAATTGCATCTTTTAGAACTTCCTGGTCAACAACATTTATCTGTAATTGCATTCCGCTAAGTTCAAAAAATGTTTTTATAAGATTTATAATTGCTTTTTTTGAATTATAATTTTTAAATAATGTCTTTGAAAAACGTATATTTAAAACAAGAGAACCAATTCCCTTTTTATAATTAATCTTTGAAATACTTCTTAACATTGCAGTTGGTCCTGATTTATCTCTTCCCTGATGTGGCCCTATTGAATCTGCAATCGGTTCATTATTTCTTCTACCATCAGGAGTTGCTTTAATACCAATACCAGCACCAACATAGGTAACAAAACAATAGACAACCTGGGATAAACTTCCCTCCTTTCCAGCACGAATATTTCTGCAATTCATCAAAACAAAATCAGATATCTCTTTTGCAATTTCATCAACTTCATAAATATCATTTCCAAACTTTGGTAATTTTTTAATTCTATAAAATAAATCTTCATTCCTATAAAAATTATTTTCAAGTGCTTTTATAAATCTGTCTTTTGGATAATTTTCTTCATAAATAATTTTTTTGATTGTATATAGTGAATCAGAAACATTTGCAAGTCCTCCGACATTTATAATAGACCAGTTATATCTTGCTCCTCCATTATTAAATTCAATTCCACTTTCAAGACAATCATCTATAAATAAACTTCTTATAACCTGAGGTAAATATTTTGCTCTCCATTCCTGATAAAGATTTATTTGATATGCCATTTTTTCTATCTCTAATTTTAAAACATTTTTATATTCATTTAAAAAATCTTGGAAAGTTTCGCATATAAGAAGTTTTTTATCAATTACCTCTGATAAAAAACCAACTAAATTAATTCCACCATCAAGAGAACCTATATTACTTTTTCCATGAATTGTAGTTTCTGTACATCCAACAAAAGCAAAATCAAAAATATCTTTATAATATATATTTAAATGGTTTTCTTTTAAACCTTCTATATAAAGTTCTTCATTGTACAAAGCAGGAAGACCATTCCCTGTTTCTATAACTTCAATTGCTTTTAAAAATATCTCTTCAGGCATATCTTTTCTTATTTTTAAAGCAAGATTTGGTCTTCTCTTTCTTTTTATTGCTTCAAGACATATTAAAGTAAGTTCATTATAAGAAGATAAACCATTTTTATCACTTCCACCAATAGTAACATTCCAACCATTATTATCATCAAAGTTCTTCCATAAATTTTCTATTATCATTGTTGCTTCTTCTTTTGTTATCTTGCCTAATTTTTTATCTCTTTCATAATATGTATACCATATATAATCAAATCTTTCAAGAGAATCGCAACCATCAATATAAAATATAAAATTTACTGCAAGGACACTTTCAAAAAAATTATCTGGTGGACTTAAAGGAATTTTCCTATAAGCATTCAAAATTCTTTTACTATTTTCATCAAATTCTATTTTTTCAAAATAATTAATAATTCTTTTATGCAAATTTAATATCCCATCAAGAATTTCTTTCATTGCAATATAAAATTCAAATTCTTTTTTACTCTTTGCTTTTTTAATACCTTTTTCTATTGACTCTAAATGATAAATCAACCCCTACTTTAAAACCTTTTCATAATTTGGAATACTATGAGTATAACCCTTCCCACCAATAGTATATTTGGGCTCAAATAAAGGTTGAGAAGAAAAATAATAATCTAATTTTCTTTTTATCTCTTTCCAAATTTCTTTTTCTTCTGATTTAGATATATTAATGATGTTCTCTAAATTCTGTTTTGAATAACCAATTGAATAGGAGTAATTGTAGTTTAGAATATTATTATAAGTTTTGTAGATAAAATTTTTCCCAGATGGATATAGATAAGTTCCATTATATTTTTCTAATTCAACATTTTCTAATTGTCTTTTAATACCCCTTGCAATTCTTAATATTGGAGAAGCACTCTCATTTTCAAAAAAACCACTTGCAAAAAATTCCTTTTTCTCAAATAAAAAATCTTTTAATTCTTTATCCATTTTCTTTAATAACAAAATTTTTTAAAGTTCCAATACCTTCTATTTCTACTTCTATTATATCTCCTTCTTTTAAAAATACAAGTGGTTTTCTTACATATCCAACACCGGAAGGAGTTCCTGTAAGTATTATTGTTCCCGGCAAAAGAGTCATCTGTTTTGAAATATAACTGACAATTTGAAAAGGGTTAAATATCATCTTTGAAGTATTTGAGTTCTGCATGATCTTTCCATTCAAAATTGTTTTTATATTTAAATTTGTTGGGTCTATCTCTGTTTCTATGTATGGACCAATAGGACAAAATGTATCAAATGATTTACCTCTTGCCCATTGTTTATCTTTTTTTAATTGACAATCTCTTGCACTAACATCATTTCCACATGTATAACCAAATATATAGTTTTTTGCTTCATTCTCTTTAACATTTTTACATTTTTTACCTATAACAATTACAAGTTCACATTCATAATCAACTTCATCAGGTGCTTGATTTGGTAAAATTATAGGTGATAAATGTCCTGTTAGAGAAGTTGTTGCTTTTAAAAATATAATTGACTCTGTAGGTACCTCCTTCCATCCTTCTTCTGCATGTTCTTTATAATTTAATCCAAGAGCAATAATATTTGGAGGTGAAACTGGTGGTAAAAATTTAATCTCATCAATATTGTAAGTTTCATTATTTTCTTCAAATTTGTCCTGGAAAGGTATCCAGTTTATAGTGCAAACTTTATTATGCACAATTAGGAGACATGGTTGACACTTTATTTTCAAATTTTTTAATTAAAAAATTCATAGGGATATCATAACCCAGTGCCTGATGTGGTCTATTGAAATTATACTCTATTAAATATTCTAATAAATTTTTGTTAAATAATTCAACATCATCTGTATAATTCCCTAACTCTAAAAATTCTTCCTCTATCGTTCTTATAAATCTTTCTACTTCTGCATTATCTTTTGGTGTCCTTACTCTTGTCCAATAATGTAGCAATGATTTTCTCT
>JAMWDI010000012.1 GCA_023819375.1 Candidatus Omnitrophota bacterium
GAGAGTTGGTTTTGCGGTAGGGAATAAATATATAATAAAAGCGCTTGCAAAACTTAAAAGTTACTATGATTATGGTGTCTTTACTCCAATACAGGTTGCTTCTATATGTGCTTTAAGGCTTGATGAAAAATATATTGAGCAAGTCAGAGAAACGTATAAGAAAAGGAGGGATGTCCTTGTTGATGGTCTTAATAGAATTGGATGGTATGTAGAAAAACCAAAAGCAACTATGTACGTTTGGGCAGAAATCCCAGAAAAGTTTAAAAAAATGGGTTCTATGAAATTCGCTTTATATCTTCTTGAAAAAGCAGATGTTGCTGTCTCACCAGGAATAGGTTTCGGTAAATATGGAGAGGGATATGTAAGATTTGCACTTGTAGAAAATGAAATGAGAATAAAACAAGCAATCAAAAATCTTAAAAAAATCTTTTCACAATGAAATAGTTTTTCACAATTTTTTTTAATTTAAAAGTGTATACAAAATTTTAATTATTTTAAAAAATGAATAAATCTTGACAAAATAAAAATTATTTGTATAATAATTTATGAAGATAAAATGAGAAGAGTACTTTTATGGTTTGAAATATATAAGGAATTAAAAGAAGAAATAAACAAAGGCAGATATAAAAGTGGTGATAAATTTTTAAAAATTAAAGACATATGCAAGAAATTTAACGTAAGTGAGATAACAGCAAGAAGAGTTTTGAACGAACTTGAAAGAGAGAAATTGATTATAAAAAAACAAAGGATTGGAACAATAATAAATAGAACAAATTTAAAACTTTTCTTTATTGTTCCTCATGTCTGGAATTTAAAAAACATATCCTCTTTACCTATTATTCAGGCAGAAGTTTTAAAAGGTATTTTTAAAAAAAGTGTTGAAGAAAATGTTGAAATTGAATTTGTTGATGAAAAAACATTTTTTAAAAATATTAAGAATGGAATTTATTTCCTTTTTTATCATAGTTTAGACGATAAAAAAGAGAAAGAAATTTTAGAAAAAATTTCTTCAAATATTGTAATAGTTCATTCTCCTGTTTCTATTAAAAATATCCATACAATTAGAGTAAATCTTTATAATGGCGCCTATATTGCAGTAATTCATCTGATTGAGAGAGGTTACAAAAGAATAGGATTTATTACTGGTTCATTAAAAAATGAATGGTTTCTATTAAGATTTGAAGGATATCTATCTGCATTGAGGGAAAGGAAAATTGGATTTGATGTAAAATTTGTTAAAGAGACAGATGGAGAAAAAGAAGAAAATGACTGGAATGCCTTTGAAGAATTATTGAATTTAAAAAATCCACCAGATGCTATTTTCTGTGCCAATGATAAAAGAGCAATTCATATACTTGAATATTGTTATAAGAAAAATATAAAAGTGCCAGATGAAATAGGAATAATTGGATTTGATAATATACCAGAAACAGAAATAACAAATCCTCCATTAACAACAATAGAAACACATCTTGAAAAATTAGGAGAAAAGGCAATTGAACTTGGAATTAAATTGACTACAGAAAAGATAAAAGAAACTCAAGATATAGTAATAGAACCAGAAATAATAATTAGAAAATCAACATAAAAGGAGGTGAAATTATGAAAAGGAAAGGTTTTACATTAATAGAATTACTTGTAGTAGTGGCAATCATAGCGATACTTGCAGCAATGCTTTTACCTGCTCTAAGTAAGGCACGTGAAAGAGCAAGACAGGCAGTATGTGTAAGTAATTTAAAACAAATAGGAATCGCTTTTTATATGTATATTGATGACTATGATGGATATTTCCCAAGAGCAGTCTATGGATGGAGTGGTCAATATATGGCTCACTGGCATGTTTTATTTTTAAGATTAGGATATTTAAAAAGAAAATCACCAACAAGTACTTACTTAAGTAGAAAAGATTTTCAACCTTTAATATGTCCATCTGCTCCAAATTTAAGGAAACCTTCTACAGATTTATATTCAATCCCGGGTTGGGATTATAGATACATTAGTTATGGATATAATATTTCTTTCATTGGTGGAAGTTCTGGTGTCGGAGGTTCATTATATCAACCAGCAAAATTATCTCAAATAAAAAAACCTTCCAAAACGATACTACTTGCCGATTCACTTGCTGTTTACTATACAGGGGGTCCATCAGGAACAGTTAGTTCTTACGATGCAGGGTATTTTACTCTCTATCCATCTGCAAAGAATGCAGGAGTAACAGGAGTACCTCATGCAAGGCATTCACGAGTAGTTAATGTATTATGGTGTGATGGACATGTTTCCTCTCACAATGCTCCTTCAAGACAAATTTATAGTGACGCACCTGAGTGGGAATGTTATCATCCAAGTTGCCTTGGAGATATATGGAGATGTCCCGAACCAGGAGAAAAGAGTTGGTGGGATAGAGATTAAATCCTAAAAGAGAGATGGAAATGCGAGTATTTTTATTTATGATTGTATCTTTTTTAATGTTTAGTTTTTTGAGTTTTTCACAAGAGATAAAGATTTTTGAAGAAACACATATAGAACCTGGAAGAGAAAAAATTTTAAAATTTAAAATTCCTGAAGAAACAGAAAAAGAAGTTGATTTTATATTTGAATTCAAGGCAAGGTTAGAAGCGCCCACCTATACAAAAGGTTTAAATAGTATGAAGATTTTTATTAACGAGAAAGAGATTGATTTGAAATATTTAGTAAATAAAAATGAAAATATTATTGTTATGCCAGGTTGGACATATCCAACATATATTAGATTCTGGAGTGGATATTTTTTATTTAAAGCTCCTGATTTTAAAGAATTTCAAGAGAGCAATCAATTCAAACCTGCATTTGTAAACCCATATTTATTTCAATGGAGAATAAATGACTTTATTAAAGGAGGAGAAAATATTTTGAAAATTCAGCACACAAATAAACATATTAATGAAAAGATAATTGTCGCAGATGGGAAAATTTTTATAAAAGAAAGGGAAATAAAAAAAGTTGTAAAAGATAATTTAGAATATTTTGCCCCTCTAAATATAGAAAGACTCCCTTTGAAAGTAGAAGTAACTAAAGGCGGATCTATTGCAGTGAGTTTAAAAGAATTTAAAACAATAATAAATTCCAAATATTCAATAGAAGGTGGGGGATGGGCAGAATTAAAAGAAAACGAATATTCAAATTTTAATAATATACAAGTAAAAAAGGAAGAGAATGATTTTAAAATATATTGTGAAGCAAATGATTTCAGTATTGAAAAAGAGATAAAGATAAAAGATTTATGTGTTGAAGTAAGAGAAAAATTAAAAAATAAAAAAGGAAGAATATTACCATTAATGCATAGACATTTTGTAGAACTTCCAGAATTACAAAGATTGTATCTTGGAGGGCAAATAATCCCTCAAAAAATAGGTGTTTGGCCTAATCCATCAAATCCAACAACAATATGTGTTGAGAAAAGAGGAGCAGTTGGTTTAATAGCACTTGATGACATTTTCAGGGTACATATTTGTCCTTTTGGTTCACATGGCATTTATGGTATTGCTGATAATGAACTAGTTATACCTCCTGAAAGCGAAATTAATATAAAATGGGCTATATTTTTAACAGACAAATCTGATTATTATTCAATTATAAATTTAATGAGAAAATTTTTAGAAGTTAATTTTAAAATAGATGGTCCAATGGTTTTTATACATCCAAGAGAACCGAATACAAAATGGAGAACACATCCAAGAGAACTTCCAAACGTGGGAACAAGTATAGATGATTTAAAAAGTTATTTAATGAATAAAAGTGCAAAATTTGCCATTTCAGGTATTGGTGAAATAGGAAAATGGCAAGATTATAAGAACGAAATTCCTCTTGGTACAGCATTTCAGAAAGTTGTTGAAATAGAAAGATATAAAAAATTTTTCAGCAATTTGAAAAAAGCATGTCCTGAAATTAAAACAGGAGTTTATTTTCACTGTTTTTTAGATGTATCAGAAGAAGCGCCAAGTAAGTTTAAAAATAGTAAAATTCTTGATGAGAAAGGTAATCATATTGAATATGGATATGGCAGAAAAAGAAATATTCCACTTTTACTATATCTACCTACTTTGGATAATTCTTTTGGAGAAGAAATCAAAAAAAATGTTGATATTATAATTGACAAAATTGGAGCAGATGGTATTTATTGGGATGAATTTGAGTATTCTTATGTAAAATATCATTATGGCGAACCACATGATGGAGTAAGTGCTGATATAGAATGGGGAACAAATAAAATAAAAAGATTGAAAAGTTCTGTCACTCTTTTATCACAACCATGGAGAATGAAGATTGTTGATGAAATAGGCCAAAAAGGGAAATTTATGATATTTAATTTTCCACCACATACAGAAACAAGTTTAGAAATTAGTAAAAAATATAAAGTGCCAAGATTTGTAGAAAATGGTGGGACTACTATTCCCTGTATTAATACTCATTTATATACACCAATAGCACTTGGTAACCATACTTTTGAACAAGAAGAAGAAGATAGTTATTGGTGGATGTTAAGAGTGCTAAATTATGGTTGTCTTTATTACTGGTATCATGATGGCATTTGGGCAGATTATCCTACTATTACAAAATATATGTTCCCAATCACTCCCCTTGAAATTGGTCCAGGATATATAATTGGAAAGGAAAGAATATTGACTGTTAAAAGTGGTTATTTTTCATTTGGAGATATGTCTAACGGCGAATTACATTTTTTTGGAAAAGAAGGGAGAGAAATTAGAAAAGATTATAAAATCATTATAAAGGAAGGAAAAAAATATTTTAAAATAATTCTTGATAATAATGAAAGTTGTGTAATAATTAAAAAGGGGGAGACAAAATGAAAAAGATTTACATTTTAGTTTATTTATTATTTTTTCTAATTCTGAAATCTGAAAATAGAGCAACTGTGATTAAACCTATAAAATTAGATTTTTCTCGGTATGGAATTATTAGTGATACCTATGATGTTGAGCAAATTATCTCAATGAATTTAGAAATAGAAAAGAAAATTTCAGAAAGTATAGATAATTCTCTATTATTAATATTTGGAGAACAAGTGAAAGAAGATGTTTTTGATAAAATTTTTTCGTCCTCTATTATCAAACTTTCAATAAAATCCCTTCTCAAAAGAGGCGGAGCAATTTTCTGGGGACCAACATCGTGGGATATTCTTGTTCGTATCCCTAAAAATATGAAGGATTTTTTTAAAGAAATAGGTGCACATCTTATTACAATTGAAAATTATAAAGGAGAAACACCGGATTATTATTATACTGGTATTGGTAATCCCGATTTTGAGCATCCATTTATTACAACTCCTAATGATCTTAGAAAATTATCTAAAAAATGGCAAGGAGCAAATTCTATAAGATATTTTGATAAATTACCTGAAAATTGTAAAGTTTTACTTATTGATAAAGATAAAAAAGTACCTCTTATGATAATTCAGGAAAATATACTTACTAATGGTAAAATTATCAATTCTTACTGCTATAGTATAATGAGAAGTGCTGAAGATGCTTTTTGGGAGAATTTAATTATCAATTTGTATGGTAAGAGAGAAAAGATATCTAAAAGGGAAGTTGTAGAAAGCAAACTATTTGGAGGGAATATTATAAGTCTAACAGAAAAAGAGAATACAGAAGAATATAAAGTAATATACCCAAAAAAGGCAAAAAAATCTCCAGTTATAGATGGAATTTGTGAAGAAATTTGGAATATAGTTGACTGGGTTGAACTTGTTGAATCAAAAGAAGGGAAAGTGCCTAAAAAGAAGACATGGGTGAAAATTATTTATGATGATGAAAATTTTTATGTTTTTTATAAATGTGAAGAACCAAATCCATCAAATTTAAAAACATTAACAAAGATAAGAGATGGAGAGGTATGGAATGATGACTCTGTAGAACTTTTTTTAAAAACAGAAGAAAATCTTTATCATTTTATAGTAAATGCAGAGGGAGTTACCTATGATGCAAAAAATCAAAATTCCCATTGGAATCCAGAATACAAAATATCTACAAGAAAAGGAGATGAATACTGGACAGTTGAATTACAAATTCCTTTTGAAATTTTAGAAACAAATATTGAAAAAAGCCCAGTAATTAAGATTGGTTTATGTAGAAACGAACAGCAACTTAAAGAATATTCCTCATTATTACCTGCTCCAAAAGGATTTTATGACCCTAATTCATGGGGGTTCTTATCCTTTATTTCAGAGAATGCATTTTTGAGCTATTTGAGAAATAAAAAATATGAGAAGAAAAAATTATTATATGAGGGTGGGTATTTAATTTGGTATGATAATCCTTATAAAACAAAATATTCAAATACTCTACCTGAGAAGATGGAAGAAATAAAGAATTTAAAAATTATTCTTGCAAAAAATGAAAAAGAATGTAGTAATATTTTAATAACAAATTTTACAGATGATAATTTAATATTTAGAATAGAGCCAGATATAGATGGGGTGAAAGACCAAAAAGGCAAAATTTATGATTTTTATCAAATTGTCACTTTAAAAGAATCAATTGCCCGTTTAAATCCTTATAAAGAAAGACAATTTGATCCACTTGTAAAATTAAACGAAGGGAATATAATATCAGTGCCTCCGTATGAAACAAAACAAATATGGTTAGATATAAAAGGAGAATTGCCATCCGGTAAATATAATACATCTATTTCTTTTGTTCCTGTTAATAATCTTTTTAAAGAAAAAAAAGTTGATCTTGAAATTGAAATAGTTAACTTTGAGTTTCCTAAGAAATTACCTATAATTGGTTATGCTTATGGCCCATATGATATGACCTGGGCTAAAAACAAAAGAAGTGCATATTTTGCAGTTTGTCCAGAATATCATCTTTCATATGTGATGCTTTATTTTCCATTAAATGCTATTAAAAAAGACGAGAAAGGCAAAATTTATATTTCAAACGATAAAAAGGATTATTTTAGATGGTTTGTTGATGAAATAACAGGAAAAGAAATAATAGAAGAAAAACTTGCATTAAAATATGTAGAAGGATGGTTTTATAGTTATGGAATATATCTTGAATTTAATAGACGTTTAGTATCTCTGGGATTACCTTTAAAAAAAGATACTGTATATTATGAAGTTGATATATCAAAAGAAGAATGGGAGAAATTGTTTAAGGAATGGCTATACAAATGGTTTACGTTTTTAAAAGAAGAAAATATAGATTTTAAAAAATTCTTCATTCCACTCCTTGATGAGCCAAGAGATTTCATTGCAGATAAATTGTTTGAAGTAGGGAAAATTATAAAAGAAATAGAACCAAACTGTCAAATAACTTTAAATCCAGCAACTTGGACATCTTTTGAATTAATAGAAAAATTGAATCCTGTTGTTGATCTATGGGTGCCATGGGAAGTAAGATTAATTTCTCGTGGAGATATTTCAAAAAAAGAATTGGAATTTTATCAGAAAAATGAAAAAATGTTTGCCACTTACTTATGTAGCCCTTCTGGAATTATTTTGCCTTTAATTTCTTATTATCGTTTAAGAGGAATAAGGGCATATTTAATGAAGACATCTGGAATAATTTTATGGGGTTTCAATTCCTGGAGAGGAAACGACTGGAATGAATTTGACGATAAAGAGATAGATTATCATCTTTTTTATCATGGTGATAAAGGACCTATTCCCAGTATCAGAGCAGAATCTTTTAGAGAGGGCTTTGAAGATTATTATATATTGCTGTCAGTAGAAAAGAAACTAAAAGAAAAGTATGTAGATGAAATAGCAAAATTAATTTCAAGAGAACATTTAGAAAGATTAATAAAAGAAGAAAATGCCGATTTAATTTTAGAATGGAGGGAAAAGCTATTAAAATTTTTAGGAGAATCATAAATCAAAAATAAGGATAGGATTCAAAAAATAAAGAAAAATTATTTATTAGTAATTTTTATCTTTTACTCTCTTTTTTTTCTTTGTATATCTTTAACAGGAAATTTTAAGATATTTGTCAAGAAATTTTATTTACCTTATATTTTGATTGGCATTTTGATTTTACTATTCCTTTCAATCATAAAAACAAAAAGAAGATTAAAAAATTTAAAGAAATCAATGATTATGATATATTTTCTTTTATTATATTTTTGTTCCCTCTAATTTTATTTATAATTGCAAAACCAACGAGTTTACCAACCTATGCTGCCTTAAAAAGAGGGATAAAAACAGAATTTTCAAGTGAAGATGTATTAAAGTCATTGCAGGAAAAAATAGAGATTGAAGGAAAATATAAAAAATTGACTATAAAACAATTACTTGCTTTTTCAAAATCAAAACCAGATGAAATAAATGATAGAGATATTTCAGTTGAAGGAATGGTATATAAAGGAGAAGGGAAAGAAAAATTTACATTGATAAGATTTTTAATAACCTGTTGTGCTGCTGATGCTACACCTCTTGGAATAGAAGTTAAATATGAAAATATAGAAGAATTGAAAAATGAAGAATGGGTAAAAGTAAAAGGTAAAGTAAAAATAGAGGATGGGAAAATAATAATATATGCAGAAAATATAGAAAAAATCAACCCACCATCTGACCCTTATTTATATTAATTTATTTAAAAATGACTTCTTTCCCTTTTTCTGAACTTATATATATACCTTCAAGCATTTTTATTACTTCCAAACTTTCTTCAGGTTTTACTGGAACTTCTTTATCTTCCTTAACACATTCAAAGAAAATTCTTATTTTTTCATGATAAGGTGGATTGTCTGGTAAAAGGTCAAATCTTAATGTAATGTCTTGGAAGAACGCCATTTCTCTCTTTTGCAAGTTTTCCATCAGGCCATCTTATTCCACCTTCTGTACCAAATAAAGTTGTAGAAAAATCCTCTATTTTTTCCATATTTGCAAGGAAACTACAGGTTAAATTTAAACTTCTACCATCTGCAAATTTAATAAATCCTGCAGCAAAATCCTCTATATTATATTTCTCTCTATCCCACTCCCCATAATCCTCTTATATCTTTTCTTTTTGTAAGTTTTGTTAAAGTTACACCTGTAACTGAATATACTTTGGGACAACCCATAAACCAGTAAGTTAAGTCAAGAATATGAACTCCAATATCAAACATAAGGCCACCACCTGAAAGATTTTTATCAATAAATGTATCTCTTGCTGGTAAAAACCTTCTTTTTAATGCATGTGCAATTGCAAAATATATTTCTCCAAGTTCTCCATCATCAATATATTTTTTAAGAACTATGGAATCCTTTCTAAATCTTTGATGTTGTGTAGCCATTAATTTTTTATTTTCTTTTTTTGACCATTTAATCATATCCTCTACTTCTTTTACACTTGCTGCAAGTGGTTTTTTTCACAAATAACATGTTTTTTTGCTTTAAGTGATTCAATTGTTGCAGGATGATGAATCTTATTTGGTGCACATACATCAACTATATCAATCTCCTCAATTTTTAACATTTCTTTATAATCATCAAAAACATATTTTATACCAAATTCATTTTTAGCAATATTTCTAACTTGTTCAGATGGGTCAGAAATAGCAATTACTTCAACATCTGGTATTTTTTTCCAGCCAGGATAATGTGTCATCCTTGCAATTCCTCCAAAACCAATAAATCCAACTAAATATTTCCCATTTTTCATCTTTCCCTCCCTTTTTAAAATTTTATTTATTTTTATCATAAAAACAAATTTTGTTATTAGATGCAATTTTTAAAAAAAATTATGTATACAAAAATTAATTTTTAAATAATATTTGAATAAAAACTTGACAAATTCTAAAATATGTGTATAACTAATAAAAGAATGGCAAAACTAATTTTATGGAAAATGATTTATAAAGAATTAAAAGAAGAAATAAAGAGTGGTAAATATAAAGAAGGTGACAGATTTTTGAAAATTAATGATTTATGTGAGAGATTTAAAGTAAGTGAGATAACAGCAAGAAGAGTTTTGAACGAACTTGAAAGAGAGAAATTGATTATAAAAAAACAAAGGATTGGAACAATAATAAATAGAACAAATTTAAAACTTTTCTTTATTGTTCCTCATGTCTGGAATTTAAAAAACATATCCTCTTTACCTATTATTCAGGCAGAAGTTTTAAAAGGTATTTTTAAAAAAAGTGTTGAAGAAAATGTTGAAATTGAATTTGTTGATGAAAAAACATTTTTTAAAAATATTAAGAATGGAATTTATTTCCTTTTTTATCATAGTTTAGACGATAAAAAAGAGAAAGAAATTTTAGAAAAAATTTCTTCAAATATTGTAATAGTTCATTCTCCTGTTTCTATTAAAAATATCCATACAATTAGAGTAAATCTTTATAATGGCGCCTATATTGCAGTAATTCATCTGATTGAGAGAGGTTACAAAAGAATAGGATTTATTACTGGTTCATTAAAAAATGAATGGTTTCTATTAAGATTTGAAGGATATCTATCTGCATTGAGGGAAAGGAAAATTGGATTTGATGTAAAATTTGTTAAAGAGACAGATGGAGAAAAAGAAGAAAATGACTGGAATGCCTTTGAAGAATTATTGAATTTAAAAAATCCACCAGATGCTATTTTCTGTGCCAATGATAAAAGAGCAATTCATATACTTGAATATTGTTATAAGAAAAATATAAAAGTGCCAGATGAAATAGGAATAATTGGATTTGATAATATACCAGAAACAGAAATAACAAATCCTCCATTAACAACAATAGAAACACATCTTGAAAAATTAGGAGAAAAGGCAATTGAACTTGGAATTAAATTGACTACAGAAAAGATAAAAGAAACTCAAGATATAGTAATAGAACCAGAAATAATAATTAGAAAATCAACATAAAAGGAGGTGAAATTATGAAAAGGAAAGGTTTTACATTAATAGAATTGCTTGTAGTAGTGGCAATCATAGCGATACTTGCAGCAATGCTTTTACCTGCTCTAAGTAAGGCACGTGAAAGAGCAAGACAGGCA
>JAMWDI010000003.1 GCA_023819375.1 Candidatus Omnitrophota bacterium
TTCATCAAGCCTTAAAGCACATATAGAAGCAACCTGTATTGGAGTAAAGACACCATAATCATAGTAACTTTTAAGTTTTGCAAGCGCTTTTATTATATATTTATTCCCTACCGCAAAACCAACTCTCCAACCAGCCATGTTATAAGTTTTTGATAATGAGTAAAATTCAATTCCTATATCTTTTGCTCCATCTACCTGCAGAAAACTTGGTGGTTTATTCCCTTCAAAATATATTTCAGAATATGCAATGTCATGAATAACTATGAGACTATTTTTCTTGGCAAATTTTACCACTTCTTTAAAAAAATCTAAATCAACTATTTGAGTTGTTGGATTATTGGGATAACTTAAAATCATTGCTTTTGGTTTGGGGTGTCTATCATAAATTGGCTGAGAGAGGTCAGGGATAAAATTATTTTCTTTAGTTAAAGGTAGGTCGTAGACTGTTGCTCCTGCAATTATTACACTATAAAAATGGCTTGGATAAGTTGGATTTGGGACAAGAACTACATCTCCTTTATCAAATATAGCGAGGGCAAGATGACTTATTCCTTCTTTTGAGCCAATACATACAATAACTTCTTCTTCTGGATCTAATTTTACTCCAAATCTTTTATCATACCAATTTGCAATTTCTCTTCTTAAATGAGGAATACCTTTTGAAGCACTATATCTGTGAACTTTAGGATCAGAAAGAACTTCTTTTAATTTTTCTATTACTGGAGAAGGTGGAGGTTTATCAGGATTTCCCATACCTAAATCAATTATGTCTTTTCCATTCCTTCTTAATTCCAGTTTTCTTGTATTTATTGCTTGAAACATATAAATGGGTAAGTTCTTTATCCTTTCAGATTCTATATTTTTAATTTTCATTTTTCTTTTCAAAAATTTCTATTACTTTTTTAACATTTTCTAAATTTAACTCATCTATAATTATATCAGCCAATTTTAATTTTTCAAATGAAGACGTTGTTTTGACACCGGCACAAAAGATTCCACTTTTTTTGGCTGAAATTATACCTGTTTCTGAGTCCTCAAAAGCAATAAGGTTTTCCGGTGAAATATGAAGTTTCTTAGAAGTCAGAATGTATATATCAGGAAATGGTTTTGGGTTTTTTACATCGTTTTTTGTTGTTATTACATCAAAAAATTTAACAATTTTTAATTTTTCAATAACCTTGATAATAAATCTTTTCTCTGAATTTGATGCTATAGCCAGTTTAAATTTCCCTTTTAAAAATTTTAAAATTTCTTTTATTTTTTCGGAAATTTCTATATTGTCTTTTTTTACAATCTCCAATAATTTTTCATTTTTTAATCTTACAAGTTTTTCAATTGGAATATTGTTAGGGATTTTACACTTTTCTTTTAAATTTTTTAAAAACAAATAATCTTCAACACCAATTCCTTCTTCAAAATTTATTGAGTTAGGGTTAATATTGTACATAAGGAATACCTTTTTCCAGGCAATAACATGTAATTTTTCTGTATCAAATAGAACACCATCACCATCAAAAATAATTCCTTTTAATTTCATTTTAAATATAGAATTTTTTCCTCTATATCTTTTGAACTTTTTTGATTTTTAACATTTTCCGATATTTTAAGAAGAAGTCCAAAAGATAATAAATTCATTAATAGTGAAGACCCACCAACACTGAAAAAGGGTAGAGTTGTTCCTTTAGGGGGCAAAAGACACAAGACAACACTGGTATGTAATAAAAATTGTAAACCAAAAAGTATACTTATCCCATAGGCAAGAATTTTTTCAAAAAGTTCTAAACTTAGTTTTGAAATTTCAAGACCTGAAAATATTAGGATCCCAAAAAGTATAAGAACTCCTGCTGTTCCAAAAAACCCAAATTCTTCACCAACAACAGCATAAACAAAATCTTTGTGGGCTTCTGGTAAAAATTTTAATTTTCCTGTTCCTGCACCAGGGCCTTTTCCAAAGAGACCACCAGAACTTAATGAAATTTTAGCCTGAATAGTTTGATAATTTTTCCCAAGTGTATCTTGTTCAGGATTTAAATATATTTTGATTCTTTCAATTCTATATGGGAACATGAGAATAAAAATACAGACTAAAAGCAGAAAAAATCCCAAGAAAGAAAAAATGTATTTTAATTTAAATCCACAGAAATATAGTATAAACACAAAAGAAAAAGTTATTATTACAAAAGTTCCAAAATCTTTTTGTAGTTGCAAAAGGCAACTTATGAGAATCCAGAAAAAAGCAGGGATTGACATTATTTTTAAATTATTTATTTCTTTAATTCTTTTTTTAAAATAACTTGAAAGATAAATAATATAAGTAAGTTTGACAAATTCAGAAGGTTGAAAAGAAAAAGGGCCAATTTTTATCCATCTTAAATTTCCTTGAATTTTTGGTAAAGGTAATAAAATTAACGTTAAAATAAAAATAAAGAATGAGTATTCTTCAATTTTTTTTAAATTTATTTTTTGTAAGATATAGACGGCAATTAATCCAAATATAAGGTATAAAATGTGCTTTTCAAAATAAACCGTTGGATCATTTTTTTCAATTCCATAGAAAAAACTTGAACTCAAAACAAAAAGTGTTCCAAGAGTTATCAACAACAAACCAGAAAAATAAATATTATTGTAAAGAGAGTACTTCTTTTTTGAAAACATTTCCTCTTTCCTCGTAATTTCTAAACATATCAAAAGAAGAGCATCCAGGAGAAAATAGAACTATATCTCCCCTTTTTCCAATTTTTTTTGAGAGTAAAACCGCTTCTTTTAGATTTTCAACAAATTCCATAGGTATATTTTTGGTTTTAATTTCCTTGCCAATTCTTTCTTTTGCTTCACCATATAAAATTATAAATTTTACTTTATTCTCAAAATACTTTTTTAACTGTGAATATGGAAAACCTTTGTCTTTTCCTCCCAGAATTAAAATAATATTGTTTTTTCCTTCAATACTTATAATTGAATTTTTAACTGAATGAGGATTTGTTGATTTTGAGTCATTAATAAATAAAATGCCATCAATTTCAGCAACTTTTTCCATTCTGTGTGGTAATGGTTCAAAATTTTTAACAACATCTCTTATTATTTCCACATCTATTTTACAAATAATTGAAATTAAAGAGGAAGCCATAATATTCTCTATATTTCCTTTGCCAATTAATTTTAAATCCTCAACATTTATAAGTTTTATTATTTTTTCTCCATTGATTTTCAAATAAATTTGCCCATTTTTAAAATATGCTCCATAAGGTATTTCTGATAAACTGAAGAAAAATTTCTGGCTTTTTATTTCCTTTAATATTCTTTTTACATAATAATTGTCAAAATTCAGAACACTTATATCCTTTTCATTCTGATTTCCAAAAATCTTTTTCTTAGCCAATACATATTCTTCCATATTTTTATATCTATCAAAATGGTCATAATCTATATTCAAAAGACAGGCAATATATGGTTTAAAATTTTTTATTTTTTCAAGTTGAAAACTGCTTACTTCAAGAATAATCCATGTATTATCATTTATATTTTCAAGTTCACCTATAAATGTATTTCCTATATTGCCACATATAACTGTATCATAATTTGCTTTTTTAAAAATTTTACCTATAAGAGTAGTGGTTGTCGTTTTTCCATTTGTTCCTGTTATCCCAATTAATTTTTTACTTTTTGAAAAGTTATATGCTAGTTCTATCTCACTAATTATTGGTATATTTTTTTTCTTTAAAAAATCTATAACTTCAATTTTCTCATCAATACCTGGGCTTATTATTAAAAGTTCAATGTCTTTAAAAAAATCTATTGAATGATTACCAATTTCTATTTTTGCTCCCTTTTCTTTTAAAATTTCCGCCTTTTCTTTAATGTCTTCATTAAAGTTTTTCTCTGATACATAAATATCTGCTCCTTTTTCAAGTAAAAAAACTGCACTATCAAATCCACTTACGCCAAGTCCAACAATTCCTATTTTTTTACCTTTTACTTCCATTTATCTTATTTTTAATGTTATTATTGTAAATAAAGCAAGAATTATCCCTATAATCCAAAATCTGACAACAACTTTAGGTTCGGGTATTCCTTTTAATTCAAAATGGTGGTGTATAGGGGTCATCAGAAAAACTCTCTTTTTTCTTTTTTTAAATGATATGACTTGAATTATTACAGATAAGGCTTCAACGAGAAAGATTCCGCCAACAAAAATTAACGAAAGCTCCTGTTTTACTATTATTGCAAGAAGTCCTACAATACCCCCAAGAGGTAGTGAACCAGTATCACCCATAAAAATTTCGGCAGGATAACAATTAAACCATAAAAATCCGAGACAAGCACCAACAAGAGCAGAAGAAAAAACTGTTGCTTCTTCTGCACCTTTTACAAAGGGAACATTCAAATATTTTGCAAAGTTTATATTACTAACAACATAAGAAATTATAGCATAAGCAAGACTTACAGTCATTACAAGTCCTATTGCAAGCCCATCCATACCATCTGTTAAATTTACTGCGTTTGAAGTTGCAACAATAATAAAAACAGTGAATAGAATGAAATATTCTGCAAGTGGAATAACTATTTTTTTAAAAAAAGGAATATAAAGGGAAGTGTTGAAATTTAATGTTTGATTGTATACCAGAACTACTCCTATAATAAAACCAATAAACATCTGACTTACAACTTTTATTAAAGGTCTTACTCCTTTGTGAGATTTATATTTCAATTTTTTATAATCATCAAAAAAACCTACAAGGCCTAAGGAAATAGTTATAAATACAAGAAGCAAAATATATAAATTATTCAAATCCGCCCATAAAATTGTAGAAGTAAGTAAACTTCCAAGGATTAAAATTCCTCCCATAGTTGGTGTTTTTTCTTTTTTTTCTTCCCTAAAATCAAGCATATTAGGATGACAAAAATTTTTTAGTTTATTTATTAATTTTCTTCCAAACAAAATAGAAAAAAGGAGTGAAGTAAAAATTGATAGAGAAGCCCTTACAGTGACATATCTGAAAATATTAAAACCAAACCAATAATCTTTAAAAGAATAAAGGAATTTGTATAACATTTTAAACTTCTCCTTTTAAAAAGTTTACGATTTCTTCCATTTTCAAAATTCTTGAACCTTTAATTAGAATAGAATCTCCTGTTTTTATATTTTCTCTTAAATATTTCTTTAAATCCTCTATATTATAAAAATGTCTTCCTTTATTACAAATATCAGAAATTAGTTTACTTTTTTCCCCAAAAGTTAAAACAATGTCAATCTTCAAGTTTTTAAGTAACTTTCCTATATAATAATGGTAAAAATTAGTAAATTTTCCAAGTTCAGCCATATCTCCTATTATAGCGATTTTTCTTTTGAATATTTTCTTTTCAAAACATAAAAGAGCATTTTTAAGAGAATTTGGATTAGAATTATAACTTTCATCAATTATAAAAATTTTCCCTTTTGTAATTTCACCTCTTCCAAAAAAAGGCTTTATTTGAGAAAGAGTATTTGCAATAAAATTTTCAGAAATTTCAAATTTTTTCCCAATAGCAATCCCAAAAAGTCCAGAATAAATAAAAGATGTATTCCAGAAATTCATTTTATATTTTTTCCCATTACATTTAAATATAAAATAATCAATTCCTTCTTCTATAATTTCACCATTTATGTCGGCTTTTTTTCTGACTCCTATTGTTGTTGTATTTTTGTCTTTTAATTTATCTTTTAAATAATTGAAAAATCTGTCATCTCTATTAAGAAAAACCTGCTTTTCACCTATAAGATTTTCAAAGATTTCACTTTTTGAATCTGCTATTTCTTTTCTATTTTTGAAAAAGCCAATATGAGCATTTCCTATATTTGTTATTACACATAGATTTGGTTGACATATTTTGCTTAAATAATATATTTCTCCTTTTTTATTCATTCCCATTTCAAAGACACCAATTTCTACTTTATTACTTGCCTGGATTATTGAAAGAGGAAGCCCTATTTCATTATTGTAATTTCCAATAGTTCCTGTTGTAATAAACTTTTCTGACAAAACATTTTTAATAATTTCTTTTGTTGTCGTTTTACCGTCACTTCCTGTTATTCCTATTACTTTCATTTTTAATTTTTCTCTATAATTTTTCCCTATATCTCCAAGGGCTTTTAATGTATCCTTAACTCTCACAAGGAGGAAAGAATTCTCATTTTTATAATCATGATTTACAATTGAAGCAATTGCTCCCTTTTCAAATGCAATTTTTACAAAATTATGTCCATCAAATTTTTCACCTTTAAGAGCAATAAATATTTCATCTTTTTTTATATTCCGTGTATCAGTTGAAATCCCTTTAACAAAAAAATCTTTGTAATTTTTGTTTACCTTGCCATTACACCATTTTACAATCTCACTAAATTTAACATTTTCCATATTTTATAAAAGTTTTTCTTCTTTTCTTTTTTCAATTATTTCTTTTATTGCTTTTTTTGCTTCTTCTCTATCGTCAAAAGGAATTGTTACATCTCTCAATATTTGAAATGCTTCATGACCTTTCCCGGCAATTACAACACAATCATTAGTTTTTGCAAGTGAAATTCCTGTATATATGGCTTCTCTTCTGTCGGGGATTGAGACATATTTCCTTTTTAAATAAAAAGGTATTCCACTTTCTATGTCTTTTATTATCTTTATAGGATCTTCACTTCTTGGATTATCTGAAGTTATAATGACAAAATCAGCCATTTTAACAGCAATTTTACCCATTAAGGGTCTTTTACTTCTATCTCTATCACCGCCACAGCCGAATATTAGAATTATTCTTTTTGGTTTTAAACTTTTTACAGAAAGTAATAGATTTTTAAGAGCATGATGAGTATGGGCATAATCAACAATTACAGAGAAATCTTGTCCTTCATTTATAAACTCAAATCTTCCTGGAACATTTTCAATTTTTAAAAGGGCTCTTTGAACTATTTCAAAAGGGATTTTATAAATATAAGAAAAAGCAATTCCAGCAAGAATATTGTAAACATTTCCAAGACCATAAAGTCTACTATTAAAATTAAATGTTTTATTTCCTATTTTCACGTCAATTATATTTCCATCTTTTTCTACTCTATAATTTAAAAGTTTAATCTGTGAATGTTTATTTTTTCCAAAAGTTATATAGTTAATTCTATTTTTTTGACATACTTTTATGAATGTTTTAGAATAAGGAGAATCAAGGTTTATAATTGCATGTTTTTCTTTCTTTGTGCTTTCTTTAAGATATTTTGAAAACAGAAGTAACTTTGCATTCAAATAATTTTTAAAAGTTTTATGATAATCAAGATGTTCATGAGAAGCAATATTTGTAAATATCCCCACGTCAAAATCAATTCCTAAAACTCTTTTTTGATCAAGTCCATGGGAAGAAACTTCAATTACTACGCTTTTGCAATTATTTTTAACCATCTCTGAGAACATTTCTATTAGGTCAAGAGATTCTGGAGTTGTATTTGTTGACATTATTTTTCTCTCTCCAATCTCATAAAAAATTGTTCCAACAAGGCCTGCTTTCATTTTATTTTCATTTAAAATTTCTTTAATTATAAAACTTGTAGTTGTTTTTCCATTAGTTCCTGTAATTCCTATAACATTTAATTTTTTAGAAGGATAATCAAAAAAAATGTTGCCTAATTCACTTAACGCTTCTTTTGTATCTTCAACAAGAATTTCTGTAATGTCCGCAGGAAGAACTGCTGGTCTTTTATTTACAACAATACATTTTGCTCCTCTTTCAATTGCTTCATTAATAAAATCATGACCGTCCTGTTTTGTACCTTTAATCGCAACAAAAATATAATTCTCCTTAACCTTTCTTGAGTCATAAGCAATTCCTTCAACTTCAAAATTGTTTAAATTGAAAACCTTTTTCTTTTTTATATCTTTAATCAGTTCTTTTAGTTTCATCTTTATAAACCATTTTTAAGTTTTTTTCTGGTGATATTTCATAGTAATTTATTATTCTTATAAGTATATCTCTAAAAATAGGAGCAGCAACAATTCCTCCAAAATATTTACCTTTAGGTTCATCAACATTTACAGAAATTGCAATATTTTTTTTATTACTCAACAAAAAACCCACAAAAGAAGAAACATATTTTCCTTTTACATATTTCCCATTAATTGCCTTTTGGGCAGTTCCAGTTTTTCCATATATATTGTATCCTTCAATTTTTGCAGAACTTGCTGTCCCCTCTTCGCTTACAACTTCTTTTAACATATCACGTACAATTTCAACTGTTTTTGAAGAAATTATCCTTATTTTTTCATTTTTATATCTTTCAATTTCATATGTTTCTTCTCCTTTTATTTCTTTTATAACATGAGGCCTTACAAGATAACCCCCATTTGCAAAAACAGAAATTGCTCTTATACCTTGAACTGCAGTTATACCAACCTCTTGTCCTATTGGGATTGCAGTTATTGAATATGAAGACCATTTGTAAAGTGGACGAAATATACCTGCAGTTTCACCAGGCAAATCAATTCCTGTTTTTTCGCCAAATCTAAATTTTTTGCAGTATTCATATAGTTTTTTCTCTCCAAGAGCCATCGCTATTTTTACAGTTCCAATATTACTTGATTTTGCAACAACTTCTTTAAAAGTTAAGGCACCGTAAGGATGTACATCATGCAAATAGTGATTTCTAACAAACCATTTGCCATATTCACACATTATTATTGTATCGGGACGGAATAGATTTTCTTCAATTGCAGAGGCAGCAGTTACAATTTTGAATATTGAACCTGGTTCAAAAAGGTCCGTTACACATTTATTTTTAATTATTGAAAAATCATATTCCCCTGGATTATTAGGATCAAAATTTGGATAATTAGCAAGGGCTATTATTTCTCCATTGTCTGCATCCATTACAATTACTGAAATATTCTTTGGATTAAATTTTTCATAACCCTTCTTAATTTCTTCTTCTACAATAAACTGAACATTTGAGTCAATTGTTAAAACTATATCCTTTCCTTTTTTCTCTCTACTTATTTCTTTTTTAATAGATGGGATTAAATTTCCAAGTCCATCTTTTAAAACTAAATATATACCATTAGAACCCCTCAAAAAAGAATTGTAAAAATACTCAACTCCTTCAAGGCCATTTCTGTCTGTGTCCGTATATCCAATAATATGACAAAGATGCCGTCCATATGGATAAACTCTTTTGTAACTTTTTTCTGTGTATATACCTTTTAATTTTTTTTCTTTTATTTCAATATATTCTTCAAATTTAAGATTTTTTTTGATTAATGAATAAGGTTTGTTCATTAATTTTTCAATTTCTTCTTTTTCCATTTTTAAAATTCTAGAAAGATTTTCGCATAAATAATTAAGATAAGAAGGGTTCTTTTCTCTTAAATTTTTTATCATCCAAGTGTCAAAATAAAGAGAATAAGAGGGTAAATCAAAAGCAAGGATTCTTCCATTTTTGTCTAAAATTTTTCCTCTCTCTCCAGGAATTATAATTTTTGCAAATTTCGTTTTTCGGTCCACTTTTTCATATTTAGGATAATTTATTATCTGAAGAGTAAATATTTTCCCAAATACAATAATGAAGCCAATAAAAAATAAAATTTTTGTAACTTTAATTTTAAAATCAAAAATATTATCTTGTTTGACCTTCAACAATTGAGGTTTCTGGAAAAACCTCATCATTTGCTCCTTTTATTTCAAGAAAGCACCAGTTTTTTGGATTTTCAAGATAAATATTTTTTTCTTTCCTTTCTTTTTCTAAATTTTCTGGATTTAAAAGTTCAGTTATTTTTAAATTATATGTTTTGTTTAGTAAAACCAAATCTTCATATTCATTTCTCAGTTTTTCAATTCTATATCCTAATTGAATAATTTTAAGATTGAAAAAGATAAAAATTAAAATGTAAAAACCTGCAAATAAAAGATTAAAGTTTTTTCCAAACATTTCATAATACTTCCGTTTTTTCATTTTTTTCTCCAACCCTTAATTTTGCACTTCTACTTAAAGGATTTTCATTAATTTCTTTTTCAGTAGGAGTAATTGGTTTTTTTGTTAAAATTTTTATTTCTTCTTTCTCTTTAAAAAAATTTTTAACTATTCTGTCTTCAAGTGAATTAAAACTTATAACAAGCATTCTCCCTTTTTCTTTCAAAATTTTTAAACCTTCCTCAAGCCCCTTTTTTAGACATTCAAGTTCAGAGTTAGTAGCAATTCTCAAAGAGAGGAAAAATCTTGTTGCTGGATGAATTTTTTTTCTCTCTTTAAAATGCTTACATATAAAATCAGAAAATTCTCTTGTTGTTCTAAATGGTTTTTTCTTTCTTCTTTCTATAATTTTATTCACTATCCTTTCACAGTTTTTTATTTCACCATAATTTTTGAAGATATATATTAAATCTTTTTTGTTCCATTTATTTAAAATTTCATAAGCAGTTAATTTTGAGTTTCTATCATATCTCATATCAAGTGGTCCATCGACTTGAAAACTAAAGCCTCTTTCTGGATCTTTTAATTGAATACTTGAAACTCCAAGGTCAAATAAAATACCATCAACTTTTTCGATATCTTTTTCTTTTAATAATTCACTTAAATTTTCAAAACCACCTTTTATAAAAATAACATTTGAATAATTTTTTAAATTTTCCTGTGCTATTTCTATCATTTTTTCATCTTTATCAATACAAATTAATAAAATTTTCTTTCCAGATAAAAGTAAATATTTACTGTGGCCACCACAACCACATGTAGAATCTACATATATACCTCCATCTTTTAAATTGATCCATCTTAAAACTTCTTCTTTCAAAACAGGATAGTGCTGATTCATTCAAAGATCTTTTCTGAAATTTCTCCATAAAATGAAAAATGCTGGTTGTAAAAATTTTCCCAGTTTTTTTCATCCCAGATTTCTATCCTTTTTCCTGCACCAATTATTACAATATTTTCTTTTATTTCTGCATATTCAATTAATTTAGAAGGTATTAAAATTCTTCCTTGTCCATCAATTTTTTCCTTATAGGAACCTGAATAGAAAAATCTGGTAAAGATTCTTGGATTTCCTTTTGTAAAAGAAAGGTCATTTATTTTCTCTCCCTGTTCTTCAAATATTTTTTCAGTAAATACAAAAAGGCACTTTTCAATTCCTTTTGTAATATAAACATTATTACTTCCATCTTTTTTAATTAATTCTCTTAATTTAGAAGGAATAACAACACGGCCTTGTTTATCTATTTTTCCCCTATATTCACCAAAATATACCATTTCATACCTTTTTTATAAAATTAAATATCCACTTTTAAATTTTGTCAAATTTTGTTTTAAAAGAGATAAATGATAATAAAAATTATTTCCTTTCTTCTTCTATCTTTTTCTGATACCCACTTTCAATATATGCTTTCAGAGGGTCGTAGGGAAGGCCTTTTTCAAGTCTTGCTTTATAAACAATAGGTCTTACATCACATAAAGATATGGCTTTGTTAAATTCCCTATTTGCAAGAATTATTTCGTCATCTTTTTGAAACTTTTCAATTTTTTCAGAATTTACAAGAATACTTCTTGCGAGAGAAATCTGTAAAGAATCTATAGAATTGAGAATTGAATGAAATCTATTTTCTCTACTACAGGCTTGATCTATCATATATGCCCAGTTTTTTTCTTCATCTTTATTACAGACTACATTTCCTTTTACAAGTTCATAGAAAATCCTTGCCATCTGTAAATTTGGTTCAACTGATAAATCATCATCTGCTGAATATCTTGTATTGAAATGAAAACCACCATAAATATCTTCTGCTATAAGTGTTGCCACAATCTGTTCAATATTTACTCCATGTGGATGATGTCCAAGATCTATTAATACTCCAGCATTTTTGCCAAGGGATTTTGCAAGAATATAAGAAGTTCCCCAATCAGGTATTGTTGTACTATATGTTCCAGGTTCAAAAAGTTTATATTCAATCAAAATCTTAACATCTTTTGATATTTTTTCATAACATTCTATTAAAGAAAGTTTCATTCTTTCATAGTTTCTTTTAAGATCAATTTCACCTGGATAAAGGGAACCATCTGGAAACCACAAAGTTAAAAGTTTATTTGCATATTTTTTGGCTATTTCTGCACCAAAAATTGTTTGTTCAATATATCTTTTTCTTATTTCTTTATCAATAGATGTAAAACTTCCACGATGCGAACCTACAAGAAAATAAGTTGGACTTATTGCACCAAGAGAAATATTTTTTTCTTTTACATAGTTATAAACATTTTCAACAATTTTAATATCAGGAAAAATGCCATCATTTGAGAAATCCCATAAAATATGAGTTGCTAACCTTGGAGTTGCTCCTGTTAATTTATGAACAAAACTTGCATCATCTATTTTCTCATAAATATTTCTTGCAAAGCCAGGAGGTGTATAACTCCCAAATCTACCACCCCCAAAATTACCAAAAACCCAACTCGGAATTTCAACTTCAAAATTTTTAACAAAATTTAATGCTTTTTCAACTAAATCTTCTCCAAATTCTTCCTTTAACTGTTCAATTCCTTTTTCAATCCATTTCTCTATGTTCATTTTTATAAAAAACGCTGAAGGAGTGGACCGTAAGCCGGATTCTGTTTTAGGTGCCCATTCATCTTGGTCAAAAGTCGCCTTTTGACTCAAGCGGTCTACCCGAACCCTTTGGGGCAGGGAACCCATGGGTTCTACTTGACCTTGCTCCGGGTGGGGTTTGCCTTGCTCTGCTGGTCACCCAGCAGACGGTGAGCTCTTACCTCGCCTTTTCACCCTTATCCACCATAAAATAATTATGGTGGACGGTATTTTTTCTGTGGCACTTTCCAGGTATTGCTACCTGTTCCTGTTAGGAACCACCCTCCCTGCAGGAGTCCGGACTTTCCTCCTGTCAGTAGAACCTGACAGGTGGACACCCGTCCACTCCTTCAGAATAATAACTCTTTTTCAATGAACGTATTTGCAACTTTATCAGCAATTTTATTCTCTTCTCTTGGAATATATTTTATTGCAATTTTATTATACCTTGAAATAAGTCCATCTGCAATAAACTTCAATATTTTCAATTGTGGATCGGCAATTTTATATTCTTTGTTTATTTGCTTTACAAGAAGTTGACTATCACTTTTTATTTCTATTTCTTCATTTGCAAATTCTAAACATTCTATTAAAGCAAAAATTAAAGAAAGGTATTCTGCGACATTATTTGTTGTAATACCTATGTAATTTCCTAATTTTTTATAAATTTTCCCATTTTTAAAGATTACAATCCCGTAAGCACTTTTCCCTGGATTTCCTTTTGATGAGCCATCTATATAAACTTCAATTTTGTCCATTAATATAAGATTCTACTACAATTTTCACACTGAACTATTTTCTCTTTCTTTTTTACCATTTCTACTATATAGGTAGGGAGAGACATATGACATCCCCCACAAATTCCATCTTCAACTTTGGCAATTGCTTTATTATCTTTTTTTGTTTTTCTAATTTTTTCATAAAGTTGAAAAAGTTCCACTGGTGCTTCCTCAGCAATTTTTTTTCTTTCTGCTTCTTTTAATTCTATTTCTTTTTTTAATTCTTCTGTTTTTTTCCTTTCTTCTTCAATTTTATTAGTTATCTCTTCTTTAATTTTTTTTAGTTCCTCTTCAAGTATCTTTTCCTTTTTTAAAATATCATCTTCTTTTTCCATTAATAACAAAAGTTCGTCCTCTAATTCTGATATTTTCTTTTTTGTATTTGCTATTTCAATAAGAAGTGCTTCATACTCTTTATTTGTTTTTACATTGTCAAGTTTTTTATTTAATTCTTTTACTGTTTCTTCATAACTTTTAATTTCAAGTTCTTTTTCTTTTTTGTCAAGTTGAATTTTTTTTAGATCATTTTTTGTTTCTTTTATTTCTTTTTCTTTTTCAGCAATTTTTTTGTTTAGTTCTTTTTCCTTTTTGTCAAAAGATTTCACTTCTTCTAATTTTTCAAAAATTTCATTATCAATTTTCTGAAGTTCTATTAATTTTTCAATATTTTCACTTATCATTTTTTATCCGATTTTTACTTAAATTTAAAAATTACTACAAATTTTCTTTTAAGTCAAATTTTTTGGTTTTTTTTAAAATGGTATAATAAAATTTAGACAAAAATCTATGGAAAACAAAATTTTTAGTTCAGTAGAAGAGGTTATTGAAGATATTAAAAAGGGAAGACCTGTTATTGTTGTGGATGATGAAAATAGAGAAAATGAAGGGGATATTGTTGTTGCTTCTGAAAAAGTTACTCCAGAAATAATAAATTTTATGGCAAAAGAAGCAAGGGGTCTTATATGTGTTGCTTTGCTTCCAGAAAGAATAAAACAGTTAAAACTTCAGCCTATGGTTTCTGATAATACTGCCTTACACGAAACTGATTTTATGGTAAGTGTAGATGCCAAATTTGGTGTTACAACTGGTATTTCTGCTTATGATAGAGCATTCACAATAAAACTTCTTATAGATGAAAAAACAAAACCAGATGATCTTGCAAAGCCAGGCCATGTATTTCCAATAAGAGCAAAAGAAGGAGGAGTTCTTATAAGAGCAGGTCATACTGAAGCAGCAGTAGATTTAGCAAAAATTGCTGGCCTTTATCCTTCTGGTGTTATATGTGAAATTATGAATGATGATGGAACTATGGCGCGATTGCCAGATCTTATTAAATTTGCAGAAAAACACAATCTGAAAATTATTTCAATAAGGGATTTAATTGAATATAGAAGAAAAAGAGAAAAACTTGTTGAAAGAGTTGTTGAAACATTTTTACCTACTGAATTTGGTGATTTTAAGTTGATACTCTATAAAGACAAAATAGAAAAAAATTACCATATAGCACTGGTAAAAGGAGATCTTAAACTTAAAGATGAAAAAGATAGTGTACTTGTAAGAGTTCATTCACAATGTATAACAGGAGATATTTTTCATTCAAAAAGATGTGATTGTGGCAAACAACTTCATAAAGCCCTTGAAATGATTGAAAAAGAAAAAAGAGGTGTTCTTGTCTATTTGCCTCAGGAGGGAAGAGGGATTGGGCTTGCTAATAAAATAATGGCTTATAAACTTCAAGATGAGGAAAAAATTGATACTGTTGAAGCAAATATAAAACTTGGATTTCCACCTGATTTAAGGGATTATGGTATTGGAGCCCAGATTCTTGTTGACCTTGGACTTACAAGAATTCGTCTTTTAACAAATAATCCAAGAAAAATTGTTGGACTTGAGGGCTATGGAATTGAAATAGTTGAAAGGGTTCCTATTGAAATAGAGCCAAATCCATATATTGAAAATTATCTTAAAGCAAAGAAAGAAAAACTTGGGCATTTGATAAAAATAAAAGAAAAAAGTGATTATAGTGATGAACTTGAAAAAGGAGGATAAAGATGAAAATAATAGAAGGTTACCTTGATGCAAAAGGTAAAAGATTTGGAATAATTGTAAGTAGATTTAATGAATTTATATCAAAACGACTTCTTGAAGGAGCACTTGATTGTTTAAAAAGGCATAATGCTGATGAAGAAAATGTTGAAATTATTTGGGTTCCTGGAGCAGTTGAAATGGTATATGTGATTGGTAAATTATCTGAAAGTAATAAATATGATGCAATTATATGTCTTGGAGCAGTAATAAGAGGGGATACACCTCATTTTGAATATGTGGCAAGTCAAATAACAAGAGGTATATCTCAGGCAAATTATACAGGAAAAACGCCTGTAACTTTTGGTATAATCACTGCAGATAGTGTAGATCAAGCAATAGAAAGGGCAGGGACAAAGGCAGGAAATAAAGGATGGCAGGCAGCACTTTCAGCAATTGAAATGGCAAATTTGAAAGAAAAAATTTGAAAAGGAGGGAGTTTGAAAAAAATAATCATTTTATTTCTATTTCTCTTTTCTCTCTTGAAGTCAGAAAAAAAAGATGTGAAGATGATAATTTATAATCAAAATTTTGCTGTCTGTGAGGAAATGAGAGAAACTGAAGTACCATCTGGAAAAACAGAGATTATCTTTTCAGATATACCAAAATTTATTGAACCAGCAAGTATTCAAATTTCTTTTTTAGATTTTCCTTCAAATTTCATTATTTTAGAACAAGTTTTTGTTTCAGATATTTTTAATTTAGAGAAATTATTTTCTAAAAATATTGGAGAGAAAATTGAAATAATAAGTAAGATGGGAGAAGTTTATAGTGGAAATCTTTTATTTTATGATGGAAGAAACCTAACAATAGAAGCAAAAGATAAAATTTTGGTTTTAAATAGAGAAGATTTAAAGGAAATCAGATTTCCAAAAATTGAAGCAATTGATTTAAAACCAAAACTTAAATTTCTTATTCAAAGTGAGAAAAAAGGCTATTATAAAATTTTGCTTAAATATATAACTTCTAACATAAACTGGAAAGCAGATTACATTGGAGAATTTAATGAAGCAAAAAATAAACTTCAATTGACTGGTTTAATAACAATTGAAAATAAAAGTGGATTGGACTATAAAAATGTTTCATTAGTTCTTATTGCTGGCGAAGTAAAAAAAATAACAGGAAGTACATCTTTAAGAAAATTTGATTTAAGTGCTGTCGGTGTAAGAGAAGAAAGTAAAGGGTTTTTTGAGGAAAGTCCAGTTTTTGAATATTATAAATATCTCTTAAAAGGGAAAACAGATATAAATGAAGGTGAAGTAAAACAAATAAAGTTTATCAGTGAAAGTGATATAAAAGTTGAAAAAAAATATGTTTATATAGGAAATATTCAAACTTACTATCACTATGATAACTGGAGAAATTTACCATATAATGAAAAAGTAGAAGTTATAATAGAATTTAAAAATGAAAAAGAGCCATTACCATCTGGAAAAATCAGAATTTTCAAAACTGAAAAAGAAGGAAGTTTCTTTATAGGCGAGGATACAATTTCTCATGTCCCTTCAGGTGAAAAAGTAAAATTATCTCTTGGCAATGCTTTTGATATTAAAGGTGAGAGAAAAATAATATCACATGAAAAAATTACAGCCAATTTTTATAAGGATACTTATGAGATAAAAATTAAAAATTTCAAAGATTCAGATATTATTGTTGAAGTTATTGAGAAATTATATGGAACATGGGATATTATTGAAAAAACTCACAATTATGAAAAAATTGATGCTTATACAGTAAAGTTTCCAGTTAAAGTTAAAGCAAAAGATGAAACTATACTTAGATACACAGTAACAACAAAATTTTAAGTATTACCTTCTTTCTTTAAGAAATTCTTCAAGGTCAATATCTTTTCTAACAGGATGGTTTTTGCCAAAATAATAACTTTCAATAATATTTCCTTCTTTATCAACTGTAATAACAAATTCATCCTCATAATATATTTTATAAAATCCTTCTTTTAAATTAAATCTTCTGCACAATTCAAGTGCCAAATTACAAGGAAAATATGTATATGTATATTTAATTTCAGGGTTTGGTTTACAGAATTCAGCAATTATTTTAACAATTTCTTCTTCTTTTTTCTTTTTATCAACATTGCTTGATTTAATATTTTCTATTTTAGTCTTTAAATCTACTAATGGAGAAGCAAATTTTACTTGTGATATATCTTTTGTCAATATTGTCAAATCTTTAAGGTAAATAATTCTCCAGTCTATTTGTAATTCTTCAATTTTTGGTTTTGAAATATTCAGTATTAATATATAACCAAGATTTAGATTTTCAAACCACTTTTTAGAATTTTCAACATTTATCTCTGTTATATTTTTTATACCAAGGAATGAACTATCAACTATTTCAAACTTTTCTGATTTGAGAAATTTTTTTATAAGTAAATTTTCAAGTTCTTTACTGATTTTTATCAAATCTGGAGAGGAATATTGAACAATAACTGTTAATCTCTTATTGCCAAATTTACCTGAAAATTCTTCCAGATTATTTAAAATTTGTTCTGAAAGAGTATCAAAACTATTTACTTTTTCTCCTGCAGATAAAAAGTTAAAAAATAGAAGAAAAATGAAAGGTGAAACCCAAAAATTAAAAAAATTTTTTTTGATTTTCATAAAATTTCTCCTTTTAAAGCAAGATTTAAATTATTTCATTTTTCAAATATTTTTCCTTTTTCTTTATTTCTTCCCAAGATTTAACAATGTCCTTATCTTTTTCTAATTTTTTATTTCCAAAAACATGTGGATGTCTCCTTATCATCTTTTTACATAAATTATCAATAACATCATCAATTGTAAAAATATTCTTTTCACTCATTATTTGAGAATGAAATAAAACCTGCAATAGAATATCTCCCAATTCTTCCTTCATCCCCTCATAATCTTTATCTTTAACTTCTTTTATAAATTCCTTAACCTCTTCTTTTAAATATTTTAAAATTGATTCATTTGTTTGTTTACTATCCCAAGGACATTTTTTTCTTAATTTTTCAACAATTTTCACTGCATCTTTAAAATTATATTTTTTCTTCATTCTTGTTTACCCATATATTCTGAAAATTTAACCATTGAGTTGGATATTGTAATATAACCCTTTCTATTATTTTGGCACTTTGATTAAGAAGATAGTCAATTTTTTTTTCTTCATCCCAGTCAGGTTCTGGATAATTAATTTTTTCAAAAAATAATCTGTAATTGTTTTTATTTTCCCTTACAAGAAATCCAGCAATAAATTCTGTTTTTAGTTTAATAGCAAGTGTTGCAGGGCCCCTTGGAAAGATTGCTTTTCTACCCATAAAATCTATTATAGTTCCTTTTTCTGTAAAAACTCTATCACCTAATATTGCCATAATTTTATTTTCTTTTTTAAATTTTACAAAATCTTTTGGATTTGATCCTGTGAGAATCACTTCTACTCCTTTACTTTCTCTTATTTTTTTATAAATCTCTGTTATTTTAGGGGTTAAATAAGGTATTGCAATTGCACAAATTTTATATCCCAAAATTGAAGTGACAACTCCAGCAAGTTCCCAATTTCCAATATGGGCGGTAAGGGCAATTACTCCTTTTTTTTTCAAAAGGGCTTCATTTAATAATTCTATATTTTCAATTCTTACATTTTTTTTAACTTTCTTGTAATTCAATTTTGGAATTGTAAAAAATTCAACCATATATCTACCAAAATTATGATAGGTTTCCTTCAGGTATTTATTTAAATCCTCTTTTTTAAAATTTTCCCCATATTTATAAGTTAAAATTATTTTAAGATTTTTTTTCATTACTCTTTTCAAATGTGGTGTAAAAATATATCTCAACTCTGTAAGAATATCAGCAATTAAATAACAAAGTTTTTCTGGAAAGTATCTACCCATAAATGAAAAAAGAATATATGTCAAATTTTGTAAAAACTTTATAATTCCTTCCTCCCTTCTATTGCTTTTTTTAATGTATGAATATCTATGTATTCAATTTCGCTTCCCAGTGGAACTCCTATAGCAAGCCGTGAGTGTTTGATCCCAATTTTTTTTAACATTTCAGAAATGTAATTTGCTGTATTTTCTCCTTCTGGCGTCGGATTTGTAGCAATTATTACTTCTTTTACATTTTCTTTTTTAACCCTCTCAATCAATTGTGGGATTTTTAAATCTTCTGGTTTTATATTTTCAAGCATTGATATTCTTCCCCATAAGACATGATATTTACCTTTGAAATTTGTTTTTTCTATTGAAATTAAATCTTTAACTTCTTCAACTACACATATAATATTTTCTCTTTTGCTATCAAGACATATGTCGCACAATTCTTTTATGGAAAAATTGTAACATTTTTGACAGAGTTTCACTTCTCTTTTTAAGGAAATAATTGCTTCCCCAAGTGAAATTACTTCAATATCTGATGCCTGTATCAAATAATAAACAATTCTTTCTGCACTTTTAGGACCAATTCCAGGTAATTTTTTCAGTTTTTCTATCAATTTTTCAATTATTTCAGGATAGATAGCCATAATTTTTAAAATGGAAAAAGGCCTATCGCAGATTTTATCTCTTCCTTAATCATTTTTTCAATTTCTTTTTGGGCTGTTTGGAAAGTTTTTTTTAACAATTTTTCAATATAACTTTTATTTTCTGGTTTAAGAATGCTTTCTGATATCTCTATATTTAAAATTTCCATCTTCCCATTTATTCTCAACTTTATCTCGTTATTTGGGGAAGAAACGTCAACAATTTTTGATTCAAGTAATTTCTGAAACTGTGATGCTTGTTGTTTTAGTTGTGCTATTTGCTTTAAACTATCAAATATTCCCATTTTATTCCTCCACTTTTAAAATGTCTCCATTAAAAAATTCTATAATTTTTTTTACTTCTGGATTTTCAACAATTGATTTTTTATTTTCATCAAGAACTGGTATTATTTTATATTTTTTTCCAGTATAGTCAAAAATTATTTTTTCTATTTTACTTGAGTGTTTTTCAACCATAGATTTATGAAAGTTAAATTTTCTATCAAATACTACATAAATAGAATTTCCTTCTATTTTTTCAAATTTCCCTTCTCTTAACGCTGCTTCAAGAGTTGGTTTTATCTTTTTTATTTCTTTTAGTATCTCATCCCAATTGAACTCTTTATATTTTTTTTCTTCAGATTCATCAAATTTAATATCAAATATAGTTTCTGCTTTTATTTCTTTTTCTTCTATTTTTCTCTTTTCCTGACCCCAGAGTTGACAAAGTTTAAGTAATAAAATTTCACACATCAAAAGTGGTTCTCTGTCTCTTCTTATCCTATCTTTAAATTCAATTATATAATTAATGCCTTCAAATATTTTCTCAATTTCAATTCTTTTAAATTCTTCAATAATTTTTTCTTCTAAAACAGGAGATTCTTTACCAAATCTAACTTCAACTACATTTTTAACTTTTCCTGTCATACTTTCAAGGATTAAACCTGGATCTTTACCATCAGAAATCAAATTATGGAATGTTTCAAGACAATTTATATAATTTTTATCAAGTATGTATTTTAAGATTTCTTCTATTTTTTTAGTTTCTGGAAAACCAAGTAAATTTCTAACATCTTCATATTTTACTTTTTCATCAGAAAATATTATCAATTGCTCAAGCAGGCTTATTGCATCTCTTAGAGATCCCTCACAAAAATCATATATTTCATCTATTGCTTTTTCTTCTATTTTAATATTTTCTTTCTCACAAATTTCAATTAATTTCTTTTTCACGTCTTCTCTTTTTAGCGGTTTAAGATTAAATCTTTGACACCTTGAAATAATTGTTGGAGGAATTTTTTCTGGTGCGGTGGTTGCAAAAAAGAATTTAATATAATCTGGTGGTTCTTCAAGTGTTTTCAATAAAGCATTAAATGCCTCATTGGTTAACATATGGACTTCATCTATTATATAAATTTTAAATCTTGATTTGGCTGGAAGTAAATTGACATTCTCTCTCAAATTTCTTATTTCGTCAATTCCTCTATTTGAAGCACCATCAATTTCAAGAACATCAAGAGAAGAGCCATTTGTTATTTCTATACAACTATCACATTTATTACATGGAGTTTCAATAGGACCGTTAGCACAATTTAACGCTTTTGCAAATATTCTTGCAATTGTCGTTTTTCCCACTCCTCTTGGACCAGAAAAAAGATAAGCATGTGTAACTCTATTTATTCTTATTGCTTTCTTTAATGTCTCAACTATTTCTTCCTGACCAACAACCTCTTCAAATACTTGAGGCCTATATTTTCTTGCAAGAGTTTTATACATTTATTTATAATTTTACCATTTAATTTTGAAATTTAAAGTAGTGGGAATTTATTAATAATTTCAGAAATACACATTAAATTTTTTTGCCATCTATCTCTTGGAATATCCTCTGTGATACCTATAATTAATCTTAAATCTTTCTTGGCAATTTTAATAAATTTCTCAACTGTTTCTTTAATTTTTTCTTCAGAAGATAAATGTAAAGAAGAGGGAAAATTTATCCATAAAATTTTATCTTTCCATAGATTATATGCTTCTTCAAATTCCATATCTGTATCAGGATAGGGAGAGAATGCTTCAATATAATCAATAGGTGCTTTAGCAATTAAGTCTGCCCAGATTTTGTTATTTCCATCAAGATGTGGACCAAAAACCTTTCCTTTTTTGTGTAATATCTCACCTGCTTCATAATAAAGAGGTATAACATATTTTTCAAACCTTTCTCTTCCCATTACATCTCCAGTTTCATTACCACCAAAATTAAAAGCAAAACAAGGAGATTCAGCAAGAATTGGATAAATTTCTCTTAATTTTTCTACCATCACATTGTATAATTTTTCAATTTCGTCTCTTCTTTCTATCCATTCCTCAGAAAATTTTTCTAAACCCATAAAATCAACCATAATCTGATGTAGTGGGGTAGGAGCAATATTTCCTCTCAGGAAAACGTCATTTCCACATTCTTTTTCAAGTTTAATAAATTCTTCATAACATGGTAAATATTTAGCATCTTTTATCATAAAAATTATTTTTTTATAATCTTCTGGTGACTTAAATATATGTGAGACCTTCCAAGTTGTAAAATCACCTGTCTCAGATGTTTTTCTATTTGTTGTTTCAAGTTCTCCCAAAGGTGTTTCAATTATTGTTTTTACATATTCAATTCCTTCTTCACAGTATGTAATAGTTTTAAAGGAAATATTTGGATAAACAGTTTTATAAACAGAAACTCTTTTGACTATACATAATCCATCATTTCTCAAAATTCTTTCAATTGTACACTGTGGCAACTTGTTTTCATAAATTGTAAAAGGTATTTTATCTACTTTTTCTCTTTTTAAAACTCTTTCAACTCTTTCTTTTGGTTCCATATTTATTTAATTTTCTCTAAATACTCAAAACATTCCTCAATATTTTCAAAATTTTTTCCTGTAATCTTTGAGACAATTGAAATTATTTTAATTTCTATTTTTTCATCAATTTCAACATAAGGATATTTTTCATTTAGAAGATCATAAATATATCCAAGAGATTTTTCTCCAATTTTAACGATTGCCTCTTCTGCTTCTTTATCAATCCTTGTCCATTTTCCATCTGAATTATATTGAAGATAAACTATTGATGTATCATTTAAAAATTTTAGTAATATAGGAACACCCTTTTCTATCTTTTTTTCACCAATATTGTAAATTCCTTTTACTACTTCTTCAGGATTTAAAGAAAAAATTTTTTTAATTTCCTCATAAAATTTTTCATAATTGTCTTTTCTTCCCTCCTTTGAGAAAACAAAAATAGAGAATATAAAAAGGAACAAGAAAATCTTCTTGAACATAATTTCTCCTTTTTAGCCCTTTTCTTATTTTACTCTTCTTTTTTAGTCTGTCAAAAATTTTGGCTTTTTGGGGGCTTTGATTTAAAATAAAATTTAAAATGAGGCTTTACTATAAGTTTTCTGAATATTTAAAAAATAAATTTAACTGTAGAGTTCATAAAATCCCTGTTTATGCTGGTTTTACTTGTCCCAATCTTGATGGCACTAAAAGTTTTAAAGGATGTATTTATTGCAACAATTATGCTTTTAGCCCATCTTTAAAATATTCAGAAAGTCTGGAAGAACAGATTAAAAAAGGAATTGAACATGGAAAAAAAAGATTTAAAGCAGAAAAATTCATTGTTTATTTTCAACCATATACTAATACCTATGCACCTGTTGAAATTTTGAGAGAAAAATTTGATGTTGTCAAAAAATTCCAAGAGGTTGTTGGGATTTCCATAGGAACAAGACCTGACTGTATAGATGAAAAAAAACTTGATCTTATTGAAAGTTATAGTATAAATTATGAAGTATGGATTGAATACGGATTACAGAGTATTCACGAAAAGACATTGAAACTTATAAATAGAAATCATACATACATGGATTTTTTAAAAAGTATTGAAATGACAAGAAAAAGAAATATAAAAATATGTGCTCATGTAATAATAGGATTGCCTGGAGAGAATAAAGAGGAAATAATTGAAACGGCAAAGGAGTGTGGAAGATTAAAACTTGATGGTATAAAAATTCATCCTTTACATGTTCTTAGAAATACAGAACTTGAAAAAATGTATTATGATGGTAAAGTTAAACTTTTAAATATGGAAGAATATATAGAAATCCTTGCAGATTTTATTTCTTTTTTACATCCTGAAACTGTTATACAGAGATTGACTGCTGATTGTAAGAGAGAATACCTTGTTGCTCCTATTTGGCTACTTGAAAAACAAAAAATGTTAAAACATCTTGAATTGAAAATGGAAAAAGAAAGTATTTATCAGGGGAAAAATTATAAAGAAAATTGAGAGGAGGAATTTTATGAAGGCATTAATATTATGTGCTGGTTATGCCACAAGGATGTACCCACTTACACTTACAAAATCAAAGAACTTACTTCAAATAGGTGGTAAAGTTATGGTTGAACATATAGTGGAAAAGTTAAATAAAATTCCAAATCTGGATAAAATTTATATTATTTCAAATGCAAAATTTTATGAAGATTTTAGATTATGGGCTAAAAAACAAGAAAAGATAGTTGTTTTAAATGATGGCACTTGGAATGATAAAGAAAGACTTGGTGCAATAGGAGATATAAAATTTGCAATTGAAAATATTGAAGATGATGAATTTTTAATAATTGCAGGAGACAACCTTTTTGAGTTTGATCTATTTGATTTTGTTAGTTATGGTAAGAAGAATGGTATAACTGTTGGAATTAAAAAAATAGAGAATTTAGATTTGATAAAAAAATACAGTCAAGTTTTACTTGATAAAGAAAAAAGAATTATATACTTTGAAGAAAAACCACAAAATCCAACTTCCAATTTAACTGCAATATGTTTATATTATTTTCCAAAAGGTTTTCTTAAAAAATATATAAATGAATACATAAAGGAAGGAAAAAATCCAGACCAAGCAGGGCTTTTTATTCAATTTTTACATAAAAAGATTGATGTTTATGGTTTTATTTTTGAAGATACATGGTTTGACATAGGAGATATAGGTCAATTTCATTGTGCCAATTTTTATTTGCTTGAAAAGGAACTACAAAAGATTTTTGGAAAAGGAGAAAGGCCCCTATTTTTTATCGCTCCTGGTAGAGTGAATATAATTGGGGAACACACAGATTATAATGGTGGATATGTAATGCCATTTGCAGTAGATAGATTTATTTATCTTGGAGCAAGAAAAAATCATACAAATAAAGTTAATTTTATATCTTTACAGTTTAAAGATGCAATTTCAGTCAATCTTGATGATATTCGTGTAACAAAAACATGGGTTGATTATCCACTTGGAGTTATAAGTGTTTTAAAAGAATATGGCTATAAAGTGGATGGAGTTGATCTTATATATGAAAGCAATATTCCTATTGGCGGTGGATTATCTTCTTCAGGTGCAATTGAAGTTATAACTTTAACTGCTTTAAATGAAATTTTTGATTTTAAAATTGAAAAACAAAAAATACCAATTCTGTGTCAAAAAGCAGAAAATGAATTTGTTGGAGCGAGATGTGGAATTATGGATCAGTTTATAATTACAATGGCTAAAAAAGAAAGAGCAATTCTTCTTAATTGTAGAAATTTAGAATTTGATTATGTTCCTGTAAATTTAGGAGAATTTTATTTTTTGATTTCTTCCACAAATGTTTCACACTCAATAGCATCAGGAGAATACAACAAAAGAAGAGCAGAATGTGAGGAAGGGCTGAGGATATTGAAAAATTTTATTGATATAGAGACAATCTCTGACTTAAAAAAAAGAGAATTTGAAAAATATAAAAATAAATTACCTGAAAATATAAGAAAAAGAATAAAGCATGTTGTTGAAGAAAATCAAAGGGTTTTAGAAGCAAAAGAAGCATTATTAAAAGGAGATGTGGTTAAACTTGGGGATTTATTAAATGCCTCTCACATTTCTTTAAGAGATTTATATGAGGTGAGTTGTAAAGAGGTAGAAATTATGAGAGAAGAATCTTTAAAAATAGATGGAGTTTTAGGTTGTAGAATTACAGGTGGTGGATTTGGTGGATGTTTAATTTCTCTAATTCATAAAGATTCTATTGAAAAGTATATAAAAGAAGTTAGAAAGAATTATACAGAAAAAACAGGAATAATTCCTGAATTTCATGTATGTCAAATAGTTGATGGTTGTTCTATTTTTAATTTTAAATGCACTTAAAAATTTAATTGTCAATTTATAAATTGAAGAAATAAAGAGTTTTGATAGATCTGAAATTTCTTATTTTACTTCCATGATTTATGAAAATCCTCCAAAAAGAATTTTTAGAAAGGATAATTGATTTTGTAGATGAAAGAAAAATTACGAGAATAAATAATTATGCGGTTTATGGTGAAAGTAACATTCTATAAAAGTAAGAGAAAAGTTTGACAAAAATAAAGTACCTTTTTATAATTTTAAAAATTTTAGAAAGGAGGTGATAAATAATGAAGAGAGTCATTTTGGGATTATTAACAATAGGTTTACTCTTTGGATTTATATCAGTAACTTCTGCAGAGGAAAAACAAAATAATACAACCTTCTGTATATCTCTCGGTTACGGATATTTATTTAATGAAACAAATGAATGGGATGGTTCAGTAGGAATAACCTTTGGATATTTTTTCACAGAGCAATTTCAGATGGAATTGGGAGTTTTAGGGAATTGGAATACTCTTGGAGATAAAATGAAAGTTCTTGTAAGGCCAAATTTTTATTCTACTTCTGAAGGATCTGTCATGCCTTATTTTGGTGTCTCTTTGGGTGCAGAATTTGGCGATGGAACTTCTTTTGCCTATGGAGCCCAAATCGGAGCAAAACAACTTTTAAGTGGAAATGCCTTTATCAATTATGAACTTAACTATTTGAGAGCAGATGAACAGAATTCAATTTCATTTATGATAGGTTTAGGGTTTAGGTTTTAAGATAATTAAAGGGGGGCAATTTATTATGCCCCCCCTTTCCCGCCTTTTAAAAATAAAAATTGAAAAAAATTTTAAACTGCTTTAATATTATTTATAAAGCCCCTGTAGCTCAGGAAGGATAGAGCAGCGGTTTCCTAAACCGCGTGTCGCCCGTTCAAGTCGGGCCAGGGGCAAGAAATAAATTAAAAAGGGGGTGATAATATGAAAACTTTTGTTATGATAAGTTCATTAACAAGTCAGGGAGCAAGAACAATAAAAACAAAACCAGAAAGGATAAAGGAAGTTAATGAAGAAGTTGAGAAAATGGGAGGAAAAATTTTGTGTCAATATGCAATTCTTGGCCCATTTGATTTCATAACAATAATTTCTGCTCCTGATGAAAAAACAGCAGCAAAAATTTCTCTTGAAATATCTCAAAGAGGAAGTGTGAAAATAACAACTTATCCAGCAATAGATGTAGATGAATTTATAAAAAGTTTAAAATAGAATGAAAGTTAGGCTGATTTTGGATAAGAATTATGAGCCATATTGGAATATGGCATTTGATTTTTATTTCTGGAAAAAAAATACTGACTGGAAGTTTTTTCCAGTTTTGAGGTTTTATAAGTGGAATCCAAGTAGTGTTTCTTTTGGTTATAATCAAAGAATAGAAAGATTAATAAATGTTGAATTTTGCAATAAAAATAATATTCCAATGGTAATGAGACCAACTGGTGGAAGTGCAATATTCCATGACATTGAAATTACTTATTCTTTCTCTTCAAATATAAAACATAATAAATTTTTCCTTTCTCCCTATATTTCTTATATTAAAATTGCTGAAAGCATAATAAAAGGGCTTGAAAAATTAGGTCTTAAACTTAAAATAAGAGGTGTTTCTGATAATAAAGAACCTTCTTTCACTGATATTCCCTGTTTTTCCCTATTTTCAAGACATGATATAGTTTTTGAAAATAAAAAAATTGTTGGTTCTGCTCAGAGAAGAAATAGTTTTTCTTTTTTGCAGCATGGTTCTATTTTAATTGATATAAGAAAAGATTTGTGGGAAAATATTTTCTTTAAAAAAGTTAATTTTAATGGAATAGGTTGTTTGAAAGAATTGGTTGGTAATTTTGATGAAGAAGAATTAATTAAATTCTTAAAAAATGGTTTTGAGGAAGTTTTAGAATGTGAGATTTTTGAGGATAAACTGGAAATAAAAGAAAAAAAGGAAATTGAAAATATAAAGGGAAAATTGCAAAAGGAGGGGAGATATGAATGATTTAAAGGAAAATATTGGTGTACAAAGTTATTGTTTCAGAAATTTTAAAGATAATAGGGATGTTGCAAAAATGGTTAAAGAATTAGGTTTAAATAAGATTGAATTGTGTGGAGTTCATGTTGATTTTCTTGATGTTAATAAATTTAAAGAAGTTATTTCAATTTATGAAAATGAAGGAGTTAAAATTTTCTCAATAGGAGTCCAATATTTTTCAAGTAATGAAAAAAATGAAAGGAAATATTTTGAATTTGTTAAAATATGTGGAGCAAAATTTATAAGTGCTGATTTTGATATAAATAAAATTTTTGATTGTTTTAAAATTGCTGAAAAACTTGCTGAAGAGTATGATGTAAAAATTGCAATTCATAATCATGGAGGATGGCACTGGCTTGGTAATATTCAAACACTTGAATATGTTTTTAAAAATACCTCAGATAGAATTGGTTTATGTCTTGATACTGCCTGGTCTCTTGATTCCAATATAGAACCAATCAAAATGATAGAGACTTTTAAGGATAGGCTTTATTCTTTACATTTAAAAGATTTCATTTTTGAAAAAAATAGAAAACCTGTTGATGTTATTTTAGGAGAGGGTAACATTGATTTAAAAAAACTCGTGAATAAATTGAAGGAAATAAATTTTTCAGGTCCACTTATAATTGAGTATGAAGGAGAACCAGAAAATCCAATCCCAAGTATTAAAAAAGGGATAGAAAATTTAATTAAAGAATTATAAGGAGGAAGATTGCAGATAAAAGGAGTTATTTTTGATTTTGATGGCACACTTGTAAATCTTTCAATTCCTTTTAAAAAAATTAAAGAAAAGATTTTAAAAGAAGCCAAAAAGAGAAATTTAAAATTTAAAGAAAATCTTCCTATACTTGAGTTGCTTGACTATATAAAAAGAAAAAATGGTAAAAAAGGGAAAATATTTTTCTTTCTTGGACATAGAATTTTGAAAGAAGAAGAAATAAAAGCAAGTAAAAGAACTTATCCAAAATATCATGTTTTAAAAACACTTAAAAACCTGAAGAAAAACAATATCAAAATTGGAATAATTACAAGGAATTGTAGAGAATCAGTAGAAAATGTTATAAGGAAATTTTCAATCCATTATGATGTTCTCCTAACAAGGGATGATGTTAAAAAAGTAAAACCAGACGTATATCATATAAAGAAATGCTTGAAATTACTTAAATTAAAGAAAAATGAGGTAATTATTGTTGGAGACCATCCTTTTGATATAAGATGTGGAAAGAAAATAGGGATTAAAAGTGTAGGAATTAGAAGTTCATATATTAAAGATGAATTATTTTATAAAGAAGGAAGTGATTTTCTTTTTGACAGGATAGAGGATATAGAATTTTTAATTGGTTTAAAAAGTTTTAAACCTGGCAAACTTCCAAATAGATTTTTAACTTATCTTCTTGAAAAATATACAGATAAGGATAAGAATGTTATTTTTGGGTCAAAAATAGGAACTGATTGTGCAATTTTTAAAACTAAGACAAAAACAATTTTTTCAAAAACTGATCCAATAACTCTCACTTCAAAAGATATTGGTTTTTATCTTGTTAATATTAACGTAAATGATATTGTTGTTATGGGTGGAGTACCAACCTATTTTCTCTGTACACTTTTATTTCCAGAAAATACTAAATTTTATGAGATTGAAGATGTTTTTTTACAGATAAGTAATGAATGTAAAAAATTCAATATAAAATGGATTGGAGGCCATACTGAAATTATATCAGGAATAAAAAACCCTTTTGCGATTGGATTTCTTATTGGAGAAAGAATAAAAAAATTGGAATTTTCTGAGATAAAAATTGGAGATAGAGTTTTCCTTGTTAAACAAATAGGAATAGAGGCAACTTCAATATTGGTAAGAGAAAAATACCTTTATTTAAAAAAATATTTTTCAGAGAATTATCTAAATAGAATTAAAAATTCAATTAAAAATCCAGGTATAAGTGTTTTCAGAGAAGGTGTTATTTTATGGGAAAATTTAAAGGTAAAATGTATGCATGATCCAACTGAAGGTGGAATATCAACAGGTCTTTATGAACTATCAGAAAATAAAAATATAGGGCTTTTAATTGATATTAAAAAATTGATTTTTTATTCTCCAGTGTTGAAATTATGTAAAATATTTAAATTGAATCCACTCGGAATAATATCTTCCGGCTGTATAATTGGAATTATAGATAAAAAAGATGAAAAAAAATTTTTTAAATTTTGTAGATCAAAAAATATTAAAGGTGAAATAATAGGTGAAGTTATTGAAGAAAAAGGAGTTTATTATTTAAAGAATGGCAAAAAGTTTCCCTTTCCAAGATTTGATAGGGATGAAATAAATAAAATTCTATAAATATTTTGCCATAATTAAAATTGTAGACATAAAAGGAAAAAATGGTAAAATTATTTATAAATGGAACCTAAAAAAATACTTATAATTGAGGATGACCCAGAAGAAAGAATAATATTGACCAGAGAATTGAAAAAGCAAGGTTATATTGTTTATGAGGCACCAACAGGAGAGGAAGGGTTAAGAATTTTTAGGGAAGATAGACCCGATTTGGTTATACTTGATATAATGTTGCCTGGTATTGATGGATGGGAAGTTTTGAGAAGGATAAAGAAGGGTCCTATCAGTAGAAGAGTTCCTGTTATGATGTTGACAGGAAAGACAGAAGATAAAGATAAGATAAAAGGATATGACTTTGGAGCAGATTATTATGTAACAAAACCTTATAATATCTCAAAATTGTTGCCTGTTATAAAAAGTTTGATTGAAGAATAGAAAAATGGTTGTAAATTTACCTCCCCAGTATCACGAAAAAGAGGCAGAATTGAAAAAAGCAAAAACTATTGAAGAAAAAATTAATATTCTTGAGGAGATGCTTGCCATAATGCCAAAACATAAATCAAGTGAAAAATTACAGGCATTATTAAAAAGTAAAATTTCTAAATATAGAAAAATGTTAGAAGAACAGACGAAAACAAAGAAAAAATCTCCTGTTCCAATTATACAAAAAGAAGGGGCAGGACAAATTGGTATATGTGGTCCACCAAATTCGGGTAAATCTACATTATTGTCAAAACTTACAAAAGCGACACCGGAAATTGGAGATTATCCATTTACAACAAAAATTCCTATCCCAGGGATGATGGATTACGAAGATATTAAAATTCAACTTATTGATACACCTTCTTTATCAACAGAATTTACTGAAAACTGGGTTGGTGATATATTGAGGAAGGCAGATTCTCTTATTTTTCTTTTTGATATTTCAAGTGATTTCCTTCTTGAAGAATTAGAAGATTCAATCAAAGTTCTTGAAAAATTTAAAATAAAAATAGAAAATGAATTTGTCTTTACAAAAAATATAATATGGGTAGGAAATAAAATTGATATTCCATCTGCGAAAGATATTAAAGAAATCTTTTGTGAGTTTTATGGAAGTAAAATTCCTGAATTTGTTGAAATTTCAGCCAGAGAGGGAATTAATCTTGATATTTTAAAAGAAAAAATGTTTAAATCCCTTGAGATTATAAGAGTTTATACGAAAATACCAGGTAAGCCACCCGATTTTGAAAGCCCATATACTTTAAGAAAAAACACAACTGTAATTGAACTTGCTGAAATTATCCATAAAGAATTTGTAAAAAATTTTAAATATGCTAGATTATGGAGAGATGGAAGTGACAAACCTATAATTGCTGGTAGAGATTATATCCTTCAAGATAAAGACATTATAGAGATACATATTTAAAACATCAATTGACTTTTTGGATTTTCTGAATATAATTAAAAGTAATAAGGAGGAATAATTATGGTAAGAAATTATGAAATATGTTTTTTGATAAGAGCAGATTTGTCAGAAGAGGATTTTAACAAAGAGATTGATTTTATAGAGAGAAGTATTTTAAAAGAAGGTGGTGAAATTGTCAAAAAAGAAAACTGGGGAAGGAAAACCCTTGCTTATCCAATAAAGAAAAAAGAAGAAGCAATTTATTACCTTTTTTATATAAGATCTTTGCCAGAAAATATTTCAAAGATAGAATCTCATTTTTATCGCAGAGAAAATATTTTGAGATATCTTATTCTACAGAGAAAAAGGTTAAAATTTGAGGAGGAGGTAAGTGCCGGGTCCGTTTCTGAATAAAGTTTTTCTTATAGGAAGATTAACAAGAGACCCTGAATTGAGATATACACCAAGTGGGAAGGCAGTTGCTACTTTTGGTTTTGCAGTTAATAGAGAATATATATCAAAAGGAGAAAAAAAAGAAGAGACCTGTTATTTGAATATGGTTGTATGGGGAAGACAGGCAGAAATATGTGCTGAATATTTAAAAAAGGGGAACTTAATATTTGTTGAAGGAAGACTTCAATATAGAACATGGGAAACTGAAGATAGTGAAAAAAAATCAGTTATAGAAATAAGAGTTGAGAGGTTTCAATTTCTTGAAAAACCTTCACCAATAGAAATTATTGAAGAAAAGGAGGAAATGGAAAATGGCGAAGAAACAGAAGGTTTGTAAGTTCTGTCAGGATAAAATTGATGAGATTGATTACAAGGATATTGGAAGAATAAGGAGATATATTACACCCAGAGGGAAAATAATATCAGCAAAGCAAACAGGAACTTGTTCAAAACATCAAAGGGTTCTTGCTAAAGCCATTAAAAGGGCAAGATTTGTTGGACTTTTACCATTTGTTAAGATTTAAGGAGATTAAACTATGAAAGTTCTTTTTATAAAAGATTATAAAGATAAAGGAAAATGTGGAGAGATTAAAGAGGTTAAAGATGGTTTTGCAAGAAACTATCTCATACCTTATGGATATGCAATTGAAGCGACAGAGGAAAATTTAAAAGTGTTTGAGGAAAGAAAAAAAGCGCAGGAATTAAAAAGAAAAAAAATAATAGAAGAAGCGAAAAAAATTATAAATATCCTAAAAGAAAAATCTGTTACTATAGAAGCAAAAGCAGGAAGGGATGAAAAACTTTTTGGTGCAATAACAAATGAGGAGATAGCAGAAGAAATAAAAAAACAATTCAATATAGAAATAGATAAACATCAAATACTTCTCGAAGAACCAATAAAAAAACTTGGTATTTATAAACTACCTATCAAATTCCCTGAAGGCCTTGAAGGAGAAATAAAAGTATGGGTTGTTAGGGGAAAATAAGATGCCGAGAAAAAAAATTGAATTTCCAGTTGACAAAATTCCACCTCAAAGTATAGAAGCAGAAAGGGCTCTTCTTGGTTGTATGCTTATTGATGAAGAAGCAAAAATTAAAGTTCTTGAAAATTTTAAAAAAGATTTTTTTTACAGTGAAGTCCATCAAAAAATTTTTTCCACAATTGCAAAACTTTTTGAAAATGGACAACCGTGCGATCTTATAACTCTTACAGAATCACTAAAAGCGGAAAATATTCTTGAAGAGGTAGGAGGGCCTCAATATCTATCTGGACTTGTTGAAAGTGTTCCTACATCTGCATATGTTGATGAATATATGAAAATTGTGAGAGATAAATATATATTGAGGGCTTTAATTTCAAATGCAACAAAAATTATAACTGAAGCTTATAACCAACAGGATGATGTGGAATCCCTTCTTGACAAAGCAGAGTCTTTGATTTTTGAAGTAAGTCAGAATAAAGTTGAGAAAGAAGCGTATCCATTGAGAGTTCTTGTTGAGCAAGCAATTGAAAATATAGAGAATATAAGACAAAAAAAAGGATATGTCACAGGATTACAAACAGGATTTATTGATCTTGATAGAATAACGACAGGTTTTCATCCTGGTGATTTTATTATAATTGCATCAAGACCTTCTATGGGAAAGACTGCTTTTGCTTGCAATATTGCCTTAAATCTAAATAGTGGCTTTGAAAAAGTTCCTGTTTTATTTTTTTCCCTTGAAATGAGTAAAGAACAAATAGTTCAAAGAATGTTGTGTTGTGAAGCAAAAGTTAATAGCACAAAATTAAGACAAGGAGTTTTAAGTGATAAAGAAATAGGAGAACTTTTACGTGCTGCAGCAAGACTTGAAGAGATGCCAATCTTTATAGATGATACCCCATCTTTAAATGTTTTTGAATTAAAAGCAAGAGCAAGAAGACTAAAAGCCAAAGAAAATATTCAATTGATAATTATTGATTATTTACAACTTATGAGAGGAAGTGGAAAAGCAGAAAATAGGCAACAGGAAATAAGTGAAATCTCTGCAGCATTGAAATCATTGGCAAAAGAATTGAATATTCCTGTTATTGCTGTTTCTCAATTGAGTAGAGCGGCAGAGCAGAGAGCAGATAAAAGACCTCAACTTGCAGATTTAAGAGAAAGTGGGTCAATTGAACAAGATGCAGATCTTGTTTTATTACTTTACAGAGAGGAATTCTATAACAGAACAGAAGAAAATAAAGGGAAAGTAGAGGTTATTATTGCAAAACAGAGGAATGGTCCAACAGATACAAAAATATTAACTTTTTTGGAAGAATATACAAGATTTGAAAATTATTCTCCCAGAGAGGAAATGTGAAAAAAATTTTTGAGTATATTGGTGAAAAAATAATTTTTTTAGTCAATTATCTTGGAAATCTATCAATTCTTATTATTACCTCTCTTAAAAAAACAATAAAACTTAAAAAGAAAGAAGACATTTTAAAATATATTAAAGAAATAGGTTCAGAATCCATGCCTCTGGTTGGAATAATTGCCTTATTTACAGGTATGGTGCTTGTTATGGAGACTGCAAGTGCCTTAAAGAAATTTGGAGCAGAAATGTATTCTGGAGGACTTGTAAGTATCTCAATGATAAGAGAACTTGGACCAGTTTTAATTGCGTTGATAGTTGCTGGTAGAGTTGGTGCTTCAATTGCTGCAGAAATAGGTGTTATGAAAATTACAGAACAGATAGATGCTTTATATGTTATGGCAGTTGATCCTGTTGAATACCTTGTTAGTCCAAGAGTTTTAGCAGGTTTAATTTCTTTACCTTCTCTTTTTATTTTGAGTTTTTTTATTTCAATCTTTGGAGGATATTTAGTTGGCGTATATACAGTTGGTATTTCATCTGGTGTCTTTTTATATCAAAGTTTTAAGTATGTTGGAATAAAAGATTTTCTTATAGGACTTCTTAAAGTTTTAGTTTTTTCAATTATTATAATAAATGTTTCTTCTTATCAAGGACTTAATGCTTATGGAGGAGCAGAAGGTGTGGGAAGAGCATCTACTTATGCTGTAGTTTCTTCTTTTTTCTTTATTATACTTGCAAATCTTATTATAACAGGGCTTTTTTATTTTATCTGAAAAATGGAGAACATTATTGAGGTTAAAAATTTGTATGTCAAACTTGGGAACAGGGAGATTTTGAAAGATATAAATTTTGAGATAAAAAAGGGTGAATCAGTAGTAATTATTGGACCCTCAGGATGTGGAAAAACAGTTCTTATTAAGACAATACTTGGTATTATAAAACCTGTTAAAGGTGAAATATATATATTTGGTCAAAATATACTTAAACTTGAAGAGGAAGAAATAAAAAAAATAAGATCAAAAATTGGTATGGTTTTTCAAAATTCTGCTTTATTTGATTCATTAAAGGTATGGGAAAATGTTGGTTTTTACTATCTTTACCATTCTGAAAAAACCCAATCAGAAATAAAGGAATTATCACTTGCAATATTGAAAAAACTTGGATTTGATGAGAGTGTGATAGATATGATGCCAGAACAGTTAAGTGGGGGGATGAAAAAAAGAGTTTCAATTGCAAGGGCTTTAATTTCAAATCCTGAAATTATTTTTTATGATGAACCTACAACAGGATTAGATCCTATAACAAGTGAAAGCCTTACAGAATTGATAAAAAATATTCATAATGATTTTAATACAACAGATATAACTGTAACCCATGATGTTAAACTTGCAAGCAGAATTGGAAAAAGATTAATTTTAATAGATGAAGGTAAAATAATTGAAAGTGGGACATATGAAGAGTTAAAAAAGAAAAGTAATCATCCTTTAATTAAAAGTTATGTTGAAATAGGAGGATAATAAATGGAAAAAAAACTTTCAATTGAAATAAAAGTTGGAATATTTGTTTTCTTGGCTATACTCGCAGTAATTGGATTTATTTTTACCCAAACAAAATTTGGTAAGGTGAAAGGATATGAAATTGGAGTTCTTTTTGATTATGTTGGTGGTCTTGAAATAGGAAGTCCTGTTAGAGTAAGTGGGGTTAGAGTAGGAGAGGTTAAAAAGATAGAGATAATATATGATGTTCAACCAAAAGTTTTAGTGAAACTTAAAATTAATCCAAATGTTAAACTTGGAAGACACAGTAGAATTACAATAAGAACACTTGGAATAATTGGAGAAAAGTATGTTGAAATAATACCTGTTTACGAGAAGAATTTTATAAAAGCAGGAGAAATTGTTGAGGGTGAAAATCCTCTGTCTCTTGAAAGAATTGCAAATATAGGAGAAGAAATTGCTGTTAATTTAAATAAAATCTTGTCAGATTTAAGTAAAATAACAGGAGATGAAAAGTTTCAAAAGGATTTAAAACAGATTATAGCAGATTCAAAAATTGCAGTTGTCAAAATAAATAATTCTTTTGATAAAATAAATAATCTTATAGATGAATTTTCTGAAACAACAATTGCCTTGAAAACTTTCTTAAACACCGGAAATAAGGAAATAACCAGAACAATGGAAGATATAAGAGATTTTCTTAAAATTAAAGATAAAACAGAAAAAGCAATAGCAAATTTTTCGGATACAGTTATTGAATTTAAAAATACAGCAGTTGAAATAAAAGAATTTTTTGAAAAAATAGAAAATAAGGGTTTAATTGCAAAAATTATGAAAGAAGAAGAGATTATAGATGATATTAAGGAAGAAATAAAGATTTTGAAAGAAACAACTGAAAAAATTGGAATGGCTTCAGAAAAATTTTGGAAAACACTTGATAGTTTTAATTCTTTAATATATTTGGCAAAATCAGAAAAATCAACAGTTGGAAAACTTTTATATACAGATGAACTCTATAAAGAAATTCTTGAATTTGTTAAAGATATAAAAGAAAATCCATGGAAACTTTTGTTTAGAAGAAAATGAAAAAGGGAAAAAGTATATTTGTTTGTTCTGAATGTGGATATCAATCTATAAAATTACTTGGTAAATGCCCAAATTGTGGAAGTTGGAATAGTTTTATTGAAGAGTATTACACCGTTCCTGTAAGTGCAGTAAAAGAGATAGTTGAACCGACTAAATTTTCTGAAATTGAAACAGAAGAAATTGATAGAATAAAAACAGGAATTGGAGAATTTGATAGAGTTCTTGGAGGTGGTATTGTTAAAAAGAGTTTTATATTAATTGCTGGTGAACCAGGGATAGGAAAATCAACACTTCTTTTGAGTGTCAGTGGGAAACTCTCAAGAAATAAATATAAAGTTCTTTATATAAGTGGAGAAGAATCCTTGACACAAATTAAAATGAGAGGTAAAAGAATTGGTATTGACTCGGAGAATATTTATTTACTTACAAGTTCAGATATAAATTCAATAAAGAATGCTATTGAGAAAATAAATCCCCAATTTATAATTGTTGATTCAATTCAGACAGTTTATAATCCAGAAATACCAACAATTCCAGGTTCAGTAACTCAAATTAGAGAAAATGCAATATTTTTTATGAAATATACAAAGAATAATAATTGTTCAACTTTTCTTGTAGGCCATATAACCAAAGAAGGAATTATTGCAGGCCCTAAAATTCTTGAGCACATGGTTGATGCTGTAGTTTATTTTGAAGGTGAATTGAGGACAAATTTAAGAATTTTAAGATGTCTTAAAAATAGATTTGGTTCAACAAATGAAATTGGTGTATTCTCTATGGAAGAAGATGGACTTAAAGAGATTCCAGATGCCTCAAAAATATTTATTCAGGATATAGAAAAATCAACAACAGGACTTACAATTTATCCTGCTCTTGAAGGGACGAGAACAATTCTTGTTGAAATTGAAAGCCTTGTTACACCAACATATTATGGAATTCCTAAAAGAACCGTTTCTGGCCTTGATTATAACAGAATTTCTTTAATAATTGCTGTCCTTGAAAAAAAATTAAAATTTAATTTCAATACTTATGATGTTTATGTAAATGTAGGAGGTGGATTAAAGATCAATGAAGTTGGTTCTGATTTAGCAGTTGCAATTTCATGTATTTCTTCTTTAAAAGATTTATTACCATTGAAAAAATGTGTTTACATTGGAGAAATAGGACTTACAGGAGAAATAAGGGGGGTGGAAAACATAAATTTAAGATTGAAAGAATGTGAACGGCTTGGAATAGAAAAAGCAATAATACCTGAAAAAAATAAGAATGATGTATCAGTAAAAAATATAAAAATCTATCCAGTAAAATTTTTAATAGACGCAGTTAAAATTTCCCTGAACCTTTGATTTTTCAATAAAATTAAAAAAAAACTTGACAAAATTTTTTATATGAGTTTTAATTATGTGTAGTATATACTGTTGCATATAAAATGGAAAAATTAATATTAAAAAAGGGACTGATTTTACATCCAAAATATAAAGACATAGCAGAAGAGATATACCGTAAAATAGAGGAAAATGAATATTTTTATAGATTACCAAGTTTAAGAAAACTTTCCGAAGAATACAATGCTAACGTAAGAACAATTTGGAAGGCAATAAAATTACTTGAGAAAAAGGGAGTAGTTAGAATCATTCCAAATAAAGGCATAGAAATAATAGGTAAAAAAACTATTTCAATAGGAATTATTGGTCTGTTAGATGAGAGATTTTTTTATCAAGAAAAAATTGAACCAGTTGATTATGAAGGTATTATATTAAATTATTTTTTTCCAAAAATCAGTGAGAAAGGAGATATATTAATTTATAAGAGAAATACACCTGATTTTCGTTATTCTGATTTATTAAAAAACCACACAAATATAGATGGTCTTGTAATAATCATTCCATGGAATAGGACAAAAAAAGAACTTTTAAGTTTTAGAAAAAACAATATTCCTTATATTACTATAGGAAATACTTTTGAAGAACCAATAAATTATGTTGATTCAGATAATGTAAATGATACAAAAGAAGCAGTTAATTATTTAATTAAGAAAGGGCACAGAAGAATTTTATTTATTGGATTTACACAAGATAAGAATATACCACAATTAAGATTGGAAGGATATAAACTTGCTTTAAAGGAGAATAATATTCCAGTAGATAAAAATTTTATTATTATGGAGAATAGAGAAGATCCAACTTTTGAGAAAAAGATTAAAAAAATATTTTCCCAAAAGAATTTGCCCACAGCAATATTTGGAGCAGATATACCAAATACAATAGGACTTTTTGAGATTATAGGTGATTTAAAAGAAAAATTAGATGTTATTGTTTATGATGATTTTGGAGATATTATTGGTAGATATAAAAATTATTATGGAGTGATACAGCAACCACTTAAAGAGATTTCTGAAACAGCGATTGATTCACTTTATAAAATGATAAAAGAAAAAAGATGCACTCTAATACAGATAAAATTAAAATCAAAATTAATTTTTAAAGAAAGGGGGTGAATAATATGAAAAGAAATGGTTTTACACTAATAGAACTTCTTGTTGTAGTAGCAATAATCTCAATTTTGGCTGCGATGTTGCTACCAGCCTTAAGCAAGGCACGTGAAAGAGCTCGTCAAGCACTTTGTATGAATAATTTAAAACAACTTGGATTGGCTTTGTCAATGTATGCAGAAGATTATAATGGTTGGATCTTATGTGCTAATAATTATGTAGAAGGGGGTTATCGTGAATGGACATCTAAATTGTATTATTTTGGTTATGTTAAAAATTGGGATTGTTATATATGTCCATCTTTCCCACCATATAGAACAAGAAAAGGTCCTTATGAATGGGAAATGAAATATTTAACTTATGGTATGTGTTCTGGTTATCAGTATTCTAATTATATAAATATTAGGTGGGCTTATATGCCTCATAAATCAGAATTACTTGTCGATAGTATTAATGTTTCACCCCCAAGTTGGGTCAAAGATCATTTTGGTATAAATGGTCCTGTCCAATACCATTATGTATTAAAATTTAGATCATATACTGAAAATCCTAAAATTCATTTTAGACATAACAAAAGAGCAAATTTTTTATTTTTAGATGGACATGTTGAATCAGTTAACAAAGATTATAAAATAACTGCATGGTATGATAAAAGAACAGCAGATTATTACAGAAGTTTATATCCACCAGATGGTTTAGTCCCTGTAAAAATTGCTTATCCCAATTATATTGAGCAATAAATAGAAAAATAAATAAAGGAGGAAAGATGAAAAAATGGATTGCATTTGTATTTTTATTTAGTTTAAATTTATTTTCAGGGGAGATTTTTACTGATATTGAACAGGATGAGATTAAATACTGGAAAGGAGAAAAAGGACAAGCAATAGTTCCTCCCAAAGTCAGTATTTCTTATGATTGTGTAGTTGGTAAAAATTCAATTAAAGCAGAAGCAATAGATAAGGGAGCCTATCAGGGAATCAGTTTAAATTTATCAGAACCAGTTGATTTAAAAGAATATGAAGGGATAGTTTTTTATATAAAACAAGGGTACTATCCAAAAAAGAATGCAAATTGTGTTTTTCGTATTAATTATAAAGATTGGTTTATTTATACTGATTTTAACTCAGGAGATGGCGAATGGACAAAAATTTATATACCATTTGATACAGCAAGGTGGAAAGGTGCTGGTAACAGAGAAGTTCAATTTGAAAAAGCAATATCATTTGTTTGGTATCCTTATTCTATAATGAACGAACCAGGAAAATTTATAATGATAGATGGACTTGAATTGAAGGAGAAAAAAGAAAGTTCAAATAAAATAATTATAAAAGAATACAAATATCTTTCCCAGATTCCTGAAAAGGATGTAAATTGTAAACTATTAATAGATGAAAAACTTGACAAAGAAAACCAAATAGTGTGTCCTGCATATTCTGAAAATCCTGATATTTTGTTTGATTTAGGAGGAATATATAAAATTGAAAGAATTAAAATTGAAGCAATAGCAGTTCCTTCTCATAATATTTCAAATGTAATAATATTTAGTAGTTTTGATGGTGAAAGGTGGGAACAAGTAGAAAACATAATAAATGAAAGTTCTGAAAGCCAAGAAACATATCAAATAATAGAAAAAATAAATTCTGAAATAGTTGGTAAATATATAAGATTAAAATTTGATAGATTAAGAAGTGATTTCCCTATTTATATTGGAGAGATTTCTTTTTATGGTAAAATTGCGAGTGAAGAAGATATGAAAAAATTTGTATTAAAGAAATATTCGTTAGGACCATCTATACCTGAATTAAATAAAGAAAATTATTGGATGTTAAAGGAAAAAGATTTAGAAGTTTGGATAGACAAGAATACAGGGGTAATAGGTGGAATTTTTAAAAATGGACATAAAATTGTTGAAAGATTTTTTAATTCTTATATAATAGCAGAAAGAAATATAAGATATAAAAGTGATGGATATAAAGATAAAGTAATAGAAATTATTGATGTAAAAGATAACTGTGTAGGATTTAAGGTTAAAAATAGTGAAATACCTTATGTAGAAATTGAAAAAGAATATATTTTAAAAGATGATCGCCTAGAACAAAAACTAAATTTTAAAAATTTGATAGAGAAGAAGTATGTTATTTATAATATTACAGAAGTTGTTTTATCAAAAGAATACAGACAAAATGGAGTTTATGAGAGTTGGGGAGGCGGGCATAAACTTGAAAGAAAATTTGCAGATGAAATTATAATTGATTTTCCTGCTGAATATGTTCCATGCTTAAGTTTTGAGAATTTTAAAGAAAATCAAGTTTTATTTTATTACAGATATAAAAAAGATGAAAATTATGTTCCTTTAAGTTATTCTACTGGTGGACTCGGTTGTCTTGAAAAATACTCTGTAGTTTTTACATCAACAGGATGGAGAGTTGGAGATTCAACATTTTTAATGAACAAAAAAGAAGATATTCATTCACTTGAAACACATCTATCTATTTTAAATGGCACTATTTTAAATGCATATGATAGTTATTTAAATTTACCGGAAGTTAAAAAATTTAGAAGTGAAATAAAAAGGCCTAAATGGTTGAAAGATATAAAGTGTCAAGGAGATTTTGGATGGGAGGGTTTGTGGAGAAGCGCCAAAGAAAGAATTTTACAAAGATATCTTTCATTATTAAGAGAAGGTTTTATTGTTTTTCCAGCATTATATGATCTAAATTTTACATGGGGAGAATTGCCTGTTGAGGGAGAAATTAGAAATTTATTTGGAGGAGTTCAAAAAGCAGAAGAATTAAAAAAAGAAATAGAAAAATTAAAAGAAATTGGTAAAGGTAGAATAAAAATTGGAATATATACTTGGTTGTGGAGTGATAATCCTTATTCTAAACCTTTCAGAGAACATCCAGAATGGTATATCACAAAAAGTGAAAGCGGGACAGATTTAAATTTCTTCACGGGTGTTCTTGAAAATTATTATAGAATGGCATCCAATGAAGATTCAAGGAAGGAAATGTTTGTCAGAATTTATAAAATGATTAATTATTACAATCTTGATATTTGGTATCTTGATGGAGGAGGAGCGTTTGAAATTATTGATTGGGAAAATATGCGACTTGATGATCATTCTGGATGGCATAAACTTTATCTTGATTTGAGGAATGCTTTACAAAAAGACGATCCTAATAAAATAGTTTTTTTTAATCATCCAGAAAATCCTTTATGTGATTTGGGTTATTATGAATCATTTGGAGGTATTTTGCAAAAAAACTGGCGACCTGGAGCAAATTGGATATGGAAATTCAAACTTTTTCAGTATAAAGATCCTTTACATTATCCATGCTTTATTTACTGGACCCCGAGTACAGAAGGATATTTTGAAGATTATATAGTAGGGGCAGGAGTAATTCCATGTTTTAATTCAAGAATAATTTCACCAAAAGATGTTGCATATGTCTCTGCCGGTTGGGAGATTAGACCTTTGGAAATTGCTGAAGCAAATCTCAAGCCTAACTGGAGATTTGATAAAAATACAAATATAGAAGGATATACTTTTAAAAAAAATTCATGTGGAGTGATATTTTTAAAATCTCATTATGAAAAACCGATAGAAGCAAAAATAGAAGTTGATTTAGAACCTCTTGGAATTATTGATAAAAATAAAAAAGTTTATTCCTGGTTGTTTCGGATAAATAATGCGAAAAACTGGAATGGAAGATTTGGTGAAATTGAACTTGAGGATATATATAAAAATACGGGATGGATATTTGATAGAGTTATAACACCTGTTTTTTTAAGTAATGACTTTTGGAAAGAAAGGTTAGAAAAAAATATAAAGTTAAATCCAGAAGAAGGAACTCTATGGATAATAACTCAATCACCTGTTTTTATTTACAGTATAGATAACCTACCAACCCAACTTTGGCTACCTGAAATTCGTAATGTGAAAGTAGAAGGTGAAATGGATGAAAACCAGATAAAAATTAAAGTGAAATCAGATAGAGGAAAAGTTGAAATAGGATGCTTATTACCTGACAATATGAATGTTAAAAATGTTTATATTGGAAAAGAAAAAATAATCCCAAAACTTAATATAATAGAAAATATAAGGTTCATTGTTTTTCCTGTTGAAAGGGGTGAATGGAATATTATTTGTGAGTTAGAAAAAGAAAAGCAAGAAATTTTAAGTTTACCTGAAATAAGTTATACAAATCCAATCCCTGGTACAAATATGATTATCAAAATAAAATTTACACCTGAATGGATGGACAAAACATTTGTTTTACAATTTGAAAAAGAAAATAAAATATATTATGTAGAAAATTGCTTTGTAGATAAATTGAATTTTGAAAAAAGTATTTATATACCTCAACAGATAGAAAAAGGAATTTATAATTTAATTATTTCAGATACAACAGGTAAAATTAAAAAAACTGTTAATATAGAATTTCCTGAAGGAAAGTCAAAGATTTATCTTCCACCTACCTTACTTCCTTTGTCGACAGAATTTGGAATAAAAGAAGTTAATATAAGGAAGGGAAATATTGAAATTTATTCTTATGGATGGGAATTTTCTAAGGGAGCAGGTGGATACAAAGTTGATCCTGATAAATTAATAATTACTATTTATTCTCTCCCGATGTATGAAAGCCATTGGAATCTAATAGCTGCTGGGTTTGAAATGAAAGTAGAAAGGTATTTAAAAATTAAGATAAAAGGTAATTTCCAATTTTTCAACAGATATCAAGTATATTATAAAAAACATTCTCCAAGATGGAGTGACCCTAATTATTTTATAGGATTTATGCTTGATTTTCATACAAAGGATGGATATGTAAAAAGATCTGCAGTAGGCCTTGGAATTATAAAAAAAGAAAGATACTCATACGCACCTACTATATACGGATGTAAAAAAAATCCGGATGAATATTTCTCTCTTTCAGATTTTGTAATAAGAGATGATATTGAAGAAGAAATAATGTGGATTGATTTAAAACAACTGGGAGCTCCTGAAAACTGGGATGGTAAAATTTGGCTATCTCCTTTAATGCAAATTATATGTCCTGATAGAAAACTCTCTATTGAAATTTTGGCAACATCAACTACTATACAGAAAGAAAAAATAAAAGAGGGAATTATCTTAGGAGAAAAAATAGAAGGAAGGAAAAACTTTAAAGTCCCTAAGGTAAAAGACGGAATTGTAATTGATGGGAAACTTGATGAATTTGATTGGAAAAATGCTTTAAAATTTGACGATTTTTCTCTTCTTTATTTTCCTATGATAAAAGCAAATCAAAAAACAGAAGCTTATTTACTTTATGATAATAGGCATCTTTATATAGGATTTTTATGCGAAGAAAAAGACAAAGAGATTTTAAATATTGAAAATTCAAAACCATGGTCAAATGATGGAATAGAATTTTTACTTGAGCTATATAAAGAAGACGGATTTTTTCATGGTATAATAGATGCCGGCGGTAGATATTATCAAGAAATTAAAAAGAATGGTAAAAAAGACCAAATAATATTTTCTTTATTTAATTTTGCGGTTAACAAGGAAAAGGATTTTTTTATAATTGAAATAAAAATACCATTTAATATTATAAATATAGAAAATCCAGAAGGGAAAAAAATTGGTTTTAACCTTATGAGAAATAGATTGTTTAAAGGAGATATACAGTATATTACACTTGTTCCTGGAAATAGTTATTTTGTGAAAGATAGATATTTTTTAGAGTTTTAGTGTAAATGAAAATAATGATTGGGGATGCACACAAGTTTTAAAGGCAGAAGTAGAAATTTACATAACAGGGTTTATATACCTTACAGAGTGGGCGGTAAAAAATGATGGAAAGTGTTCCAAGATGGTCTGTTTCAAGAAGTTGGTCTTTCAATTTTAGGAGATGGATTTAATATTATTTATAGAAGACCAAAACCAATTTTTAAACCCGAAGGTAAGAATTGGCCAGAAGTTGAAGGAATAAAAGATCCAAGAATAAATAAGATAAGAGATACATATTACTTACATTATTTATGTCATTATAAGTTTTACATGGACAAAATTGTTTTTGGAACAACAAAAAATTTTAATAAAATTTAATTATTCAAAAATAATTTTAACACTTAATATTCTTCTGTGATGTAAGAAAAAAATAAAAATTCGTGATCCACCAATTTAAAAGGTGATAAATGGATTATGTTTTTTCACAGTGTTAATAGAAATGAAATATATTAAAGTTAGAATATATTGGCTGAATGGGAAAAAAATCCATATTAAAGTTATAAAAATTCAAAAAAGCAGTTTTAGAAACTAAGATACAAGTATTTGTTTTGCATATGTTCTTTCTATTCCTTTATTCTATTAACTGCTTTGTTTTTTTATTTTCATTTTTACCTAAAATATTTGCATTTCTTGTTAAAGCAAGCCACTATAACAATACTTAATTCCAATATAAAACTCAAAAATTCAGAATAACATCTTTTCTGTTAAAAAATTAGAATTTTATTTGAGAATTTATTGATTATTTGAATAAACTAAAATATAATTTTAAAAAAGCGAGGGTGGCGGAATGGAAGACGCGCTGGACTTAGGATCCAGTGGGGAAACCCGTGAGGGTTCAAATCCCTCCCCTCGCAATTTCTTGAAAAACCAATAATAACTTACAAAATTTTTTAACGTATTTTATTTTTATAAAAAGTAAGCCAATTTTTTGCTAACTTTAAGAAATCCTATAGTTATTGTGGGAGAAGGCGATTTAATAGATTATAAAGATTGTCTTAATATAAAAGTTTGAACTAAAATTGATTAAAATTTCTTCCAGATTTTCAAAATAAAACTTAAAGAAGAAAAATCTCAAAAAAAAACCTATAAATTAAAAATGGGAAGGGTAATGCATAATTTTAAAAGAAAAATATTTCAGTTTTGGAGATTAAATTTAAAAATAAAATAGAAAAACTCAATTCTTTTATTTGAGCAGATAGTGAAATTGAATATTCTGATTAAATCTTTAGAATTAAAACAAACCTTTTATACTTTTTAAATTTTTATAATTTTGCCAAGAAATCCTTACTTTAAAACAATACAGAGAGATTAATTCTAAAAGTTGATAAGATTTTCAATGGGAATGTCAAGAATTGGCTTGTCTTTATAATTTTTATAATTAAAATGCCACCATTCAGTTTTTGCAGGTATAAAACCATATTTTTTCATTACCTCATGGAGAATTTTGCGATGTTTTATTGCAAGAGGTGGTAAATTGTTGTAATTTGAATATGCCTTTTTAGAAAATTCATCATAATCTGTAGGCATTAAAACATCTTTACCATTCAAATCAACTAAACTAATATCAACAGCATAACCTTTACAATGGACAGGATTTTTTTCAGGATTGGCTATAAATTTAGGATTTGGGCAAAATTCCCACAATATTTTTTGAACAGATAATGGTCTATATCCGTCGAATATCTTGAGTTTGTATCCATATTTTTTTAATTCATTATTAACCTTTCTTAAAGCGATAGCAACTTCTTCAGCAACAAAGCAAACAGGTAACGGGTAGAGAACTTTTTTTGTAAAATTTTTTTCTGTTGCATATCTTATATCAAGAACTATATCAGGAATGAAATCTTTTATGTTTACAAGTTTTGTTTCAGAAGAAACAAATAGACGAAAAACTAAAAAAATTAAAATTAAGGATTTAACCCATTTCATAATATTTATTTTAAAACAATTCTGAGTAATTTCATAATTCAAAAATTTTTTACCTATAACAGGCATTTTTGAGCGTCTTATAAAATTTTTTTGAGAATATTTGTTTTCCATCAATTTTATTTTTTTTAATTATTGAATGTTTGATTTTCTTAAAGTATTTTTGATTATAAGTTGACAAAAGAAAATTTATTTTTGTGAAAATCAACAAATTTTTCATAATTTAGATTTTTAAGTAGGATTTCTTAATTGAGCAAAAGTAAAAATTCTCATGAGATAATCTGTTTAAATATTGTCACCTGATCTTTTTCATTTCCAACCAAAAATAAAAAATTTTTTATCATTTCAGTAAAAAGCCAATATTTTTCTACAATTGAATTATTTTTTACAGATTTTTGTTGAACTAATATAAAGAAGAGTTGTCAATTTATTTCTTCTTTAAAAATTTTATAATTTCTTCAGAAGAATATTTCAACTTTTCCTCTTAAATCAATTTTGCTCCTTTTGAATTTATTTTTTGAGGATTTTTTAAGATTATTATGTTTTTTTCTGGAACGCCACGATTTGTTTCGGGATAGATAGTAATATAATCAACTGGTTTATTTATAAAAATCGTCATTTAATAATTTCGCCATTATATTTAACTGGTTTGTAAAACATTTTTTAAGTTTATTTCATAATTAAATTTCCTTTATCAAAAAGGTTTTAAAAATTAAATTTGACTTTTTTGAAATTTGTGATATAATAAATATAATAAAATGAGATTTTTAGTAAAATTTCTTTCTGAAAAAGAAGTCCCTCTTCCTCTAAATATTAGAAGTTTTTTTATTTCGTTTATAAAAAAGACCTTTGAAAGTGAAGATAAGAATTTTTATAGGATTTTATTTGAAAATAAAAAAGCAAAACCATATGTTTTTTCTCCATTTTTTGGTAAAGAATTTGAAAAGGGAAAAGTGGGAAAAGATATTTCCTTTATTTTTTCAAGTGGGGATTTTAAAGTAATTTCAAATTTTTGGAATGGGCTAATAATTTTAAAAAAGAAAAAAGAAGACTTTATAGAAATAAAAAATGAAAAATTTTATTTGAGAGATATTAAACTTTTGCCAAATAAAAAAATAAATAGTGGAAGGATTCTTCTTAAAACTATCGGGATTTCAGTTCTTTCAAATCCTGAAAGTTCTGCGAAAAATTTTAAAGAATGGTATATAATTCCAGAAAGAGAAAATATGGAAAAATTCAATGAAATTTTGAGAAAAAGAACAGAGGAAAGGATAAAATTTATAGAGGGGATTGATAGGAAAATAAATCTTAAATTTTTATTTTCTGACAATTACGAAAATTCAATTAATGAGACAATTGTTCCACATTATAATGGATTTGTAAGAGGTTTTAGAGGGATATTTATTTTAGAAGGAGATATTGAAGTTTTACAGTTTTTGTATGACTATGGCTTTGGAGTGAGGACAGGACAAGGCTTTGGTCTTCTTGAAATAGTAAAAGAATTATGAAAAAACATTTAATAAACGAAACAAAAATTAAAAATAAATTAAAAGGTGTACTTTCAGGTTATGATATTGACAGAATTTCTTTCAAAAGAGATAAAAGATTAATTATTGAAAATGTTTTAAATCATGGCCGAGATAAAGAAATAAAATGGGTTTTGAAAAATTATAAAAAGGATGACATTATTTCTGTTCTTAAAAATCCATCAAAGGGCTTCTGGAACAAAAAATCATTGAATTTCTGGTTAACTATATTTAATGTAAAAATTGAAAAAGAAAAATATGAAAGAGCAATCAGAAAAATCATTTTTGAAGCCAGATAATACTGAAATTTTAAGTAAGCATCAGAAAGAAATTCTAAAATTACTTGATTTTACAAAAAAATTTAATTTTTATCTTGCTGGTGGAACAGGACTTGCTTTATATTTAGGGCATAGAAGTTCAATTGATTTTGATTTTTATACAGAAAAAAATTTAAAGATTTATCAATATATTTTAAAGAAGGAGAAATAGTAATGAATTCTGAAGATACTTTTGAAATAATTTTAAAAGAGATAAGTCAGCCAAAGAAAACGAAAAAAGAATTAAAATATTTGAAAATGTGAAATGGGGCGATATGAAAAAATTTATAAAAAAAGAAGTTGAGTTATTCTTGAAGAAGGAGATAAAATGAACGACAAAATTATTCTCTATCCCTCAAACTGGCTCTACAACGCCGGAGTAGTCGGTTTTTTAAGAATACTAGAGTTTGCAGGAAAGGGAGATACTTTTGAATTTAAAGATGATGGGAGTGTTGAGATACAGAAAGTAGCATTGGATAATTTTGAAATTTGCTATTTCGAATACGTCTCCAAGTTATATTTAATACAAAGATTTTCTTTAAAAGAGCTGACAAGTTTTGTTAAAAATCTTAAGAATAAAGGGAGCGAGGAGGAGAAAAATGAAATAGGGAAAGTAGAAAGCAAAGTAAAAGAAAGCGAAAATGAAATTCAGAATAAAATTCTTAGTGTTAATGCGAATAAAGATTGGAATGGTTTTGCAAAAATGATATACGAGATACAAAATACTTTGTCTCAAAAAATCAATGAAATTAAGGAAGAATTAAAAAATATCCTTAAAAAAGAGACAGACAAAAAGATAGAACAAAACATTAATAAGATTGAGAAAAATTTTAAGAAAGTTTTTAATTCCATTTTTGAATTTAAAGCTCAAGCTGATTTTTTGGGTAATTTTTATTTTAACAAAAGTGAGGTTGCAAATCCAAAAGGAAGGAGATTAGAAAGATCCCAAAAATTTAAGGAAAAGTATTTACTTCCTGTAATAGGATCTAAATCTGGAGATATATTATGTATCTTTTGTGGTAATAGATATTCCGAAGAAAATATTTCAGAACTTGCTGAGGGAGATTTTTCTATTTTGGGTATCAGTAGTAAAAAATTTGCCAATTTCTATAATTATTACAGCAAAAATGGTATTTCTTACAATAGAAAATGCTCCTTATGTCAATTAATTCTTCTTTGTGCATTTGCAGGTTTTAATTTGAAACCATTTTCACTTAGAGAATTGGATGAAACAGATTATATTTTTGTGAATTATCCGTCTTTCAAAGAAGCATTTAATGTGAACAATAAAATTCAAGAAGAATTTAAAAACTACCAGTTTGGGACAATGGGTGAAAAAATTAACACCTATATGAAATCCCTTGAATTAATCTTAACTATTTCAGAAAAAAAGACAAGATGGTTATTGGAAAATACTTACTTTGCAGAAATAAAGACATCGCCGAATAAGAAAGAAGGAAAACCTAAATTTGTATATTTCAATATTGATAAAGCATTTGCAGAGGTATTTAATGAATTTGATATTGGTAAACTTTTCAAGGATCTTTCATTCTGGTATGAGGTTTATAAAAATAATAGAGTATATCTTTCAACTGAGATATTAAAAAGATTGTTAGAGAAAAAACCTTTAATTTATATTGCTTTTAAAATGTTCTCGGAGAAAATCAGGGATAAAGATACTTACATGCTTCCTATATGGAGCATAATTTTATTAGAATTTTTGATAAACCAAAAAAGGAGGTTAAACATGGATGCTAAAAAATCGTATGGGATATTAAAAAGTATCCAGGAGGAGGGCAGGAGGAGTTTTTCTCTTGAGGAGATTGATAAGGACAAGCGATTTCATATTTCTCAAAGGTTCTTAACATTAATTAGAGGAGCCAGAAAGGAAGATTTTTATAATGAACTTCTAAGGCTTTTTGTAGTATATGAAAAACCTGTTCCAGAAACTCTTTTTTCATTGTTAACAGAAAGTGAAGAAATTTCCTTTCAAGAAAAAGCCTTAGCTTTTTTAACAGGATTTATAAATCCTGAAGAAACAGAAATTTTAGAGATAAATAAAAAGGAGGAGGTGAAAAATGAAGAGGCCATCTCTAACAATAACTTATATTGTTAAGGCATTTCCATGTAATTATGATGAAGGATATGGAAATGTCTCTGTAGCAAAGAAAGTCCATAGAGGAAGTGGAGAAACATATCTTTTTACATCTCGTCAGGCATTGAGATATTCTATAGTGAATTGGTTAGTAGAACACAATATATGGAAATATGCACAATTAACACCAGCTGAGGGTGTAATACAATATACTCCTGATCAATTAATAAAAGAATTTCCAGAAGAAGCGGATATTTTTGGCTATATGATAACTACTGGAAGAAAACAACAAGCACAAACAAGAGCAGCAGTTGCCAAATTAACACATTTGATTTCTCTGGAACCATGGTATGGTGATCAGGAGCTTCTGACAAATAAAAATTTTGCGGATAGATTAAAAAGAAATCCTGATATGGCAAACATTGAAACGGGATATAATTATTACAAATATACCCTTTCCGTTGATTTAGATAGAGTTGGTGAAGATGAGAATTTCAACCATCATCTCACAAAGAAAGAAAAAATAAAAAGAGTATGCGACTTGATAGAAGCAACTAAATTTTTATTTCGCGACATACGAGGAAAAAGAGAAAGTTTAATACCTCTCTTTATAATTGGTGGAGTATATCATATAAAATCTCCATTTTTCCATAACGCTGTAAATATAGAGTTTAAAGGTTTTAAACCTTACATAAAATGGGAAGGAGTAAAACAAGTCCTTGAAACAGAATATAAGATTGATGAAAAAAATAAAATAAAAATAGAAAATTTCACATTCAAAGGAATCCAAAAAGGAGAATTTGGTGACGATTTGGGCATTAATGAATCCCCTTTTGAGATTTTGGACAAAATTAAAGAGGAGGTAGTAAAGGCATATAATGAACAATAGAATAATAAAACTCAAAACATTCCAGGAAAAAGCAGTTTTTAGGGTTCCATACTCAATGGAAGTAATAGAGACTTATCCATTACCACCTTATTCTACAATTCTTGGTTTAGTTCATAATGTTCTTTCAAGTTTAACCATCATAAATGATATAAATATTTCTGTTCAAGGTAAATATGGGAATTTAGTTCGCGAGTTTGTCAGGTATCACAAATATGAAAAAGATAAAAAGGAAGGGAAGCGCTATCCTATTATTGTTACATCTTTAATTGATCTTGAATTGATAATTCATATTAAAATGCCAAATGAAGAACTTCACAGTAAACTTTTATGTTCTCTTTCAAATCCTCCTTACTTTTTATATCTTGGAAGTTCAGAAGATTTAATAATTGAGATGAAAGTTTGCGAAAGTGAAGAAAGTGAACTTGATCCCTTAGAAACAGAAAAGGGTGGAATAACTCTTCCATATAATTGTTATATACCTTTTGGAATTGCTCAGGATTTAGAATTAGATGGAATACCTTATTTGATACCTTCTTACTATCGACTTTTATCAAAATCTACAAAAGAAATCTTTAGAAATTTTGAAATGATAAAAGTCAAATATGCTCATGCAGGACAAACAGTTATAAAAAAATTAATAGTGGATAAGGATGGAATACCAATATGGTGGATGAAATAATGGATGGAATAATAGCCAAATCATATCCTCAAAAGACATTGAAAGAACATACTAAAGATGTTATGAATTTATTTGATGAGTTAAAGAGATTAAGTGATAAATTGGGTATAAAACTTGCAGAAGAGGATTGGAAGACATTGGAGTTAGCGTGTTTTTACCATGATTTTGGTAAAGCAAATTCGGTTTTTCAGAAAAAGATCACAAAATCTCTCAATCTTTCAGATATCCCACATAATTTTTTATCAATCTTTTTCTTACAAAATAAAAATGAGATGCTTTTAAAACTTGTGGCTTTCCATCACTGGAGAGATTTTCCTGATTTAAGAGAAGAGATGATAGAGCAAATTCGTGGTGATATTTCCTGCTATATTTCAAAAATACAAGAATATTTCAATAAATCTTTCAACTTAAGGAAAAGTCTTGAATTCAAAAAAGATTTGGAAAAACTTCAGAGATATTATTTTCGTAGAATAGATGGAAGCATTGATTTAAAAAAGGAATCCAAATTCATTATCCTTTTGGGTTTATTAAATAGAATAGACCATTCAGCCTCTGCTGGAGTTCCAGTTGAAATCGAGCCAATCAATAAATATGAAATAACTCAAAATTTTTTGCTAAAGAAGACTGCCGAACCATGGCAGTTATCAGAATTAAGTAAAGATTATAAAGATAAGAATGGAATTGTTACAGCATCTACTGGAATGGGTAAAACAGAAATGTCTTTATTGTGGAGTAATTCCCAAAAGACTTTTTATACCCTACCTGTAAGAACCTCGGTAACTGCTATGTTTAGAAGATTGAAGGGACTATTTGGAGAGAAGAAAGTTGGATTGCTTTATTCAGATGCATTAAGCAATTTATTTCTTGAGGAAAACAAGTTATCAACAGATGATATTTTCTATCATTATGATATAGCTAAAAATTTATCTTATCCATTGATAGTTTCTACAGCTGATCAAATTTTTACTGCAACTTTGAAATATTTAGGTTTTGAAAAAATTTATGCAACCTTATCTTATTCAAGAGTTATAGTTGATGAGATACAAGCCTATTCACCGCAAACGATGGCTATAATAATTCATGGTTTAAATGAGATAGCTTCTATAGGTGGAAAATTTTTGATAGTTACAGCTACTTTTCCATCTTTCGTAAAAGATGAACTTCCACTTGATTTCTCAATAACTAAAATTCCAAATTTAAAAAAACATAATGTTAAGTTAGTGGATGAACCTTTAGCAGAAAATACCATAATAAAAAAACTACTATCAAAATTAATAAGCAAAGGAATAGGTAAAATTCTAATTGTCTGTAATACTGTTGAAAAAGCCCAAGAGTTATATAAAATTTTAAAAGATTTAAAAGAATTTTCACCCTTATTACTTCATTCCAGATTTACGCGGTTTGATAGGAATTTTAAAGAAAATACTGTGCTAAGAGAAAATTTTAATGGAATTTTAATCTCTACTCAGGTTATTGAAGTTTCTCTTGATATTGATTTTGATATTTTAATCACTGAAATGGCTCCTTTGGATGTTTTAGTACAAAGAATGGGCAGAATTTATAGAAGATTTAAAAGTGATGGTGAATTTTATCCTTCAGAACCTAATGTGTATATTTTTACAGAAGACCCTTCAGGAATTGGAACAGTTTATGAAAAGGAGATTATAGAAAAATCTAAAGATTTTCTAAAGAGTGGAATCTTATCTGAGAAAGATAAGTATCAAATGACAAAAGAATTTTATTCTAAAAGGAATATACAAAATACAAAATATTGGACAAAATTTAATAATGCGCTAAATGGTATTAAATCCTATTCAGTTAATAAAAAAACAGAGGCGCAGGAAATATTTCGTGATATAAGTCAAATTGAGGTTATTCCTCAAGGTTTGTTAGAATATGAAGTTCAAAATGAAAGAATACTAAAGAAACTTGGTTTTGACAAAGGGCCTTTTAGAAACGTTATTGAAAAAATAAAAATAGAAGATAGAAAAGAAAAAATCTTATTTATAGAATTGATCAAAGATTTTATGGTACCAATTCCTCTTTATAGAATTAAAAAAAATTTTTTATCTCTTTGTAATTACATCCAAAATAGTAAACTAAAAGAATTTTTAACCAATGTTAAAGTAGTTGACTATAAATATAATAATGAATTAGGGCTTTTATGTGAAAAAGACGAAGACGCTATGGGAATTATTTAAAAAATTTTGATTAGATAACTTTATTCATTTAAATGAATTGAGAATTATATGTATTCAAATTGTGTATTGTATTATTTGCCCAAAAATCATAATTATTTTTGTGTCAAATACAGATATAAAATTTTTTTATTGTAATGATGTTTCAAATTTGTTCAATTATATTTTAAATTTTTGTTATGAATTTGTAAAAAGGAAATGACAGAAAGGTAAAATCTATGCAATATCAAAAATATAAAGGTTCTGAAGTTGATTTTGTTCTTAATGGAAATTTGCTTTTGAGGTTAAGTAATAAACTATGATTTATGATTGAATTAATTGAAGAAAGAATAACAGGGACACAGGTTGCTTATTATATTGTATGTAAAAGGAAGTTGTGGCTTTTTTCTCATCAGATACAAATGGAAGAGTTTTCTGATTATGTGATAATTGGAAAGATTATAAGTGAGGAAAGTTTTAAAAGAGAAAAATATAAAGAGGTAAATATTGAAAATTTAAAAATTGATTATATAAAGGTTGGAAATGAGATAATAGTAAATGAAGTAAAAAAATCAAGAAAACTTGAAGAAAGTCATATATGGCAGGTGAAATATTATATTTATAGGTTAAGGAATTTAGGTTTGAATTGTTCTCGCGGCATAATACATTATCCAAAAATTTTTAAAAAGATTGATGTTGAATATAAAGAAGATGATACTGAAAAAATTGAAGAGGCACTATTAAAAATAAAAGAAATTATAAATATGGAAAAGATACCAGAGGTTATAAATAAACCATATTGCAGAAGATGTTCTTATTTTGAACTTTGTTATATATGAAGACATGAAGACATATTACATTTTTTCTAATGGTGTTTTAAGAAGAAAGGAAAATACGATTGTTTTTGAGACAACTGGTGGTGAGAAGAAGTTTATCCCGGTTGAAAATATTGAGCAGATTTTTGTTTTTGGAGAAGTTGATTTTAATAATAAATTTTTAAATTTTATAGGTCAGAATAATATATGCCTTCATATTTTTAATTATTATGGATGGTATTCAGGAACATTTTATCCAAGAGAGACAAATATTTCAGGGGATTTAATTATAAGTCAGGCAAGTTATTACATAGATTATGAAAAAAGGATTAATCTTGCCAAAAAATTTGTTGAAGGGGCAATACATAATATAAAAAGGAATTTACAAAAAAGAGATGGTTTTAAGAATGAAGAAAATCAAATAACTGAATATGAAAATCAAATAAAGTATGCAAAAAATATTAATCAACTTATGAGTATAGAGGCACATGTAAGAAAATTGTATTATGATTGTTTTGAAAAATTGACTGGTTGGAATTTTGAAGAAAGGACTATTCAACCACCTAAAAATCCTCTAAATGCCTTAATATCTTTTGGAAATTCTCTTGTTTATAGTGTAGTTTTAAAAGAAATATATTTAACACCTTTAAGTCCATTTATAAGTTTCTTACATGAACCGAGTGAAAGAAGATATTCTTTATCTCTTGATGTTTCTGAAATTTTCAAACCGGTTCTATCAGATAGATTAATTTTAAAATTAATTGATTTAAAAATGATTAAAGAGGAAAATTTTGTAAAGGAAATGGGTGGTACTTATTTGAATGAAGAAGGTAGAAAAATTTTTGTTGAGGAATTTGATAAACAATTGGAAACAACTATTTTACACAGAAAGTTGAGAAAAAAAGTTAAGTATAAGACATTGATAAAACTTGAACTTTATAAAATAGTGAAACATATACTTGGTGAAAAGGAGTATCAACCATTAAAGGTTTGGTGGTAAAATGAAAGTAATTTTTATATATGACATTGAACTTAAAGAGAAAAAGGACCAAAAAAGATTAAATAAAGTTAAAAAGATTGGAAGGAAATATTTAATACATATTCAGAAATCAGTTTTTGAAGGTGAATTAACTGAAAGTCAGATATATAGAATGGAAAATGATGTTTTGAAAGTGATTGATAAAAATAGGGACAGTGTAATCTTTTATATTTTGCCTGATGGAGTGAAGTTGGAAAGAAAAATTTTAAGTAATTTACCAGACAAGACTAAAAATGTGTTATGAAGTAAAATTGATCTTTGAAAATTTGTGGTTTCTGGCAGATTGAAAATCAATAAGTTGCAGAGTTGGGGGTTTGACGCAAAATTTGAATAAAAAATTTGACAGGCCCCTTAATTTTATTATAAAATTTTTACGGTTTCAATCTGCCAAAGAGGAATTTAAACCCCAAGAAGTTAAGAATCTCCTTTCTAAGTATCCCTTCCTGTTTCAATCTGCCAAAGAGGAATTTAAACCTTTTGCTCCCACGCCTTTTGCTTGCGTTTTGCGTTTGTTTCAATCTGCCAAAGAGGAATTTAAACCCTGTAAGTTTAATTTTCATTTTTCACCTCCTTCTATGTTTCAATCTGCCAAAGAGGAATTTAAACGAAGTAAAGAAGGACAGCAGCAACAAGGAGTTTGAAGTGTTTCAATCTGCCAAAGAGGAATTTAAACGGGAAAGCGAATTACAAGGACATTGTAGCTATTTTGGATGGGTTTCAATCTGCCAAAGAGGAATTTAAACCAACTCGCTGCGGCGGGCGGGCTCTGGGCATTGTAGTAAGTTTCAATCTGCCAAAGAGGAATTTAAACTTTACTTTTGCCATGCTTTACCTCCTTTCTGTTTTGTGTGTTTCAATCTGCCAAAGAGGAATTTAAACGGAAAATATGAATTGTACCCTTGTACTCCAGAGGGAGTTGTTTCAATCTGCCAAAGAGGAATTTAAACAAGGAGGAAAAAGATGAGAAAGATTTTAGTAATAACAATGTTTCAATCTGCCAAAGAGGAATTTAAACCCTAAAAAAGTTAAATCAGTAGTTATAAAAATAGAAAAGTTTCAATCTGCCAAAGAGGAATTTAAACTTAAAGAAATGTTCCCCATTCCACATTGTGTCCCTAACTACGTTTCAATCTGCCAAAGAGGAATTTAAACTGACGGTAATGTGGGGTGAAAAAGTATCCTCTTTTGTAAACGTTTCAATCTGCCAAAGAGGAATTTAAACATACCACGCACCTCCCCTACTCTTATAAACCCTGCCCTGGTTTCAATCTGCCAAAGAGGAATTTAAACTTTGAAGTTTTGGTTAAATGACAAGATACAGAATTAACATCGTTTCAATCTGCCAAAGAGGAATTTAAACAAGAAAAAAAAAAGAAAAAAAAGAGATATAAAAAAATAAGTTTCAATCTGCCAAAGAGGAATTTAAACTTTTTTACCTCCTTTCTGCTTTTTGTTTTGCTATTGTTATGTTTCAATCTGCCAAAGAGGAATTTAAACAGAAATCTCTCAACAGCATCTCTCTTACCAACATCTCTGTTTCAATCTGCCAAAGAGGAATTTAAACGAAGCAAGCCCTGTTAGCTGAAATGTCCATTTTTTAAGTGTTTCAATCTGCCAAAGAGGAATTTAAACATACCACGCACCTCCCCTACTCTTATAAACCCTGCCCTGGTTTCAATCTGCCAAAGAGGAATTTAAACTACGCCAACGGGAGCACGGTAGGGGGGAGTAAAAATAAGTTTCAATCTGCCAAAGAGGAATTTAAACTTGTTTTTTTCTTGTAATAATTCCCTTTATTCATCTTTGTTTCAATCTGCCAAAGAGGAATTTAAACTCTTGTTCCACTATTCCAAGCAACACGCTCCATTTTTCTGTTTCAATCTGCCAAAGAGGAATTTAAACATATCTAAGGACATAATGCAATATCAGGATTATTCAGTTTCAATCTGCCAAAGAGGAATTTAAACCTGTGATTTGTTTGCGTTTTGCGTTTTTCGCTGTTGCGTTTCAATCTGCCAAAGAGGAATTTAAACACCGCTTGATTTCTCGCAGGGCATCTGTAATATGAAGTGTTTCAATCTGCCAAAGAGGAATTTAAACCCTTTACTTCTTGCGCGGAAATGTAGAACCACATTATGTTTCAATCTGCCAAAGAGGAATTTAAACCTTTTGCTCCCACGTTTTTTGGTTGTGTTTTGCGTTTTTGTTTCAATCTGCCAAAGAGGAATTTAAACGTTTCCAATTAAGTAGATTTTTTCTGGAGCCATGAGTAGTTTCAATCTGCCAAAGAGGAATTTAAACCGGTGTGATGCCACTAGCCACACTTTTGCAATTCCCACGTTTCAATCTGCCAAAGAGGAATTTAAACACCCCTTCCGGAGTGCAGGGGTCCAAATTGTACTTCCGTTTCAATCTGCCAAAGAGGAATTTAAACAAAAGGATTTCAAGTTTCAAAGAAACAGATTGCCTTGGGTTTCAATCTGCCAAAGAGGAATTTAAACTTGCTTTCAGAATGTGGTTTTTCTGTTTCATTTGAGACAGTTTCAATCTGCCAAAGAGGAATTTAAACGTGTGTTTTTAGAGAGTGTTGCTTATCAGATTCTGTCTTGTTTCAATCTGCCAAAGAGGAATTTAAACGGCTCTTCTGCTGCTGCACGTAAGCAGTAGTAGAAGTATAGTTTCAATCTGCCAAAGAGGAATTTAAACTGAAAAAGTGGACATTTCAGATTACAGGCCTTGCTTCCGTTTCAATCTGCCAAAGAGGAATTTAAACACAAGGGAGGATGATGTTTTAATTCAATAAGTAGAAGTTTCAATCTGCCAAAGAGGAATTTAAACATCCCACCACGGGGCACCCTTCCCGCCCCTTTTTTTTTAGTTTCAATCTGCCAAAGAGGAATTTAAACAAGCAACCTGAAAAACTTCAAGATATGTTAAATCTTGGTTTCAATCTGCCAAAGAGGAATTTAAACTCCTTTCTATCGTTGGACACCAAGCAACTGCGGAAGTTTCAATCTGCCAAAGAGGAATTTAAACTAAGGGAGAAGATTGTTCAATTTGTGGAGGAAATAAAAGAGTTTCAATCTGCCAAAGAGGAATTTAAACCGGTGTGATGCCACTAGCCACACTTTTGCAATTCCCACGTTTCAATCTGCCAAAGAGGAATTTAAACACCCCTTCCGGAGTGCAGGGGTCCAAATTGTACTTCCGTTTCAATCTGCCAAAGAGGAATTTGAACCCATTAAGTACTGTAGTTTATATGCCTGGTTCTGGGTGTTTCAATCTGCCAAAGAGGAATTTAAACTTTGAATGGGGGTGGAGGGCAGACTATGAAAGATGGGTATGTTTCAATCTGCCAAAGAGGAATTTAAACGAAGCAATAAAACTTTATGAGAGTATGGAATATGATGTTTCAATCTGCCAAAGAGGAATTTAAACACAAGGAGATTTATGGATAACTATAACACCACTCTACTCTGTTTCAATCTGCCAAAGAGGAATTTAAACTTCCTGCGGGCACGCGCGGAAATGAAAAGAATTTTAAGTGTTTCAATCTGCCAAAGAGGAATTTAAACGAGGACGCAGGGGCGACGTTGTACTACGGAACAAGCAAGTTTCAATCTGCCAAAGAGGAATTTAAACAACACATACCGAAGAATCACACCAATCTTCCGCCCCAGTTTCAATCTGCCAAAGAGGAATTTAAACTTTTTTATTATTTCTCTAAATAATTTTGGAGATTTTAAAATGGTTTCAATCTGTCAAAGAAAATTTGGATGATTTGGTTAGGGTATGTTTTGTAAAAAATTACAATTTTTTTGTATAATAAGACATAATAGTAGAGTTAAATATGGTAAATTTTGTGAAAATAATTTCAAATTTTTTGGTTTTTACATTTTTGATTTTTGGACTATTTGGAGAAAGCAAATTAGGCATCCACTTAATAGGAAATTATAGTGATGGAGCGCGTAAAATTATTTCTTCTTGTCCACAAGTTATAAAAGTTCTTGATCCTCAAACAAATAAGGAGATGTTAGAAGCAATACGTGATTATAAAAAGAAGTATCCAAAAGGCATTGTTATTATGAGAGTTTGGGAAGGAACTTCTCAAATTCGTTATAAAATTACAGAAGACCCCTTTAATTGTGCAGAGGATTTTTGGAATAGAGTATTGAAACCTGCAATAAATTCTCTTTCAATATTTGACCGCAAATTGATTGATTTTCTTGAAGGTCCTAATGAGGGTGAAAATACACCAACATGGGAAAGTGTTGAATCTGCAAGGTGGTTTGGAAAGTTTTGGGAGCGATTGGCAATTTTAATTTCAGAAGCAGGATTTAAGCCATGTGTAGGAAGTATTGCTGTTGGTAATCCATCCGGAAGTTTAGAAGAAATTTATGAAAAATTAAAAGAATTTGTTCAGGCGCTTAAAATAACAAAACAACTAAAAGGAGTATGGTGTTATCATGCATATTCAATTGAATATACAACTGATTTAAAAATTGAAATTTGGTATTCCTTAAGATATAGAATATTTTACGAGTTTTTAAGAAAATATTACCCAGAAGTTGCAGATTTGCCAATTATTTTGACAGAAGGGGGAATTGATAGAAGAGGCAATCCCAGAACTGATGGTTGGCGTGCAAGAGGTGATATTGAGAAATTTAAGAAATGGTTAAAATGGTTTGATGAGGAATTGTGTAAGGATAAAGAAGTTATTGGTGTTACTCTCTTTCAAATAGGAGACCAGCAGAACTGGTGGTCTTTTAATCTTGAACCAATTGCTGACTGGCTTTCAGATTACTTACTGAAGAGAAAAAGTAGACCAAGCACTGAGATTAACTTCTTTTAGTTAAATTTGGAATTTAAACAGTAAAAGTTATATAATTAGAGTAATGAAAAAAAAGCAAGAAAATTCAAAAAAGTTTTTGTATTTTTTTTACGATATTCTCCGTTATGCTACTCTAAATATTTTTAAAGAAAGAAAAGAATTGTTAAATCATATTTTACGAAAGATAGTAATTTTTATGGGGGGGACTGCTGGGAATATCAGGATTTATAATTCAAAAACAAAAAGTTTAGTGCTTATAGGGAGTTATGGAACAAGTAAAAGGTATAAAGGGGATAAAAAAAGTTTAAAAATTGGAGAAAGTATTTCAGGAGTTGTTTTTCAAAAAAATAAACTTGTTGTTGTTAAGGACTTAAGAAAAAGTAAGAGATATTTAAAATTGTCGCTTGCTTTAGAGAGTAAAATGATTTCTCTTATATCAGCACCTTTAACAATATTTAACAAAAAATTAGGCGTTTTTAGTTTGTATTATTCTTATCCTAAAAATTTTACACAGCTGGAAAAAGAAATTTTTAAATTGCTTGCAAATTTTGTGTCTCTTATAATAAGCACCCAAAACATTTACTATGAACTTAGTGATGCTTATGTTGGAATAATAAAGATGATAATTAAAGCGCTTGAAGAAAAAGATTTATATTTAAAAGGACATTCGGAAAAGGTTAAAAAGTATGCCCTTCTAATAGGGAAAAAAATTGGACTTGATGAATTTCAATTAGAACAACTCTCTGACCTTACTACATTACATGATACAGGGAAATTGCTTATTGATGAAAAAATTTTAAATAAACCAGGAACACTTGATAATAAGGAATGGGAAATAATAAAAAAACATCCTGAAACGGGAGCAAAAATAATTTCACAGATAAGAAGATTTAAAAATGGAATAAGCATAATAAAACATCATCATGAAAGAGTAAATGGAAAAGGGTATCCAAATGGTATAAATGGTTCTAAAATACCTCTTCTGGCTAAAATTGTTTCAGTTGCAGATGCTATTGATGCTATGCTATCACCAAGACCTTATAGAAAACCCCTATCTATAGAAGAAGTTAAACAGGAATTAATAAAAAATAGTGGGACGCAATTCGATCCTCAAATTGTTAAAGTGGCTCTTGAACTTATAAATGAAGGAAAGATAAAATAGTAATTAAATCTTCTGTTTATTTTCAGGTAAAATTTTAAATAAATTATTTGAGAAAAGGATATAATATGAAAGCAATATTTAAAAATTTATGTCCCAATTGTGGTGGAGATATAAGTTCTGAGCGATTTGAAAAGGCCTTACCCTGTGAGAAATGTTTATTAAATGAAGGTAAACTGGGTGAAATTATTTCTTTAAAAGAAGAAATAAGAGCTTGGGAAGAACATTTTGAAAAGGGAATAGGATTTAAACCATGGGGATTACAGATAACTTGGGCAAAAAGAGTTTTAAGGGGTGTTTCTTTTGCTCTTCTTGCACCAACCGGTATTGGTAAGACTTCTTTTGGAATTTCTATGGCTGCATTTCTTGCAAAAAAAGGGAAAAAATCTTATATTGTTGCACCAACAAAATTACTTGTTGAACAGATTTTTGAGAGAACAAAAAATTTTGATATAAGTGAGGAAAAAATTTTGTTTTTTGGAGATGAAACAGGTAAAAGCAAAAGGGAAAAGTTAGAAAAACTTAAAAATGGAAATTTTAATATACTTATTACAACTTCAATGTTTCTTTATAAAAATTATCAATTTATTCCCAAAAATTTTGATTTTATTTTTGTTGATGATGTTGATTCTTTTCTTAAAACGGCAAAGAATGTTGATAAATGTCTTATATTATTGGGTTTTGATGAAGATGATATTAAAAATGCCTTTGAATTAATAAAAATTAAAGGGGAAAAAGAAAAAAGTGATGAGGACTGGCAAAAAATAGAAATTATTTCAAATAAATTGAAAGAAAAAAAAGAAAAAGTTAAAGGAGTTTTTGTTGTATCATCAGCAACTTCAAATCCAAAATCTAATCGTGTTAAATTGTTTAGAGAATTACTTGGTTTTGAAGTAGGTGTTCCTACTTTTTATCTAAGAAATGTTGTTGATGTTTACACAGAAGAAAATTTGTTGATTGAATATATAAAAAAATTAGGGAAAGGAGGGCTTTTATTTTTATCATCTGAAAAAGGAAGGGAAAGTATAAGAGAAATTAGAGAATTGCTTTTAAAAGAAAATATTAATGTAGTTTCCTATGAAGAAATAGATGATGAAAAAATAAGAGAGTTTAGAGAAGGTAGAATAGATCTTTTTGTTGGAATTTCTTCATTTAGAAATCCTCTTGCGAGAGGTCTTGATTTGCCTGATGCAGTTAGATATGCGATTTTTTACGGAGTTCCAAAGATACAGATTTCGTTAAAATTTGAGCAAAATCTCTCCCATCTTTTCTGGGCTCTGTCCTCTATAAGAGCACAAATAGTTAAAAAGTATCCAGAGTATGATGCAAAAATAACAAATTATCTTAATCAGTTAAAGAAGTATCAACATCTATCCGAAGAATTTATTAATCAGAGAGAGAATTTAAAAAATAAGATAGATTTGTTAAGAAAAGAGATTGGGAAATTTTTTTCAGAAGACAAAATTCTTGATCTTTTAAAAAATTCTGAAGAGTTAACTTTGAAATATATAGATGGAGAATATGTTCTCTCAATTTCTGATGTTACAGGTTATCTTCAGGCAAGTGGAAGAACTTCGAGAATGTTTGCTGGTGGGATAACAAAAGGTTTATCTTTAATTATAGTTGACGATAAATCTGTTTTTTTACATCTTCGAAAAAGGACAAAATGGCTTTTTGAAGACATTGAATTTGTTAATATAAGAGAAGTCAATTTGAACTCTATTTTGGAAGAAATAGATAATGATAGAAAAAAACTTAAGGAATTTTTTGAAAGGAAAATACCTGTAGCAACTAAAAGCCCTTTAAAAGTTGTTCTTGTTATAGTTGAATCTCCTAATAAGGCAAGAACAATTGCAAACTTTTTTGGGAAACCAATAAGAAGGAGAGTAGGAGAACATGAAGTTTATGAGATTTGTATAGAAGATAGGTATTTAATGATTACTTCTTCTTTTGGTCATATTCTTGATTTAACTACTAAAGAAGGTTTTCATGGGGTTTTTGTTAATGGAGAAGTTATCCCTGTTTATGAACCGATAGAGGGTAAAGAGGATATAATAGAAGTGCTAAGGAAGAGTGCCTTTGAAGTTGAACAGGTACTTGTTGCAACAGATCCTGATACAGAAGGAGAAAAAATAGGGTGGGATATAAAAGAAATTCTTAAACCTTATATAGATGACATTAGAAGGATGGAATTTCACGAAGTTACAAAGAAGGCGATTGTTAATTCTATAAAAAATCCAAGGGATTTTAATCTTGATCTGGTAAAAGCACAAATTTTAAGAAGAATTGCGGATAGATGGATAGGTTTTGAATTTTCACATCTACTTTTTAAAGTTTTTTCAAATTTAAATCTTTCTGCTGGAAGAGTTCAAACACCTGTTCTTGGTTGGATAATTGAAAGAGAAAAGGAATATTTTAAAAAGATATATAAAGTTTTTGTAACTGTAAGAAAAAACGGTAAGAGAATAAGATTAAGTTTTGAATTTGAAAAACCATATGAGGCATATAAATTTATAAAAGAGGCTGAAGAAATTGAAATAAAAAAGATAGGTGAGAAAGAGGAAATAATTCATCCTTTACCGCCATACAGAACAGATACAATGTTAAAAGATGCAAGTGATTTTTATAAATTTTCTTTACCCTTTACAATGGAACTTGCTCAAAATTTATTTGAACTTGGATATATAACATACCATAGAACAGATTCTTTGAGAGTTTCAGATACTGGCATTTCTTTGGCATATGAATTTATTAAAGAAGAATTTGGGTCTGAATACTTTCAGAAAAGAATATGGGGTGAAGGTGGAGCACATGAGTGTATAAGACCAACCCGAATTATTGAACCAGAAGAGTTGTATTCTATGCTTTACAGTGGACAAATAGAGGGGTTAAGAAAAGAACATTTATTACTTTACACTATGATATTTAATAGGTTTATTGGAAGTCAGATGAGGTCTGTTAAAGTAAAGATTGAAGATTATATTATTAGAATTTATGGAAAAGAAGAAAAAATCAGTTTAATCACACAAATTATAGAAGATGGTTTTAATAAAATTTCTCATATAGAAGTTTATCCAAGTATGGAAGGAATATATGGTTCTGGAGATTTTGAAAAGAAGATTGTAAAATTGCCAAAAGCAAACAGATATACTCAAGGAGAACTTGTATTTAAAATGAAAGAAAGAGGAATAGGAAGGCCATCTACCTATGCAACAATTATAGAAAAATTACTTGAGAGGAAATATGTGATTGAAGAAAAAGGATATCTTGTACCAACAGAATTAGGATGGCAAGTTTATATGTTTCTTCAAAAAAGGAAGGAAATACAAGAATTTTTGAAGGAAGAATTTACAAGAAAACTTGAAGAACTTATGGATATGGTTGAAAATGGAAAAATGGATTATAATATTATCTTGAAGGAACTTCTACAGCAAATACTTAAAGCCAGGAAAAAAGGAATTTTGCCTGTACAGAGTGCTTATAATAAGGATTTAAAATTTAAAGATATTTAATGTATAGATTTTTTATTTTTTCAAAATCTTTTTTATACTTTTCTGGAATATTCTTTTCTGGAACAAATTTAATTTTTAAGAAATTTATAAACTTTCCATCTTTTTTTATTCTAAAATCAAGATGAGGCCCTGTTGCTATCCCAGTCATTCCAACATATCCAATAACTTCTCCTTTTTTGACTTTAACTCCCTTTTTTATATTTTTTTCAAATTTGCTTAAATGACCGTAATAAGAAATATAACCATTTGGATGTTTTATTTTGATACAATTTCCATATCCTCCAAGATAACCAGAGAAGATTACCACACCATTCCCTATTGCAGATACAGGTGTTCCAACTGGCGCAGAATAGTCTATACCAAGATGTGGCCTGTAAACTTTATATATAGGATGAAATCTTGATTTACTAAAAAAGGATGTTATTTTTCTATAAGATAAAGGGGCTTTCAGAAAACCGGATTCTAAACCTTTTCCATTTTCGTCGAAATAACCTTTGATTTCTTCTTTTTCAAAATAAAAGCCATAAAATTTTTGATTAGTATTTTCATATTTTCCAGCAATAACTTTTATGTCTTTCAAGATATTTCCATCTTTGTCTGTTAAAGATTCCCATATAATTGAAAAAGAATCGCCATTTTGACAATCTGTTAAAAAATCTAATTTTGATTCAAAAATTTCAGCAAATTGTATTATTATTTCAGGATTTATTTTTAGATTTGTCATACTCTCATATAGCGAATTCTTAATATTTCCTTTTATATAAAATGTTTTTCTGTAAGTTGGAATTTTTTCTTTATAGGCAAAAAAATCTTCTGTTTTGGGATCTCTTTCTACAATACAGTACTCAAATGGTCTATTGAAATATCTGAATTTTAAAAATTTATTGTTTTTATCAAAATATAGTTGCCAAATATCCCCTATTTTACTTTTTTCAGGGTTGAATACCTCTTTTAGTTTTAAAATTATTTCATCATATTCTTTACCTGAAATTTCATACCTTTTTAGAATATCGCCTATGGTATCTCCTTTTTTTATTTCTCCTTCAAAAAATTTATGGTTTTTTGTTATCTTTATTTGTGAAAGTTTAAAGAGTGGATAATAAATTATGAATGTCAAAAGTAAAAAAATAAATGTTTTAAATCTTTTATTCATTTTTTTTCGTTTTCAAAAAGAAATTTTCATCCTTATCAATTTTGGGATAATTGTCAGATGATATTGTAAAAATTATTTTTCTTTTAGGATGGTAACAATAAATTTCTTTATCTACTTTTTTTCCAAAATATATTTCTGTTTTCTTTCTTCCATCAAAAACAGAAATTTTTAATGGGGGTGTAGAAAGAGAATAATTATTTAGATTTTTTTCAGAATATTCAAGGAAGTTTTCAATTTCAAGATTTTTAAGATCTTCAAGAAATTCTTCAACTTTTTCTTTTGAAATTCTTTTTTTTCTATCTTTTTCAAAGAAATAATCTTCTTTTATTTTAACTATTTTTAATTCTTTCCCATTTTTTGTTATTGAAAATTCAGCCACATCAGAGACAGAAAATTCAAAAAGTTTTTTATATCTTAAATCGTTTATATTTTCAGATATATCCTCTAATAGATTTTTTTCTACTTTAAATATGTATGGCTTTAGAGAATTTTTACAGTAATAACTATCATTGACTTTTTTACCAAAATGTAAAAAATATTTATTTTCCTTTGTTTTCAATGAAATTAAAACTTCTGGCTTTTCAAGTCCACATTCTTTTTCGGATTTTTCTTCTTCAAATGATTGGACTTTTCCATTTACTATTTTTTCTATAAAATTTTCAATTTTATCTTTATCAGCCCAGTCATTTATCGGATAATCTATATTCCAAATCTCATCTTTCTTGGTAAAATGAAATCCAGTTTTAGCCTTTTTTACTTCAATTTCTTCTATATCTGATTTAGTAATTTCTGCAGGTATTATTCTTTTATCTCTTAAGTCAAATATATTTTTTTCAAAAATTTCTTTTAAATCCCATTTTGAAATTAAAAAAACCTCTCTTTTATCTGTGGAAGCGTACAAATAACTTCCTGATGGAGTTTCATCTCCAACAAAAAGGAAAAGTTTTTGATTGTCTTCGCAAATCATTAAAAGTTTTTCAGGTTTTTCAAGACCATATTGTTTTAAATCTTCAACTTCTCCAAGGTTTCTTTCCATCTCAAGAGATAATATTTTGTTTATTAAACTTTCAATTTCATTTCTATCACATTCATAATTTTTTTCTTTAATAATCCAGAAATTGTCAGATTTAAGAATTTCTATTTCTTTTTCTTTATCTTTTATAAAAATAGAATTAATTTTGTCTTTCTCACCAATAAATATCTTTTTGCTTTCTTGTTTTTTCTTTATCCTTTTGGGCTCAGTTTTTGTTAAATAAAAATAAAACCCTGAAAATAAAATCAAAATTATAAAAAGTGCAAGTGTTTTTTTATATCCTTTCATTTTATTTAGTAAATCAATCTTCTTCTTATGGTTATAAAAGTTCCAGAAAATATTATCAGAACAGGTATAATTATGACAGAATAAAAAAACAGAAATTTGCCTGCTTTCTGTGATGCAATAAGCGGTTGATTTTCTTCCTTTTTACTTCTTATTGATATTAAAATTTCTTCCTCGCCAAGATAATTTATAGTATTCAACACAAAGTCTTTATTTCCTGAAAGATTTATAAATTTGTCTGTGATAAAATCAGAATCTCCAAAAACAGCAATTTTAGCCTTTTCACCCTCTTTTATTTCTTTCTCAACTATTACACAACATGGAATTGGTCCTTTTTCATCAGAATTTTCATCATATTTGACCTTTCCTTTTTCTAAATCTTTCATATTTTTTTCAGCCCATGAAGCACTACTTGTTCTTGCCAAGATATCTCCTTTAATTTCTGACGGTAGGTTGTCTTTAAGTTTTACACTTCTTACAGTTGAAAAAATGCAGGCAACATTGAAATCTTTAGTAATTTCGTGATATGGATAATCCATAATTAAAGGAGTTAAAGCATCTCCAAGAAATCTTCTACTTGCAAGATCAATTATAATGTCGTTTTCTATTTTAATTCCATAAGAATCAAGAAATTTTGTAATATTGGGATAATTCCCTGGTTCAAGAAAAAGTAAAAGTTTTTTCCCTTTTTCAAGATAATTTTTTACTTCTTCTAATTCCTTATCCATAAAGTCAATTTGAGGGCCACAGATTATTAAAATATCGCAATCATAAGGGATCCCATCTCTCAAAATTAATATTTCTTTAATTTCATAATTTTCTTCCTCAAGTTGTCTTTTTAATAAATCCAACTCTTCTAATTTTTTTTCTCCATGGCCACCTGTGAAACATAAATTTTTCTTTTTTCTTTTAGTTAATTTTAAAATTGCGGAGGTTATATCTTTTTCTTCGGAAGAATAAATTTTTTCATAATTTTCTCCTGATTTGATAAGAATTGTGTCATAACTTGTAATACCATATTGCTTTGCAAGAAGAACTTCTCTATCAAGATCAAGAAATTTATAGTTTATAAATTTAGAGTTTGTTTTGTATTGTTCAAGAAGGTCTTTCAATTTTTCATTTATTTTTTCTCTATAAAAGACGAGGATTTCAACAGGAGTATTTAAATTTTTAATTATTTTTTTTGTTTGAGGAGAAATTGAATGGATTTTTTCTTTTGTTAGATCAATTCTTTTATAATATTTAAAGGAAATTAAATTGACAAAAATAATAATTCCGAGAAATAATAAAACCATTAAAGTTGCATTTAGTCTGTAAAAAAATTTTTTTTCAACCATATTTTAACCCCTGTATTTTTTTGAAATAAGAATTCTTAAAGTTAAAAAAGAGAAAAAGAGAATAATACTAAGATAGAAAACTAAATCCCTTGTGTCAAATATCCCTTTAGGAAAATTTTCATAATGAGTGTAAATAGAAATGAATTCAAAAAATTTTGCATATTTAGGACCGACAATTTCAGAGATCCAACCGATAATCCAGAAAAGTAGAGAAATACCGAAAGTAATTATTGCAGAGACGACTTGACTTTCTGTAAGTGAAGATATAAAAATACCAATTGAAATGAAACTTGCTCCAAGAAGTAAAAGGCCAAAGTAACTATTCAATATTACCATTTTGTCATAATTTATCCATTTTTCAAGAATAAAAATATAAAAAGATGGGATTAAAATCATTATAAAAAAGATGAAAAAGCAAGAGAGAAATTTACCCCAATAAATATCTGGATCTTTTAAAGGATAAGTAAAAAGAAGTTCAATTGTTCCTATTCTTTTTTCTTCAGAAAATAATCTCATTGTAAGGAGTGGTAAAACAAAAAGGGAAGTTACAGCCATATTGTGAAATAACGGTCTTATAAGCATTTCTTCAGGTGTTAAAGTAAAATAGGGATAAGGATATCCAGCATATCTCATAGATATAAGTGAATAGTAAGCAAAAAGGGCATAAAATATAAAACCAGTTATGACATTGAAAATTAGAATAACAACATATGCGATTGGAGAAATAAAATATGTTTTAAGTTCTTTTTTAAAAACTGGATATAAATTCATTTTTATTCCTTTGTTATTAATTTCAAGAAAATATCTTCAAGTGTCATTTCCTTTACTGCCATTTCAAGAAGTCCAAAGCCATTTTGGATAATCTTAAAAGATATTTCCTTTCTTATATCTTTTTCTTTTTCTGTAATTACAAGATATTTATTTATTTTTTCCTTTATAGGTGGAAGAATTTCTACATTTTTAACGCCTGGTATTTCTGCAATAGTTTTTTTGATTTTATCTCTTTCCCCTTCAATTTCCAGATATATTTCCATACCACCTTTTAATTTTGCTGTTAAATTTTCAACAGTATCAATAGCAACTATTTTTCCCTCATTTATAATTATTACTCTTTCACATACCATATTCACTTCTGGTAAAATATGGCTACTTAATAAAATTGTTCTCTTTCCTGCAAGATTTTTTATAAAATTTCTTGTCTCAATGATTTGTTTTGGATCAAGACCTATTGTTGGTTCATCAAGTATTAAAACAGGAGGATCGGTTAAAAGTGCTTGTGCAATACCAACTCTTTGTCTGTATCCTTTTGATAATTTTCCAATAAGTTTATTTTGGACTTCTAAAAGTCCACATTCTTCTATCACTCTTGAAATCATTTTTTTCTTTTCTTCTTTTCTCCTTATCCCTTTTGTTTCACAGGCAAAGTTTAAAAATTCATTTACTGTAAATTCATCATATAATGGGACTTTTTCGGGTAAATATCCAGTGCTTTTTTGAACTTCTAAAGGATTTTCAAAAATATCATAACCATTTATTTTGGCTGTTCCAGAATTTGGAGTTAGGAAGCAGGTCAGTATCCTCATAATAGTTGTTTTACCAGCAGCATTTGGACCCAAAAGTCCTACAATTTCCCCTTTTTCAACATAAAAACTCACATTTTCAATTGCTTTAGTTGTTCCGTAATATTTTGTTAAATTTTTTGCTTCTATCATTTTTCCGTTCTTTTTTATTAAAATATTTTAAAAATTAAGATTTTATTGTCAACCGTATTTAAATTTTTTTTAAAAAGATTTATAATAAAAAGGGAGTTGAAAATGAAAATTGGAATTGCTTCTGATCATGCTGGTTATGAATTAAAGGAATATTTAAAGATAAATTTACAGAAGGATGGTTATGAAATTATTGACTATGGCCCATTTTTGAAAAAGGTTGTTGATTATCCTGATTATGCTGAAAAGGTGGCAAAAGGTATTCTTAATAAAGAAATTGAATATGGGATTTTAATATGTGGAACAGGGATAGGAATGGATATAGTTGCAAATAAGTTTAATGGTATAAGGGCTGCAAGATGTTGTTCAACTTATGATGCTTTTCTTGCAAGGCAGCATAATGATGCTAATGTTCTCACTTTAGGAGGAAGATTAATAGGTAAAGAACTTGCTCTTGAAATTGCAAAAATATTTCTTTCTACTCCATTTTCAAAGGGAAGGCATTTGAAAAGAGTTAATAAGATAAAAAAAATTGATAATGAAAAAAATTAATCTTTTGCCTTTCCCTTATGTAAAACCTGAAAGTTTTTTAATTAAAATTTGTAATTATCCTTTTAGTTTTCTTATGAATATTTTCTGGAATAGACATGAAAGATATACTTTATGTGGTTTTTCCCCATTTTTAATTTTTAAAAGCAAAAAAAGAAAAATTGAAATAATAGATGAAAATAACAGAAGAATTGAAATTAATGGCGATCCAATAGAAGAATTTCAGAAAATATTTGATAATTTCAAAATAAAATCAGAAAATTTTTTTGTACCCGGTGGAATAGGTTTTTTATCTTACGATCTTGCCTGGCAAATTGAAAATTTACCACAAATAGCAGTTGATGATCTTCTTTTACCTGATATTTTTGTCTGTTTTTATAAATCCATTTTTGTTTTTGATGAGGTAAAAAAGAAATCTTTTTTGATAACAGTTGATCATAAAAAAAATAAAACTTTAACAATTTTGAATGAACAGAAAAAAATATCTTATGGGGAATTTTGTGATTATAATTTGAGGACTTTGAAATCAAATATGACTTATTCTTACTATATAAGAGCAATTGAAAAAATAAAGAATTATATAAAAGAGGGGGATGTATACCAGATAAATTTTTCTCATAGATTTCAAATTGATGGGAATTTTGACCCTTTTCAACTCTTTTTAAGATTAAAAAAGGTAAATCCTGCTCCATATTCTGCTTATTTTAACTGTGAAAATTTCTTTCTGATTTCAAATTCACCAGAACTTTTTTTAAAAAAGGAAAAGGATAAAATAATAACAAAACCAATGAAAGGAACAAGGAAAAGAATGTTGAGTAGAGAAGAAGATATAAAAGTTGCAAGAGAATTGTTAAAAAGTGAAAAAGATAGGGCAGAACTTATTATGATTGTTGATCTTGAAAGAAATGATTTGGGAAAGATTTGTGAATATGGAAGTGTAAGAGTGAAGAAATTAATAAATTTGGAAAGATATAAAACAGTTTATCAGACAACGTCAATAGTTGAGGGTAAATTAAAAAAGAATATAAAATTGAAAGATGTTTTAAAAGCAATGTTTCCAGGTGGTTCAATTACAGGTGCTCCAAAGAAAAGAGCAATTGAGATTATTGAAGAAGTTGAACCGACAAAGAGAAATTTTTATACTGGATGTTTTGGATATTTTGGCTTTAACGGAAATTTACAGTTGAATATACTTATAAGGACAGTGCTTTTAAAAAATAAAACATTATATTACCCAGTTGGTGGAGGAATTGTGTGGGATAGTATTCCTGAGAAAGAATATGAAGAAACATTGATAAAAGCAAAAAATTTGTTCTTAACCATAGGGATTAAAGAGGATGAAATTAGAGAGACTAATTTTTAATGGAAAAAAAATAAATTCAAAGGATTTAGATTTTTATTTTTTAAGAAGAGGATTTTTATATGGAGATGGTATTTTTGAAACATTGTTGGCAAATAATTCAAAGATTTTCAGGTTTAATCAACACTGGAAAAGATTAGAAAATGGTTCGGAGATTTGTAATCTTGAGTTACCTAAGAGAGAAAAAGTGGAAAAGTTAATTAAGAAAGAGTTAGAGGAACTTGGAAATGGAAAATATTATATTAGAATAAATCTCTGGAGAAGCAAGCCAGAAAAATTTAATCCAGGAAAAATTAGAAAGTCATATTATTTGGTGATTATAAGAAAATTTGAGCCATATTCAGTAAAATTTTATAAAGAAGGTATAAGATGTATTGTAAGTGAAAAGATTAAAAGAAATGAAAAATCAGTTTTATCAAAGATTAAATCATTAAATTACCTTGAAAATATTATTCTTAAAATTGAAAGCAAAAAGGAAAATTTTGATGATGCAATAGTTTTAAACAATTCAGGATATATTGTAGGTGGAAGTGTTTCTAATGTTTTTTTTGTAAAAAATGATATAGTTTTTACTCCATCTCTTGAATGTGGAAGTCTTGAAGGTATTACAAGAAAGGTTATATTTGAAATATGTGAAAAGGAAAAAATTGAATTAAGAGAAGGATTTTTTAATTTGGATTTTTTAAAAGAGTGTAAAGAGGTTTTTCTTACAAATACTTTAATGGGGATTATGCCTGTAAAAGAAATTAGAGGTTATTTTAAATCTGAAAATTTCAAATTAACAAGAGTTTTGAGTGAAAAATATAATGAAATTTTTCTTAAAGAAACTGAATAAATTTTTATAAACCAAGTTTTTTTAAACTCTTTTCATCAAGACCAAGATAATGACCTATTTCATGTAAAAGAACTTTTTCAATTAGGTTTTCAAGTTCTTGTTCTGTTTTGCAAAATTTTTCTATTTCATTTTTAAATAGAATTATTCTATCTGGAAGAACAAGAGAATAAAAAGGGGTTTTTCTTTTTGAAAATGGAATTCCAAAGTATAAACCAAGCAAGTTTGAGTTTGATTTTTCCTCTACTATAATTTCAAGGTTTTCAATTTTTTTTCTTATATTTTTGGGGATTTTTAAAAATTTTTGATATACAATTTTTTCAAATTTTGATTTTGATATTTTCATAGAAATATATTATAATCTCTGAAAAAACAATTGAAAATTGTTAAATGGGAAAATTTCTGTATTCTCTTCGTTTTCAAATTATTCCTGATGAAAATGTTGAGAAAAATGCTACAGATTTGGCAAAATTTTGTTTGAAACATAAAATAAAAGAGGTTGTTTTATTTTTTGCAGGGGAAGAATGGAATAATGGACTGCTTTCAAAAAAAGAAGAAGATATTTGGTTTGAAACTGTCAAAAAAGTTAAGGAAGTTCTTCAGAGATATAATATTTGTGTCTCTTTAAATCCGTGGATGACAGTACTTCATTGTGATAGAGGAAGAAGATTTCCAAAAGATAGAAAGTTTAAACCAATGGTTTCTCCTTATGGAGAAGTAAGTAAGGGATGTGTTTCTTTTGCAGACAAAAACTGGCAAAAATATATTTGTGCTTTATATGGTAGATTTGCAAAATTAAATTTTAGAATTATCTGGATAGAAGATGATTTTAGATACCACAATCATAGTCCTTTAACATGGGGAGGGGGATTTGAGGATGAAGTAATTGAAATTTTTTCAAAAAAGATAGGATTAAAAGTTAAAAGAAAGGATATAGTTAAAAATATTTTAAAGCCAGGAACAGTTCATCCATGGAGGAAATTATGGATGCAGACATGGAGAGATTTGCAAATAGGAGTTGCTAAAAAAATAAAAGAATCGGTTTTAAAGAGTTCAAAAGGGAAAACAATTCTGGGATTGATGAGTTCAAATCCAGTTGCTCATAGTGTAGAGGGTAGAAATTGGAAAAAGTTATTTAAGGTTTTATCAATTGAAGAGAAGGTTGCTCATAGACCTCATTTTGCTTCTTATTCTGAAACAATTGGTAGAGGTAAAATTTTTTCTATTGCTATGCTTGATATACAAAAAAGGTTAAGACCTAAGAATGTTGAAGTATTCCCTGAAATAGAAAATTTCCCATTTACAGTTTGGAGTAAATCTGATTCATCTACTTGGTGTGAAATGGCACTCGCTTTATTTTTTGGAGCAGATGGATTATTACTTGATTTATTTCCATTCACAGGAAATAATGTTAATTTTGAAGATAATAAAAAAATAGGAGAGCTTCTTGACAAAAGTTATTTTTCTTTAAACTGGATTTCAAAAAGATTTACAAAAGATCATAATTTGTTTGGTGTCGGTATCCCATGGAAAGAAAATGCATCAGAATTTATTCAAACAGTTAAAGGAAAAAATTTAAATGAACTTTATGTAGATCCTGTTGGAGCATGGAATATTTTCTTATCTTATGGAATACCTGCTTGTTCAGAATTTCAAAGAGTAAATGTAATTTTTGGAGAAAATGCTTGGATATTCAATGAAGAAGAAATTAAAGAAATGTTGAAAAGAGGAATCCTTCTTGATGGGAAAAGCGCAAAAATACTTTGTGAAAGAGGATTTGGGAAATATATAGGGGTTGAATTTAAAAAAACTCTTAATAGGGAAGAAAGTAATTATTCCATTGAAGTTGTTATTAATGAAAAAAGTGGCGTTTTAAAAGGAATTTATAATAGCGTAAATTTGATGGAAGAGTTTAATGTATTCGAAGTAGAAAATAAGGCGATTGTCTTAACAAAGGTTATAACACCTACAAGAGAAACAGTTGGACCTGGCGTAATTCTATTTGAAAATGAATTAAAAGGAAAAGTTGGAATATTAATATCAGATTTCTCAAAACCAATGAATTTTCACAGACAAATGATTTTACATAATATCATTTCATATTTATATAATGAAAAAATTCCGTTCCCTTTAGTTGTTGATTCTCCCTATTTATTTCCAATGTTTTTCATAAATGGTAGAAAAGAAGTGCTTGTTCTTCTAAATGGAAATGTTGATAAGGCAAAAGCAAAAATAAGATATTTAAAAAAAATAAAAAATTCCTTTTTGCTTAAGCCACTTGAAAAACCAGTTATTAAAAAGAATTTAAATTTTGAAATCCCCTATTTATCTTTTCTTGTTTTGTATTTTTGAAAAAGGAGGAAGTATATGATAATAATTGGAGAAAGAATAAATGGGACAAGAAAAGAAATAAAAAACGCAATAGAGAAAAGAGACAGGGAATTTATAAAAAAAGAAGTTAAAAAACAAAAAGAATATAATGCTCATTATATTGATTTAAATGCAGGGATTGGCAAAGGGAAAGAGAGAGAAATGGAGGATATAAAATGGTTAATTGAATGCGTTTATGAAGTTGGAGAAATTTCTATTTGTATTGATAGTTCAGATCCTGATGTAATTGATTTTGGACTGTCCTTTGTTAAAACAAGTGATAAAATGATAAATTCAATAAATGGTGAAAAAGAAAAAATTGAAAAAATGCTACCAGTGATTAAAAAATATCCTGATAGTAAAATAATATGTCTAACAATGGATGAAAATGGTATTCCTTCAGATTACAAAAAAAGAGTAGAAATAGCAGAAAAACTTATAAAAATTTTAAATGATGTAGGAATTAAAAACGAAAATATATTTGTTGATTGTCTCATCGAACCAATAAGTGTAGATGTCAAAAATGGTTTGGTTTTTTTAAAGGCACTTAAAGAAGTTAAAGAAAAATTTAATGTTAAAACAACATGTGGGCTTTCAAATATTTCTTTTGGTCTTCCTAAAAGAAAACTTATAAATAAATACTTTCTTGCTTTATGTATTTATGAGGGAATTGATTCAGTGATAATTGATCCAACAATTCCAGATATAAGAGAGGCAATTTGCGTTTCAGAAATGTTGACAGGAAAGGATGAATTTTGTATGAATTATATAAGAGGTATAAGAGAAAAGTTTTTTTAAAATCGGGGCGTGGCCCAGTCCGGTTTAGGGCACCAGAATGGGGTTCTGGGGGTCTCCGGTTCAAATCCGGACGCCCCGATTTTTTCTATAATTTTTGTGTGATATAGTTTAAAAATGGACATTTATGAAATTATAAAAAAAAGAAGGACTATAAGAAGGTTTAAACAAAAAGAAATACCTTTGGAACTCCTTGAAAAATTTGTTGATATGGCAAGAATTGCTCCAAGTGGTGCAAACATTCAACCACTTGAATATATAATTGTAAATGATAAGAAAATTGTTGATGAAATATTCCCTTTAACAGGTTGGGCTGGATATTTAGGGAAAGATGGTCCGCCACCGGAAGGGAGAAGGCCAGTTGCTTATATTGTGGTTCTTATAAATAATGATTTAAATTCTTCAACTCCAAAACATGATGCAGGGGCAAGTATTGAAAATATTTTGCTTTCTGCAACATATGAAGGAATTGGATGTTGCTGGATAGGTTCTATAAATAGGGAAAAACTAAGAGAGATATTGAATATTCCAAAAAATTATGAAATTGATTCTGTAATTGCTTTGGGATATCCAGATGAAGAAAGTGTAATTGAAGAATTTAAGGGTTCTGTAAAATACTGGAAAGATGAAAAAGGTGTTATGCATGTTCCTAAAAGAAACTTGAAAGATATTTTGCATTATAATAAATTTTAACTTGACAACTTTAGAAAAGAGGGTATAATTATAATCTAATTTTTAGGAAAGGAGGTGAGAAAAGATGGCAGAGAAGAAGCAAAATCCAGCAGCGGTTGTAATTTTGATAATAATCATTCTGGTGGCTTTATTCTTTATCATAAAACAGGCAATGCCTAAGAGAGCTCCAGCAGTTCCGCCGCCACCAGAAGGAGCAGTACCTCCACCACCGGAAGGAGAAGTTCCACCTCCACCACCTGAGACAACACCACCTGCAGAATAAAAACAATAAAAAAATCTCTTGACAAGTGGAGGTAAATTAGGTATAATTAAAAAAGAAAAAAAAATGCTCTTTGAAAATTTGGGGTATCCAGCAGAAAATTTCCAGAGGGTTTGATCCTGGCTCAGGGTGAACGCTGGCGGTGTGCCTAACACATGCAAGTCGTGCGACGAACTCTTCCTGATTGATTTTATAATCAATCAGGAAGGGGGAAAGCGGCGGACGGGTGAGTAACACTTGGGTAACCTACCCTCAGGACCGGGATAACCTGCCGAAAGGCGGGCTAATACCGGATAATCTTCTCAGGTGAGATTCCTGAGAAGCAAAGTCCTACCGAAGAGGTAGGGCACCTGAGGATGGGCCTGAGTCCTATCAGGTAGTTGGTGGGGTAATGGCCCACCAAGCCTAAGACGGGTAGCTGGTCTGAGAGGACGGCCAGCCACAGGGGGATTGAGACACGGCCCCCACTCCTACGGGAGGCAGCAGTGGGGAATCTTGGGCAATGCCCGAAAGGGTGACCCAGCGACACCGCGTGGGCGATGACGGCCTTCGGGTCGTAAAGCCCTGTCAGGAGGGAAGAATCCGCCTTTTGGCGGATGACGGTACCTCCAGAGGAAGCCCCGGCTAACTCCGTGCCAGCAGCCGCGGTAATACGGAGGGGGCAAGCGTTACCCGGATTGACTGGGTGTAAAGGGTCCGCAGGCGGTTAGATGTGTCGGTTCTGAAATCCTCTGGCTCAACCAGAGAATTGGAACCGATACTATCTAACTTTGAGTCAGGGAGAGGAAGACGGAACTGCCGGTGTAGCGGTGAAATGCGTAGATATCGGCAGGAACACCAGTGGCGAAGGCGGTCTTCTATCCCTGAACTGACGCTCAGGGACGAAAGCGTGGGGAGCGATCGGGATTAGATACCCCGGTAGTCCACGCTGTAAACGATGGGTGTTAGGTGTCGGCCCGTAAAAGGGTCGGTGCCGAAGCTAACGCGTTAAACACCCCACCTGGGGACTACGGCCGCAAGGCTAAAACCCAAAGGAATTGACGGGGGCCCGCACAACCGGTGGAACATGTGGTTTAATTCGACGATACACGAAGAACCTCACCTGGGCTTGACATGCCGGTGGTAGAACCCCGAAAGGGGGACGACCCACCTTTTAGGGTGGGAGCCGGCACAGGTGGTGCATGGCTGTCGTCAGCTCGTGCCGTGAGGTGTTGGGTTAAGTCCCGGAACGAGCGCAACCCCTGCCCGCAGTTACTCGCCCATTAAGGGCAGCACTCTGCGGGGACTGCCGGTGTTAAACCGGAGGAAGGTGGGGATGACGTCAAGTCATCACGCCCCTTATGCCCAGGGCTACACACGTGTTACAATGGCCGGTACAAAGGGAAGCGAAGCCGCGAGGCGGAGCAAATCCCAAAAAGCCGGCCCCAGTTCGGATTGCAGGCTGAAACCCGCCTGCATGAAGCCGGAATCGGTAGTAATCGCGGATCAGCAGGCCGCGGTGAATACGTTCTCGGGCCTTGTACACACCGCCCGTCACGCCAACTGAGTCGGGGGTACTCGAAGTTCCTTATCCCAACCCGCAAGGGAGGGAGGGAATTAGAGTACACTCGGCAAGGAGGGCGAAGTCGTAACAAGGCAGCCGTACGGGAACGTGCGGCTGGATCACCTCCTTTCTTAAGGAGTAAAAAATGCTGGATACCCCAAATTTTCAAAGAGAAAAAAAGCAAGGGTTTTTCCCTTGCTTTTTTTATTTTATACAGTTAAAATTATTTAAAAATATGAATGAAAAAAAAGACTATTATGAAATTTTAGGAGTTCCTAAAGACGCCTCAATTGACGAAATTAAGAAAGCATATAGAGATCTTGCTTTGAAATACCATCCTGATAGAAATCCAGGAAATAAAGAAGCAGAGGAAAAATTTAAAGAAATAACAGAAGCATATGAAGTTTTATCTGATCCTGAAAAAAGAAAAATTTATGACATGTATGGACATGCTGGTTTTGGTCCAACAGGATTTGACTGGACTCAGGATTTTTCAAGAGTGAGGATGGACTTTTCAGATATTTTTGGAGATATTTTTAGCGATTTTTTCAGTGATATCTTTGGTCCTGAATTTACAAGAACAAGAACTAAAAGAACAAAAGGTTCAGATCTTGAATACAGAATATATATAAGTTTAAAAGAAGTTGCGACTGGAACAGAGAAATATATAAATATTTCAAGATTTGATGAATGTCCTGAATGTAATGGAACAGGGAGTAAAACAAAAAGTGGAAAAATTACTTGCCCTACTTGTCATGGAAGAGGTAAGGTTGTAAAAACATCAGGTTTTTTAACAATATCCCAGACTTGTCCTAAATGTAAAGGGGAAGGAGAAATTTTAAGTGATCCATGTCAGAATTGTAGAGGAACTGGAAGAATAAGGAATACTCATAAAATAAAGGTCAAAATACCTGCAGGAGTAGAAGATGGAGTAAGTTTGAGATTAAAGGGAGAGGGAGATGTGGGTCCTTATGGAGGTGAAAGAGGGGATTTATATGTAACTGTTTTTATAGAAAAAGACCCATTTTTTGAAAGAGATGGGGAAGATCTTTATATTGAAGTTCCAATTACAGTTACACAGGCTGTCTTAGGTGATGAAATAGAAGTACCGACATTAACAGGGAAAGTTAAGGTTAAAATCCCACCAGGAACACAAAATGGAACCTTGTTGAGATTAAAGAATTTAGGCCTTCCAAAGATGAGTGGATACGGAAAAGGAGATTTAATATTGAAAATAAAAGTTCTTCTGCCTAAAAAAATTACAAAACAACAGCAAATTTTATTTCAACAATTGAAGGAACTGGAAAACGACGATAATTATCCAGAAATAAAAAAATTTAAAGAAAGATTATGAAATTTGTTCAAATTTTTACAACTGTACCTAATAAACAAACAGGTGAAAAAATTCTAAAAATATTATTAGAAGAAAAACTTGTTTCCTGCTGTCAAATAATTGGCCCTATTGAAAGCCATTACTGGTGGAAAGGAAGAATAGAAAAAGGCAAAGAATATTTGATTTTAATCAAATGTAGAAAGAGTAATTTTAAAAAAGTTGAGGAAAAAATAAGAAAAAACCATCCATATCAAATTCCTGAAATAATATCTTTTGAAATTTCACAGATTTCAAAAGATTATAAAAATTATTTAAATGAAAGATAAAAATGAAATTTTTAAGATTTTTTTCAGATGGAAAAATAAGATATGGAATTTTGAAGGAAAACGAAATTTTAGAAATTAACTGGAAACCATTTGAAAAAAAATTTGAATATACAGGGAAAATTTTTAAATTGGATGAAATAAAATTTCTGCCACCCTGTGAACCACCAAATATTATTGCTCTTGGACTTAATTATAAAGAACATGTAGAAGAAGGGTGGGAAAAAGTTCCAGAATATCCTGTAATATTTTTAAAGGCAACCACTTCTTTAACTGGCCATTTGTCACCAATTATTTTACCCAAAGAAGCACCTGATGAAGTTGATTATGAATGTGAACTTGTAATTGTGATCGGTAAAAAATGTAAAAATATAAAGGAAGAAGAAGCAAAAGAGTTTATATTTGGTTATACTTGTGGGAATGATGTAAGTGCAAGAGATTGTCAATTAAAAAAAGATAAACAATGGGCAAGAGGAAAATCTTTTGATACTTTTTGTCCTATTGGACCTTGGATTGAAACAGAAATAGATCCGATGAATTTAAGAATAAAAACTATATTAAATGGAAAGGTCATGCAGGATTCAAATACATCAAAAATGATATTTAATGTTTATGAAATTGTGAGTTATCTTTCAAGACAGATGACATTATTACCTGGAACAATAATTCTTACAGGAACTCCTTCCGGTGTGGGATTTGCAAGAAAACCACCTGTATATTTAAAAGAGGGGGATTTAGTAGAAATTGAGATTGAAGGAATAGGGACTTTAAAAAATTTTGTTATAAAAGAAAAATGAGATTTTTTATTTTTTCTTTTTTATAATTGATTTTACGATCTGATATATAACTTTCTTTTCTTTTTCAGTCCCCTCTTTTAAGTATGAACTTATTTTCTTTATAAGAACGTCTTCTTCTTTAATTTTATATTCAAAATCCTCAAAGAATTTTGAAACTGGAACTTCAAGTGCCTCGCCAATTTTAAGGAGAGTTTCAATACTTGGTTTCTTTTCACCTCTTTCAATAAATCCAATAAAATTAGGACTTACTCCAGTTTTCCATGCAAGTTCTTCCTGAGTAAAACTTTTACTTTTTCTTATTTTTCTTATTTTTTCGCCAAGTTTTTTGTAGAATTTGTCTATATTTTTCATTTTTTAATTATAACTTTCTAAAAAATGAGTATTAACAAACTAAAAGTTCAAAAATTTTTATTTACTGACAGTTATTTTTATGTTAAAATTGAAATGTGGCAAAAGTTTTGTTAATAATGAGTGAAAAAATTTTACTGGATAAGTATCTTTCATATATTGAAGGATTTGGATATGAAGTTGAAGGATTTTTACTAAATGAGAAGGAACTTGATAATTTCATTGAGAAATTTGAATTTCTTGATATACTTGTTCTTGAAGTAGAAAAACCAGATTTAAAAATAAAAAAAATAGTCCAGAAAATAAAGGGAAAATTTAAAAATTGTAAAATTTTAATTCTTATAACTGAAATGAATAAAGAAATAGAAAATTTCATTTTGCAGTTTTCAATTGATGCTTATTTAACATTTCCTGTTTTACCTTTTCATTTATTAAGGGGACTTTATTGTTTGAGTGAATTTTAGATCTCCTAATTTTTTAAAATTTTTAAAACCTCCTGTTTTATTACTGGGTAATTTTCTCTTTCAAGAATAAAAACTTTTGTATCTTCTCTTTTTTTAATTCTATCACATACCGGATGGGATTTGAACATTATTGTTCCTAAAACTTTATTTTTACTTTCAAGAACTTCAAATAAAATTTCTCTAAATTTTTCCGAAAAAAATTCCATTTTTCCAATTTCATCAATCACTATAAGACAATCTTTTTTAAGCCCTTCTTCTAATTCTTTAACACCTAATTCTTCAAAAGTTTGAAGGGAGACATAATATCTTGAAACTTTAAAGGATGTTTTATAACTTTCACTTGCCAATATTCCACTTTTTCCACTTAATGTGATGATTTTAAAACCTATTCTTTTTCCCTGTTCTCTTATTTCTTCTGTAAAAAAACCTACTTTTTCACAATTGATTTCACAAATTAAATCTTTAATTAAAGTTGTTTTCCCACAACCAGGTTTACCAGTTATTAAAATATTTTTTACTTTCAAATCTTTAGTTTATATGCCTTTTTTGATAATATAACTTATTAGGTCAACAACTCTACAACTATAAGCCCATTCATTATCATACCATCCAAAAACTTTGACGAAATTATTATCAACGATATAAGTTGAAGGGGCATCAAAGATACAGGAATGTGGATTTTTTGTAAAATCTTTTGAAACAAGTTCCTCTTCACAATATTGTAAAATTCCTTTAAGATTTGTTTCACTTGCTTTTTTGAAAGCAGCATTTATCTCTTCAACAGTAACGTTTTTTTCAAGGAGTACAGTTAAGTCAACTATTGAAACAGTAGGAACAGGAACTCTTAAGGCGATACCATGCATCTTACCACTTAAAGAAGGTATTACTTTACCTATTGCTTTTGCTGCTCCTGTTGTTGTTGGAATAATAGAAAGTGCGGCTGCCCTTGCTCTTCTTAAATCTTTGTGTGGAAGATCAAGTATTCTCTGGTCATTTGTATAAGCATGGATTGTTGTCATAAGTCCTTTTACTATCCCAAAATTATCATTTAAAACTTTAGCCATTGGAGCAAGACAATTTGTTGTACAAGAAGCATTTGAAATTATTATATGATTTTTAGGATCATACATATCTTCATTGACACCTATAACTATTGTTACATCTTCTCCCTTTGCAGGTGCAGTAATTATTACTTTTTTTGCTCCTCTTTCAATATGTGCACGTGCTTTTTCTGCTTCAGTAAAAAGTCCTGTAGATTCAACAACTATATCCACTCCTAAATCTTTCCAAGGCAAGTTTTTTGGATCTTTTTCACTTAAAACTTGGATTTCCTTACCATTTATAACTATGCTTTTTTCTTTTGCTATAACTTCACCATTGAAAATTCCATAATTTGAATCATATTTAAATAAATGAGCCAATGTTTTTGCATCTGTTATATCATTTACAGCGACAAATTCAAATCCATTATAATTCAACTCAATAGCACTTCTTAAAACTAACCTTCCTATTCTTCCAAATCCATTTATTCCAACTTTTACCATATTTTCCTCCTTTTTAAATTTTCATTATACCATAAAAATCTTAAAAATTAAAAAATTAATTTTAACTTATAGCAAGAGTAAATATTATAACTTTTTTTGCTCCACCTTTTAAAAGAACTTTTTTACATTCTTCCACTGTTGCTCCTGTTGTATAAACATCATCTATAAGTAAAATGACTTTATTTTTTATTATTTTAGAGTTTTTCAACTTAAAACTTCCTTTTATATTTTCTTTCCTTTCTTTCTCACTTAATTCTGTCTGGGAAACTGTATTTTTTGATTTAATAAGGACGTTCTGAACCATTTCTTTTTTCAGGTTTTTTGATAAATAATTTCCTATAAGTGCACACTGATTGAAACCTCTCAAAAACTCTTTTTTCCAATGGAGTGGAACCGGGATTATTAAATCAAATTCAATATTTTCTCTCTTAATTTTTTCTTCAATTAAAAGAGCAAAATATCTGGCGTAACTTTTTTTACCTGAATATTTGTATCTTAAAATTGCATCCTTTAAAGGACCTTCATATCTGGCAATATGGTATCTGTCTTTGAAGGGTTCATTTATAAAAATTATTTTTGAAAAACAATCTTTACAAAAACCATATGCAGAAATCTTCAAATTTTCACAGCCAATACAATTTTTCTTAAAAATTAGACACCAAAACTCATTTAATTTACAATAAATTTTATGAAAATTAAAACAAAATATGTTTTTGAAGAATTTTTTATCAATTTTTGTTTCTCCTTTTTAATCATACTTTTTATCTTCATTGTCAGAAGCATTTTTCAACTTGTTGATCTTATAATTAAAGGTAGTTTTTCTCTATTCCCTCTACTAAAATTCTTTCTTTTTTCTACAATAATTTCCTTTCAGATTGTAATACCTCTTACAGTTCTTGCATCTTCTGTATCTCTTTTTTCCACCTTTTCATCTGATAGAGAATTAAATATATTTCTTTTTTCAGGAATACCAAGTTCAGTTTTGATAAAACCTCTTTTTTTATTTTCAATTATTTTTACATTTTTTCTTTTCTATTTCAATTTTTTTACAGTTCCAAAACTTGAATTTAAAAGGCGTGAAATCACTCATTTTTTGAAAATAAAAAATCCACTTTCACTGATAATTGAAAAAGAAATAATAAAAGAATTTCCAGATATTACCATATATATAGAAAAAGTTTATAGAAGGTTTTATTTTAAGAATATATCAATTACAAAGAGGGAAGGAGGTAACACGATTTTTTTAAAAGCAGAAAAAGGTAAAGTTAAATATTTAGTTAATGAAAATAAACTTCTTTTTTCCTTAGAAAATGGAAATTTGTTGGTAGCTACTGCAGATTCCATAAGTTCAGTTGAATTTAAAAATTATAATTTCTATATAGACCTTCCTGAAAAATTTAGAACAACTGAAATTAAACCTCAAATTTACGAATTAGATTTTTTTCAATTAAAGAAAGTTAAAAATCTTGAAGGAGAGATTGAATTTCACAAAAGAATAATTTACTCAATAACTCCTATGGTATTGATTTTACTTGGAAGTGGCATAGGGATGAATTTGAAACAGAAAAATAAAATCTTGTATATAGGAATTGGTGGTTTTATAAGTATAATATTTTTTGAATTACTTACACTTGGAGAGATAATTTCAAGAAAAACAGAAAAGACTTTATTCATTTATTTACCGATATATGTTTTTATTCTTTTGACAAAAAAATTTTGGAAAAAATGAGAAGAAAAGTTTTATATATTTTTAAAAATTTTCTGAAGTTATTTTTGATAATTTCTTTAATTTTTGTGTTACTTTTTCTTGTTATACAAATTCTTGACGATCTTGCTTCTTTTTTGAAAGGAGAAAAAATTTTTATTTTTAAAAATTATTTATATACTTGTCCACTTCTTTTTGTTCAGATTTCACCGATTATAACGATCCTTTCTGTAATGCTTGTTCTTTCAGAAATGATTAAAAATTCAGAGTTAAGAATTCTTTTCATATCAGGAATAAAACCCTTAATTCTTTTTTATATTTTTTTACTCTGTGGTTTTTCTTCATCAATTTTGACTTTTTCAGTAAAAAATTTTGTTTCACCGGTGCTTTTAAAGAAAATAAATAGAATTCTGGAAGTTTCTGTTGTTTTTACATCTTCAAATTACTTTTTTCATTCAGAGAAAGTAGAGGGGAAGAAATTTATAAATGTTGAGTTTACTGAATATTTTGAAGAGGGGAATTTTAGAACTTATAAAGCAGAAATTGCAGAAAATTATAAAAATAACAACTGGATTTTCAAAAATGGTTTTCTTTGGGAATTTGACAGGATGAAAAATCTTGTAAAAAAAGGAAAATTTGATTTTATAAATATTGAAATTCCTCTTACTGCTGAAATATTAACCATATCTAATATAGATGTGGAAACTTACTCATTCTTTCAACTTTTTAAAATTATCCGAGATATGAAAAAAATAAAATTAAATCCAGTTTCTCTTAAGTGTTACCTACACGAAAAAATTTCATATCCTTTACTAAATCTTTTTATGGTTTTTGTAATTTATGGTTTTCTCAAAAGAAGTAGTAAAATTTCAAATCTATATGTTTTTTCCTTTTCTTTTCTATTCTCATTTTTTATTTATTTTTTCTATATTTTTATGTTTTCTCTTTCAAAAAATGCCAGAATTCCGCCTTTTTTGGGTTGCTGGCTTATTCAGATATTTTTGATTATTCATTTTTTAGTAACTAAAAAAATGGAAAGTTGAATAAAATGTAAAAATTTAGTAATATATTAAAACTTAAGGGAATATTCCAATGAAAAAAAACCTTATCCTTGAAATTGGAGTAGAAGATTTGCCCCCATATTGTGGTGAGTATTTAAATTTAGAATTTCGGCCTTTATTTGAAAAAAAATTAATGGAAGAAAGAATAAGTTATGAAATTTTAAAGATTTACTATACTCCAAGAAGAATTTTGATCTTTTTAAAGGATTTGCAGGAAAAACAAGACGAAAAAGTAAGTGAAATTTATGGCCCTCCATTAGAAATCTGTTTGGATAAAAATGGAAATTGGACAGATGTGGCAGAAAAGTTTGCAAAATCTTACAAAATTACTCTTAAAGAATTAAAAATTTTTGAAAAAAAAGGAAGGAAGGTTGTTGGTTTTGTGAAAAGAGAGGAAGGAAAACATATTAAAGAAATTTTTAATAGTATTATTAATGATGTTTTAAAAAAACTTGAAATACCAAGAGGAATGATATGGAATGCAGGTTTATTTAAATTTTTTAGACCTATAAGATATATTACCTGTATTTATGGTAAAGAACTGATTCCAATGGAAATTGGTGGAGTAAAAAGTGGTAAATACACATATGGCCATAGAATTCTTTCTGATAAAAAGATAAAGATTTTGAATACAAAAGATTATTTTGACAAAATTCTTAAAAATTTTGTTATTTTTGATCCTGAAGTCAGGGAAAAGATGATTAAAGGGCAAATAGGAAAAATGAAAAAGGGGGATTATTCATTTAATGAAGAATTGTTGAAAAAAATAGTGCCACTTGTTGAATATCCTGTATGTGGGAATTGTTCTCTTCCAGAAAAATATAAAGAATTGCCCAGAGAAATTGTTGAATCAATTATTTTAAATGTTAAAGGAATTCCTCTTCAAGATAAAAATGGAAATCTTTCTCAAGATTTCATTGTTGTATGTGATGGTGTTTTTAATGAAAAAATAAAAGAAAATTATGAAAAGGTTGTTGAAAATAAAATTGAAGATGCCCTTTTCTTTATACAGCAGGATATGAAAAAGCCATTTATTGAATATTTGAATGACCTGAGAAATATTGTTTATCATCCAAGATTAGGAACAATATATGATAGGGTAGAGAGAATAAGAAAAATATGTGAATATTTATGTAATGAATTGAAAATTGGTTTTGAAAAAATAAATCTGATAATATCTCTTTGTAAAAATGATCTTGCAACATTACTTGCAAATGAGTTTCCAGAACTTCAAGGTGTTGTTGGTAAAATTTATGCAGAGAAAAATGGATATGATGAAATAATCTCAAAATCAATTGAGCAAATTTACTGGCCAAGATTTTATGGGGATAGAAAACCTGAATTTATTGAAAGTGCAGTTATTTCAGTATGTGATAGAATTGAAACATTATGCAGTTTAATAAGTGAAGGGGCTGAAGTTAAGGGAGATCAGGATCCTTTAGGGATCAAAAGAATAACTACTGGTATGATTGAGATAATATGGGACAAAAAAATGGAATTTCCAATTTCAAAACTTGTAGAAAAAACACTTGAAATTTTGGGAAGAGTTAAAGAAGAAACAAAAAATTTGATTATTGACTTTATATTTCAAAGAGCAGAAAATTTACTTGTATCTGAAGGCATAAAACCTGGTTTAAGAAAAGCAATTTTTTCTGTAAAGACAGATAATCTTACCGAAATTAGAAAAAAAATAGATGCATTAAAAGAAATTTTTACAAAAGGGAAAGGAGAGGAAATTTTAATTCCATTTATAAGAGTGGCAAATATGTTAAAACAAGCAGAAAACAAAAAAATTGAGTATGGGGTATTCAGTGAAAATTTGTTAGTTGAAGAAACCGAAAAAGAACTTTATAAATTTTATAATGAAAATAAAGAAAAAATGGAAAAGTATTATGTAGAAGGAAAATATATAGAATTTCTTGAAGAGATGAGTAAATGGAAAATTCCGATTGATAAATTTTTTGACAATGTTTTTGTAATGGTGGATGATGAAAAAATAAGAAACAACAGATTGTCGCTTCTTAGAATGATAAATGAGATTTTTATTAAATTTGCCGACTTTTCACAGATACCAATGACAGAGGTGGAAAATGTTAAAAAAATTTGATCCCGAGATTTATTATGCACTTAAAAAAGAAATAGAAAAACAGATAAAAACAATTAATTTGATACCATCTGAAAATATTGTAAGTAAAAATGTTCTTAAAGTTGTGGGTTCTGTTTTTACAAATAAATATGCAGAGGGATATCCAAAAAAAAGATATTATGGGGGATGTAAATATGTAGACATTGTTGAAGAAATTGCAATTGAGAGAGCATGTAAACTTTTTAATTCAGAACATGCTAATGTTCAACCCCATTCAGGCAGTCAGGCAAATATGGCAGTTTATTTTTCAGTATTAAAACCAGGAGATAAAATCCTTGCCATGGACATAAGTTCTGGCGGTCATCTTACACATGGAGTAAAAGTTAATTTTTCTGGTATGCTTTATAACACTTCTTTTTATTTTGTTGATGAAGAAACAGAGCAGATAGATTATGAAAAGATAAGAGAAATTGCAGAAAAAGAAAAACCTAAAATGATTATATGTGGAAGCAGTTCTTATTCAAGAATTATTGATTTTAAAAAATTTAGTGAAATTGCGAAAGAAGTTGGGGCCTATTTACTTGCAGATGTTGCTCACATTGCAGGACTTATTGTTGCAGGTTTACATCCTTCTCCTGTTGGTCTTGCTGAATTTGTTACTTCTACCACTCATAAGACACTAAGAGGGCCAAGAGGTGGCTTAATTTTATGTAAAAAAGAATTTAAGGAAAAAATAGATAATATGATAATTCCAGGAATTCAAGGAGGCCCACTGGTTCATGTTATTGCTGGAAAAGCGGTTGCTTTTAAGGAAGCAATGACAGAAAAGTTTAAGAATTATCAAAAGCAAATAGTGAAAAATTGTAATGTTTTATGTAATGAGTTGAAGAAAAGAGGTTATAGAATTGTAAGTAATGGCACAGAGACACATTTATTTGTAGTTGATTTGAGAAATAAAAACATAACAGGTCTTTTAGCACAAGAACTTCTTGAAAGTGTAGGTATAATTGTCAATAGAAATTTAATTCCTTTTGACCCATTGCCTCCCTCAGTAACAAGTGGGATAAGGATAGGAACTCCTTGTGTAACAAGTAGGGGCATGAAAGAAAAGGATATGGTTAAAATTGCAGAGTGGATTGATGAAACGATTAAAAATAGAAATAACGAAAAGATATTAAAAGCTTTGGAAAGGGAAATAAGGAGGTTTGCGAGTGAATTCCCTATCTACCCAGAATAGAAGACCTGATTGGGATACATATTTTATGGAAATTGCAGAACTTGTTTCAAAAAGATCAACATGTTTAAGAAGAAAAGTTGGAGCAGTCCTTGTAAAGGAAAAGAGAATTCTTGCTACTGGTTATAATGGGGCTCCCTCTGGACTTTCCCACTGTGGAGAAGTTGGTTGTATTAGAGAAAAACTTAATATACCTTCTGGTGAGAGACATGAATTATGTAGAGGATTGCATGCTGAACAGAATGCAATACTTCAATCAGCATATCATGGAGTTTCAATTAAAAATAGCACATTATATATTACATGTCATCCCTGCAGTGTCTGTGCTAAAATGATCATCAATGCAGGAATTAAAGAAATTGTTATTAAAGAAGGATATCCTGATAAAATGGCAGAAGAGATTTTAAAAGAGGGGAAGATTAAAGTAAGATATTTAAAAAATGATTGAAATTCATCCTATTTTAAGGAAAATACTTCATAGAAGAAATATTATATCTGAAAATGATATCAAAAAATTCCTTTTTCCTACTATAGATGACCTTATAGATCCTTGCATAATTGAAATGATAGAAGAAGCAAGTGACACAATATTGAAAGCAATAAAAAACAGAGATAGGATTTTTATATATGGTGATGGTGATGTAGATGGAATTGGAGGTGTTTTTTTCCTTATAAAATTTCTTCAAAATAAAAATGTAAATTTCAATTATTATCTCACTCATAGACTTGAAGATTATGAAATTGAAGAAAATCTTGTTGATTATTTTTTAAAAGAAAAGTATAAACTTTTAATCTTTGTTGACTGTGGGATTTCCTCTTATAGATTTTTAAAAAAATGTGCTGAAAATGGTTTAAAAGTAATAGTTATTGATCATCATCAGACAGAACTTAAATATCTTCCTGAAGATCATATATATATTCATCCATTTTTTACTTTGAAAGAGATAGATTTTTCTGCCACAGGACTTTCTTTTAAATTATTTCAAAGTTTAAGTTCCAATTATTTTTCCTCTTTTTCTGATTATATAGTGATTGCTGGACTCTCAGTTTTAAGTGAAAATTTGAATTTAATGGATGATAATAGGATTTTTGTAAAAGAGATGATTAAAGATTTGAAAAATTCTACAATAAAAGGATTGAACTTGATTGTATCCAGATATTTAAATTCAAGTAAAATAGAAGTTGAAGATATTAATAAATTGATAAATCCTAAACTTAATTCTCCAGGCAGATTTGGTAAACCAGAAATTTCTTTAAATTTACTACTTGAAGAAAAAGAAAATGAACTTGAAAATTTATTAAGAGAAATTGAATCTCTTGATAAAAAAAGATATCAAATCACTCAGGATATTATGAAAAATGTAGAAAAATTTCAAAATTTTGATGAGAGGTTTATAATTGTTGAAAATTTATCTCCTTCATTTTGTGGTATCATCGCAAGTCGCCTTGTTGAAAAATACAATTTGCCTTTTCTTGTAATGAGTAAAAAAGGAAATATTATAAAAGGTTCTGGGAGATCACCAGAAAATTTTAATCTATACGAGAATCTAAAAAAAATAAAAGATAAATTTATTTCTTTTGGTGGACATAAAAATGCTGTTGGATTTAAATTTCATTCAGAAAAAGAAAAAGAAATAAAAGAATATTGGATAAATTTAAAAGTAGAAAAAAGAGAGAAAGAATGTTATTTTGATATTGCTTATGAAATTGAAAATATAAAACCCGAAATTCTTGAGAATTTAGAATTATTAAAACCATTTGGGAAAGGGAATCCCCCACCTGTTTTCTTAAGCAAAAATGTATTTATTAAAAAAATTAAAAAAGGAAACGAATATAGATACTGGGCTAAAAAAAATGATGTTATTTTTGAATGCAAAGTTCCAGACCCTAAAGAAATAAAAGAAGGGACTTATGATATTTTATATACTCCTGAGATTCAAAAAAAAGATGGTTATTACAGAATTATTTTAGAAATAAAGAATTTTAAATAGTTTCTTTAACCTTCACTGGTCTTTTTACTTTTCCAGATTTTAAACACTGAGTGCATACTTTCATTCTTTTTATGATACCATTATGTTCGACTCTTATCTTCTGAATATTAGGTTTCCACGTTCTTCTTGTTTTTTTGTTTGAGTGACTTACTTTATTTCCACTTCTCCCTTCTTTGCCACATATTTCACATCTCATAGCCATTTTTATCCTCCAATTATTTTATTTCTCCCTTCTTCTTTAAAATAAAAAGTACTCTGTTTGCATAATTGTTTTTCGGATTTATCCTTAAAACCTTTTCAAGATAATTTTTGGCCTTTTCTATATTATTATAATACAAAAGATAAATAGAAGCAATACTACATAGAACGTCTTCATCATATGGATTAAACCACTCAGCAATTTTATAATAACTCAACGCTTTTTTGAAATCTCCAAGATGAACATATACAGTTCCCAGATTTGCATCTGTTTTTGCAAAATGTGGGAAAAGATAATTGTTTATGTAAAGATAAATCATTTCACTCTTCTTATAATCTTTTATCTGTCCATAAACAAATGCAAGTTTATAGAATACTTCATAATTATAAGGATCTAAATTGCAAGCAATAGTATAATTTTTAATACTTTCATCATAAACCTTTAATTCTTTCCATTTTTCACCATTTTTAAAATAAACTTGAGGTAATATTCTGTAAGTTGAATGGAAAATGAATAAAATAAAAGATGCAAGTATTATTGAATTCCATAAAAATTTTGAAAATGTAAAATCAATTTTTTCCCCATTTGTTTCTTTGTTAGATATGAGCCCTATTAGAAACCAGAAAAACATACTTGTTGAAGGATTTCTTAAATTTGTTGAAAATATATTATCAAAAAGAACAGAAATTACTCCTCCAGAACAGGCTATATTTAGAGAATTTCTTTTTTTAATAATTCTAATTATAGAAAATAAAATCAAAAAAATAAAAAGACAAAGACCAATTAAGCCTATTTCCGCCCATAATTCTAAAAATTCGTTATGAGGATGATTTGTTACAGGTGTTGATTCTGGTCTTAAGAAATATTCTCTTTTTCTAAAATATGGATAGAAAAAAATAAAGTTTCCAAATCCCCAGCCTAAAATTGGTTTTTTAATAATCATCTTTATCGTTCCTGGCCAGATATAATATCTTATGTTTTCTTTAAACCATACTGTTATTTTAGGGTATAAGATTAATAAAACAAAAAATATAAAGAAAAAACCAGCGAATTTTAACATTCCCTTTCTTTCAAAATTTTTTAAATACCATATAAAGGAAAAACCAAATATTAAAGCAAATTGAGCCGCTTTTGAATCTGTTAAGATTAAACACCATATTCCAAAAATGAGAAGAAGAATATCAAAATATTTCAAAAATTTATTTTGATATTCTTTCCAATTTAAAATATTTGCAAAACTTAAACATAAAGGCATTAAAATATGACCTGCATAAAAATTGGGATTTCCAAATGTTGAAATTGCATAATGTCTTGGTCCACAAAATTGAAAAATTCCTATAATAGATGCTATTGTTCCTGCTACAATCCATAAATAGAGGTATTCCTTTTTCATTTCTATATTTGAGGAGATGATAAAAATAAGAAAATAAAGGATATAATTTTCAAGTAGTTTTCCAGCGCCATATTTAAATGGTGCATAAAAAGAAGAGATTAGAATCCAAGTATAAAAGAAAATTGCAGGAAAAGAAGAATTTGTAAAAACAAATTCTTTTTTAGTAAAGATAAAATAAATTGAAATTAAAAGACAAAACAGCAACCCAAATAAGTTCTTTATTAGTGTATAATCATATGCTAATTTAAAATTTAAAAGTATTCCTCCAAAGAAAAAAAGAATTAAAGATGAAAAATAATAAATTTCTGCTTTTTTTTTCATAACTTTTAATTTTAACATATTTTTAAATTGATATGGTAAAATTTTAAAGTGGAGAATTTAAAAGAAAACATTCTTGTAAAACTGGCACAAAGTGGAAATAAAGAAGCATTTATAGCATTATTGAAAAGTGTTGAAAAGAAACTTTTTAGAGTTGCCTCAATTATTTCTCCCCAAGAGGCAGATGATATAATTCAAGAAACCTTTCTTCAAGCATATTTAAGTATTAAAAAATTTAGAGGAAACTCTTCTTTTTACACGTGGATTTATAGAATTATGATGAATATAATTTATAAAAAAAATAGAAGAAAAAAACTCGTCTTTAAAAATTATTATAGCACAAGTTATTTGGACAATGAAGATGAAGAATTAAAAGAAAGATTGAGAGAATGTCTCAGAAAATTGCATCCTATGTTTAGTGAAATAATCACATTATTTTATTTTGAGGATTATACAATAAAGGAAATTTCCGAACTTTTAAAAATTAAAGAGGGAACGGTAAAATCAAGGTTATTTAAAGCAAAAAAGTTGTTAAAAAAAATGATTGAAAAAAATGAACCTTTTTAAATTTAAATGGAACTAAATAATAAAATGGAAAAAGAATTTGAAAAAATAGAAAAGGGACTGAAATTGCTTAAAGAAGAAAAATCTGAGAAAGATGTTGATTTTGTAAATGAATTTGCGAGATTTATAGAAACTAAAAAAGAAAAAGAGACTTATTTGTTTTGGAATTTAAAATTGGGGCTTGCTTTTTTAGTTGTCACTTTTCTTTTTTTAAACTTAGTATTTTTAAAACATAAATTGGATTTTGAAAAGGAAAATTTAGTTTTGATTACAAAGAAAACACCAGAAATTCCGGTATCTGTTTTAGAAAAAAAACAAGTTGATGAAAGACCAGTACTTGTGAAAACTAAAAAGATAGAATGTAAAAAGATTGAAAAAGAGGAAAAAGAAATTTATACCAGTAATAGATCTTCTTTGGAAGAATCGATAATTATTTCAGAAGAAATAAATAAAATATTGAAATTGTTTACATTTAATTTGAAAATGGAGGCTGAAAATGCTGAAATTTAAATTTTTATTTGCTTTTTTTCTTTTCTCTTTTATTTGCTTCTGTGACGAGGTAATTAATAATTTTTTTAATCAGGTTAGAACATTTAAAGAAAAAGCACAGTTCTTAAGAATAGAAACTATAGAAAGTAAAATTTCGGGAGAACTAAATTTTTCTGAAGAAACATTGAAAATTTTGAGAGGACCATTTCAGAAAGTATTTCAAAAAGAATTACCTCAAGAAATTAAAGTAAATGGATATCTAAGAGGTAAAATATCTCCAGAATCTGAAAAATTTGAATTTTCTCATCTTTACCTCTATTTATTTTCTAATATTGAAAGTTTTATTTTTACCCAAATAAAAGATGATGTTCAAGTTGTACTTCCTTCGCTTGGGATAATTATGAAAGATAAAAAGCAAAATATTGAAAATCTTGTAAAATCACAAAAACCGAAAGAACTTGATGTAAAATTAGGACCTTTGCCTGTTAATTTCTTTTCTACCTTTTTTGAATATTTATTAATGAAGGAAGAAAATATAAAAGAGAAGATAAAGTTTGAAAGTGAAGGGAAAAGAGAAAATTTTAAAACTTTTATATATAATTATCCTATAAGTGACGGGAAGATATTTGTTGAAATACTTGATAAATTCTTTGTTTTAAGTCAGGTTAAAATTATTAATGAAAAAGATAAAACTGAATTAGTGTTATATTATCCTATTCCTGAAAAAGAAATTAACATTTTTTCATTTTTGCCTAATTCATTATCTTTAAAAGGAGAAAAAGATAAAAATAAGTTGTTTTTAAGATTTGTAGACATACAATACAATAAACTTTTTTCAGAAAATGATTTTAAAATAAAGGAAATGAATTTTCCTGAACTTATAACCTCAATATATATAAAAATTTTAAAATAGGAGAAAAAGATGGAAAAACGAGGTTTTACTTTGATAGAACTTCTTGTGGTGGTTGCTATAATTTCCATTCTTGCAGGAGCGCTTCTTCCTGCTTTGAGTAGAGCAAGAGGAAAAGCAAGACAGGCAACATGTATGAACAATTTAAGACAGATTTATCAGGGTTTTGTAATGTATGCTAATGATTATGACGGGAGAATTCCACCAAGAGAAGCAGGTATTGCAGAAAGTTTTCCTTTTTGTTATATAAACTGGACTAATTTTATAAGACCTATTTTTGAAAGGGAATTATATAAAATTGATATTATGGATTGGCCTGTATCTCCTGATTTTTATTATTGTCCAGAGGGGAAAAGGTATATTGAAAAGTTTTCAGAGGACTATCTTGGTGGAACTATTATCCCTCATACAACTTATATTATTCATACAAATCCTCCACCAGATCATCCTGGAGTGAAAGGAATGTTAATTGACGGATACTGGATTGATGATGAAGGAAAATTTGGGGCTTCAAATATATGGTTACTTGCAGATCCTCCTTTAAAATCCAGCGGGTGGAGTGAATTTTTCCATTTAAATGGTATAAATATTTTATATCTTGATGGTCATGTAAAATGGAAAAGATGGAGGTGAAATATGAGGAAGATTTTATTTGTATGTCTTTTGTTTTGTATTTTATCATTTACACAGGAAGAAACTTCTAAGGAATATGAAATTAAGTATCTTTTTACCAAAGGAAGTAACGTTTCTTATAGTTTGAAAATTGATACCATTGAGAAGTTAAATATCTCAGGGCAATACAATGAAAAGAAGAGAAAGGTAGTAATAGATTTTGATCAAATTGTAGAAAATGTTGATGAAAATGGTAATGGTATAATAAAAATGAAATATTTAGGTGGTAGTTACGATGGGATTAAAGTAGATCTTGCAGGTAAAGAAGTAACTCTAAAAAGAAATTCAAAGGGTGAAATCCTTGAAAGTGTTGGACTTGAAGAACTTTCTGCTGAATTTGTTAAAATAATTCAAAAAAGTTTATCCGATTATGTTCCAGGTTTTGATAGGATTCCTGTTAAAATTGATTTTTCAAAATTTGATTCCAATATGTTTAATGTTTACTTAGAATCTTTTACCCCTGTTTTTCCTGATAAAAAAATCAAAATTGGAGAAAGTTGGGAGAAAGAAATAATGATTCCAATTTTCTTTACAAAGGGAACTCTTGTATATACTCTTGAAAAGATTGAAGATAATAAGGCATATATAAATGTTTCTATTACTAAGAAACAGATAAAGGGGACAGGTGAACTTATATTTGATATTGAAAAAGGATATATTATTGAACAGAATCTATCAATAAGAGGAGAAAATGTAAAAACAAAAGTTGATTTAGGACAGTATGCACCTCAATATGCACAATCTTTTGACATTTCTGGCTCAGTAATAATAAAAATAAGTTTGTTTGCAAAATAAAATATATTTTTTCTTCTATTGTCTTACCCATATTATCAATTTTAAGTAAATTTGTTTATTAAAAGAAGACTTGACAGTATTAGATTTAAAAGGTATAATTATATTTTAGGTTTTTCAAAAATCAACTCTGTTTTTAAATAAAAAGGAGGTGAAAATGGCCAGTAAATTTAAAATAAGACCACTTGGAGATAGAGTAGTTGTTGAACCACTTGAGGCAGAAGAAAAAACAAAAGGTGGAATTATTTTGCCAGATACTGCAAAAGAAAAACCTCAGGAAGGTAAAGTTGTTGCTGTGGGAAAAGGAAAACTAAATGAAAAGGGGGAATTAATTCCTATGGAAGTTAAGGTTGGAGATAAAGTATTATATGGGAAATATGCAGGAACAGAGGTTAATATTGACGATAAACAGTATATTATTTTAAGAGAAGATGATATTCTTGCTATTGTTGAAGAAAAATAAAAAGGAGGTGAAAAATGGCAAAACAGATTTTACTTGGTGAAGAGGCAAGAAGGAAGATATTAGAAGGAATGGAAATAATGGCTTCAACTTTAAGACCCACTTTAGGGCCAAAAGGAAGATGCGCAGTTTTAGAAAAAAAATTTGGTTCACCAACAGTTATAAATGATGGAGTGACTATAGCAAAGGAAATAGAACTTGAAGATCCCTATTTAAACCTTGGGGCACAACTTTTGAGAGAAGTCGCTTCAAAAACAAATGATATTGCAGGTGATGGAACCACAACTGCTTCCTTACTTGCTGTTACTATTGCTAAAGAGGGATTTAAGAATGTTGCTGCTGGAGCAAACCCTGTTCATTTAAGAAGAGGTATTGAAAAAGCAGTTAAGGCTGTTGTTGCTAAATTGAAAATGATGAGTAAACCAGTGAAAGATAAACACGAAATTCAACAAGTTGCCACAATTGCAGCAGCAAATGATCCAGAAATTGGAAAAATTATAGCAGAAGCAATGGATAAAGTTGGAAAAGAAGGAGTTATAACTGTAGAAGAAGCAAAAGGGACAGAAACAGAACTTAAAGTTGTTGAAGGTATGCAATTTGATAGAGGATATCTTTCTCCATATTTTATTACTGATCCAGAAAGAATGGAATGTGTACTTGAAGACTGTTATATTTTGATACACGATAAAAAAATTTCTTCAGTAAAAGACATATTACCTTTACTTGAAAAAATCGCTCAAGCAGGAAAACCACTTCTTATAATTGCTGAAGAGGTAGAAGGAGAAGCCCTTGCAACTCTTGTTGTTAATAAATTGAGAGGTGTTTTACAATGTTGCGCAGTTAAAGCCCCTGGATTTGGAGAAAGAAGGAAGGCAATGCTTGAAGATATTGCGATTTTGACAGGTGGACAGGCTATTATGGAAGAATTAGGACTTAAACTTGAAAATGTTGATCTTTCAATGCTTGGAAGAGCAAAAAGAGTAATAGTTGATAAAGAAAATACAACAATCGTAGAAGGAGCAGGTTCAGCAGCAAAGATTCAAGGGAGAATTAACCAAATAAAGAGCGAAATTGAAAAAACAACTTCTGATTATGATAGGGAAAAATTACAAGAACGACTTGCAAAACTTGCTGGTGGTGTTGCAGTTATAAATGTTGGAGCACCAACTGAAACTGATATGAAAGAAAGAAAAGCAAGAGTTGAAGATGCTTTGAGTGCAACAAGAGCAGCAGTTGAAGAAGGTGTTGTCCCTGGAGGTGGAGTTGCTCTTGTAAGATGTCAGGATGAAATTGATAAAGTTCAGTTTGAGGATGAAGATGAAAAGACAGGAGGAATGATAGTTAAAAAAGCACTTGAGGCGCCATTGAGACAAATTGCAGAAAATTCAGGACTTGATGGAGCAGTGGTTGTTCAGAAAGTAAGAGAAAGTAATAATCCAAATTTTGGATTTAATGCAGAAAAGGATGCCTTTGAAGATTTAGTTGAAGCAGGAATTATTGATCCGACAAAGGTAGTTAGAAGTGCTCTTGAGAATGCAGCAAGTATGGCAGCATTACTTCTAACAACAGAATCCTTAATTACAGAAATACCTGAGAAGAAAGAAAAAACTCCATCAACACCACCGTATCCTGAATATTAATGAAAAATCAGCCCGCCAGTAAATGGCGGGCTTTTTTATTTTTAGAAATGAAGAGGTATCATCTTTATGTAGAAGGTATTGTTCAAGGAGTAGGTTTTAGATGGTATGCAAGAAGAATAGGAGTATCGGTAGGAGTTTTTGGATGGGTAAAAAATTTGCCTGATGGAAGAGTTGAAATAGTTGTTGAAGGTGAAGAATATAATGTAGAAAAATTTATACAAGAATTGAAAGAAGGTTATTTGGGAGATAATATAAGAGATATAAAAAAATTTGAAGAGGAATATAAGGGGGAATTTAAAACATTTGAAATAAGATTTTAAAAATGAAGGATTATAAAGATGTAGCCAAAGCAGGGTTGGATGTAGAACTTCCACCAATTGAATGTTTTGAAAATCAATTTCCATCTTATACTATAACAATTGTAATTCCTGAATATACTTCTTTATGCCCAAAGACTGGACAACCAGATTTTGGAACAATAACTATTGAGTATGAACCAGATAAATGGGTGATAGAATTGAAATCTTTAAAATTTTATATACAGGCATATAGAAATCTTGGAATTTTTTATGAAAATGCAGTCAATAGAATTTTAAGAGATATAGTAAAGTATGCAAAGCCAAAATGGGTAAAAGTTAGAGGAGAGTTTAATCCAAGAGGTGGGATAAAATCAATAATTGAAGTTAAATATCCATAGTTATCTTAAATATTTTGCGAATATATCAATTTCAACATTAACTAAATCACCTATTTTTTTGTATTTTAGATTTGTATTTTCAATTGTATAAGGTATTAGATAAATTAAAACTTCGTCATTTTTAAATTCAGCAATTGTTAAAGAAACTCCATCAACTGCTATTGAACCTCTTTCAACTATATATTTTCTGTATTCTTGTGGGATTTTGATTTTCATTAAATAAAATTCACCATTTTTTCTTAGAGATATAATTTTTGTTTTAAAATCAATATGACCTGTTATAAAATGTCCTCCTATTCTATCTCCAATTTTTAATGCTCTTTCAAGATTTACATATTCTCCTGTTTTAATTTCACCAAGATTTGTTTGGTTTTTTGTTTGAGAACTGATAGATACAGAAAATGTTTTATTGTCAATTTTTTCTACAGTTAAACAGACACCATTTACAGAGATACTATTCCCAACTTTCAAATCATCAAAAATTTTGTCTGCTTCAATTTTAATTTCAATCCCATTTCCTTTATTTCTTTTTTCCTTTATTTTCCCTATTTCTTCAATTATCCCAGAAAACATAATCTTTTTCTATTAAAGTAAAAATTTATTTTCCTTTAAGGAATCTGTTTTGCCTTTTTTCTAAATTTTACTTTATTTTAGATGTTTTTTCAATTAACTATTCAAGAAATTCTACCTTTTATCAATATATCATTGTCAATTCTTTCAACTTCTATTTTCTCAATTTGCAAGGATTCTTCTATGTTTCTTTTGTCTTTGCCCCCAAATACAGATATTGAATTTTCTCCACCAAGAATTTTGCTCCCAATGAACACCCAAATTTCATCAAAAAGTTCATTTTCAAAAAATTCTGTTAAAGTATATTTTCCTCCTTCAACCATAATTATCCCTATATTTTTTTCAAGAAGTTTTTCAAGAAGTTTTTCAAGTTCAAATCTACCATTTTCATACGGAATTTTAATATATTCAAAGTTTGGTTTTACTGTATACTTTCCGATTTTTTCTTCTTCAATTTTTTCATCAAAAACAATCAAAACTTTTGCTTTTTCATTTTCCCACAACTTACCCTCAGTTGGGGTTTGGCCTTTAGCATCAAGTATTATCTTGTAATATCTTTTTCTTTCAAGTATATCTTTTTTTGTTTGAAATTCATCAGGAATATAATCAAGAGTTGGATTGTCTTTTAAAATTGTATTCACACCAACCAAAATTCCGTCAACTTCAAATCTTTTCTTTTTAAGATATTGTCTTGTTTTTTCTCCTGTTATCCACTTTGAAGAACCAGAATATGTTGCTATTTTCCCATCTATTGTTTGAGCCCATTTTAAAATTATATAGGGTCTTTTTTTTGTTATATTTGTTATATAAAATCTGTTAAATTCTTCTGCTTCATCTTCTAAAAACCCATATCTTACTTTTATCCCATTTTCTTCAAGTATTTTAAAACCATTACCACTTACAAGTGGATTTGGATCCATTATGCAAGCAATTACTTCTTTTATTCCACTTTTTATAATTGCTTCTGTACATGGAGGTGTTTTTCCCCAATGACAGCAGGGTTCAAGATTGACATATAAAGTTGCCCCTTTTGATTTATCTTTTGCCTTATTTAATGCTTCTATTTCAGCATGAGGCAACCCGAATGCTTTATGATAACCCTCGGCTATTATTCTTTCTCCTTTTGCAATTATTGCTCCAACCATAGGATTTGGACTTACAAGCCCTTTCCCTTTTTCAGCAAGTTTAAGACATTTTTTTAAGAATTTTTTATGTTCAATCATTTTTATGTTTTCACAACTATTTTAAGAACATCTCCACTTTTAATTCTTTTAATTCCTTCTTTTATATTTTCAATTGGTATTACATCTGTTATAAAATTTTTAGCAGAAATTTTTCCAGAAGAGATTAATTCTCCCGCTTTAATATAATCATTTCTATTTGAGGCAAAGGCACCAAAAATAGAAATTTCTTTATAATGAATTATATTTGAATCAATCTGAATTATTGAATCATCTTTTGGAAGTCCACCAAAAAAACTGATTCTCCCTTTTGACCCAATTATTTCAAGCGCATCAATTTGTGCTTTTTTAGAAGGGCAAGCAGTTATAACAACATCGGCACCAAATCCATCTGTCATTTTCATAATTTCATCTTTCAAATTAATTTTATTTAAATCCAGTAAAATTATATCAGGAAAATTCTTTCCAAATTTAATCAATCTATCATACGCAGGATCAACAATAACAACCCTTTTACACCCTATTGCTTTACATAGGCAAGCATGCATAAAGCCGATTGGTCCCCCACCAAAAATTACAACAAAATCATCTTCTTTTATATTTAAATAATTCTGACCATTTATACAACATGAAAGAGGCTCAATTATAGTTCCTTCAAGCAAGGACAGATTTTCAGGTAATTTTAAAACTGCTTTCTGCTTAACCGCTGGTTCAGGAACAATCAAATATTCAGCAAATCCACCTTTATAATAATAACCGATTGCTTTTGTATCAGGACATAAATTATAAAAGCCATTTTTACATATTTTGCATTTACCACATCCTATTGAAGTAACAATAGTAACTTTATCTCCAACTTTTATTTCAGGATAATAAACATTTTTTCCTATTTCGTAAACAATTCCTGTAATTTCGTGACCAATAATTGCTGGTGGAATAACTTTTTTATGTCCTGAATAAAAAATCCTTACATCAGTCCCACAAATAGCACAATATTCAACTTTTATCTTTATTTCATTTTCTCCACAGACAGGTTCTTCAATTTCTTCAATTCTAATATCTTCAATCCCATAAAGAATCGCTGCCTTCATATTTTTTCTCTTTTTTTTAAGTTGTATAGTTTTGTATAAGGTCTTCCTTTTCCTTATAACCAATACAGAGTTCATTTAAAGGGCAATTTTCACATTTGGGATTCTCATGATTGTAACAGTAATTTGTTCCAATATTAACTAATCCATCATCAAAATTTGCAATTGAATATTGATTTCCTTTTTCATTTAAAACATAAACCAGTAAATTAGGAATCCTTTGTATTTCTATTTTTCTACTTTTCACCTTGAAATATTCTTTCATTATTTTGTTGTATTTTTCTTTAAGTTCATCTGGCATATCATCTTCGTTAATTTTTTTTCCTCTAATATTCGTAATTCTCAAATAATTTTTCCCTTTTTTTCCTATTTCTTTCTGGATTACTTTGTACTTTTTAAAATCCTCCTCTTTTACCAGACATAAAAAAAATCCAGTCCTCCATAAAACTCTCCCAACATTACTGTCAAAAGGAATTTCATAGGAGATATCGCTCCAAGCATTATCTTTTTTAGAACTTAATTTAAAAATACTCACATAAAACTTAGTAAATAGATGGCATGCTTTATCTCCTATTGCACTTCCAAGTCCATATCTTTCATCATTTTTAATTTGATTGGCCATAAATTCAGCAGATTTAAAAGATTCTATCCAATCTACAAATGGTTGATATGAGGTTTTACTTTGTTTTTCCAAATCTTTTTCTAATAAATAAAAACAACATAGAGGAACTCCCCATCTATGAACAGCAAAATCAAGAACCTGTTTTGTAGAAACAATTCCTCTTTGTGATTGTGTAAAAAAAAGATTATATTTAGATGGAGAAGAATTTACTTCTTTTGCCCATATTTGGCTTCTTATATTTTTTATTTCTTGATGTTTTTCTACAATTTCGTCTATTGATATTCCCATTTCTCTGAAAAAATCAATTGGACTGTGTAAAATTTGTATTTCATTTCTATAAAGTTGATTTACTACGTTTTTCAAAAGTTCTCTTATGCCAACTATATCGGGTCCTTGATCTAAAACTACATTTAAAAGTAAATATCTTGTAAAAATTTCTCTTCTTTTAAATTTTCCATCAAATTCATCAAGTTCATCTACCTTTAATATTTTATCAGAAGTAAAATAATTCTTAAAAATATCAACTTCATAAACTGGTGGTAAATTTGGATTTTCAGAACCAATTTCACAAACTTTTTTTGTAAATTCCAACAAAAACTTAAAATTATCCATTTTGTTTTGTAAATAGATCAGCATCTATTTCTTCAAGTCTTTTCTTTGCAAACTTACAATATTCTGGGACTATTTCAAAACCAATAAAATGTCTATTTAGTAATTTTGCAGCAACTGCAACTGTCCCTGAACCTAAAAATGGGTCAAGAATAATATCTTTTTCATCACTGCTAAAAAGAATCAATTTTTTCACAAGTTCTATAGGTAACTTTGTAGGTGTTTTCAGTTTTCCAATCCAGTACTCCCTATTTACAACTATTACATCTTCTGGATAATGTTCAATTTTATTAAATTTATATTTTTTAGCATGCTTTACTACAAATAAAATGTGATAATGACTTGTGACAAATTTTCTTTCGGTATAAACTCCAAACTGATATTTCCAGATTAAATGATTTATTTGAATAAAACCAACTTCATCAATAGCATTCAAAACATCTTTTAAGTTTGTCCATCCAGAAAAAACATACATACTCCCAGTTATTTTTAAAATTCTATAACATTCTTTCATCCAGTTATAAGAGAATTCATAATATTTTTCTTTCGGTATTTCATTATAACCCTCAATTATTCTTTCATTTTTTCTGTTATAGTTATTTCTTTTTTCTTTAAAATCTATAGCAAAAGGTGGGTCTGTAATAACTAAATCAATGCTTTCATTAGGAATTTCTTTCAGTAATTTTAATGCATCTCCACAATATACTTCATCAATTAAAAACTTTCCTATTTTCATTTCTTTTCCACTGTTATTTTCTCTCCACTTTTAACATTTTCAAGAATTTTTAAGTCCGACTTTATTTTTCCTATTATCTCAACAGAACTTGCAGGTATTATTTTTTCGCCTTTGCTTATTGGAGTAGGTCCGAAAAATAGACACATACAATTTCCATCAGGCCAATATCCTATATCTCCTTTTTCAACTTCATTTTTAGGATTTTGGATAGAACTTTTAACAGGAATTTCAAAGTATATCTCTTTTCCCCATAATCTTGCCTTTGATGTAATTGGAAGTTTTTCAATTATTTTTTTCCCAAGTTCTGTTTCAAATATTTCAATTTCAATTTCAGAGTTTTCAAATTTTATTTTACCTTCCATTTTTACCTCCTTCCCTTTTTATTTTATCATTATTTAAAATATAATAATAAAAAATATCAAAAAATCAAAAAGGAGTTAAAATGGTGAAAATAGGAATAATAGGAACTGGCGGAATGGGGAGATATCACGCAAATATTTTAAAAAAGATGAATGATGTAAAAATTGTTTCTGCATGTGATGTTAACATTGACTCTTTGAACTCTTTTAAAAATGAATTTGGTATTGAAGAGATCTATACTGATTTTAAAGAATTGCTTAAAAAATCAGATGTGGATGCAATTATATGTGCAACACCAACTCATCTACATTATGAGATTGTTGTTAAAGCAGCAAAATCAAAAAAACATATATTTTGTGAAAAACCAATCGCTATAAATTTAAGACAAGCAGAAAAAATGATAGAAGAATGTGAAAAAAACAATGTAATTTTCCAAATTGGTTATGTGAGAAGATTTGATGAAGAATGGTTGAAATTTAAAGAACTTATGGATAAAAAAATTATTGGAAGACCAGTTATATGGCAACAGATATGGGGCGGAAGCGGACCTTCTTCTGATTGGTTCTATGACATTAAAAAAGGAATGGGACCTTTTGTAGATGGAGCAGTTCATTCTTACGATTTTGCTATTTATACATTTGGAAAAGTTAAAAAAGTAAAAAGTTCTCTTTTAAAATTTAAAAAATTTACTTCACCAGATACAGGGGTTGTTAGTGTTGAATTTGAAGGTGGAGATATACTTGTTCTATGTTGGAGTTGGGGTCTTCCTAAAAATGTTTCTTCTCAATATCTTCATCAGGCACTTGGCCCCGAAGGAGTTTTAATTTTTGCTGGTTATCAAGATGAGAAAGAAAAATATTTTGTTGTGAGGAAGGAGAAAGGAGAAGAAAAAATAGGTCCTATCCCATTAAATTCTCTTGTTATTGGATTTGAAAAACAAATGAGTCATTTTATTGAATGTATAAAAGATAATAAAAAACCCATTGTTTCTGGCATTGATGGTTATGAATCATTAAAAGTTGCTTTCCAAGTTATAAAAAATTGGTTTACGAGGTCAGACCTTGTATAAACGTATAGAAAAGTGGGCGGTACAGGATTTGAACCTGTGACCTCTTCCTTGTGAAGGAAGCGCTCTAACCGCTGAGCTAACCGCCCAAATTTTTTATTTCTTCTGGTTTTAAAATTCCCCTTTCTGTAATAAAACCTGTTATTAAATAATTCGGTGTTATATCAAAAGCAGGATTAAAAACTTTAGATTTTTTAGGACATATATATTTCCCATTCATTTTTTTTATTTCGTTTTGATCTCTTTCTTCTATAGGTATTTGACTTCCATCTTCAATATTGAAATCAAAAGTAGAAAAAGGCACTGCTACGTAAAACGGAATTTTATGATAATTTGCCAGAACTGCCAGAGAGTAAGTTCCAATCTTATTTGCTATATCTCCATTTCTTGCAACTCTATCTGCTCCTACAATTACAATATCAATTAACCCTCTACTCATTAAAAATCCTGCCATGTTGTCACATATAAGTGTATAGGAGATTCTATTTTTTTCAAGTTCCCAACAAGTTAATCGTGCTCCCTGTAAAACAGGTCTTGTTTCATCAACATATACATGAATTTTTTTTCCTTTTTCTTTGGCAACATAAATTGGTGCAAGGGCCGTTCCAAATCCAGTTGTTGCAAGTCCACCAGCATTGCAATGTGTTAAAATGTTCATTCCATCTTTTATTAACTTTTCACCATTTTCTCCTATTTTGTAACAAGCCTCTAAATCTTCTTTGTAAATTTTTTCAGCTTCCTCTAATAATCTTTTCTTTAATTGTTCTTTTGTAAAATTCTTTGCGTTTTTAATTATTTTTTCCATTCTATCAAGTGCATAAAACAAGTTGTAGGCAGTAGGTCTTGTTTTTTTTAATAATTTAATATCTTTTTCTATTTCTTTTTTTAACTTTTCAATCGGTAATTTTTCATTTTCTAAAAAGGACACAACAACTCCATAGGCAGAAATACACCCGATTAAAGGGGCTCCCCTTACTTTTAATTTTTTAATCGCATCATAAACTTTTTTAAGTGTATCAAGTTTTACAATAATTTCTTTTTCCGGCAATTTTCTCTGATCTATTATAAAAAGTCCATTTTTCCACCAGAATGGTTTTACAGGTCTTTTTTCCATATTTTAAAATACTGGATGTAAAGAATCGTCTCCAAGTATTTTTCTAATTTCTTCAATAAATTCTTCATTTAAATCAATTCCAAGATTTCTTGGTTTTATTTTTACTTTTTTATTTCCATCTGAAATTATATTTATAAAAACAGGGTAGTTCCCATTAAATTTTATTAAAATTTCTTTAATCTTTACAAGTTTTTCGTTTTCAATTGGCAATTTTAGATCTATTTCTATCTTTTTTAAGAATTTTTCCTTGACATTATTTACATTTGCCACATCATCAACAATAATTTTTATTTCTTCTCCTTCTTTTTTTAATTTCCCTTTTACAAAAATTAGGCTGTTTACTCTTATTATTGTAGAATATTCATTATATATATTAGGATAAAATAAAGCAATTATTTTTCCATCCATATTTTCAATTTCTCCTATCGCCATTTTTTCACCTTTTTTTCTTGTTGTTGTTCTTTTAATATCGGTTAGAATGCCACCCCATATTACTTCTTCTCCTTCTTTTATTTTTTCTATATAATTTAAAGGCATTGAATAAATTTTTATCAAAGGAATATATTTTTCTACCGGATGTCCCGAAAGATAAACGCCAAGCATTTCTTTTTCATAAGTTAGTAATTTTATTTGAGGCCATTCTGGAAGTGAAGTTATTGCTTCTTTATTCAATGTTGGAATTAATTTTTTTGTTTCTTTTGATGTAAAAATTTCAAATTGATTTCCATCCTTTACTTTTTGCATTTTTGAACCATGTTCAATAGCATCATCTATCATTGCGAAAAGTTGGGAACGCGGTATTTCTAAATAATCAAAAGCGCCAGCTTTAACTAAACTTTCTATAACTTTTTTGTTTACACTTCTTAAATTTACTCTTTCACAAAAATCATATAAAGAAATAAATTTCCCAGATTTTCTACTTTCTAAAATTGACTTAACAGCAGCAGAACCAACATTTTTTATTGCTGCCAACCCAAAAATTATATCATTCCCAAAGATTTTAAATTTTTCATCACTTTCACAAATATCAGGTGGTAAAACCCATATATTCATTCTTTCGCATTCTTCAATATACTCTGCTATTTTATCACTATTTCCTATTTCACTATTTAATAGTGCTGTCATAAATTCAAGAGGATAATGGGCTTTCAAATAGGCTGTTTGATAAGAAATTAAAGCATATCCTGCACTGTGGGACTTATTGAAGCCATAACCAGCAAATTTTGATATATTTTCAAATATTTTTTCTGCTACTTCTTTTGAAATTCCATTGGAAAGTGCTCCTTTAATAAATTTCTCTCTCATTTTTTCCATTTCTTCTGGAATTTTTTTACCCATCGCTTTTCTTAATATATCCGCTTCTCCCATAGTAAAATTTGCAAGTTTATTTGCTATCTGCATAACCTGTTCCTGATATAGAATTACACCATAAGTTGATTTTAAAATGGGCTCAAGTAGAGGATGGTCATACTTAATTTTAGATGGATCTTTTTTTCTTTCAATATATTCTCTTACCATGCCACTTTTCATTGGTCCAGGTCTGTACAAAGCAAGAACAGCAATTATATCTTCAAATTTTTGTGGTTGAATTTCTTTTAGAAGATTGCGCATACCTGCGCTTTCAAGTTGGAATACTCCTATTGTTTCACCTTTAGAAAGGAGTTGATATGTTTTTTCGTCGTCAAGTGGGAATTCCTTAATTTCTATTTTTTTTCTTTCTTTAATGAGATTTAATGTGTCTTCTATAACAGAAAGAGTTTTAAGCCCAAGGATATCTATTTTTAAAAGTCCAATTTTTTCTATACATTCAAATTCATATTGTGTTGCAATTTCTCCATTTGGTCCTTTAAATAGAGGTACATATTCAGATACAGGGTTTTCAGTTATAACAATTCCTGCTGCATGAATTGATGAATGTCTTGCAAGACCTTCCAGTTTTAAGGATATATCAAATAATTGTTTAATTTTTTCGTCATTTTCCATCAATTCTCTTATTTCAGGATTTAAACTTACTTCTTCTTTCAATGTTTCACCATATTCATGTGTAATAAGTTTTGCTATTTTATCAACTTCAGAATAAGAGAATCCAAGAGCCCTTCCTACGTCTCTTACAACTGCTCTTGCCTGAAGTGTTCCATAAGTCCCTATTTGACAGACATTTTCCTCTCCATACTTTTCTCTTATATACTGGATAATTTCGTCTCTTCTTCTATCACAAAAATCTATATCTATATCTGGCAAACTGATCCTTTCAGGATTTAAAAATCTTTCAAATATGAGATTATAAGTTATAGGGTTAATCTGAGTAATGTCAAGGAGATATGCTATTAAACTTCCTGCTGCTGAACCTCTACCAGGTCCTACTTTAATACCTCTTCTTTTTGCTTCATTAACAAAATCGTGAATTATTAAAAAATATCCTGAAAAGCCCATTTGTTTAATAATCTTGAATTCATAAGAAACTCTTTTTATTATTTCATTTTCACTTTCTACATCAAAATTTTCAATTTCAATCCCAAATTTGTCTTTCAACCCTTTTTTAATCAAATCTGCAAGATATTCGTCAATATCCTTATTTGAAGGTGGATTAAATTTAGGGAGAAAATATTTATCAAAATCAAGGGCAAGGTTACATTTTTCAACGATTTCCTTTACAGTTTCTATGGCTTCTGGTAATTCTTTAAATGTTTCAATCATTTCTTCAGGACTTTTAAAATAAATCTGATTTGTTTGAAATCTAAATCTATTAGGATCATCTATTTTTGTTTGAGTTTGAATACATAATAAAACCTGATGAGCAAATTCATCTTCTTTGTAAAGATAATGACAATCATTTGTCGCAACAGGTTTAATTCCGGTTTTTTTACATATTTCAAGAAGTTGAGGTATTATTTTTTTCTCTTCTGGTAAATTTAATAACATTATTTCTATGTAAAAATTTCCTTTCCCAAAAATTTCTGAATATGTTCCTGCAATTTCAAGTGCTTTTTGAAATTCGTCATTTTTTAAATACCACGCAATTTCACCCTGAAGACACCCAGAAAGTCCAATTAAGCCTTTTGAGTAAGTTGATAAAACTTCTTTGTCTATTCTTGGTTTATAATAAATGCCCTCAAGGTAAGAAATAGTAGAAAGTTTCATAAGGTTTTTATAACCCTCTCTATCTTTTGCAAGCAAGGTTAAATGGTATGGGAAGCGTTTTTCTCCTTCTAATTTTCTATCAAATCTTGATTTTTGTGCAACATACATTTCACTTCCAACTATAGGTTTAATACCATTTTCTATACATGTGGTATAAAACTTAATTGCACCTGCTAAAGTTCCGTGGTCAGTAATAGCAAGGGCTCTCATTTTCATTCTATGGGCAAGAGAAACAACTTCTTCTATTCTACACATTCCATCAAGCAAACTATATTCAGTATGCAGATGAAGATGAACAAAATCTTTCATTTTTCCTTTTGTAATTTTTTAACTGTTTGATATATTTTACCCTCTGTTTTTATTCCTGGGGCAATTGCAATTTCAACAAGTTGCATTTCTTTAATATTTTTTGCCCCAAGACAAGCCATTGAAAGTTTTAAGGCTCCGATTAGATTTTGACTTCCATCATCAACTCTTGCAGGGCCAAAAAGAATTTCTTTTAAAGTTCCAAATGTTCCTACTTTTATTCTTGTCCCTCTTGGCAAGTTTTCATCACTTGTAGCCATACCCCAGTGATAACCTCTACCAGGTGATTCTTCAGCCTTAACAAGTGCGGAACCAATCATAACTGCATCTGCTCCACATGCAAATGCTTTACATATGTCTCCACTTGTTACCATTCCACCATCTGTTATTATTGGAACATATCTTCCTGTTTTTTTAAAATAAAAATCTCTTGCTGCAGCACAATCACACGTTGCAGTTACTTGAGGGACTCCTATCCCTAAAACTTCTCTTGTTGTACAAGCAGCCCCTGGCCCTATACCTACAAGAATTCCTTGCACTCCTGCTTCCATAAGTTCATATGCAACTTCAAAAGTCACACAATTGCCGACTATAACAGGAATTTTTGCTTTTTTACAGAAAGAATGTAAATCTAATGGTTTATATTTTGAAGAAATATGTTTAACAGTTGTAACAGTGGACTGGACAACAAAAATATCAACTCCACAATTTTGAGCAATATCAAGATATCTTTCTGCAAAAAGTGGAATACAACTTACAGCACATATGACATTTTCCTTTTTTATTTCGTATATTCTCTGTTCTATCAATTTTTCTTTTACAGGCTCTTTATAAATGTTTTGAATAATTCTTGTTGACTCTTCTTGGCTTGAGGAAATAATTTCCTTTATAACACTATAAGGATCTTCGTATCTTGTGTAAATACCCATAAGATTTAATACAGCAATTCCACCCATTTTGCCGAAAAGAACAGCAAATTTAGGATCTACAACTCCATCCATTGCAGCAGCAAAAATTGGAATTTTAAGTTTATAACCACCTATTTCTGTTGTAATATCAACTTCTTCTGGATTTAAAGTCACAGTCCCTGGTACAAGAGAAATGTCGTCAAATCCATAACAAACTCTTGCTTTCCTATTTATCCCTATCCACATTGCCATTTTTTCCTCCTTGCTTTAAATTTTTAATAATTTTATATAATTCATATATTTCTTCAGGAATTAACTGTTCAACCCTTTTTTCTGGAGAAATTCCAATTTTTTTAATTTCCTGTTCAAGCAATTCTTTTTCAATTTTAAAAACCTTTTTTATCACATTTGTAAGTTTTTTTCTTCTATAACTGAAAATAAGAGGTAAAAACTCAAAAAACTTTTTTTCATTGTCAATTTCAAATCTTGGTTTTTCTAACGGTAAAATTTTAACAACAACTGATTCAACTTTTGGTTTTGGATAGAATATATTTTTATTTAAAGAATAACATATCTTCGTGTCTGTGTAAATATATAAAAGAACTGAAATAGAACTATACTGTTTTGTGCCAACTTTTCCAACAAATTTTTCACCTACTTCTTTCTGCACCGTTAAAAGAGCAAGTTTTATTTTTTTGTAAAATTTTAAAATATGAAAAAGAATAGGTGTGCTTAGGTAATAAGGAGTATTTCCAATAACTTTTACTTTTCCTTTAAAGGAATTCCAAAAATTTTCATCTGTGTTGAGAAAATCAGATTTTATTAAATGAAAATTTTCACAATTTGAAAAATTTTTTTCTAATATTCTACAGAAATTTTCGTCAATTTCAAAACCATAATATTCTTTTGCAATTTTTACAATTCCTTCAGTCAAAGCACCTAAGCCAGGCCCAATTTCAATAACAACGTCATTTTTTTTTAATTCTGCAAATGATAAAATTTTGTCTCTTGCATTTTTGTCAATAAGAAAATGCTGTCCAAGATATTTTTTAATATTAATTTCTCCGTTATCTATAAGTTTTTTAATTTCTCTTAAAGTAAAAAACTTCATTTTTATAAAAGGTATTTAACAAGGAATTTGTAAGCGCATATAAAACTTTCTGGATTTGCTTTATTTTGATACGCAATATCAAAAGCAGTTCCATGTCCTGGGCTTGTTCTTTTTAATTTTATACCACCTGTAAAATTAATCATTTTGTTAAAGTAGAATGTTTTAAGAGGTATAAGTGCTTGATCATGATAAATGGTTATAATAAGATCAAATTCTTTCCTGAAAATAGAATCAGCAGGGAAGGGGCCTTTTATGTCTATTCCGTATTTTCTAATTTTTTCAATTGCAGGTTTTATAATTTTTATTTCTTCATCACCTAAAAGGCCATCTTCTCCTGCATGAGGATTAAGTCCACAAATAGCAATTTTAGGGTTTTTTATTTTTAACATTTTTAAGAATTCATAACCAATCTTTGTTTTTTCAATAATTAATTTTTCATTCAGATAAAGAAAAACTTCTTTCAAAGGAATATGAATTGTTAAGAGTAAAACCTTATATTTTCCTGCAATCATTATCATTGCATAATTTTTTTCTTTCAATTTTTCTGCAAGTAATTCTGTATGTCCTGGATAGTTATATCCTGCAAGAGACCAGCTCTTTTTTGAAATAGGAAGTGTTACAAGCCCTTGTATAATTTTTTTTCTCCATAAATCAATACCCGAGATAACATAATTAAAAGAGGCTTTTCCACATATTTCATTGTCACAGCCGATAGGAAAATTTTTGTTTTTAATTATTTCAGAAGGATATATATTCAAAAAATTTTCTTCAATTTCTTCACTTTTTGTTATTTTTTTTATCCTATAATTTAAATTTAATATTTCAAGATTTTTTTCAATGACTGGAATATCTCCAATTATAAGTGGAAAAAATTTATTAAATTTAATAATTTCTTCATAGCCCTTCAATAAAATTTCAGGCCCTATTCCTGCAGGGTCTCCAATTGTAATTCCTACAATTTTTTTCATTGAATAATTTCAATTGGAATAGTTTTTTTTAATTTCTCAATATAATCTTTATAAATTTCTGAGTACTTTGTTTTAAAAATTCTTTCTTTTATTTCCTTATATTTTTCATATTTACTCATTTCCATTGAGATTTTGTTTGTAAGGTATATAACAATCCATTTCTGGTTAATTTGGAATGGTTCCATAATTGTATTTTTTTCTGCTTTTTCTAATTTTTCAAGAATTTCATTAATAATTTCTGAACTCTTAAGTTTTGCATATTCCATATCTTTAAGCAATTCCTGATTAAAATTTTTGCTAAAATTTTCTGCCTCTTCTTTATTTTCAAACCATTTAAAATAAAATTCATATTCATTCATTTCGTTTCCAATTTTTTCATATTCTCTTGCGATTTCAAGAGGTGTGATTTCAATTTTATCTACGATTTCTTTTTTTATTAATTTTTTTATCTTCAAATTATTTTTTATTTCTTCCTCAAGTTGTAAACGAGTAATTCCAATACTTTTAAGATAGTTATAAAAATCCTGCAATGAAACAAAATTTTTCTTAATTTTTTCAATTTCATTTGCTACTTCTTTTTCATTCACCTCTATCCCTTGTTTTTCTGCTTCGTAAAGAAGTAATCTTTCTTCTATCAAAGTCTTAAAAGCAAGGGGAAAACTGATATTTCCAATCTGAGATTTTATTAAAATATCCTTTTCAAAAATTGGTTTATTGCCTACAAAAGCCACTATTTTATTTTCACCAGAGATAGAAAAAATAAACAGAGACAAAAAAAGAAAAAGTTTTTTCATTTAATTTTCTCCTTAATAACATCTATTATATCTTGGTTTATAGTAACTTTACCTTTTCCCCTTAAATCTTTTATCAAATTTTCAACCTCTATTTTCTTTTTCTGTGAAAGAAGTATATTTTTTATAAGAGGTAATGCCTCTTCAAGAGTCATAATCCTTTTTTCAGTTCTTCCAGTAAGTTTTATTATATGATATCCCATTTCTGTTTTTATAATATTTGCCAGCACCTCTCCTGGTTTTAAATTCATAATTAAAGATGCTATTTCTGGTTCAAGTTTTTCAACTTCAATCCAACCTATTTCTCCTCTTTTTTCTCTTGTAGATGATATTGATTCTGTTTCTGCAATCTTTTCGAAAGATTCACCATTTTTTAACCTTTCCAATATTTCATCTGCTTTTTCTTTTGTGCTTACAACTATTTCAGAAATTTGAACTCTTTCTGGAACAACAAATTCTTCAAGATGGGAATTATAATAATTTTTAATTTCATCCTCAGTAATTTTTATTTTATTGGCAAGAATATTTTCTACAAATTCATGAGTAAGGATTTCCATGTAATAGTTTTTCATCTTGCTTTCTATTTTTTTTCTCAATTTTCTTTCATATTTTTTTGCATACTGAAAAAGCAAAATTTGATTTATATAATCATCAATAACAATTTTAGGATCAATTAAAGAATATTCCTTATAAACTTCTGGTGAGTTTTTTATTTTTTCTACCAAAGCATCAATTGTAATTCTATAACCATTAACAACTGCTACAGTTTTTCTTTTTTCCATTATTATTGAAAATATTGCAACTCCTAAAATTAAAATGAAAATGGTTAAAGATAAAATCAAACTTTTCCATTTAGAAAAAAATACTTTAATTTTTTTCATAATTCTCTTTTGTAAATAATTTTTTTCTTATTTCTATCATACCATACAATAATTTTTTTCTCACCAATAACTTCATCATTTTCTATTTTACCATTATTATTTTTATCTTGCACTTTTTGACCAATAGAAGTGATTTTAAAAACATTACTCTTTGTTGTTATAAGATTTACAATTTTTGAAAATATCATTTCTTTTTCCTTTTCTATATCAATAAAAAGATCTAAATCATTATCTTTTAAATCAAAACCAAATTTTGTGATTTCTTTATTTAATTCCCCTTTTATACCATTTTCATTATATGTTCCAAGAATTTCAGAAATTTCAAAAAAGGGTCTCGCCTTTATAATTTTCTCAGCAATTTTTTCGTCAATAAGTGGTAAGCATTCAAGAACTTCTTTATCTGCAGTGTTTATATTTATTCTTCCATATACATTTTCATCAACCTTTTTATAACAGGTAAAATAATCAACAATTTTTCTGTCTTCTCCTTTCCAAAAATTGAGAGTTTTCCAATGCTCCATTTTATGAATGAAAGAAAGTTCTCCAATTGTTGAAAATTGATTATTTTTAACATAGAAATGTGATGGCCAAGAAATAAGCCAGTTAGCAATATTAAATTCTTCACCTATCCATGGTTGAAAAACAATATTCAACTTACCTGGACTGAGCGGTCCTGAAAACCAATCATTTATTCCTTTCATTCTTGGATCGTTTTTCTGTACACTTGTCACAGGAGTATCAGCGAAATATTCACAGAATTCAACTAAGTTTTCATTATTATCATAAAGTTTAATTGTAAAATCAAGTCCATGATTTGCAAAGAAAGGAATTTTTTCTAAAAAATCTGAAATAAATCCAAATGAACCTGGATTGATTGCCAATATTCTTTCATATTGTTGACAATTATCTGGTTCATGAATTGGTAAAAATAATGGAATAATTTGAGGGCCTACATTTGTTGGTATTATCATAATCATTATTCTGATAAGATCTCCAATTGTATAGAAAGATAAAGGAGGAATTTTTGAATTGGGTTTAATTGTGATTGAAGAAAATCTTTCAATAATTTCTGTAATTTTATCTATTCTTTCCTGTTCTATTTGTGTTTCTCCATTTAAAACATCATCAAGAATTTCCTGTGAATTTTTAAAGACCTGATTCCAGTTTTTTGAATATAAAGTTAAAACGCCTTCTATTTTCCAACCACTTATATCTTTTTCTTTCATATATGGATTAAAAATTTCTATAAATTGTCCCCCAATTTCTTCAAGTATTATTACTCCATTCTGTAAAACTTTCTTTTTCCATTCTTTAACTGCATCTATTTCATTTAAGAAAGGAACTTCTTCAATTCCTGTTAAGTATTTGTTATCAATTTTTTTAACGGAAGGGATTGAATCTTTATCTCTGAAATCAATAATGTTAAGTGAAATTTGAATACTCTGTATTTCAGAATATCCTTTATTTTTAAAAAATTCATATAATGTATCAAAATCGGCAGTATTTAAATCAATTCTATTTTTTTCATATTTGTTTAAATCTCTATCGTAAGAAAAAGTTGTTATAAAATTTTTTATCTTGTTGTAATTCTTTTCCCCCAAACCTTTAACCATTTTTATTTCGAAAGGAGAAAAATATGGCCTATCATCACCTTTGGGGTATAAATGAAAAAATTCTGCGTCTTCATCAATTCCTTCATTTGGTTCATCTATAAATTTATCACCATTATTATCTATTCCATCAAGAATAAATAAAAAATTATTTTCATTGTCATCTAAACCTGCTTTCCCTGGTTTTTTATCTTCTCCATACCTGAAATTTACAATATCAGAGTATAGTGCTTTTCCAAGAATTTTCTCAAAAATATTTATCTCAAAACAGGTATGGCCTTCATTAAAAGTTAAATTTAAATTACCGTTTGCATTTATATTTATTTTTCCACATTCATCCTCTACTAAAACAGCATATCTTCCTATAATATTTCCTTTTCTGCCTTTAATATAAATCCATTTTGAGTCATTTTTCCCATCATCGTTTAAGTCAATCTCTTCTCCTTCAAAATTTTTTCTCCAGTTGTCAAGAAAGCAGTCATATTCTTGATCATCTTTATCTATTTCCCATATGGCATTTTCAATTCCAATTTTTGAAAAATTTTTTGCTTCCTTTCCAAAAATTATTTTACTTGTTGACTTTGTCCAGAAATTAAAAAGTATAAGCATTGTTGATGTAAAAAGAAAAATTAGAAGAAGAATCAATATAACCAGAATTATTATATCTCCTTTATCTCCAGCCGATTTTGATAAACTTTGTAATCCCTTTTTCAATTTCTCTCCCTTCAATTTTACCTTTAGAAATAACTATTTTAAGTTCAATTCCTTTTGGTAATACCGGATTTTCCATTTCTTCTGTATCCCATCTATCGTGCCATTTTTCTCCATCATAATATCTTAAAGAAAAAAATTTTACACCATTTCCAAGAATTTGTGCTCCTGGGAAGCCTTCAAAAAAAGTAAAATCCGGATTTTCTTTATTAACTCTAATCATTTCTGCCATTATTTTCCCATCCTTCCAATATATTCCAAATTTTACTATGTCTCCCTCTTCTCCTTCTGAAAAAGGGCATATAAATTTTACATTTGTTTTTTCGCCTTTGAAGTTCATTCTATATTTCCCTGAAAAATTATTTATCATTGAATTTGAAATCCTTGTTTCTATAAACTCTGTAATATAAATTAATTCTCTAAGAATATCCTTTTCTATACTTTTTTTTCTTGATGTTAAGAGTGAATTTCTTAAAATAAAAACTACTGAAAGACAGATAAAAGTAAAAACAAATATGGCAATGATAGACTCAAGTAAAGTAATCCCTTTATCTTCTTCTGAGAGTTGAGACAAAATATTTACTTTCATATTTTCCCTCTCTTTGCCAGAATAATTCAAGTTCAACCTTATATAAATCTTCTTTTTCTTCTTTGAAATTTATCTTATATTTAAAATCTGGAAAGTCATCTACTGTCCCTTCAAGGAATGAAGGTAAAATTGTTTCTTTGCTTCCATATATTTCTTCTATTTGAGTGAAAATTTTGTCTGCAATAAAAGAAATATTGACTAAGTTTTTGCCTTTTTGACTCATTCCCATAATTACAGGATATGTTTTTAATAAAATTGAAACAGCACATGCAAGGATAAAGAGACCAATCAGAATACTTACTAATGTGAAACCCAAAATTATTCTTCTACTATACATTTTCCAGTAATATTGTGAATTTTTAACTTTTTTTTCTTTTTCGTAATTTTATCAAATAAAATTAAATATCCTGCCTCTTTCGTTGTTCCATCGGGAAGAAGAACTAATGGAGAGAAACCTTCTGATTTTTCTTCTATTAATATATTATCTGGCAGTTTAATTTCTTTAAAAAGAATAGCATTATTTTCCTTCATAATTTTAAAATTATCCTTCTCAAATACGATTGAAAAGTTTTTTCTTTCATTTATTGCACATTCTCTTGCAAGATTTATTCCTTCAATTATTTTGGCAATAGCAGAGTTTAAGAGATAGGATGAATGATATTTCTGAATAAAAATTGTTACAGGAATTAAAAAGAGGGAAAAAATAAAAATAACTATTAAGATTTCTAAAAATGTTAATCCATCTTCTTTCATTTAAATTAACTTTTTTCTATAAATTCTTTATGAAGTTCTAAAAGGGCTTTCTGCCCATCTTTTTTTCTTATTACGCAGGAAATTTTAATTTCTGATGTACTTATCATTTCAATATTAATTCCACATTTTGCAAGACACGTAAACATTTTTCCAGCAACTCCAGGATGATTCATCATTCCAATCCCAATTATTGAAACTTTACATATGTCAGGATCTGCAACTACTCTTTCTGCTCCAATTTCTTTTGCCACCTTTTCAACTATATTTTTTGCTTTTTCCATTTCATTTATATTTACTGTAAAAGATATATCAGCAAAATTTTCTTTTCCTACATTTTGAACAATAACGTCAACATTAATTCCTGCTTCGCCAAGAGCAGAAAAAATTTTACCAGCCATTCCAGGTTTATCAGGAACATTAAAGATTGTAATTTTGGCTTGATTTTCATCAATGGCGACAGATGAGACAACTGCTCCTTCCTTAAATTCTATTTCTTTTACCATAGTTCCTCCTGTTTCTTTAAAAGTGGATTTTACAATAAAAGGTATTTTATATTTTTTGGCAAATTCAACTGCTCTTGATTGCATAACTTTAGCACCACTACTTGCCATTTCCAGTAGTTCATCATAAGAGATAATAGAAATTAATTTTGCATTTGGAACTTTATTAGGATCTGCAGTAAAAACACCCTCAACATCAGTATAAATTTCGCATTTATCTGCTTTTATTGCTCCTGCAAGTGCTATTGCAGTTAAATCAGAACCTCCCCTTCCGAGAGTAGTTATAGAATTTTCTGGACTTATACCTTGAAATCCAGCAACTACAACTATTTTATCTTTTTCTATTTCTTCAAGTATTTTTGATGGTTCTATTTTCTGAATCCTTGCTTTTGTATAAAAAGCATCTGTTTTTATTCCTGCTAAATACCCAGGAAATCCTTCTGCTTGTTCTCCATAAAGTTCAATAGCCATACATAAAAGTGCAACTGAAACTATTTCTCCTGTAGAAAGCAAAAGGTCAAGTTCTTTTTCAGGTGGATTTGGCATTATTTGTTTTGCAAGAGAAATTAAATTGTCAGTAGTTTTCCCCATGGCAGAAACAACAACTACAACTTTATTTCCTTTTCTTTTTGTTTCAACTATTTTTTTTGCAACATACTTAATTTTTTCTATATCTGCAACAGAACTTCCTCCATATTTTTGGACGATAAGGGCCATTCTATTCTCCCTTTAATTAAGGAAAATATTATAACATTTTAAAGTAATATGTTAAAATTTTAAAAAGGAGGGATTAGAAAATGAAAAAATTTTTTTTCTTACTTGTGACATTTTTTATATCTGTAAAGTTTTCTTTCCCAAAAGAAGAGATAAATTTTATTCTAGAAGATTTTGAAGAAAATATAGAAAAAAGGATAAAAGTTGCAAAGGATAGAGAATGTGATTTTGAGTTGAGTAAAGAAATTATAGTTTCTGGAGAAAAATCTGTTAAGTTTAAAGTATATAATAAAAATATAAATTCTGCGCGTCCACCTTATTTTTTAATCTACCCTTTGATAACTGATTGGGGAAAATATAACACTTTAAGGTTTTACATTTTGGCTATTCCAGAAAGGCCAGTATCTTCGGCAGGATTATTAGTTCAGTTTCATTCAACAGATTTTGATTGGAAAACTTGGGTTAGAGGTGAAAAGTTATATAATTTCTCTTTGAAAATTCCGACAGGTAAAATAGTTGAAATAAGTTTACCTCTTGATAGATTGAAATTCAAAAATAAAGTCGGTGAAATTCTATTCTGTATAGTTGAAGAGAGAGGGATTTATTATATTGATAAAATTGAGTTAATTCAAAATAGAGTGGAAGGAGTTTTAGTTAAAGAAATTGCAAATTTACAGATAGATATACCTGAATTTTTCGCAATTGATCTTTACCAAAAAGATGCTTTTTATGTTCTTGAAAAATTTTATTATAACAGTAAAAAACCTGTAATATTAAAAATAGAATTTAATATTCCTACAAGTGATATAAAAAGCAAAACCATATCAATTTATGATGAGGAAAAGGAAATTTTAAAAAAAGAAGTTATTTTTGAAAAAGGAGAGAAATTAAAGGAAATTTGTTTTAATATAAAAGGAAATAAAAATTTGAGAGTTAAAGTTGATGATAAGGAGTTAAACATGAAAATTTTTGATATGAAAGGGCTTAAAGAGGAAAATTTAAAGATAAGAAAAAAAAGAGAAAGAACAAAAAATCCCTTTTATAGAGGAATAATTTCTGCTTATGCAGGAACAATTTATAAAAAAGATGATACAGTAGATATAGATGCAATATTATCAAGGATAAAAGAACTTGGAGTAAACTGTTATACTTATCTTATTTGCTATAAATCTGAGAAGGAACTCAAAGATTTACCAGAATTTTTAAAAAAAGCAAAGGAAGAAGGAATAGAAGTTTGGGTTTATATAGTCCCTCCAAGTGAAGCCCCTATAGATAGAGATAAGGCAATTTATGAAAGAAAGTATCCCCCTTTTGATATGGATTATTTAAAATGGGCAGAGAAAATTGCAGAAATATCTCTTGAATATCCCAATTTGACTTTATGGATGATTGATGACTTTGATGCAAATTTAAATTTCTTTACACTTGATTATACAAAAAAAATATATGAAAAAACAAAAGAAATAAATCCAAAATTGCTTTTTGGCGTTTGTGTTTATTATGATTCCATAGAAAACTTTGTTAAAATGGGATATTTGCCCTATTTTGATGCTATACTTTGGGGATTTCAACATTCAAGCATTAAATTTCCAGATTGTGGATTAAAAGCTGATAGTTTATCTGTTGAAATAAATGATTATTATAAATTATGTCCAGATAAAATTTTGATTCCTTGTATATATTTTACCCCCCATTCATCATGGCCATTTGGAAGACCTACAAGAGAATATTTAGAGAAAGCCCTTGAAATTGCTTTCAATGAAGCAGGTATTTGCTGGATTTTCACAATGCCTAAACCTGGAACAATGCAATATGAGATTGTTAAAAATTTCACAAACAGAATTGAACTTAAAAAGAGAAAATTTGAATGAAATGAAACTTTTGTCAATTGAAACAACAGGGAATATTGGAAGTATTGCTTTTTTAAAGGATAATGAAGTAAAAAGAGAGATTATTTTTGAGAGTTTAGATATTGCTGGTGAACTTGTAGAGAAAATGGGCTTTATATATGAAGATTTTGATTATATTGTAGTTTCTACTGGACCTGGTTCTTGGACAGGAATTCGTATTGGATTAAGTTTTGCAAAAGGCCTTTCTTGCGGAGAAAAAGATAAAATTTATTGTATTAATATTTTTGAGTCTTTCTTTTATGCTGTAAAGAATTTGAAAAGAAAGGTTATATGTATAGTGCCATCTACTAAAAAAAGATTTTATTTTTCAATAATGGAAAAAAATTTTAATTATGAGGGGAAATTTGAAATAAAAGAAAGTCCACTTGAGAAAATTATCCCAATTGTGAAAAAAGATAAATATATTTTAATAGGTTCAGGAGTAAAAGATATTGTCAATTTTTTAAAATTAGAGGAAATAGAAACATTAGAATTTCTCTGGTATCCAAGAGCAAGTTTGAATGGACTTCTGGCCTATGAAAAAATAAAAAGAAATATTCCAAGTCCTTTAATTGAACCAATATATGGGAAATAAAATTAAAATTGGATATTTAATCGGAAGTTCTGAAGTTGGTGGAACTGAAAAAATGGTTTTAGAACTTGCAAAAAATCTTGACAGAAAAATTTTTGATTTTGTTTTTTTTACTTTAAAAGGTGAAGGGAAGTTTACACAAAAAATTAGACAGGAAAATTTTAAAATCTATGTTTTAAATCTAAAAAAAAATCCTTTTTCTTTAATAAATTTGCTTCTATATCTTAAAAGAGAAAAACTTGATATTCTTCATTCATTTTTATTTGTGGCAAACATAATTGGTAGAATTTATGGAAAAATTTTAAGAATAAAATTTATAATTTCATCTCAGAGAAGTACAGAGCCTTGGAGAAAGTGGTATCACTGGTTGTTAGAAAGATTCACAAAAAATTTTGTTAACTTAATTATTTCAAACTCCTATTCTGCTAAGGAAATTTTAATAAGAAAAGCAAAAATAAGTAGAAAAAAGATTAAAGTTATTCCTAATGGAATAAAAATTCCTGAAAAGAAAGAATTTCTAAAAAATAAAGATTTTTTTGTAATAGGGACGGTAGGAAATTTAAGAAAAGCAAAGGGGCATATTTATTTAATTGAGTCAAGCAAAATTGTTCTGGAAAAAATAAAAAATGTTAAATTTTATATTGTTGGCGAAGGAGAATTGAAAGATTTGATATTAAATAAAATAAAAAAAGAAAATCTCGAGAATTACTTTGTTTTAACTGGATTTGTTGACAATATTTATGAATATTTGAAAACCTTTGACATTTTCGTTTTACCATCTTTATGGGAAGGTTGTCCTGTAAGTTTACTTGAAGCAATGGGATATGGTTTACCCTGTGTTGCTACAAATGTTGGAGATGTTCCTTATATTATAGAAAATGGAAAAGATGGTTTTATTGTAAAGAAGGAAGATTGTAAAGAAATGGCTGAAAAAATTATATATTTAATTGAGAATGAAGATGTAAGGAAACAATTTAGTGAAAAAGCGCAAGAAAAAATTAGGAAATATTTTAATCTTGAAGAAATGATTCATTCTTATTCATCTATATATTTAAAAGGGATAAAAGATTGAGATATTAAGAAGAAAATGATAAAATTTTAAATTTAAAATGAAAAATAAAGATTTTAAAAAAGAAACCTTTAACTGGTTTAAGTCATTATTTTGGGCTTTTATTATTGCTTTGTTTATAAGGACATTTTTTGTTGGAAATTTTAAAATTCCAACAACTTCAATGGTTCCGACTTTAAAAGTTGGCGATAGATTACTTTCCAACAACATAATTTATAAAATTAGAGAACCAAAAAGAGGAGAGATTATAATCTTCAAATTTCCTGAAAGAAAAAAATATCTTGTTAAAAGATTGATCGGACTTCCTAAGGAAAGAATCATGATAAAAGATGGTAAAGTATATATAAATGGTAGAATCATTGATAATCCATTGATAAATAATAGGTATTATTATAGTTTTGGTGAATATGGAGTTGAAAATGAAATAGAAATACCTGAAAATAGTTATTATGTTCTTGGAGATAACAGTTTTAATAGCGATGATAGTAGATTTTGGGGTTTTGTTCCTAAAAAAAATCTTGTTGGAAAGGCTCTTTTTATTTATTGGCCACCATGGCGAATGGGGATTATAAAATGAAAAATGAAAGAATTTACTTTATCAAAGAGAGAGATTTAATAAACTTGAGAGAAGCCATAAGAAAAGTCAAAGAATTGGAAAAAGAGAAAAGAGAAATTGAAGAAAAAAATGAAGAGTTAAAAGATAAGTATTTACGTTTACTTGCAGAATTTGATAATTTTAGAAAAAGAGTAGAGAAAGAAAAAAAAGAGATTTTGAAATATGGAAATGAGACGATTATTTTACAATTAATTCCATTTGATGAGATTTTTGAAAGTGTTTTGAAACAACTTGAAAAAACAAAAAATTTAGAGGAAATAAAAAGAGGAATTGAATTGTTAAAAAAAGAGTTTACAAAGTTGCTTGAAAGCCTTGGTGTGAAAAGGATAAAAGCAAAAGGAGAAAAATTTAATCCTGATTTCCATGAGGCAATCGGTATTGTGGAAACTGATGAACATCCTGATGGTATGATAATTGAAGAAGAAAAAAGTGGTTATATTTATAATGATAGAGTAATCAGACCTTCACTTGTAAAAGTTGCAAAAAAGAAAACAGAAGATAATGCTGGAAATAAAAGCGCCTGCGAAAGTTAATCTTTTTTTAGAAGTTGGAGAAAAGGATAATTCATTACATAAAATTTTTTCTCTTATAGACCTTATTACTCTTTATGACTATATTTACATAAAGCCATCTAATAAAACAGAAATAAGATTTATTTCTGAATGGGAAATTCCAGAAGATAACACTATCACTAAACTTATTTTATTACTAAAAGAAAAATTCAAATTTGAAGTTGAAATAACTATAAAGAAAAATATTCCTCCTGCTTCTGGACTTGGAGGTGGAAGTTCAAATTGTGCTTCTGTTTTAATTTTTCTTAATAAAATTTTTGGATTTAACTTAAAAACTGAAGAAATGATTGAAATTGCAAAAAAAGTTGGTTCTGATGTTCCTTTATTTCTCTTTGGAAAAAGATGTATAATAAGAAATTATGGAGAGGTTATAGAAGTTTGTGATGACTTTAAACTTTTTTATTTACTTCTTGTTCCCAATCTTCCAGTTAGTACAAAACAAGTTTATGATAGACTTGATAAAATAAGTGAATATGGGAGTTTGACAGATTGTTATGAAAAAGTTAGAATTTTAATAGAGAAAATAAAATGTGGTGATATTGAAGGGGCAAAAAAGATAATGTTTAATAGATTAGAAAAACCGTGTTTTGACTTGAACAAAACGATAAAGGAGGTGAGAGATGAAGTAGAAAAAATAACAGGAGAGAAATTTTTTCTTTCTGGAAGTGGAGGGACATTATTTGCTGTTTTTAAAGAGAAGGAGAAAGTTTCAAAAGTGAACAGTAAAATATTTCTTGAAAATTGGAGAAAATTTGAAGTTGAAAGTTTAAATTTTGGCTTGTAAAAGGAGGGTTAAGATGGAAATCACTGAAACAAGAATTTCACTTGTGGAAAGACCAAATAGTAGATTAAGAGCCTATGCTTCAATAACTTTTGATGATTCTTTTGTCATAAGAGATATTAGAATTATAGAAGGTAAAAAGGGTCTTTTTGTGGCTATGCCAAGTAAAAAAATGCAAAGACCATGTGCAAGATGCGGATTTAAAAATCCTATTACTCATAAATTCTGTGGTTCATGTGGAGTTTCTTTAAATCCTATTGGGCAGAAACTTTCTCCTTCTCAACAACATAGAGATCTTGCTCATCCTATAAAAACAGAATTTAGGGAATATATACAGAAAAAAGTTCTTGAAGAATATGAAAAAGTTAAATCTGGTAAAGCAAAGAATTATCCACAGCAGTAAAAAATATTAAAATCTTACTTGCCCGGTGGTGTAAGTGGTAACACACCGGCCTTTGGAGCCGAGGATCAAGGTTCGAGTCCTTGCCGGGCAGGATAAATGAATATATTTAGAATGGAAAAATTTGAAAATTTTATTTTTGTTATACTGGCTGCAGGAATGGGTAAACGATTAGGGGGTGATTGTCAAAAAACCGTAAGGAAAATTCTTGGTAAACCAATATTGAAATATCTTCTTGAAACAATTAAAAAATTTAAACCCGAAAAGATTGTTGTAGTAGTAGGATATAAAAAAGAAGAAGTTTTTAAAGAATTGGAAGATGAAGATGTTGAATATGTGGAACAAAAAGAATTAAAAGGGACGGGAGATGCAGTTTTGCAAACTGAAACAATTTTAAAAGATTTTAAAGGTGATATAGTTGTTTTAAATGGAGATACTCCGTTAATTTCAGAAAATACAATAAAAAATCTTCTTAAAATACATAGAGAAAGTAAAAGTTATTGTACATTTTTAACAACTTTTCTTGATGAACCTAAAGGGTATGGTAGAGTGGTAAGAGATGGAAATGGAAATGTTTTAGAAATAATTGAGGAGATTGATGCAGATGAAGAACAGAAAAAGATTAAAGAAGTTAATGCTGGTGTATATGTTTTTAGAGCGGATAATTTGTTTTCTTCTTTGAAAAAAATAGAACTAAATCCTTTAAAACAAGAATATTATCTCACAGATATAATAAAAATCTTTAATTCTGAAAACAAAAAAATTGCCACATATACAACTCCTTTTCCTGAAGAAACTGTAGGAATAAATACACTTGAGGATTTAAAAAAAGTAGAAGATTATCTTTTAAAAAGGAGTAAAAAATGGATAGTTGCTTGATTTTCGCTGGTACTTCTAATGTTGAACTTTCAAAAAAAATAGTGAAATATTTAAATAAAGAGTTAAGTCCTATAAATATTTATAGATTTAAGGATGGAGAAATTTGTGTTAAGATTGACGAAAATATAAGAGGAAAAGATGTTTTTATAATTCAATCAACTTGTCCTCCTGTAAATGAAAATTTGATGGAATTGTTAATTACGCTTGATGCTTTAAAAAGAGCATCTCCACGAAGAGTGACAGCAGTAATTCCTTATTATGGTTATGCAAGACAGGATAGAAAAGATCAACCACGAGTTCCGATAACCGCAAAACTTGTTGCAAATCTTCTTGTTACAGCCGGAGCAGATAGAATTCTTACTATGGATCTTCATGCTCCACAAATACAGGGATTTTTTGATATTCCAGTTGATCATCTATTTGCAGCACCTGTAATAATAAAGTACTTAAGAGAAAAAAAATTTAAAAATCCTGTTATAGTTGCTCCAGATGTTGGCAGTGTAAAAATGGCTCGTGCTTTTGCAAAAAGATTACCAGGAGGGCTTGCTATTGTTGATAAAAGACGAGAAAGTCCTGACAAAGTTGAAATGCTTTATGTAATAGGAGAAGTAAAAGGTTGTGAGGCAATAATAGTTGATGATTTGATTTCTACTGGAAGCACTATGATTCAGGCAGCAGAGGCATTACTGGAAAAAGGTGCTGTTGAAGTTTATGGAAGTTGTACACATGCTGTTTTAGCAGGAGATGCTATTGAAAAACTAAATAATTCTCCATTGAAGGAGATAATCATTACTGATACAATTCCCCATCAGAATTTACCAAATAAATTCACAATTTTAACAGTTTCTGAATTACTTGGAGAGGCAATAAAAAGAATACACCTTGAAACAAGTGTAAGTTCTCTCTTTATTTAAATTTTTCAATTAACCCATTGTAGGTTTTTTCCTATGGTTTGCTCTTTTACTTCTCCACCTTAACTTTCTCTTTTTTCTTCTCATTTTTTGCTACATTTTTTTGTTGATTTTTTTGTTGATTTTTTTGTCGTCTTTTTCGCTGCCTTTTTTGCCAATTTCCTCACCCCCTTTCATTTTTATTTTTCAAAAATTTTACTATCTATTTCAATTTTGTCAAATTTTCTTTTTGGAGAATAATAATAACAAAATTGTTATTTGACAATTAACTTCACAAAAGATTATCTATAAACACAAAAGATTATCTATAAATTTATTTGTTTTTTCGAGAAGAGAATCATTCCAAAATCTTGGAGGATTTAGTAAGTATAAATCTATATTTGGATAAATTCCTTCAAATTCAACAAGATATTTTTCTGGTAAACTTATATTTTTTTCACCATCCCATTCTGTATAAGTCCAATTTTCTATATTTTTATAAACTTTATTATAAAGATCAAAATCAATAGTAGTATCCGCCTCAATCCATTTACCATTTAGAAAAACTGCACAACTAACGTGGACTGTTGGCTGATTAATCAATTCATAAATTTCTTTAGGAACTATTGGAAAAAAGACCTCTTTTTTTATTAAATAAACTTTATAACCAGAATAAATACCACAACTTCTGAGTAATGCTATCTGTAAATTTGCTTTATTAAAACAATTTCCATAACCTTTTTTAAGTGTTTCTGAAGCCTTTGTATAAGGATAATCAAATCTATATTTGATTTTATCTCTAACAAAATTAAAAATTTCTATTGCTTTTTGTTTTTCAGAACAAATTTTTTTTGTTAATAAATACGCTTGCATTTTTATATCTGGACTATCTACATCACAGACTTTTGTTGCAGATAAATATTCCTTTTCTATTTCCATTATATATATGATAAAATAAAAAGTGTAAAAGAAGCAAGAGGAGGAAAATTGAAAAAAAATATTATAGTTGGGGTTTGTGGTTCAATAGCAATATATAAAAGTTGTGAAGTTATAAGGGGCTTGATAAAAAATAAATGGGTAGTGAAAGTAATTATGACCAAAAATGCACAAAGATTTATATCACCTTTAGTTTTTGAAGTTTTATCAAAAAATATAGTTTATCTTGATATGTTTGAAAAAAAGACATTTGAAGAAGATCATATTGCACTTTCTGATTTTGCAGATATAATACTTATATGTCCTGCAACTGCAAATATAATTGGAAAAGTTGCTTCTGGAATATGTGATGATCTTTTGACAACAACAATTTTTTCTTTTTCTGGACCAGTTATCTTTGCTCCTGCCATGAATGAGAATATGTGGAAGAATAAAATTTTGCAAGAAAATGTTGAAAAATTGAAAAAATATGGTTATTACTTTATTGGACCAGAAGAAGGAGAATTGGCAAGTGGCAAAAAAGGCATAGGGCGTCTTGCAGACATTCAAAAAATTATTGATTTTGTTGAAAGAATTTATAAAAAAGATAAATGAAAAAACTCCCAATAAAAGATTTTGCTACAGAAAAAGAAAGAGAATATCCATTTGATATTCAGATAATGAATTTTAACCTTAATGCAACATCTACTTTAGGTTACCATTCACAATTTGAAATTCATTTTTTTCAAAAAGGAGAGGGTTTTTATTTAATTAGTGATAGAAGATATTTTTTTTATCCTAATTCAATCATTATAATAAAACCAAATGAAGTCCATTGTTTCAGTTTAAAAAAAGAAGTGAGGAAATACAGTATATATTTTGATCCAACATTTTACAGTTCAATCTCCAACTTATTTTTTACACTTCCCCATTTAGTAAATCTTTCGGAGAAAGATGTAATAAAGATTGAAATTATTTGTAAAACTTTATTTGAAGAAAAAAGGGAAAAAAAAGAGATGTATTTGGATTTTGTTAGAGTTAAACTGAATGAATTTTTTTTAATTATTTATAGAGCATTAAAAGAGTATTCTAATAAAATTGAAGAGGATTCCATATTTAGAGAAATAATTAACTTTATTGAAGAAAATTATGACAAAAGTATTACAATTGAAGATTTGGCGAAAAAATATCATCTTTCCATTTCTTCTTTTTCCCATCAATTTAAAAAATATACAGGCCTGTCTCCTAAAGAGTATATAATTCAAAGGAGAATACTTGAAGCATATAGAATTTTAACTCAAGAAAATTTAAAAACAAAATTAGTTGCCCAACAAGTAGGTTTTTCAAATTATAGGTATTTTATAAAAAAATTCAAAGAAATAATAGGTATTTATCCTTCAATGGTTAAAAAATGATACCTATTTTATTAAATTAATTCAAATTTTGATACCATTTTTGCATAAAATTACTTGTATTTTTTATTCCAAAAGATTATTATTTTTCAAAAAGGAGGTGCATTGTGAGGAACAAATTTTCAAAGAGTTTTTCAAAACCACAGGGTTTCACATTAATAGAATTACTGGTAGTAGTTGCAATAATTGCTATTCTTGCAGCGATACTTCTTCCTGCATTAAGTAAAGCAAGAGAAAGAGCAAGACAAGCAGTATGTATGAATAATTTAAAACAACTTGGATTAGCAACTGCAATGTATATTCAAGATTATGATGATTTTATACCTTATGGATACAATCCAGCAGGGACTCCTTTTTCAGGATATGCTACCCCAAAATGTCCTGCATGGTATATTTTATTATCTCCTTATCTGAAGTTACCTATTTATAACTATTACACAATAGGAAATTTAGTTGGAGGAAATTTAATTTACCCATCAAGTGCTTTAACCTGTCCTTCTCAATTAAAAGCAAAGACAAATAGTTTTAGATGGGGTGTTCCAGCCACTTATGTTCCAATAACTTCAGTTGCATATGCAGGAATAACTACGCCTTCTGGTATTAAAATGGGGAAATATACAAGGATTAAAAAATCTTCTCAAAAAGCATGGCTTATGGATACTTCATATGATTCAAATTATTTTAAATGTTTTTATAGAAATCCAAGTATAATTGCAGAATGGGAACAAAGTGCTATTCATAATAGAGGACTTAATATTTTATATTTTGACTGGAGTGTAAAATGGATGTCTGTTGAAGAGGCTAAAAAATGGGCAGGTAATCTACTTGCTCCTGGTTCTCCATTTGGCGATTTTTATGAATTAGGTTGGTAAAGGACTTAAAAATGTTAAACGAGATACATATAAAAAAATTTTTTATGATAAATTTTTTGATAGTTTTTTCTTTGTTTTCTCAGTCAATTATTATTGATAGGACAAAAGAGGTAACAGTAAAGGCAAATTCTGAAGAAGTTTCAAATGCCCAAATTTTTATCAATATGTTTAAAAAAGTTTTACCCGATTTAAAAATTAAATTTGAAGAGAAAGAAGGTTCAAACTCAGAAAAAGCAAACGTTTTTTTAGTTTATATAGGTAGAACTGAAAAATTTGAAAAATTTTTGAAATTTGATAACTTTCATGAATATGGATATTTTATAAAAACACCTGATAGAAATACTTTAATAATTGCTGGCAAAATTAAGACAGCAACTGCATATGGAATTTATGACTTTTTTAAAAGATTTTGTGGTTATAGACAATTTGGTCATACTCAGTTGTATGAAATTTTTCCTAAAAAAGAATTCATAGAAATTCCTTATCCATTAGAAATTAAAGAAGAGCCATCTTTTGATAGTTTTGCTGCTTCAGGTTTTTTTGGAGTTAATGAGTTTTTTTATAGAAATTTAAGGATAACTTTGCCTGCAACACATAATTTTTTTAATATTTATCCACCTGAAAAATTTGCTAAAGAACATCCAGAATATTATCCATTTTCTCATGGGAAAAGATATATCCCCCCAGATGGTTCCATAGGACAATGGCAACCTTGTGTTAGTAATTCGGAAGTTATAAAAATTGCCCAAAATTATGTAAAAGATTACATAGAAAGTATTGGTAAAAAAGAGATAAAAGTTAAACTTACTCCTTTTATGGCTCACTATTATTTTGAAAGGAATCCGTATCTTAAAGGAGTTATAATGGGGGTAAATGATGGCGCTGGTGATTGTTTATGTGAAGAATGCAAAAAGTTAAAAGAAAAATTTAATAACCAATATATAATGTTCTATAATCAGGTGGCGTCTTTTATGAGAGAAAATTATCCTGATAAATTTTTATGTTTTATTGCTTATGGTGGTGCTTATAATCCTCCTATAAATATTAAACTTGAGCCTAATATATTTGTGGAAATTACAAAACTTAGAAAAGATTTAGGAGATAATTTTGAAATTATTGAAAGATGGAGAGAAGTTGGAGCAAAAAAAATTGGTATTTATGATTATCTATATGGTGGAGGATATGTAGTTCCAAGATATTATCCTCGTATAATAGGAGAATACTGGAAGAAAATTTATAGAAAATATAATGGAGATGTTTTCCCTTCAACAATAGAATGTTGGACAGAAGTATGGCTATATGATGGACCTAAAAATTATATATTAAGTGAATTAGCATGGAATATTGACGGAAATATAGAAGCCCTAATAGAGGACTATTTTTCAAATTTTTATAAAGAAAGTGCAAAACCAATGAAAGAATTTTTTGACAGAATAGAAGAAATTCATAGAAGGAAAAAAAATCCTTATTTTTTTGTGGAAGACTGGAAAAAAATTTCTCAATTTGAGCATTACACATATGAAGATTTGAAATTTTTAAATGAGAAATTATTTGAAGCCCAATCTATGGCATATAATAGTGAAATAAAAGAAAGAATAAGACTTTTTTCTAAAATATGGAACTTATCAAAATTATTTGTAGAATCCTATTTGGTTTACAAAGATTTAAAAACAATTTATGAAATAAGAGATCCTAAAGAAATAGAAAAAGTAATTAATCTTGCTGAAATGGGTATAAAAAAATGTAATGAAATAGATGAATATAAACTCACTGAAGAAGAGGAAAAAAATATTTTTACGAAGACCACTTTAGAAAAATTTGTAAACCAAAGAACTTTGAGAATTGAACCTTATTTAGAGATAGAGATTGACAGAATTTTTAGCAAAATAACTGAATATCTCAAGAAAAAACATAATGAAGATTTTGTAAAATCTTTTTGGTTAAAAAAAATAGAAAGGACTTCTAATGAAAAAATGAAAATTTTCTATTATACTCAGTTATACATGTTAGAACAAAAAAGTTTTGAGAATTTAATTGCAAATTCTTCTTTTGAAATTTTAATAGATAAAAAAGAATCTGAATTTACTGTTGATGAAGAGAAATTAGAATGGAAAAAGATTTCTGATAGATTAAAAAATTGGTTTGTTTGGGAATGGCCTCAATCAGAGGTAGATTTTAAACTTGATAATAAGGAATTCCGCTCAGGAAGATTTTCATTTTCTATTGGTGAAAATCCTGTTGCTGGAGCATTATTAACAAAAATTAAAGTTAGCCCTAATGAGAGATATAAAGTAAGTTTTTGGGTTAAAAAGTTCTCTAATAATACTGCAAACTTTACTATAGATTGGCAAGATAAAGAAGGGTGGCTTTATAGAAAATTTACTAAATCCAAAAGAATAGAAATTGTATATCCTAAAGAATCAGAAAATAAATGGTGTCAAGTATCATTAACTTTTACTGTTCCAGAAGATGCAGAATATTGTGTATTAATTTTCAATGCACCAATTCAAGAGAAAGGAGAAAAAATAAATTTTGATGACGTTGAGTTAATAAAAATACTTGATCCTGCATTTAAATTTTAAAAAATTCTATTCATAACCTGATTTTTTATCTGAACCTGTTTTGTGGTCTGGAATGAAAGCACCAGTTCCTTTAATTTTTCTCGCTTCTGAAGAATAAAACATTCTACTTGGTCTCCATATGCTTTCTTCATAATAAGGATATACATAAGTCCCAGGAGGGACTATCTCATCAACTTTTTTTAATTCCTCTTCAGTTAATTTAATTTCACATGCTTTAAGGCCAGAAAGTAAATATTCTAAAGTTCTTGCACCATGTATTACAGAAGAAATTCCAGGCATATGCATAAGCCAAGCAAGAGAAAATTCTGCAAGTGTAATTCCTCTATTTTCAGCAAGTGGAATTAATTTTTCAATAATATCTAAACATTTTTCTATCACTTCATCTTTTTTTTCAACTCTCCATTTCATTCTTCCACTTTCTGCTTCAATTTCTTTCCTATATTTACCTGATAAAAGGCCTGCAGCAAGCGGGAAAAAAGGAGTTATCCCAATTCCATATTTAATTGCCATAGGAATTAATTCATTCTCTATACTTCTATCAAGTATATTATAAGGTGGTTGTTCACTTACAAATCTTGTCCATCCATATTTTTCGCTTATAAAAATTCCTTCTAAAATTAAATAAGTTGGATGTTTTGATGTTCCTATATATCTTACTTTTCCATCTCTCACAAGTTTATCAAGTGCATATAATGTTTCTTCCATGGGAGTATTCGGGTCAACAACATGAATAATATAAAGGTCAATATAGTCAGTTTTTAATCTCTTTAAACTACCTTCACATGCTTCTATTATATGTTTAATACTTGCTCCATAATCATTTGGCCCTTCTCCCATATACCATCCAAATTTAGTCGCAAGAATAACTTTTTCTCTTTTTTTTGTTTCACTTAAAATTTTTCCAATAACTTCTTCACTTTCACCATAGCAGTCCGCAGTATCTATAAAATTAATTCCATGATCAATTCCCGTTTCTATTATCTTTTTTGCTTCATCGTAATTTTGGAATGTAAAACCAATCATTGTGCCAATACATAGTTTTGAAACACGTAATCCACTTTTTCCAAGTTGTCTATATTCCATTTTTTTCTCCTTGATTTTTTTAAATTAATATTTTATAATTTTAACTTTAAAAATCAATAGGGAGTTTACAATGGGAAAACAATTTCCTCTTATTCCAGAAAAAGTTAAAAAAATAGAGACAAAATATAGAAAAATAGTTACAGATATTCCAGTTCCAGAGTCCTTGCCAATTCTTGAAAAATTAAGAAGATATGAACCTATTTCTATGACAGGACAACCTCCTATTATATGGGATAGAGCAGTGGGAATTAATGTTTATGATAAATATGGAAATATGTGGCTGGATTTTTCTTCAGGTGTCCTTGTTGCAAATGCTGGTCATGGGAATGAATATGTAATAAATGAAATTAAAAAAATTATTGAAAAACCTCTTTTACATAATTATTGTTTTCCATCAGAAATAAGAGCAGAATTAGTTGAAAAAATTGCTTCTCTTTCTCCAGAACCATTAAAAAAAGTTTTCTTGCTTACAACAGGAGCAGAAACAATTGAATGTGCAATTAAACTAGCAAGAACCTATGGAAAAAAAAGAAATAGAAAAATAATAATAACGTTTGAAGGGGCTTTTCATGGAAGAACTCTTGGTGCTCAATCTGTTGGTGGAATACCTGAATTGAAAGAATGGATTGTAAATCCAGATCCAGATATAATTGTAATGCCTTTTCCTGGAGATCCAAGATGTAAAGATAGAAGTTTTGATTTATTTCTTAAAATCTTAGCAGAAAGAAAAATAGAAGGAAAAGATGTTTGTGCTGTAATAAGTGAAACATATCAAGGTGGAAATGCTTCTTTTATGCCTGTTGAATATGCAAAAAGTTTAAGGGAATGGTGTGACAAAAATGGAGTTATTTTAATATTTGATGAAGTTCAAGCTGGTTTTGGTAGAACTGGGACTTTCTGGGGATTTCAACATTATGGAATAATACCTGACTTATTCTGTCTGGGGAAAGGGATTTCAAGTTCTTTGCCTATTTCTGCAGTTGTTGGTAGGGAAGATATTATGAATCAATATCAGCCAGGAACTATGACCAGTACTCATACTGGAAATCCTGTTTGTTGTGCCAGTGCTTTAGGCAGTATTAAATATATTGAAGAAAATAGATTGTGGGAAAATGCAGAAAGAATGGGAAGAGTTTTTGAAAGGGAGTTAAATAAATTGAAAAAATATGAATTGGTTGGATTTGTCTGTGGAAAGGGACTTGTTTGGGGATTACATATAGTTAAACCTAAAACAGAACAACCAGACTCTGATAAGGCTTTTGAAATTGTAAAAAAATGTTATGAAAAAGGATTGCTTTTATTTGCTCCTGTTGGATATAAAGGGGCTACTATTAAAATAAATCCTCCTCTAATTATAAATGAAGAAGCGATAGTAGAAGGATGTAGTGTAATTGAAGAATCTATAAAGGAATTGATTTAAAATGAGTGAAATAATTGATAAGGATATTGAAGAAACAAAGGAATTTTTGAAAGAACTTATAAAATTTGATAGTATTTCAGGGAAAAATGAAGATGAAATTCAGAATTTTATTTTTGAAAAATTTAAAGATTTTGGAAATTGTAAACTTGTTGAAATAGACAATAAAATCAAGGAAGATCCAGAATATACATTTAGTGATGTGGAGCCTGACTATACAAAGAGAAAAAACTTAGTTCTTGAAATAGGTGAAGATAAAGGATATAAATTGATTTTAAATACTCATTCAGATGTTGTTCCAGCAGGAGATTGGAATAATGCTTTCTTACCAGAGGAAAAAAATGGATTTATATATGGAAGAGGCGCCTGTGATGCTAAAGGGCAAATTGCAACAATTTATTTAATTTTACTTACATTGAAAAAAATGTCAATAGAGTTAAAAGGGAAATTAATAATTGAAGTAGTGATAGAAGAAGAAGTTGGAGGAAATGGAACTTTGTCTCTTTTAAGAAATGGATATACAGGAGATGGAGCAATTGTATTGGAACCTACAAATTTAAAAATTGCTCCAGCAAATAGAGGAGCAGTATGGTTTAAACTTGAAATTGAAGGGAAAAGTGTTCATATGGGAAAAATTTGGGAAGGAGTAAATGCTATAGAAAAGTTTTGTTTTCTTTATCCAAAAATGAAAGAATATGAAAAAAAATTAATTGAAGAAAGCAAAAATGTTCCATTATTTGAAAATTATAAACAACCAGTTCAGTTGAATATTGGAATTATAAAAGGAGGGACTTGGCCGAGTATGGTTTGTGGGAAAGTTGAAGTTGAAGGAGGGATTGGATTTTTACCAAATAAATCTTTGAAGGAAATTAAGGAAGAGTTTGAAAATTTAATAAAAAATTGCGGAGATGAATGGATTAAAGAACATTATAAATTGTCATTTCCAAAATTACATAATGATTCTTATTCAATTCCACCAAATCACATTCTTGTTGAAACACTTAAAAAATCAAGCGAAGAAGTAGGAATTAAACCTGTTGTTGAAGGATTTATTGCAAGTTGTGATGCACGGCTTTTTAATAAAGTTGGCAATATTCCAGTTGTAGTATTTGGCCCTGGTTGCCTTGAAGATGCTCACTCAAGTAATGAAAAAATTAAAATTTCTGATATAAAAATTTCTGCTGAAATTCTCTTAAAAACAATTTTGAAACTCATAGGAGGTTAAAAAATGATAAAACTTGGTGTTATCGGGCTTGGTAAATTTGGGACAAATATTTTAAATTCTTATAAACAACTTGAAAAAGAAGGAATATGTAAACTTGTTTCTGTCTGTGATATTAATGAAAAAGTCCTTGAAGAACAAGCAAGAAGATATAATGCAAAACCATATAAAGACTTTAAAGAGATGCTGGAAAAGGAAGAACTTGATGGAGTGGCGATTGCTACTCCAGATCCTTTTCATAAAGAACCTGCAATCTATTCTGCAAATAAGAAAATTCATATTTTTGTTGAAAAACCTCTTGATATAACAATTGAGGGTTGTATTGAAATAATTGAAGCATGTAAAAAAAATAATGTTTTGCTTCAAGTTGATTTTCATAAAAGATTTGATCCATTTCATATTGCAATTAAAAGAGATATAGAAGAAGGAAAAATTGGAAAAGTTGAATATGGTTCCTGCCATATGGAAGATAAAATTGTTGTTCCTAAGGATTGGTTTCCAAATTGGGCAGGAAAAAGTTCTCCTGTTTGGTTTTTAGGAGTTCATTTTTTTGATTTAATAAGATGGTTGATAAAAAGTAATGCTAAAAGTGTTTTTGCCAAAGGGATAAAAAATAAACTTAAATCACTTGGAATAGATACATATGACTCTGTTGTTACAATAGTTGAGTTTGAAAATGGAGCGATTATATCTTTTGAACTTTCTTGGATTTTACCTGAAAATTTTGAAAGTATTGTTAATCAAGGATTTAGATTGGTTGGAGAAAAAGGAATAATAGAATGTGATAGTCAAGACAGAGGGACAAGAGTATGTTATGAAAATGAAGGAGTTTTAACTTATAATCCTGTTTTTATAAATAAAAGAATGGATATGAAAGGAAATATTATTTATACTGGCTATGGTATTGAAAGTATTACAGATTTTGTGTATAATATAAAATATTTGAAAGAAGGTATAAAATTAGAAGACCTGAAGAATAATAGTATAAGTGCTTTTGGAGAAGATGGACTTGAAGTTACAAAAATAGCAGTATATGTTCATGAAAGTATAGAAAAAGAAAAAGAAATAAAATTATAGGGGAAAAAAATGGCAACAAAAATAAGACTTGTTAGAGTAGGAAAAAGAAATAGACCATTTTTTAGAGTTATTGCTGTTAGTGATGAAAAAGATGGAAGAGGCGATGTTTTAGAGGTTCTTGGTTATTATGACCCTTTACCAGACCCTGCCATATTTGAAGTCAAGGAAGAAAGAGTGAGATACTGGCTTAGTGTTGGAGCAAAACCAAGTCCGACAGTTGAGTCATTTTTGAAAAAGAAGGGAATAATATAGAATTTTCATGCGAATAGATATAATTACAATTTTCCCTGAAATTTTTACTCCATTAGATGTAAGTATTATTAAAAGGGCTAGAGAGAAAGGAATTGTAGAAATAAAAATATGGAATTTAAGAAATTTCAGTAAAGACAAACATAAAAAAGTTGATGATAAACCTTATGGTGGAGGGAAAGGGATGGTTTTAAAGTGTCAACCTATATTTGATGCTGTTGAAAATATAAAAAAGGAAACCCCAGAAAGTAAAGTTATTCTTACAACTCCAGCAGGAATTCTATTCAATCATAAACTTGCACAGGATTTAAGTAAAGAAAAAGGGTTAATTATAATATGTGGCCATTATGAGGGTGTGGACGAAAGAGTTGTTGAAATTTGTGATTATGAAATTTCAATAGGAGATTATATTTTAACAGGTGGAGAATTACCAGCAATGGTAATTGTTGATAGTGTGGTTCGCCTTTTACCAGGAGTTTTACCAGAAAAAGTTCCTATTTATGAAAGTTTCTATAATTATCTTCTTGATTGGCCATGTTATACAAGACCGAGGAATTTTAGAGGACTTAAAGTTCCTGAAATTTTACTTTCAGGAGATCATAAAAAAATAGAAGAATGGAGAAAACAGAAAGCAATCGAAAAAACAAAAGAAAAAAGACCAGATTTATATGAAAAATATTTGAAAGAAGGAGGCATAGATGACACTCAAAAAAGTTGAAGAACTTGAAGAAAAATTAAAACCACAAAAAGAAATTCCTGAATTTTGGCCTGGAGACGAAATTGCTGTTCATATTAAAATTAAAGAAGGAGAAAAGGAAAGGATACAGGTTTTTACAGGTACCTGTATAGCAAGAAGAGGTAAAGGGATAAGAGAAACATTTACAGTCAGGAAAATTTCTTATGGTGAAGGGGTTGAGAGGATTTTCCCTTTATATTCTCCTAACATTGTAAAAATTGAAGTTTTAAAAACAAGAGAAAGAAATCGCTTAGCCCCAAGAGCAAAGATGTATTATTTAAGGAACAAGAATAGATGAGAAATATAGAACTCGGAAAAATCGGAGAGGAGAAAGCAATTAATTTTCTACAGAAAAATGGATATAAAATAATTGATAGGAATTTCAGAACAAAATTTGGAGAAATAGATATAATAGCGAAGAAAAATAGAAAAATTGTATTTATTGAAGTTAAAACAAGAAGTTCAGACAATTTTGGTTTACCAGAAGAGGCGGTAAATAAGAAAAAATTGAGAAAAATTGAAAGAGTAGGACTTTGCTATATGAATTTAAAAAAAATAAATCTTCCATTTACGTTTGAAATTTTAAGTATTAGAATAGATAAAAATGATTTTAAATTTGAAATTATTCCAATTTTTTAAAATTCAAATTTTCTTTTTTCAAACAGATTAATACAGATTTCTACGATTTCTTCATCAAATTTTATTTTTCTATTTTTATAGATTTCTTCAAGTGCATCTTCAATTCTCAATGCAGGTCTATAAGGCCTATGAGAGACCATCGCCTCAATAACATCAGCCACAGATAATATTTTTGCTTCTTTCAATATATTTTTTTCTTTCAATCCATCTGGATAACCACTACCATCATTTCTTTCATGATGCTGTAAAACAATTTTTGCAATTGTTTCAAAATTTGGTATTTTTTTCAAAACGTTATAACCAATGATTGGGTGCTTCTTTACAATTTCAAATTCAAGAGGAGTAAGTTTCCTTGGAAGAACAAGGATTTCAGAAGGAATAGAAATTTTCCCTATATCATGTAATAAGGAAGCCCAGACAATTTCCCGAACTTTTTCTTCTTCATAACCTAATTCTTTGGAAATTCTCTCTGCAAGTTTAGAAACCTTTAATTGATGTCCTGCTGTATATGGGTCCTTGACTTCAATAATTTCAGAAAAAGCATATATAGTTCCATTTAGTATCTTACTAATTAATTCATGTTCTTCCTTTAACTTTTTTTCATATTCAACTCTATCAGTAATATCAAGAACACTTCCCATAATTACTTTTTTTCCCAAATAATTCGTTACTCTTCCTATAACTTTTCCATATTTCATTTTTCCATATTTATCTATTGCTCTTAAATAAAAACTTACAATTTCTATTTCTCCACTAAATCTTTTTCTTGCCATTTCCAATAGCAAGGGAACATCTTCTTTATAAACAAGTTCATAAACTTTTTTCTTTAAAATTTCATCCTTTGAATATCCCCATATTTCACAAAAGGCAGGATTTGCATATAAAATATTAAAATCTTCGTCATAAATATAAATACCGGAAACAGACTTTTCAGCAAGTTTTAACCATTCATTTAAAAGTGTTTCATTTTCTTTTAATTTTTTAATAAATGTAAAATCAGAAAGTATAATTGCATAATATAAATTTTTTTCTTCTTTTATTTCTATCAATTCTATGCTCATTTCTCTTTTTTCACCTATTTTAGTTAAAACCTCTACAACAGGAGTTTTGCCCTCAAAAATTTCTTTTAATTTTTCCCCAGATATAAAAAAGGGGAGTTCATATAAATTTTTTCCAACTATCTCTTCAATTTCGTATCCTAAAGTTTCTATTTTTTTATTGACTTCTATGACGTTTTTATTTTCATCAAGAATAAGAAGGATGGAAGGGATAAAATTAAAAATTGTTTTATAATTTGAAACAGAATTTTTTTCCATATTTGAAATTTTAACACAAAAAACAGAATTTTAAAATTTTCATACCAATTCCTTACCAGTCGTTGCTTTTGTTATAGATGAAAATTTAACTCCTTTTAATGCTTTAAGTAAAAAATAAAGTTCTCTGATTTTTTCAACAGTTCCTTTTACTGCTATTATTTCCATACAATTTTCTTCATCCATATGTATATGCTGTGTTGAAATTATAATATTTGAAAATTTATGCTGTATATCAATAATCTTATTTAAAATTTCCCTAACATCATGTTCATAAACAATTACTATACAACCAGCAACTTCTTTGTACTTTTCCCATTCTTCTTCTACAAATTTTTCCCTTATAATATCTCTTATGGCTTCTGACCTATTTTTATACTTATGCCTTTTTATAAAATCATCAAATTTTTTAAGTAAAATTTCATTCATAGAAACACCAAATCTTTTTAATTTTCCCATTTATTCCTCCATTTTACTTCTTTTTTCAAGATTATGATAATATAGATACCATTCCCGTATAGCCAAAACGTAAAGAAATAAAGCAAAACCTTCAACTAAATATCTTGATAATCCTTTCGTTACATCTGAAAAGACTTTTCCAAGAATACCAACAACAGTTCCAAGAGAAGAGAAAATAGCCCATAATCTCATTATATGTGAATTAAATTCATTCCACGTATCAGCAGCACTTGTTATGTTTGGAGCATTTTCAAGTGTTCTATATAAATATTGAAGTCCAATCTGGCCTCCATATCTATTGACAGCAGCAAGAATTATGTTTGTTATAGCACCATAAAAAATGTAATAAATTAAAATTGTTATTTCTTTAAGTCCTTTTAAAAAAGTCGCAGAATATCCCATCGCAAAAAGAGAAAGAAGGGTGAAAAAATCAAGAAATCTAAAAGGTTCTATTTTCCTTTTCGTTATACCTATAAAATATGAAATTTCTTCTTTTGTAATTTCTCTTTCTTCTTCTTTCAGTCTATCATATAAGAGTTTAAATGTCTTGTTTACAGGTAATCTTATAATATTTTCTTTAAATATTTCATCTATGTATTTATAAAGCATATATTCTCCCCCAGATTTAAGCAAGTTTTTTTCATAAAGATGTAAAATTTCTTTCTTTATTTCTTGTGTAATTTTGGTAACATCAATTTTTTGAAGATTATCCACAAAATATTTACACTCTTCAATTTCAAAATCTGAAAATTTGAATTCATTCTTTAATATTTCAAAAATTTCATCTTTTCTATTATTTTCAACAAGTTTATAAATATGAAATTTGAAGTTTGAGTATTTTGAAGAAAGTTCCATAAAATCCTCTTTTCTTTTAAAAATATCAAAAAGAACTCTTTCAAAATTTTTCCAGGCGTTCACCTCTTTACTTTCACTAATTTCTTTAATTTTCCCTTTTTCAAAGATTCTCTTAATTTTAGTTGACGGGAAATTTTCAGTTAATTTTAACGATTTTTTCATAAAATAAACTTCAGCAGGAGCCCTTATAAAAGCAAGTATTCCTGACGTAAGTGTATACCAAGTATTTCCTTTCAATTTCTCTGCAACTCTAACAAATACACTTGCGACAACAATACTTCCTGCCAAATTACCAAAAACAGTTTGTCTTATTGCATGTTTAACTTGGGGAAAGAGGCCACTATCAGAATAGAAATTTTTTAAATTTGAACTTCCGAATCCATAAATACTATTTTTTAACTTATTAAAAGGAGAAAAAGTAGTAGCAGTAGTTTCTGTTTCTTCATAATCAAGAAGAATATCATTTTCTTCCCCAATTTCTATCAGATTTTTGACTTTAAAGACATATTGATAATTAAGTGGACAGATAAATGGTTTTCCTTTGTCTTTTAAAACTATTTCAACAAACGGTTTAGTTTTTATAATTTCAATCTCTCCTTTGTTTCCTTCAACATATATTTCAAATTTCTTTTCATTTATAATTCTATAACTTTGACTTTCACAGATTTTATAGTTTCTTTTTCTTAAGAAGTTTATTATAAAATTTAATATAATCTCTTCGTCTGTTTTCCTATAGATTTTTTCATTTTTTATTATGTATTCTCTTTTCCCTTCTCTTAAATTTAAAAGTTTTTCTATTCTTGTCGGCACAACCTTTATAAAAATCTCCCCCTTTTTGTTTATTGTCCCTTTATATTCCCTGTTAAATGTGTCAAAGTATCTATAATTTTCTCTGAAGGGATTAAACGTAAAAGATAATTCTTTAATGATTTGAGTATTTTTTAATCTTGCTATTTTTTCTATTCCTTCCTCTATTTTTTTAAGTTTTTCTTTTGTTGTCATCATATACATTAATTTTTCTCATTTATTTTGTAATTGTCAACAGTATTTGACAAAGTCAATTATTATGTTTATATTTAAACAAAATTTAAAGGGGGAAATATGGAAAGAATTAAATGTGCTGTTGTTGGAGTGGGAATATTTGGGGAGATACATGTAGCAACTTATAAAACTTATGAAAAATCAGAACTTGTTAAAATCTGCGATATAAATGAGAAAAGGGCAAAAGAAATAAGTGAAAGATATAATGTAGAATACACAACTGATTATATGGAAATCGCCCAAGATAAAGAAATACAGGCAGTTTCAGTTGCAACACCAGATTTTCTTCATAAAGAGATAGTTGTTGAAATGTTAAGGAATGGGAAAAATGTTCTTGTAGAAAAACCCATGGCTACAAAAGTGGAAGAAGCAGAGGAGATGGTAAAGGAAGCAAGAATTCAGAATAAAATTTTGATGACTGATTTTCATAATAGGTTTAATCCATATTTTATTCAATTAAAAGAAAGTTTTGATAAAGGAGATGTTGGAAATATTTCTTTTATTTATGCAAGATTGAGTGATAGAATAGATGTCCCTCTTAGATGGTTTACATGGTCTGGAAAATCTGGACCGCATTGGTTTTTGTTTCCACATATAGTTGATCTTTCTTGCTGGTTTGCGAATTCTTTACCAAAGAAAATATTTGGAATTGGTAAAAAAGGTGTCCTTTCAAGTTATGGTGTTGATACATATGATTCAGTAACTGCAATTTTGGATTTTGGAGGATTTTATGCAACTATTGAAACATCTTGGATTATCCCAGAAACTTGGCCATCCATAGTTGATTTTTATTTTAAACTTGAAGGAAGTAAAGGACGCCTTATTGTAGATTTTAATGAGTTTATTACAAAAATTTCATCAGATGTAAAAAAAGAACTCTCTTTCCCCTTTGTTATAGGTAATACTCCTGTTTATAATAAACCTTTTGGTTTCGCAAGTTTACCTATTCAACACTTTGTTGATTGTGTTTTTGAAAATAAAAAACCAATTATATCTCCTGAAGATGGATTAAATAATGTAAAAATTATTGAAAAAATAGTTGAATCAGTTGAAAAAGGGAAAATTTTAGAATTTGAATAAAAAGGAGATAAAAGATGAAACTTGGAATAGTTACATATATGATTGCTTCTGAATGGGATATAGACACAATAATTAAAAAATGTGAAGAACTTGGATATCAAGGTGTTGAATTAAGAACTCAGCATAAGCATAATGTTGAAAGTAGTTTGTCAAAAAAAGAAAGGGAAGAGATAAGAAAAAAATTTGAAAATTCTTATGTAAAATTAGTAGGTCTGGGAACATGTTTTGAATACCATAGTCCAGATAAAGAGGAATTAAAAAGAAATATAGAAGGAACAAAAGAATATGTGATTTTAGCAAAGGATGTAGGAGCAGAAGGAATAAAGGTAAGGCCAAATGCTTTTCCAGAAGGAATACCCAAAGAAAAGACAATTGAACAAATAGGAAAGGCATTAAGAGAAGTATCTAATTTTGCCTTTGATTATGGAATTAAGATTCGTCTTGAAGTTCATGGTAAAGAAACTTCTAATCCAATTTATATAAGACAAATGATTGATATTGCAGATCACCCTAATCTTTATGTTTGCTGGAATTCAAATATGACCGATTTAGATGAGAATGGTTCAATTGAGAAAAATTTTAATCTACTTAAACATAGAATAGACATTGTTCACATAAATGAACTTTGGAATGAATATCCCTGGATAGAACTATTTAAACTTTTAAAAAGTATAAATTTTGAAAATTTTTGTCTTGCTGAAATTCCTTCAAACCCTGACCCAGACCGAATTTTAAGATATTATAAGGCTCTTTTTAATGCCTATATGAAACTTGCTCAAATTTAATTTTTTAAATGCATTTCTTTTAAATACTGAAATATAATTTTTCTTTTTCTAATATCCTTCAAAATTTCAACAGAATAATTTTGCTTCCCAAATAATTTTCAGGAAAACTTTCTTTTGCTTTAATATTTTTAAGTATTCAAATTTATTAGTACTTTCTCCCAAAATTTTTCTCTCCATTATCTATCTGTATTGTTATTTTTAGCTCTTTATTCCACAACTTCTTAATTAAAAATATATTAAACTCACTCATAGGTATAAGGTAATGTATAAAAATTTCTGTAAAAAAAACAAAAAGGCCTTCTGTAAAAAAACATAAATTAGAGAAAAATTTCAAAAAAGAAAGTAGCACCGGAGAGATGAATATGAAAAAATTTGACAATTTGGGATAAAAATAACTTAAAATTTTTGAAAAATTTAAAAACTTTAGGTGCCTCTAAATAATTTGTACAGAAAAATTTTGACATTACCTCTACAGGCTCCTTTTTATATATTTTATATTATTGCTTCTTGCTTTTTTAATATTTCCTGTATTTCTTTAATTTCAAGTTCTCTTGGCGGTATTTTTTTCTTACTTGATAAATATGCACTGACTCCGGCAGCCTGTCCTGTAGCCATACATATTGCCATAACTCTTATTGCTCCTAATGCTTTATAATCACATGAAATACATCTTCCTGCAACAAGTAAATTGTCTATTTTTTTCGGAACTAAGCATCTATAAGGTATACCATAACTTGAATTTTTTAATTCTTTCCATATATCTCCAGAGCCATCAGGGACAAGAATATCTATAGGATAACTCCCTTTTGCAATATTATCTGGAAAATTTTTACATTCTAAAATATCTTCTTCTTTTAAAATATATTCTCCTATGATTCTTCTTGATTCTCTACCTCCTGCTTGTGTAAATGTCTGCTGAAGATATATTTTTTCAAATCCTTTTATATATTTCCTATAAAATTCTATAACTTTCCATACCTGTCTTCTTAACTCAATTTCTGCTTTAGTCATTTCAAATATATCTGTTATATCTGCTGGGTATCTTGTTACATTCCCATATATTTCTCCTTTTCTTGGCATAGCAAATAAAGCACCTGGTGGATAGGTAGGACATGGATAATTCCCTTCTTCAAACTCTTTTTTCATTTTTTCCATTTCTTCTTTACTAATCTTAACTTTTGGCCAGTGTTTTTTACTAACCCCACCAATAATAAAAGTAGTTGTTAATGGTTGAAGTTTATTTTTGTTTCCCCATCCTTTAATAAAATCTACTCCACTTAAATAGGCAACATCTCCATCTCCTGTACAGTCAATAAATACATCTCCTTCGCAATATATCTTTTGTCCTTTATAAAATATAACAACGCTTTTAATTTTATTTTTTTCTTTTATTACATCATTCACAAAACCATGTAATATTAATTTAACATTAGCAGACAAAACAAATTCCTGTGAGACATATTTTGTAATTTCAGGATATTGTCTAAAGCAATCATCTTTTTCAAGATTTTCCGCACCAGGAGTAAATATTTTTTGATATTTTTTTATTTCATTTACAAATTCATATGGTATACCTTTTATAACAAGATTACCTTTTCCGTCATTAAATGTTCTTATATTAATAACTCCTGCATTTGTCATATTCCCACCAAGAAATCCATACCTCTCAATTAAAATTGTTTTTGCTCCTAATCTGCTTGAAGCAACTGAAGCAATTATACCAGCAGGCCCCCCTCCAATAACTATTACATCACCTTTTATTTTTTTCTCCATTTTTGTTTAATTTAACATATTTTACAAATTGATACAAAAATTCATTCTGCAACTTGATTAATAAATCAGATTGCAAAATAGATATTTTTGCCCCACTCTGTTTCATCAAATAAAAATATATATGGTTGAGACATAATAAAATCTATATACTAACGCCTATCTGTTTTTCTCTTTTTTCTTCTATTCTTTTTCTATAAAATGGATTTGTTCTTACTGTCTGATATAATAATTCCTGTAATTTAACTATTTCTCTTTTAAGTCTACTGGATTTAATAAATTTGTATTGTTCAGTCAATTTTCTTTTTATTTCTTCATTTATTTCAGGACATTCCATAATCCTCTTATAAAGGGTTTTGGCTTTATCATATCTTTTTATTACTTTACTGCCTAATCTTTTCTTTTCTATTAATTTCATCTGTGGTTGGAAAAAGTTTCTGTTTCATATTTCTAGTATCCAACCGTCTTCCTTACTATATGCCAGTTCTTTTGCTCTACATAACAATTGTCATTTTTCCTATAAGGTCTTGTTCTTGCAAATGTTATTTTATTTCTCTGACAATATCTTGTTAAATACAAATTTATATATCTGAATTTATACCTAATATTGGAAAAGGAAATTGTTTTATTATCTTATTTAATCCTTCAAAAACTTTTTTGTGATTTATTCTTTACACATATTGTCTCTGTTCAACCAGTTAATATATCTGTCGCATCAAGTGTCTGCACATATATCCCTTTTCCATCTCCTCCATTATGACTTACTAAATCCATCTCTATAAAACCCGCTCTTTTTTCGTCCCACTCACTAAATGTCCTTATTGGTATCTGACTCTTTAATAAACTACCTGGTTTTGTCTTTTTCCCTCTTATTTCCCATTTCTTTTTCTCTTCTTTTAATATCCTATCTATTGTCCGAGCACTTATCTTATTAAGTTTTCCCCTCGTCTCTTTATCTAATTTTATCTCATTATGCCTCTCTAAAACAGGTATTATATCCTTCATATAATCTACCAATCTCTTACTACAGGGAAAGTCCAATATAGCCCATATCTTCTTTAATGCAACCAAGACATTCTCATCATAAATCTTTCTTTTACTTCTCTTTTTCAGTAAATTCCTTTCACCTATAAAAATAGTCCTTTTGCCATTATCATATACCAATACCTTCCTTCCGTAATTCCTTAAAACCCAACTGGCATAACAACGATTATATCCTATCAAAGCAACTATCCCATCTAATATCTTTCCTTTCTCTTTTTTCTTCGCTTTTTGACACCTCTGTGCCATTATTTTTGTTATCTTCTTCCTCTCTGCCATCGTTAATTCCTCCATTTTTACCCCCTTGTTTTTCTTAACAAGGAGATGTTTTCCTATAGATTTCTATTTGACGCAACGATTAATTTTCGTATAGAATTATTATGGCGCAATTTACGGAATTAATATAGAAAAAGATTTTGTAGAAAGAGTTGTATTAAATCCAGACAGATTAAGACAGGGATACGGGGATAAATTGATTGCACAAAAAAATGGATGAAAAAATAAAGTATAGTAAAGATGTTGACATTTTGACTATTGAGTTTTCAGAAAAACCAATAGAGTATGCAGAAGAAAAAGGAAACTTTATTATACATTTTTCAAAAGATGGAGATATAGTTTTATTAGAAATTCTTAATGCAAAAGATTTTTTATTAACTTCAACTGCTACCATTTTAAAAGAATCAGAAGAAATTTTAATTGAATAAAACCTATAAAATTTAGATCCAATTTAACTCCAAAAGTCAGTATAATTTCAATATACACAATTTATATGTTTATATAATATCTGCCATTTATTTGAATTTAAATACAAAAAAATGAAGGATTATTAATATTAGTTTACAAAAAATTTATAAAAGAAATGAAATCTGTTTATGAAAGTCCTTTAATTAGAATTTTTATACCTTAAAATATTTAAAACTTTACAAAAAACCGTGTGGAGATGTTTTCTTTTTGAAAATATTAAACAAAGTTTATATAATATAATTAATTTAAAAAATGGCATTTATTACAAACAGAGGTAATGAAAATTTAGGAAAAAGATTAAAAGAACTTATAGAGAGAAGTGGTGAAATTAAGATTTTAACGGGATTTTTTTATTTTTCAGGAATTCAAGAATTATATGATACCTTAAAAAAATTAGACGAATCAGGTAAATTAAATAAAGAATTTATTAAAATTCTTGTTGGACTTGAAGTTGATGAAGGAATAAATGGCCTTTATGAGTATAGAAAAGTCAGTAAAATTTATAATATAAACTTACTTAAAGATGATTTTTTAGCCTCTCTTAAAAAAGCATTTAATTCTCATGAACTTGACAAGAAAGAAGTTTATGAACAAGCAGAATTTTTTATAAAATTACTAGAAGAAGGAAAAATTATTATTAAGAAGACCAAAGAACCAACTCATGCAAAACTTTATCTTTTTAAGTTACAGGATAATATAACTCCAAGTTTATTTATTACAGGAAGTAGTAATTTAACAAAAGCAGGCCTTATTTCTCAAAATGAACTTAATGTTGAAATTAAAGATTTTGGTTTTGATGAAGCAGAAAAATTTTTTGATAATTTTTGGACAACATCTATAGAATTAGAGCCCGATGATATTAAAAAAACTCTCCAACAAGAAACATTACTTAAAAAGGTTACACCATTTATTGCCTGGGCTTATCTATTAAAACTTTATATTGATTTGCATACTGGGATAGTTTCCGAAGATAAAGAATATATTAAATACCTTTTAGAAAAATCTGGTTATAAACCTTACAATTATGAAATTGAAGCAATTCTACAGGCAAAAAGGGTAATAGAAATCCATAATGGTGTTTTATTAAGTGATGTTACAGGGCTTGGTAAAACTATCATTGCTTGTATTGTGGCTAAACTTTTGAAGAAAAGAGGGATTGTCATATGCCCACCCCATCTTATTGGAGACGAAAATAAAGAATATGGTTGGAAAAAATATCTTGAAGATTTTAAATTACATGAATGGGAAGTTCGTTCTATTGGAAAATTGAATGAGGTTCTTGATTTTGTTAATAAGCATAAAGATATTGAGGTAGTTATTATTGATGAAGGCCACAGATTTAGAAATGAAAATACAGAAAGGTTCCATTATCTTCATGAAATATGTAGAGGAAAACTTGTAATAATACTAACAGCAACACCATTTAATAACAGACCATCTGATATATTTTCTCTTTTAAAATTATTTACAATACCTAAAAAATCAACAATAGTTCTTGATGAGGACTTAAAAAATAGATTTGATTGGTATGAAAGTTTATTTAGAAAACTTTCATATATAAAGAATTATTACAAATCAAAAGATAAACAAAAAAGAGAGAGAGCAGAAAAGTATTATAATGAAATCTTTGGAGACAAAAAAATAGAAATTTCCAAAGTTCAAAACCAAGCAAGACAACTTGCAAAAACGATAAGGAGCATATTAGAACCAGTTGTTATAAGGAGAAATAGATTAGACCTTAAAAATTATGGAGAAGAAATTGATATATCAGAAGTTAAAGACCCAAAAGAACGCTTTTTTGAATTGACAAAAGAACAATCTAATTTTTACGATGAAGTAATTGAAACATTTCTTGATATTGATAATGGTGGAAAATTTACAGGTGCAATATATATCCCTATAAAATATGAAAAAGGCTCTCTTTCTGATGATGAAATTGAAAAACTTCCTCCTGAAGAAAATTTTATGTATGTTTTCCAAAGGAATCTTTATGATTTTATGAGAAGATTATTAGTTAAAAGATTTGAAAGTAGTTTTGGTGCATTTGAAGAAAGTATTAACCATTTTACAAATATTCATGAATCTGCTCTTAAATTCATAGATAAGACAAAAAAATTTATTCTAAATAGAAAACTTATGAAAGAAATTTTAGAACTGGAAGATGACGAGGAAATTTTGAAAAGATTAAAAGAATATGAAGAGGAACTTGAAAAGGGAGAGTTGGATAGTAAATATCATAAAATTTATGAAATAGACAAATTTAAATTTAAAGACAAATTTTTAGATGATTTAAAAAAAGACAAACAACTATTTGAAGATATATTAAAAAAATTTCAAGATTTAAAACTTAAAGAAAATGACCCAAAAGTGGAAGAACTAATTAAATGTATAGAAGAATTTTTAAAAGATAGAAAAGTTGTAATTTTTACTGAATATATTGATACTGCAAAATATCTTGAAGAAAAATTAGATAAATTTAAAGATATTATTCTTCCTGCATACGGGAATTTAAACAAATCAACAATAAATGCAATCTATGAAAATTTTGATGCCCAGTATGAAAAACAAAAAGACCAATATAAAATACTTCTTGCAACTGATAAACTTTCAGAAGGTTTTAATTTAAATAGAGCAGGTGTTGTTATAAACTATGATATCCCTTGGAATCCAGTAAGAGTTATTCAAAGAGTTGGAAGGATTAATAGAATTGCTAAAAAAGTTTATGATGAAATCTACATAGTTAACTTCTTTCCAACTGAAAAAGGAGCGGATATTGTAAAATCAAGAGAGATTGCTCAAAACAAAATGTTTATGATTCATAAAGTTCTTGGAGAGGATGCCAAAATCTTTTCTCCCGATGAAGAACCACAGCCAGCACAATTGTATAGAAGATTAACAGAATATAGAGAAGAGGAAGAAGAAAGTTTCTTTACAAAAGTTAGAAAGGAATTTGAAAAAATTAAAAAAGAATATCCAGATGTTATAAAAGAGATTGAAAATATGCCATATAGAATAAAAGTTGCAAAAAATGGAGAAAAAGATGAGGTCTTTGTATTTATTAAAAAAGAAAATGACATTTTTATAGGATATAAAGATTATAATGAAAAAATGCCAGAAGTAGTAAGTTTTGACGAAATTTTTGACAAAGTAAAAGTTGAGAATAAAGACGAAAAATCTCTTCCTTTAAGTGAAAATTTCTGGCAAAATTATTACCAAATTATAGAAGAAAAAGAATTTAAAAAACTACATTTACCAAAAGGAATAGATACGTCAGAGAGGGCAAAAAATCTATTAAAATCACTTATTGATATTGAACAATTAAAACCTTATCAAAATTTTATTTCAACTATAATTGATGATATACAATATTTTGGGACTCTATCAGAATATATTCTTGGAGAGATTGCTGACTGGGAGAAATACTATAAAGATGGAATATGGGAGATTGATAAAATTATTGAAAAAATTGAAAATTTAAAAGATGAAATAGGAGAAAATTTTCTTGAAAAAGCACAAAAATATTTAAAAGATAAAAAGGAAACTGTTATAATAGCAATAGAAAATAGAAAAAATGCTTGAAGATAAAATTAACTCTCTTATTTCTGATTTTTCTAATGGTAATCTTATTGCTTACCTTGAAGAAAAAAATAAGAATTTTACTTTTTACAAAGAAGATAAAAACCTACTTTCTTATCAGAGCGAAACTTTTAGTGAAATTTATAAAATTGCAGATATTAAACTTGAGGATGAAACAAATTTTGCAGTTTTCACTATAAGAACAACAAAGGAATTAACAGAAAGAAGCAGTAAAAAAAATCAATTTGAATTAGGTAAAAAAATCCTTAAAAATGAAGGTTTTGATGCTGGTTTTTTTGTTTTCTATGATGAAAATAAAAATTTTAGGTTTTCACTTATTCATTCAATTTACAAAGGAACAAGAAGAGAATTTAGCCATTACAAAAGATATACCTATTATGTTGAAAAAGATGCACCTTACAGAACATTCAAAGAATCCTTATTTAAACTCCAATTAACTAATCTTGAAGGAGTAAAAGATGCTTTCAGTGTAGAAAAAGTTACTGATGAATTTTTTAGTGCATATAAATATGCTCTTTATGAGATTATTATGAAAAATATATGGGGCAATAATATTACATATCAGCAGAAACACTCTTTTGCTCAACAATTACTTTCAAGAATAATGTTTATTTATTTTATCCAGAAAAAGGGTTGGCTAAAATGGAAAGGGTATGTTCAGGATAAGGCATATATTAAAAATTTATGGTTAAAGTATAAAGAGCAGAAAACTTCTAATGACAGTTTTTATTCTGTTTGGTTATCCAGTCTGTTCTTTGGTGCTTTTAATAAAAAATCTCAATTAATACACAAAAATTTGCCAGAAGAAATACAAGAATCTTTTAGAATAATGCCCTATTTAAATGGAGGATTGTTTTCAAAAACAGATTTAGATGAATTAGGTTTTGATGTTCCTGATTGGATTTTTGAATGGCTATTTGAGCCTGATGAGAAAGGTAGTGATAAAAGAAAAGGGTTTTTAGAAATATTTAACTTCACCACAGATGAGTCCCAGCCTTTAGATGTTGAAGTAGCAGTTGATCCTGAGATGCTTGGAAAAGTTTATGAGTCTTTAATCTCAGAAGAAGAAAGGGGAAAAGCAGGAATATTTTATACTCCAAGGGTTGAGATTGATTTTATGTGCAGAATTTCCCTTACAGAATACCTTGCGAGTGAGACAAAAATAAATAAAGAAAAGATTATTGATTTTATTTTTGACCCTCATAATAAAATTCTTCAATTTTCAGAAGAAGAATTAAAAGAGATAAGAGAAAAACTGGATAAGGTAAAAATTGTTGATCCAGCAGTTGGTTCAGCATCATTCCTTGTTGGTATGATGAATATCCTTGTAGAACTTCACTCAGTATTAACTGAAAAGATTGAAAAAAGAGAGGAAAACCTTTTTGCTTTAAAGCAAAGAATTATCCAGGAAAATCTCTATGGCGTTGATGTAAAGGATTGGGCTTGTATGGTTGGAGAATTAAGATTGTGGCTTTCTCTAATTATAGAAACTGAAGAAAAATATATGGATATCTATACAAAGCCACTTTTACCAAATCTAAATTTTAAAATAAGGCAAGGCGATTCACTTGTTGAAGAAATTGGAGGAGTCCAGTTAAGTTTAAGAAGGGAAACTCCAAGATACTTACCAAAATCAATTGAAACAAAAATCAAAGAACTTATAGATAAGAAAAATGCCTTTTTCTCAGGTCAAAGAAGTGCAGATTTAAGAGAAATTGAAGAAATTGAAAAACTTGAGCATGATATTTTTACTGAGATTTTGGAATCAAAAATTGAAGACTTTTCCAAAAAAATTGAAAATCTTGAAAAAAATAAAACAGATTTAGAAGGTCAAAAAGATGTTTTTGACAAAGAAGATGAAAAAGCCAAACAGGAAATAAAAAATATTGAATCTGAAATTGAAGAACTAATAAAAGAAAAAGAGAAATACAAATCAGGATTAGCGAATCTTAAACAAAAAGCCAAAAAGGATTACTTTCTTTGGGAGGTTGATTTCGCAGAAGTATTTGCTGAAAGAGGTGGTTTTGATATTGTGATAGGTAATCCTCCTTATGTAAGGCAGGAAATGATTGCGCCGCCTTTGGAAAACAAAAATAATTATACTGATGAGGAATGGAGAAAATTAAAAAGCGAATACAAAGAAAAACTTATTAACTCAGTTAAAAATATCTGGCCTTATGTTAAAAAGATAGATAAAAAAAGTGATTTATATGTTTACTTTTATTATCATGGACTATCACTTTTAAAGCCAAAGGGAATTTTCTGTTTTATAAATTCAAATTCATGGCTTGATGTAGGTTATGGTGCAGGTCTTCAAGAATTTTTATTAAAAAATATGAAGCCAATTTATATAATTGACAATTTAAAAAAGCGTTCCTTTAAAGAAAGTGATGTAAACACAGTTATTGTTTTAATCCAAAGACCAGAAAAAAAACTAGATGATTATACAATAAAATTTGTAGCCTTTAAAAAACCATTTGAAGATGTAATAAATGCAGAGGTTATAAAAAGAATTGAAAAGGCAAATAAACCTATTTTTGATGATGAAGATTTTAGAATATTTCCAAAAACAAAAAGAGAGCTTCTGCTTGAAGGTGTTGAAGAGCCTGAAGAAGAAGGTTTAATTAAAGACCCAGAACTACTTCTTTATATTGGCAACAAGTGGGGTGGAAAATATTTAAGGGCACCTGAAATTTATTTTAAAATTTTGGAAAAAGGAAAAGGGAAACTTGTAAAATTGGGAGATATTGCGGAGGTAAGGCGTGGCTTTACAACAGGTGCGAATGAATTCTTTTATCTTGAGCCAATTGGAATGACGGTAAAAGAGGTTGTGGAGATAGCAGAGAAAAATCCAGATACTTTAATTCCTGTAAAGAACAGTGCAGGCTGGGAAGGAGAAATTGAGGCAAAGTTTTTAAAACCAGTGATAAAAAGCTCAAGAGAGCTTAAAACAATAATTGTAAGACTTGAAGATTTAAATCACCTTGTCTTTATGTGCCATAAATCTGAAAAGGAATTGAGGGGAACAAAGGCATTAGAATATATAAAATGGGGAGAAAAACAGAAATATCATGAATTGGAGACAATGAGAAATAGAAATCCTTGGTTTGCTCTGAATTTTAAAATGACAAAAATTTTAATGTTAAGAGCAAGCGCTGATAGGCCAGCATTTTATATTTCTGAAAAAAGTATTTTTCATGATCAAACCTTTTATTCTGTAAATCTTAAAAATCAAGAATTTGAAGAAATTTTAGGAATGCTGTTTAATAATACTTTTACTAATTTTTTATCCAGGGAAATTGAAAGTGGTGCAAGTTCATCACTGGGGCAAGGAGTGAAATGGTCTGCGGTATATGAATCAAGAAGATTATTAGTATTAGTTCCGAACACAATACTAAAGAAGGACTTACCACTCATAAAAAGAATGCCAAGCTCCATCTTCACCGAACTCGGTTTCGACCCAGATAAACCCATTCGTGAGCAGGAGCCAAATCCACTTCCTGACAGAAAAGTCCTTGATGATATTGTCTTTGATGCCCTTGGCTTAACCGAAGAAGAAAGAAAAGAAGTTTACTGGTCAGTTGCAGAACTGGTAAAAAATAGATTAGAAAAAGCGAGGAGTGTATGAAATATTTAATCTATGCAGCTTATGGTTCGAATTTACTTAAAGAAAGATTTATTGTTTATATAAAAGGTGGCTATTTTGAGAATAGACATTATGAAGGTAGTTCTGATAAATCAGATCCGGAAGATTTAGGTTGGATATATGTTCCTCACAGATTATATTTTGCCAAGAAATCTCCTACATGGGATAATAAAGGGGTTGCTTTTTTATCTTGTAAAAAAGAGGAAAATCCAGAATATCATGCAATAGTTCGTTTATGGAAAATTTCTGAAAAACAATTTGAAGATTTACATAAGCAAGAGGGACTAAAATGGTATCATAAAATTATGTTGCTTGGAGAAAAAAATGGATTACTAATAAAAACATTTACAGGTTGCTGGGAAAATGAAAAACAAGAGCCTTCTGAAAAATATCTCAATATTATAAAAAAGGGATTAAAGGAAACAACCGATTGGAATGAACAAAAAATTGAAGAATATATCAAGAAGTTTTTGTAAATCTATAAAAATGAAATTTAAACCAGATTTACTTTGGCTTGGCGAAAAATGGCTTGAATCCAAAATCCAGAGGATGCAGAATCTTCTTAAAATAGCCCTTCCAGATGAGGCGCTCTACAGGGAAATAATGCTTTCTCTCGGTTATCCGAAAAATAAGGTTAATTTTTTGGAATTGGCTTTGATAACTCCATATGCAGAAATAAAAAAATTAAAAGAAAAAACTACAATACAACAGGCACTTTTATATAGAGCAGGATTTATAGATGAAAAAGAGGGATTACCTGAAAATTTTGATTTTTCATTAAGGATGGACAAAAGTATATGGGAATATAAAGGAATAAGACCTGCAAACTATCCAGAAAAAAGAATTAAAGGTATATCCCCTCTCCTATCAGAAAGTATAGAAAAAGGATTGGTTAATTTCTTTCTTGAAAAAATAAAATCTCAAACAAAAAATAAGAATGTTAAATCTGCTTTAAAAAATATAATGAATTTTAAAGGTATTGGGATTCAGAGAAAAGAGGAGATGTTTTTCAATATTATTATGCCTTTTATGATTGTTTTTACAGAAAATAGAGATATCAAAAAATTTCTAAAATATATGTTTGAAAACTATCCACCTCTTGCTCAAAATAAAATTATAAAGTCATTTAATGTTCAATATCCTGAAATCAAACTGAAAAATGTCAAAGCTTATATGGGTGCTATATTTTTTCAATCTAAGATTCAACATTTTCCAAAAGATGTTTGAATTGACCAGTTAGTTTACAAATTGTATGATTTAACAGAAGAAGAGATAAGAATAATAGAAGAAAAAAATTAACTTTTTGATAAATAAATCTTTTTCTCAAATTTGCAAGATAAAAATAGAAGATGAAAATAGTAAGAAAAAATTTAAAAATAAATGATAAAAAAATAATTCAAAAGAATAATTTGCAAAATTCAAGAAGTAATGCTGATTATTTTTTGTTAGAACTTTTTAAAATAATTATTACTGTCTCTGGAATCAGTTTAACTTTATGTTTGAGTTTAATGCCTTCTTTTTTAATAAAAAAGAAACTTATTAAAATCTCAATGGTTTTGTTATTTATTTCAATTATTTCTTCAGTTATAGGAATAGGTGAACTTCAAGGGCTTGTTTATAAACATGAATGGGAAATTTCGTCTAAAAAGGATTTGGTGAAGAAACCTTTAATGGGAAGTATGAAAGGTTTAGAAATGAGTGGTTGGATTTCATATGTGTGTTTTTTATTTGGAATGTTTTTGATTTTTATATCTATTTTGTTATTATAAAATGTGTAGATTGTTTGGGATAGTTGCGAATAAAAAGGTTGATATAAAGTTTTCAATGTTAGAGGCAAGTAGGAGTTTTAAATTACAAGGTAAAAAGAATCCAGATGGTTGGGGAGTTGGATGGTATGAAGAAGGTAAAGTTAAAATTGTAAAATATGGAGAAAATGCATTTTATTCAAATAGATTTGATGAACTTGTAAAACAACTTAAAGCAGAAATTATAATAGCACATGTCAGAGATGCATCTTGCGGAAATACATCAGATGAAAATGCTCATCCATTTGGATATAATAACTGGATATTTGCTCATAATGGAACGATAAATAAAAAAAGAATAGAGAATTTATTAAAAGAACCTTATAGTCAGAATTTTACAAGTGAGCCAATAGATAGTGAAATTTATTTTAGATATATAATTCAGTGTATTGAAGAGAAGAAAGATGTAATAAAAGGCATAGAAGAAGGTGTTAAAGAGGTGATAAAAGAAGGATGTTGTGGAGCGAATTTTTTACTGTCAGATGGTGAAAAACTATATGCCTTTAAGTATGGAAGAGATTTATTTTATTTAAAGAGAGACAAATTAACAGGTCTATCTTTTAAATCAAAAGAAACAAATTTAAATGCACTTATTAAATCAAAAATGGCTTCTTCTGAAAAGGCGATACTTGTTGCTACTGAAAGATTGACTGATGAGAACTGGCAAATTTTAAATGATGGAGACCTTCTTATAATTGATAAACTACTTCAAATAAACATAAAGAAACTTAATTTATATTTGTAATCCTCAGGTTTCCATATAAGGACACCTCGGAAGTGGAATTTGGAGATTGTGGATTTTCAAAGGTTTCGAGATTGGGATGAGGAGATAATTTTACTTGATTATTAAAAAAAATTGAAATATAATTAATAAAAAGCCGGGATGGCGGAAAGGAAGACGCAACGGACTTAAAATCCGTTGGGAGTTTTCTCCCGTGAGGGTTCGAATCCCTCTCCCGGCATTTGTTTATCAATGTATTTCTAAATTTAAAATGTGAAATTTTATTCATTTTTATTCTTTTTCTGTACCAAAATTTTATACCAATTTTTTCTCTTTTATTTCCTGTAAACATAAAATATGGAACCCAAATCAGTTTTGTAAATTGTAAAATTTTTTTATGGATGTTTAGGGATTAATGTAATATATGCCGTAATTTTCTTCATGTAAGTAATTGTTTATGATTTTTATTTCAAAAACCCAATCTTTTGGAGAAAACATATATTTTGGAGGTATTCTACCAATTCCTTGAAATACACATTTCAGTTCAAGTATATTTTCAGTATATATTGGATTCATAAAAATTGTAAAAATTCCCTTCTTTCCTGTTTGAATAAAAATAGGTATTTCCTTTGTTTCTACTATTTTCCTTTCCGGAGATAAAATAGAAAGAACAATTTTCCCTTCAAAGTTATAATTTCCATAATTAGATAAAGTAATTTCACAGGAAGGAGTATAATATGGTGGAGGGTTTTCTTCTAAAATTTTCCCAAATTTTTCAAGGATTTTTTCGTGTCTTTCTGATTCAGGAATAGAAAAAGTTTTGCAAAATTTTTTTAATGGAGGATCTCCATCCCAAAAACTATATACTTTTACTTTCAACCATTTTGCAAAATCCATTTCATCTATTAAATTATTTATAAATGTAAAAATTTCCTCTATATGTAAATCAATAGTTAATACGTAAAGATCTACAAAGTCATCATAATTATATGATAAAAGATCACTTTTTAAATAAACTCCCTTTTTATTCTGTAATTTTTCGTATAGGATGTCAAAATCATTTGCAGAAATTTCTAAAATTTTTTTGTTAAAATTTACTTCAGAAAAAATATTTTCAAAAAAATCTTTAGATGTTTCCATATTTTTCCTTACCAATTCTATACCAGCATAATATTTTGCTGTTCGTAAATCTTTACATATTAAATCTATTAATTTTTTATCCCTTGAAATATCTTTTTGTAATTCTTTAAGTTTGCTTAAAGTAATTCTTGGCAATTTAAATGATGAAAGGGGCGATTTTACAGTAATTGTTTTGGGTGAGTAAATATTTTCCTGTATATCATAAAAGTAAAGGGTTTCGCTTAATTTTGAAATTAAGTTTTTATAAATCAAATTCAAATACATTACGTACCCAAAAACTATGTAATAATATATTTTTTCTCTTTCAGAATAATGGATAGATACATTTAAAGCATTTTCAAAATTTTTAATTCCTTCTTTGAAGTACCCATTTTTCAGATTTTCTTTTCCCTGAGAAATTAAATTCAGTATTTTATTTTTTTCTTCTTCTCTTAAAAGGTTAATATCAAGGAAAGGCCATCCAATCAATATTTCTTTATCATCTCTCAAAATTAAAACTGCTTTTGGCACTTTAATATTTTCAATTTTTAATTTTTTATTTAATGTTTCAAATTTAAAAAATTTTTGATTATCTATTGCAAGGATAATGTCATTAACTTTTAAATTTGCTCTTTCAGCAGGAGAGGAAGGAACAATTTCTTCTATCAAAAATCCCTTTTTTTCAATTTTTTTTAATTTCAATCCAAGTTGTTTATAAATTTCTTCTTCTGCTTCCTTTTCCTTTATTTCTTCCTCACTTGTGATTTTTTTTTCGTCATATTTTTCTTCAACTGTTTCTTTTGAAAAATCTTTATCAGTTGAAATTTCTTGAGAAAAAGAAAGAATAGTTGTAAAACATGCAAATAATATCAATTTAATTATAATATCCTTGCTCATTTCAAACTTTTTATTATATCAGTAAATTTGCAATAAATCAAAATAAATTTAATGGGATAGAATTGGTGGCTCCTTATATTGAGAAACCTCCCTTACCATTTTCATAACTCTTATTATATTTTCTCCAAGTATATTTCTTATTTCTTTTTCAGAAAGTCCTCTTTGGACAAGTCCAACTGTGAATAAAGGAAAGTTTGTCCATACAAGAGATTTCGTTTTTTCTGATATTTTAACTTTTTTATTTTTTACTCTCCAGAAATTATTCCATTTATTTCTTATTTTTATACCTCTTTTTTTCATAAAGGAGTTTAACTTTTTATATTCAATTTCAAGTTCTGGTGGTTGATAAGCGATATCTGTGCCAATTGCAACATATTCAGATCCAAATTTTTTAACAACATAAACTATATGATCAAGGAAAGCATTTATATCACAAGTTCGTCCAAGAAAAAACGGAATACAGCAAATACCTATAAATCCTCCAGTATCCGCTATTTTTGATATAACCTTATCTGTTTTATTTCTTGGATGCTCCCACAAAGACATACAAGCAGAATGGCTGACAACGACAGGCGCAGAAGAGATTTTACAAGCATCAAGGCAAGTTTGTAAACTACTATGAGCAACATCAACAATAATCCCAATTTTATTCATTTCCTTTACTACAACTTTCCCAAAATCACTTAGCCCTCCATCTTTTTCTTCCATACAACCATCTCCAATTAAGTTTCTCCGGTTATAAGTAAGATGCATCATTCTAACGCCTAATTGATAGAAGACTTTTATGTATTTTATCTCGTCTTCAACAGAAATAAACTGATTAGTTAAAGGAACTCCATTTGTTGTTAAACATAAACAATGGGCGTTTGCTTTTTTGGCAACAATTACTTCTTCTGGAGATGTTATTTTTCTTAAAGAGGGTTTCAATAAGTCAGTTAGCCAGATAAACCGTGCTAATCTCTTTATCAATATTTCTATAAGATTACTTTCCTCTCCTGCATTTTGAGTTATACAAGTTACTCCTGCGGTTTCCCATATTTTTAAAAACTCTTCTCTTGTAGAGAAATCTTTTAAATATCCTGTCTGTGTGATTTCTTCTTTTAAGTCTAACATTTCAATCTCAGAAGCACCATCTTTGACTATTTTTTCTATTTCTTTGGATTTGAAATAATAAAGGGGAGCAAAGCCGTAAGCATCCCATACAATTGATTCTTTATGAATTTTTATACCTTTTTCAAATTCTTTTCTCGATGGTTTTAAAATATTTAGTGCTATGTCCCAGCATTTTTTTACTTCTTTATTCATTTTTCTTTTAGGGATTATAACATTAATTTTCTTTGTGGTAAAGTTAATTCTGCAAAAGAAATTTTACTTCTGAAAAAAGAGAATTGACAATTCAGTTCTTAAGGGATAAATTTAACAAATATGAAAAAGATTTACAGAGATGTTTTGAAAATCAAAAAAAAAGAGTTTTTTCTGTTTTTACTTACTTTTTTATATGTTTTTTTAAAGAATTTATTTTTACAAAAAATTACTTCCTTCTTTTTTATCTCATTTTTGTTTGAGATTTATATTACAATTTGCGTTTATTATGGAATTAAAAAATCACTTTACGATGGAGATTTTTTCTTTCTGGATATTTTTAAAGGTGGATTTTATTATTTTCCCTTTATTTTAACTTATAATTTTTTACTTGCAATTTGTGGTGGATTAGTTTATTTAATTGCAACAGGCTTGATAAATTCTATAAAAACCTTTTCAGGTTATTCAATTTTTCTTTTTATTTTGATAATTATCTGGGCTTCAATTCCTTACTTTTTTTTATTTCTTACAATTTATACTCCATTTATAATGTTGATTGAAAACGAAACTCTTATGTGTTCTATAAATAAAAGTGTAAAATTCATAAGAGAAAATTTGAGTTCTTTAATTTCACATTTTTCTCCTTTCTTGTTTCTCTGGGTAATTTTTTTTACAATTTTTAATAAATATGGTAAAATTTTTTCTTTGAAACTTTTTTTGTTGGCTGTAGTATCTTTACTTGAAATTTTAACAGTTAAATTTGTATTTATAGTATACAAGGGAGTGAAAAATGAGAGAAGTTTTTGAAATAAGGTGGCATGGAAGAGGGGGACAAGGTGCAAAAACAGCAGCACTTCTTTTTGGAGACGCTTGTCTTGCAACTGGAAAATATATTCAAGCATTCCCTGAATATGGTCCAGAAAGAATGGGAGCACCTGTTACGTCTTTCAATAGAATAAGTTCCAAACCAATAAGAATTCATTCTGGTATAGAAAATCCAGATATTGTTGTTGTTCTTGATTTTACATTAATTCAACAGGTAAATGTATGTGAAGGGCTTGACGAAAAAAATGGGATTTTATTGATCAATACTCCAAAAACACCAAACGAAATAAGAGAAAAGATAGGGTTTAAGGGAAAAATTTTTACAGTAGATGCTTCTAAAATTGCTATGGAGACAATAGGAAGGAATATTCCGAATACCCCAATGATGGGGGCTCTTGTAAAAGTTACAAAAATTTTAACTCTTGAAGAACTTCTGCAAGACACAAGAAAGAAACTTGAAGTGAAATTTAGAAATAGACCAGAAATAATAGAAGGTAATTTGAAAGCAATTGAAAGAGCATATTATGAGGTAAAAGGAGATTGAAAATGGAAAAGAAAATGACTTGGAAAGAATTAATTGTCGGCGATATTCTTGAAGGAGGGACATCTTTAAAGTTTAAAACAGGGAACTGGAGAAGCAAAAGACCTGTTCATATCCCTGAAAAGTGTATTAATTGTTTGATTTGCTGGATTAGTTGCCCTGACGATGCTATTATTGTTGATAAAGAGAATGGCAAATTTTTAAGTTTTAATTATGATTATTGTAAGGGATGTGGGATTTGTGCATATGAATGTCCTAAAAAAGCGATTGAAATGAAGGAGGAAACAGTTTAATGAAAAAGAAACTTTATTTTGCTTTAATCCTTTTTCTTTCTGGATGGCTTTTTTCAGGAGTTCAGTATATTGTTTTCAAAAATAAGGAAGAAAAATTAAGAGAAGAAATTGTTGAGAAAGAAAAAGAAATTGTGACTTATAAATCATTTTTAACAGAGATTAAAAAAGCAAAAGAGGAAGTGGATAATATTTTAAAAAGTTTAAATAATTTGAAAATGAAACTTCAGGAGATCGAAAATAAAGTAGAACAAGGGGAGAGAAATGGGAATAAAGGTAGTTAAAACAGGGAATGAAGCATTTGCTGAGGGAATGAGACAGATAAACCCTGATGTTGTTGCAGCATATCCAATTACTCCTCAGACAGAAATAGTTCAGATTTTTTCTCAATTTGTTGCTGATGGGCGTGTTAAAACAGAATTTATTCAGGTTGAAAGTGAACATTCTGCGATGAGTGCTTGTATTGGAGCAAGTTGTGCAGGTGCAAGAGCAATGACAGGGACTTCTTCTCAAGGTCTTGCCTATATGTGGGAAATGTTATATATTGCTTCTGGTTTACGTCTTCCAATAATTATGGCTGTTGTAAATAGGGCTTTATCTTCTCCTATAAATATTCACTGTGATCATTCAGATACTTTTGGTGCAAGAGATAGTGGATGGATACAGATATATTCAGAAAATGTTCAAGAGACTTATGATAATTTAATTCAAGGAGTTAGAATTGCAGAACATCCAGAAGTAAGGTTGCCGTGTATGATAATGACAGATGGATTTATTTTGAGTCATTGTCTTGAAACGATGGAAATGCTTACAGATGAAGAGGTCAGGGAATTCGTAGGAGAACCTCCGGAGAGGGGAAATTTAATAAAGGCAGTTGTTGAAAATAAACCTATTACTATTGGTGCTCTTGATCTTCAAGATTATTATTTTGAACATAAAAGACAGCAAGCAGAAGGGATGAAAAATGCATTAAAAGTAATTCCTGAAGTCGGAAAAGAATTTGGGGATAAATTTGGTAGATATTATGGAATGGTTGAAAATTATAAACTTGATGATGCAGATATAGGCGTAGTTGTTATTGGTTCAACAGCAGGGACTGCTAAGGAAGCAGTTGATAAATTAAGAAGTAGGGGAATTAAAGCAGGACTTTTGAAAATAAGAGTTTTTAGACCTTTACCAGTTGTTGATATTAAGGAATCATTAAAAAATTTAAAAGTTGTTGGTGTTATGGATAGAGTAGAGGGAATGAATGCTTTTTGTGGACCTTTATATTCTGAAATTTGCGCTTGCCTTTATGAACTTGAAAAGAGACCAATTTTAACTAATTTTGTTTATGGACTTGGTGGAAGAGATGTTAAAGTTGAGGATATAGAACTTATTTTTAATGAGTTATTAAGAGTTCTTGAAAAAGGTGTTAAGGAATATACTCTTAAATATATAGGAGTAAGAGAATAAAAAGGAGGAAATAAAAATGCCAAGTTTAAAGGAACTTGTTAAAAGAGAAAGCAGGTTTGTTTCAGGGCATCGTTTGTGTGGTGGATGTGGTGCTGGTATAGTAATGAGATTAGTTCTTCTTGCTATTGATAAACCTGTTATTGCTTCTTGTGCTACTGGTTGTGTTGAAGTTGCAACAACTATCTTTCCTTATTCTGCTTGGAAAATCCCGTGGGTTCATTCTGCTTTTGAAAATTCTGCTTCAACAATAAGTGGAGTAGAGGCAGCATATAGAGTTTTTAAAAGAGAAGGCAAAATTGATAAAGAAATTGTTTTTGTTGCTTTTGGAGGAGATGGAGGAACTCATGATATTGGTCTTCAGGCTTTGAGTGGAGCAGCAGAAAGAAATCATAATGTTTTATATGTTTGTTATAATAACCAAGCATATATGAATACAGGAATTCAAAGATCAGGAGCAACTCCTAAATATGCTCATACAACAACTTCTCCAGTAGGAAAAGTTATTCCAGGGAAGATTCAATGGCAGAAGAACCTTGTTGAAATCATGGTTGCACATGGAATTCCTTATGCTGCAACAAGTATTCCTGGACGTTGGAATGATCTTGTAAGCAAAGTAGAAAAAGCAGTAAAAATAGAAGGATTTAAATATATTGAAGTTCTCTCTCCATGTCGTCTTGGTTGGCCACATGAACCAGAATTAACTTTAGAAATCAGTAGGCTTGCAGTTGAAACTTGTATCTGGCCATTATATGAAGTTGTTGAAGGTAAATATAGATTAACCTATAAACCCAAAGAGAAAAAACCAGTTATTGAATGGTTTAAGTTGCAGGGTAGGTTTAGACATTTACTTTTGCCTGAAAATGCTCATCTTTTAGAAGAAATACAAAAGGAAGTTGATAGAAGATGGGAAGAATTGCTTAAAAAATGCGAGAGTTAAATTATTCCTCTATTTTTGCCTTTTGAGTATTTATTTTCCTTATTATTTCTGGGTCAAATTTTGGTTTCCTTGAATATGTATATAAACCATTTACTTCTTGTTCAATATCATAAAGCTGGGTATAACAAAAACCACATATTCTTGGATGGTTTAATAATACTTCAGTTAATTTTTTATATCTTTCTATAAATTCTTCTTTTGTTTTTGGTCTTTCTCCATATCCCCAACCTTCCTTTATTCCTTCTATATCCCACCATATTCCTCCATATTCACTTACCCAATATGGTTGTCCTCTATAAGGAGCATCAAATTGAGGAAAATTTTGCCAAACTTTATCTTCTTTCTCAAATGGTTCAAAATCCCTTTTAAATTCTTCAGGATTTTGTTTATAATTGTGACAATCGTAAATATCTGTTTCCACATGTATATACCCTGAAGTGTCTATAACAGGTCTTGTTTTATCAACATTTTTTGTAATTTTATATAAACTTCTTACAAGTTCATTATCTTGTGGCATATGAGTTTCATTTAGAGGACACCAGCCAATTATTGAAGGGTGATTAAAATCCCTTTCAATTGCTTCAATCCATTCTTTTACTATTGTTCCAAAACTTTCATGGCTTATTCTACTTTTTACTCCCCAGTTTGGATATTCTTCCCATACAATATATCCTAATTTATCTGCCCAGTATAAAAATAATGGTTCAAAAATCTTTTGGTGTAATCTGGCACCGTTAAATCCCATATCTTTTGAAATTTTTATATCATTTATAATTGCTTGTTCACTTGGTGCTGTATAGATTCCATCTGGATAATAACCTTGATCAAGAACCATTCTTAAAAATATTGGTTTTCCATTTAAAAGGATTTTTTTATCTCTTGTTTCAATTTTTCTAAAGCCAAAGTATGTTTCTACTTCATCTTCCAATACTTTATCTGAATATAAAGAGATTTTGACATCATAGAGAAAAGGATTTTCTATATCCCATGGTATAAAATTTTTTATTTTAAAAAACAAGAAAACAGTTCCACTGCCATAAGTTTTCTTTTCGTCAATTTTTTCACTTTCTTTGTGAATTTCAACCTTTACTTCTCCTTCTTTGTCAATATCTATCAAAAACAAAACTTCTCCAGTGTCAAAATTGGGATAAATCTTAAAATTTTTGATATAGTTTTTTCCTGTTGCTTCCATATAAACTGTTTGCCATATCCCAGTTACCCTTGTATAATAACAACCATATGAATTATATTTTTGAGATTGCTTACCACATGGTTGTAAAAAAGTTCTGTTATCGTCGTATGCATTTAAAACAATAAAATTTTCTTTTTTCAAAAACTCTGTTATTTCAAATTTAAATGGAGTATAACCACCTTTATGAGTACCAATATGTCTTTCATTTATCCATAAATTTGTTAAAAAATCTACAGCCCCAAAATTTAAGAATATTCTTTTATTTTTCCATTCTTCTGGTATTTTTATTTCCTTTTTATACCAGACAGAAACCATAAAATCCTTATTTTCAATTCCTGATAATTTACTTTCTGGGGGAAATGGAACAACTATTTTTTCTTTGAATTTCTTATCCTTTAAATAAAATCCTTTTTCTATACCTGTATTTGAAATATCTATTTCAAAATCCCATACACCATTTAAATTTATCCAATCTTTTCTTTTAAAATCTGGTCTTGGATATTCTTCTCTTGGTATTTTCATAGTTTTTTATTTTATTATCATTTTAAAAAATGTCAAGAAAAATGAAACTTTTTTGTCAATTTAATTATCTAAATTAAATGAAAAAAGGAGGTGAAAATGAAATGGTCAGTTTATCCAAAAGATGCTGAATTACCAGAGGAAATTCAAACACTTGCTAAACAAATAGAAAAAGATGGTGGTAAAGTATTATCAATTTATAAAGAACCATATGAAGGAAACTGGCAATTATTTTCTTTATTGCCACTTAGAAAAATAACACCTACTCCATTCCAAAGAGATTTATCACCTTCCCATGTTGAAAGATTAGTTGAAGTCATTGCTGAATTGAAAAGATTTCTTGACCCTATTATTGTTATAAGGACGCCTTCAGGTGAATACTGGACACCAAATGGTAATCATAGAAGAGAAGCAATGGCTCAGTTAAATAGAGAGATGATAAGTGCAATTGTTGTTCCTGATGTTAAAGTTGCTTATCAAATTCTTTCTTTAAATACTGAAAAAGCCCACAATGTCAAAGAAAAAGCCCTTGAAGTTATAAGAATGTATCGTGGTTTATTAGAAGAAGATGGAAGCATTAAAGAAAGTGATTATGCATTCCATTTTGAGGAACCATATTTAATTACTCTCGGTTTAATTTATGAAAAAAGAGAAAACTTTAGTGGTTCAGCCTATGTACCTGTTTTGAAAAAAGTAGATACGTTCTTTGATGAACCATTACCTGAAGCAATAAAAAAACATCAGAGTAGAGCAGAATTACTTGAAAAGGTTGATGAACTTGTAGAGCCAATTGTTCATAAACTAAAGGAAAGAGGAATAAATCATCCATTTCTTAAACAGGCTGTGGTTTCAAAAGTAAATCCTATAAAGAGAAAAAGAATTATTGAGTTGACATATGAAGAGACAATGACCAAAATGCTAAATGCTTTGAAAAAATTAGATCCAGAAAAAATAACACTTGAGGAAATATCTGAAGCAGTAATAGAGGTATAAATTTTAATTTAAGAGTATTATTAAATTCTCAAGAACTTTCAAAGTTTTTCTTTTTTTCTTTTAGTTTTTTACTTTTTTGTAAATAATTAAAAAGAGAGCTCCCTTTTTATGGGAGCTCTCCGAAAGGGGGTGAGGGGGGTGAGGAGTTTAGGCCGCGCAGGACTCGAACCTGCTACCCCCGCCTTAAAAGGGCGGTGCTCTGCCTGGTGAGCTAGCGGCCCTTTTAAAAAAATTTTAAGGAATTATTATACTTCAATTTTAAAAATTGTCAATTTTTTAAAATTAAATTTATGCCCCAAAAGAAATAAATCGCTACTCCAAATATTTTACTATATTTTTTTCTGATTGTAAATAGATTAAATTTGTTCCAGATATAAGGAGATAGAATACTTAAAATCAATACTGGACCTATTATTGTTCCAAAAGAAAAAACTACACCTGCAATAATTCCAAATAGAATTCCTTTTGTGACATAAGAAAGATATACTAAAAACCAAAAGTTTGGTCCACATGGGGTAAAACCATATAAAATACCAAGAAAAAAGGGAGATAGTGAAAACTTTAACTTAAAAATGATTTTTTTTATTTCAGGAGTAATATAAAACCATAAGCCATAAAGGATAAAAAGAGATCCAACTATTATTTGAGAAATTCTATTTGTAAAAAAGTTTTCAAATAAATAATGAGAATAGGAAACAAAGCCACCAAGAATGGAAAAAGAGAGTATTTTTCCAAAACCAAAAAGAAAACCGTTTTTAAGACCGTCTTTCCAACTTAAACTTACATTTCCAATAGATGGAATAAGTAATAATCCACATCTTAAAATGCATAAACTCCATCCAACTAATATTCCCGATAATAAAAAATTAAACAACAACTTCATTTTTATTTTTTAAATTTGAAAAGTGTTTAAATAAAATTATTTAAATTCACCTTCTGAAAAAACTTCTGCCTGAAAAATATAAAGTTCTGTTTTAGGATCTTTCCAAGCATCTGGTGGTAATCCTGCTTTGTGAGAACATAGATAACTTAAAAACTCTTCCTTTGTCCACCCAGTTTCTGCAGCAACTTGAGGTAGAAAAACTCCTTGATTAAATCCTCTTTTGACAATTACACCATCTCTTCCAAGAACAATTTCGTCTGCACTTTTTACTTTTTTCGGAACAGTTAAAACTGATATTTCTATTTCTATATCTTTTAATTCATCATAACTTACTGGATTAAACCTTGGGTCCTCCGTTGCTGAATGTATTGCCATTTCCCTTACAGCAAGATAGAGAGGTTTTATCGGTTCAATATAACCAATACATCCTCTTAAATTGCCCTTCTTTTTTAAAGTAACAAAAACACCCCTTTTTTCTGTTAAAACTGGATCATCTATTTTTAATTCTGGTAATTTTTCTCCTTTTAAATAATTCTCTAAAGTTTCTCTTGCAATTTTTAATAATAATCTTTTTTGTTTTTCAGTTAACATATTTCCTCCTTTGTTTCCATTTTTTAAAATTACTGCTGAACCATATCCAACAACTTTACTTTTATCACCTGAAGTATCACCTGAATTTGCATAATATAAAACTTTAACCTGATAATTACCAATTTTTTCTGCAAATTTTAATAGAGTTAATACTCCGGCATCTCCACACATTTCAATTTTTCTATTTGAAAGATAGGAATAAAGCAGATCAATATTTTTTGTTTTCAAAGTTTCAAGAAGTAAAAAATCCATCTTCTTTGCAATATCATAAGGATAATAATGGGAAAGATCAGTGCTAGATACAATAAGATAATTTTTTTTATTCTTTAAAACTTCAAATAAATCATCCGCGATTTTTTCTACATTTTTTCTTGAAGAATCACCTAATAAGATAGGGAAAATTTTGAAATCTTTTAAAATATACTGAAGGAAAGGAATTTGGACTTCAAGAGAATGTTCTTTGTCCAACAAATCATAATTCGTAAAATAGTTTCCTTTTTTATTTAATTTTGTGAAAATTTCTTCATCAATTTCTACTTTACCCAAAGGAGTTTTCCATGCCTTTCTATCATCAACTATCCCACCTTTGAAAAAACCAAGGTGACTTTTTCCAAGTAATATGACTGTTTCAATTTTAGTTCCTTCAAGAATTTTAAAAGAATAAGCAGCAATCTGTCCAGAATAAATATAACCTGCATGTGGAGAAATTATACCAACAATTTTTTCTTTCTCAATTATGTTTTTATATTTTACATTTTTAAAGAAATTGTTAAGCATCAACTTTAATTTTTCTTTGTCCTCTGGATAAAATATACCTGAAAAAGAAGGATTTCTGTATGTCTCAGGAAAAATTGAAATACAAAACAAAAATATAAAAAAAATTTTTTTCATTCCCATATCCCGTCTATTTTTTCTTGACAGAATTTACATTTTCCATTTATTATATTATTTTCAATAACTGAAAAACCTATCCTTTTTATTAATAATTTACCACATTTTGGACAATAAGTATTTTCATATTCTGAGCCAGGAACATTTCCAACATAGACATATTTCAGTCCAGTGCTTTTAGCAATCTTAACTGCCATTTCAAGTGTTTCAACTGGAGTAGATGGGACATGGATCATTAAATACATTGGATAAAACCTTGAAAAATGGATAGGAATCCCATCTCCAAGATTTTCTTTAATCCAGATACACATTTTTTTAATCTCTTCTGGATTGTCATTATAATTAGGAATTATTAAATTAGTAATTTCAATCCATATTTTATTTTTTTTAAGAATTTTTAAAGTGTTCAAAACCACATCAAGTTCTCCTTCACAAATATTTCTGTAAAAATTACTATTAAAACTTTTCAAATCAACATTTACAGCGTGAAGATATTGACATAATTCTTCAAGTGGTTTGGGATTTATAAAACCTGCTGTGTGAACTATATTTTTAATTCCTTTCTTTTTTGCTATTTTGGCAGTATCAAGCATATATTCATAGAAATTAACTGGTTCTGAGTAGGTATAAGCAATTGAGGGACATTTATATTTTACGGCAAGTTCAACAACTTTTTCTGGTGGTAAATAAATATTTTTTGTTTCTTCAGGAGAATATTGTGATATTTCCCAGTTTTGACAGAACTTACATTTCAATGAACAACCAGCAGAAGCAATTGAAAAGGTCTTTGTTCCTGGGAGAACATGAAAGAATGGTTTTTTTTCAATAGGATCAATATGAACTGCACAGGGATTTGAATATCCCATTGAGTATAATTTTCCTTTTATGTTTTTTCTCGCCCTACAGAATCCATATTTTGAAGGAGGAATTATACAAGTTTTAGGACAAAGAAGGCACTGAACAAGATCATTGTTTAATTTTTTATAATATAAACTTTCTTTTTTTTCCTGAGAGAAAACCAAGAGAGAAAAGGAAATTAAAAAAATTATAAATTTTTTAATTTCTCCCTTATATACTTGCAATGGTCCCCCTCCCAGTAAATTTTATTACATTTTCTACAAATAGAAAACTCCTCTTTTGTTTTGTAAACATATTCAGGGACAAGGTTTTTAACTTTTTCTTTTTCTATTTCTTCAAGATAAGTATTACATATTGAGCAAATTTTAAAAAGATTTTCTTCTTTAATTTGTAAACCAAATTTTTTTACAACCTCTTTAAATTGCTGGAAAGTATTATTGCCTTCTATATAAAAAACAAGTTTTGGGAAATTAGATGCAAATTTTTTATCTTTTGTTAAAATTATTCTTTTTTCTTTTTCTGCAGTTCTTATAAGTTCAATTTTTTTGTTGGTGTTGAAATATAAAGTATCATATCCAATTATCCTTAACCATCTTCCAACACCTCCAAGCATACCATCAACTATAAATTTTTCCATATCATTTTAATATTCAGAGATTTACAATTGGCGGGATGGGGATTTGAACCCCAGACATACCGGGTATGAGCCGGTTGCTCTGCCACTGAGCTATCCCGCCTTAAATTTTATTTTACCCTTCTTTCGCTTTTTTAATCAAATATTCTTTCAGTTTTTTAAAAGCAATTGATCTATGACTTATTTTGTTTTTTTCTTCTGTTTTCATTTCTGCAAAAGTTTTTCCTATTTCTGGAATTTCAAATATAGGGTCATATCCAAATCCATTTAATCCTCTTGGTTCAAAAGTTATATAACCCTCTATTTCACCCTTAAAAAAAACCTTTTCTCCTTTTCCAAATAAACAAGCAACTGTTATAAATCTGGCTTTTCTACTTTCTTTTGTTTTTAAATCTTTCATCATATAGAGTAATTTTTCTATATTCTTTTTATCGTCTCTTTCTCCAGAAAAAATTGCAGAATTTATTCCTGGTAAACCATTCAATTTTTCAACAAAAAGTCCTGAATCTTCCCCAACAATATATTCATTTTTTATAAATCTACTTAAATATTCCGCTTTCAAAAAGGCATTTTCTTCTAATGTTTTTCCTTTTTCTTCTGGAAACTCAATATTATCAGGTGGTAATAGAATTTCTATTTCTTCACCAATTATTTCCCTTATTTCTTTAAATTTATTCTTATTTTTAGTCGCCAAGTAAAAACATAATTTCATCTTTTAAAACCTCTTTTTCAATTTCTATTATTTTTTTAATTCCCTTTTCGGCAAGAGAAAGTAATTGTTCAAGTTGTTTTTTGGTAAAAGGATATCCTTCGGCAGTTCCTTGAATTTCTATAAATTCCCCATTTCCTGTCATAACAATATTCATATCAACAGAAGCAAGGGAATCTTCAGAGTAATCTAAATCAAGTAGTAAATTCCCTTGAACAATTCCTACGCTTATTGCTCCAATATAATCTTTTAAAACAGGGACTCTTATCAGTCCTAAATTTTTCATTTTGTTAAAACATTCAACAAGGGCAACAAAGCCTCCGATTACACTTGCAATTCTTGTTCCTCCATCTGCTTGGATAACATCACAATCAATCCAGAATGTCCTTTCTCCAATTCTTTTCAAATCTACAATTCCTCTTAGAGATCTTCCTATCATTCTCTGTATTTCTTGTGTTCTTCCAGATAAAATAGTACTTCTTTGAATTCTTTCTGTTGTTGCAGAAGGTAAAAGTGAATATTCAGCAGTAATCCATCCGTTTCCTGTATCTTTTAGCCATTGCGGGACTTTATCTTCATAGTTTACAGCACATATAACCTTTGTATCTCCAAGTTCAATAAGACAGGAACCTTTTGCAAATTTAAGAAAATTTTTCGTTATTTTTAATTCTCTTATTTCGTCATATGCTCTACCACCTTTCCTTTTTATTTCCATTTTGTAAACCTCCTTTGCCAGTTATTTTCAAAAAATATAGAAGGCATTATAAAAAAATAAAATGATATATTTTCTTTATCCTTTGTAAATCTGAAATCAACAACTAAACAATGAATTTTTTTCCAGATTTCATAACTCTGGGAAAACAATTCTTTTGACTTGTAATCAAAGAATAAACCTATTCTATAATTCCAGTCATTTCTCAAAGTTTGTTGAAGCCAACTTTCAAAACCTAATATTTTTGCATCAATATCTCTTCTTGTCCCTAAAGAAAATTTAAACCTTTCTTTTTCATAGGATACTGTATTTGTTCCAAATCTATATATTCCATTTTTTGTATCCCATTCATTTTCGCCCTCAAATTTTAAATCTTTTTTTTCAAATTCGTATTTAAATAATAAATTTTCAAATGTGTTTTCAGTAAAAGCATAATCACTTTTAATCTCGCAATATCCAGAAAAGTTTTTTTCTAAATTTACATTCCATCTTAAATTTGTTGAAATAAATTCACCGCTTTTTTTATTTTCAAATTCATCAAATTTTGTAAAATATTCTGGTTCATATCTTGTCCACCTTTTAAAAACTGAAATTTCAGGAATAAAATATATGTTTTTATTTAAATCCCAAAAAATTGTTGACAAACTTAAACCAGTTTCTCCTATGTAATTAAATGTTTCAGGGTCAGTATTTAAATAATTAATTGAAGAAAATGAAATGTAAGGCTTTAAAGTAAAAAAATTAAAATCTTTTTTATGTGTCAAATCCCATTTATTTAATATCCTTATAGTGTCAACTTTTTCCTCATCAAAATTTGTCAATCTAAAGTCATATGAAAAAAACAAAGGAATTTTTGAAATCTGGAAATATGGTAAGAAATATCTCAATTCAGGTAGTTTTTCAACATTTAAGATATTTTCATTAGCATTTTCTCTTAAATTTAAACTCCAGAGCCCATTTCCCATTTTTCCTGTCAGGTAAAAATAATTATACATTTTTGATTTATTTAAAAATTCATCCCTAAAAAATTCACAGAAGAATTCATCATTTTTCATCCATCTCCAATCAATTATTAAATCTATATCTTCAAATTTTTTACTGAATTCTATATATCCACCAGGTTCTACTTCATTTTCATCATATTTTTTGAAAGCATATGTTTTAAAGTTTAGGTTATATTTATCAGAATGTATTCCAAATCCTAATCCTGTTCCCTTTGTTCCTACAAAAATTTTATTATTTAAGATAAAATCTTTTTTTTCAAATGGTCTTAAATTAAAATTAAATTCAAGAAATGTCCCTGTTTTTGTTTTATAGCCTATCACAGGAACAAAAAAGGGTTTCATCGTTTCTAAATCAATTGTAAATCTTGGAAAATAAAAAATTTTAAATTTATCTCCAAAAACAATCTGAAATCTTTCCAATTTTAAGTATTCATCTTTTAAAAATTCTATTTTACCAGCACTTATTCTATAATGGGGTTTTTCCAACTCACAAGTTGTAAAATAGCCATTTTCAAATTTATAAATTTTTCCACTTTTTACAAGATTTTCTGCTTTACCAAAAAATTGATCTATTTTAAATTTTGCATTTTTAATAATTATGGTTTCTTCTGAAATAGAGTATTCTAAATAATCTGAGTTTAATTTATCTTCATCACTTATTATTTCAACATTTCCTTCACATTCAATTTGATTTTTTTTTCTATCGTAAGTTGCCTTTTGTGCTTTAAAGATGATATTCTTATAAAAAATTGTAATATTCCCTTCAAGATAAATCTTTTCTATTTCACCATTTTCATCTAAAGAAACAGTCATGTTATCTGCAGTATATTTTATTTCTTCTGAATAGAGTAAAAAAGATAAAGAAAAAATGATGATAAAAAATATTTTAAATTTCATAACCATAATTTTTAGCAAAATTTAACAAATCTTCCCAATCTTTAACTCCAGAAGTTGCTCCTATTTCAGTTGTTATTTTAGCACCAACAATATTTGCAAGAAGACCACATTTTTCAAAACTGTAATTTTCAACAAGACCTTTTATAAATCCAGCAACATAACCATCTCCAGCCCCAGTTGTGTCAACAACATTTACTTTTAAGGCTGGAAAATAATATCTTTCTTTTTCGTTTATTATATAAGAACCATTTTCCCCCATTTTTAGACAAACATTCTTAACGCCTTTTGAAATGAAAAATTCACAAATCTTTTCCTTTTCTTTTTCACCTGATATCATCTTTCCTTCTTCAAAACTTACGAAAAAATAGTCAATATAAGGGAGAGAATCTTTAATCCCTTCAAACCATTTCCCGAACGGATCCCAGACAGTATCAACTGTAGTTATTATTTCCATTTCTTTTATTTTTTTTAATGTTAAATAAAGTCCTTCTCCTATGAAATTGGGCATAAGGAATGGACCTGCAATATGAATGAGTGAGAAATTTTTTAATAATTCAAAATCAATATCTTTAATTGAAAAATCAGAATTTGAACCAACAGAATGTAAGAATGATCTTTCTCCATCTGAATGAACAAGAACACTTGTTCCAGAAGTGGTAAATTTTTCAGAAATTTTTATATATTCTGTATTTATTCCTTCTTCTTTAAGTTTATTGATTATAAATTTCCCAAGATTGTCATTTCCTACTTTTCCCATAATTGAAACATTTACACCAAGTTTTTTAAGGACTATTCCTGTATTTGTTGCACAACCTCCTATATGCAATTCAGTTTTACCTACAAGTGTTAACTTTCCTCTTTCAGGCATTCCTTCAACAGGCTTTGCTATAAAATCACCTACAATTATTCCAAGGCATAAAACGTCATTTTTCATTTAAAACCTCCTAATTTCAATAAATATTACCATATCTTGACGGAAATTAGAAGTTGAAAATATAATAGTATTTAAAAGTGGGGGATTAGCTCAGTTGGGAGAGCACCAGGCTGGCAGTCTGGGGGTCAAGGGTTCGAATCCCTTATCCTCCACTTTTTTTATTTTAAGAAAGATAGAAAGATAGGTATAGTTATAAGAGATAGCAAATGAGTTAAAAGAACTGACTCAGCAGCAAATTTGCTGTCACTTTCAAAGGCAGAACTTAGAACAATGCTTGCTATTGCAGTTGGCATAATTGCTACAACAAAAAGAACTTTTTTAATTTCGTAAGGGAAGGAAAATAAGTTAAATAAAGAAATTGAAGTTAAAGGGATAAGAATAAGACGCAAAAAAGAAAGAAATAAATACTTGAAATTAAATAAATTTTTAAATTCCACTTCTCCCATTTTTGCGCCTGCAATAAATAAAGCAATGGGTATTGTGGCATTTCCCATAAGGTTTAAAACATTTAAAATTGATTTTCCGGTTTCAACAAGAATTTCATTTTTTATCACAAGAATATCTTTAAAAAATATAATAAGTACTGAAATTAATATTGAAATCATAGGGATACTTAGAAGATTTTTAAGTGATTTTCTCTCAAACTTATTTCCTGTAAGGGCTAGAATTCCGATAGTCCATACAGAAATTTCAGAACCAAATGTGGAAAGAATTAGTAAGGGGACATATCTTTCGCCAAAGAGAAAAAGAATGATAGGAAGAGGTAAGAAAGAGTAATTATTAATTGTACATTGAAAGTGGAAAGTATTTTTTTCTTTTTCATTTTTAAATGGCAAAATTTTAGAAAATATAAAACCATATATATATCCACATAACATAATTAAGAATGTTCCAATAGGCAAGAGGGAGTTTTTTGTAAGGTCTGAAAAATTAAAATTTTTTAAAAAAGAAGAAAATATTAAGGAGGGATAAAAAACTTTTGTAATAACGATTGATGTTTCTTTTATAGTGATAGGCGAAATAAGTCCCTTTTTTCTTATAAAAATTCCAGCAATAATTATCAAAAAAACCGATAAAATTTTTATTAAAAGCATAATTTTTATTTTAACAGATATTTCTGAAGGAAAAAAATAGAAAGAATTAAAATGCCTGAATAAATAAAACCATTGGATACTCCTAAAATTTGACTTAAAATTCCTATAATTAAGGGACCTGTAAATAGTCCTATACCAATAATTGATTCGTTAAGTTCGGTTGAATAACCTTTTTCAATTATTTTTAAAATTCCCATTCTAAATGAAAAAGCAGAACTTGTTCCTATTAACAAAAAGGATAAAATATGAAAATAAGGAATTTTTGAAAGTCCAGTTAATATTAAAGCAATAGAAATCGTTAAATATGATATAAATAATATTTTTTCAGAAAACTTTGGACTTATTCTGCTAAAAAAATAAAACATAAAAAACCTCGTTATAAAAAGACATGTAATGATATTGCTTATCAGTGGTGTTGAATATCCTAAATTTATAGCAAGTTTAGGGAAAAGAAAAAGTATTCCACCAACTGATAAAAAGTTAACAAAATTTAGAAAAAAAACTTTTTTTATTTCTATTTCTGGCTTTTTATTTATAAGAAGTTTTTCTGGTAAATTTTTATAAATTGAGAGAAAGTTCTTAAAATTCATAATTCCCAAAATAAAACCTATAAATGCAAAAAAACTACCAATATAAAAGGGCAAAATATTTTTAATTTTTAAAATATAACCTGATATGAAAACGCCAAAAATTACACCGAAGGACCAAGAAAGATTATATCTGTCAAGATTTTCTGAATTTGAACTGAAAAAATACTGAATTGAGGGCCAAAATCTACTATAAAATATACCATTGATAAAAAGTAATAAAAAAAGAAAAATGTAAGATGGGCAAATTGTAAGTAAAAAATATATAAACGAGATAAAGAGAGAAGATATGATAAACCAAGGAAAGTGGAGTTTCCATTTTGCTTTATAAAATATATAGGTGAACATTGCATAAGCAAAATTACCGAAAAAACCTGTAATTCCAAGAACGAAAGGGGAAGCGGAAAATTTTGAAATAAGATATAAAGGAAGAGAAAAATTCACAATATAATTTGAAGACGATAGTAAAAAAGAGATCAAATAAACAATTCTTTCCATTTTTTAAATTTATAATTTTACCCATCTTTTTATTTATTTCAAATTGAATACTTTCTAAAAAGTTGACATCTTACAAAATATGGTTTTTAATCTATTTTAACAAGGGGGAAAAATGAATGTGGGTAAAATTTTAAGAGAAATAGTAGAAAAAAGAAAGGATGAAGTTGCTTTTGTTTTTAAAGATGTTGAATATAGTTATAAAATACTTGAAGAAAATGTGAATAAATATGCAAATTTTTTTAAAGATATCGGAGTTAAAAAGGGTACAAAAGTCGCAATTTACATGTTTAATAATCCTGAATATATTTATACCTATTTTGCTATTTTCAAAAATGAAGCAATTGCAGTTCCTCTTGACCATAGATTGAAAACTGAAGAGATTTTTCCTTTGCTCAATCACTGTGGTGCAGAGTTTTTAGTAACAATGCCAACAAAAGAATTTAATCCTCAATTAATAAAAAATAATATTCCTTCTCTAAAAAATATAATCATCACAAAAGGAGAATTTGAAGGTTGCATATCATTAGGAAAAGTTATTGATAATTACTCAACAGAGTTTCCTGTTTTGGATATTGATGAAAATTCTATCTCGGCAATTTTTTATACTTCAGGAACTACAGGAATCCCAAAAGGTGTTATATGGACTTATAAACATCTTGATAGTCCAATTGAAACAATTTGCAAATATTATCAATATTTTAAAGAAAGAGATGTATGTGTATGCCCAATCCCTTTTTCTCATAATGGTGGTATTGTTGGAGTGCTTCTTATTCTTTTTGATGTTAAAGTTGTAGTGATGGAATACTATCATCCACTGGAACTTTTGAGAAATTTACAAAAATATAATGTTACAGGAATTTTCCTTGTTCCAACTATGTTTATAGGTATGATGGAACTTAAAGAATTTGAAAAAGTCCAACTTCCCAATTTGAGATGGGCTGCAGTTTTTGGGGCTCCTTTTTCTCCTGATGTAATTAAAAGATTTAATCAAGTTGCTCCTAATGCAATTTTACTTTCTGGTTACGGATTAACAGAAAGTGCAGCACCGAATGTTTTACCTCCTTTAGAGAAAGTGAAATTTGGATCTGTTGGAAAGCCAGTTCCTTGGGTTGAAGTAAAAATTGTTGATGCTGATGGTGTTGAAGTTCCACAAGGAGAAGTTGGAGAAATTATTATGAAAGGATGGCCAATAACACCAGGATATTATAATCAACCAGAGTTGACAGCAGAAGCAATAAAAGATGGATGGTTATATACTGGAGATCTTGGTAAATTTGATGAAGAAGGTTATCTTTACATTGTTGGTAGAAAGAAAGATGTAATAATTGTTGGAGGTCTTAATGTTTACGCAACAGAAGTTGAAGGGGTTATTTATAAACATCCAAAGGTTAAAGAAGTTGCTGTTGTTGGTGTTCCAGATAAAATGATGGGAGAGGTTGTAAAAGCAGTAATTGTTCCAAAGGAAGGAGAAGAGATCACAGAAGAAGAGATAAAAACTTTCTGTAAAAAACATCTTGCTCCATATAAAGTTCCAGTAATAATAGAATTTAGAAAAGAACTACCAAAAACAGGAAGTGGTAAAATAAGAAAAGAAGTTTTGAGATAATTTAAATCTTATTCTTTTTTAACAAATTTAACATATCAGAAACAGAAACAAAGGCAATTGCAATACATCTATCACAAGTTCCGTAATAGATTATCAATTCTTTTTTGTCCTTTTTGAAAACATACCCTGTTGGAAAGACAACATTTATTGCATTTCCAATTCTTTCATAATCTTTTTCAGGAGCAAATACCCAATCCTTTGTTCTTGCTATTACTTTTTCAGGAAATTCTTTATCAAGTAGTGCCAGTCCAACTCTATATATAGGAATTGAAGCAGTAAATCTTATTCCATGGTATATAATTATCCAGCCATCCTCTGTTTCAATTGGTGGACATCCAAGACCTACTCTGTGACAATCCCACATTCCTGGTCTGACAGGTAGAAGAATTTTATGTTCTCCCCAGTGAATTAAATCTGGGGAATAGGAAATCCAGATATGTCCTTCTCCTCTTATAATTGGTCTGTGAATTAAAACATATTTACCTTTAAATTTCTTAGGAAATAAAGCACCATCTTTATCTTCTGGTGGAACAAGTGCTCCTTTTCTTTCAAAATTCTTAAAATCAGAAGTTAATATCAAGGAAATTAATGGACCACCAGGTGAAAAAGAAACATACGTGATTGCATATTTTTTAAGATCTTCAAGATATGTAATTCTTGGGTCTTCAATACCCCATTTTTCTTCATCAAAATTTTGATCAGGCAACAAAGTTGGTTTTTCTGATATTTCCCAATTTGTAATTCCATCCTTACTTTTTGCAATTGTTAAGTGAGAATATCCGTCAAATGTTTCAACTCTACAGAGGAGATAAACATAACCATTAAATTCTATTGCACCAGGATTAAAAACAGCATTACAAGGATAAGTCCATTTCTCTGGAGATAAAATTGGATTACCTTCGTATCTTTTAAAAATTTCTTCCATTTTATAACTCCTTTTTATTATAAAGTAAATAATTGATAAAAAAATTTTTTACTTTCTCTCTATATTCACGTGTATATGCCCTATCAAGACCTGTGTGAGGACCTTCAACAATATATAATTCTTTTGGTTGATTTGCCTTTTTATATAATCTTTCAGCATGAGAAAATGGAACAAATTCGTCATTTTTTGAATGTATTATTAAGATAGGACATTTAACTTTATCAATAAAATTTTCTGGGCTATTTTCTCTGAAATCTTTTTTAAAGACATATTTCCCAAGAAAAATAGAAAAAGTTGAAAATATGTATTTTAAAGGCCCAAGATTTTTATAATAATTCCTAACCATATCAGGAAAATTTGCAAAAGCAGAATCAGTAACAATTGCCTTTATTTCACTATATTTTGCAGAAGAGATAATGGCAACTGCTCCCCCAAAGGAATAACCCCAGATACCGATAGGTAAATCTCTTAATCTTTTATCATTTTTGATAAATTCAATTGCACTTTTTACATCAAGGAATTCCTTAAGTCCAAAATAACAAACTTTCCCTTGGCTTTCTCCATGAGCCCTAAAATCAAAAAATAAAAGGGAAAATTCAGGATATAAAAATTCAACAACTGGCAGGATATCTGATTTATTTGCAGGATAACCATGGAGGCAGATAATTATTCCTTTACTTTTTTCAGAATAAATTAACCATCCCTTTAAAATTTTCCCATCTTCAGTTTTTAAAATAATATTTTCGTACTTTAATCCCAAATCTTCTGGTTTTATATATATTTCCATTCTTGGAGGAATTACTGCCCTTGCTCCAATTATAAGTGAGAGAAAAAAGACAATTATCAAAAAGTCTACAATTATTCTAACCCACATCTTCTTCATTTTTCTTGCAATTTAATTTGAGTTTTATATTTTTCCCTCATTTTTAAAAAAAATCTTATATAATTTTCCGTTTTATAATCTGGATATGTCCATTCCAGGAAATTATATTTTCCTTTTGAGTAATATAATGTTAGTTCTGCAAAAATTCCTTTCCCTACATAAATTCTATGGTAAAAATCTTTAGTTGAGAGTAAAATAACTTTTGAACTGTCTAAATATCCAGGGTCTATATTTATTTTTCTTTTTTCATTTTCAGAAAAATAATTTTCAATTTTATTTGTAAAAATTTTCCACTCATAAACCTTTTCAGGTATATGAAGTTTTTCAAAGGATACAAATTTTCTCAAAAGGTCTTTCCCCATTTCTTTTTCATAATAATCGGTAAAATTAAAAAGATAAGGACCTTCGCAAATATCAATATTCCCCCATTTTTTTTCAAGATATGATAAAGTTTTTTCAAATATTTTTTCCTCTCTGTAAATGATACCACAAAAAATTTTAACAGGATGAATTTTTTTTATTTTCCCCATTAATTTAAATTCTAAATCTAAATCTTCCTTTTTTCAACAAATTTTTAAAGGTAAAATATTATGTATGGAAAAGGATACAATCGTTGCAATTTCAACACCTCTTGGAATAAGTGGAATTGGCATTGTAAGATTAAGTGGCAAAGATACTTATAGAATTATAGAGGAAATTTTTGTCCCTGGCAAAAATCCTAAAAAAAGAAAAAAATTAAAAATAGAAAATCTTCCTTCTCATACAGTTTATTATGGTCATATAGTTGACAATGGAAAAATAATAGATGAAGTGATTGTTACGATTATGAAAAGCCCAAAAAGTTATACCAGAGAAGATATGGCAGAGATTGGTTGTCACGGAGGAATTATTCCTTTGAAAGAAGTTTTGAATTTATGTATTAAAAAGGGTGCAAGACTTGCTGAACCTGGAGAATTTACAAAGAGAGCATTTTTGAATGGCAGAATAGATTTACTCCAAGCCGAAAGTATTCTTGATATCATTTACAGTAAAACAGAATATGCTCTTGAAATAGGAATTAAAAAATTGAAAGGAGATTTAAGTAATTTTATTTCTGAGATAAGAAAGAAAATTTTTGATTTGCTTGTAAATATTGAAGGTAAAATAAATTTTCCAGAAGAGGATGATATTGAAAATTTAAATTTAGATTTAGAAAAGAAACTTAAAGAAATAAAAAAAGAAATTGATAAATTTTTGTCAAGATGTAACAGGGGAAAGATAATCCAAAATGGAGTAAAAGCGGCTATTATTGGAAGTCCAAACGTTGGAAAATCAAGTTTGTTGAATGCTTTTTTGAAAGAGGAGAGAGCAATAGTGACAGAAATTCCAGGAACAACCAGAGATGCAATAATTGAAGTGATTAATATAAAAGGGATTCCTGTAAATATAATTGACACTGCTGGGATAAGATCAGCAAAAGATGAAATTGAAAGAATTGGAATTGAAAAGGCAATTGAATGGATGAGAAGGGCAGAAATAAATTTACTTATGATTGACTGGAGCAGAAAATTAAATGAATATGATTATGAATTGATGAAGTATATAAAGGAGAAACCATATCTGTTAATAGTCAATAAAATAGATCTTCCAAGAGAAGTAGAGATTGATTTTATTGAAAAGGAATTCCCTGAAGAAAGAATAATAAAAACCTCGATAAAAAACTGGATTGGAATTGAAGAAATAGAAGAAAAACTTTATTCTCTTATAATGGAAGGTTTTGGGGAGATGAAAGGAGACGAATTATTTTTGAATTTGAGGCAAGAAAAGAAAATCAATACGGCCGGATTCTATATAGAAGAAGCACTTAAAGAAATAGAAAATGAGAATATGCTTGAACTTGTAGCAGAAAATTTAAAAAATTGTTTGAATGAAATTGATGAATTAATAGGGAATAAATATAGTGAAGAGATTTTAAATGAGATATTTTCAAATTTTTGTATAGGTAAATAATTTTTATTTTGGTAACTGAATTCCTCTTGCTTTGTTGTATTTTCCTGATATGTCTTTATAAGATTTTTCACAGATTTCTTCTGAAGAAAGAAATATGACCTGCCCTATTCCTTCACCAGCATAGACTTCTGCAAAAACTGGAGTCAAATTTGCTATTTGAATTGTAATATATCCTTCCCATTCAGGTTCAAGAGGTGTGACATTTATAACTATTCCACATCTTGCATAAGTTGATTTCCCAAAACATACACCAATTACATCTCTTGGAATTTTGAAGTATTCTATACTTCTACCAAGAACAAAACTATTAGGAGGAATTCTGCATATCTTACCTTTAAATTTTTCAAAATCTTCTTTTTTTATTTTCTTTGGAGATGTTATTTCTCCTTTAAATATTAAAAATTCATCAGAAAGGGTAAAATCATAACCATAGGAAGACAAACCAAAAGAAATTCCCTTTTTAATCTTTTCTGGAAAAAAGGGTTTTATCATTCCCTTTTCGGCCATCTTTTTAATCCATCTATCTGACTTAACCATTTTTAAGGGGGAAATTGAAAGCCACCTCGGGGATTTGAACCCCGGACCTGAGCATTACAAGTGCCCTGCTCTACCGCTGAGCTAAGGTGGCTTCCTTTTAAATATTATAGTAAAAATTGAATATTTCTGTCAATAAATTATGATAAAATTAAAGAAAAAGGAGGATAAAGATGGAAGAAATAAAAGAAATAAAATTAAAAATTGATGGATATACTAAGTTTCTTCTTACTTTAATTGCTATTGCTTTATGGGGCTTACTTATCAATTTTATATGTAGTTATCAAATTGCTAAAGCAGCTCCGGAGACAATAAATGTGAACATTGAGAAAGTTGGAGGGAGAAGTCTTCCAACAGGTAGAATAGATGGGCTTTTGAGAGATGTTATTCCTGTAAAAATAACAAATTGAAATAAATTTTAGAGAATTGACTGGATTCTAAAAAGATTATAAATTATATTTTTAAAAAGAAGGAGTTTAAATGAATTCTTTATTTGTTGCAGGAATTGCTTTATTTTCCTTCTTATTTTTCTATGTTGTTTATGGAAAATACCTTGAAAAATTATGGGAGATTGATGAAAATAGAAAAACACCTGCTTGGGTAAAAACAGATGGGGTAGATTATCTTCCTGCAAAACACTATCTTATCCTTTTTGGCCACCATTTTGCTTCAATTGCTGGTGCAGGCCCAATTTTAGGACCTGTTATTGCTGTATGTTTATGGGGATGGGGACCTGCTTTTTTATGGATAGTGCTTGGTTCAATTTTTCTTGGTGGAGTTCATGATTTTTCTTCTCTTGTTTTAAGTGTAAGAAATGAAGGGCAAACAATAGGAGAATTAACAAAAAGAATTTTAGGAGAAAAAAGTAAAGTCTTATTTTCTTTATTTTTATGGTTTTCCTTAAGCCTTGTCATTGCTGTTTTTTCAGCAGTAACTGCTAAAACATTCATTGAAGAACCTGAAATTGTTTTACCAACTTTTTTTCTTATTATTAATGCAATAATTTTTGGTTATCTTGTTTATAAAAAAAATCTACCATTTTTACTTGTAACAATTTTCTGCCTTTTTTTGCTTTTCGTGTTTTTCCTTTTTGGTAAAGAAGTTCCTGTAGTTTTAAAATTCAAATCAGGAATCAAAATCTGGATAAGTATTCTTTTAATTTATTCCTATGTTGCCAGTGTTTTACCGGTTAACTTACTTTTGCAACCAAGAGATTATCTTTCTTCCTTTATTCTTTTTTTTGGAATCTTTCTTGGATATCTTGGACTTTTAACTTCTCATCCCAAAATAAATGCTCCATTTTATATTTCCTTTAGGTCAGAAACAGGGTTTTTATGGCCTATTATGTTTGTCATTATTGCTTGTGGTGCTATAAGTGGCTTTCACGGACTTGTTTCAAGTGGAACAACTTCAAAACAAATTGCAAATGAGAGAGATATAAAAAAAATCGGTTATGGGGCAATGTTAACAGAAGGATTTCTATCAATTCTTGCTTTATTATGTGTTTCAGCAGGGCTTTTTTGGTGTTCTCAGAATTACGAGTTAAATTATCCAGATTTAATGAAAAAAGGCGATTGGATTGGAACTTTTGCGAGAGGTTATGGACAAATCTTAAAAAGATTATTCAATCCTGAAATTGGTAAACTTTTTGCAATTATAATGATTAATAGTTTTGTCTTAACCACCCTTGATACAGCAACAAGAATATCAAGATATATAACGGAGGAACTTTTTGGAGAAGCATTTAAAATTAAATTTTTGAAAAATAGATTTATCGCAACACTCTTTGTTATACTTTTTGCAGGCTATCTGGCTTTTGGAAATTGGCAAAAAATCTGGCCTGTTTTTGGTGCCTCAAATCAACTTGTTGCCGGAATTACTTTATTTATATGTGCAACCTATCTTATTATTAAAGGAAAAAATTCAATCTCTGTTATGATCCCGACCATTATTATGTTTTTGACAACAATAACTGCTTTGACTATTCAAATGAAAAATTTTTATATTAAAAAACAGTTTTTACTTGGAAACATAAGTTTAATTTTGATAATTTTATCTTTTTTCATGATTAATGAAGGAGTGAGAATCTTATTTTCGCTAACTGAAAAAAGGAGATAAAAATGGGATTTGAAAAAGAAAAATTGACTTTTGATGAGATAAAAAAACTTGAAAATTTGAGAAAAGAATGTATAAGAGATATTTTAACAATGACAACTCTTGCAAATTCAGGTCATCCTGGAGGAGCAATTTCTTCTCTTGATATTTATCTTGTTATTTTTTCATATGCCAATGTTTCTCCCTCAAAATTAGATGATCCAGAAAGAGATAAAATTATTATAAGCCATGGACATACATCAGCAGGTGTTTATTCAGTTCTTGGAAGACTTGGATTTTTTGATATAGAAATGGCAATAAGTACTTTTAGAAAAGCAGGAAGTATTTTTGATGGTCACATTGTAAGAAAGGTTCCTGGTATTGAATGGGGAACCGGTAATTTAGGGCAGGGTCTTTCTGCTGGTTGTGGCTTTGCACTTGGAGATAAATTACATAACAGAAATTCATATACTTTTGTTCTAATGAGTGACGGAGAACAGACAAAAGGACAGGTTAGTGAAGCAAGAAGATTTGCTGTTAAATATAGATTGAATAAGTTAAAAGTTATCATTGATTATAATAGATTGCAGATAAGTGGAAAAATAGATGATGTAATGCCATGCAGAATAAAAGAAAATTATCTTGCAGATGGATGGGAAGTTTTAGAATGTGATGGACATAATTTTTCAGAAATATATGAAAATTTAAGAAGAGCAATATTGATTGATAAACCAGTTTGTATAATTGCTCATACTGTTATGGGAAAAGGGATTTCTTTCATGGAAAATCAGCATAAATATCATGGTAAACCTTTAAGTGAAGAAGAATATAAAAAAGCAATGGAAGAACTTGGACTTGAACCAGTTCTTGAAAAATATAAAGAGTTAAGAAAAAAAGATTGGACATATCCAGAAAGAAAATTTTGTTTTTCTCCTAAAATAAATAAAGGGAAACCAATATTGTATAAAAAAGAAGAAAAGATAGATAATAGAACTGCTTATGGGAATGCTCTTGTTGATCTTGCAAGAGAAAATAAAGAGAATAAAGAATATCCTATTATTGTTTTTGACTGTGATCTTGCAACAAGTGTTAAAACTGATTTGTTTGAAAAAGAATTTCCAGAAAGATTTTTTCAAGTTGGTATTCAGGAACATAATGCTGCAACAATAAGCGGAGCAATTTCAACAGATAAATTTATTACTTTCTTTTCTGATTTTGGTGTTTTTGGTATTGATGAAACATATAACCAGCAAAGACTTAATGACCAGAATTTTACAAATTTAAAACTTGTTTGTACACATCTTGGTCTTGATGTAGGAGAAGATGGTAAGACACATCAATGTATTGATTATATCGGGATTTTACGAAACCTGTATGGATTTAAAATTATAATACCAGCAGATCCAAATCAAACAGATAGAGTTATAAGATATATTATTGATAAAGAAGGGAATTGGTTTGTTGGAATGGGAAGAAGCCGGGTTCCTGTAATTTTAAAAGAAAATGGAGATATCTTTTTTGATGAGAATTATAAATTTGAATATGGAAAAGCAGATATTATACGAGAAGGGAAAGAAGGATATATTTTGACTTATGGATGTATGGTTTATAGAGCAATTAAAATATATGAAGAACTTAAAAAAGATGGCATAAGCATAGGTGTAATGAATATTAGTTCTCCAACAGTCATAGATGAAGAAAAAATTGAAATAGCCATTAATACAGGGCTTATTATTACCTATGAAGACCATCATATTGAAACAGGTCTTTCTTCAACTATAGCACTTTATCTTGCCGAAAGAAATAAAAATGTAAAATTTTTAAGGTTTGGTATTAAAAATTATGGCGCTTCAGGAACTCCAGATGAATTATTTAAAAAAGAAGGACTTGATCCAGAAAATTTAATTCAGAGAATTAAAGAAACTCTTAAAAAATAATTTTAAATCCCAAAATAAAAATTCAAAATATAAAATTTATTTGACAAAAAAAACAAAAAGTTTTAAAATAAATATAAAGTAATATAAAAATGAAAATAAAATACATAGCAATTCAAGATTATATCCAGAAACTGATAGAAAAAGGAAAGCATGGAGATATTCTTCCATCTGAGAAAGAATTATCTAAAAAATTTAATGTTTCTCATATGACTGTGAGAAGAGTTTATGAATATTTTGAGAAAGAAGGGCGTGTATATAGAAAAAAAGGTAAAGGCACGTTTATAAGAAAAATAAATTTCAGGAAGGATGATTTACATTTTTCCTTTTTAATCCCGCACTATATGGATTACCAAAAAAATCCATTTTACATAGAAATATTTAAAGGAATTTTAGAGAAGGCTTCTTTATTTAATATAAAATTACATCTTTTTAATTTTACAGAAGATTATTTTTCAATTTTGAAAGAATTGGAGAGAAATAAATGTGATGTGATAATTAGTTTTATACCTGAAAAAAGGCATTATAAATTTCTTGAAGAGTTGTCAGATAGAGGCTATATAGTTTTTGCAATAAACAGAATTATAAAAAATTACAACATAAATTATATTTCAGCAGACCATGTAAACGATGCATATAAATTGACAAAAAATTTAATTGAGAGAAATAAAAGAAAAGTAGGATTTATAGGACTCTGGGAAGGCCATGAATTTTCAAGATATAGATTTGAAGGTTATAAAAAGGCACTGCAAGAAGAAAAAATAAAGATAAATAATAATTTGGTTATTCATTTGCCCTTTTTATTTCCAATTGAAATATTAATCCCTGAAAAAACGATAGAGTTAATTATAAAAAGAAATATAGATGCTATTATCTGCACAGGAGGTTCATTTCTTCCTTACATTTTGAAAGGAATAAAAGATATAGGGGCAAAAATACCAGATGATATAGAGATTGCGACATTTGATAAAGTTCAAGAAGATATAGAAGAAAAAGAAGTAATTCATGAAGTTATACAGCCACTTAAAAAAATTGGTGAATTGACAATTGAAAACGCTTTAAAAGTATTAAAAGGAGAAAAAGGGAAAATTGAAATATTAATACCTTCTGAAATAGTTATGAAAGAATTTGAAACAGTGAAGATATAAAAAATGAAAAAAAATATTCTAATAAATAAAAAGGAGGTGATAATATGAAAAAGAAAGGATTTACATTAATAGAATTGCTTGTTGTAGTAGCAATAATTGCAATTTTGGCTGCTATGCTTTTGCCTGCATTAAGCAAAGCGAGAGAAAGAGCACGTGCTTCTGTGTGTATGAATAATTTAAAGCAACTTGGACAGGCAATATTAATGTATGCTAATGATTATGATGGTAAATGGATGTGTTATCATTGGGTAACAAATGTAACAACTTATTATTGGATATGTTTTTTAACACCGATAAGTTTTAAATCTGTACCAGCATATATTCCTGTGCCCAAAGCTAATAAACCACATGTAAGTGTTTGTCCAAGTGAATTTCCGAGAGTTTATGTTGATAGATGGAAAATATATGGAATTAATTATTCTTCTTATATAAATGTGTCTCCTGATGATACAAATGTTGTATTTTTAGGTTCTTATCCAGGATATGGAGATTATAGATGGATATACATAGGAAGAATTAAAAATCCTTCAAATTTTGTTCTTCTTGGAGATAGTTTTTATTTGTCAGCAGGTAGTCAATATGGTTTTCAACTTAATTATAATGCAGGTGGAACAAATTATAGTGGGATACATTTTAGGCATAATGGAGTTGCCAATATATTATTTGCAGATGGTCATGTAGAAGCATGTAACCCATCAAGATTGAAAGTATGTTTTAAAGGAGGACAAACAAATACATGGCCTTATTATATTTTGGGTGTAAATTATGGACTTACAAAGGAAAGAGTACCATTTAATTTTTAAAATGCAGAAATTAATATTATTTTTATTTTTATTTTCTTATTTTTTGTTTTCAGAAATTTTTTCTATAGATAAAAAAATTATTCATCACGGGTGGAGTTGGCTTACTCCTGAGATTTTGAGAGAAAAAATAAGAAATATTGAGAATTCAACACCCTTTTTTGATGGAGTTGTTATAAGGTTGAAAGATATACTTCCTTTTAAGAAGAAAAAAATAAATGAAGGTATTTACAAAGAAGACATAGAGAACTTAAAGAATACTGATTTTAAAATTTTTAAAGATAATTTTTTAATTGTTTTTAGTGGTGGGATTAAAGACGAAAAAGAAGAATGGGACTGGTTTAATGAAAAGGATATAGAATCTTCAGCATATAATTGGGGTTTACTTGCTAAAATTGCTAAAGAGGTAGGATGTAAAGGATTGATTTTTGATCCTGAAGTTTATTATGGAATAAAAATTTTTAATTACAATTCTTTAATAAATAAAAATGAAAAAACTTTTGAGGAATATTATAACCAAGTGAGAAAAGCAGGAAGAAAAATAATGAGTTCAATTCAGAAAGAATATCCTAATATTGTACTTTTTTTTCTTTTTGGAAATAGTATCTTTACTGGAAATGTTTATTCAATGGATGTCAAAATTTTGTCCCAACATCCTTATGGATTATTACCTGCTTTTATAAATGGAATTTTAGATGTTATTAATCCAGAAGTTTTACTTATTGATGGGAATGAACCTTCTTATTGGTATAGAAAACCCGAAGATTTTTATACCGCTTATCACATTATTAAGGAAGGTTCTATTTTACTTGTTGCTCCTGAAAATAGGGAAAAATATAAGAGACAGGTAAGAGTGAGTTTTGGTATTTATCCTGATTTATATTACGGTTTTTATAAATCTTTTGTTGGTGGTTCTATTCCAGGGGAAATGGAAAGAGCAAAGTGGTATGAACACAATATTTATTGGGGATTAAAAGTTTGTGATGAATATATTTGGAATTATGCAGAAAAGATTGATTGGTATGGAATTCAAGAAAAGCAACCGTGGTGTAATTATGTCCCCAAAGGAGCAAAAGATGCAATAATAAGTGCCAAGAGGAAGATACAAACTGGAAAAGAACTTGAATTTAATATATTAGAGGTTTTAAAAAATAAATTAATGATAAGAAATATGAAAGTGGAAAAAATTGATAGACAGATTGAAATAGATGGAAGACTTGAACCATTTATTATGGAGAAAATAAAAAGTCTTCCTGATTTTGTTGGGAGATTTAGTGAAGTGGAAAAGGGAATACAATGTCAAACAAAAGTTTGGTGTGGTTATGACGAAAAATATCTTTATATATGTTTTTATAATGAAGAACCATCTATCTCAGAGGTTCAAGTTTATGGTGAAGAGAGAGACGAAGATATTTGGAAAGGAGATTGTGTAGAGATTTTTATTACAAAATATAATTTTTTGTATCCTTATTATCATTTTATAGTCAACCTTTCAAATATTCAATATGATGCTATTAATATTAACGGAAATGAAGATAAAGCATGGAACGGAAAATGGGAAAGTGCTGTTTTTAAAGGAGAGAATTACTGGACAGTAGAGATAAAAATACCTTTTGCAGAGATTGGAGGGTTTATTTCTGAAAGAAGAGCCAATTTTTGCAGAGTGAGAAAAACCAAAAAGGAATCAAGTCTTGCAACGTGGTCTCAAATTATATCATGGTTTAATGAGCCTGAAAATTTTGGAATTTTAAATTTTAAAGAATGAAAAAGATGAAAAAAATTCTATTAACTTTGTTTTATTGGTTTTTATTTAACTTAAATAGTTTTTCTCAAATAAAATCAATAGTAGAAACAGAAAATTTTAAAGTCATATGGAGTTCAGATAAGCCAATTACAATAATTTCAGAAGATAATATAACGAAATATAAAATTGAATTTCCAGCAGTGAAAAAAGAAAAAGGACAAGTTTTATGTATGAGGTTTAAGGCATATTTAACTCATCCAACTCCAGGTGGCTGGAATCCATATCTTGGAATAAGTTTAAATGAAAAGTATCTTGGCAAATTTACAGAAACTGGTAGATATAGATTGTTAAATAGAACAGGTACTTTTAAAACAACAATTGGAGAAAGAGAGTGGTGGGGAACCCAATTTTCAATTCCCACAGTTATAACATTTTTTGGAGATGGAATTATTCTTGACAGCAGAGTTATAAGTTGCAAAGAAGAAGGTTATTGGTATTTATTTGATATTTCTGACTATGTTAATTATATTGAAATAGGTCCTGATGAAAGAATTGAAAGCACAAAACCAAATGAATTAACGTTTTACAATACATATCTTAAGAGATATGTTAAAGAAAAAGAAATAAATCTTGTGATTGAAAATTTAGAAATAGGATATTTGCCTGAAGATTTCGTTAAAAATCTTGCGATAGGTGTGATGGCAGAATACAAAATAGATACAAAAAAAATAGATTTTAAAACAAAAGAATATGAGTTGAATATAGGGGAAAATGGTTCTATTGAAATAATAATAGAAAAAGAAAAATATCAAATTTCAACATTTTTTTCATATCCAGGAGATAAAATTGGATTTAATTCCTTTTCTTCTGAAAAAGATTGGGATGTTAAGATTGAGAAAATAGATAAAGATAAAGTTAAAATAGAAGGAGAGAATAATTTTTATAAAGTTGAAAGAGTTTTAACATTAAAAGGAGAAAAAATTGAAATAGAGGATAATTTAAAAAATAAACTTGATAGTGAGATAGGTGTGATAATAAAGAATAAAATTTTAACTCCAGTGCCACCTTCTTACTATCGTCTTGCAGGAGTTGAAAAAGTAGAATATTTAGATGTTGTTGCTCCAAATCCTACTATTTTTATTTCTCAAGATAAAAGCAGTTTAGGTTTTGTTGCAGAAGACAATATTTTGAGATTGCAAGGAGAAATGAGGAAATGGGGAGGTAATAGTTTTGAATATTACACAAGACATTTTGGTCTTGATAAAAATAAAGAGTATAAATTTTGTTTTTCACTTTACCCAATAAAAAACAAAGGACCAAAGAAAAGTAATGATTATTTTGCATTTATTAATAAAGTAAGAAGGGATTGGGATACTAATTTTACTATTGAAGGGCCTATTATAATGGGAGCAACTGTGATTCCAGAAAGAAAGGCAAAAGGCTATATGATATATCCCTGGTTAAGCACTAATGCCTATAATCCTAAAACAGACAAATTTTATACAATGGAAGAGATTGAAAACCAGTGGAAATCATTAAAAGATAAAATAAGAAAATCAGATCCAAATGCGTATGTTCTTGGAGTTATTGAGGGGAATCTTTATGCAATTGATAAAAGAGAAATACCGGGTGGAGAAAAAATAGGACAAGGAAGAATTAATTATGGCACAATCCTAACTAAAGAGGAAACAAAATTGGTTGAAGATTACATAGGTCCATTAAAAGATTCTGTGTTGAGAACTGAAGATGGGAGAATGATAGTTGATACTTATTATCCTTCTACAACAACATATCTTAAAAATCTTTGGCTTTATGTAATGGTTTATTATATAGAAGGCAATTACAGATATAAACAGATGCTTGAATATTTAGATTTTATTTTTGATAAGATAGGATGTGATGGTGTTTATATTGACCAGTTTGAATTATCTTATTCAGGATTAGGAACCATTAGAGATAGATGTACATATGAAAAATGGGATGGATATACAGTTGATATAGATGAAAATACTGGGAAGATTAAAAGGAAATATACTGATTTAGGTTTGGTAAGTATTCCAGCAAGAAAGAAAATTTTAGATTATGCTTTATCTAAAGGTAAAATAGTTGTATTAAATGGTTATGCCTGTGCGAGAGAACTTCAAAATTTGAGAAATGTTTTTAGATTTGCTGAGATGGAAAATGACTTTCCTAATCCATTAAATTATATAAATCAAGAACCACCGGTATTAAGATGGTGTGCCATGGGCCATTTATCAACTCCTATTATCTATGGATTAGAACCTGCAAAACTTGGAAAAGAAGGTAGTAATAGATATGCAGAAGTAGTAATAAAAGGGATAATCACTGCTTTAAAAAATGGACTTTTATATTATCCACATGCAAAAGGAGCAATAATCCCAAAAGAAGGAGAAGGAGCAGGAGAATATGGGCCAATGAATCATATGTTTCCAATAACAATAGAAGAGATAAATGAAGGATATATAATAGGGAAAGAAAGGATAATAAGTTGTGTTTCAAAAGTTTTCAAATTTAATAAAGAGCCAAAGGTATATTTATTTGATTTAAAAGGCAGAGAAAAAGAGCATAATTTTAAGATAGAAAAGAAAGGTAAAGAATGGGAGATAGATGTTAAATTAAATGACTGGAATGAAATATGTATAATTGAATAAGAAAAGGGGGGGTAATAATATGAAAAAGAAAGGGTTTACATTAATAGAATTGCTTGTTGTAGTAGCAATAATTGCAATTTTGGCTGCTATGCTTTTGCCTGCATTAAGCAAAGCGAGAGAAAGAGCACGTGCTTCTGTGTGTATGAATAACTTAAAACAACTTGGACTTGCAGTTTATCTTTATACACAGGATTATGAAGAATGGTTACCTGTTGCTGATGGTTTTATATTGTGCGGTTTTGGAACTCATTATAACTGGGTAACTATGCTTTTACCTTATTTGATGAGGGGTAAAACATATGGGATGACGCCTCCTTCTCAAACTCCTTATTTTGACTTATGGGGTGGTTGGTATAATACACCGAATAATATAAAAAATATTTTCTGGTGTCCCTCTGGAATGAAAGAAAGAATGATTTCTTCAAATGGTTTAAGTAAAGATGGGCCAAATTATGGATATAATGGGTACTGTGGATATTGTAGAGGACAATGGGGATGGCCTACATATCCTGAACAGGGAATGAAAAAAATAAGCAAGGTGAGAGAGCATTCAAAAGCATTTTTAATTGCAGATGTAAGAGCCAATGTTGATATAAGACATATTTTTCCCAGATATAAAATTTATGTTGGAGAAAATTTCAGTAGAAGACATAACAATGGTGTTAATTTTCTTTTTGTTGATAATCATGTAGAATGGAGAACATGGGAAAAAATTCCTGACCCATCAAAAGATATTATCTTCTGGATTAACTATGCGCAGTAAAAAAAGAGGGAAAACTTATGAAAAAATTGTTGATATTATTTGGTATTATAATTTCTGTTTTTGAATGTAGTGGTTTAAACTGGCAAGAAAAAGATGATGTATATATATTAAATAATGGGACTATAGAACTTACCATATCAAAAAAAAGACCAGGAGAAATAATAGAAATTAGTGTAAGTGGGTTTGAGAGTAGGAATTTTTTTAATAATTACCTTTCCTTTTCACCAAAAGAGAAGGAATATTTATCAACATGGAAATTTTTAAATAAAACAGATACAAAAATTTTTAAAGAAGGCCCTTTTCTTATTTATAGAATTCAACAAGATTGGGGATTTTTAGAGTTGATTGAAGAGATAAAAATGGAAGAGAACAAAGATTACTTCTTTTTTTCTTATGTTTTTTTACCAAAGACCAAATACTATGTAAAAAGGATAACAATTCAAATTGGGTCTTCTTTAAAATACAGAGTATTCAGAAGTATTTATGGTCCTTACAAAAAATTGGAAAATACAAAAGAAGGCAAATGGTACACTTATGGATATGATTTGTGGAAAGGGAACAGGTTTGCAGAGAATAAATGGTTTGCTTTTGAAGGAGAAAATGGAGAAGGAGTATGTTTTGTTTTCCCTGAAATAGGTAACTGGAATACATTTATAGGAAAATGGAAATATATCTGGGGTTGTGATCTTCAAGATGGCAGATTTACAATAGAATTTGATACACCTGTTTTATACGAAAGAGAAATAGAAGATGAGATAGGTATAATGGATATGTGTATAGGATTTTATAAGAATAATGCAGAAGAATATGCTTTAAATTTGCTAAAAAAATTTGAAAAAAAGAAAGAAGAGAAAGTTTTGCCAATTCTTAAAATTAATAAAAAAATAAATATAGATGGAGAGTTAAGTGAAGAAGATTGGACTAAAGGATTCATTTTCAAGAATTTTATAAATACACAATTTTTAAGAAAACCTAAAAATGAAACAGAAGTAATTTTTTTATATGATGAAAAAGGGATATATGTAGGATTTAAATGTTATGATGAAAGAATTGAAGAATTAAAAATGACAAAAACAGAAAGAGATTCAGATATATGGGAGGATGATGATATAGAATTTTTCTTTTATCCAGAAGGTAAATATTATTATCAGATAGCAATAAATCCAAAAGGAACGATATATGATTCAAAAATAGATAAAGAAACAAGAAAACATGATAAGAGTTGGAATGCGGATATAAAAGCAAAAACAAAAATAGAAAAGAACTTTTGGCAGGGAGAACTATTTATACCGTGGAAAGATTTAGGCATTGATTACAGAATGTTGGAAGATGGAGAAATTTTATTAAAAGGAGATGTAGGAAGAGACAAAAAAGAGAAATTTGAAAGTCCAAGGGAGATTTCAAATATTTTCTACAGCCCTGAAAAAAAATGGCATGAAGTTAAAAATTATGGCTTATTTAAACTGACAAAAGAAGAAGTTTTATCAATGAATATAAAAAATCAAGATAAAGTAATGAATTTACAGGAAAAAATTGTTAATATTGAGTTAAAAGGAGGAAAAGACAGATTTTATAATATATTTGTTATGTTTTTAGATGGGAATGACAATGAAGTATTTAGTGGAAATAGAATAATAAAAGGTGGCAAAGAAAGACAGATAGATATTCCATTTGAGATACAGAAAGGAGAGGTTGAAAAATTAATATTTGGCATAAAAGATTTTGAAAAAGAAGAATTAATTTTTAGTTCTATATTACCTGTAATAAGTCCTAAAAAACAAATTCATCAAGCACAACTTTTAAAAAGCGAAAAAAGTTTTGATGTGTTTTTTGTAAGTCCTAATGTTAAAATAAGGCCTGATGATAATTTTGTTGCAGAAAAGACATCTCCAGAAATAAAAATTTATTCAGCAAAGAATGAATATGAACCATTTCAAATTGTGATAAATCCAAAAGAAAACTTAAAGTTAGAGAATATAAATATAAAATTTACAGACCTTGTTGGGAAAGATGGGAAAATAGAAAATAAAAACATAAACTGGAGATTGGCAGGATATATAGACATAAAAACACCATCGCCAGTAAAAGGAACATATCCAGGGAAATGGCCAGATCCATTGTTTGTAAAGGAGAGTTTTTCAATAGAGGAAAGAAGAAATTACCCAATATGGTTTACAATATATGTTCCAAAAGATACTAAAGAAGGCGAGTATAAAGGAGAAATAGAAATATTATCAGGAGATAAATCTCTGGTTAAATTTTTCCTTACTGTGAATGTTTGGAATTTTGTCTTACCTGATATTGCTAATTTAAATGTAATTGCAGGTGCTGACTTTTTAGGCAAATTAAGGCAGAATATGAAATTTGATAAATTGCTTGAAAACTATAAAAATCATAGAATAGCAAGTTCAAGTTATTTTCATTATGGAGTTAAACCAGAGGATTATTTTGAAAAGTATAAATTTAAAGAGGGGTTTCTACCTCTACCACTTATGGGTAATAATGTTACGCGAGGTCCAGGACAAACACAATTTTCTATTTTTTATGGTAAACCCGTTGATGTAGAAAATGAAGAATTTAAAACTTTTTTCAAGACAAAAGTAAAAGAAGTGGTGGAGGAGATAAAAAGTAAAAGATTGCTTGATAAATGTTATTTTTATTTGTGGGATGAGCCAGCATGGAATCAATCTGAATGGGTAAGAAAAACATTGGTAGGTCTTGCAAAACTTGTAAGAGAAGTTGACCCAGAAATAAAGATTTTTATATCATATCCAGAAGGGGTTCCAGGGGAAGAAGGAGAGTTACCGATTGATTTAATAGATATTTGGTGTCCACCTGTTTCCTGGGGAGTTGGTCCAACAAGATTAAATGAAAAACTTATAACTGATTTTAAAAGCAAAGGCAAGAAATTTTATGTTTATTATAATCGTATTTTTCTTGTAGATTTACCTGCAATAAGTTCAAGAGTAGTACCTTTAATGATGTTTAAATATGGAATAGATGGACTACTTATATGGAGTACAAATTATTATACTTATGCAAAAAATGTAGACCCATGGGACCCAGAAACATGGTATTATATGAAAGGAGATGGAATATTATTATATCCAAATGAGAAATGGGATGATGTTATAGATAGTATAAGATGGGAACTATTGAGAGAAGGACTTGATGACTATGATTATTTATATTATTTAAAAGGAGTATTAGAAAAGAAAAAGTTGATAGAAAAAGAGAAAAAGGAAGGAGAAAAACTTTTAAAAGAAGCATTAAATTTAGTTAAAGATTTCTGGAATTATGAACTTGACTATAAAAAATATGAAGAAATAAGATATAAAATAGGAGAATTTTTGAATAAAATAGGGATGTAAAAAAGAGGAGGGGATATGAAAAAAATAATGTTTTTTTGTTTTGTAATTTTTTCAAGTATGTTTATTTCTACTTCAAATTCTCAGGAAAATTTATTGAAAAATGGTAGTTTTGAAATAGATGAGAATAATGATGGAATACCTGATGGATGGAGAATTCGTAGTGTTCAAGGTTCAACCTGTAAATATGAACTTGATGAAAAAGTTTATCATTCAGGTAAAAGGTCTGGGAAAATTATTTTTGACCCTAAAAGAGAAAGTTATGATGAAGGTTATTATGTTTGTGATTTTAAGAATTTTGAAGTAGGTAAAACATATTTATTTTTTGGACATGTAAAGGCAGAAAATTTCAATGGAAGAGCAACTTTAAGTATTTCATTTCTGGATAAAAGTAATAAAAGCATTCAGAGTATATCCAAACAAGTAACAATAAAAGACAATCTTGACTGGAAGAAGTTACAAGTAAAAGGAATTGTTCCTGAAGGTTGTGTAAATATAAGAATTTTTACAGATACATTTGGAGGGCCTGGTGGGATTGTATGGTGGGATAGTTTAGGCATTTATGAGATATCTGAAGAAATGAAAGAACAAATAGCAATGGTGATATCTAATTTTGAGAAAGAGGAAGATATGAAATTGTGGAGTCCACAAGGAGTAAAAGTAGAAAGAACAAAAGAAAATGCTTCAGAAGGCCAATATGCTATAAAAGTTTTTTTTCCTGGCTCTGAAATAGATACTTGGCCTGGAATTTATAAAGAATTTTTTGTAAAAGAAAGTGATTGGACAAATTTTGATGGATTTGCTTTTGATGTATATAATCCTTCAGATGAAATTGTGAATGTTTATTTAAGAATTGACGATAGAGATGGAAATAAGACATTTCTCAGTTATGGTTGTCTTCCTCAAAAAGTTACGAAAGTAATTGTTGAAACAGATTCTTTAAGTGACATAAATTTAAAAAGATTAAAAGGTATTTTAGTTTATTTAAGAATGCCAAGAAAGGATTATACTTTATTCTTTGATAACTTTAGATTCCTTGGTAAACCTGTTGAAGAAAAGCAGGATAAAAAAGTAACAAAACTTGATTTAGAAAAAAAAATTCTTGTTGAAAAAGATTTTACAGAATTGTTCTTTTTAGATAATTTTGAAGACAAAAAAATAAATGAAAAATTGTGGCAATTTACAGATGAAGGGATTGAAATTGTAAATAATAAATGTATTTTAAAAGAAAATAGTCAATTAATGAGTAATTTTGTTTATCCTTATGGTATTCTTGAAGTAAAATCTGCATTTGAAAAACAACCAACAACTGGAGCCCTTGCTTTTGGCTGGAGAGAAAAATTTGGGGCAAAACCAAGAATAACAATTTCAGTTGAAGAATCAAATCCTCAGAAAATAAGATGTTCTATTTACGATGATGAAGGAAATATTAACTGGTGGTATGATTTAATTCCATTTGATACAAATTACCATATTTACAAAATTGTTTGGGAAAGCAATAATGTTATCAAATTTTACGTTGATGGAGAATTGAAAGTTAAAAATGAAATAAAGGAGAAAATATCACCCAGACCAATTACATTTTACAATTTTGATTCAGATGGAATTTTGAGTATTGATTATGTCAGGTTTTATACAAGCAAAGAGATAAAAGAAAATATAGATATATTTCAAGTTCAAAAATTTGAAATTCCAAAGTTAAAATTTATTGAGGTTAAATATGTAGACGAAAAACCAATGCCCAAATTGAGTTCAGAAGAAACTAAAAGGGGTTACATTTTTTTCAAAAGGCCTTATATAGATTTAATTTTTCCTAATACTATTCCTTATGAAGAGGAAATAATGAGGGATAATATTCTGGAGGTTTTTGTTTCTCCAGGAGAATATGAACCTGTAACGTTTGCAATAAGAGCATTAAAAGATTTGAAAAATTATCAAATTGATGTAAGTGACCTTGTATCAAAAGAAAGAAATAAAATAACGAAGGAAAATATAAGGATAGGAATTGTGAGGACATTAAACAAAAGAAGGCTTTATAATATCAATTGGTCAAATGAATATATTAATATTCCTGTTTATATTGAAGAAAGAAATTTAGTTGATATCCCAAAGGATACAAATAAACAAATATGGTTAACAATTAAAATTCCTGAAAATGCAAAAACAGGAGTTTACTTTGGAGAAATAAATTTTGCTCCAATTTTAGGTTCAGAAGCAGGAGAAAAAGCAACACTTTACTTGAAAGTTAATGTATTGCCTATAAAACTTGAAGAACCAAAAGGGAAACTTTATGGGATGTATTATACATGTAAAAGAAATTCAAAAGCAGAAATACTTAATGATTTTAAAAACATGAAGGAATATGGAATGACTACTGTCGGTTTATGTATTCCTTTTAGTCCTGAAGAAGTAATAGAGGAAAAAGATGGTTTTAAGTTTAAATTTAAAGATAATGACAGGTTTATTTGGTGCCTTGAATGTTACAAAGAAGTTGGTTTTACTGAACCAATTTTATTATTGAGTGGACCAGATCAATATGCTTACAACTATTTAAGTAGAAGTTATTCAGATACCTCTAAAGAGTTTGAAGATAAATTTAAGAAATTCATGCTATCATTTATGGAGGAAGCGAAGAAAAGGAATTGGCCTAAAATGATATTTCAACCATTTGATGAGCCATCTTGGCAGTCTCAGGAATTAATGAGAAAAACTTTAAGAGCACTTGTTTTATTAAAAGATTTGGGACTTCCAACAGAAACAGATGGTCCATTTGATGAATTCATGAAAAAAGCAGAACAGTACTCAGATTATTTGAATATAAATGGTGGGCTTGCACCTTTGGATATATTAAGAGAATTAAAAAAGAAAGGAAAATTCATTTTAATGTACAATAATGATGTTGAAGGTTATAGACCAGAAGTTATGAGATATTCTGCTGGATATTATATGTGGATTACAGAAATAGATGGAGTTTTTAATTGGGAATATCAGGGAATTGGTAAAGATCCATATAATGATTTAAAACATATAAATCCAAACTTTATTTATTGGTATCCGAAAACAGAAAGAGAGACAGGAGGACCAGCAATAACTTATGAAGCATTTAGAGAAGGAATAGATGATTATAGATATTTATTGACATATAAAAATCTTGTTGAAAAACTTAAAAACCAATTATCTAAAAATGCTGAATATGCTAACTTTGTGATAGAATCAGAAAGAAAAATAAAAGATCTTTTAAGTAAGATAAAATTTACAACAAGGATAAGAGAACAGGCAAAATGGACAGAAGAGTTATTGATAGGCCCAGGAGAGAAAATAATAACAGGTTCATTAAAACTCCCTAATGGTTTAGATTTTAAAGATTATGATGAAATTAGAAAAAAAATTATTGATGAAATTATAAAACTACAAAATATTTTGAAATAAATTATTTACAAATTTCCATTAAGATGGGTAAAATTTAAATTGGAAGGGCACTTATAGTTAAAAGTTGGGTTTTTAAAACCCATACCTGAAAGGGTGGAAACCCGAAAGTGCCCTTCCTTAATTTTTTAGTATTAGTTGACATAACTTTAATCATAAGGTAAAAATCTTTTAAAATTTTTAGAATTTAAAAATGGAAACAGATGAAATAAAAATAGAGGTAGAAGCAGATTTAGATTTATTTGGTAATCCTGCAAAAATAAAAGTATTAGCAACATCTGAAAAATTATATATAATTCCTGAAAAAGGATTTCAAGAAAGAATTTCTTTTGACTTAAATAGAATTGAAGGATTTAATATAAGACAAGTTGTTGGTAGTGCCTTTTTACAAATCAAGTTAAATGGAAATTTTATTGATGTTGTTAGATTTACAAATTCCCACAGATATATTTTTTCTCGCTTTATAATCCAACTTCAAAATTTAAAAGAAGGACTTCCAGTTTCAGAAGAAATTTTAAAACAACCCCATCCTTTGTTATGTGAAAAATGTGGTTTCCCTTTACAATCAGAAAATTCAAAATGTCCTAATTGTCTAAAACAGGGAGCTATATTGTCAAGAGTTTTTGAATTACTATCAGAACATATGAAATGGATTTTTATAATTTTCTTTTTGATGATTATCGGAGTTGGTTTAAGTTTAGTTCCACCAAGGATAACAAAAATTCTTGTAGATGAAGTTTTAACAACAAAAAGACATGTAGAATGGCTCCCTTATCTTGTTATTATTTTAGTTACTGCAGAATTTTTAAGGGCACAGATAAATATGCTGGTTGGAACAATTTCTGCTTCTGTTGGAACTCTTATAACAAACAGTTTAAGAAAAAAGTTATTTAAAAAACTTGAAGAATTATCCTTAAACTATTATGATGTGAATTCTGTTGGAACAATTATGACAAGATTTTCATCAGACGTTGAAGCATTTCACGGTTTTGTTACTCAAGCAGGACAGGGTTTTCTTCTTAATTTATTCACAATAATTGGGATTGGTATTATGCTTTTTTCAATAAATTATCTTCTTGCCTTTTATGTTTTAATCCCAATTCCTTTTGTTGTTTTTGGTACAATATTTTTTTGGAGAAACATTTATCCAAAGTATTTTATGGTCTGGGATAGTCAGGCTAAACTTTCCACTTTTTTAAATAATGTTCTTTCGGGTATAAAAACAGTTAAAGCATTTGCGCAGGAAGAAAAAGAGTTTAAAAGGTTTGAATCTTATGCCGATAGTTTAAAAGAAACTGTGAGGACAGTAAATATTAATATTTCAATTTTTAATCCTCTTATGAGTTTTTTCTTTGGACTTGGTGGTTTAATTGTATGGTATATTGGAGGAAAAAATGTTCTTGCAGGAAAATTAACCCTTGGTGAATTGATGGCATTTTTAGGATATATAGGAATGTTTTATGCTCCTTTAACTAACCTTACACTTTTGTCAACCTGGTTTAGTAATTTTACATCAGCAAGTCACAGGATTTTTGAAGTTCTTGATACAGAACCACAAGTTAGAGAGCCAGTTAAAATTATTAAATTAGACAAAATAAAAGGAGCAATAGAATTTAAAAATGTTACTTTTGGCTATGATCCTTATCAACCAATTTTAAAAGATGTAAGTTTTAAAATTGAGCCTGGGGAAGTGGTTGGTATTGTTGGAAAAAGTGGGAGTGGTAAAACAACAATTATAAATCTTTTATGTAAATTTTATGAAGTTCAAAAAGGACAGATTTTAATCGATGGAATTGACATAAAAGAGATACCATCTTCAGAATTGAGAAAACATATAGGTCTTGTTTTACAGGAGCCATTTTTATTTAGAGGAACAGTTCTTGAAAACATACTTTATGGTAAACCTGATGCTACACTTGAAGAAGTAATATATGCAGCAAAAATTGCCAATGCTCATGATTTTATTATGAAACTGCCTAATGGATATGACACATTGCTTGGAGAAAGAGGAGCAGGGCTTTCTGGAGGAGAAAAACAGAGAATAACAATAGCAAGAGCAATTTTGTGTAATCCTGCAATTTTAATTCTTGATGAAGCCACATCTTCAGTTGATACAGAATCAGAAAAGAAAATTCAGGATGCTTTATCTTCCTTATGGAAAAACAGGACAACGATTATAGTTGCTCATCGTCTCTCAACTTTAAAAGATGCTGATAAAATAATAGTTGTTGATAATGGAAGAATTGCAGAGATTGGAACTCATACACAACTTATGGAAAAGAAAGGAATTTATCATAATCTTATTGTTATGCAGACACAACTTGCAAGTATTGATGAGTCCTTGATAAAATGAATGATAAATTAAAATTTTTGACTTCTAAAAATACAAAAATTTTGAAAGGAGAATTTGAAACAATGGATGTATATTTTGTTGAAACAGAAACTTTATATAAAAATGTTTTTGCGATTTCCTGTTTTCCAATTAGAGAACCTTTAAAATTTATATCCCTGTTTTATCAGAAGGAAAATGGAGAATTTGAGGAAATAGGGATAATTAAGGATATTTTTGATTTTTCAGAAAATGAAAGAAGATTAATTTTAAAAACACTGAATAAACATTATTTTTCCTATAAAATAATTCGTATTTTTGACATTAAATGGAAATTCGGATTTCTCCTTTTTCATGTATTGACAGACAAAGGGGAAAAGGAATTTTATTTAAAGTGGGAAAGAAGCAAAACTATTGATTTTGGGAAGAAGGGGAAGATTTTGATAGATGTTTTTGAAGATAGATATTTAATTGAAGATATAGAGTCGTTCTCTCCTATGGAAAAAAATATGTTTAAGAGGTTTATTTATTGGTGAAAGGAAAAAAAAATATGAAATCATATACAGAATATTTATGGTTTTGTACAGAAAAAAGGATTGAGTTTATAAATATTACAGAGAAAGTTGAGGAAGCAGTTAGAAAAAGTGGAGTGAAAGAAGGTATATGTCTTGTTAATGCTATGCATATAACAAGTAGTGTTTTCATAAATGACGATGAGAAAGATCTTCATTTTGATTTTATTGAATTTCTTGAAAAACTTGCTCCATATAACCCCTCAAAATATAAACATAATCTTACAGGAGAAACAAACGCAGATGCACATTTAAAAAGAACTATAATGGGAAGAGAAGTAGTTGTAGCAATAACAAATGGTAAACTTGATTTAGGACCTTGGGAACAAATATTTTACGGTGAATTTGATGGTCAGAGAAAGAAAAGAGTTTTAATAAAAATAATTGGAGAATAATTCTTTTAATATGTTGATCTTATAAATAGAAAAAAAATTCTTTCAAAAAGGTAATATCTTTTTTAATCATGAATTTTCAAAGAGTAAGTGCCGGTCATCAAAATCTCTTTTTTCAAATCAAAAATTAATGTAACATAATTGTAAATATTGGTAAAAAGATATAAAATAAAATTTAAGACAAGGATAATGAGAGATAAATTTGGAAGAGAAATTGATACATTAAGGATTTCAGTTACAGATAGATGTAATTTCTCTTGTCTTTACTGTTCAAAAGAATTCAATAAAATAGAAAAGGAAAAAATCCTTTCTTATGAAGAAATAATAAATATTGTGAAAGTTTTCACAAAGTTAGGAATAAAAAAGATAAAATTGACTGGAGGAGAGCCTCTTATTAGGGAAAATATAACATATCTTATAAAAGAAATTTCAAATCTTCCAGAGATTGAGGATATTTCATTGACAACAAATGGTTTTTTTCTTTTTGAAAATGTTGAAAAAATTAAAGAGGCAGGGATTAAAAGGATAAATATAAGCCTGGATACACTTGATGAGAAGAAATTTGCAAGAATAACAGGTTTTAAACATCTGGATAGAATAAAGAGAGTTGTTGAAGAAAGTTGTAAAACTTTTAGTTCTGTAAAATTGAATGTGGTTATTATAAAAAATATAAATCTTGATGAAATAGAAGATTTTTTGAATTTTGCCAGAGAAAATAAAATGATTTTAAAGTTTATAGAACTTATGCCTGTTTATAAAAATCTTTCTTTCTGGAAAGAAAATTTTGTACCTTATAAAGTTGTTAAGAATATTATTGAAAGTTTTGTTTCCATTTTTAAGATTGAAGAAAGAAGAATAAAAGTTTATAAAGGTGAAAATTTGATTGTAGAATTTGTCTCCCCAGTTAGTGAACCATTCTGTGGAAAGTGTGATAGATTGAGAATTGATTGTAAAGGTGATCTGTTTTTATGTTTATATGGAAAGCCTGTTTTGAATTTGAAAAAGTTTAATGAAGAGATTTTAAATTTGATTCAGTTTTATATTTTTAACAGAGAATATAGTTTTAATCCATTTGCTCAAATTTCAGTTAAAAATTATAGGTTTCCAGTTATGAATTGTCTTGGTGGGTAATGATTAAAGAGATAGAAATTTTGAGATATAGAAATAGAGGATTTGAAAAAGTAAATGATAAAGTTGTTGAAGAAATAAATTTTAAAATTTTTGTTAATAAAAAGGAATTTGCAGTTTTAACAATTTTGCCTGAAAAAATAGAAAGTTTCATTTATGGTTTTCTTTTTACGAATAGTTTAATTGAAAGTGTGAGAGATATTAAAAAACTAAAAATTTCTGGAAATATATGTAAAGTTGAAGTTTATAATAAAAGAAAAATAAGTTTTTCTAAAAATTTTGAAAAAGATGATGTTAAAATTTCATCTAAAAAAATTTTTTCAATTTTGAAGAAATTTCAAAATATGTCAAAAATTTACAGGGATACAGGCGGAGTACATTCTTGTGGAATTTCTGATGGTAATGATATTCTGGTTTTTGCTGAAGATATTTCAAGACATAATGCTTTTGATAAAGTTGTAGGTGAAGCCATTTTGAAGAATATAAATTTAAGGGATAAGATTGTTTTAACATCGGGAAGGATTACCTCTGACACTGTTTTTAAAGGGATAAGAATAAAAGTTCCTGTAATTGTTTCAATTTCTGCCCCGAGTTTTTATGCAATTGAGTTAGGGAAGTTAAATAATATTACATTGATTGGTTTTGCAAGAGGTAAAAGATTTAATGTTTATACTTGTGAATGGAGGATTTTATGATAGATATAGGAAATAAAAAGATTTCAAAGAGAAAGACAGTTGCAGAAGGTGAGATTATACTTGATGAAAAAATTATTAAAGATATAAGAGAAGGTAAGGTTGAAAAGGGAGATGTTTTGAACTGTGCAAAGATTTCAGGAATTTTGGCAGTTAAAAATACACCATATTTAATTCCTTTTTGTCATCCTGTAAAAATAACAAAAGCAAAAATAGATTTTAAATTTTTTTCTAATAAGATTAAAGTTATCTGTGAAGTTGAAGGAATTGATAGGACAGGTTTTGAAATGGAGGCATTAACAGGAGTTTCCATTTCATTGTTAACTATTTATGATATGTGTAAAGTTTATAAAAGAGAAATGAAAATAGGTGAAATAAAATTGATTGAGAAGAAAAAATGAAAGGTTTTGTTTATTCTGTAAATGTTGGAAAAAGGAAGGGAGAGGGTAAAGTGCAAATGGAAAGAATTATTCTTGTTGAAAATTATGGGGTAGAGGGTGATTGTCATGCTGAAAAAAATTCTTATAGACAGGTGAGTTTACTTTCCTGGGAAAGAATGAATGAGGAATTTTTCTGTTTGAAAAGAAAGGGAGAGTTGAAACCTGGAATGTTTGCTGAAAATATAACAACAGAAAAGATTGATTTAAGGAAACTTGAAATTGGAGATAGGTTAAAAATTAATGAGGTAATAATTGAAATTTCAGAAATTGGGAAGAAATGTCATAATTGGTGTGATATATATAAAAAAGTTGGTAAATGTTTGATGCCAAAGGAGGGAATATTTGGAAGAGTAATTAAAGGTGGAGAAATAAGAAAAGGTGATATTATTGAAGTTATACCAAAGATAGATGCAGGGATTTTAACTATAAGTGATGGTTGTTATTTTGAAAAAAGGGAAGATAAAAGCGGAAGATATCTGATTGAGAAGTGTAAAGAAAGAGAATGGAAGGTTTTGAAATATGAAATTGTGCCGGATGAAAAAGATGTTATAAAAGAGAAGTTGATAGAGTTTTCAAAGGTATGTGATTTGATTTTGACGACTGGAGGGACAGGAATAACAGAGAGAGATGTAACTCCTGAGGCGACAAAAGAAGTTATAGAAAAGGAAATTCCTGGAATATCTGAAATTTTAAGGATTAAGGGCTTTGAAAAAACAAAGTTTTCGGTTATTTCAAGAGGAATTTGTGGTATTAAGGGAAAAACACTTATAATAAATTTGCCGGGTAGCCTAAATGCAGTTTCTTATTCTTTTGAAATTTTAGATGATATAATAACACATTCAATTGAAATGATAAGGGGATTTCCTCATGAGTGAAAAGGATGTAAGAGAAATTGTTGGAGAAATTAAAAGGAAGAATTTGTCATACCTTGAAATATTGCAGTATATTCAAGAAAAATATAATTATGTTCCTGTTGATTTGCTTAAAAAAATATGTAAAGAACTTGAAATTCCAAAAAGCAAAATTTTTGGAATTTTAACTTTTTATGCTCAATTTTCAACACAGGAAAGAGGGAAATATTTAATAAGAGTCTGTGATGGAACTGCTTGTCATGTGAAAGGAGGAAGTAAAATCATTAATATGTTGAAAAAGGAATTTGATCTTGAGGATGGGAAGACAACAGCCGACAAAAAATTTACATTACAGATTGTTGCTTGTCTTGGTAGTTGTTTTATGGCTCCTGTTTGTATGGTGAATTCAAGTTATTATGGAAATATGGATGAGAATAAATTTAAAAAAATACTTAAAAATTTGAAATGAGGTTTAAAAAATTATCTGAATTCAAGGATTATTGTGAAAAATTAAAAAAAGAAGAGAATGAAATTCCCAAAATAAAAGTTTGTATAACTGGTTGTAGAGCTGCTGGTTCTATTGAAATTTTTGAAAAGTTTAAAGAGAAAATAGAGAATTCAAAAAAAATAAAACTTGTGCCAACTGGATGTCAGAAGTTTTGTTCTGGGGGACCTGTTGTTAAAGTTGAGTTTGATGGTAGTTCTGTTTTATATGAAAAAGTTTCATTGAAGGATGTTGATAAAATATTGAAAAAGACAGAAAAAAAAGAAATAGTTGATGAATTAGTTTTAAAGAATGAAAATTTTTTAAAAAATCAAACATTTAAAGTTCTTAAACTCTGTGGTGAAATAAATCCTCTTGATGTTGATGATTATATAAAAAATGGGGGTTTTTCTTCTTTTCTTAAAGTTATTGAAGAATATACACCTGAAAAAGTTATTGAAGAGTTAAAAAAATCAAAATTGAGAGGAAGGGGAGGGGCTGGTTTTCCAACCTATTTAAAATGGGATATTGTTAGAAGAAAAGAAAGTGATGAAAAATTTGTAATTTGTAATGGAGATGAGGGAGATCCAGGAGCTTTTATGGACAGGACATTACTTGAAGGTGTTCCGTTTCAAGTTATTGAAGGGATGCTTATATGTGCTTACACAATTGGTGCTAAAAATGGTTATTTTTATGTAAGGGCAGAATATCCAATTGCTATTGAACATATTGAAAAAGCAATTAATATCTTATATGATATTGGCCTTTGTGGAAAAAATATCCTTGGAACTTCCTTTTCTTTTGATATTGAACTTAAAAAAGGAGCAGGTGCTTTTGTTTGTGGTGAAGAGACTGCTTTAATTGCCTCTATTGAAGGAAAAAGGGGAATGCCAAGACCGAGGCCACCATTTCCTGCTGAAAAAGGATTGTTTGAAAAACCGACATGTATAAATAATGTTGAAACATTTGCAAATATTCCGATTGTTATAAAAGAGGGTGGCGAAAATTTTTCAAAAATAGGAACAGAAAGAAGTGGTGGAACAAAAATATTTTCACTTGCAGGAAAAATAAAAAATACTGGACTTGTAGAAGTTCCTCTTGGGACTCCTTTATGGAAAATTATATATGAAATAGGAGGTGGCCCTCTTGAAGGAAGAAAAATAAAAGGGGTTCAGACAGGTGGCCCTTCTGGAGGATGTATTCCAATTGAACTATTTAACACTCCTGTTGATTATGAAACATTTGCCTTCCTTGGTTCAATTATGGGTTCTGGTGGGATGATTGTAATAGATGATAAGGTATGTATTGTTGAACTTGCAAGATATTTTCTCGACTTTGTTCAGAAAGAATCATGTGGAAAGTGTATTCCTTGTAGAATTGGAACAAAAAGAATGCTTGAAATATTTGAGAAAATTATAAGTGGAAAAGGTGAAAAAGAAGATTTAGAAAAACTTGAAGAATTAGGAAATTATATAAAAGAAAATAGTTTATGTGGACTTGGTCAAACAGCGCCTAATCCTGTATTAACCACTATCAAATATTTTAGAGATGAGTATCTTGAACATATTTATCTTAATTATTGCAAAAGTGGACAATGTAAAAATTTAACTTATGCTCCATGTACAAATTCATGTCCTGCTGGAGTTGATGTTCCTGCATATATTGAAGCGATTGAAAATGGCGATTTTATTAAAAGTTATGAAATTATATGTAAGGATTTACCATTTCCATCCATTTGTGGTAGAGCATGTTATGCTCCATGTGAAAATATGTGTAGGAGAAAAGATATAGATAAAGAGGTTGGCATAAGAATTCTTAAAAAATTTGTTTGTGATTATGCATGGGAAAAAGGGTTATCTGTTAAGAATTTTACAAAATTTAAACCACAAATAAACAAAAAAGTTGCAGTTATAGGTGGAGGGATTTCTGGTTTAACCTGTGCATATTTTTTATCAAGAGAGGGAATTAGAGTTGATATATATGAAAAAGAAAAAGATTTAGGAGGTGTGGTTAAAAATTGCATTCCAGAATTCAGATTGCCAGAAAAAATTGTAAAAAAAGAAATAGAGGATATTTTGAATGACAGGATAAAAGTTTATTTTAATAAAATTCTGGGGAAAAATATTGAAATTTCAGAACTTGAAAAGAAATATGATGCCATTTATATCTCTATTGGAACAGAAACAAGAAGTATTGAAAAATTAAAAAATGTCTATGATGGTGTTGAATTTTTAAGAAAAGTAAAAAGTGGCAAGATTAAAAAGTTGAAAGGAAAAATTGGTATTATTGGTGGAGGGAATGTTGCTATTGATTGTGGCAGAACTGCTAAAAGATTGGGAGCAAAAGATGTTTATATAATTTATAGAAGAACTGAAGAAGAAATGCCTGCCCATAAGTTTGAAATAATTGAAGGTAAAATGGAAAAAATCAAATTTTATTATCTTCTTTTACCTGAAAAAATGGAAAATGAAGATGGGAAAGTTAAAGTTATATTAAGAAAAATGAAAATAGCAGATGAATTGGATAAAGACGGAAGAAGAAAAATAATGCCTACAGAAGAAAAAATTGTTCAATATTTTGATTGTTTGATTTATGCTATTGGACAGAAAACAGAATTAAATAAATTTTTTGAGTATAATGAGATAAATAAATTTTATAATAGAGTTGAAGGAAGGAAAATATTCATTGGAGGTGACTTTTTGAGGGGTCCTTCTTCAATAATTGATGCAATTGGAGATGGGAAAAAAAGTGCTTTTTTAATCATAGAATATTTAACAGGAAAGAAAATGGAAAAATTTTGGATGAAAAAAATTGAAAAGGAGATGATCAAACCAGAAAAAATAGAAGAGTATCCAAAACAAAGTGCAAAATTTTTGAGTTTAAAAGAAAGATTGAAAAGTTTTAAAGAAGTTGAGAAGAATATTAGTAAAAAACAGGCAATAATTGAAGCAAAAAGGTGCTTAAAATGTCATCTGGAAAAATAAAGATATATATTGATGGAAAATTGATTGAGTGTGATAAAAACAAGACAATACTTGAAGTCGCTCTTGAAAATAATATAGAAATTCCACATTTGTGTTATGATAAAAGATTACTACCAAATGGAAGTTGTAGGTTATGTATTGTTGAGGTTGAAGGTGAAAAAAGACCTGTTGCTTCTTGTACTTACCCTGTTTTTGAAGGGATGAAAGTTTATACAAATACAGAAAAAATTATAAATTTTAGAAAATTAACATTACAACTTATTGTTTCTGATCATCCACTTGATTGTATGACATGTGAAAAAAGTGGAGATTGTTTACTTGAAAAATATGCTTATGAATATGGGATTAAAGAAGTAAAGTATTATGGTGAAAAAGCAAAAAGAAAAATGAAAGATGGAAGTCCTTTTATTGTAAGAGATTATGAGAAATGTATATTGTGTGGTAGATGTATAAAGGTATGTGAAGAAATAGTTGGAGTAAATGCGATTGATTATAAAAATAGAGGATTTGTAACTGAAATAAATAGTGGATTTGATGAATCACTTAAAGATACAGAATGTCTTTTCTGTGGAAATTGTATAGATATTTGTCCTGTTGGTGCTTTAAGAGAAATAAGTGCAGAAAGAAAGGGAAGGGATTGGGAATATAAAAAAATTAAAACGATATGTCCTTATTGTGGAGTTGGATGTGGAATAGTTGTATATGTAAAGAATAATGAAATTGTGAAAATAAAAGGAGATAAAGAAAGTCCTGTAAATAACGGTTTTTTGTGTATTAAGGGAAAGTTTGGATTTGATTATGTTAACTCAAAAGATAGATTAAAAAAACCTCTCATAAAAGAAAATGGGAATTTTAAAGAAGTAGATTGGGAAAAAGCAATTGATTTTATTTATGAAAAATTAAAATTTTATAAAGACAATTATGGCTCTGATTCAATTGCAGGACTTTCATCTGCAAAATGCACAAATGAAGAAAATTATATCTTTCAGAAGTTTTTTAGATGTGTTTTAAAATCAAATAATATAGATCATTGCGCTCGTCTTTGTCATTCCTCAACAGTTGTAGGACTTTCTCAAACAATTGGTTCTGCTGCCATGAGTAATTCACTTGAGGAAATAGAAAAATATTCTGATTGTATAATTATAACAGGAACAAATATCACAGAGACACAACCAGTTACATCTTACAGAATAAGAAAAGCAAAAGAAAGAGGAGCCAAAATTATTGTTATAGATCCAAGAGAGATAGAAATTTCAAAGATAGCAGACATATATATTCAACCGAGATATGGGACAGATGTAGTTTTATTTAATGGTATTGCGAAGATTATAATTGATGAGAAACTTTATAATGAAGAATTTATTAAGGAAAGAGTTGAAAATTTTGATGAATATAAAGAATTTATTGAAAAATTTGATTTATCTCTTGTTGAAAAAATTTCAAATGTAAAAATAGAGGATTTGAGGAAAGTTGCATATCTATATTCAAAATCAAAAGCAAGTGTAATTATCTGGTCAATGGGCATTACTCAACATATAACAGGAACTGAAAATGTTTTTTGTTTATCAAATCTTGCTTTATTAACAGGTCAAATTGGCAAAAAAGGTTCAGGCCTTGCTCCTTTAAGAGGGCAGAATAATGTTCAGGGTGCTTGTGATATGGGTTGTCTTCCTGAGTTTTATCCTGGATATAATTCAGTTAATAACAGGAAAACAATTGAGAGGTTTGAAAATTTATGGAATGAAAAAAATTTGCCAGATAAAGTTGGACTTACAGTTGTTGAAATTTTTGAAAACATTTTGAAAGGAAAAATTAAATGTCTTTATATTATGGGAGAAATGCCTTTAATTTCGGAACCAGATATTTTGCATATCAAAGAAGCATTAGAAAAAGTTGAATTTTTAATTGTTCAAGATATTCTTTTTACCGAGATATGTGAATATGCTGATGTAATTTTACCTGCACTTTGTTCTTTTGAAAAAGAAGGTACATTTACAAATACAGAAAGAAGAGTTCAAAAGATTACAAAATGTATTGGAAATTTTACATGTGCAAAACCAGATTGGTGGATAATAAATGAAATTGCAAGAAAATTTGGATATGAGTGGGGATATAATGATGTTTGGGATATTTTAAAGGAAATAAATAATGTTGTTGAGATTTACCAAGGAATTACGCCTGAAAGAGTTAAAAATGATGAAAAAATTCAATGGCCTTGCTTTTCAAAAGAAGATAAAGGGACAGAAACACTTCATATAGGAAGATTTAAGAGAGGAAAAGGCCTTCTTAAAATTGTTGAATATAAAGAACCTTTTGAATTGCCAGATAAGGATTATCCATTTCTTTTGACTACAGGCAGAATACTTCAGGAGTATCATTCAAGAACTATGACAGGTAAAGTGAAAGGTATAGAAGAAATTGTTGGTGAGGAATTTTTGATGATGAATGAAGAAGATGCAAAAGAGAATAATATTAAAGAAGGGGAAAAAATTAAAGTTGTTTCAAGAAGAGGAGAAGTTGTATTAAAAGTAAAATTGAGTAAAAAATTGCAAAAAGGAACAATATTTATTCCATTCCATTTTTATGCAAATATATTGACTCATACAAAACTTGATCCATACTCAAAAATCCCAGAATTTAAAATATGCAGTGTCAAAATAAAAAAATTTGAAAAATTAAAAAATTCACGTATAATAAATGTATAAAAGGAATTTAAAGTGAAAGAAAAGATAATAGAAATTTTAAAAAGTGGACTAAAGAGAAATATCCCTATTCCCCTTTATTATCAAATAGAAAAGACGATAAAAGAATTAATTTTGGATGGAAAAATTAAAGAGATGGACTTTCTTCCTGGAGACTTAGAATTATCAAAACAATTAGGTGTAAATTCAAGGACCGTTTGGCGCGCCTATCAAAATTTACAAAAAGAAGGATACATAAAAAGGATACCAAGGAAGGGAACTTTCGTAATTTATAAAAGGAATAAAATTTCTCATTCAATTGGTTTCTTTTATTTTTCAGAAGCAGAAGAGATTATGGTAAAAAGGGCAGAATATATGCAGAGATTTTTATCACAATATGGATATGACTTAAAAATTTTCCCTTTTGATTATAATTTCTATAAAGAAGTTAATTTACCAAAATTTATAGAAGAGAAGGATTTAAAAGGTGGTATTTTTGTAGCACTTGATTATGTTGAATGTAGAGATAATTTTTTAAGGTTAGAGGAGATTAAATTCCCTCATGTTAGATTGGGGAATATGTATTTTTTAGAGGAACTTAAGTATCCTCTTATATGTGGGAATGAAGGTAAAAAGGTTAAAGATGTTCTTAATTATTTAAATAAATTAGGTCATAAAAAAATAGGATATGTATCATCAAAGGAAAAAGGAGCAGGTGTAGAAGAATATTTCAAATTTTATGAAAAAAGAGATTTTAAGCAAAATTGGTTTTTAAATTTAAATTTTTCAGGTTCTAAAAAAGATTATAAAAAATTACCAACTTCTCACATAGCGAGAGGTTATCTTGAAACAAATATAGATTTAACAGCAATTATAGTAGAATACCCTTTATTTGCGATTGATTTGATAGAAGAATGTAAAAAAATAGGGATTAAAGTTCCAGAAGATATTTCAATAATAGCATTGAGAGATACAGAAGAAATTTTATATTATAGTCCATCAATAACAACTATGAAGTTGTCTGATAAAAAACAGGCAGAAAAGGCGTGTGAGATATTATTAAAGGTAATGAATAATGAATGGGATTTTAAAAGAAAAATTATTATGGTTAATTATGAATTTGTAGAGAGAGAAACATCAACGAAAAAAGAAAAATTATTAGAAAAAGAGGGAGTGGAAGCATAAAAAAGTTTTACTTTAATAGAACTCTTTTTATAATGCGAGATAGTAAAAAATATTTGAAAGTGAAAATTTGTTGTTGAAGGGTAATTATGAAACATATTCTTTTAACCTCAATTTTATTAATTATTTCAGTTTTTGGGGGAGAAAATTATAAATTGGGATATATACAATATCCTGTAAATGGTAATATATCTGAAGAGGAAGGTACAGTAGAAATGTGGATAAAGCCAAAGAAAGATCCATATTTACCTGCATTCGGAAAAAATAATTCTTGGTATTCAATATTAATTTTTCAGGTCGTTCCAAGTAAAAAATATGGTTCCCCTGGTTTTTCATTCATATGGTCTCCTACACTTGGACTTAACTTTTATGGTTCATATCTTGATGAAGAGGGAAAATCAATTTCTTACAAAAACTCACCAAATACAGAAAATTTAAAACCTAAGTGGAATGTAGATGAATGGAAACATATAGCGGTAAGATGGAAGGGAGAAGAAATAAGTTTGTTTGTAGATGGTGAAAAACTTGTATCAAGAAAAATTGATAGAAAACTTATTATTGATAAAAATGGCTGGATTATAATTGGCAGAGGAGTGCATGATTTTGTTATAGATGAATTTTGTATATCGGGAAAGGCAAGAAGTGATGAAGAAATAAGAGAAAGGATGAAAAAGCCATTAGTAGTTGATGAATATACTCTTTTGCTTGATAATTTTGAAAAATTTGAAGAGAAAAATACAGTGGCAGTAACAATATCTGGTTTTTCAGGAGAAAAAGGAGGCAAATTAGATGAAATGATAATAAGGGAAGATAAAGAAAAACAAGTACCAATAGAAAAAAGTTATGAAATAGTTGAGGGGAAGTTTGGTAAAGGTTTAAGGTTTAAAACAATTGAATTTTAATTATAAAAAAATTTAAAAATGCAAAAGCCAAAAAACATATTTAGGTTGTTTGAGACGGTATAAATATGAAGTATTTTTAGAATTTAAAGAAGAAGGATATGACCAAATTCCAATTGGAAGTATTTACAGTTTTAAAAAAATTTCAAAAACTCAGGATAGAATATTTAATAGTTATTAAAGAAGGTAAAAATTTCTTTTATTCCTTAACATAAATGGATGCAATCATTTTGGCGCGTGGTAAAAAAAGTAAGAGATTAAATTTAAATAAAGCATTTATTAAGGTGGGTAGTAAAAAAATTATTGAGATAATACTTGAGAAAATAAATCCAATTTTTGAAAATGTTTATATTGTATCTTTAAAACCTGAAAAATTTGAGGTTTATCAAACGAGAAAAATTAAAATTTTAAAAGATGAAATAAAATGTGGACCTCTTGGAGGAATATATATAGGACTTTTAAACTCAAATTCCCGATATAACTTTGTTTTTGCAGTTGATATGCCTTTTATAAATGTTGATTTCGTAAAATATGTAATGAAAATTAAGAAAAACTATGATGTTCTTGTTCCTGTTTATAATGGAAAAATTCAGGTTTTACATGCAATTTACAGTAAAAAAATAATTCCTGTTATTCAAGAAACTTTAAATGAGGGAGAATATGAAGTGAAAACAATTTTATACAGAGTTAAAGTAAAATATATACAGGAAACCGAAATTGAAAAATTTGGGGATCCTCAAATTTTGTTTTTTAATTTGAATACATATAAAGATTATGAGTTTATTCAAAAGTACCTAAAGATTTCTTAAATGGAAAATTTATTAACAATAGAAGAGGCAAGACAGATTGTTTTAAAAGAAACAAGGATTTTAGGAGTTGAAAAAATAAAGATATTAAATGGAATAGGAAGAGTTATTGCAGAAGATATCATTTCACCCTTTGATATGCCACCTTTTAGAAGAAGTGCAATGGATGGATATGCAATTAGATTTGAAGATTTGGAATTTACAAATATATTTGAAGTGATTGATGAAATAAAAGCAGGAGAAGTTAAAAATATAAAATATGAAAGAGAAAAATGTGTATCTATAATGACAGGAGCAAAAATTCCAGATTGCTTTGATACAGTTGTTAAGTTTGAAGATACAGAAGAGTTTTTTGAGGATGAAAAAAGAAAAATAAGGATTTTAAAGAAAATAAAAAAAGGAGAAAATATTGCTGAAAAGGGAGAGGATTTTAGGAAAGGAGATATTCTTATAAAAAAGGGTTCAATTGTTGATAGTGCTAGTATTGCTATTATTGCTTATTGTGGAATTGGAGAAATTTTGGTTTATAAAAGACCAAAAGTTGGAATTATTGCGACAGGAGATGAGATTAAAAAAATTGGGGAAGAATTGAAAGAAGGGGAAATATATGATTGTAATTCCTATTCAATTTATGGACTTGTTTTAAAATATGGGGGTGAAGGTGAAATACTTGGAATAGCAAGAGATAATAAGAAATCATTAAAGTATTATATAAAAAGGGGATTAAATAAAGATATTTTAATCCTATCTGGTGGAGTAAGTGAAGGCAAATATGATTTTGTTGTTGATGTTTTTAATGAAGTTGGTATTGAGATGAAATTCTGGAAAGTTGCTGTAAAACCAGGAAAACCTACATTTTTTGGGAAGAAAGATAATTGTCTAATTTTTGGACTTCCTGGGTATCCTGTTTCTGCATACATTAATTTTGAAAATTTAATTAGACCTGCAATTTTAAAAATGCAAGGAGCAAATAATATTGAAAGGTTTAAATTATGCGGAATTTTAACAGAAGATGTGGAGAATAAAGGAGATAGAGATGAGTTTTTAAGAGTGATAGTTAAAGTTGAAAATGGAGAGAATATTGTAGTACCTTATAAAAAACAGAAATCAGGAACTTTTACATCAATTACAGAGACAAATGGGATTTTGTTTTTGAAAAAAGGAGGAAAGATAAAAAAAGGAGAAAAAGTAATCGTTGAAATTTACAGATGAAGTAAATTGATTTTTTTATTAACAAGTTAGATGGAAAGCCCCAATAATTATTTTATCTGGATATTTCTCTATATATTCATTCCATAATTTAATAGCAGAACTTGTTGGTAAAATGTGAAATTCAATATTTTTATCAGTTAGAATTTTTTTTACTTCTTCTGATACTTTCATAAGACCTGGGGTTCCTTGACCAAAGATTATTATTTCAGGATTAAACTTCCAGATTTTTTCAAGGTCTTCCAAGCATACATTATGGCCTTCTTTTCTCCACCATTTTTCTATGCCAGTTGGAAGAACTAATACATCATGATGATAAACTTTATCTTCAATTTCAATAGACCCAAAAAAATATTTTTTGACTTTCATCTTTTTCATTTTACCTTAAAACATATTTGAAAAGCAATGTATAATATAATTTTATTGCAGGAAATATCTGTTCAGAAGTAAAATATTGAAATTTAAAAAACAACATAGGGGGTAAAATGGAAAAAAGGTATCAACTTGTTGTATGTGGAGGAGGATTGGCGGGAGTTTGTGCTGCTATTGCTGGAAAACGGCTTGGACTTTCTACATGTATAATTCAGGATAGACCTGTTTTTGGTGGAAATGCAAGTTCTGAAATAAGAGTAAATATTGGTGGTGCTTGTTCTTTTAATGCTTGGGCAAGAGAAACAGGAATTATAAGTGAGATTTTTCTTGAGGAAAGAAAAAGAAATTATGAATATCATAGAACAACCTGGAACAATGGAATTCTTGATATTGTTTTGTATGAATTTTTGAGAAATGAAGGTGTTGATATGTATTTAAATACTTCGGTTCGTAAAGCAATTATGAAATCAAAAGAAGAAATTGAAGGAGTTTTCTGTGTTCAACTTGGGACTGAAAAGGAATTTATTATTTATGGTGATTATTTTGTTGACGCAACTGGTGATGGAGTTGTTGGATTTAGTGCTGGAGCAGAATTTAGAATAGGAAGAGAGAGTAAGTATGAATTCAATGAAGAACTTGCACCAGAAAAGGAGGATATGGGTATAATGGGGAATTCTTTACTTTTTTTTGTTAGAGATGTTGGAAGACCTGTTAAATTTATTCCTCCTGAATGGGCAGTAAAATATGAAAAGGATGATATATGCTTGAAAATGAGATATCATGAAGATTTACCTGGATACTGGTGGATTGAAATAGGATATCCTTTTGATCCAATTTATGATAATGAAAAAATAAAGCATAATTTAGTTTCACATGTTTTAGGTGTATGGGACCATTTAAAAAATTCAGAAGAACATAAAGAAAAATTTAAAAATTTTGTTCTTGAATGGGTGAGTATGGTTCCTGGAAAAAGAGAATCAAGAAGATTTATAGGTGATTATATTTTAAATGAAAATGATATTAAAAAAAGAAAAAAATTTGAAGATGCTATTGCTTATGGTGGATGGTTTATTGATTTACATATACCAGGTGGGATTTTGGCAAAAGACCAACCACCTGAACCTTCACATGTCTTTGATATGGAAAAACATAATGAAGAAATGGATAAAAGATTTGTATATGTTTACCAAATACCTTATAGATGTGTTTATTCAAAAAATATTAAAAACTTGTTTTTTGCAGGAAGAAATATAAGTGTTACTCATGTTGCTCTTGGAACAACGAGACTAATGGGAACTTGTAGTATAATTGGGCAGGCAGTTGGAACATCTGTTTATTTATGTGAGAAATATAATTTGAAACCAAGAGAGATTTATGAAAAAGGTTATTTTAAAGAATTACAACAAATTCTATTGAGAGAAAGTTGTTTTATTCCTGATGTTAAAAATGAGGATAGAAATGATTTATGTTTAAATTCAAAAATTTATTCTTCATCACAGAGACCTTTAAAATTTGAAAAAATAAATGGTGAAATTAAACTTGAAATGCCTATTGGCGAAAAATTACCACTTATTGGAAATGTTGAAAAGATAAAGTTAAAAGGGAAAATTTTAAAAGATACAGTTTTGAAATTTCATTTAAGAAGTTCTTATGATCTTTGGGATTTCAGTTCAGAAGAGGATATTCTATATAGAGAAGTTAAAGTGAAAAAAGGAGATGAAGATATTGTTATTGATATAAATAGAGAGTTTGATAAAGGAATATACTGGTTTTATTTTGAAAAGAATGAGGATGTAATTTTAAAAATAACAGATGAAACTCTACCAGGTGTTTCTTTAATTTTTAAACCAAGACAATTATGGAGATTTAGGACTTGGACTATAAGTAGAAGTTTATATTTTGAAATTATTCCAGAAATTTATCCTTTTGGGCCTGAAAATATAATAAGTGGTGTCTCAAGACCTGAAAAATGGACCAATGTTTGGATATCAGATAAAAATATGCCTCAATGGATTGAAATTGAGTTTGAAGATGAAAAAGAGTTTAATTTTATTCAATTTATTTTTGATGCTGATATTGATAAAGAATATACTCACATACCACCTTTTTACATTCCAGCAAATCTTCCTGAAAGATTTAAAGTTTATGTTGAAAAGGAAGGAAAATGGAAGGAAATTTTAAATGTAAATGGAAACACTCAGTATTTTTGTAAATTTAAATTTGAAAATCAAAAAAGTAAAAAAATTAAAGTTGAATTTCTTTCAACTAATGGAAGCCAGTATGTCTATGTTTATGAAATAAGAGTTTATAGAAAATAAATGAGATAGAACCAAGTGACTTTTTCTTATTAAAAAGATTGTAAAAAAATAATATTGATTTTTTTGAGGGAAGGGAAAATATTGACAGATTGACTATAAAAAGTATATAATATTTTAATAAAGCGGGAATAACTCAGCGGTAGAGTGCGACCTTGCCAAGGTCGAAGTCGCGGGTTCGAATCCCGTTTCCCGCTCTTTTTGACTTTTGTTTTTTTTATTTTATAATATTATGCTGCTGTGGCTCAGGGGTAGAGCACGTCCTTGGTAAGGACGGGGTCATGGGTTCGAATCCCATCAGCAGCTATTTAACAAAAAGGAGGTATAGATATGGCTAAGGAGAAATTTATAAGGACCAAGCCTCATGTGAATGTAGGTACGATAGGTCATGTAGATCATGGTAAGACGACGTTAACCAGTGCGATAACTTTAGTATTAGAGAAAGCGAACAAAGCCAAGTTTATGAAGTATGAGGAGATAGACAAAGCGCCGGAGGAGAGGGAGCGTGGGTTAACGATAAACATAGCGCATATAGAGTATGAGACGGAGAAGAGGCATTATGCGCACATAGATTGTCCTGGGCATGCTGATTATATAAAGAACATGATAACGGGTGCAGCGCAGATGGATGGAGCGATATTAGTAGTTAGTGCGCCTGATGGTCCTATGCCTCAGACACGAGAGCACATATTATTAGCCAGGCAAGTAGATGTTCCTTATATGGTAGTATTTATGAACAAGATGGACATGGTAGAGGATTCAGAGCTTGTTGAGTTAGTTGAGTTAGAGGTGAGGGAGTTATTAAGCAAGTATGGATTTCCTGGGGATGAGATTCCCATAATAAAGGGTAGTGCATTAAAGGTATTAGAGTGTGGATGTGGAAAGAGGGAGTGTCAGTGGTGTGGTAGGATATGGGAGTTAATGGATGCGATAGATAATTACATACCTGAGCCAGTTAGGATAATAGACAAGCCATTTTTACTTGCTGTAGAGGATGTATTCAGTATAACAGGGAGAGGGACTGTAGCGACAGGCAGGATAGAGAGGGGTAGAGTGAAGGTAGGAGATGAGGTAGAGATAGTTGGTTTAAGTCATGAGATAAAGAAGAGTGTAGTTACTGGGCTTGAGATGTTTAGGAAGGAGTTAGATGAAGGTGTAGCAGGGGACAATGTAGGTATTTTATTAAGAGGGATAGAGAAGGATGAGGTAGAAAGGGGTATGGTTGTAGCTGCGCCTGGTAGTATAACACCGCATACACATTTTAAAGCGCAGGTATATGTATTAAAGAAAGAGGAAGGAGGTAGGCACACTCCGTTTTTCAGTGGGTATAGGCCACAGTTTTATATAAGGACCACTGATGTGACAGGAGAGATAAAGTTGCCAGAAGGGGTTGAGATGGTTATGCCTGGTGATAATCTTGAAATGGAAGTGAAATTAATATATCCTGTTGCGCTTGAGAAAGGACAGAGATTTGCTATAAGAGAAGGAGGAAAAACAGTAGGTGCAGGTGCTGTAACTGAAATAATTGAGTAATAAGGTAAAAAAAATGAGAGAAATAGTTTCTCTTGTGTGTTCAGAGTGTAAAAATAAAAATTATTATACAACAAAAAACAAAAAGGTAAAAAAGGAGAAATTGCAGTTAAATAAATATTGTCCATCTTGTAAAAAACATACTTTACACGTAGAAGGAAAATAAAATTTTTAAAATATTGACATTGAAAAATAAAAAAAGTATAATATTTTTTTGTCAGATAGTTATCAAAATAGGCCTGTAGCTCTAATTGGAAGAGCGGCGGACTCCAAATCCGTAGGTTGGAGGTTCGAGTCCTCCCAGGCCTGTTTGACAGAAATTTTAATGAGAGATAAAATAAAAAATTATTTAAATGAAGTAAGAGGAGAATTAAAAAAAGTAACCTGGCCAGAAAAAAGAATTTTGAGAAATTCAACAATTATTATTGTTGTTTTTATGATTATAATGGGAATTTATTTTGGAATTGTTGATGTTATTTTTGCAAAATTAATAAGTTTAATAATAAGGTAAAAAAAATGGGCAGATGGTATATTTTACACGTAAGAACTGGGCAAGAGGAAAAAATAAAAAAATTGCTTGAAAATAGAGTTAACGAAGATACACAGAAGATAAAACAGATTATTATTCCTACTGAAAAAATTCTTGAAGTAGAAAAAGGTGAGAAGAAATCCAAAAATAAAAGATTTTGGCCAGGATATATATTGATAGAAATTGAGGATGAATTTGATAATGAAATTGTATGGCACAAAATAAGAACTACACCAGGTGTTTTTGGATTTCTTGGGGCAGGTGAAACCCCAGTTCCACTTAAAGAAGAGCAGGTATCTGCAATTTTAAAGGAAATAGAAGAAAGAAAGAGTAAACCAGCACCAAAGGTTGAATTTAAAGTAAATGATAGAATTGAAATAATAGATGGACCATTTGTTGGTTATACAGGTATTGTAGAAGAAGTTTATCCTGATAAGGAAAGAATTAAAGTTAGTGTCTCAATTTTTGGAAGATCTACCTCTCTTGAATTAAATTACTGGCAGGTAGAGAGGATTACTTAAAGGAGTTAATAATATGGCAGAAAAAAAAGTTAAAGCAGTTGTAAAATTACAAATTCCTGGTGGACAGGCAACCCCTGCTCCTCCAGTTGGGCCTGCACTTGGGCAGCATGGAGTGAACATTATGGAATTCTGTAAACAGTTTAATAATGTTACAAAAGGTAAAGAAGGAACAACAATTCCAGTAGTAGTGACTATCTATGAAGATAGAAGTTTTACATTTATTACTAAAACTCCTCCAACCTCTGAATTAATAAAAAAAGCAGCAAAGATTGTAAAAGGTTCATCTGCACCTAACAGAGAAAAAGTTGCTAAAATAACGAGAAAACAGTTAGAGGAAATAGCAAAAATTAAACTACCGGATTTAAATACAAAGGATTTACAAAAAGCAATTAAAATAATAGAGGGGTCATGTAAAAGTATGGGAGTAGAAGTTGTCGATTAAAAGGAGAGTATATGTCAAAAAGATATAATGCATTACTTGAAAAAGTTGATAGAACAAAACTTTATACTTTAGATGAAGCAATTACGGTTTTAAAAGACTTACATTCTGCAAAATTTGATGAAACAGTAAATCTTTCAATAAAACTAGGGATTGATCCTAAAAAACTACAACAACCAGTTAGAGGAACAGTTGTTTTACCACATGGAACTGGGAGAAATGTGAGAGTTCTTGTTTTTGCTAGTGGAGAAAATGTAAAAAAAGCACAGGAAGCAGGTGCAGATTATGTTGGTGGTAGTGAACTTGTTGAGAAAATAAAAAATGGATGGCTTGATTTTGATTATGTAATTGCAACTCCTGATATGATGAAAATTGTTGCACCATTAGGAAAAATATTAGGACCACGCGGTCTTATGCCAAATCCTAAAACTGGAACTGTGACTGAAAATGTAGATATAGTTGTAAAAGAAGCAAAAAGAGGAAAAGTTGATTTTAAAATGGATAAAGATGGCAATATACATATGGGAGTTGGAAAAATTTCTTTTCCTGAAAAGGCATTGAAAGAAAATATCCTTTCTGCTCTTTCTGCAGTTTTAAGTGTGAAACCACAAGGTGTAAAAGGAACATATATAAAAACAATTCATTTGTCACTTACAATGTCCCCATCTGTAAAACTTAATGTCCAAAAAGTCATTCAAGAATTGAAAGGGAGTATTGTATGAAGAAATGGACAAAGAAAAGAAAAAGAGAAGTTGTTGAAATGTTGACAAAAGAGATAAAAAATAGTAAAATAAGTATTTTAGGTAATTTTTCTGGTCTAAATGTAGCAGAGATGGAAAAAATAAGGGATGCAGTTAAGCAAAATGGTGGGAATATAATGGTTTTGAAAAATAACTTGCTTGAAATTATTTTCAAAAATTTAAGTAAAGATGAGAGTATATCTAAATTTATAAGTGGTCCTACTTTTATTGTCTGGAGCAAAGAAGAAAAAGAAATTGAAATAATAAAGTCATTACTCAATTTTCAGAAAGACACAGGAAAAATTGAAATTAAAGGGGGTTTGTTGTATAATGAAATAGTTGATAAAGCAAAAATAGAAGAAATAAGTAAATTGCCAGGTAAAAAAGAACTGGAAGCAAAAGTAATTTATTTACTAAAAAGCCCTTCTGTAAGGTTAATTTATTCACTTAAAAGTCCAATTTTAAGAGTTATAAACGTTTTAAAAAATTTAAACAAATAAGAAAGGAGTAAAAATGGAAAGAAATATTGTAGATGAAATTGTTGAAAAAATTGAAAAATTGACAGTGGTGGAAGTGGCAGAACTTGCAAAAAAACTTGAAGAAAAATTTGGAGTAAGTGGAATGGTTCCTGCTATGGGTATGGTTCAAGCAGTTACTACTCAACCAGAAGCAACAGTTCAGAAAGAAGAAAAAACAACGTTTGATGTTATTTTGAAAAGCGCAGGATCAAATAAAATACAGACAATAAAAGAAGTAAGAGCAGTAACAAATCTTGGATTAAAAGAAGCAAAAGATTTAGTTGAGTCATTGCCCAAGCCTATAAAAGAAAAAGTTAGTAAAGAAGAAGCAGAGGAGATTAAGAAAAAGTTTGAAGCAATAGGTGCAGAGGTAGAAATCAAATAAAATTATCTTAATAAAAAATTGATAAAAAGAAAGGGTTTTCTAAAAAATTTATTTTTAAATAGGAGAAAAAATGGAAAGGAAGGATGTTTTTGTAGAAATTCCTGACCTTTTATATATTCAAAAGAAATCTTATGAAGAATTTTTACAGAAAGATGTTCCTCCTGAAAAAAGAAAGATAAAAGGTTTAGAGGAAGTTTTTAGGAAGGTATTCCCTATAGAAAGTGATGATAACCTTTTGAAATTAGAGTATGTTTCTTATTCTCTTGATGATCCAGCACATACGATTAAAGAGTGTGTAGAAGAAAAACTTACTTATGAGGCAAAACTTAAAGTTAAATTTAGACTTCATATAAATAGAAAAACAGAGGATGGGAAAATTGAAAATGTTCGTATAAAAGAGCAGGATGTATATGTTGGTGGAATACCTTTGATGACAGAAAATGGTAGTTTCATTATAAATGGAGTTGAAAGGGTTGTTGTAAACCAACTTTTAAGATGTCCAGGGGTTTATTTTAAAGAAGAAGAGGAAATAATTGGTCAGAAAACATTATATTCAGCAAAGGTTTATCCATCAAGAGGTATTTGGATTGAGATATATATAGACCATCATGAAACACTTTGGGTTCTAATAGGTAAAAAGAAAATTCTCTTAACTACATTTTTGAAAGCACTTGATGCTGAAGAAGAAACAATAAAAGAAGTTTATGGTGACATTAACAATATGCCTGAAAATTCACCATTAAGAATAACACAGTTGAAAGATTCAACAAAAGATAGAGAGGATGCATTAAAATATATTTATACAGAATTGAGGCCTGGGTATTCTCCAATTTTAAGAGAGGCAGAAAAATTTTTTAAATCATTATTTTTCACTGATGAAATATATGACCTTTCTGAAGCAGGAAGATCTCAGATTAACAGAAAACTTGGACTCAATCTTAAAGAAAGACATCTTACAAAACTTGATATTATTAAAATAGTGAAATATCTCCTTTCACTTTATGAAAAAAAGGAAGGTGAAGTTGATGATATTGACCATCTTAAAAATAAAAGAGTAAGGACTTCAGCAGAAATTATTAGAGAACATGTATATGAGGGTTTAACCAGATTAGCAAGATATTGTAAAGAAAAAATGGCACTTGTTGATAAAACGAAGATAGAGGATGTCACGCCTCAGGAATTAATAAATTATAGAATTTTTGCTAATGTTGTAAATGATTTCTTTGCAAGAAATCAACTTTCTCAATTTTTAGACAAAACAAATCCACTTGCAGAGATAACACATAAGAGAAGAGTTACTGCAGTTGGAGAAGGTGGAGTTAAGGAAAGAAAAAGAGCAGGCTTTGAAGTAAGAGATGTTCATTATACTCATTTCGGGAAAATATGCCCAATTGAAACACCTGAAGGTGCAAATATTGGATTGATAAATTCACTTACAGTATATGCAAAAGTTGATGAATTAGGATTTTTGAGATCTCCCTATTATAAAGTTGAAAATGGTTATGTTAAAACTGATGAAGTAGTTTATTTAAGTGCAGATGAAGAAGAAGAATACAACATAGCACCTTCAGATGTTCCATATGATGAAAAGACAAAAAGAATAATTCCTGAAAAGGTAATGGTAAGAAGTAAAGGAGGAGATTTTATAGAAGTAAAAAGAGAAGAAATCCATTATATTGGAGTTTCTCCAATTCAGACTGTTGGAGTAAGTGCTTCTTTAATTCCATTTCTTGAACATGATGATTCAAACAGGGCTTTAATGGGTTCTAACATGCAAAGGCAAGCAGTTCCACTTATTAGACCTGAAAGTCCAATAGTTAAAACTGGTATGGAAAAATATGTTGTTAGAGATGCAGGAGTTGTAATAAGAGCGAAAAATCCAGGAGTAGTTGAATATGTTGATGCAGAGAAAATAATCATTAAAAGAGATAATCCTGGAATATTCCCATGGGAAGAAAAAGATATCTATTATTTGAAAAAATTTGTTAAAACAAATCAGGATACCTGTTTCCATCAGAGACCACTTGTAAATGTTGGAGATAGAGTTGAAGAGGGGCAGATTTTGACAGATGGACCTGCTGTTTCAAGAGATGGAGAACTTTCACTTGGTAGAAATTTACTTGTTGCTTTTATGCCGTGGCATGGATACAATTATGAGGATGCAATTTTGATAAGTGAAAGGTTGGTTAAAGATGATGTTTTCACTTCAATACATATAAAAGAATTTGAAGTTGAGGCTAGGGACACAGAACTTGGTCCAGAAGAGATTACAGCAGATATTCCTAATGTTCCAGAGGAACAACTTGCAAATTTAGATGAAGAGGGAATAGTGAAAATAGGTACAGAAGTAGAACCAGATGATATACTTGTTGGAAAAATTACACCGAGAGGAGAAGCAGAACTTACACCAGAAGAAAAACTTTTAAGAGTAATTTTTGGTGAAAAATCAAAAAATGTATTGAATACATCTGAAAAAGTTCCTCCGGGGATAAAAGGTGTAGTCATAAATGTAAGGAAATATAAGAGAAGAGAAGACATGTCTGAAGAGGAAATCAAAAAAGAGATTGAAAAAGTTCAGAAAAACTTTAAAAACAAGGAAAAGATTGTTAGAGAAATCATAACTGCAGAGATAAAAAAACTTCTTGAAGTTTACAAAATCAATCTTAAAGTTACTTCAACTGTAAGTGGATGGAAAAAGTTAATAAATAAAGTTCCAGATGAAGTAAGGGAAAAACTATTGAAAATAATTGAAATTGGAGAAAAAGAAATTGAAAAGATTGAAACCCAACTTCAAGAAGAAGAGGCAAAAATAAAGAAAGGAGTTGAATTAGAACCAGATGTAAGAATGAAAGTAGTTGTTGAGGTTGCAATAAAGAAGAAGATAGCAGTTGGAGATAAGATGAGCGGAAGACATGGAAATAAAGGTGTTATTGCAAAAATTTTACCTGAAGAAGATATGCCTTTCCTTGAAGATGGAACTCCTGTTGATATTGTTTTAAATCCTCTTGGAGTACCTTCAAGAATGAATGTTGGACAGATATTAGAAACTCATCTTGGGTGGGCTTTAAAGACATTGGGATACAGTTTGGAAGTCCCTGTTTTTAAGGGTTTAAAAGAATTAGAAATAAAACATCTCTTGAAGTCTGCAGGATTACCTGAAAGTGGAAAAACAATACTTTATGATGGACAAACTGGAGAACCTTTTGCACAACCAGTTACTGTTGGTTATATGTATATGATGAAGTTAATACACCTTGCAGATGAAAAAATTCATGCAAGATGTACAGGTTCATATTCTCTAATTACACAACAGCCTCTTGGTGGAAGAGCACAATTTGGAGGCCAGAGATTTGGAGAAATGGAAGTTTGGGCTCTTGAAGGTTATGGTGCTGCTTATACCTTAAGAGAAATGTTAACTGTTAAAAGTGATGATACTGAAGGAAGAAAATTGATGTATGATGCAATTGCAAAAGGGCTTGATTATAAAGGAGAAAATATTCCAGAATCCTTTAAGGTTTTAAAGAAAGAACTTCAAGGCCTTGGTTTTGATTTGAAAGAAACAGAAAAGATATTTGAGGATGGAAAGAAAAGACCTGTTGTAAGTATAAGAATTGCTACTCCAACAACTATTCGTTCCTGGTCTTACGGAGAGGTAAAGAAAGCAGAAACATTAAATTATAGAACTTTAAGGCCTGAAAGAGATGGCCTTTTCTGTGAAAAGATTTTTGGGCCTGAAAGAGATTATGAATGTGCTTGTGGAAAATATAAAAAATTGAGATATAAAGGAATTATTTGTGATAGATGTGGAGTAGAAGTGACAACAAGAAAAGTAAGAAGAGAAAGAATGGGACATATAGAACTTGCTACTCCTGTTTCTTATGTTTGGTTATTTAAGAGCACTTCTAACTGGCTTGGACTTCTTCTTGATCTTTCTCAGGCAGAACTTGAAATGGTTATTTATTATGAGAGATATATAGTTGTTGATCCTGGCAATGTGCCTGAATTGAAAGAAAAAATGTTACTTACTGAAAAAGAATATCAGGAATATAAAGAAAAATATGGAAATAAGTTTAAGGCTGGGATTGGTGCAGAAGGTCTTCAGGAATTACTTAAAAAGATAGATCTTGTAAAACTTGAAGAGGAAATTAAAGAAGAATTGAAGAAAAAGAAAAATTATGAAAAAAGAAGTGAACTTATTAAAAAATTGAGAATGGTACAGGGATTAATAAAGACACAGGTGAAGCCAGAATATCTTGTAACCAATATTATTCCTGTAATTCCACCAGATTTAAGACCACTTTTACCACTTGATGGTGGAAGATTCGTTGCTTCTGACTTGAATGACCTTTATCAGAGGGTAATTAATAGAAATAACCGTCTTAAGAAACTTATTAAATTACAGACACCAGATATTATTGTAAGAAATGAAAAAAGACTGCTTCAAGAAGCAGTTGACGCATTAATGGATAATGGAAGACATGGAATGCCAGTTTTGGGTAAAGGGAAAAGACCGTTGAAATCTCTTGCTGATGCTTTGAGAGGTAAACAAGGAAGGTTTAGACAAAATCTTCTCGGTAAACGTGTTGATTACTCTGGTAGGGCCGTAATTGTCGTCGGTCCTGAGCTGAAATTAAATGAATGTGGAATACCAAAAGAAATGGCTTTGGAACTTTTCAGTCCATTTGTTTTAAGAGAATTTAGAAAGAAAGAATATTTCCATACTCCTGGAAGCGCAAAAAGAGCAATAAGGGAAAATAGACCTGAAGTTTGGGAAGTTCTTGAAAAAGTTATTAAAAACCATCCAGTCCTTTTAAATAGACAACCAACTTTACATAGATTAAGTATTCAGGCATTTGAGCCAAAGTTAATTGAGGGAAATGTAATAGCAATTCATCCACTTGTTTGTCCTGCTTATAATGCTGATTTTGATGGAGATACTATGAGCATTCATGTTCCTCTAACACCAGAAGCAATACTTGAAGCAGAACTTCTAATGAAAGCGACAACTCATATACTTTCTCCAGCAAATGGTAAACCCGTTGTTACACCTACAAGAGATATAGTGATGGGTTGTGCTTATCTGACATATATGAGTGAAGAAGCAGAATATCCTAAGGTTATTTCAAGTTTTGATGAGGCAAAATATTTGAACTATATAGGTGAAATTGAATTGCATAGACCAATTAAAGTTAAAAATGAGTATGGAAGAATTATAACAACAACTGTTGGTAGAATAATCTTTAATGAGATTATACCTCCAGAAATTCCATTTAAAAATGAAGTGTTTGAATCTTCAGGACTTGAAAAACTTATAGATGAAATATTTACAAAATGTGGATATGAAAAAACAGTAGAGTTTTTAGATGCTTGTAAAGAACTTGGATTTTACTATTCAACAATAAGTGGAGTAACAATTGGAATAGATGATCTTATAGTTCCTGAAATAAAATGGGAATTGATAAAGGAGGCGAAAGAAGAAGTTGAGAAAATAGAAAAGATTTATAAAAAAGGGATAATTTCAGAAGGTGAAAAATATAATAGAAAAATTGATATATGGACATCTGTAACAAATGAATTGATGGAACAGGTTATGAATACAATTAAAAATGATACAGGAATAAGTCCATTTAGAATTAATCCAATCTTCTTAATGGTTTCATCAGGAGCAAGAGGTAACAAAACCCAAGTTGCACAATTGATGGGAATGAGAGGATTAATGATAAGACCAACAAAGAAACTTACAGGTGGTATAGGAGAAATTATAGAAACTCCTGTTATATCTAATTTCAAAGAAGGACTTTCTGTTCTTGAATATTTCATTTCAGTTCATGGGGGCAGAAAGGGACTTGTTGACACTGCATTAAAAACTTCTGACGCAGGATATTTAAGCAGACGTCTTGTAGATGTTGCTCATTCTGTAATTGTTAGAGAAGAAGATTGTGGAACATTAGAAGGTATATATGCAAGTCCTTTAATTGAAGGTGATGAAGAAATAATTTCATTGAAGGAAAGAATCGTTGGAAGAGTTGCTTTTGATGATATTACAACAATACTTGGAGAAGTTATTGTTAAAGAAGGCGAAGTTATAGATGAAGAAAAGGCTGATAGAATAATAAAAGCAAAAGAAGAGGGTCTTTTACTTACTGATAAAATAAAAATTAGATCAGTTTTGACATGTAAAACTGAAAAGGGAGTGTGTGCGAAATGTTATGGATGGGATTTATCAAGAAAGAAACTTGTTAATATTGGAGAGGCAGTAGGTGTTATAGCAGCACAATCTATTGGTGAACCTGGAACACAATTAACTTTGAGAACTTTCCATACAGGTGGAGCAGCATCAAGAGGTGTTGGTCCATCATCTATAAGAAGTAAATCAGAAGGAATAATTAAATATTGTGAGGATTTAAAAGTTGTTAAAAATAGGGATGGTAAAAATGTTGTATGTCAAAGAGAAGGAAGTATTGTTATAGTTGATGAAAAAGATAGGGAACTTGAGAGATATACTTTAAGAGTTGGTTCCATAATTAATGTAGAAAACAATAGTAAAGTCAAAAAAGGACAAATAATTGCTGAATGGGATCCTTATTCTATCCCTGTAATTGTTGATAAAGGTGGAATAATTAAGTTTAAAGATGTAGAAATAGGAAAAACAGCAAAAGAAGAAAGGGATTCTCAAACACAAATAGAGAGGCTGGTTATTATTCCACATAAAGAAGAAAAGGAACCTCAGATTATTCTTGTAGATGAAAAAGGAGAAAAAGTTGGTATTTATCACTTACCAATAGGAGCACATATAATTGTAAAGGAAGGAGACAAGGTTTTACCTGGAGACATTGTCGCAAAAACACCAAGAACAGTAAGAAGGGTTCAAGATATAACAGGAGGACTTCCAAGGGTTTCAGATTTGTTTGAAGCAAGGACTCCTAAAAATCCAGCAATATTAACAGAAATAGATGGATATGTAAAAATTGAGACAGAAAAAGGAGGTAGAAAAGTTAAAGTTTATAATCCAGAGACTAAGACGGAAAAAGAGTATTTAATTCCTTATGGTAAAACACTTGTTGTGAGTGATGGTGATTATGTTTTGGCAGGGACAGAATTGACAGATGGATTTAAAGTTTTATCAGATATTTTAAGAATCCAGGGAGAAAAGAAAGTTATGGAATATCTTTTGAATGAAATACAGAAAGTTTATAGAGTTGAAGGTGTAAAGATAAATGATAAACATATTGAAATAATAATCAGACAAATGTTATCAAAAGTCAGAGTTGAAGACCCAGGAGATACATTTTTACTTGAAGGAGAAGAAAAGAACCGTTATGAAATTGAAAAAATAAATGAATCTTTACCAAAGGGTAAAAAACCTGCAACTTATAAACCTCTTGTTTTGGGTATTACACGTGTTGCTTTGAGTAGTGATAGTTTCATTTCTGCTGCCTCTTTCCAAGAAACCATGAAAGTTCTTACAGATGCAGCAGTTTTAGGGAAAGAAGATACGCTTGAGGGTTTGAAAGAAAATGTAATACTTGGTAGACTAATACCAGCAGGAACAGGGATTATTGAAAAGAAAGAGGAAGCAGTTGAAGAAAAAATTTATGCAAAATAGGAGGTTAGAATGCCGACAATAAATCAATTAATAAGAAAAAAGAGAAAGCCAAAAAAGAGGAAATCAAAGTCAACTGCTCTTGAAAAAAATCCTTTTAAAAAAGGTGTATGCCTTTATGTAAGGACAATGACGCCCAAAAAACCAAATTCTGCTTTAAGAAAAATAGCAAAAGTTCGTCTTACAAATGGAAAAGAGGTTATTGCTTACATCCCAGGAATAGGTCATAATCTTCAAGAACATTCAATTGTTCTTGTAAGAGGAGGAAGAGTTAAAGATTTACCAGGTGTAAAATATCATATAGTAAGAGGTGTATATGATGCAAGTGGAGTTGAAAATAGAAAAAAATCAAGATCTAAATATGGAACTAAAAAGCCAAAAGAGACAAAAAAGGAGGGTTAAACAATGCCAAGGAGGAAAAGAGCAGAGAAAAGAGAGATAAAACCAGATCCTAGATATAATGATTATGAAGTCGCAAAATTTGTGAATAAATTAATGTGGGATGGCAAAAAATCTCTTGCTTATAAAATCTTTTATACTGCAATGGATATAATAAAAGAAAAAACAAAAGAAGATCCTCTTGTTGTATTTAAAAGAGCCCTTAATAATGTTAAACCAAAACTTGAGGTAAGACCGCGAAGAGTTGGAGGTGCTACTTATCAGATACCTATGGAAGTTCCACCCCATAGAAGTTTGTCTTTGGCAATTAGATGGATTGTTGAATCTGCTCGGGCAAGAAAAGGAAAGCCTATGGCACTTCGTCTTGTAGACGAAATTTTAGAAGCCGCAAGAGGTGAAGGTCCAAGTGTGAAAAAGAAAGAGGATACCCATAAAATGGCAGAAGCCAATAGAGCATTTGCACATTATAGATGGTAATAAATTTTTTTGACCCGGTTCTTAAATGAACCGGGTTTATTTTTTGGAATAAAAAATGATAGATAAAATTAGAAATATCGGGATAATAGCGCATATAGATGCAGGTAAAACTACAACAACAGAGAGATTTCTTTTTTATACAGGAAAAACATACAAAATAGGAAGTGTTGATGAAGGAACTGCTGTGATGGATTGGATGGAATTAGAAAAAGAAAGAGGCATAACTATTACAGCAGCATGTACTACTTGTTTTTGGAAGGGCTATAAGATAAATATAATTGATACTCCAGGACATGTTGATTTTACTGTTGAAGTTGAAAGATCTTTAAGAGTTCTTGATGGAGCAATAGGTATTTTTTGTGCAGTTGCAGGAGTTCAGCCACAGTCTGAAACTGTATGGCGTCAGAGTGAGAAATATAAAGTTCCAAGGATTATTTTTGTTAATAAAATGGATAGAATTGGAGCAGACTTTTTTAGAGTACTGGAAGATATTAAAAAGAAACTTAATTCTAATCCATTAATACTTGTTGTTCCAATAGGAAAAGAAGATGAGTTTTCAGGTTTGATAGATCTGGTAGAGGGGAAAGTTATTAAATATAATTCTGAATTTGAAACAGATGCTGAGGTAAGTGAAGTAGATGATGAATTTAAAGAAATTTTTGAAAAGTATAGAAAAGATATGATTGAGCAACTTGCAGAAATAGATGAAAGAATTATGGAAAAATATTTAAATGGAGAAGAAATTTCAAAAGAATTATTAAAGGAAGCAATAAGAAAGGCAACTCTTGAAAGGAAAATCTTTCCTGCTTTTTGTGGATCTGCTTTGAAAAATAAAGGTGTTCTTCTGCTTCTTGATGCAATATGTAATTATTTGCCTTCTCCACTTGATAGAGGAGAAATCCCTTGTGTAAATCCTATAACTGGAAAAAGAGAAACAAGAAAACCATTGACTGATGAAAAATTTTCAGGGCTGATTTTTAAAGTTTACAATGATATCTATTTTGGAAAAATTTTATATACAAGAATTTACTCAGGGAAAATTAAAAAGGGAGAAACTGTTTTAAATTCAACAAGAGATAAAAAAGAAAAAATTTTAAAAATTCTTGAAGTTCATGCAAATAAATATTCAGAAAAAAGTGAAGCATCAATTGGTGAAATTGTTGGTTTGATTGGTTTAAAAAATACATTTACTGGAGATACTATTTGTGATGAAAATTATCCAATTATTTATGAATCAATAAATTTTCCAGAACCTGTAATTTATTCGGCAGTTGAACCAAAAGTGAAAAGTGATTATGAGAAAGTTTATGAAACACTTAAAAAAATCCTTGAAGAGGATCCAACTTTAAAAATGAAAATTGACGAAGAGACAGGACAGATTATTCTTATGGGAATGGGAGAGTTACAGATAGAAATTGTTGTAGAAAGATTAAAAAGAGAATATAAAATACCTGTTCGTCTTGGGAAACCCGAAGTTGCTTATAGAGAAACAATTAGTCAGATATGCGAAGGAGTGGGTGAATTTTCTGGAATTATTGGTGAAAAACTTAATTATGGGTACGTTGTTTTAAGACTTGAACCAGGGGAAAAGGGAGAAAAATTTAAATTTTTTAATCTTGTTGATAAATCAAAATTGCCACTTGAATTTATTCCAAGCATAGAAGAAGGAATAAGGGAATGTTTAGAAGTTGGTATTTATGGATTTCCTATAATAGACATTAAGGTTTTTCTTGTAGATGCTATTTATAATAAAGAAAACTCAACATCCATAGGATATAAAATTGCATCTTCAATTGCTTTTAAAAATGCATATAAAAATGGGGCTCCTGTTATTCTTGAACCAATTATGAGAATTGAAATATTGACTCCTGAAGAATTTATTGGTGATGTATTAAATGATTTTGTGATGAGAAACGGAAAAGTTTTAAATGTTGAAATTCATGGAAATACAGGTATTATAAATGGTAATGTCGCCTTGAAAAAAGTTTTTGGTTATTCAACTGTGTTGAGATCGTTGACACAGGGACGTGGAAGTTTTATAATGGAACCATATTATTATGAAGTTGTTCCTGAGGAGGAATTTAAAAAAATAGTTGGCATTACAACCCATTAAATTCTATAACAAAAAGGAGGTATAGATATGGCTAAGGAGAAATTTATAAGGACCAAGCCTCATGTGAATGTAGGTACGATAGGTCATGTAGATCATGGTAAGACGACGTTAACCAGTGCGATAACTTTAGTATTAGAGAAAGCGAACAAAGCCAAGTTTATGAAGTATGAGGAGATAGACAAAGCGCCGGAGGAGAGGGAGCGTGGGTTAACGATAAACATAGCGCATATAGAGTATGAGACGGAGAAGAGGCATTATGCGCACATAGATTGTCCTGGGCATGCTGATTATATAAAGAACATGATAACGGGTGCAGCGCAGATGGATGGAGCGATATTAGTAGTTAGTGCGCCTGATGGTCCTATGCCTCAGACACGAGAGCACATATTATTAGCCAGGCAAGTAGATGTTCCTTATATGGTAGTATTTATGAACAAGATGGACATGGTAGAGGATTCAGAGCTTGTTGAGTTAGTTGAGTTAGAGGTGAGGGAGTTATTAAGCAAGTATGGATTTCCTGGGGATGAGATTCCCATAATAAAGGGTAGTGCATTAAAGGTATTAGAGTGTGGATGTGGAAAGAGGGAGTGTCAGTGGTGTGGTAGGATATGGGAGTTAATGGATGCGATAGATAATTACATACCTGAGCCAGTTAGGATAATAGACAAGCCATTTTTACTTGCTGTAGAGGATGTATTCAGTATAACAGGGAGAGGGACTGTAGCGACAGGCAGGATAGAGAGGGGTAGAGTGAAGGTAGGAGATGAGGTAGAGATAGTTGGTTTAAGTCATGAGATAAAGAAGAGTGTAGTTACTGGGCTTGAGATGTTTAGGAAGGAGTTAGATGAAGGTGTAGCAGGGGACAATGTAGGTATTTTATTAAGAGGGATAGAGAAGGATGAGGTAGAAAGGGGTATGGTTGTAGCTGCGCCTGGTAGTATAACACCGCATACACATTTTAAAGCGCAGGTATATGTATTAAAGAAAGAGGAAGGAGGTAGGCACACTCCGTTTTTCAGTGGGTATAGGCCACAGTTTTATATAAGGACCACTGATGTGACAGGAGAGATAAAGTTGCCAGAAGGGGTTGAGATGGTTATGCCTGGTGATAATCTTGAAATGGAAGTGAAATTAATATATCCTGTTGCGCTTGAGAAAGGACAGAGATTTGCTATAAGAGAAGGAGGAAAAACAGTAGGTGCAGGTGCTGTAACTGAAATAATTGAGTAAACTTGACATTAAATTTAAATTAAGGTAAAATAAAAATTTTAAGAAAAATTCTATAGGTGTAAAAATGGAAGGGAAGAAAATTAGAATAAAATTGAAATCTTATGACCATAGATTGCTTGATAAGTCGGTAAAGGAAATTATAGAGATTGCAAAAGCAACAGGAGTAAGAATTAATGGACCTGTTCCTTTACCGACAAAAAGAGAAGTTTATACAGTTTTAAGATCTCCACATGTTAATAAAAAAAGTAGAGAACAATTTGAACTTAAGATACATAAAAGATTGATTGATATAATTGAACCAACGCCAAGAACTGTTGATGAACTAAGTAAGTTAAGTTTACCTGCTGGAGTAGAAGTTGAAATGAAGTTGAGTTAAGGAGTGTAAAATGACTATCGGAATTTTAGGTAAAAAATTGAAGATGACACAAATTTTTAAAGAAGACGGAGAAGTAATTCCAGTTACTTTAATTGAATTTAAAGAGGGATATGTTGTTGATTTAAAAACTCCTGAAAGGGATGGTTATACAGCATTAAAAGTTGGGTTTGAAGAAGTGAGTGAAAAAAAATTAACAAAGCCACAACTGGGTTATTTGAAGAAAAGGAATTTACCACCATTAAAAATTTTAAAAGAATTTAGGGTAGATAATGAAGAAATAAACAACTACAAAATTGGAGATAAAATCACAATAGATATTTTTAAAGAAGGAGAACTTGTTGATGTAACTGGCAAGAGTATAGGAAAGGGATTTCAAGGAGTTGTAAAAAGACATGGATTTCATGGAGGACCTGCAACTCATGGTTCAATGTCTCACAGAGCACCTGGTTCAATAGGTTCTACAACACCACAAAGAGTTCCAAAAGGTAGAAGAATGGCAGGGCATATGGGAAATGAAACAGTTACAATTCAAAATCTTCAAATAGTTAAAATATTAAAAGATGAAAAAATATTAATGATAAAAGGAAGCGTTCCAGGACCTTCTAACGCGTATCTGATTATTAAAAAAGCAAAGAAGGTGAAAAATGGCTAAGATAAATATTTATGATTTGGAAGGAAATATTGTTGGTGAAAAAGAAATTAGTGACGACATTTTAAAAGGTCCAATTAATAAAGATGTTTTGTATTATTATACTGTAAGTTATCTTGCAAATCAGAGACTTGGAACACATTCAACAAAAACAAGAGGAGAAGTTAGTGGTGGTGGAAGAAAACCATGGAGACAAAAGGGAACAGGAAGAGCAAGAGTTGGTTCAATCAGGAATCCAATATGGCGTCATGGTGGAATTGCTTTTGGTCCAAAACCGAGAGATTATTATATACGGTTGCCTAAAAAGGTAAGAAGAAAAGCACTTATAGAATCTTTAAGGGACAAATTAATGGAAAATAAAATTGCATTTTTAAAACTTAAAAATATAGAAATTCCTAAAACGAAAATATTTGACAACTTTTTGAAAAAAGTTGGTTTCAAAAATGAAAAAATTTTGTTCATTTTTAAAAATTCAGATGACAGAAAAAATTTTATTCTATCGGTTCGAAATTTGCCACTCGTTAAATATGACTATATAAATAGAATAAATGCATATGAAATACTTGAAAGTGACAGATTGATTTTTGAAGAAGAACTTGGTGAAGATTTGAAAACTTATTTAGAAGGAGGGAAAATTGTTTGATCCGTATAAAATAATTAAACATCCAATAATAACAGAAAAATCTACTCTTTTAGAGAAGGAAAATAAATATGTTTTTTGTGTGGATAGCAAAGCCAATAAAAATCAGATTAAAAAAGCAATAGAGGAGATATATAAAGTAAAGGTGGAAAAAGTTTTTGTTATAAATGTTCCACCTAAAAAAAGAAGATATAGATTTTTTATTGAAGGTTATAAGTCAGGATTTAAAAAAGCAATTGTTAAATTGAAAGAAGGAGAAAAAATTGCCATTACGTAAATTAAAACCGGTTACTCCTGGACAAAGACATACTATTTTGCAGGATTTTTCTGATATTACAAAAAAGGAACCAGAAAAATCACTTGTTTTTGGTTTGAAAAAAACTGGTGGAAGGAATAATACAGGAAGAATAACTGTAAGACATAGAGGTGGTGGCCATAAAAGACTTTATAGAATAATTGATTTTAAAGGAAGAATTGGATATGAGGCTATTGTTAAAAGTATAGAATATGATCCAAATAGAAATGCAAGAATTGCTCTTATAACATATACAGATGGAGTAAAAAGTTATATCATAGCACCTCTTGGTCTTAAAGTTGGTGATAGAATTAAATGTGGAGAAGATGCAGAAATAAAAGTTGGAAATAGATTACCGTTAAAGAATATTCCAGAAGGAACACAAATTTATAATATAGAATTAATCCCGGGGAAAGGTGGACAAATTGCAAGAAGTGCAGGAACATTTGCAACTTTGATGGTAAAAGGAGAAAAATATGCACAAGTTCGTTTGCCATCTGGAGAAATAAGACTATTTGATTTAAGATGTTATGCTTCAATAGGACAGGTTAGTAATCCTGAATATAAATATATTTCTTTAGGAAAAGCAGGAAGATCAAGGTGGCTTGGTATAAGACCAACAGTTAGAGGAGTTGCAATGAATCCTGTTGATCATCCTATGGGAGGAGGGGAAGGAAAAGGTAAGGGTCATCAATCACAAAGTCCAACAGGCGTTCCTGCAAAAGGATATAAAACAAGGAAAAAGAGGAAACCATCTGATAAATTTATAGTTCAAAGAAGGGGAAAGAAATGAGGTCTAAAAAGAAAGGCCCTTATGTAGATAGTAAACTTTTAGAGAAAGTAATGAAACTTAAAGAAAAAGGGAAAAAGGAGATAATAAAAACTTGGTCAAGAGCAAGTACAATTATTCCTGAATTTGTTGGACACACTTTTGCAGTTCATAATGGAAGAACTTTTGTAAATGTATATGTGACAGAAAATATGGTAGGTCATAGACTTGGAGAATTTGCACCTACAAGAACTTTTAGAGGCCATGGTGCTCATACTGAAAGAGCAAGAGAAAAGAAATAAAAAGGATTAGAAAATGGAAGTGACTGCAATTGCAAGATATGTAAGAATTAGTCCAAGAAAATTAAGAACAATAATTGAACTTGTAAAAGGGAAAGAGGTAAATGATGCAATTGGTATTTTGAAGAATCTGCCTAAAAAAGGAGCAAGAATTCTTGAAAAAGTTATAAAAAGTGCAGAAAATAATGGTAAACAGAAAGCAGAGGGAGTTGAATGGAAAATAAAAAATATAATAGTTGATGGTGGTCCAATGCTTAAAAGATATAGAGCCGCACCAATGGGTAGAGCAGTGATGGTAAGAAAGAGAACATCCCATATAAAAGTAATTCTTGAAAGTAAAGGAGAAAAATAAATGGGACAGAAGGTTAATCCTATTGGCTTAAGAATAGGAATTGTTGAAAACTGGAGAAGTAATTGGTTTGCTAATAAAAAAGAATTTAAAGAGATGCTTAAAGAGGATATTTTGATAAGAGATTACATAAAAAAGAGATATCCGAGAGGATCTATTTCAAAAATAGAAATTGAAAAAACAGATAAAATCAGAATAAGAATTTACACACCAAGGCCGGGAGTTGTTCTTGGAAGAAGAGGGGCAGAAATAAATCGTTTAAGAGATGAATTATACGAAATGTTTAAAAAACAAATTACCATTGATTGTATAGAAGTTAATCCTCCTGGACTTTCTGCACAATTTCTTGCAGATTCAATAGTATTGCAGTTGGAAAAGAGAGTGCCACACAGACAAGCAATAAAAAAAGCAATGGATCTTGCAATACAATCAGGAGCAAAAGGCGTAAAAGTTAGAATTTCTGGTAGAATAGGTGGAGTTGAAATTGCGAGAAGTGAACAATATATTGTTGGAAAGGTTCCTTTACATACATTGAGAGCAAAAATTGATTATGCTACATCTACTGCCTTTTTAAGAAGTGGAACAGTTGGAGTGAAAGTTTGGGTCTATCTTGGAGAAATATTAGAAGAAAAGGAGGAAAAGGATGCCGTTGATGCCCAAAAGAGTTAAATATAGAAAAATGCAAAGAGGCAGAACAAAGGGACAAGCAAGTAGAGGTAATAAACTTTTTTATGGTGAATATGGATTGAAAATTCTTGAACCTGGTTGGCTTACTGCTCAACAAATAGAAGCAGCAAGAATTGCTATAACTCATTATTTGAAATCAAGAGGAAAATTGTGGATAAGAGTTTTTCCTGATAAACCTGTTACTAAAAAACCAGCAGAAAGCAGAATGGGGAAAGGAAAAGGAGATGTTGAAAAATGGGTTGCTGTTGTTCTCCCTGGAAGAATAATTTTTGAAATATCTGGTGTTTCAGAAGAACTTGCAAAAGAAGCCTTAAGAAGAGCATCTCATAAAATTCCATTTAAATCAAAGATTGTTTCTCGTTCTTTAATTAGTTAATTTTTGCAATTATTTTAAAACTATGTTATAATAATTTTTTGTCTTTTAAAAGGGTAAAATCAATGAAAAAGGAAGAAATTAAAAAATGGAGAGAAGCGTCAAAAGAAGAGATAGAAAATAAAATTTTAGAACTTAAAAGGAAACTTTATGAATTAAAAAATCAACTGCTTATAGGGCAGTTGAAAAACTATTCACAAATTAAAGAAATAAAAAAAGATATTGCGCGATTAAAAACTATTTTAAGAGAAAGAGAATTAGGGGTTAAAAAATGAAAAAATATATAGAAAAAATTGGAGTTGTTGTCAGTGATAAGATGGATAAGACAAGAGTTGTTATGGTTGAGTTTATGACACAACATCCACTTTATAAAAAAACAATTAGGAAGAGAAGAAAATTTATGGCACATGATGAAGATAATGCTACAAAAGTAGGAGATATAGTAAGAATTATTCAAACAAGACCATTGAGTAGACATAAAAGATGGAAAATTCTTGAAATTTTGGGCAGGAAAGAAGATATTTTAGAAAAGGTGAAAAAAGAAGGAGAGCCAAGTGGTACAACTGAGAACAATGCTTCAAGTGGCTGATAATACAGGGGCTAAAAAAATAATGGTTATAGGATTTATTGGTAGTTCTAAAAAAAGATATGCTTATGTAGGAGATATTGTTGTTTGTAGTGTTAAAGATGCAATTCCTGATGGTATAGTGAAAAAGAAAGAAAAAGTAAAAGCAGTTATTGTTAGAACAAAAAAAGAAATAAAAAGAAAGGATGGCTCTGTAATAAGATTTGATCACAATTCTGCAGTTATAATAGATAATGAAGGAAATCCGAGAGGAACAAGAGTTTTTGGGCCTGTTCCGAGAGAATTGAGAGAGAAAAACTTTACAAAGATAATTTCTCTTGCGCCGGAGGTTCTATAAAATGAAATATAAATTAAAAAAGGGTGATATTGTTCAGGTAATTAAAGGTAAAGATAAAGGGAAAAAAGGCAGAATTTTAAAGATCTTTAGAGAAGAAGGAAGAGTCCTTGTTGAAGGTGTAAATTTTGTTAAGAAACATATGAAACCCAGATCTGTTGATAAACAAGGTGGAATAATTTTAGTTGAGAAACCAATTTCAATTTCAAATGTAAATTATTTCTGTTTGAAATGTAGCAAACCGACAAGATTAGGTATTAGGTTTCTTGAAGATGGAACAAAGGTAAGATATTGTAAAAAATGTAAAGAAGTTGTTGAGGAGAAGGAGAAATAGTTATGGAGGAACCAAGATTGAAAAAATTGTATAAAGAGGAAGTTATTCCAAAATTGATGGAAAAATTTAAATACAAAAATAAATTACAGGTTCCAAAAATTTTAAAAATAGTTTTGAATATGGGAATTGGAAGAGATGGAAAAGACGCAAAAGCAGTTGAGGCGGCTCAAAGAGAATTAACTTTAATTGCTGGACAAAAAGCAGTTTTGACAAAAGCAAAGAAATCAATAGCAGGTTTCAATGTAAGGAAAGGGAACATTGTTGGGGTTATGGTAACTTTAAGAGGGAATAGAATGTATGAATTTCTTGATAGATTAATAACAGTTGCTTTACCAAGGATAAGAGATTTTGAAGGTTTACCAAAAAGTTCTGTTGATGGGAGAGGTTCATATACTATAGGGATAAAAGAACATGTTATATTCCCAGAAGTTGATTATAATACAATATATAAAGTTCAAGGTATGAATGTAACAATAGTAACTTCAGCAAAAACACCAGAAGAAACAATTGCACTTCTCAAAGAAATTGGTTTACCCATAAGGGAGGGTTAAGTTGGCGAGAAAATGTTTTTTTGAAAAGATGAAAAAAGAGCCGAAATATAAAGTAAGAAAAAGAAATAGATGCTGGAGATGTGGAAGACCAAGAGGTTATTTGAGGAAATTTGGAATATGTAGAATATGTTTTAGAGAACTTGCTGGAAAGGGTGAAATACCAGGAGTAAAAAAGGCAAGTTGGTAAAGGAGGAATCTATGACAATGACTGATCCAATTGCAGATATGCTTACAAGGATTAGAAATGCAAATGCTGTTTCAAAAACTTATGTAGATGTTCCTTATAGTAAGTTTAAAGAAGAAATATTGAAAGTTTTAAAAGAAGAAAAATATATAAAAGATTATGAAGTAATTCAAGAAAATTCAAAAAAAATCTTGAGAGTTTATCTACTTTATTATGGTAAAAGAAAGGCAATAACAGAAATAAAAAAAATAAGTACACCTGGAAGAAGAATTTATGTTTCAAAGGATAAGATACCAGTTATAAAAAATAATTATGGTATTGCAGTTTTAACAACTTCAAAAGGCGTGATGAGTAACAAAAAAGCCAAAGAACTTGGAATTGGTGGAGAATTGTTATTTTATGTCTGGTAAAAAGGACCAAAAATGGCAAGATTAGGTAAAAAGCCAGTTGAAATTCCAGAAGGAGTAAATGTAAAAATTGAAAATGGCATTATTTATGTTGAAGGAAAAAATGGCAAACTTTCACAAAAAATATTTCCTAATTTAAGTGTTGTTATAGAAGATAAAAAAATTTTTGTTAGGAATGAAGTAGATCCAAAAAACAAAAAATTATATAGAAAAACAGATCAACTACATGGACTTTTGAGAAGTTTAATTTTTAATATGGTAAAAGGTGTAACTGAGGGTTATGAAAAAATACTTGAAATTCATGGAGTTGGTTACAAAGGAGAAGTTAAGGGGAACAGGCTTATTCTTACACTTGGATTTACTCATCCAGTAGAAGTAGAGATACCAGAAGGTATAAAAGTTGAAGTAAGTAAAAATACTGTAATTTTTGTTAGAGGAGCGGATAAACAAAAAGTGGGAGAATTTGCTGCAACAATAAGGAGAATTTGTCCACCTGATTCATATAAAGGAAAAGGAATAAGATATAGAGGAGAATATGTAAGATTGAAACCAGGAAAAGCAGCAGTAGGAGCAACAAAATGAAATTGACAAAAGAGGAAAGAAGAAAAAGAAGACATTTGAGAGTAAGGAAAAAAGTGAAAGGAACACCTGAGAGACCGAGATTATGTGTCTTCAGAAGTTTGAAACATATATATGCATCTTTGATAGATGATACAGTTGTTCCTAACAGAGTAATTACAACAGTTTCAAGTTTATCAAAAGAGTTTAAAGAAAGAACCAAGGATTTAAAGGGTGTACATGGTGGAAACGTTAAAGGAGCAGAAATTGTTGGTGAAATTGTTGCCAAAAAAGCATTAGAACTTGGTATTGAAAAAGTAGTTTTTGATAGAGGAGGTTATAAATATACTGGTAGAGTAAAAGCACTTGCTGAATCTGCAAGAAAAGGAGGTCTAAAATTTTAGAAAAAGAAACTTTAATGGAGGGAGTTGAAGAAAAACAGATTGTTATTGAAATTAGGAGAGTTACAAAAGTTACTAAAGGTGGCAAAAATTTAAGTTTTAGAGCAGTTGTAGTTGTTGGTAATGGAAAAGGGAAAGCGGGATTTGGTGTTGGTAAAGCAAACGAAGTTCCAGAGGCAATAAGAAAAGGTATTGAACAGGCAAGAAAGAATATGATAGAAGTTCCATTAAAAGGTTCAACTATACCGCACAGTGTAGAAAGTAAATTTGGCGCTTCTAAAGTCATTTTAAAACCTGCAAGTAAAGGTCATGGTATGGTTGCAGGGAGAACAATAAGAGCATTTTTAGATGTTTGTGGTATAAGGGATATCATATGTAAATGTCTTGGTTCAACAAATCCAATAAATGTTCTTAATGCAACAGTTAAAGCATTACAAAAAATAAAAATTAAAGGAGAAGAAGATGAAACTTCATCAGTTGAAACCACCTAAAGGAGCTAAACATAAGAAAAAACGGCTTGGGAGAGGTGATTCGTCAGGGCATGGTGGAACTTCAACAAGAGGTCATAAAGGACATAAAGCAAGAAGTGGTTATAGGTTACCATTTAATTTTGAAGGTGGCCAGATGCCTCTTGTAAGAAGATTGCCAAAAAGAGGCTTTACTCATTTAAAACCATATAAAATAGAAATAGTTAATTTAGGACAGATAGAAAAAAAATTTAATGAAGGAGAAGAAGTAAATCCAGAAACTTTAAAAAATAAAGGACTTATTAAAAAAGGAGAATTTGTTAGAATTCTTGGCGAAGGTACTTTAACAAAAAAACTTATATTTTTTGCTCATCATTTTTCTAAAAAAGCAAAAGAGAAAATTGAAAAAGTTGGAGGGGTTGCTAATTTGATAAAGGATAAATAAAATGTTTGAAGGTTTTAGAGATACTTTTAAAATACCTGATTTAAAAAGAAGAATAGGAATTACTATTTTGCTTTTAACAGTTTATAGATTTGGTTGTTATATTCCTGTCCCAGGAATTAATGGTAAAGAACTTGCTAAAATTTTTGAAGGCTCAGGAAATACTTTATTTGCTCTTGCCGATCTTTTTTCAGGAGGGGCATTAAGTCAGGCAACAATTTTTGCTCTTGGGATTATGCCATATATAAGTGTTTCAATTGTTTTAGAACTTCTTGCTTCTATAGTTCCATATTTTGAAAATATGTTAAGAAGTGGAGTTGAAGGAAGAAGAAAACTTACACAACTTACAAGAATTGGCACAGTTGGTTTATGCATTTTTCAGGGGATGGCGGTAAGTATTTTACTTGAAAATCCTGAACATTTTGGTGGCGTAGTGATAGTTGCAAATCCAGGATGGTTATTCAGAGTAGTTACAACTTTAACTTTAACTGCTGGAACTGTTTTTCTTATGTATCTCGGAGAACAGATAACAGAGAAAGGAATAGGAAATGGTATTTCTCTTATCATAACCACAAGTATTATTTCTAGGATGCCGGTAGCCTTTCATAGAATGGCTGGACTTGTTGTTTCAGGTGAAGTCAATTTTTTAGTTGTTATAATTCTTTGTGCTTTAATTTTTGGAGTAGTTGCAGCAGCAATAATTGTTAATGAGAGTGAAAGAAGAATACCAATACAATATGCAAAAAGGGTAATTGGAAAAAGAATATATGGTGGACAAGCAACATATTTACCAATTAAGTTAAATCAAGGTGGGGTTTTACCTTTAATTTTTGCAATTGCAATTTTAACTTTTCCAGCAACAATTCTTTCTTTTACTGAAAATAAATTTTTAATTAAAATGGCGACAATTTTAAATCCAGAAGGAATATGGGGTATGATTCTTTATGCAGGATTGACAATTTTCTTTTGTTATTTTTATGCTGGAATTATCTTTAACCCAGATAATATTGCAGAGGACTTACAAAAATATGGTGGATTTATTCAAGGTATAAGACCTGGAAAATCAACTGCTTTATATCTTGAAAGAATTGTCAATAGATTAACATTACCAGGTTCTCTAATGCTTGCAGGTATTGCTCTTTTCCCTTATATTATAAGACACATTTATAAAAAAATTCCATATATTGTAGCAAACATCTTTGGAGGAATTGGACTTCTTATAGTTGTTTCTGTTCTTATTGAAACCATTAGACAGATTGAAGCACATCTACTTTTGAGACATTATGAAGGATTTATTAAAAAAGGCAAGATAAAATGAAAAAAATTTTAATTTTACTTGGGCCTCCAGGAGTTGGAAAGGGAACAGTGGGAGAAAAATTAAGTGAAATATTAAGAATACCTCTTATTTCAACAGGAGACTTATTAAGAGAACATATAAAAAAGAAAACAGAATTGGGTTTGAAAGCAAAAGAATATATGGAAAATGGATACCTTGTTCCTGATGATATTGTTGTTTCTGTTTTGGTAGAGAGAATAAGAGAAGATGACTGTAAAAATGGCTTTATACTTGATGGTTTTCCAAGAAATATAAATCAAGCAGAAATTCTTGAAAATTTTATAAATAAGGAAAATGTTAAAGTAATTTATTTAACTGCTGATGATGAATTTCTTGTTAATAGACTTTCAAATAGAAGAATATGTGAAAATTGTGGTGCCATATATCATTTAATAAATATTCCTCCAAAAGTAAACGGAATTTGTGACAAATGTGGTGGTAAATTAGTTCAGAGAGAGGACGATAAAGAAGATGTTGTAAGAAATAGATTGAAAGTCTATCATAGTGTTACATCTCCATTATTGGATTATTATAGAAATAGAAGAAAATTTTTTGTTGTTCCTGGTGATGGGAAATTAGAGGAAACTATTTCAAATATTTTAAAAATTGAAGAAGATGCTTGATAAAAAGGAAATAGAGATGGTTAGAACTGCCTGTAAAAAGGCAAGGGAGATAATAGAAGAATTAAAGGAACTTCTATGTGATGGTATTTCAACTTATGAACTTGAATTAAAAAGCATAGAACTTATGAAAACGAAAAAAGTAGTTTCTGCTTTTAAGGGTTATAATGGGTACCCTGCTAATATATGCATATCAGTTAACTATGAAGTTGTTCACGGATTGCCTAAAATTGGTAAAATATTAAAAGAAGGAGATATAGTCAGTTTAGATGTCGGAGTGATTTATAAAGGGTATTATGGTGATTGTGCCGATACTTTTCCTGTTGGCAAAGTTGAGGTAAAATATATAAAATTAATAGAAGTAGCAAGAAAAGCGTTTAAAAAAGCATTAAAAGAAGTATATGCAGGTTCAAAAACTGGTAATATTGGATTTGTAATTGAAAATTTTGTACAAAAATATGGTTTTTCAGTTGTTAGAGATTTTGCAGGTCATGGAATAGGGAAAAAATTACATGAAAGACCCGAAATTCCAAACTTTGGGAAGAGAGGAGAAGGAGATATTTTATACGAAAATCAAATTATAGCGATAGAACCAATGATAGCGGAAGGAACTGGAGAAACAGAAATACTTGAAGATGGATGGACTGCAGTAACAAAAGACAGAAAATATTCATCACATTATGAAAATTGTGTTTTAGTTAAAAAAGATGGATATGAAATACTGGGTTGAAAATGGGAAAAGAAGAAAAAATTACATTTGAAGGAGTAATAAAAAAAGTTTTGCCAGCAACAAACTTTGAAGTAGAACTTGAAAATGGACATACAGTTATTGCGCATTTATGTGGAAAAATGAGAATGAATTATATAAAAATAGTTCCAGGCGATAAAGTTATTGTTGAAATTTCTCCATATGATCTTAAAAGAGGAAGAATTATTAAAAGATTGTAAAGGAGTAAAAAATGAAAGTAAGAGCATCTGTTAAAAAAATATGTCCAAAATGTAAAATTATAAGAAGAAAAGGAGTTGTAAGGGTTATATGTAGTAATCCACAGGATGGTCCAAAACATAAACAAAGACAAGGTTAAGGAGGTAAATTATGGCAAGAATACTTGGCGTTGAAATTCCAGATAATAAAAAAGTTAAGATTGCTTTAAGATATATCTATGGAATTGGAGACGCAAGAGCAATGGAAATAGTTAAAAATACAGGTATAGATGGTGAAAAAAGAGTGAAGGAATTAACAGAAGAGGAACTTGGAAGGATAACTTCTTTTATTCAGAAAAATTACAAAATAGAAGGTGATTTAAGACAGGAAATTGCTCAAAATATAAGAAGACTGATAGATATAAATTGTTATAGAGGAATAAGACATAAACTTTCTTTACCAGTGAGAGGACAAAGAACTAGAACAAATGCAAGGACTAGAAAAGGGCCAAGAAAAACTGTTGGTGTTATAAGAGATAAAGCAGCAAGAAAAGCATTAAGGCAGAAATTAAAGGAAGAAAAACAGCAATGAGGAGGTAAAATGGCAAGGAAATATGTTAAAAAAAGAAAAAAGAAGATGAACGTCCCGCGTGGGATTGCACATATTAAGGCTACATTTAATAATACAATTATAACTATAACAGATCAAGAAGGACATGTCTTACTTTGGGGAAGTGCTGGGACTGTTGGTTTTAAAGGTACAAGAAAAGGAACTCCTTTTGCAGCACAACTTGCAGCAGAAAGTGTTGCCAAAAAAGCACAGGCACTTTTAAATATGAAGGAAGTAGATGTTAGAGTTAAAGGACCAGGTCCTGGAAGAGAGACAGCAATAAGGGCTTTACAAAGCGCAGGTTTAAATGTTGTTTCAATAAAAGATGTAACTCCAATACCACATAATGGTTGTAGACCACCTAAAAGAAGGAGAGTTTAAGAAGGAGGATAAAGAAAATGGCGAAATATATGAAACCTTTATGTAAGGTATGTAGAAAATATGGGATTAAACTCTATCTTAAAGGTAAAAGATGTGAAAGTGATAAATGTGCTGTGGATCCGAGAAGAAAAAAGATACGTTTAATTAAACCCAAAAAACTTTCAGAATATGGAATGCAATTAAGGGAAAAGAATAAAGTTAAAATTTATTATGGAGTTTTAGAAAGACAGTTCAGAAGATATTTTGAAATAGCCAAAAAGCATAAAGGAGTCACAGGAGAAGTTCTTTTGCAGTTACTTGAAAGAAGACTTGATAATGTAATTTATAGAGCCAATTGGGTTTATTCAAGAAGAATGGCTAAACAACTTATAAATCATGGTCATATACTTGTAAATGGGAGAAAAAATGATAGACCAGGTTATTTAGTTGAAGTAGGAGACATTATTCAACTAAAGCCTACAAGTAAATGTGTTAAAATTGTGAAAGAGTGTATTGAAGATTATAAATCACGACCAATTCCTTCATTTATGAAAGTTGACAAAGAAAATTTAAAAATTGAAATTTTGAGATATCCAACAAGAGATGAAGTTTCAATCCCTGTTGATGAACAATTAATTGTGAATTTTTATTCTAAATAAAATTAAGAGAGGTGGAAAATGAAAAAATTTGTTTTTCCTTCAAAATTTGTATGGGAAAAAGAAACTTATAGGGAAAATTATGGAAAATTAATAATTGAACCTCTTGAGAGAGGATATGGAGTTACAATTGGTAATGCTTTAAGAAGAGTTTTGCTTTCTTCAATTGAAGGTGTTGCAATTACTGGACTTAGAATAGATGGGGTTTTGCATGAATTTACACATGTTGAAGGAATGAAAGAAGATGTTGTGGATATTGTTCTTAATATAAAACAAATTGCTTTGAAACCAATTATAAAAGAATATCCCCATTTAGTAGTTGTTGAAATTGAAGGTAAAGATGAAATTTGTGCTGGCGATTTGATAAATGATGGTTCTGTTGAAGTGATAAATAAAGATCTTCATATAGCGACTGTAAATCCTGATAAAAAGTATAAATTTGAACTTGAAATTACAAAGGGATTTGGTTATCTTCCTGTTGAAAAAATGAAACTTATGTTAAAAAATGTTCCTATAGGAACAATTCTTATAGATGGTCTTTATTCTCCTGTAAGGAAAGTGACATTTCATGTTGAAAATACAAGAGTTGAACAGTTTGTAGATTATGAAAAACTTATTCTTGAGGTGTGGACAACAGGAGCAGTAACGCCATATGATAGTGTAAAATATGCCTGTGAACTTTTAAGTAAAGAATTTCAACTTATTTTTGCAAATCAGGAAATTGGTGAAAAGGAAGTTGTTGCTGAGGAAAAAGAAGAAGTTAAGGATGAACTTGATATTCCAATAACAGATTTAAAACTTTCTACAAGAATAAATAATGCTCTTGAAAATAGAGGAATAAAAACATTAAGAGATCTTTTAAATACACCAAAAGAAAGATTAGAAGAAATGAAAAATCTTGGGAAAAAATCAATAGAAGAAATAGAACAGGCTCTTGAAAAGAGAGGATATAAATTAAAAACTTTTGCAGAACTTGCTGAAGAGAAAAGGGAGAAAAAATGAGGCATAAAAGAGATGTTAAAAAACTTGGAAGAAATAAATCACACAGAAAAGCACTTATGAGAAATATGACTATTAGTTTTTTTCAAAATCAAAAAATTATTACAACAAATGCTAAAGCAAAACAATTAAGGAGAATTGTTGAGAGATTGATAACACTTGCTAAAAGAGGAACACTTGCGGATTATAGAAGAATAAATCAATTTTTAAATCATCCTCAAACTGTAAAGAAAATAATTGATATTTCCAAGAAATATGTTGATAGAAACGGAGGATATACACAAATATATAAAATTGGTTTTAGAAGGGGAGATAGTGCTGAAAAAGTAATGATAAAACTGGTTTAAAAAAATGGGAAACAGAAATTTAAAACTTCTTGATCTTATTGATAAGGAAGAAAATATCTACGATGTAATAATGGAAATAGCCAAGAGATGTCATGAATTAATGGCTGGTGCTGTTCCTAAAATTGAAGTCAAAAAAGATGAAAATTTGATTCAAATAGCGATAGAAGAGTATATTCAGAAAATAAAAAGTAAAAAAGGTATAAAAAATGAATGATTTTTTTTCTCTTCTAAAATTAATGAAAGAAAAAGATGCATCTGATTTACATCTTAAATGTGGTAGAAAACCAGTTTTGAGAATAAGAGGCGAACTCTTTGAAGTAGAAGAATGGGAAAGTCCCTTAACAAAAGAATACCTGTGGAAAATTATTGATATAATTATGCCTGAAGACGAAAAAGAAACTTTTAAAAAAGAGAAGGAATCTGACTTTGCCTATGATAATCCAGAAGTAGGAAGATATAGAGTAAATGCATTTTGGCAAAGAGGATATCCTGGGTTGGTATTAAGAAGAATAAAAGACAGAATTCCTACATTAGAAGAACTTAATTTGCCTCCAGTTATAAGAAAAATTGCTCTTTATGAAGAAGGACTTGTTCTTGTTACTGGACCAACTGGTTGTGGGAAATCTACAACGCTTGCTTCTATGATAGAAATAATAAATAACGAAAAAGTTAAACATATAGTTACAATTGAAGATCCTATAGAATATCTATATACAGATAAAAAATCAATTATAAACCAAAGAGAAGTTGGAATAGACACTTTATCATTTGCTTCTGCTTTAAAACATGTGTTAAGAGAAGATCCAGATATAATTTTAATTGGTGAATTAAGAGATGTTGATACTTTTCAGGCAGCAATAAGTGCTTGTGAAACAGGCCACCTTGTTTTTTCAACTTTACATACAATTGATACTATAACAACAATTACAAGAATACTGGATTTTTTCCCTTCAAGTCAGCATGAACAGGTTAGAAAAATTCTTTCCTATCATTTAAAAGCAACAATATGTCAAAAACTTGTTCCCAAAAAGGACAATTCAGGTCTTGTTCCTGTTTGTGAGATTATGATAGTTACTCCAATGATTTCAAAACTAATTCAGGATAACAAATTGAATAAATTATATTCAGCAATGTCAGCAGATAAAGAAGAAGGTATGCTTACCTTCAATAAACATCTTGTTCAACTAATTCAAAATGATATTATTACCCCTGAGGTAGGATTTTCTGTTTCTCCATCTCCTCACACTCTTGAAATGAACTTGAGAGGAATATATCTTGATGAGGAAACAAAAATTATTGGAGAATGATTTTTTAAACCTCTATAAAGTCCTATTTTTAATTCTTTTTCTAACATTTCTTGCTTCTATTTCATCTCTAATTAAAATCAAGTTTAAAACATTAGAACAAGAAGTTGTCTTTTCTGGAATTTTAACTTTTTTGGTTGAACTTGGAATTATTTTATATCTATTTCATTCCTATACCTTTTATTTTATTTCACTTTTCAAAAGAGAATTCAAAAGAAGTTTTTTGATAGGAATTTTACTTTATTTTTTTCTCATTCCTATTCTATCAGTTTTAACTCTTTTCATTTTTTATATATTTAAAAAAGCAAAAATAGAACCATCTCCTCAAAAGATTATTTTTCTTTATTTGAAAATAAAGTCAATACCAATTTTAGTTTTTCTTTTCTTTTTATCTTCTATTGTTGCACCATTTTTTGAGGAAATAATTTTTAGAGGATTTCTTTATTCTGCCTTTAAATCAAGATTTTCAGTTCCTTTTTCTATATTTATAAGTTCTTTAATTTTCTCCTTGCTTCATGGTGATATTTTTGTTTTTCATGGAATTTTTCTTTTGGGTATCTTTCTCGCATATATATTTGAGAAAACAGAAAATTTATGGATATGTATTGGAATTCATTTTGCAAACAATTTTTTTTCCAATCTTGCAATTTTTTTTGTAAAATTTTTTAATTTATATCAAATTTAAAAAAGGAGAAAAAATGTTGTGGGGTTATTTAATTCATCTCGGTTATAATATGTGGGAAGATCATGGGCCAGAACATAGAGTTCATCCAGATGAAAAAATAGATTATCTTCCAAGAACAAAATTAAGATGCAAAGAGGACGTTTGGGACTATATTGTTGAGAAATTACCAGAATATGGAGTAAATTTACTTGTTATAGATTTAGGAGAGGGGCTTAAATATGAAAGTCATCCTGAACTTGCTATTGAAGGTTCTTGGAGTGTTGAAAAATTTAAAAATAAATTAAAAAGAATTAGAGATTTAGGCATAGAACCAGTTCCAAAACTAAATTTTTCAACTGCACATGATGTTTGGCTTGGAAAATATTCAAGAATGGTTTCAACTGATATTTATTATAAAGTATGCAGTGATTTAATAAGTGAAGTTATTGATATATTTGACAAACCTAAATTTTTTCATCTTGGAATGGATGAAGAAACATATGAACACCAGAAAGGACTTTTATATGCTGTGGTAAGACATGGAGATTTATGGTGGAATGATCTTTATTTTTTAATAAATGAAGTTAAAAAGAAGAAAGTAAGGCCTTGGGTTTGGAGTGATTACCTGTGGAGACATGAAAATGAATTTGTTGAGAAAATGCCTAAAGATGTTATTCAAAGCAATTGGTATTATGGATTAGATTTTGATCTGAATAACGAAAAAATTAGTGTATATTTAAATGCCTATTTAAAACTTGATAAGTATGGATATAAACAAATACCAACAGGAAGTAATCATGCACATTTTGAAAATTTTGAAAAGACAGTTGAATTTTGTAAGAAAAATATATCCTCAGAAAATTTACTTGGCTTTTTACAGACAGTATGGCGTCCAACTGTTAAGGAATGGCTTGAAAACCATATTAAAGCACTTGAAGGTGTTAAAAGAGGCAAAGAGCTTTGGATGAAGATATAGGTTTTAATTTTTTTCTATATTTTCCAGGTGTGATTTTATAATACTCCTTAAATTTTTTTGTAAAATAATATACATTTTTAAATCCACATAAGCGAGCAATTTCCTTAATGGATAAGTTTTGATTTTTTAAAAATTCATTTGCCTTTTTCATTCTTATTTTATTCAAATAATCAAAAATATTTTGTCCAGTTAAATTTTTATACCTCCGGCAGAGATATTGAGGATTTAGATTAACAAATTGTCCTATAAAAGAAAGGGTTATTTTTTTATCATAGTTTGTCTCAAGTAATTCATTAATATGGTTGATTTTGTCCCTTTGATAATTATTAAGATTTTTCAAAATTTCAGTTAAAGTTTTCAAAAAGAGAATCAAAAATTTTTCTACTTTATTTCTTCTCTCAAGTATGTAATAACCAAGGATATTTTTGAAACAAAATTTTATTTTTTCGCTTTCTTTCACATTTTGTAAAAGTATCTTTAGTGCAATTTTAGGTAATAGAAATTTTTTAACTTCATTTTCATCAAAAACTATTTTCATACTGTAATTATTCATAAAAACTCTATTATCAAAATCTTTTTCTGCTTTATGTCGTTTATATGGAGGTATTATAAATAAACAATTTTTTTCAATTCTTTCCCAATGATCATCAAGTAAATACCTTCCTTTCCCTTTAAGATAAAAATCAATTTGCCATATATCAGAGTGATAATGAAGATCAAATCCTGTCCAGTTTTCCCCTCTTATTTCTGCAACATGGACTAATTTCATCATTTAAATTATAAAATAGAATTTTAAAAAGTCAATATTTTATAAAAATTTTAATTGAAAAAATTAACTTTTGTACTAAAATTTTTAAAGTAAAAAATAAGAAAAATGATACAAAATTTTAAAATATTTAAAATTGAAATTTCAGCAATTCTCTTTTTCGTGAATTTTTTCTCTTTTTCCGATGTAAACTTTAAAATAGAGATAGATCAAAATTTGTTTAAAATTAAAAATTATGTAAAAAACCCCTCTTTTGAAGAAGATTATGGATGGTCTGTATATTCAAATGAATACGTAGATGGAAAGTCCCAAGCAGCAAAAATATCTGAAGGAACAGGGAGAACAGAGAAAGAAAAATATTCTGGAAATTATAGTTTTAAAATTACCGGAAAAAGAAACTTTAATACTGGAATATATCAAAGAATTGATTTTGAACCGCCAATAAATAAGGGTAAATATCTATATTTAAGTTATAGAATAAAAACAAAAGGAACGATTCACGAAGGTGGTAATATAGGAATTTCTATAAAAGCATTTTTTACAGATGGGACGAACATTTATATCCCTGGATTATCAATACCAAAAGGCATTTATAATTTTGAAGAGTTGAAGTTTAAATATGAAATTCCCAAGGATATAAAGAATATCATACTTTACTGCATATATTATAATCAAGAAGGGGAAATTTATTATGACGATATATTTTTGACGATTGTAGATAAGATTAAAACAAAATTTGAAGTAAGTGGAAAAAACTTGAAAAGAATAAGGATTTACAGCGGAACCGATTTAATAAAAGATACTGAAAACATAAAGAAAGGAGTAAATCATTATGAAGATGAAATTGAAATATTGCCTCTTGTAGATTATCTTTTTGAAATAGAAGACTATGAAGGAAAAATTTACAGGAAAACCTATCCAGAAAAAAAAGTTCTTATAAAAGAAGGAGAAATGAATTTGACAATGGGAGAGGAAAGAATAGATGTTAATGAAGAAAAAATTTACTATTTTAATGTAAAAAAGAAAGAGGATAAGAAATATATTATTGAACTTAAATGTAGATTAGAAACACTCTCTAAAAATGCAGGTATTGGTGGACACAATCCTGCTCTTGTCATTTTTATTAATGAAGAGAGATTGAAATTTGATAGAGTGATTAATAGGAAAGATAAATTTACAATGGCAGATGGAAGAATATGTTCAACTGGTAATGATGTCTTTACAGTTTATTACTCATCCCATTTTATCTTTCCTCCAGAAGACAATCCATATTTTCCAGTAGATATTCCAGAGAATGACCCATATACATATAAATTTGACATAACAGACATTTTAAAAGATGGAGAAAATAAAGTGAAGATTCAAAATAAATCACAATTGAGAGCATTAATAATAAAGGATTTAAAAGTAATAGAGAAATAAAAAAGGAGAGATATGAAAAGAATGATAATGTTTTTGATTTTAATAAGCGGTTTTATATTTTCACAGGATTTAGTTTATATAGAGCCGAAAGAAGTAAAGCAGATTGACTATAAAGTAGAGATAAAGGAGACAGGAGCGATAAGAGTTGAATTAAAAGGGAGCCAATACATAATAACAAGTGAGTTTTCAATACCAGAAGGGATATGGGCGAGATTAGACAAAGACAGGATAGAGAACTTAAAGAATGTAAAGATAGAGAAGGATAAGATAAAGGGAGAGACAGAATATTATGAGATAGAAAGGAGCATCAAGAGACATAAAGAGTGCATAGAGGTGATAGATAAGATAAAGAATAAGAAAGATGAGTTAATACCTGTAATGATAAGACATAAAGTAGAGATACCAGATGCAAAAGAGCATTATTTAGGTGGATTAAGGATATATTTAAAGAGGGGTGTATCAAATGAGCCAGCGAATCCAACGACGATAGTAATAACAGAGACGGGTTCAATAGGGCTTTTACCATTAAGTGATGTATTTAGGGTTCATGTTCAGAATTTTGTATCAGGGAGTATATATGGTATAGGAGATAATGAATTAGTAATAAGGCCGAATACAGAATATACAGCAAGATGGGCGATATTTGTAAGAGAAGATAAAGGTTATTTTTCAATTATTAATGCTATAAGAAGATTTTTTGATACAAATTTTACTATTCCTGGGAGTTTTTGTTTTTTTACTTCAAGGACAAAGGCATATCATGAAAAGGATAAAGAAACTCTTATGGCCAGATTTAATACTTCTATTCTTGCTACTTCAGATATGTCAGAAGAAGAAATGAGAAAATATTTCACAAATAAAAATGCATACTTTATAACTTTTCCTTTTAATAGAACAGCAAGTGGAATAGATACTCAAAATAAATCACTTTATTTTCAACAGACAAATATAGATTTTGTAAAATCAATAATTGAAAGAATAAAAAAAGCATATCCTAATGGAAAAATATTGCCATATTTTCATAGTTTCATAGATACAACATCCAATGCAAAAGAGAAATATAAAGATGCAATAACACTTTTACCAGATGGAACACAGGCAGATTATGGAGAGCCAATATATCCTATATTTTTCCCAACACTTGAAAATTCATTTGGAAAAACATTAGAAAAACTTATAGACATATTACTTGATGTTTATGGAGCAGATGGAATATACTGGGATGAATTTGAATATTCAAGGGTTAAATATCATTATGGTCAACCTCACGATGGATATAGTGCGGATATAGATCCAAAGACATTTAAGATAACAAGGTTAAAGAGTTCAGTTA
>JAMWDI010000004.1 GCA_023819375.1 Candidatus Omnitrophota bacterium
GCCTAAGAGATGGAAATGAAGATGCTGCGTATTTCTGTTTGCTTCTTGAAAAATTAGATGAAAAGAAAAGAGAAGAATTGAAAAATAAATTATTTTTTAATGAAAATGCTATTTTAAAACTAAAAGAGACAAAATTTCACATTTTTGTTTATGACACATTTTTAGATACATCTTATGAAAAATTTAATCTGGCAAAAAGAGAAATATTAAAAGAACTGGAAAAAATTGAATAGGGGGATTTATGAAAAAAATATTAATTTACTTTTTTATATCTTTTATAGGATATTCTCAAGAAATAGGTGTATGGGGATGGAGAACAACTATATGGGAAAGATTTTTTCAGAAGGAATATAACATTAAAGTAGAGAAATTACAACTAGATGAAAATGGAAGGATGCCAATAAAAGAATTCAAAAAATATAAACTTGTAATTTTATGTCAGGGAAGTTTAAAAGAAAAAATAAATGATGAAGAAATTGAAGAGGTGAAAAATTATCTATCAAGTGGCGGTAAAATTATTGTCTTTTCAGGAACTGTCTCAGGTCTGTTTTCACGGCAAACTTCATATGACCTTGATAAAAGTCAGGAAATTGTTGGAGCAAAAAAATATTTATATGCAAAATTTAAGGGAGAACCAATTGACAAGAACTCCCCTTTATTTAAAAATGTTGAATTTGATGATTATCCTTGGTTATATGATCAGCCATCATTAGCGGATATAACAACAGGAAAAGTAATAATAGGGAATAAAGTTGGAGGAAGTATTGCTGCGAAAGTTCTAATAAATAAAGTTGGTAATGGTTTTTTTGTGTATATTTCTCCTGTATCTATTGCATATTATAAAGATGACTGGGATAAAAATCCTGAATCTTTGAATATGATAAATTTTTTAAAGAATGTAATAAATATGTGTATTAAAAACCAGCCAGATATAAATGAAGTTATAAAATTTTCCTATACTAAAAAAGAAAATCCTTTTTTAATAAAAAATGCCTCTCCTAAAGTAGTTGTTTTATCAGAAGGAAATGAAAAAAATAATGCAAGGGCATTTGTAAATATGATAAATACTATAACCGGAAGTGAATTATCTGTTGAAGAAAGATGTGATGAAAAAGATGTTTTAAGGGTATATATAGGCAGACATAAAGACATTGAAAAATTTAATATTGATTTTGAGAAAATTCATCCCTTTGGTTATTATATAAAACTTTTAGATAATAATTTAATAATTTCTGGAAAATCACCAACAGGGACAAGTTATGCGATATGGGATTTCTTAAAAAGATTTGCAGGATATAGAGATTTTGGACCAACAGAAATTTATAAAATAATACCAAAACTTGAAAATATAAAATTACCTGAAAATTTAAATATAAAAGAAGAACCATCTTTTATAACATGGACAAATGCAGGTTTTTATGGAGGTAATGGTGGTTTTTATAGGAGTTGGAGAACAACTCTTCTTGCTACACATAGTTTGTTTCTAATTTATCCCCCTTCAAAATATGCAAAAGACCATCCTGAATATTATCCTATGATAAAAGGAGAAAGATTTATTCCAAAAGAAAATATGCATGGAACATGGCAACCCTGTGTAAGCAACCCAGATTTAGTCCCTATTGCTATTGAATTTGCAAAAGATTATTTTAATAAAAATCCTGAAATGTTAGGATTGCCTGCGGGTGTAAATGATGGTGGAGGAGATTGTCAATGTCCTGAATGTTTGAAACTTAAAGAAAAATATGGAAATCAGTATATACCTTTTTATAATTCAATAGGCAGAGAGTTAAAAAAAATCTTTCCTGATAAACTTGTAAGTTTTATTGCTTATGGAAGAATTTGTTCTATCGCTCCTAAAAATATTAATCTTGAACCAAATTTATATGTTGAAATTACAAGTGGATTGAGAAATAACTTAGAAGAAATAAAAAAATGGAAATCAGCAGGTGCCCAAAATATAGGTATATATGATTATCTCTATGGTGGTGGATATGTCGTTCCAAGATATTATCCTCATATAATAGGAAATGCATGGAAAAAAGCATATAAAGAGTTTGGACTTAAAGGAGGATGGATTGAATCATTTATTCAGGTCTGGTTATACGATGGTCCAAAACAATATATATTAAATGAACTGGCATGGGATATAAATAAAAATATAGATGATTTAATTAATGATTATTTTTCAAATTTTTATAAAGAAAGTTCAAAGCCAATGAAAGAATTTTTTGATAAAATTGAGGAAATTTATAGTAGAAAAAAAGATCCTTTACATCCGATGGCTGATTGGCAAAGAGTATATCAGTTTGATGAATATAGGTGGACAGACATTGATTATTTAGACAAAAAATTGGAAAATGCAAAAGAAATTGCAAAAAGCGAAGAAGTAAAAAAAAGAATTGAATTATTTTCTAAAATTTGGAACTTAAGTAAGTTATATGTTGAATCATATCTTACATATAAAGATTTAATCAACGTAAAAGAAGTTAAAGATGAAAAAAGTTTAGAAAGTTTAATTAAAAAAAGTATTGAAGGACTAAATAAATGCAAAGAAATTGAAAACTATAAAATGACAGAATTTGAGGAGAAAAACATTTTTGTTAATACCAATCTTGAAAAATTTATCAATCAGCATACTCTAAAAGTAAAACCTTTTCTGGATAATGAGATAGCAAGAACTTTAAATATAGCAGTTTATTTTCTTGAAAAAAAATATGGTTGGCAAAAAACGAAAGAAATTTTGCTCAATTATGTAAAAAACTTTGATGAAAATATAAAACCATTTTTATTAAGTCAGATTTATATGAAAGAATGTGATGAAAGTAAGAAAAATTTAATATTAAGTAGTAGTTTTGAACCAGAAGGAGAAGAAGAAATAATCCCAGAAGAACAACTTAAGAAATATGAATGGAAACAGTTTTCAAAAAAATTAAAGGGCTGGACAACATGGCACTTTCAACAATCAGTAACAGAATTTGTTTGGGATAAAGAAGAAGCCCATTCAGGAAAATATTCCTTATCTATAAGAGAAAATCAGATATCCGGCTGTTTTCAAACATTTGTAAAAGTAGAACCTGGGTGTATGTATAAACTTTCTTTCTGGGTAAAACAAAAACCTCCCGATAAGGGAGGGAATTTAATAATAAGATGGATGGACAAAGATGGTTGGGCAGACCAGGGAGAAAAGAAAGCACCAAGAATAATTGTACCTTATCCAAAAAGTTCTGAAAGCAAATGGCAAAAAGTAGAAATTATATTTTTTGCTCCTTTAAATGTTACTTCATGTGTTCCTCTTTTCTCTGCTCCAAAACAAGAACCAGATGAAGGTATATGGTTTGATGATGTTGAAATGTATAAGATATATGATCCTAAATTTTTCAATTAAAAATGCTTATTGAAAAAAATTTAAAATATAGAATTATAAATAAATGTGGGATAGATGAGGAAATTGATTTTGGAATCAATTTTTTAAATCAACTTTTTAAAAAAATAAAAATTCGCCTTTCTAAAAAAACTTTTGATTTTGAAATAATTTTAGAAAAAAACTCAGAAGTAAAAGATGGATTTAAAATAAAAATCCAGAATAATAAAATATTTATAATATCTTCCAATTCAGAAGGGATAAGATGTGGCATTTTTTATTTTGCGGAAATTGTTGGTTTTAGATGGTTTTCTCCTTCTGAAAATATAATTGTTCCTGAACTGCCTGTAGAGATAAAAAAATTGAATAAATACATAAAATTTTCTTTCCCTTACAGAGGTCTTCATATTTGTGGGGAAAACCATTATGATGAAACTGTTGCAAAATGGATGAGTTTTTTAAAAATGAATAGAAAACTTACTCATCATGAAGAAGTTGAAATAGTTGGTGATGAATTAAAAAAATTAGGGTTAAAACCAGACCTTACTGTTCATAGTTATTCTTTTTGGATACCCGATGAAAAATATTATAAACAATATCCTGAATGGTTTGCTCTTGTTGGAAGTAAAAGAATTCTCCAGAAAGAAGGGGGTCAATTATGTCTTTCAAATAAAAAAATGAGAGAAGAATTTTTCAAAAATATAATTGATTATATTAAAAAGTATCCACAAATTTCTATTATTGGAATATGTCCAAACGATGGATATGGATGGTGTGAGTGTGAAAATTGTAGAAAACTTGATACAAAGAAAGACAGAAAAACAAATAGTGTAAATGGAAGAGTTGCTGATTTTGTTGTTGATATATGCAAAAGAGTAAAAAAAATCTATCCTGACATTTTAATAGGAAATTATTCATACAGTAATTTTAAAGATTTTTATTTCCTGGAAAAAATGCCAGATAATTTGATTATTAGTTTCACTTTAGGTGGTAGATGTTTTAAACATTCAATTGATGACCCAGAATGCCCTATAAACTACTCTTTATATAAAAAGTTAAAAATAGCAAGGCAGAAAGTTCGTCATGTTTATGTTTATGAGTATTATATTTATAACTGGGAAAAAATGCCATCTCCTACCTGGGAAGTTGTTTATAAGGATATAAAAGCATATAAAAAATTAGGAGTTGATGGATTTTTGAGTGAAGTTACAGGCATTAATACTAACATTTATAAAACAAACCACTTGCCATTGTATATTGCAGGAAAATTTCTTTTTAATCTTAAAGAAAACTTAAATGAAGTGATGGATGATTATTTTAAAAAGAGGTTTGGTCCTGCATTTTTATTTATGAAAAGTTATTTCAATACAATAAAAAAAGGTCTTGAAAAAATGGAAGGTTGTTTTTTTCATAAACCAGAAGAACTTGAAAAGATTTTAACACCAAAGATTTTAAAAAAATGTAGGAAGTTTTTAAATAAGGCACTTTTAAAAGTCAACAATGAAGATTTTTATAAAAAAGAAGTAAAAAAAGAAATAAAAATTTTTGATTATTGGGAATTTATTGTTAAAGAAAGAAAGAGATACAAGTTAAGAGGAGCAATTAAAAGTAAAAAAGTCGATGAAATAAATTTAAATTTAAAAACTAATAAAAGTTTCCAACTTTTAGATAAACAAACTTTAATTCCACCGATTAAAAATAAATCATTTTTTGAAATCTATTCAAATGAAAAAGAAGTTGGTTTTCTTATAGATTGTTACGAAGAAAAAATGAAAAATATTATTATAAAAAAGGGACATAATCTTTCTTCTGTTTATGGCAGTGATAACTTAGAAATATTTATAGCAGGTCCTAAGAAAGACAAAATATATCATTTTATAATAAATCCAGAAGGATATTTTTGTGTTTCTGAATGTTATAATAGAGTATGGAACTGGTCATGGAAAGGAAAGTTTGAAATTAAAACAAAAAAATTTTCTGATAAATGGCAAGTTTTATTAAAAATTTCTAAGGAGCAATTTAAAATTAAAGATTCTTTATTTTTTACAATTATAAGAAACAGACATACTGACAATAAATGGGAGATAACAGGTTTTCCTTCAGGAGGAGTTTTTTTTGATGTAAAGGCATACACAGAGGTTAATTTAAAATAAAAGGCAAAATATCTGACGCAAGATAAAAAGAACCAAAGATTAATCAGTTTTTTTGTATGTTTTTTTATGTTTACATGCTTCCTTTTAATAGATTGAGGAGCCCCGTCCTCGGATTAACTTACTCTTACCATATTTATTAATTATACTTCAGATTTGGTTTGTAGAAAATTTTGTTTTATAATATAAACCTTAAATGGAGAGAACATGAAAGAAAGAAAAGTTTATATAAATGGGAAACTTGTCCCTGAAAGTAAAGCCAGAATATCCATCTTTGATTTGGGATTTAAATACGGAGCAGTATTTTATGAATCTATGCGTACATTCAATCATAAAATTTTTAAACTTGAAGAAAGGTTAAAACGTTTGGAAAATTCTCTTAAATATGCCGGATTTGAAAATCTTCTAAATATGGAAGAGATAGAAAAAATAATAAATAAGGTGCTTGAAGTAAATCTTAAATTTGTAGAAAAAGAGGATGATTTATTTCTGGTTGTGGAAATAACTCCTGGAATTGGACCAACCCACCCTTTATCACCTCAAAAAGAGTTTTTGCCTACTGTTATAGTATATACTTCTCCAATCCCTTATTCAGAATTTGCAAAATATTATTTAATTGGTAAACCAGCTTTTATTGTAAAAACCTGTAATATACCTCCTGAATGTTTTGACCCTCAAATAAAGTGTAGAAGCAGATTACATTTTTTCTTAGCAAAAAAAGAAGTGGAAAAATATAAAACTGATGCTTTCGCTCTTTTGCCTGACCTTAAAGGAAATATTACAGAAAGTACAGGAGCAAATTTTTTTATTGTAAAAGATGGTATTTTATTTACACCAAGTTCAAAAAATATAGTTAAAGGAATAACAAGACAGACAATTATTGAAATTGCAGAAAAACTCGGGATTAATGTAATTGAAAAGGATATAAAAGAGGAAGAAGTTTTAAAAGCAGATGAAGCATTTTTTACAGCAACAACTTTTTGTATTTTACCAATTTCAAGTATAAATAATGTTACAATTGGAAAAAAAATACCAGGCCCATATACAAAAAAACTTATTTCAGCATGGAGCGAGATGGTAGGTGTTGATATAGTTAAACAAGCAATTAAATTTGCAAAAATAAGCGCGCCTGGCCAGATTTGAACTGGCGACCCTTGGATTCGAAGTCCACCGCTCTATCCAGACTGAGCTACAGGCGCTTATTTTAATTTTACTTTTGTTTTCTCCAAAAATAAATAATTAAAAAAGAATATTTTGCGGAAATTGAGTTGATTTTAAAGTTTAAAAGGGATAAAATGAAAAGATAAAAATGTGGAAAAAAACTTTTATTTCTGCTTTTCTGGCACAAATTCTTTCAATTATTGGTTTTTCTTTTGCAATGCCATTTTTGCCATTTTTCATTTCTGAACTTGGTATAAAGGATATTTCACTTCAAACTTATTGGGCGGGAATTATTCTTTCTGCTTCTGGATTTACATTTACAATTTTTTCTCCTTTATGGGGATATTTTGCAGATAAATACGGGAAAAAGGTAATGGTTGTGAGAAGTATGTTTGCAGGAACTTTTGTCCTTTTTTTAATGTCTTTCTCAAAAAATGTTTACCATCTTCTTATATGTCGTTTACTTCAGGGTGCTTTAACAGGAACAATAGTTGCATCAGTTACTCTTGTCGCCAGTGTTGTCCCTCTTGAAAAAACAGGTTTTACTCTTGGTATGATGCAGGCAGCAGTTTCTATCGGTAATTCCATAGGTCCCTTTATAGGTGGGTTACTTGCAGATAGTTTTGGATATAGAAATACTTTTAGAATTGGTGGAATTCTGACTTTTCTTGGAGGGTTTTTAGTTTTGTTATTCGCTGAAGAAAACATTAATGAAAATAAAATAGAAAATTCAATAACTTTTAAAGATATTTTGAAAATAAAAGGTTTTTGGGTTGCAATTTTGATTATGTTTGCAGTAAGATTTTCAAATACAATAATAAATCCGTCATTTCCGCTTGTTGTTAAAGAAATAGTTTATGATTCGGCAATTTTAAATACAGTCACTGGAGGTATTATCGGAATTGCTGCTATAATTGAAGGAATTTCTGCTACCTTTATTGGTTTTATTGGAGACATAACAGGTGCCTATATTTCATTAATAATAAATTGTTTTATTATTGCTTCTATTTCATCACTGGGACATTTTTTTTCTTACTCTATCGTTGTTCTTCTTTTTTTCAGGATTCTATACTCTGGTTCTGTTGCTGGTCTTATCCCTTCAGCAAATTCAATTATCAAAAAACTTATTGATGAAAAAGCAATGGGAAAAGCATTTGGAATTGTAACTTCAATAAGTATGCTTGGATTTGCTTTTGGACCACTTATAGGTGGATATACAGGAAAAATTTGGGGTATAAGAACACCATTTTTGATTACTGCATTAACACAGGGTTTAATTTCTTTAATTTTTTTGTATTATTTTAAAAAATGGAAATTTGAAATTTAAAAAGGAGGTAAGATTTGAAAATTAAATTCCTTGGAGCAACTAAAAATGTGACTGGTTCAAAGTTTTTACTTCAAATTGATGGTAAAAATTTACTTGTAGATTGTGGTCTTTTTCAAGAGAGGGAATTAAAAAATAGAAATTGGGAAGAATTTCCAGTTGATATTGAGAAAATTGATTGTATTTTGTTATCACATGCCCATCTTGATCATTCAGGTTATATTCCAAAGATTGTAAAAGATGGATTTTCAGGAAAAATTTATTGCACATATCCAACAAGTGAAATAACAAAGATAGCACTTCTTGATTCTGCAAAATTACAGGTTGAAGATGCAGAAAAAAAGAGAAAAAGGCATCAAAAGGAAGGCAGAAAAGGGCCATATCCAGAAATACCTTTATATGATGTTTCTGATGCTGAAAAATCATTTCATCTTTTTGAACCAATCAACTACAATGAAGTTGTAGAGATTTCAGATAAAATTAAAGTAGTTTTTTATAATTCAGGACATATTCTTGGTTCTTCATTAATAAAAATTTACGTAAATGGTAAAGAAATTGTTTTTTCAGGTGATCTGGGAAGGGAAGGAAGTCCTCTTCTTCATCCACCAGAAATAATTGAGAGTGCAGATATATTGATACTTGAAAGTACCTATGGAGATAGAATTCATGAAGAAAGGGAAATTGCTATTGAAAAACTTGAAAATATTATAAATGAAACTGTTAAAAAGGGAGGAAATATTGTTATTCCAACTTTTGCAATAGAGAGGGCACAGGAGATTTTATATTATTTAAAAAAACTTTTAATTGAAGATAGAATTCCTCATATATTAACCTTTCTTGATAGTCCAATGGCAATAGAAGTTACAGAGGTTTTTAAAAAGTATCTAAGTTATATAGATGGCGAAGCAGAAAAAATCATTGAAAAAAATATTTCTCCTTTTGATTTTCCTTTACTCCATTTTACAAAAACAGTTGAAGAGTCAAAAATGATAAATCATATAAAAGGTTCTACAATTATTATGGCAGGAAGTGGTATGTGTACAGGTGGAAGGATAAAACATCATCTTATTTCAAATATAGAAAGAGAAGAATCGTCAATTCTTTTTGTTGGTTATCAGGCCAAGGGAACACTTGGAAGAGAGATAATTGAAAAAGAAGAAGTAAGGATTCTTGGAAATTACTATAAAGTTAGAGCAAAAATTGAGAAAATAGATGGTTTTTCGGCTCATGCAGATAAGGGTGAATTACTGAAATGGCTTGACGGCTTTAAAAAATTTCCTGAAAAATTATTTTTAGTTCATGGAGAAGAAGAAACAATAGAAAATTTTGCTGAAACAATAAAAAAAGCACATACAGATTCAGAGATAATAATCCCATCCTATCTTGATGAATATGAAATTTAATAAATAATCTGGAATATTGTTTTAGCAATTAAGGCAACTGCAATTGAAATCATACCTATAAGTCCAAAACCACAGGCATAACCAGCAAGTATAATTGGTCTATATCTGTCCCAGTTTGGCCCTATTTTCTTTCTTAAATAAAATCTTGAAAGCAAAGCACCTATAAACATGGGAAATGCAAAATGAGGCATAGAAGTTATTCCACCAACAATTCCATAGAAAAATCCAGCAGGTATCTTTAAAATATTGAAAATTCCATAAAGCAGAAACATTGCAATTCCAGAATTTAGGATAGGTTTTAATTTTATTGCTTCTATCATCCATTTTGCTCCACCCTCAAGAGTACTTGTTGCCCATAAAGCATTAAATATTGCACTCATAGGCCACATTTTTTGAGCAAATGGATATGTTGAAGAAGGGATTGGAGCCATTTTCCAGATAATAGACCAGAAAAGAAAACTACAGAAAAGCATAATTCCAAGTGCAGTAAATTCTGCTTTGTACCAGGAAGTAAATTTTGTTCTTGTTAATTCAAGTTGTTTAAATAATTGAGCAAGATATCCATGATTAAAATAAGGGACAGGAGCAAACCAGATGTCTGCACCTTTATAACCACTTAAAATAAAACTTGCTTCTCTAACATAAGGAAAAGCAACACCTGTGGCAACTCCTGTAATTCCATACATTCTTGCAGATGTATAACTTAGAAATGGAGTTAAAATAAAGCCAAAAAAGATAAAAATTATTACTGGAAATTTCGGAACAAGGATATGGCAGATAATAATATAAATTATTGTTGATAAAAACCATATTAAGAGAGCAACAGGAACCGGATAATCTCCTCTACCCTCAGGGATACTTCTCTCTGTTTTTTCAACTTTTCTACCAAAAGTTTTGAAAATTCTCCATATACCAATTAAGCCGACAACAATTCCACTTGCAATTGTTGGATTTATCCAGTAATCCATTGTTGTTACAACATTTACTGGGATTGCTGTCATCCCTGGTTGCCAGTTTTTTATTAACCCCATCTTATAAAGAAGAGGGTTACCAATTGTTCTTGTCAAAAAAGAGCCAACAAATGTTCCAAAAACAACCCAGAAAGGAAGAACAAAACCTGTTAAAACTGCTCCAAGATCAGTTACAAATCCAAATGATCCTGAAGGTAGAAAAGTTTCAATTTGAGTTGTGAAATCGACCCATGGGATTGGAAAGAGTTGTAAAGGATTTGCCATTAAAAGACCTGTAATTGTAGGTATAACAACATAAAAAGCACCAAAGATAATACCGACCATTGCAGAGATACTGAAAACTCTCCATCTCCATGTTTCTTTCTTGCTGCTAACCTCTGCAAGAGATGTTGCCCCTTCTGATGCAACCGGAGCCATCGGAAAAGGAAGTTTTTCATAATCACTTGTTATTCTGAAAAGTGCATATCCAAGTGAAAACATATTTATTTTGAAAAGAACATTATGGACAATTACAAGCAAAACTGGAATTAACCAGTCTCTGTGAAAAAAAGTTCTTTTAAGGATACCTTCAGAATTTGGAGGTGGAACTGCCCATTTTGGAACATGAGGAGTTAAACCAAAACTTTCTGAATAAGGTGATTGAATTAGATATTGTTTCCAGATTAAATCACTGAAAGCACCACCCTGAAGAACAAGCATTCCAGTTCCAAGAGTTAAACCAGCAGAAACAAGAGATGAGGCAAGGACATAAACTATATAAATTTCCTGTTTTTTTAATTCAACAAATGATCTTTTTGCAATTTCAACAAGAAGTATTACAGTAACCCACTGAGCAGCCCCACCAAGTCCACCTCCACTTATTAAACCAAGATATATTGATCCAGGAAGCATAATAAAACCAATAAATAAAGCGGCAAGAACTGTCCTGTAATTAAATCCATCATAAAAGGGTTCTGAAATTTCTGTTTCAAAACTTACTTTTTTTATATCATCCATTTTTCCCCCTTTATTCAAGTTTCAGAATGTTCTTACCTTGAGCTTCATATTCTTTTTTAATTTCAAAACTTACAGTTCTCCAAATTAAAAATTGTTTTCTTATCCCATCAAGAAATCTTCTATTTAACCTTTTCCAGTCAGTTGATTCTCCGCTTATTCTTTTCATATATAGATTTATTGTATAGAAGTTATATTGTCCAAGTGGTTCAAAAATCATTTTAAATTCCTGACTCACTCCAAGGTCAAAAGGAGCAAGCCATATAGTTGTTTCTACAATATATTTATTCTTTTCAGTTTCAAGTTTTTCATATTTTAAAACTGCCCCATTTGTATAAAAATTTCCAAGAGAAACATCCTGATATGTGTTAAAATATTCAGTCAAAAATGTAGCAAGACCAAGAACTTCAATTTCACTAACTGTAAAAGGAAATTCAAATTCCCAGAAATCACCTTTTGGAGGAGGCAAAATCCATTTTCTTGTCACATCTGGAACTGCCATTTGGGATGCTTTCCTTGCTGGATAAAGGGTAGAAAGTAAAACAGTTATTACTATAATAATTGTTGAAATAACTGCTGATAGAGAAGAGTAATTCAGCACAAGCCCTTTAAGAAGACCTGTTGCAAGTAAAATTTTTAAAATTACCTGTCCAAGCAAATATCCACCAACAGCACCAAGGATAGCATAAACAAGTGATTCTGCAAAGAATAAAGATGCAATATGAACAGGAGCAAGTCCAACTGCACTATATGTCCCTATCTCTCTTATTCTTTCATAAACAGACCCAAGCATTGTATTTAGAACTATTAAAGATGCAATAAGAATTGGTATTAAAATGTTGCTTATCCCACCAAAAGAGGTAAAGCCAATGCTACTATAAACAAATGTTTTATTATCAAAACCAGCAAAAACAATTCCAGCAAGTTTTGTAATAAAATCTTCAACAAGTTTTTTGGGTGTTTTTTCAGGAGGAATATTTGTAAATTTAACTGCAATTGATTGTAAGGTCCCTTTCATGTCCATAACTTTTTTAAATGGCATTATAACTGTATTTTCTGCTTCTGTATGTGTGAATGACCTTAATTGAATTTGTGCAGTAAATATCTGAGCAGATTTTTCCATTTTTATTTGTGATATTTCTTTTTCAGGAAGAGTTGAAAAGTCAACAGGTGTTATTTTTTCATCATCTAAATCTTTAATTTCGTTTAACTTCTTGCTATCAAAAATACCAATAACTTTTAATTCCTTTCCATAAATGTTAACATTTGCTTTTCCAACATCTTCATAATTTATTTTAAGTTCTTTTGCCATTTTATCTGAAATCAAAACAGAATCTTCATCTTCTTTTTCAAACCATCTTCCATAAATAATTGTTTCTTTTAAAGGCAATATTTCTATTTCATAAGGAGTAAGACCAAGAATACCTGTTGCCAAAATAGAATTTTCTTCATGTTTAACCTCTATCGCAGACCTATTTCCTAACTCACTTAGTATAATCCAACTCCTTGGAGAAATTAAACCTGTTTCTGAAAATTCATTTTCAGTATATTCATAGGATATTTCCTGTAATGGATACCAGTTTCTATCTCTTAAAAGTAAACCTGTATAAACTGGCTTATTTGGTCTTAAAATTTGATTAAATTTCAAATATGATTTAATTGAAGTAAAGGAAAGAACTGTAAAGGTAAGGAGTATTAAAGTTGTTGTTGTCAATGCAGTTCTTATTTTTCTTCTTTTCATATTTGCAACTCCGAGAGAAAAAGCAGTTCCAGTTGCTGTTATTCTTCCAACATCTGTTTGATATACTTTTGCACTTTCCCTTTTCAGCCTTTGCATTTGCTCTTCAAATTTCCCTGCAACAATAGAAATAACAACACCTGAAAGAACAAGGACTATAAATGAAAGTAAAATTACTTCAGGTGCATTTGTTAACTTAAAAGCAGGATGAACATTTCTCATTATCCAGTAAATAACAAGAAAAATACCAAATACACCAGCAATTCTTTTTTCAATTTTAGCAAAAGAAAATATTAGTCTTTCACAGAAATAAGCAAATGGTAGTAAAATGATAAAATAAAAAATGACACCTTTTACAACATCATTTGCTGTATTTTTTACATCAGGGTAGGCTCTTGCTTCTATACTTTGTGATTGTCTTGAAAACTTTAAAAAATCATACCATTTTTTTTCCTTTAATGCTCTTTCTGCTTCTTTTAGTAATTTTTTTGATTGATCCTGAAGTTCAATCAATCTTTCATTTTTAATACCAAACTTTTCAAAATTATATCTTCTGTATTCATCAAGGATTATCATATCTTTTGCACCCTGATAAGGAGTAAAATAAATTGCAGAAATTTCGTCTACTTCAAATCCAAGGCCTTCTGCCCAATCTTTATTAGTATATGTTTCTTTTGAATTTAAAAGTAATAATCTTTTTCCCAGAGGGCCAGTTTCACCTATAATTTTAATTCTTGTTTTTTCTTTTGCAAAAACACAACCAACATGTTCACAAGAGGAACTCCATGGGGTAGCAATCATAGGCCCGGGATATTCAAGGAAATAGCCATATGTATCTGGTAAAGAATTTGAAATATCAAATACATTTATATTACTTATCTGGATTAAATATTGTGGATCAATCAATCCAAAAAGAGAGATTTCTTTACATTTAAACAAAACTATCATTCTTTCTTTTTCTTTTACGTCTAATGGAAAATTTATTGGATACTGCTGATTACCGTTAACTCCGTAATCAGGAGCAAGTGTAATTTCACCACTTTCTGGATCAAGATAAAAAGCATTCAAATAAATACCATCAGGTTGGCCTAAAATAAATCTTGAAAATTCTGCAATCCCGTTTTCATCTGTCAACTCATAGAAATGTCCTCTGACCCCTATATATGTCTTCTGAAATCCAAGCGTAGTATAAACTCTGTAAATTCTTGGAACAACAATTGCATTTTTAACAGGTTCATTTGGGACAAAACTTTTTTTAGGATTGAATGTTACAATTCTTGCTTTTAAAGTTGCCATCCTGTCTTTGATTTTTAATTCACTTTTTTCAAAAAGACTTTCATCATTTAAAGCATAGGAGAGAATTCTTTTTAAAAATTCTGCCTGTTTTAATATATTACTAAGGTTAAGATTTTCAAATTTATCATCAGGAGTATCTACTTTCCACCTACCATCATTAACTGTAATCAATGAAATGGCAGGATTTCCAGCATTTACCATATACTCACCGTCAGTTCTGATTTTTTCTGGTAAAAATGTTGTCCATACAAGACCCTTTTCTGGGCTTATTCCATTAACAAATGGGACCTGAGAAAATCCAAGAGTTTTACTTGCCTTTTCAGCATATTCCATAAATTTTTTCCCCAGTGGAGCAAAGAATCTTTGATGATAAAACTCATACGAATTATGCCATATACCAATTTGATTACTTTTATCAGATATATCAAGACCTATAAAGAGGGTAGGCAAGATTTTATCTTCCTTTTTTATTCTTTCAGAAAATGGTTTTTCATTTCTGGAATGTCTCTGAATAAAATCATCAATCCCTTTCATTCCCATAAAATGTGATGATGTAGCAAGGAAAATAATACTTCTCTTTGGAGGGCTTTTAACAAAATATTCTGCAAGTTCAAGAAGAATTCCAATCCCGCAAGCAGAAGTTGCACCTGGAGAAATAGATGGGACAACACTTATACTGTCATAATAGGCACTTATAATTATCAATTCATCTTTTAAATTTTTATCTCTTCCTTCAAGAAAACCATAAATATTAAAATCTTCAACTTTTTCCCAGTCCATTTTCGCATAAATCTTAACAGGAACCTCTTTTTTTGCGATTTCTATAATTTCTTCATTTTCACAATAAAATCTCGGGACATCAACAGGAACACTTAAAAACTTTTTTTCTCCTTCTGTTCTTGTTATTTCCCCCTTTTTTACAAATATGAAACATTTTGCGCCAAGCATTGCAAAATTTATCCAGTTTGAACCAGAATCAAAATCCATAACAATAATACTTCCAAATATTTCTTTTCCTTCTACTTCTTTTAAATTTCCTTTTCCTGCATAAATTAATTTTCCTTCAATACCCTCTGGTGGAAGTGTAGAAGTTCTAACAAGATTAGGCCAGAAGCAATTTATTTCTATTCTTTTTCCTTCATATTCAACATAAGCAAATTTTTCAACTGGAACAACTGTAAAGAACTTTTCTTTTTTAACATTTTTAAGTCCTATTTCTTTAAATTTAGTTTCAATAAAATTACAAACTTCTCTATGTCCTTTACTTCCAGGAAATCTTGATTTAAAAGATGAGAAATATTTTATGTATGTAATTGAATTCTGTGAAAAAGATGAGATATAAAAAAGAGTTAAAAAGATAGAAAAAATAAATTTATTCTTCATTTTCCCATCTCCTTTATTTTTCTCCACGCTTTTTTTGAACCTGGATTTACATTTAACTCTTCTATATATTCTCTTTTTGCTTCTTCACTGTAACCTTTTTTTTCGTATATCATCCCTTTTAAATAATGTGCATCAGGATAGTATCTATTTTGTCTTATAAGTTGGTCCATTGTTTTCAATGAATCATCATATTCTCCAAGAAAAAACTGTGCCAATCCAAGATTAAATAATAAATTATCATTCTTATTGAAGTATGTCAAACCAGTTTTTGCATATTTTTTTGCATTTTCAAAATCATTTTTAATTATAAAAGAGGCGACAATTTTTTCAAAAATAAGAGGTGTTTTTTTATATTCAAGAGATTCAATCCAGAACTTTAAAGCCATATCGATATTTTTACAGGAAAAATAGTAATCCCCTTTTCTGACTTTTTCTTTCCAAAGCAATTCTTCTTCTTTTTCTTTTATACAACTTGAAAACAAAATCAAAATAAATAATATAAATTTCATAAATTTCTCAATCTGTTAATCCTTTTTATGAGTATAAAGATAAGAAAGAAAAAGCAAAAATACATAAAAAGTTTGCTCAAAAAGGTTTCTTTTCTTAGAATAAGAGGCCACAGAGAAAAAATAGAAATTATAATGAAAACATCTTCCCACAAAGGTGTTTTTTCCCTATTTTTCACTCTTTTCTAAAAGTTTTTTTACTTCTTTTAATTCAATTTCTGCACATCCAATTCTTTTATCAGCACAGCCATAAAAAATGTAAAAAATATCTTCCTTTATAAATGCACCAGTAGGAAAAACAACATTTGGGATATTACCATTTTTCTCCCATTCATAATCAGGTTCAAATAAAGGGAAAGGTAATCTTGATATTTCTTTTTTTGGATTTTCAAGATCAAGAAGAGCAAGTCCTGCTCTATAAACCCTATTTTCATCAACACCATGATATAACAAAAGATATCCAAATTCAGTTTTAATAGGAGGAGCACCTGCACCAATTTTCATTTTTTCCCACTTATATTTAGGTTTCATTACTATGTTTTCTTCAATATTCTTGAAATATTCTTCCCAGAATTCTTTATCTTTAAGTTCAAAAAAATCATTAAAAAAGACAATCTGGATGTCAGGTTCAATTCTATGAAGTAAAACATATTTTCCATCTATTTTTTCAGGAAATAGACAACCATCTTTATCCCAGATAATGATATTTTCTCCTTTTTCTTTTATTTGATTAAGCCAGAAATCCCTGTATCTTTCACTCTTTGAGATATTAAGGGCCTCAAGAAAAGTGATGTTAGGACTTATAATTCCAAGTTTTTTAAAATCTAAAAGATTTTTTGATTTTGCAACTCCAATCCTTGCATTTTTTCCATCATAAGCAGTATAGGTTAAAAAGTATGTTCCTTCTATTTTTGTAATTCTTGGATCTTCAATACCTTGTTTTTCGTATTCTTCTGTAGGACACATTATAGGATATTCATATGTTTCAATTGAATTTTCTGGAATAAGTTTTAAATATCCCAATCGGGAGTAATTATCACATCTTATTGCTCTATAAATAATATGGACTTGCTCATTTTCAACAATAACTCCTGGATTAAAAACTCCATCCTTTTCCCAATCAAAACAACCTTCATAAATAAGTTTTTTCCTAACCATAAAAAAATGTGCCGGGAGGGGGACTCGAACCCCCACGGCTTACGCCATACGCCCCTCAAACGTACGTGTCTGCCAATTCCACCATCCCGGCCTATCAAAATTTATATTATACCTTTTCCTTTTTCTATGTAAAGTAAAGCACATTTATTTGCAAGTTTTCTTACTCTTTGAATATATCTTACTCTTTCACTTACACTTATTGCCTTCCTTGAATCAAGCAAATTAAAAATATGAGAAAGTTTCAAAATATAGTCATATGCAGGATAAATAAGTTCAATTTCAAGAAGTCTTTCTGCTTCTTTTTCAAATTTATCAAAAATTTCAAATAAAAGATTTATGTCAGCAACCTCAAAAGAATAAATTGAATATTCCCTTTCTCTTTCTTTATAAATATCTCCATATTTCACTGTTTTATTCCATTTAAGATTAAAAACATTCTTTTCATTTTGAAGAAAATTAACAATTCTATCAAGTCCATAAGTAATTTCAACAGCAGGAGGTAAAAGATCAATTCCACCAGCCTGTTGCATATATGTAAATTGAGTTATTTCAAGACCATCAATCCAGACCTCCCAGCCAACACCCCATGCCCCAAGAGTTGGTGCTTCCCAGTTGTCCTCAATAAATCTTATATCGTGTTCTTTTATTGGGATGCCTATATATTCTAAACTTTTTAAATAAATTTTCTGAATATCATCTGGTGGGGGTTTCATTATAACCTGTATTTGATGATGAAGGTATAATCTAACAGGGTTATCTCCATATCTGCCATCTGCTGGTCTTACAGATGGTTCAATATAAACAACATTCCATTTTTTATTTCCTAAAATTCCAAAAAATGTAGCGGGGTTTAAGGTTCCGGCCCCTACTTCAACATTATAAGGGCGCCAGAGTAAACATCCTTTTTTTACCCAAAAATTTTCTATCTTCCTCCAAACATCTTGAAATAAATTTTCCATAATAAGTAATTTTATCTTGTAAAATAAAACTCTACAACATCTCCATCTGAAATTTCAGAATTGGGACCAAGAAATTTTAAAATTCCCATATTTTTTGCTTTGTGCCAATCACCAATTTCAATAAATTCCTCAAAACTTAAAGTTCCTGCTTTTATAAAACCTTTTTCAATATCTTTATGAATTTTCCCACCTGCTTTTTTAGCAATTGTGCCCTTTGGAATTATCCAGGCAGAGGCAATATTTCCTTTAACTGTATAAAAGGTTATCATCCTTAGTATTTCAATGATTTTCTTATAAATTTCGTTCAAATCCCTTATAACTGGTAAATCTGTTTTTACTTCCTTTTCATTTCCATTTAAAAAAACTGCTATTTCTTTGATTGTTAAAAGTTCTGTCCCTGAAAAATATTCTTTATTAATATCTGTATCTTTTAAAAATTTCTCTTTTTTCAAAAACTCAAGACATTTTTCCCAGAAATCAATCTCTCCACTTGTTTTTTTTCTATTTTCTATAATTCTTTCAATCTTTTCTATATCGTGATAAATTAATTCCATACACAATGAATAAAGCTCTTCTTCTGGATTTGAATTATTTGTAAAATTTTTCACAATCATTAAAATTACATCTTTATCAATAAAGTTTTTGAAATATTTTTCAGGGAAACCTTCATTTTCAGGAAAACCTTTAAAGTCATATATTTCAAATTCAGGATATACAACCTTTTCAGGATTTATTATTTTTTTCAATTTTTCAAGCCTTTCATCTTTATATATTCCAATTCCTACATTTGGTTTAAATGGATCAAAAATTTCCCCTTCTTTTCCTGTTAGTTTTTTGAAAATATATGTTTTTCCACTCCCTGAATAACCAAAAAGAGCGATTTTTATCATTTTAATTATTTTACCATTTTGTATTAATCAAAAAAAATTTTCTATACATTTTGTGATTTGAAATGAAAAATTTTTTGCATCTAATAAAGATTATTAGAGATCGCATAGTTAATTGTAAAAATTCACATTTTTATTTTAAATCATTTTTATCATTCTTAACCCTTTAATAACTGGACCATATTTTAACCCAAAAGAGAAATAAACTGCAGAACCTGTTACATATGATAGTTTTCTTCTTTATTCTGCACAAATTTGTAGAACACCCTTAAGTTTACATTTAAAACCAAGAGTTAATCTTTTTGAAAATGTAAAGGAGTTTTTAAAAAAGGGCATTCTTACATGTTATTATTGGTATTACTTTCATGGAGACCATATATTGAAAAGATGTTACCCAATTAAAGTAAAAGAAATTTATCCAGGAATAATAATTGGAGAAGATAGAATTATTACCTGCCGTAGTGGTAAATTTACTCTGGGAAATGATAAATCCCTTATTGTTTATATTTATGAAGGGCCAGATGGTTTATTAAAAAAAGAATATAAAATAGAAGGAGATAAAAAAACAGGTATAACAATTGCAGATATTGAATTAAATGATAATCAAATTGCTGTAATTGTAGAAAATTAGGGATTTACTTTTTATAAAGAGTATTTTTGAGTTTGCCAAAATAATTCTTAAAAATAAAATTTTTTGAATTTGAAAAGTTGACATTTTAAGAATTTCAAGGTAAAATTATATTAAATTTGGGGTGCCTTTATGGCTTAATAGGGAAGTGCTGTAGTCCACTGTGAAAGTGGATGATCAGCCACTCCCCCGGAGCTGTGAGGGCAGACGAAAGGCTAACCCTTAAAAAGGGGAAAGGACCACTGTCCAGTTAATGGATGGGAAGGTCGCCGAGTAGGATGAAGCCCGAGTCAGAAGACCTGCCCCAAATTGTGGTGATTTTCTTTCTGCGAGGGCAGAAAGAAAATGGCGAAAAACGGGTAAGCCCGCCACAAAAGTGGCGGGTTTTTTATTTTTAAAAGGAATAAGGTATGGTTAAAATCTGGATAGGAAATGTTTTAAGAAAATTGAAAAATTTTTATAAAAAAGGAGGGGAAATGAAAAATCAAATAATATTATTGTTGATTTTTCTTCTTTCTTTTTCTGGATTTACACAGGAAAATACTGTTGAACTTGGAGAAATTGTAATTACAGCAAAGAGGATGGAAGAAGAAGTAGAAAAGACTCCTGCAAATGTAATAATTATAGATGAAGAGGAAATAAAAAGTTCTGGTCTTTCAACATTACCTGAAATTCTTGAAAAGAAAAGTGGAATCCATTGGAGAAGTTTTTCAGGTAATCCTTCACAGGCACAAATTGATCTTCGTGGTTATGGAGAGCAAAGTCAGGGTAAAGTTTTAATCCTTCTTGATGGTAGAAGACTTAATCCACCAGATATGGCACAGATTGAGTGGCTTCAAATACCTCTGGAGAATATAGAAAGAATAGAAATTATAAGGGGATCAAATACTGTTTTATATGGAGATAATGCTGTAGGTGGTGTAATAAATATAATTACAAAAAAAGGGCAGGGTAAGCCAACTTTAACAATTTCTCCAGTTTTTGGTTCATTCAATTTTAATAATCAAAGAATTTCTTTTTCAGGAGGAGATAATAAATTTTCCTATTTAGTGACAGGTGAACATCTTAGCACATCCGGATGGAGAGAAAGAACAGGGTTCAATACAAAAGGAGGAAGTATTAATCTTGCTTTTGGTCTTAAAGAAAACTTAACAGTTAATCTCAATCTTTCAGGACTTTCTGAATATTATGAAATGCCAGGTGGATTAACAAAGGAGCAGATGGAAGCAAATCCACGGCAGGCATTAAATTTGAATGATGATGCAGAATATGATTTTTTAAATGCAGGTTTAGGGATAGAAGCAGATATAAATTCAAATAATAAATTTCAGATAAATTTTGCTTACGGAAGAAGAGATGGTGGTTATAACATGGAAAGTTGGTTTTCCTTTGTTTCCAGCATTTTAGAAACATTTGCAATAACTCCTCGCTTTATTTCAACTAATCCTTTACTGGGAAAAGAAAATAAGTTTATTTTAGGAATTGATTTTTATAATCAACCCTTGAAAATTAAACAATATTTAGAAAGGGAAAGAATAAATTTATTTAATGAGGCAAATGTTAGAAAAAAATCAACTGGCTTTTATTTCCAGAATGATTTTTATATAACAGAAAATTTAATTTTGGCTCTTGGAGGAAGATATGAAAATGCCTGTATAAGTGCACAGGATACAAATAATCCTCTGGAGAGTAAAGATTTTGAAGGCATTGCTTATAAATCTTCTTTCACATATTTTGTTCCTGAAAAGACAAAAATTTTCTTTAAATATGATAGGATATATAGATATCCTTTTACAGACGAAATTGCTTATTATTATGGTTTTGCTCCTGTTGTGTTTTTCAATAAAGACCTTAAACCAGAAAAAGGAAATAGTTTTGAATTGGGGACAGAAATTTATTCACTTAAAAATTTAAAACTTGGACTTTCTATTTTCTATAATATTATTGAAGATGAAATATTTTATAATCCTTTAACTTGGATGAATGAAAACATTGGAAGAACAAAAAGATTTGGAATTGAATTTAAAGGTGATTGGAAATTAACAGATTTTATAGATTTCCACTGGATATACACTTATATTGATGCTAAACTTGATTATGAACCATATGAAAATAAAAGAATTCCTCTTGTTCCAGTCCATAAAGGTGTTGTTGGTTTGACATTTAATCTGCCAAAAGATTTCTCATTGAGTACAAATATAGTTTTGACAGATGATTTTTATCTTGGAGGAGATTATGATAACAATCAGGAACCCATTCCAGGTTGGACAACTTTTGATATTTTTTTAAATTATAAACCCAAGAAATTTGAAAAAAATGGCCTTAATATTTACTTTGGAATAGAAAATCTATTTAACAAAATTTACTCAAATTATGGATTTGAGGGATGGAGTGGAAATATTTATTATCCAGCAAGTGGAAGAAATATTAAAGGAGGGATTTCCTTTAAGTTTTAAAAGTGAATTATAAAAAATTAAGTTTTTTATTTTCGGTCCTTTTGCATTTAATTGCAGGAGGATTTATTTTTATAAAGAAAATTGACACAATTGACAAGAATATTTTTTTTATCAGGCTTGTGGAATTTGAGGAAAAAGACGATAGAATTAATAGTAAAGGAAAAATAAAGAATGTTTTTAATAAGAATTTACCAGAAAATCTATATTCCAATCATATCTGGCAGGAAAAAATAACAGGAGAAGAAAAAGAAGAAATTTTAGATTTACAGGAAAGAGAAAAAGAAGAAATAGGGAAAAACTTTGAAAATATAATAAAGATTGAAAATGAAGATAAAGGCGGAGAAAAAAATTTAATTGGGAATAACAAAGAAAATTTAACAGATTTTCAAGATTTAACTGTTTTAAACGATAAAGAAGGGAATGTTAAAAAAATAGAACTGGATAAGTTTTCTGATTTTCCATATTTTAAATTAATAAGGAAAAAAATAAGTGAAAAAATCTTTTATCCTGAAAATGCAAGAAGAAAAAACATTGAAGGAAGAACAAAAATTCAATTTACTTTGAGAAAAAATGGTGAATTGGATGGAATAAAAATTTTAAAAAGTTCAGGAAAAGAAATACTTGATGAAGTTGCTGTGGAAATTATTAAAAGAGCAAATCCCTTCCCTAAATTTCCGGAAGAATTACCTTTTGAAAAAATAATTTTTATAACAGAATTCAACTTCAGTTTAAAAAGATAAAAAATGAAAAATAAATGGATTTTTATTCTAATTTTTTCTCTTTTATTTTGTGAAGGGAAAAAAGAAAGATTTGTTTCACTTGGACCAGCAATTACAGAAAGTATTTTTATACTTGGAAAGGGTGATAGAATTGTAGGTAACACTATATATTGTACAAGGCCGGAAGAAGCAAAATATATAGAAAAAGTAGGAAATGTAATTGATGTAAATGTAGAAAAAATCTATTCTTTAAAGCCAGATATTGTTTTTGCAACAAATCTGACAAATCAAAAAGATATAAGAAAAATGAAACAACTTGGTTTAAAAATTGAAATATTTGGTTATCCAGTAAATTTTCAACAACTGTGTAATGACTTTTTAAGAATTGGAAAGATTATAGGAGAAGAAAAAAAGGCCAGAGAAATAATTGAAAAGGTAAAAAAGGAAATAAAAAAAATAAGGGTAAAAAAAGAGAAGCCAAAGATTCTTATTCAGGTTGGAACAAGACCTCTATGGGTTGCTGGAAAAGATGCTTTTGTAAATGATATAATTGAATTTGCAGGTGGAAAAAATGTAATAAATGGGAAAGGGGGGATATATAGCATTGAAGAGATTGTGAAATTAAATCCAGATGTGATAGTAATAACTTCAATGGGAATAGATGCTGAGGAAGAGAAAAAATTTTGGGAAAAATACAAAATGATAAATGCTGTTAAAAATAGGAAAATATTTGTAATTGAAAGCGATAAAATATGTAGCCCAACACCTTTATCCTTTGTTGATGCAGTAAAAGAACTAAATAAACTTATTTACGAGGTCAACCCTTGCAAAAATGAAAAAGGGATTAATAGAAGTTTATACAGGTGATGGGAAGGGAAAAACAACAAGTGCGATAGGACTTGCTTTAAGGGCAAGAAGTCATAATTTAAAAGTATGTTTTATATATTTTCATAAGGATACAGAAAGATGGAATTACAGAGAAACAGAAATATTGAAAAAAATAAATATTGATGTATTTTCTTTTGCTCCCTTTCATCCTTTCTGCGATAGAGTTGACATTAAGTTTTTAAGAGAAGAATGTTTAAAAGGACTTGAATTTGTGAGGAAAATTTTTAAGGAAAAAAAATATGATGTTATTATCTTAGATGAAATTCTCATTTCTTTAAGAGATGGATTTTTAAAAGAAGAAGAAGTACTTAGGATTATGAATGAAAAACCTGAAAATGTAGAACTCATTTTGACAGGAAGAGGAGCAACGAAAAAAATTATTGAAAAAGCAGATCTTGTCAGCGAGATAAGAAATATTAAACATCCTTATGGTAAAGGTATAAAAGCAAGGGAAGGTGTTGATTACTAATGAAGAAAATATTTTTTTTGATTTTATTTTTTTTATTTTCAGTTTATTCTGGTATATTTTTTGGGGCAAAAATTTACACTCCTTTTGAAATTTTGAATATTTCAGAGACAGAAAAAATAATACTCTTAAAAATAAGAATACCAAGGGTTCTATGCGCTTTTACAGTTGGTGCAGGACTTTCAATATCAGGAGTTGTTTTGCAATCAGTTTTGAAAAATCCTCTTTCAGAAAGTTACACTCTGGGAATTTCTGGTGGTGCTTCTTTTGGAGTAGCAATAGGGACAATAATTGGTAGGTCATACTCTATTCCATTTTTTTCATTTACAGGTGCTATTTTTTCTCTCTTTTTGATACTGTTAATCACATTAATTAAAAAACTGTCTTCATCATCAGTCATTTTGGCTGGGATTTCCTTAAATTTTATTTTTTCTTCTCTTGTACTTTTTTTGATTTCTTCATTTAGATTTGAGAAATTTTATTCAACTGTTCTTTTCCTTCTGGGCGACCTTTCCTCTTTTTCTGAAAAAATGCTTTTTTATTCTGGAATTTTAATATTTTTAATTTTTGTTTTCTTTTTTCTATCTTCAAAGATCTATGATATTATAAGTTTTGATGAAGATAAGGCAAAAACTCTTGGTATAAATGTAAATTTTGAAAAGAACTTAACCTATTTTTTATCCTGTTTAATTTCTTCATTATGCGTCTGTTTATCAGGAATCATTGGTTTTGTTGGTTTAATTGTTCCTCATATAATAAGAGGTCTTTTTGGTTCTTCCCATAGAAAAGTTATTCCATTTTCCTTTCTCTTTGGAGGATCATTTCTTATTTTTTGCGATACAATATCAAGATTAATTTTAAGACCTATAGAATTACCTATTGGCGTTATAACAGGATTTTTTGGAGGCATCTTTTTTCTTTCATTACTTTTAAAAGTTGAAAAAATATGGTGATATACAAGATAGAAAATTTAAGTTTTAAATATGATAAATTTGAAGTTCTTAAAAATCTAAATTTGGAAATTTCAGAAGGAGAGTTTACTGGAATTGTTGGTCCAAATGGAAGTGGAAAAACAACGTTTATAAAAATTCTTGCAAAAATATTAATTCCAGAAAAGGGTAGAATTTTTTATAAAAATATTGAATTAAAAAAAATAAAGGCAATTGATTATGCAAAAGAAGTAGCCTATCTACCATCAGAAATAAAATTGATTTTTGAAATAAAGGTTAAGGATTTTCTTGCATTTGGAAGATATCCTTTTTCAGGAAGATTTGGCAAAATAGAGAAAAAGGTAATTGAAGAAGTATGTGAAAAGTTAAATCTTAAAAATCTAATTGAGAAAAATTTAAATCAGTTATCGGATGGTGAAAGACAGAGAGTTTATATAGGACAATTACTTACTCAAAGACCAAAGGTTATTTTACTTGATGAGCCAACAAGTCATCTTGATATAGGTTATCAATTTTCAATTATGGACATTTTGATGGACTTAAACAGAAATGGAATTACAGTTATAAGTGTCCTTCACGATTTAAATCTTGCTTCTTATTACTGTTCAAAAATAATTTTGTTAAAAGAGGGAGAAATCTATAAAACTGGAAATGTGGAAGAAGTTTTAACATATCAAAATATAGAATATGTTTACAATACAAAAGTTCTTGTTTACAAAAATCCAATTACAGAAAAGATAAATATTTTTGGAATTCCAAAATATATGTTAGAGAAAGATTAACCAATTTTTTTCCATCTTGTTCCATAAGGAGTATCTTCAAGTAAAATCCCTTTTTCCTTTAAAATATTTCTAATCTCATCTGCTTTTTTATAATTTTTATTCTTTCTTGCAATTTCTCTTTCCTTTATTAAATTTAAGTATTCTTCTGGAAGAAATTCTTCCTTTTTTTCAATTATACACAGAACATTGTCAACATCTTCAAGAAATTCTTTAACCTCTTTTACATTTTGTTTTCCAAATTCACCTTTTGAAAAATATATATTTACCTTTTTGATCAGATTAAAAATGTGGGAAAGAGCAGGTGAAATATTTAGGTCATTATCCAGTTCTTCAATAAATTTTTCCCTTGTTTTTTCAATTTCTTTTTTTATTTCTGGATTATATTTTTCTTCTGCACATATATTTAAACCCTGATAAAATTCATTATAATTTTTAATTGTATTCTCTGCCTGCTTTAACGAATTTTCAGTAAAATTTAATGGATCTCTATAATGAGTAGAAAGCAGTAAATATCTTATGGCAATAGGATTATAACCTTTATTAAGAAGATCTCTTAAAGTATAAAAATTTCCCTTTGATTTTGACATTTTTTCTCCATTAACTAAAAGATGTGCACAATGAAGCCAATAATTAACGAATTTTTTACCTGTTGCACATTCACTCTGGGCTATTTCATTTTCATGATGAGGAAAGATATTATCAACTCCTCCTGTGTGAATATCAAATGTTTCTCCAAGATATTTCATACTCATTGCAGAACATTCAATATGCCATCCAGGTCTTCCTTTGCCTATTTCTGTTTCCCACCAGACACCCTCTTCTTCTTTTGCTGCTTTCCATAAGACAAAATCCCTAACATCTTGCTTTTCATACTCATCTGCATCTACTCTTGCTCCAACTTTTATTTTGCTTAAATCAATTCCTGAAAGTTTACCATAGGAAGGAAATTTTGAAATACTGAAATATATTGAATTGTCTTTATAGTAAGCATAACCCTTTTCAAGTAATTTTTTTATAAGTTCAACCATCTCTTTTATATGCTCTGTTGCTCTTGGCATATAATCAGGTTTTTTTAATCTTAAAATTTCCATATCCTCAAGAAAAATTTTTATATATCTGTCAGTAAATTCCCTTAAACTTATTCCCTCATTTTTTGCACCCTTTATGGTTTTGTCATCAACATCTGTAATATTCATAACCCTTATAACTTTATATCCTCTATATTCTAAATATCTATGCAGTAAGTCCTCAAAAATGTAAGCACGAAAATTACCAATGTGAGCCAAATCATAAACAGTTGGACCACAAGTATACAATCTTACAATTTTATCCTCTATTGGAATAAATTCTTCTTTCTTTTTTGTCAGAGTATTGTAAAATTTAATCATCAAACTAAATAAATATCACAAACTATTTATTAAGTCAAAAAAACTTGACAAAAAAAAATTATATGTGAAAATAATTTTAAATATACCTCTCGAAAATTAATTCGGGGGGGAATAAAAAAGGAGGTGTTTATGTTTAAGAGAAGGTGGAAAGTGTTAGGTTTTTTATTTTGTGGCATTTTTCTTATTAGTTTCATTGCAAAGGCAGCGATTGATCATGAACAAGAAGGAGTTGAAGAGAATGCACCAGTAGAAAAAGTTTTACAAATTACACCTGTTGAAGATCCAAATTATTTAAATGAAAATGCTGATGATCGGATTCCTTGTTGGGGTTGTAATCCATGGCATCCAAATGGAGATTTAATAGTTTTTCAGACAAAGATAGATGGATATGCGGATATATATAATGAAATTTGTATAATAAAGGTTGATGGAACAGGATTTAAAAGATTAACAAATGATGGAGAAAATCCAGTTTGTGATTCACACGCAAGTTTTACACCGGATGGTAAAAAAATTGTCTGGCAAAGAAGAGGTGAAAATGATAGGGCTGAAATTTGGATAATGAATATAGACGGGACAAATAAGAAAAATTTAACACAGGTTCACGGAGGACCAGTAAACGGTCCTGATACTTGTGAGACGCAACCAATGATAAGTCCAGATGGAACAAAGATAGCATTTAAGGCGTGCCATAATGATAATAGCCAAGGTGGTTCAATATGGGTTATGAATATAGATGGTTCAATGCCTGTAAAGGTTTCAGGGAATTTAATAAAGTGTACAAAACATTCATGGAGTCCTGATTCTCAATGGATTTTATTCAATTCACGTGTGGATTATGATGGTGATGGAAATGGTGATAAATCAAGGATTTTTAAAGTAAGAGCAAATGCAACAGGACTGACTATGCTTTCAGAGGATACAGATGAGGATATATGTGAAAACTGGGCAAATTGGAGTCCTGATGGAAAATGGATTTCTTACCATAGAAGGGATTGGACAGGAGATTTAGATAAGTATGGATTGTGGATTATGAAACCAGATGGAACAGAAAAGAGATGTCTTGTAGAGGAAACAGATGCAAACTCTGGAACGATAAGACTTTGTGGCCCCCATTCTTGGAGTCCAGATTCTAAATATATTGTTTTTAAGAAATATTATAATACTCCAGAACAGACAGAAAGCCCACTTTTTATTGTTAATATTCAAACAGGAGAAATTCAGCAGTTAACAAGTGATTATATGGATGGTAGGATGTGGTGGAGTCCAAATGGAAAATATATATTGTTTAAAGAACATACTGGTTTATCAGAATCAAGAGATGGAAAGCTATATGATAGGGATTTGCTTGTTCTTTATCTGAGAGGATTTGAATATACACCTTCTGAAGGATTGTGTTTCATAGCAACTGCCGCCTATGGTTCTCCATTTGAAAAACATGTTGAAATTTTAAGGCAGTTCAGAGATAAATATTTACTTACAAATTCTCCTGGCAAAGCATTTGTTAGATGGTATTACTCACACAGTCCAAGATATGCAAAGGTAATAGCAACAAGTGAACCACTTAAATTAATAACAAGGATATTACTTATACCAGTTTATCTGCTCGCCTTGGTTACTCTTAAAGGAATTTTGCCTTACCTTATTTTTGTAATTTCAACGACAATCTTGATGGTAATAAAATTAAAGAGAGTATAAGAAATTTAAAGAAGAAATTTTAATTTAAAGCCCCTTTCTTTAGGAAAGGGGCTTTTTTATTTGTGTTATTTTACTTGTTCTTTCTTTAATGGTAATATTAAGATATGGAAAGAAAGGTGATGAATAAAATGGAAATTGAAAGGATAATTAAGAGAATGGCTGATCAAATAAAAAAAGAAAATTTAGAAAATACAGTTATTGTTGGGATAAAAAGAAGAGGTGCTATTATTGCAGATAGGATTAAGAAGATGATCTCTATTGATATACCTGTTGGATATTTAGATATAACACTTTATAGAGACGATTTCAGTAAAATTGGGGCAAATCCTGTTGTTGGAACAACTGAAATATTATTTGATATAGATGAAAAAAATATTATTCTTGTTGATGATGTTTTATATACCGGAAGAACTGTAAGGGCAGCCCTTGATGCATTGGTTGACCTTGGAAGACCAAAATCTGTTAAACTTTTTGTTCTTATAGATAGAGGAAACAGAGAACTACCTATTTCCGCAAATTTTGTTGGTAAAAAAATTAATGTTAAAAAAGATGAAATGGTTGAAGTAAGATTAAAGGAAATAGATAAGAAAGAAGAGGTGGTGATTGTTAAAAGATGGAATGGAAAAGAAAAGACTTGATAGGACTTGAAGATTTAAAAAAAGAGGAAATAGAGATTATACTTGATGTTGCAAATTCATTTAAGGATGTAAGTAAAAGGAGTGTTAAAAAGGTTCCTGCTTTAAGAGGGAAAACAGTTGTTAATTTGTTTTTTGAACCAAGTACAAGGACGAGAACTTCTTTTGAACTTGCAGCAAAAAGATTAAGTGCAGATGTTCTAAGTTTTGATGTGAGTTCCTCTTCTGTTGCTAAAGGAGAAACAATGGTTGATACTGCAAAAAATATTGAAGCGATGAAAGTTGACTGTTTTATAATAAGACATTTTGTTTCAGGGGCTCCTTTAATAATTAGCCAAAATGTATCTGCTTCTGTTATAAATGCAGGTGATGGCTGTCATGAACATCCCACACAGGCACTGCTTGATTTATTTACTGTTAGAGAAAGATTTGGAAAAATTAAAGGGTTAAGAATTTCTATAATTGGGGATATTTTGCATAGCAGAGTTGCAAGGTCAAATATCTGGGGCTTTAAAAAACTTGGAGCAGAAGTGATTGTTTGTGGTCCACCACCATTAATTCCCAAGGAAATTGAAAAAACAGGTGTAAAAATTACATTTGATATTGATTTTGCAATAGAAAATTCTGATATTATCTATCTTTTAAGATTACAGAGAGAAAGGCAAAAAGAAAATTTTTTACCATCCTTAAAAGAATACAGTTTTTTATATGGAATTGATAGGGAAAGATATGAAAAAATCAAAGAAAAAGCATTTATTATGCATCCAGGACCTATGAATAGAGGGATAGAGATAAAATCAGAAGTAGCAGAAGAGGAGAGAACTTTAATATTAGAGCAGGTAACAAATGGTATTGCAATTAGAATGGCAGTTTTATATTTAACAATTGGAAGGAAAATATGAGTTTAAGGCTATATCCTTCTATTTCCTATGAAAAACATTTAAATGAAAAACAACTTGAAATAGTGAAAAATGCTGATGGGCCATGTCTTGTCCTTGCCGGTGCTGGAAGTGGAAAAACGAGAGTTCTTGTTTATAGAGTCTGTTATCTCATAGAAAATGGTGTTCCTCCTTCAAGAATACTTCTTTTAACTTTTACAAATAAAGCAGCAAGAGAGATGCTTGAAAGAGTTGAAAAAATACTTTCATTTTATCCAAAAGGGCTTATAGGTGGTACATTCCATCATGTTGCAAATCTCCTTTTGAGAATTTATGGAAGTCAATTTAATCTAAATCCAAATTTTACTATAATTGATGAAGAAGATTCAATATCAATTATCAAAGAAATAATTGAAAAAACAGGTAAAAAAGAAAAATTTCCAAATGCGGGAAAAATAAAAGAATTCATAAGTTTATCAATAAATACCTGTGAAAATTTAAGGGACACAATAATAACTTTTTTTCCTGAATATACACATATAATTTCTGATGTGGAAAAAATCAATAAGGAATATCAGAAAATAAAGAAAAATTTAAACCAACTTGATTATGATGATTTACTGGTTTACTGGTATAAAATGATGAAAAATGAAAAGATAGGAGAAAAGATATCTTCTCGTTTTAAATATATACTTGTTGATGAATATCATGATACAAATAGAATCCAGGCAAAAATTTTATACCTTCTTGCTAAAAAATATAAAAACATAATGGTTGTTGGAGATGATGCCCAAAGTATATATTCTTTCAGAGGAGCAACAATTGAAAATATAATTGAGTTTCCTAAAATTTATCCTGAGACAAAAATATTTTATCTTGATATAAATTACAGAAGTACTCCAGAAATCCTGAATTTTGCAAATAATGTAATTTCTCATAATAAAGTTCAATTTCCTAAGAATCTTGTAAGTATAAGAAAAAGTGGAGTTAAACCAGTAATTGTAAAATGTAGAAACATAAAAGAAGAGGCTGTTTTTGTTGCTGGTAGAATAAATAAACTTCTTGAATTAGGGATTGAACCGAAGGAAATAGGTGTTTTGTTCCGTTCAAGATATCAAGCAGCAGAACTTGAAATTGAACTTTCAAAACTAAAACTGCCTTATATTGTCAGAGGAGGATTGAGATTTTTTGAGCAAGCCCATATAAAAGATATTATTGCATACTATAGAGTTGCTTTTAACTTTAAAGATATACTTTCATGGAAAAGAATATTTAATCTGTGTGATGGGATAGGAAAAAAAGGAATTGAAAGATTGACTGAAAATATTTTGAATTCAGAAAATATTGAGGAATTTAAAAATAAAACAAATGGAGTCAAATTAACAGAAAAGGGAAAAGCAAATCTTAAAAAAAATTTAAAAATTATTGAAGATATAATAAATCTTCCTATAAGTGAAGGCATAGAATTAATTCTGAATTCTGGCTACGCAGATTATTTAACAAAAAAGTATAAAGATGATATTGAAAGATTGGAAGATATAGAAAGTTTGAAAGAAATTGCTTCCCTGTATTCAACAATTCCTGATTTTCTCTCTGAAGCCTCTTTACAGGAATATGCAAAAGGAGAAAGTCCAAATGTAAAGAATGCAATTATACTTTCAACAATACATCAGGCAAAAGGACTTGAATGGAAGATTGTTTTTATAATTGGTGTTTGCGATAATCATTTTCCTCATCCATATTCAACAAAAGATTTAAAAGCCCTTGAAGAAGAAAGAAGAATTTTTTATGTTGCAATTACAAGAGCAAAAGAAGACCTTTATATAACATATTATTCTTTTGACCATTTCAGATATATGCCAATAAAAAAATCATTATTTCTTGAAGAAGTATCCCCTTCTCTTTATGAAGAATGGGATTTGACTCATTAAAAAAATTTGACAAAAATTTTTTTATATGTTATATATGTATAAACATTTATACATTTATGAAAATGAAAATAAAAAGAGAATATGGAATAAGTTTACATTATCAGATAAGGAAAGAGATAGAGAAATATATAAAGGAAAATGATTTTAATGATAAGCCAATCCCACAGGAAGAAAAACTTGCAAAAATTTTTAATGTTAGTAGAGGGACAGTAAGGAGAGCAATTTTAGACCTTGTAAATCAAGGAGTTTTATATAGGATTCCAGGAAAAGGAACATTTGTAAATAAGAGAACTTTATCAATAGAAAAAATAACAATACTCTCTCCATGGCATTTACATAAAGACCCTGAAATTGCCCAGAATTCATATGAAGATATTTTAATGAGAGAGTTAAGAAAAATTGTTATAAAAAATGGATATACGATTATCTTAAGGAATTTTGATAGAGAAGAAATAGAATTTATAGGAATAACAAAAGAATCAAGTGGAATAATAATTTTAAATCCAACAAAAAACCATGAGGAAATTATTAATAGAATGAGTAAATTTAAAATACCTGTAGTTTTTATTGGAGCAAATCTTGAAAGAAATGATTTAAATTATGTTGCTGTTGAAAACAAGAGTGGAATAAGACAAGCGATAGATTATTTAATTTCTCTCAATCATAAATATTTATTTTTTATTGGAGGCAGTCCTGAAAGTTATGATACTTATGAAAGATATGAAGAATTTATTGATTATTGTAAAAAGAAAAAAGTAAAATCAGATGCAGTAGTAATTGAAAGTCATCTTAATTGGAAAAAAGAAGTTGAAAAAATCGTTTATGAATATTATGAAAACAAAAATTTGCCAGATGCTTTTATAACAGGTGGTATAACACTTTCTTTGTATTTAATGGATGCAGTTAAAAAAATAAAGAAAAAAATACCGGATGATTTATCTCTAATTGGCTTTGATGAATTTCCAATATGTTCTCATTTAAATCCACCCTTAACAACAATTTCTCAACCAATAGATTTACTTGCTAAAACTGGTTTTGAATTACTTGAAAAGAGAATAAAAAATCCATTTTTAAAACCAAAACAGATTATATTACCTACAAAACTGATAATTAGAAATTCTTGTAAAAAAGGGGGTGAAGTATGATTAAAAGATTTTGTGAGAAGAAAAATAAAATAAGAAAGGAGGTGATAAAAATGAAAAGAAGAGGTTTCACATTAATAGAGTTGCTTGTAGTGGTAGCAATAATTGCCATCCTGGCAGCAATGCTTTTGCCTGCGTTAAGTAAAGCAAGAGAAAAAGCAAGGTCTGCTTTATGTATGAACAATTTAAAACAACTTGGTATGGCTATGCATATGTATTTAAATGATTATGATGAATATTTTCCCCATTATTCAGCAAGAAGATTACACAGAGCACTGGCAAAATATTTGAATTATCCAGATGCACAATGGCAATATGGTGGTCCCAGAGGTCCTTTTAGATGTCCAAGTCATCGCCCACCCTATGGAGGTCCTTCTTATTGCATTAACATTTATCTTGCCTGTAGGAATTATTACTTATATCCAACTTCTGTTGATAGATCTCAGCCAGTGAAACTTTCAAAAGTGAGGCATCAACATAGAATTATAATGATATGCGATGGCAAATATTATGCTGACCCAAGATTACCTTATTATAAAAATGCAGACCAAATTTATTCTTCAGGTACTCCTCCAGATTATGAAACATGGGTATGGCCACCTTATGCAGCACAGTTTAGTTGGGGTATGGCTTCTCCAAGGCATAATAGAATGATTAATGTTGTTATGGTAGATGGACATTGTGAAGCATTAAAACCAGAAGATTTATGGAAAGATGCAAAGGACAATCCACCTGGACATGCTTCAAGTAGACAGTATCATTGGTATTCTGGTTGGTTTTAATTTTTGAGAGTTTAAAAGGGGTAATTTATGAAAAAAAGAGAAAGAATAATGTTTATGTTTTTGTCTTTACTAAATTCTTGTATTTTTTCAAATATCAATTTTGAAGAAAATAAAGATATGATAAAAATTAAGAAAGATGCCTTAGAAATAGTTTTCAATAAAAATTCTTCTTACGGTACTTTTTCTATTTTTCTTGGAAATGAAAAGATTTGTGAGATTGTTCCTTCTTTTTTGAAACTTTATCCAACTGAAGAGAAAGGCAAATATAAAACTGTTCCTTATTGGATTCCAACAGGACAGCAGAAATTAAAATATTTTGTAAATAAAGAACCAGAGAAAATAGAAATTGTTGTATTGAGAGATTTTGATGGTGATTTTTATATTAAGGATTATTTTATTATAGAAAATGACAGTCCTTTACTTGCATATATTTCTGAATCAAAAAAGAATAGAGAAAATTTTTCTTTTGAATACATAATTAATTTTAATCTGAAAAATTCTGATGAAATAATTTGGGAAAATAATAAAACAAGTCCTGAAAATCTTGGTGATTACTGGACAAAATATATTGAAGTAAAAAATTCAAGATGGATATGTGGATATAATAAAAATAAAAGTTATGGCATTTTCATAATAAGAAATTTTGAATTTGACCCTGAATCTGCTTGGCATCATTATAGATTATGGAGTGGACCAACTCTTTCAAGTAAGATTACACATAGAGATTATATTACAAGGAGAGAATTTAATTTTTTAATTTTTGAGAATAAAAAGCCAGAAGATATTGCAAAAAACTTAAAATTTAAAGAGATATTACCAAGCACATATACAATTGAGAATGAAAAAAAGGTTTATCCATTATTTTTTAAAGAAGAGAAAGTTGATATAGATGGTGAAATTAATGAAAAAATTTGGTATGAATTGCCAAAAGGTAGTGATTTTTATAAATTTGAATGGAGTAAAAAATCTTATTATTATTTCCCAGAAAAACAGACAGAATTTTATGCTTTTTATGATAAAGAGAATATTTATTTTGGTGTAAAGTGTTATGAAGATGATATTAAAAATTTGAGATATGAACAAAAAACAGGGTCAAAAAATGTTTGGACAGATGATTGTATTGAAATATTTATTCAACCAAAAAAATCTTCATATTTTCAATTTATAATAAATCCAAAAGGAGAAAAACAGGATAATAAAGGACTTGTTGAAAAATGGGAAGCAAAAGGTAAGATTTTTGATAATTTCTGGTCAGTTGAATTAAAAATTCCTTTTTCTATTTTAGATACTTATCCAAAAGACAATGAAATATGGGGATTTAATGTTTGCAGGGAAAGAAGGCCTAAATCTGAATTGAGTTGTTGGAATGAAACTTCTGGATTTGGAGGTTTTCATCAAGTAGATAAATTTGGACAATTAATATTTTCTCCTACTCTTTCTCCCTTAAATATAACAATTATTGAAGGGAAAAATACAGTTGGTCTTTTAAGTGAAATTGTTAATTTTGGAAAAGAAAAAATTACAGAATCTGCAAGAACTTTAATTACAATTCCTGAAGAAAAGGCAATTGAAGAAATTTATAGATTTACAATTGAAAAAGAAGAAAGAAAATATATATCTTTTGTTCAAAAAGGAAATATCCAGAAAGGTTATAATGTATCTTTTGATATAACAAGCAGGACTGGTATACCATATTATTCAAAAATTTTTCAAAAAATAGGATATTCAGGACTTGTAAGTAGATTATGGCCAATATCTTATGGAAATAAAATTTACATAATTGAAGATAGGTTGCAAATATTTCCTTTTATTTTTGCCAATTATACAGATAAAGAACAAAATTTTTCTTTAGTTCTTATGGTTCCTGAAGAAATAAATCTCTTATATCTTGATAGACTATATAATTTTTCTTATGGACAGTTTTTTCCAGTAGAAGAAGTTAAAGAAGAGAAAATTATAAAAGACAATATTCCTTACAAAAAATATACAATTAAATTTTCTAAAAAAATATCTCCAAGAAATTTGCCTATTCAAGATGAAGAAAGGAATTATGAAAGGTTAATAATGCCATTTTATATGGAAAAAACAAGTTTGAAAAATTTCAAAATTTTCTTTCATATTGAAAATGAGCAGTTAAAAGAAAAAGAAAATATTTATGATGTTTTTGTTGTTCCTTCCTTTAAAAGCAAATTACCAAAAACAATAGAAACAGGAGTTTTTACTTGGTATTTTGGCTCTATTCAAGATAGTGTTAAAGACGAATTAAAAAAAGAAGTTGCAATTAAGCATGCTTTAAGTTTAAAAGATTCAGGTTTTAATACAATAGTTTATAAAGTTGCAAATAAAGAAATTAGAGATACATTAAATAAAGAAGGAATAAGAATAAGACCAAGTTTCTGGTGGTTCTGGTGGGATAAAGAATATCTTGAGAAAAATCCAGAAGGATATGCAATTGATTTTAGTGGGAAAAAAGCAAAGTATGGGGGGATTGATACTGTTTGTCCTATGCTTTTAATAAATGATGAAAATGCTTTTGAAAATACAAGAAAAATTGTTCAAAGACTTATTACAGAAAATGGAAATGATATATGGCATGATACAGAAGGGCCTTGTTCCTGGGAAGTATGTTTTTGTGAAAGATGTATAAATGAATTTAAAAAATTTGCAAAAATTCCGGAAAATGAGAGGTTAGATCCTAAAATAATAAAATTAAAATATAGAGATGAATGGCTTAAATTTGCTGATTGGCAACAGGCAATTATATTTTCAAAAATTAATAAAACAATTAAAGAAATCAACCCTGATGCTAAATTTGCCAATTATGGAGGGCTTTCAGAACCCGAACATAGATGCAACTGGGAAATGCTTTCAAAATATAATTCAATTGATATAGCAGGCCCTTCAATGTATGAATTAACACCTCTTACACTGAAATATTGGGAAAAAGAGATGGAAGAATTTAAAAAGAAAGTAGGTAATTTAAAAATAACTCCCTGGTTAAACAATGAAGCAAGACAGACAAATTATAAACTTTTAAGAACACAGGCATTAAAATCAATAACAATAGGAACAGACGGATACCATATTTATTACGGTCAACTTTTATTTAGGGATGGGAGGAGATTATATGACCTTGGAGTTGTAAATACAATTATAAGTGATTTTGAAGATTTCTTTATAAAAGGAGAAAAACTTAAAGGAGAATTATTCAGTGATATAGATAAAGAAAATTATTCAGTTGATGGATGGCAACTTGGAGATGAAAAAGTTATATTTGTATATAACCATGATGATAAAAATAAGAAAGAATTAAAAATTCATTTGCCATTTGATTTAAAGGATAATGTTATTTTTGATTATATGAATAAAGAAAAGATGCAAAATGAAAAAGAAATTAAACTTATTCTTGAAGATTTAGATATTAAAGTGATTTATATTGGTCCGGAGAGGAAATTAAAAGAAAGAATGAAAATCTGGGAAGAGAAACAGTTGAGATTTTATAAAGAAGATGATTAAAAATGGAAGAGATAAAAATAGGATTTATTGGTTTTAGTAAAAGGATCGGTCTTTGTTCATTTAAATAATTTTAAAAAAATTGGAGTTAAAGTTGAAAGTTTATATGATCCTGATGAAGAAAATCGTGAGTTTTTCAAAAAAGAAATTGGATATGATGTTAAAGTGTTTGAGAGTGATGAATATTTGATAAAAAATTCAAAAATAGATGGTGTTATAATCTGTTCCCTGCATTGTTTTCATTTTATACAAATAAAAAGACCCTTAAAAATGGAATTGATGTTCTTGTTGAAAAACCAGCGGTAATAAATTATGAAGAAGCGGTTGAACTTAAAAAATAATTGAAAAAACAAAAAGGAATAAGGAAAAGAGAAAGAAAAAAATTGAACCTGTTTTACCTGATGTAAAAACCCAGTAGAAGATTTAATAAAATGTATAAAAGGTGAAAAAGAACCTGAAACTCCGTTTGATGTAATTGAAAAAATGGCATTCCTTTCAGATGAAATTTATAAAAATTTTTTATGATTTCCTTTCCATTTGAAAAATTCAAAAAAAAATGTAAACTTTAAAATATTAAAGGATGAAAATTTTAACACTTATTATTTTTTTTATTGCTTATTTTGGTATTGTTTTAAAAAGGGATAAATCATTATATTTTGTTTTTGGTGCCATTTTCTTACTTTTAATTTTAAGAATAATTGAAGTTAGGGAAATTTTAAGTTTTATAAACTATAATGTCCTTGGTATTTTTCTTGGAACAAGTATTTTGTCATATCTTTTTGCTTATTCAGGAGTTCCATCCCATATAGTTGATAAAATTGTTGAAAAAAAATATCCAACAGGGATTATATTTTTGCTAATTTGTATTATTACAAGTCTTATTTCTGCATTTGTTGAAAATGTTGCTACAATTATGATTATGGCTCCAGTGGCTCTTGAATTTACGAGAAAATATAAAATAAATCCTGTTCCTCTTTTTGTTGGTATGGCAATAAGTTCAAATTTACAAGGTTGCGCTACAATGGTTGGTGATAGTCCAAGTATAATTCTTGCTATGGAGAGTAATTTGAATTTTAATGATTTTTTTTATATGCCAGGATATAAACTTGGTTTAAATTCTGGGAGACCAGGAATATTTTTCTTTGTTGAATTTTCTGCAATTTTAGGTTTAATTATTTTATATTTATTTTTCAGGAAAGAAAAAGAGATCCATCAAGAATTTGAAGAAAAACATAAAATTAAATCTTATTTTCCAACCATACTTTTATTTTTAACATTAATTTCACTTGCGATAACTTCTTTTTTTCAGAATAAATTTCCTTATTTTCCGGCAATTATCTGTTTTTCTTATGGATTTTCTGGAATATTATGGTTATTTATTAAAAAAGCAGAAAAAATAAGTATAAAAGAAATTGATTGGGAAAGTTTCTTTTTATTGATTGGAATTTTCATACTTGTTGGTTCCTTAAAAAAAGTCGGATTTATTGAGGATATCGCTAAATTTTTATTAAAAACAGGGAAAGAGGAATTTAAAATCTTTTTGATGATTGTTTGGATAAGTGTATTTATTTCTGCTTTTGTTGACAATATACCATATACAATGGCAATGATTTCAGGTATAAAAATTTTATGTAAAAATTTAAATACAAATCCTTATGTCTTTCTTTTTGGGCTTCTTATAGGAACCTGTGTTGGTGGTAATATAACTCCAATAGGTGCAAGTTGTAATGTTGTTGGGATAGGGATTTTAAAAAAGAATGGTTATAAAGTTAATTTTCTTGATTTTGTTAAAATTGGATTTCCTTTCAGTGTAATAACAGTTTCAAGTGCTACTTTTCTTTTATGGTTTGTTTACAGATGAAAAATTTTGACAAAATTGAATGAAAAAATATAATTTTAGTTTAAATGGGTATACTAATTAAAAATGGATATCTTATAGAACCAAAAACAGGGAAAGAAGGAAATTTTGATATTTTAATTGAGGATTGTATTGTTAAAAAGATAGGTAAAAATATCCCTTCTAAAGGACATAAAGTAATTGACTGTAAAAATAAAATTGTTTCACCTGGTTTTGTTGATTTACATTGCCATTTAAGAGAACCGGGCAGAGAAGATGAAGAAACAATTTATACTGGAAGTTTATCTGCAGTAAGTGGTGGATTTACAACAATATCTTGTATGCCAAATACAGAACCTCCTCTTGACAATAAGGTGACTGTGAGATTTGTTTATGAAAAAGGACAAAAAAGTTTATGTGAAGTTTTACCTATTGGAGCAATTACTAAAAATAGAGAGGGTAAAGAACTTGCTCCTTATTTTGAGATGATAGAAGAAGGTGCTGTTGCTTTTTCAGATGATGGGAATTGTATTATGGATAGTAATATTATGAGAAGGGCACTTGAATATACTCTTTTACATAAAAAACCTATTATTTCCCATTCTGAAGACCAAAATCTTTCAAAAAATGGGGTTATGAATGAAGGATTTATTTCAACAAAACTTGGACTTCCTGGAATTCCAAAAGAAGCAGAGGAGATAATGGTTGAGAGGGATATAAAACTTGCAAAGTTAACAGGTGGTAGATTACATCTTGCTCATTTGACAACAGAAGGTAGTGTTGAAGCAGTAAGAAGGAATAAAAAATATCTTAAAAATATAACCTGTGAAGTTACTGCTCATCATCTTACTTTAACAGAAGATGCAGTTGTTGGTTATAATCCTAATGCAAAGGTTTCTCCACCGTTAAGAACAGAGAGGGACCGTCTTTCTTTAATTGAAGGATTAAAAGATGGCACGATTGATTGTATTGTTACAGACCATGCACCACATACTTTTGAAGAAAAGGAATCTGGTTTTGAAAATGCACCTTTTGGAATAATTGGATTTGAAACTTTTTTACCCTTATGTTTAAAATTAGTTGATTATGGCATTAAACTGAAAGAGATTATTTATAAAATTACTTATGGACCTGCCAGAATTCTTAATATTGAAAGAGGATTTATTGAGGAAGGGAAACAAGCAAACATTGTTATTTTTGATCCTGATATTGAATGGATATATACAAAAGACAAAATAAAGAGTAAAAGTAAAAATACTCCATTTTTAAACTGGAAACTAAAAGGAAAAGTTCTATATACAATTTATAAGGGAAATATTATTTATTCAGATTTGGAATAAATTTATTTTCATTTTTTTAAGTCTTCATAAAAATCAAATTTAATAACCTTCCCTTCTTTATCAAATCCAACATAAAAATTATTATAAAACCAAATCTCCATCATTTCAGTTTCTGATTTGTAAATTTTATAATTTTTACCACAGATTTTTTCTATTTCCTCTTTTTCCATTCCAACCTCAATTTGTTTTAACAATTTCTCATTTGCTTTTTTAAAACTTGAAAATTTGTAAGATGCGCATCCTGTAAGAAAAATTAGAAAAATAATAATTTTTTTCATTTTTTTCTCCTTATTTTAATAAAAAAATTTTATCATATAAAACTTGACAAAAGGAAGAGGAAAATTAAAATAGATAAAAAATGAAGACATTCAAAATTTTGTTTCTTTTAATTTTTCTCTCTGGTTGTGCTCCGATTTTAAAACAACCCGAAATTTCAAAAGAAGCAATTGAAAAAGAAAGAGAAAAACAAAAGGAAATATCTCTTTTTACTATTTTAGAGAGACAGGAAAGATTATATAGGGTTGGTTTTCCACTTCTCAAAGGTGCTTTAAATTTTTACAAAAAAAAGCCAAGAATCTCGTTTGGAATTGTTGTTCATAGTATTAAAAATTATAATAAGGAAGATTTATCAATAATGAGAAAAAAATATATTGTTGAGGATATTCCAACAATTTTTTATGTCCATCCAGATTTTCCCGCATATCAATCAGGATTAAAAATAAATGATAAAATAATAGAAATTGAAGGGAAAAAAATAAAAGATATTGAAACTTTTTCAAAAATAATTGATGGACTTAATATTAACCAAAAAATTGTTGAATTTGTTGTTGAAAGAAATGGAGAAATTTTGAGATTTGAAGTCCCCACAACAAAAATTTGTCCTTTTGTTTTTCATCTTGTAGTTGATCCGAGATATTCTGATACAATAAATTCCTGGACAGATGGCCAGAGAATATATGTAACATGTGGTCTTTTGAGATTTCTTCAGTCTGACAATGAACTTGCTATTATTTTGTCCCATGAAATTGCTCATGCAGTTCTTGATCATGTTCAGAAAACAAGAGGAAATATAATATTGGGAACAATTTTTGATATAGCAATAACTATCGCAACAGGAGTAAGCACTCAGGGAATTTTTGGGGAACTTGGTGGATTAATTTATTCAAAAGAATTTGAAAAGGAAGCAGATTATCTTGGAACATATATTGCAGCAGTGAGTGGATATGATATTACTAATGCAGCAGATATATGGAGAAAAATTTCTGCTGAATATCCTGGTTCAATTAAAGATATTTTTCTTACCACACATCCTTCCACTCCTGAAAGATATATTTTAATTGAAAAAACAGTTAAGGAAATAAAAGAAAAACAGGAAAAAGGGCTCCCTTTAACAGTTGAGTTAAAAAAATAAAAATTCAAGATGGAAATCTTTATAGGTCTTTTAGTAGGACTTTTTGCAGGTTTTATATGTGGTCTATTTGGGATGGGTGGTGGTTCTTTAATGGTTCCTGCTATTTATCATTTTTTTTCAGATTCTTTTCCATTTGAAAGCAGAATGAAAATTTCAATTGGAACTTCTCTTTTTGTTATAATTTTTTCCTCAATTTCTGCAATTATAACATATTTTAAAAGCAAAAAAATAAATAAAAATCTTCTTTCTGTGATAATACCATCTGGAATTTTAGGCTCTCAAGTAGGTGCTTTTTTAATAAGTAAATTGGATGACAGAATTGTAAGAAATATCTTTGTTGTAATTGTAACTTCTTTGGGATTGAAAATGTTTACTACACCAGAAGATGGAAACAAAAATTTTGAAAATATAGAAAATTATAACAAGTTTATAGGAATATTAATAGGTTTTATTTCTGGTTTTGTATCTGCTCTATGTGGAGTTGGTGGAGCAGTTTTAATAATTCCATTACTTTACATTTTTTTAAAAATACCAATCCATTATGCTATTGGAACTTCCTTAGTTTCAATTCTCTTTAATTCAATCTCTGGAACAATTGCATATTTTATAAGGAATTTAGTTAATTTAAAAATTGGCATTATCCTTTCTATTGCTTCTATTATTGGGGCACAAATTGGATCAAAATTTGGATTGAAAATTGAAAAAAGAAAATTGAAAAAATCATTTTCTATAATTCTTATAATTTCTGGTTTTTCTGTATTTTTTCGTTCTTAATTATTTTATTTAGGAAAATGAGTCAGCAAAAGATTATATGGTATAATATAATTTTTAAGAGAAGGAGGTAAAATATGGCAAAAGTTTTGGTAATTTACTATTCAAGAACAGGAAATACAGAAATTATGGCTGAAAGTGTTGCAGAAGGAGTTAAAGAGGAAGGAATAGAATGTATATTGAAAAGAGTTGAGGATACAAAAGTTGAAGATTTAATTATGGCAGATGGAATAATTGTTGGTTCTCCTACATATTTTGGACTTCCTTCTGCTGAAATAAAGAAACTTTTTGATGAGTCAGTTAAATATTATGGAAAACTTGAGGGTAAAGTTGGTGGTGCTTTTACTTCATCTGCTCATGTAGGAGGTGGAAATGAAACAACAATTTTAGGAATAATCCAGATGATGTTAATTCATGGGATGATAGTTCAAGGAACGACAAAATCAGACCATTATGGACCAGTTTCAGTTGGTAAACCTACAAAAAAAGTTCTTGAAGATTGCAAAGAACTTGGAAAGAGAGTTGCGATTCTGGTTAAGAAGATTAAGGGAGAATAAAATGGATTATTCAAAAACTGTTTATTTACCAAAAACAGATTTTCCTATGAAGGCAAATTTAAATCAGAGAGAACCAGAGATACTCAATTTTTGGTATAGAATAAATATTTATGAGAAAATTCTTAAAAAAAATAAGGGTAAACCTTATTTTATTTTACATGATGGCCCTCCTTATGCAAATGGACATATACATCTCGGAACTGCGTTAAATAAAATTTTGAAGGATATCGTTATAAAGTATAAATCACTTAGAGGTTTTTATACTCCTTTTAAACCGGGCTGGGATTGTCATGGTATGCCAATTGAGCATCAAATTTTTAAGGAATTAAATAAGAAAAAAAATGAAGTTGATCCTGTAGAATTAAGAAAAAAAGCAAAAGCATTTGCAGAAAAATTTGCTCAGATACAAAAAGAAGAATTTAAAAGGTTGGGTGTTTTTGGGGATTGGGAAAATCCATATCTTACACTTTCACCTTCCTATGAAGCAGATATAATAAAAACATTTGGAGAACTTGCAATTTCTGGATATATATACCAGACCTATAAACCAATTTTCTGGTGTATAAATTGTGAAACAGCACTTGCAGAAGCAGAAATTGAATATTATGAAAAAAAATCTCCATCAATTTTTGTTAAATTTAAGGTAATTGATGATAAAGGCAAAAACTTTGATGAAAACTCTTATTTTTTAATATGGACGACAACTCCATGGACACTTCCAGGAAATACAGGAATAATGGTTCATCCAGAATTTAAATATGTTCTTGTTGAATTTGAAAATGAAAGAATTCTTATTGCTGAAAATAGAAAAGAAGAAATAGAAAAAATAATTGGTAAAAATCTTTTAAGTTTAAAATATTTCTATGGAAAAGAACTTGAAGGTATATTATGTAAAAATCCTTTGCTTGATAGAGAATCAAAGGTTGTTCTCTCTGAATTTGTTTCAAAAGATGAAGGAACTGGATGTGTTCATACTGCCCCTGGACATGGAGAGGAAGATTACTATGTTGGGATAAAAAATAAACTTCCTGTTTTTTCTCCTGTAAATGAAAGAGGAGAATTTACTGAAGAAGTTGAAGAATTTAAGGGTATAAATGTGTTTAAGGCAGATCCTCTAATAATTGAAAAACTTAAAAAAAATGGAAATTTATTTTCAAGTGGTGAGATAATCCATTCCTATCCTCATTGCTGGAGATGTAAAAAACCAGTTATATATAGAAGCACAAAACAATGGTTTTTAAAGATAGATCATAACAATCTAAGAGAGAATATGCTTGAAGAGATAAAGAAAGTTAAGTGGATACCACCAGAAGGAGAAAATAGAATTAGTTCAATGGTTTCACAGAGACCAGATTGGTGCCTTTCAAGACAGAGATTGTGGGGTGTATTTATACCTGTTTTTTATTGTAAATCCTGTGAAAATGCAATAATTACAAAGGAAACAATTGAAAATATCTACAATTTAGTAAAAGAGCATGGTTCTGACATATGGCTTAAAAAAAGTGAGGAAGAACTCTTACCTGCTGGATTTTCCTGCCCTTATTGTAATGGTAAGAAATTTAAAAAAGAAATGGATATACTTGATGTTTGGTTTGATTCAGGAGTAAGTCATATTGCTGTTTTGAAAAATGAGAATGATTTGCCTTGGCCAAGTGATTTATATCTTGAAGGTTCTGACCAGCATAGAGGATGGTTTCAGACATCTTTAATTACTTCCTGTGGAATATTTAAAAAAGCACCTTATAGAAGTGTCTTAACACATGGATTTGTTGTTGATGGTTATGGAAGAAAAATGTCAAAATCACTTGGGAATGTTATTACGCCAGATGAAATAATAAAAAAATATGGGGCTGAAATTTTGAGACTTTGGACTGTATTTGAAAATTATCAGGAAGATATAAGGATTTCAGATGAGATAATTAAAAATGTTGTAAATGGATATAGGGTTATAAGAAATACAATAAGATTTTTACTTGGGAATTTATATGATTTTAAAAAAGATCAAGAGATTGCTTATGAGGATCTTTTTGAAGTTGATAAATGGGCAATTGAAAGATTGAAATTCTTAAAGAGAAAAGTGACCGAATATTATGAAAATTTTGCTTTTAATAAAGTTTTTGAAGAGATTTATAATTACTGTAATATTACTCTTTCATCCTTTTATCTTGATTATTTGAAGGATCGTCTTTATACATATTCAAAAAATTCTTTTGAAAGGAAATCTGCTCAAACAGTTCTATATAAAATTCTTTTAAATCTTCTTATTCTTATAAGTCCTATCCTTTCCTTTACTGCAGAAGAGGGATACCAGTTTATTCCTTTTGAGAAAAATGAAAGTGTTTTTCTTGAGGATTGGCCTGAAATTGAAGAAGAAGATAAGAATTTGCTTGATAGATGGAATAAATTTTTTGAAGTAAGGAAGATTGTTCTTAAAAAGATTGAAGAGAAAAGAGAAGAGAAAATAATTGGTAGTTCTCTTGAATGTAAGGTTATAATAAAATGTGAAAAGGAACTTTATGAATTTTTAAAATCATTTTATAAAATACAAACATTATTTATTGTTTCAGAGGTTGAAATTATTGAGAGTGATAAATTTGAAGTAATTGTTGAAAAAACAAGAAATAAAAAATGTCAGAGATGCTGGATATATTTTCCAGAAGTTGGTAAAAATGATGAATTTCCTGATTTATGTGAGAAATGTATAAACGTTATAAAAACTGATAATTTCATTTCTTAAATATTTTACAAAATCTTCTCCTTAAAAACAGATTTCTTGACGGTATTTATGTTATATAGTTAAATAGAAATTGGAAATGGAATATATTATTGATGGTTTAAATGTAATCAAGACAAGTTATATAAAAAAATTTGAAAAAAAATCAATTGAGGGTGGGAAGGAATATCTCATAGATTTACTTGAAAAATACAGAAGAAAACATCCAAAGGTTGAAATTACTGTTGTTTTTGATGGTTATCCATCCTCTTTTAATATTTATAGGAAAAGCAAAATAAAAATTATTTTTTCTCATGAAATTACTGCTGATGAAAAAATTAGAGAAATTCTTGAAAGTAAGAAAAACAAAAGGAATATATTTGTTGTTTCTGATGATAGACAGATATCTGAATTTACAAAAATTCTTGGAGCAAATATTTATGGAGTTAAAGAATTTCTTGACATGGTTTCTCCTTTTGAAATAAAAAGAATTAAAATACCAGATTCAAAGAATATACCAGAAAAAGTTATGAAATTGATAGCAAAAGAAATTGAGGAAAAATATGGAAAAAATAGGTAAAATAAAAAGGAAAATATTAAATTTACTGGAAAAAGAAGATAGAGTAAGGGAGGAAGGTTTAAGAAGTTTAAGGGAGATAACAAGAGAGACTGCAAATATAATAAGAGATATACATAAAGGTGATTTAGAGAAAAGTAAAATAAGAATCGGAGAGGTTGTGAAAAAATTGAATTTAATTAAAAAAAAATTAAAAAAATATCCAGAAATTTATTATCAGGGTTTTTTACATCAGGCAGAAAAGGAAGTTATTGAAGCAAAAGCCACTTTAAATATTATAGAAAAAAAAGAGATACCAGAAATTGGTAATTTTGACCCAATAAGTTATTTGCATGGTTTATGTGAATCACTTGGGGAAATAAGAAGATATATACTTGATAGAATGAGAGAAAATAAATTTGATGGTTTGGAAGAATATTTAAAAATTATGGATGAAATATATTTTTTTCTTTTAAACTTCCAGTATCCTGATGCAATTACAAGAACATTGAGAAAACAAATTGATTATGCAAGAAATATTGTAGAAAAGACAAGGGGTGAAATCACAAGTGCTTATTTATTGAGAAAAAAAGAGACATAAACAAAAAAAGCAGCGCCAAATCCATTATTAATATTAACAACGACTACATTAGGTGAACAGGAATTAAGCATTGTTAATAATGGTGCTATTCCATTTAAATTTATTCCATAGCCAATTGAGGTTGGGACACCAATAACTGGTTTTGATGTTAATCCTCCTACAACACTTGGTAAAGCACCTTCCATTCCAGCAACCACTATAAGACATTTTGCCTTGTTCAAGATTTCAATTTTATCAATTAACCTGTGAATTCCAGCCACTCCAGCATCGTAAATTCTTTTAACTTCAATCCCAAGTATTTCCAGTGTTACAGATGCCTCTTCTGCAACAGGAATATCTGATGTTCCACCTGTAATAACACATACAAATCCATTCTTTTTAATTTTTTCTTTTTTTAAAGTTAAAATTTTTGCTTCTTTAAAATAAATTATTTCTGGAAAGTCCTTTTTTATTTTTTTTGCAATATTTTCCTCTACTTTTGTTACAATAAAATTTGGGTATTCCTTTTTTATTTCCGAAATTATTTTTTTTAGTTGCTCATATGTCTTATCCTTGCCATAAACAATTTCCGGAAAACCAAATTTTAAAGATCTTAAATTGTCAATTTTAGCAAAACCAATATCTTTATATGGAAGTAATCTTAATTTCTCAATGAATTCTTCTTCTCCAATATTTCCCTTTTTGAAATCTTTCAGAAGACTTTTTAATTTTTCTTTATTCATCAAATTATCATATTTTCAAGTCTTTTAATTCTTTCTTCTATCGGTGGGTGTGTTGAAAATAGAACAAGTATATCCCTGCCTGAAAAAGGATTAACTATAAAGAGATGACTTGTTGCTGGATTGGCGTTGTTTAAGGGATATCTTTTAACACCATAGGCAAGTTTTTTTAAAGCATTTGCAAGATATAATGGGTTTCCAGAGATTTTCGCTCCACCTTCATCTGCAAGATATTCTCGTGATCTTGAGATTGCCAGTTGAATTATTAATGAGGCGATAGGTGCCAGTATTGCAAAAAGTAAAATTGCAAAAATTCCAAAAATATTTCCATTCTTTCTATTGTCTCTATTAACTGCTCCAAAATAAGCCATGTATTGAAGTAATCTTGCAAGAAAAGTTATTGCTCCTGCAATTGTCGCAGTAATGGTGGCAATAAGAATATCTCTATTTTTTATATGGGTTAGTTCATGGGCAATGACTCCTTTCAATTCATTTTCATCAAGAAGTTCAATTATCCCAGTGGTTAAAGCAACAACTGCATTATTTGAATTTCTTCCTGTTGCAAAAGCATTTGGTGTTTTAGAATTTATAATATAAATTTTTGGTTTAGGAATATTTGCTATTTGAGACAATTCTGCTACTATTCTGTGTAGATAAGGTTCTTCATTTTCCTTTATTTCTCTTGCCCTATACATTGCAAGAACAATTTTATCACTGAAAAAATAAGAAATAAAATTCATTAAAAAAGCAAAAATTAAAGCAGTTATCATTCCTCCTTTCCCAAAGAAACTACCTATAAGAACAAAGATTACAGTTAAAATAGTAAGTAAAAAATAGGTCTTCAATCTATTTGCCATTTTCTTCCCCTTTTTATTTATAATTATACTCAAAAGTGTAAATATATGCAATCACAAAAGGTATTTCAATATAGGTAAAAAAATTAATCTTAAAAGAGTGGAAAATTTAATTAGTGAAAGAAAAAACAAGAAAGAAAAGGTACCAAAAACAGGGATGAAAAACAAAGGCAGAGAAATTGAGGAAATTAAGGCTCCGATAAGGTCAATTGAATAAAGTTTTCCTGTTATATCTATTATACTTTCCTTTTTAGTTAGAAAGGATATAATTCCAAATTCCCATCCAACTAAAAACCCTATAAAGAAAATGAATATAAGAGGGACTTTTAAATTTGAAAGGGAAAAATAACTTATTAAATAAAAGAGGAAGAAAGTAATTTCTGAGTAAAAAAGAATTTTTTTATCTGGTATTTTTAAAGTAGAAAGAAAACTTCCTTTAGAGAGACCTGCCATGAAAATACCTGTAATCAAACTTATAAATCCATAAAGAAAACCAAATTTAATCTGGAAAAGAAAAATAAATATTATCTCAAAGGCAAAGGCAGTAAATCCATTTGAAAATATAATCATATGTGAAGTAGAAACAGGAAGAAAAAACAAAAATAAAAAGATAATTAAAATTACAAGATTTGAAATTTTCCTGAATTCAAAAAATTTCAAAAATTTTTTAAAAATGGTATTCCCTATTTTTGGTGAAGTTTGAGAAAAATAATAAGATAGGGAAGAATAAAGACAAAATTGATTTGAAATGGTATTGATATAAGATGGTTCATTTAAAATTTTTTGTAGATATTGGTTCTTTTTACTTTCGTCAAGGACATAATTTAAATAAGTTTCATTGAAAAAATCTCTATCATAAATATTTTTTTCATTCACAATTAAATTTTCATTTGAGAAAATAATTATTAAAGGATATGTAAAGGCAATAATTTCTTTTTTGAAATACCTTTTAAATGTTTTATAAATTGAGGAATGAAGTGAAGAAATTTGTTCTCCGAGGTATTCGTAATTTCCAGGTAAAACCACAACAAGTTTTTCCGTAAATTTAGAAATTATTTTTATAAATTCATCTGTTAAAAAATAATTCTCTTTAAAACTGAATGGTAAAGTATCAACAATAATAAAACTGTCAAACTTTATTTTTTTACTTTTAATAAATCTGCCTATATCCTGCAGGACAAAATTAACATTTTTTAAATCTTTTAGAAAATAACTTTTAATAATCTCAACCTTATCCTTATCAACTTCAAAATAGTAAATTTTTTCAGGTTTATATTTCCTAATTTCATCAATAATCTCAGGATTTCCTATTATCCCTATATTTTCTATTTTTTTACTGAATGCAACTGCAAAAAATGAAATATTTTTAACTGAAAACTGATCTGGCTGACTTGTAAAATCCTGAAATCCATTTGATAGAAGGACAAACTGGTTTTTACTTTTAAGAAGAATTAATTTATTATAAAAACTTTCTTTAATTTTCTCTATTTGATAATTTGGATATTTTCTGGATATTGTTTTAAATTCAATTTTTCCAGAAAAAGGGAGTAGAAGTAAAAAAATTAAAAAAGAATAAATAGCAAGTTTTTTACTGAATTGAAAAAATGTAATAGAATTTAAAATTAAAGCGATGAAAATTAAGAAAAAAATATTTATTTCAAAACAGAGAAGAAGAAAAAAAAGAGCACCACCAATTAAAAATCCAGTTCCTTCAAGTCCATAAAATTTTCCAGAACTTTTTTCCTTTTTAAATATGAAACATAGAAGAATAAATCTGCTTCCTTCAAAAAAACCGATAAAAAAAGAAAGGAAGAAAGAAATATAAAAAAATCTTAAATTTGGAATATAATAGAGTTGCTGAATATTTGTAAATAACCTTAAAAAGATAAAGGAAAATATTAAAAAAATACTCTCAAAAATTGTAAGAAAAATATAATGTTCTTTAAATTTTTTTGAAGTTCTAAAAAAATAAGAACCAAAGGCACTACCAGAAAGATAGAATGAAATAATAAAGGCAAATAAAATTTCACTTCCAGAAAAGTTTGAAAAGATTTCTCTTAGAAGCACAGATTGTATGAAAATGTTTGAAATTCCTTTTAATATGAAAAAAATTTCTTTCATTTTACTAAATTTTACCATAAAGTATAATCATTTTTATGCAAATTGTTGAAAATTTCCTTTTTAAATGATAAATTGAAGATATCAAGAAAGATGTAGATTATACAATTTTTAATTTAAAATTTGGAAGTTTAAATGTCTAAAACAAAAATTTTGTTTTTTCTTGGCATTTTTTCTTCCATTGTATACTTTAATTCAATTTTCAACCCATTCATTTTTGATGATTACGGTCTTATTATTGAAAATACATTCATAAAAAACTTCAAATATTTGAAATTATTGTTTACAACTAATCTTTATGAAGGTGCTGGAGAGAAGACTCTATTTTACAGGCCATTACAAAGTTTATCCTATGCTTTAATTTACAAATTTTTCAAATTAAATCCAATTCCATATCATCTGCTTAATATCTTTTTACATATAGGTTGTTCAATCTTATTTTTCCTTTTACTTAAAGAAATTTATGGAGAAAGAATTGCCTTTCTTTCTTCATTACTCTGGGCAATACATCCAATAAATACAGAAGCAGTAACATATATAGCAGGACTGGCAGATCCTTTATTTTTATTTTTTGGACTTCTTGGAATATATTTTTACAAAACTGGAAAAAAGTTTTTAACCTTTATCTTCTTTATTTTTTCTTTAATTTCAAAAGAGACAGGTATTTTAATTCTACCATTATTTTTCCTTTATTTATATTCAACAGAAAAAATTAAAAGACAGGAGATTAAAAACTATGTTGGAATTACTCTGATTTTTATAATTTATCTCATATTAAGACAAACAATTTTAAATTTTGGAAAAGGGCAACCAGAGGATATATTCATTCATAGATTTTATACTGCTTTCCATTCATTTTTAATTTACATCTCAATTTTAATTTTCCCTTTTATCCTCTCAATGGAAAGACATATCCCTTACATAAAAACAGCAAAAAATTTAGATTTCATAACAGGTTTCATTTTTTTCCTTTTCTTTATCTGGTTTATTTATAAAAAGAGAACTGATAAAAGAATATTTTTTGCAGGGACCTTATTCCTTTTAAACTTTTTATTCCATTCAAATATTTTAATACCACTTAATGGCAATTTAAGAGAACACTGGATGTATATGGGTGGAATTGGATTTTTTGTATATTTTGTTATTTTAATTGAAATGATAAAGAAAGGGAATTTAAAGAAAGTTCTTTTAATTTTGGTTTTCTCATTATATGGAATAAGAACAATTTTGAGAAATTATGACTGGAATGACCCTGTTAAATTTTATGAAAGAACAATGAAATATTTTTCTGTAAGAAAAGAAATTATCAGTAATTATGCATTTACACTTCTTTCAAATAAAAAATATGAAAAGGCATTGCTTTATTTTAAAAGTATTTATTTTGAAAAACCAGATGATTGGAAAACTTTATTTGGTATTGCAAAATGTTATTTGATGCTTGGAAATTATGATTTTGCTTTGAAGTATTATTATGAGGGTATTAAAATTAAACCAGATAAATATGATATATTTGTTGATATTGCTTTGATTTATGAGAAAAAGGGAGATGTTAAAAAAGTAATAGAGATACTTGAAAATTTAATAAAAAAAGAAAAAGAATTTCAGGCACCATATATTTTGCTTGGAAAGATATACTTAAAACAGAAAAATTACGAATTATCTAAAAAATATTTTGAAAAATCATTGGAGTTAAATCCTGATGAAATAATATCTTTAAAAAATCTTGCGAAAATTTATCAATTGAAAGGAGAACATGAAAAGGCAATTCATTATTTTGAAAGGGCAATTAAAATAGATCCAGACGATATTTATATTTTAAATGATTATGCAATATCTTTGAGTGAAATAGGAGAAGTAAAAAAGGCAATTAAAATACTTAAGAGAATTTTAAAAAGAAATCCTGCTTTTAAACCTGCAAGAATAAATTTAGAGATAATTCAATTGAAAAATAAAAAAGCCCCCGGTTTATAAAAACCGGGGGCTTTATAAGTTTCTCTTAAATTACCATGGATTTCTTACTGCAGCAGGTGCTATGCCAGTAGGTTGATACCTGTTGTTAACATTCGGGAACATATCATCGTAGGTTGCTTTTCCAACAGGTATCCACTTCACATGCCCATCTATGTAGCAAGCGTTAACTCCATCGTTTTTGTGGTTGAGTAAGAATGCAGGTAAAGCACTTGTTCCAGTTGTTGAATATTGTCCGCCTCTTAATGCTGAATAATTCCACCAAGTTGCTGATGTAGGACTGGTTTTTTCACTTGCTGCAATTGCCTTATCAACCACAAGAACAGTATCTATATCTATTTCTTCATGGCAGAAGAATGCATAAGCATAGGAACATCCTCTATCATCTGTATATCCTGTCATATCTACAAGAACATCTGTTATACCCTGTGAAATTTCTGCAGCTGCAAGTGATACTGTTTGATGGGAAATGTCAGATGGGCATATGAAGGTTTTTTGTGCTGAAATATAGTTTGGAATAAGTAAGCCAAGTGCTCCAGGAACTGTCATTTCTTGTCCAAAGTAAGGAGCACCTGTAATTGGGAAGTACTCTCTGTAATCTTGGCTATACATTCTTAAAGCCAAACCAATCTGTTTTAAGTTTGAAATACATACACTTCTTCTTGCTTGTTCCCTTGCTCTTGCAAGTGCTGGTAGTAACATTGCTGCAAGAATCGCAATGATAGCAATTACCACCAGCAACTCAATTAATGTAAACCCTCTCTTTTTCATCTTTTTTCACCTCCTTTCTTATATTATTATACTCCAAATTTTCAAAAAATTAATATTTCGCACTTCCACCTGCACCTGGGTTTCTTATTCTTTCAACTGATGTATTTGTTGTTAATTGATCTCCTCCAATTTGGCGTGGTGGAAGCCAATAGGAATTACCACTTCTAAATGTAGGAACCCAGGCGACATTTCCACTTACATATAAAACATTAATTCCATCTACACCATGATTGTCTGCTGTCTGAACATATGGAATAGTATCCCAGCAAGAACCTACACCAAATCTTGTTAATCTATCAGCACATACAACACTTTCATCTCTACTCTGTTCATTAAGTCCTGGTGCATAAGCATAAGAAAGTGTTCCAGCAGCAAGAGGAAGTTCTTGTGCAGTTACATTTCCACTTTTGCCAGGCCAGGTTCCACCCCAAGTATTTCTTTCCATATCAATCCAACTTGGTGATTTTGTATCAGCAGATGATGGACATACAAATATTCCTGGATCCTTCACATATTTGGGAAGTAAAAGAGAAAGTGATTGACCTGCTCCACAGTCATCAACAAAAAATCCTCCATTATAATCATAAGCAGGGAAATTTTCATCATAGTCCTGAGCATACATATGAATTCCAAGTCCAATCTGTTTTAAGTTTGAAATGCAGACACCTCTTCTTGCTTGTTCTCTTGCTCTTGCAAGTGCTGGTAGTAACATTGCTGCAAGAATCGCAATGATAGCAATTACCACCAGCAACTCAATTAATGTAAACCCTCTCTTTTTCATCTTTTTTCACCTCCTTTCTTTCTTAATCACTTTTTTTTAATTTTATATATTATCTTTTTAAATTTGTCAAGTCCAATTTTTTTATACCTTAATTTTTTAAATTTGTCAAGTCCAGATATTATGTATATAATATTCTTTAATGAAAAGGAAAGCAAATTTTAAAAGAAAAACAAAAGAAACAGAAATTGAAGTTGAAGTAAATCTTGATGGAAAAGGAAATTTTGAAATATATACTCCAATCGGTTTTTTAAATCATATGCTTGAATTATTTTCTAAATTTTCCTGTTTTGATTTAAAAATAAAGGCAAAAGGAGACATAGAAGTTGATACACATCATCTTGTTGAAGATACTGGTATATGTCTTGGTTCTGTTATAAATAAGGCACTTGGAGATAAAAAAGGGATAAAGAGATTTGGATTTTCATCTATCCCTATGGATGAAGTTTTAGTTAATATTTCGCTTGATATTTCAGGAAGACCATATCTTGTTTTTAATGTTCCTTTTATAAAAGGAAGAGAAGGGAGTTTTGAAATTGAAGATGCAAAAGAATTTTTAAAAGGTTTTGTAAGTCATCTTGGAGTTACATTACATATAAATCTTATTTATGGAGAAAATTTACATCATATTCTTGAAGGCATATTTAAAGGACTTGGACTTGCTTTAAAAGATGCTGTGAAAATTGAAGGAGACGATATTCCATCAACAAAAGGTAAAATTGACTGAAATGGATAAGAAATATTTACCAAATCCAAGAATCTCTGCTTTACTTTCTTTTGTTTTTAATGGGCTTGGTCAAATATATAATGGAGAAATTAAAAAAGGATTGGTATTGATTTTCCTTTCAGGAGTTTTTCTTTTAATTTTAATTATAGGTGCTATTTTTCTTTTCTATTTTATTAAAGAATTGCTATCTTTAAGTTTTTTAATATGGGGTGTATGCCTTTTCTTTTTCGGGTTGACTGGGATGATTATAATTGGAATTTACAGTATTTCAGATGCCTATAATAAAGCCAAGGAATTGTGTGAAAGGAATGAAACAACTTCTGAATAAATTTATTGAATATATTGCAAACCAAAAAAATTATTCAAAAAATACTGTTAAATCTTATAGAAAGGATATAAATCAATTTATTGAATTTTTGAAAAATGAAAAGATTTATGATTTTGAAAGAGTTGAATATGATGATTTTATAAAATTTATAGGAAAGTTGAAAAATTTTAATTTAAAGGAAAAAAGCATTTCAAGGAAAATTTCTGCAATAAAATCATTTTATAAATTCCTTGCTTCAAGAAAATATATAAATAAAAATCCTTCACTTCTTATTAAAACTCCCAAAATACCTGATAGATTGCCAGATTTTCTAACATATAATGAGATTGTGAAACTTATTGAATCTGTTCCAAAAAATGATGACTGGCTAACTTTGAGAGATAGAGCAATTCTTGAACTTTTATATTCAACGGGTATAAGGGTGGGAGAACTTGTGAATTTGAGAGTTGGAGATGTAAATTTGATAGAAGAAATTATAAAAGTAAGAGGGAAAGGAAAAAAAGAAAGAATTGTTCCTGTAGGAAGTTTTGCACTTAATTGCTTAATTGAATATATGGAAAAAAGGCCAAATAAAAATGAAGAATATTTATTTTTGAATAAATATGGTAAAAGATTGACAGAAAGAAGTGTTGAGAGAATTTTAGAAAAGTATTCTAAAAGATCTGGACTGAGTAAAAAGGTTACACCACATGTTTTAAGACATACATTTGCTACACATTTACTTGATAGAGGGGCTGACTTAAGATTTGTTCAGGAACTTCTTGGACACGAAAGAATAACAACAACTCAGGTTTATACTCATTTGACAGTTGAAAAACTTAAAGAATTTTATAATAAATTTCATCCAAGGAATAAATAATTTTAATTTATTTTAAATTTTTTGAAACAATAATTTGTTCTATTAAACTTCCTGTATTCATTGTAACCCAGTAGAGAAGAAGACCAGAAGGAAAATTATAAAAGATAAATAAGAATAAAAGAGGCAAAATCACTGTTAAACTTTTTTGTCCTGGCTCTGCTGGTGTAAGTTTTTGCTGAAAATATGAAGTAACTGTCATTAATATTGGTAAAATATTTACAGGGAAATTTCCAATTTTAAAAACTGTATCAGGCATTGAGAGGTCTTTAATCCATAGTATAAAAGGAGCACCTCTTAAAAATATAGAGTTTCTTAAGGATAGAAAAAAGCCGATAAAAACAGGAATTTGAATAACTGTAGGAAGACAGCCAGCGAAAGGATTAATATCATATTCTTTATAAATATTCATTAATTCTTTTTGAAGTTGATAAGGATTATCCTTATATTTTTTTTGAATGTCCTGTAAGTAAGGTCTTAATTTTTGAAGTTGTTTCATAGATTTTAAACTTTTTCTTGTTAGCGGGAAAAATAAAAATTTTATAATGAGAGTTAAAATTATAATTGACCAGCCCCAGTTTGGAATAAGTTTGTGTATAAAATTTAAAATTGAAAAGAGAAATCTACCAATTAAAGTGAAAAATCCTTTCCCAAAAATTTCTTCTTTTATATAATTTCTTGCAATAAAATAATCAGAAGGTCCAGCATAAAATTTAAAATTAATTATTTTTTCCTCTCCCTCTTTTAAAACAAATTTATCAAAAAAGATTTTCAAAATTATATACTCATATTCTGAATAAACTTTAACAACAGAATCCTCTGGAAGGTATATAAATATAAGGGAATATCTTGAATTTAAACCAATCCATCTACAATTTCTGTAAATCTTTTCCTGTTTTATTTTGAATGGATCAACAAAGATGGGCAATCTATTTATACTTAAAATTATTCTCGGTGGAAAATATCCTCTCTGTAAACTTAAGTTTTTCATATCAATTCTCATAATTTCAAGTGAATAATTTTCAAAATTTCTCTCATTTCTTTTATTTTTGATTTTCACTGAATATGAGAAAATGTAATCTTTTAAAGGAACTGAATAGTTTTTTGAATATATAAAATCTTTTGTCTCTTTTGAAAGGAAGATATTATTTTCTTTTATTTCTGGATGGAAATCTATATTATCTGGCAAATCAGAATTAAAAAAGAAAATTGAATTTTCATTTAAAAGGAAAAATTTCTCTTCTTCTCTTAAAAATTTTTTAAGTCCTATTTCTTTTATATATCCACCTTTTAAGTCAAAATTTATATAGTAATTGTTATTTTCAAAGATAAAATTTTTGCCTTCTGGTAATTTCTCCTTTTCTTCAATTTTTACAGGCTCTTCTATAACTATTTTTTGATATTTTCTGTATTTTGTTGCTTGATATTTACTATAAATGAAAAGAATTAAAATTGAAATCAAAAAGGCAAGGAATATTCTTGTTTCTTCTTTCATTTTATCCACCTTTCAACAGGATCATAACCACCTTTATTAAATGGATGGCACTTTAAAATTCTTTTTATCCCAAGAATTAAACCTTTAAATTTATATTTTTCAATAGATTGAAGCATAAATTCTGAACAAGTTGGATAAAACCTACAATTTTTTCCAAGAATAGGTGAGATTAAAATCTGGTAAAGTTTAATAAGGCATTTCAGTAATTTCATTTTTTATTTCCTTAAATACTCTTTCAATATCCTCAAAATTTTTATCAATAATTTCTTTTTTCAATACAAAAAGGAAATCTCCTTTTTTAAAATTCTTTCTTATAATTTCTCTTAGATATCTTTTTGCTTTATTTCTTTTTACAGGTTTCCCTATTTTTGAAGTTCCTATAAACCCAATTTTTAAATCTTCCCTATTTTTAAAGTAAAGATTAAACAACTTTGTCTCTATTTTTTTTCCTTCCTTTAATAAATTTTGAATTTTTTTTCTCATCCAGCAAGTCTTTTTCTTCCTTTCCTCCTTCTTCTATTTATAATTTTTCTTCCACTCTTTGTTGCCATTCTTGCTAAAAAACCTATTTTCCTTTTCCTTCTTAATTTATGTGGTCTATATGTTATTGACATTTTAAACCTCCATTAAATTAAAAAATAACAAGTGCTGTTTTTTATTTTAATTTTACATTTTCATTTTTCTGTGTCAATTAATTCCTTTGATTATTTGAAATTTTCAAATTTAATTGACTTTAAATTTTCTAAAAATTTGTAATCTGTTAAGTTTAAATGTAAAGGAGTTATAGATACATAATCATTTTTAATAGCAGAGACATCACTTTCCATTTCATCTATCTTTTCTTCAAAAAATCCTTTGAGCCAGAAATAAATATTACCTCTTGGGTCAACCCTTTTTTCATATTCTTCATTAAATCTGCTTTCACTTTGATATGTAATTTTTATTCCTTTTATTTCATCTATTTCTTTATTTGGGATATTTACGTTTAAGATTGTATCCTTGGGAAATTTGATTGATTTTATTTTCTTAATAATTCTTAAAGATATTTCTGCTGCTGTTTTAAAATTGAAATTTTTGTAATCTGCAATTGAAATAGAAATTGAAGGAATACCTAAAATTGCACCTTCACTTGCAGCGGAGACAGTTCCTGAATAAAGAATATCCATTCCAAGGTTTGGCCCTGGATTTATACCTGAAACAACCATATCTATTTTTTCTTTTATGAGTTCTTTAATTCCTATCTTAACACAATCTACAGGGGTTCCGCTTACAATATAACATGTAATCCCATTAACTTTTACTTTTTTAACTCTTAGAGGACTTAATAGATTTATTGAATGGCTTGTAGCACTTTTTTCTGTCTCAGGAACAACAACAAAAACATCTGCAATTTCTTTAAGTTTTTTGTATATGGCCCTTAATCCTTCAGAGAAAATTCCATCATCATTTGTGAGCAGTATTTTCATTTTCAACTGGAGCAGACCGGATTTGAACCGGCAACCTTCCGCATGCGAAGCGGATGCTCTCCCGTTGAGCTACTGCCCCTTTAATTTTATTTTACCATAATTTGGTTTTTTTATTTATTAGAAAGTTGGGATAAAATTAAAATATGAAGAAAGTTGTTATTTTTGGGGCAGGACAAATAGGAAGAGGATTTATAGGGGAATTATGTTTTGATTCTAATTATTTTATTGTCTTTGTTGATGTTGATGAGAGAATAGTTGAACTTTTAAATAAAGAAAAAAGGTATATTATATACCTTCTCGGTGAAAAAAAGGCAGAAAAGACAATTGAAAACTTTATATGTTTAAATCTTGAAAAAGATAAAAAAAGAATAATTGAAGAAATAGTTCAAACAGATTTGATATTTACTTCTGTTGGGGCAAAAAATTTATTTACACTTTCGGAAATAATTGCAAAAGGGATAAAAGAAAAATATAAAGTAAATAAAGGTTTTTTAAATATAGTTATTTGTGAAAATTTGCTTTCAGCAGGTAAGAGATTTAAAGAGGATATTTTAAATAAAGGTTTTTTTTCAAATAAGGAAAGGGAATATTTTGAAGAGAAAGTTGGATTTGTTGAGACAGTTATAAGCAGGATGACATCTCCATTAACAGAAGAAGAAAAAAACCAAAATCCTTTACTTGTTAAAGTTGAACCTTATAAAATTTTGCCTGTTGATAAAAATGGATTTAAAGGAAAAATCCCTGAAATAACCGGTTTTTTACCTGTAGAAAATTTGAGAAAATATGAAGAACTTAAACTTTTTGGTCATAATCTTTCTCATGTGACACTTGCCTACCCTGGATTTTTAAAAGGATATAATTATATATGGGAGTGTATAGAAGACGAGGAAATTTTTAAACTTTTAAGAGATGTTCAGGAAGAGGTTAAAAGAGCCCTTATTGAAAAATATGAATTTGGGATAAAAGAAATTGAAGATTATTTTTTAGATTTAAATAAAAGGTTTGACAACAAATTACTCTCTGATACAGTTTTTAGAGTTGGTAGAGATGTTTTAAGAAAAATAGGAAAAAATGAAAGGATAGTAGGGGCTATAAATTTATGTCTTTCCTATAATATTTTCCCTCAAAATATCTGTTTTGTCCTGGCAAGTTCCTTATGTTATAATTATAATCTTGATGAGGAAGCAGTTAAACTTCAAAAAATAATTTCAGAAAAAGGGGTTGATTTTGTTCTAAAAGAAATTTGTGAAATTCAAGATGGAAAAGTTATTGAAAGAGTTAAAATTTTTTATGAAAGGATAAGAAAATGAAAGGGGCGATTTTAAAAGATATTGAAAAACTTGAAATAGAAGATGTTAAAATTCCTGAACCAAAAGAAAATGAAATTCTTATTAAAGTTAAAAGTTGTGCAATTTGTGGAACTGATATAAAAGTTTTTCATCATGGACATAAACATATTGTTTTTCCAAGAATTACAGGTCATGAAGTAAGTGGGATTGTGATAAAGGTAGGTAAAAATGTGAAAGAATATAAAGAAGGAGATAGAGTTGCTGTTGCCCCTGCTATTCCCTGTGGTAAGTGTTTTTATTGCAGGAAAGGGCAACAGACGATGTGTGATAATTTGAAGGCAATCGGATATCATTATGATGGTGGTTTTGCTGAATATATGCTTGTTCCTGAAAATGCAGTTTTAAATGGATGTGTAAATAAAATACCAGATAATCTATCTTTTGAACTTGCATCTATTGCAGAACCTCTTGCTTGTGTTATAAATGGACAGATTTTAAGTAAAATTGAGATAGGAGATACTGTTTTAATCCTTGGGGCAGGACCTATTGGGATTTTACATGCACTTGTTTCAAAAATAAATGGGGCAGGGAAAATAATACTTGCAGATATTTCAGAGGAAAGAATTAAGGAGGCGGAATTTACAGGTTGCTATCTTATTGATATGAGTAAAAAAGATATTTATGAAGAAGTAAAAAGAATTACAGATGGACATATGGCTGATAGAGTTATAGTTGCTGTTGGAAGTAAACAGGCACAGGAAATATCTTTAAAACTGGTTGCAAAAAGAGGTTCAATCAATTTTTTTGGTGGTTTACCAAAGGAATCTCCTTATATTCAATTTGATAGTAATTTGCTTCATTATGGAGAATTTTTTGTTGTTGGAACTCATGGTTCTACTCCTTTACATAATAAAATAGCCATTGAACTTTTATCAACAGGAAAGATAAACGCAGAAAAATTGATAACTCATAAATTGCCTCTTGAAAAGATAAAAGAAGGTTATGAAATAGTTGAAAATAAAAAAGGACTTAAAGTTCTTATTTTGCCTTAAAAAGGAGTAAAAATGGAGATAACAAAGGAACTTGCAATTAAACTTTTAAAACAAATGATGCAAATAAGACAATTTGAGGATATGATAATGGAATTGCTTGCAAAAAATATTGCAGAGGGTGGCTCCCATTTATATGCAGGAATGGAAGCAGTTGCAGTTGGTGCAATTTCTGTTATAAATCCAGACGATTATATTACAAGTACACACAGAGGACATGGACATGCAATTGCAAAAGATGGTGATTTAAAAGCCCTTATGGCTGAAATTCTTGGGAAAAAAACAGGTGTTTGTAAAGGTAAAGGAGGTTCTTTACATTTAGCAGATCTTTCAAAAGGAAATCTTGGTGCAAATGGTATAGTTGGTGGTGGAATAGGAATTGCAACAGGAGCAGGTCTGTCAATTAAATTACAGAAACAGAATAAAGTTGTTCTATGTTTTTTTGGAGATGGTGCAACAAATAATGGAATATTTTTTGAATGCTTAAATATGGCTTCTTTATGGAAATTGCCAGTTGTTTATATATGTGAAAATAATAAATATGCAATGAGTGTATCTGTTGAAAGATCCCATGCAGTTAAGGATTTGACAAAAAAAGCACTTGCATTTGATATGCCTGCTGAAAGTGTTGATGGTCAGGATGTACTTGCTGTGAGAGAAGTTGTTGGGAAATGGGTAAATTATGCAAGACAGGGAAATGGACCGAGTTTTATTGTTGCAAATACTTATAGATATTATGGACACAGTAGAAGTGACCCAAGAGTTTATAGGACAAGAGAAGAGGAAAAATTCTGGAGGGAAAGAGATCCAATAATAATTTTTTCAAATAAGATGAAAGAAATGGGGATTTTAACAGAGGAAGAAATAAATTTAATTGAAGAGGAAGTCAGAAAAGAAATAGAAGAAGCAGTTGATTTTGCCATAAAAAGTCCTTATCCTGAACCTGAAGAACTTTATACTGATTTGTATGTTTGAAAAGAAATAAAAGGGAGTCAAAGATGAGAATTATTACTTACAGGCAGGCATTGAATGAAGCACTTGATGAAGAAATGGCAAGGGATGAAAGAGTTTTTTTATTGGGAGAAGATATTGCAATTTATGGTGGTGCATATGGAGTTACTGCAGGATTGTGGCAAAAATATGGAGACCAAAGGGTTATTGATACACCTATTTCAGAAAATGCTATTGTTGGAGTTGCTCTTGGTGCTGCTATAACTGGGATGCGTCCTGTTGCAGAAATTATGTATATTGACTTTATTGGACTTTGTATGGATCAATTAAATAATCAGGTCGCAAAGATAAGATATATGTTTGGAGGGAAATGTACTGTTCCACTCGTAATAAGAACAGAAGGAGGAGCAGGAAGAAGTCTTGGAGCACATCATTCACAGAGTTTGGAAGCCTGGTTAATTCATATACCTGGAATAAAAGTCGTTATGCCCTCTACTCCTTATGATGCAAAAGGACTTTTGAAATCTGCAATAAGAGATGATAATCCTGTTGTATTTATTGAACATAAAATGCTTTACAATACAAAAGGAGAAGTTCCTGAGGAAGAATATCTTGTTCCTATTGGTGTTGCAGATATAAAAAGAGAAGGGAAAGATGTTACAATTGTTACATATTCAAGAATGGTTTTGTTTTCTTTGGAAGCAGCAGAAATACTTGAAAAGGAAGGAATAAGTGTTGAGGTTGTTGATTTAAGAACTCTTTTGCCAATGGACATAGAAACAGTTGTAAAATCAGTTAAAAAAACAAATAGGGTTGTTATAGTTGAAGAAGATTGCAAAACAGGTGGAACAGGTGCTGAAATAGGTATGCAAATAATTGAAAATGCTTTTGATTATCTTGATGCTCCAATTATAAGAGTTGCTGGTGCTGATGTTCCGATGCCAAAAAGTCCTGTCCTTGAAAAACTTGCAATACCTGATGTAGAAAGAATTTGTAAAGCGGTTAAAGAAGTGTTAAAATAATTTTTAATTTGGGGGAATAGAAAAATGAAAAGAGAGATTATTATGCCTAAACTTGGCGAAACAATGGAAGAAGGATATATTGTAAGTTGGAGAAAAAATGAAGGAGATAGGGTTGAAAAAGGTGAGATTTTATTTGAAGTTATGAGTGATAAAACAAATTTTGAAGTTGAAAGTCCTTATTCAGGTTATTTGAGAAAAATTCTATATCAAGCAGGAGATCAGCCTATTCCTGTTACGACTGTTATTGCTTATATTACAGATACTCCCGATGAGCCAATTGAGATAGAAAAGACAGAGGAAGAAAAGAAAGAAAAGATTAAAGAAGAATTTGAAGTTAGAGTTGAAGAAAAGGAGAAGGAAATAAAAGTTGAAGAGAAAGAGAGAATAAAGATAAGTCCATTAGCGAGAAAACTGGCAGAGGAATATAATGTTGATATTACAAAAATAAAGGGTTCAGGACCAGAAGGGAGAATTGAGAAAAGGGATATCCTTGAATATTTAGAAAAATTTAAAGAAGAATATGAAGTTTTAAAGTGGACACCTTTAAGAAGAATTATTGCAAAACGTCTTACAGAAAGTAAACAGAATATTCCTCATTACTATTTTCAAGGAAAAATTATTGTTGATAATCTTTTGAAAATAAAAGAAAATCTTGAAAAGGAAGGTGCAAAATATACAATAACTGATTTTTTAATATTCCTTACTTCAAGAGTTATTGAGAAGTTTCCATTGATAGGAAGTAGTGTAATAAATGATGAGATAAGAATTTATAAAAATGTTGATATTGGACTTGCAATAAGTGTTTCTGATGGGCTTGTTGTTGGTTCAATAAAAAATGCAAATAAAAAAACGATTGAAGAAATTTCAGAAGATAGGAAAAATCTTGTAGAAAAAGCAAGGGATGGGAAACTAACAGAGGATGACATAAAGGGAACAAATTTTGTTATTTCCAATCTCGGAATGTATGAAATAGAAAATTTTTATCCTATTATAAATCCACCAGGTGTTGCAATTATGGGTGTTGGGAAAATTGATAAGGGGGTTTTTGTTGAGGATGAAAAAATTGTTGTTAGGAATTATATGTATATTTCATTTTCCTTTGATCATAGAGTTATTGATGGTGTATATGCTGCAAATTTTTATAAGAAATTAAAAGAAGTTATTGAAAATCCTGCAATTTTATTATTTAAAAATGTTTGAAAGAATAAAAGAAGATATTAAGGTGGTTTTTGAAAGGGATCCTGCTGCAAGGAATGTTTTTGAAGTTATTACAAGTTATCCAGGTCTTCATGCTATATGGTTTCATAGAGTTGCTCATTTCTTCTGGAGAAAAGGGGCTAAAACACTGGCAAGAATTATATCACATATAAATAGATTTTTAACTGGGATTGAAATTCATCCTGGAGCAAAGATAGGAAGGAGATTTTTTATTGACCATGGGATGGGTGTTGTAATTGGTGAAACAGCAGAAATAGGTGATGATGTTCTGATGTATCAGGGAGTTGTTCTTGGTGGAACTTCTTTAAAAAAAGGGAAAAGACACCCCACAATTGGGAATAATGTTGTAATTGGAGCAGGAGCAATTTTACTTGGACCAATTAAGGTTGGAGATGGTGCAAAAATAGGGGCAGGAAGTGTTGTTGTAAAGGATGTCCCAGAAGGAACAACTGTTGTTGGTGTTCCGGCAAGAGTAGTTGAAAAGAGAGAAAAGAAAATAGACCTTGATCACGATAAACTTCCAGATCCGATTATTAAAATTCTCCAAATTATAATTGAAGAACAGGAAAAACTTGAAGAGAGAATAAAAAATCTTGAGACTCTTGAAGGATTAAAATTAAAGATAGACCAGTATTTTGAAGAAAAGAAAAAAGAAATTATTGAACTTTTAGAAGGAGGTGGAAAGTGAAATTATGGAAAATTATAGCAATCTTTACATTTTCCTTTATTGTTAATTCCTATTCTGCCTATACTGTTTATCATACTGTAAAAAAGGGTGAAACTCTTTCTTTAATTGCTAAAAAATATGGTAAAGATGTTGAAGAAATAAAAAAATTAAATAATCTTAAATCTACAAAGATATACCCTGGCCAGAAACTTGTTGTTGATAAAAAAGAAATAAAAAAGGTAGATAGAAAAGAAACAAAAATAGAAGGCAATTTTGTGAAGGAATATTATAAGGTTAAAAGGGGAGATACTTTAAGTAAGATTTCAAAAAAATTTGGAATATCTGTTTCAGAACTTAAAAAATTAAATAATCTTAAATCTACAGTTATCTATCCTGGACAGGAATTGATTGTCAGTATAAAGAAAGTAGAACCTGAAAGAATAAAGAGTGATATTAATATAGATGAAATAAAACCAATTGTTGATGGTTTCCAGAAAGTATATTATAAGGTTTGTGAAGGAGATACAATTGAATCAATAAGTGAAAAATTTCAAATATCTCCTGAAAAACTTTTACAGGCGAATTTAATTAGAAGAGAGGATTTAAAAGTTGGACAAGTTCTTGTTATTCCTCCGAAAGAAATACTTGATGATAAAATAGATAAAGAAACCTTTGTTGAAAAACAGGAAAATTTAAGAACAAAACTTCTTGATGAAGCATTTAAATATCTTGGAGTTAAATATGTATATGGAGGGGAAAGCAAAAGAGGCGTTGATTGTTCTTCTTTAACCCGTCTTGTTTATAAAGCAATAAATATACTATTACCACAAAATGCTTATCTCCAATATAAAAATGGAATAGAAATTAAAAAAGAAGAAGCATTGCCAGGAGATTTAGTTTTCTTCAAAAGAGGAAACAATATAGGACATGTTGGAATTTATATAGGAAATGATTTATTTGTTCATGCAAGTTATACACTTAAAAGAGTTGTAATAAGTTCTCTTAATGAAAGATATTTTAAAAACAGATTTGCAGGCTTTAGGAGATATCTTTTTGATGAAGATACTTATTTTGTAAAAGGGAATGAAAATGTTGAACAGAAATAATGGTTGCAGGTTTATGGAGTTTGTCTGGAAGGGTTATAGATGTTTATATCTTGAAAATGAAATTCTTAGAATTGAAATTCTTGTTGATAAAGGAACAGATATAGTTGAATTTTTGTATAAAGAACTTGATATAGATTTTATGTGGAGAAGTCCTATTCCTGTGTATCCTCAATCAAAAATGATACAAACAGCACCTGCAAAACTTGGTAGTTTTATTGATTATTATCCAGGTGGTTGGCAGGAGATTTTTCCAAATGGAGGTTCTCTTTGTGAATATAAAGGAGCAATTATCGGGCTTCATGGAGAAGTTGCACTTTTACCATGGGAATATCAAGTAATTGAAGATAGTAAGGAAAAAGTTTCAATCAAATTTTATGTCTATACCTACAGGACTCCTTTTTATCTTGAAAAGATTATTACTGTAAAAAGTGGGGTTCCATATATAGAAATAGAAGAAGAAGTTTTTAATCTTGCAGGTGAAGAAGTTGATTTTATATGGGGCCATCATCCAGCCTTTGGTCAGCCATTTCTGTCAAAGGATTGTATTATTAATATCAAAAGTGCAAAAATTAAAGTTGTAGGTGGAGATGGAAAATCATTGACAAATTTAAAACAGGTTGAAGGAAAATGGCCTTATGTAGAAGGAATAGATGGAAAACTGGTAGATATAAGCAGAGTTCCAGACAAAGATGATAATGTTTCAGATGTTATTTTCCTTTCAGAGATTGAAGAGGGTTATTATGAAATTATAAATGAGAAATTGAAAATCGGATTTTTTATGGAATTTCCAAAAGAAGTTTTTAAATATATCTGGTTCTGGCGTATTGCGAAAGGAAGTTATAATTATCCGTGGTGGGGAAGAAATTATAATATTGCTCTTGAACCTTTTTCAAGTTTGCCAAATTTATCAGAAGCAATAAAAAGAAATGACCAGTTAAAATTAAAAGAAAAAGGTTCATTAAAAATAAAATTAAAAGCAGGAATCAAAAAAATTTAAATGGAAGATTATGAAATTGTCATAGGTCTTGAGGTTCATGTTGAACTTCTTACAAAAACAAAGATGTTTTGTTCTTGTTTAACAGAGTTTGGTGCACCACCCAATACTCACGTATGTCCAGTTTGTACCGGTATGCCAGGGGTTCTCCCTGTTATAAACAAAAGAGCAGTTGAACTTGCCTTGAAAACAGCAATTGTTTTTAATTCTGAAATTTCAAGATTTTGTAGATTTGCAAGAAAGAATTATTTTTATCCTGATTTACCTAAGAACTATCAAATATCACAGTATGAAGAACCACTGGCAAAAGGTGGATATCTTGAAATAGACGGGAAAAGAATTCGTTTTAAAAGAATTCATCTTGAAGAGGATGCAGGAAAACTTTTACATTCTGAAACAGGCTTTATTTCTTTTGTTGATTTTAATAGAAGTGGAATCCCATTACTTGAAATGGTTACTGAACCTGACATAGGAAGCCCAGAGGAAGCAGAGAAATTCCTTGAGAAATTAAAACAAATACTTGAATATCTTGAAATAAGTGATTGTAATATGGAAGAAGGATCTTTAAGATGTGATGCAAATATTTCAGTAAGAAAAAAAGGAACCAAGGAATTAGGAGTTAAAACAGAAGTTAAAAATATGAATTCATTTAAATCTGTGAGGAAGGCATTAGCATATGAGAGTAAAAGACAAATTGAAATTTTGAAGAGAGGAGAAAAAATTGTTCAGGAAACAAGATTATGGAATGAAAAAGAGGAAATTACAGAAAGTATGAGAACAAAAGAAGAGGCCCACGATTACAGGTATTTCCCTGAACCTGATTTGGTTCCTCTTGAAATCAATGATGGCTGGATTGAGGAAATAAGAAAAGAAATAAAAGAGATGCCAGATGAAAGAAAGGAGAGATTTAAAAAAGATTATGGAATTTCAGATTATGATGCAAATGTTTTAATATCTCATAAAGGAATTGCTGATTATTTTGAAGAATGTGTAAAGTTATATAATAATCCAAAAGTTATTGCCAACTGGATAATGAGTGAAATTCTTGCACAGATAAAAGGAAAAGTTTTAAAAAAAGAAGAGATTCCTTTAAAACCTGAATATCTTGTGGATATATTAAAGTTAATAGAAGAGAATAAAATTACTGTCAATACAGGGAAGGAAATACTTAAAGAAGTATACAATACCGGTCTTTCTCCTTGTGAAATAGTTGAAAAGAAAAATCTTTTGCAAATACAAGATATAGAATTGATTGGAAAATTTGTTGAAGAAGTTATAAGAGAAAATGAAAAAGCAATAAATGACTGGAAGAAAGGTAAACAGGAAGTTATAAGTTTTCTTGTCGGACAGGTTATGAGAAAGACAAAAGGTAGAGCAAATCCAAATATAGTTAGAAATATTTTGATAGAATATTTAAAAAGTTTAAAATAAAAGGTAAAATTAATTTTTAAAAAAGGAGAAAAATAAAAGATGAAAAGAAAAATTTTATTTACATTTTTTGGATTTTTGTTTTTAACCGTTGTATTTGGTGGAAATGTAAATGTTGTAAAACCTGAGAAAAAACAAGAAGAGATTTATAAAAATTTGGAATTATTTATAGATACTTTGAAAATAATTCAGGATAATTATGTAGAACCAGTTGATAATAAAAAACTCATATATGGAGCATTAAAGGGAATGTTAATGTCTCTTGATCCTTATAGTGCTTTTTTAGAACCAGATATGAAAAAGGAACTTGAAATTGAAACAAGAGGTGAGTTTGAAGGTGTAGGCATGGAAATAACCCTCAAAGATGGAATAATAACTGTTGTAACTCCAATTGAAGATTCACCAGCATGGAGAGCAGGGATTAAAGAGGGAGATAAAATAATAGAGATAGATGGGAAATCAACAAAGGGTATGACAACTTTTGAGGCAGCACAAAAACTGAGAGGTAAAAAAGGTACAAAAGTCTCAATAAGTATTTTAAGGGAAGGAACACCTAATCTATTAAAATTTACACTTGAAAGGGATGTTATTAAAATAAAGTCAGTTAAACCTAAAATTTATAATTCTATTGGATATATAAGATTAAGTGGATTTCAGGAAAATACAGCAGAAGATTTAAAAAAGGCTCTTGTTGATTTTAAAAACAAGGGAATTAAAGGTTTAATACTTGATGTAAGAAATAATCCAGGTGGTTTATTAAGCGAAGTGATTGAGGTTTGTGAACTATTTTTACCACCTAACAAATTAATAGTTTATACTCAGGGAAGAAAGAAAGAAGATACTATAAGATTTTACAGCAAGAAAACACCTGTTTGGAAAGGTCCCATTGTTTTACTTGTTAATGGTGGAAGTGCTTCTGCTTCTGAAATTTTGTTTGGTGCACTAAAGGATAATTATTCTAACTTTTTATCTATAGGGACAAAAACTTTTGGTAAAGGTTCTGTTCAGAATTTGATTAAACTTCCTGATGATTCTGCAATAAAATTAACAATAGCAAGATATTATACACCAAAAGGAATATGTATTGAAGGAGAAGGAATAACCCCTGATATTGAGGTGAAAATGGAAGAAGAAAAACCTATAATTCCAACAAGTGAAGAAGATATTCAGTTTAAAAAAGCAATGGAAGAGATTAAAAAGATGATATAAATGGCAAAGAAAGAAAATTCTTTTTTTGTCCCTCTTCTTTTATTTTTAATTTTGTGTATTCTGATCACAGGTTTAAAAATTATCAAGGAAATTAGAAAGGAAAGTAATGTGTTTGCCAGATTATATATCCCTGAGACAAAAATAAAACCCCAATTACCTGAAAAAATTGAAAAATTGCCTGAAAAGAAAAGAGGAGAAGTTGCAATTATTATAGATGATGTTGGTTGGAATCTTTCAATAATAAAAGAAATAGAAGAGATAAATAAACCATTAACACTTTCAATTCTTCCAAAAGCACCTTACAGTGAAAAAATTGTTAAGGAATTAAAAGGAAAAAATTATGAACTTTTCTTACATTTACCACTGGAACCAGAACCACCAAGTCAATGTTATGACAAAGGGTTAATTAAAGTTGATATGGATGAAGAAACAATTAAAAATTTATTTGAGGACAATGTAAGAAATTTTCTTCCTTATATTAAAGGAGTCAATAATCATATGGGCTCATTATTTACAACAGAGGAAGAAAAAATGCAAATTCTTCTTGAAATTATAAAAGAAAAAAATCTATGTTTTGTGGATAGTTTAACAAATCCAAAAAGTTGTGGATATAAAATTGCAAAGGAAATGGGTATAAAAACAGGGAAAAGAGATATTTTTCTTGATACTTCTACTAAGCCAGACGATATTAATAAAAAAATAGATGAACTTATAAAAATTGCAAAAGAGAAAGGAACAGCCATAGCAATAGGACATGCAAAAGAGACTACAATAAATGTTTTAAAAGAAAGGATTGCTGATTTTGAGAAAAATGGTATAGAAATAGTTCCTGTTACCAGATTACTTCATTAATATATTTTAAATTTTTTATTTGGAGGAAGAATGATTGTTATTGGTATAGAAACTTCGTGTGATGAAACTGGAGTTGGAATAATTGAAGAAAGGAAAATAATGGCAAATATTGTTGCTTCTCAAGAGGATATCCACTCTGTTTATGGTGGTGTTGTTCCTGAACTTGCAAGTAGAGCACATTTACAAAGGATAGATAATCTTTTTAATTTAGCAATTAAAAGAAACAAATTAAAAATAGAAGATATTGATATAATAGGAGTTACAAATAGACCCGGACTTAAAGGCTCATTACTTGTAGGAGTATCTTTTGCCTGTGGTCTTGCTTATAGATTGAAGAAACCAATTTATTTTATAAATCATTTACACGCTCATCTTTCTGTAAATTTCTTAAATGGCAATGTTGAATTTCCTGCTCTTGGACTTGTCATTTCTGGAGGGCATACTAGTTTTTTTTATATTGAAAATTATATAAATTTTAAAGAAGTTGGCAAAACACTTGATGACGCCTGTGGGGAAACATTTGATAAAGTTGGAAGATTGCTTGGTTTACCTTATCCAGGGGGGCCAAATATTGAAAAAGAAGCAGAAAAAGGTAATGAAAATAGTATAAAATTTCCAATCCCTATGATATCTTCAAATTCACTTGATTTTAGTTTTAGTGGTCTTAAAACAGCAGTCAATTATTATGTGAAAAAATATGGTAAAAAAAATATTCCAGATATTTGTGCTTCTTTTCAAAAAGTAGTTGCAGATTTTATATGTAAAAAAATAAGGATTGCCCTTAAAAAATATAATGTCAAATCCTTCCTTCTTGGAGGTGGAGTTGCCAGAAATCTGTATTTACAGAAAAGAATAAAAGAAGTTATTCCTGATAATATAAAATTATTTATTCCAGAAAAAGAACTATGTCTTGATAATGGAGTTATGGTTGCATCTATGGCTTATTTCTTGAATATAAATAGTATTCCACCAGATCAAAATATTATAAAAGTTATTCCAACAAAGGTTAGGTAGAAGGTAATTAATTATATGGGAATAGTAAATGATTGTTGGATGAAGGTTTAAAGATTGGATTGGTCTTTTTTTATAAGGAAGAGAACTTGTATAATTAGAAATACAAAAATATTTTTTTGAATCTGAAAATAATTTATTAAGATATGCAAGGAGCATCCAAATTTTTTAAACAAAAAAATTCTTCTTTTCTTTAAAAGAATTGAGTTTATAAAATTTTTATCTCTGTTTTTCTTCAACAGAAATTTCAGTTTCTGAAGAGCTCTTATTTAGGAGATATGTTTTAATTGCTGAAAGATGTTCTTCATATGTCTTTGAAAAATAATTTGTTCCATCCCCTTTTGAAAGGAAAAACATATAATCTGTATTTAAAGGGTTTAAAGCAGCAATCAAAGAATCTCTTCCCGGATTACAAATTGGAGTTGGTGGAAGTCCTTTATGGATATATGTATTGTAAGGAGATTTTATTTTCAAATCTGAATTTTTTAATCTTTTTTTTCTATATCCAAGAGCATATTCAACAGTTGAACAACTTGCAATTGGAATATTTTTTTTAAGACGTTTATATATAATTCCTGCAATAATTTTTCTTTCATAACTTAAAGATGCTTCCTTTTCAACTATTGAAGCAACAGTGACAATTTTCTTTACTTCTTCCCAGTTTTTTTCATTTATTTCTTCATCATAGAGTTGTTCAAAAACATTTTTGAAATTTTGCCACATTTTAAAACATACTCCTTCAATTGAAATATTATATGGGAAAAAATATGTGTCTGGGAATAAAAATCCCTCTAATTTTTGTTTTTTTGCATATTCAATAAATTCTTCTTTATTTTTTATAACATGTGCCTTATAAAGTATTTCTGAAATATCAAATATTGTTGAACCTTCTGGAATAGTTACTTTAATTACTGCAATTTCACCTTTAACAAGTTTTTCAATAACTTTTTTTAATGGTGTTCTTCCACTAAATTCATATATTCCTGATTTTAATTTTTTTTGAACATTATATTTATTTGTCCAGAATAGAAACCATTTAATACTTTTAATAATATTTTCTTCTTTTAAAATTTTCGCGATTTCATAAGCATTTTTATTCTCGGGTATTTCAATAAGTTTTTTGGGAACATATGGAGGTAAGGTAATTAATTTTATCAAAAAGAAAAAGAATATTAGTGTAAAAAAAAGACAGAAAATTTTAATCTTTCCCCTCATCCTTTAAAATCTCCTCTCTTAACAATTCAAATCCCTTGTAAACTGCTCTTTCCCTTATTGTTTTTCTATCTCCAGTAAAAATAAATTTTTTAGCATATAAATTCTTTTTTGAACATACTCCAATCCAGACGAGGCCTACAGGTTTTTCAGGCGTCCCACCAGTCGGTCCAGCAATTCCAGTAAAACTTAAAGAAATATCTGCTTTACCATATTTTTTTGCATTTTTTGCCATATAAATTGCTGTTTCTTCACTAACTGCTCCATATTTTCTCAATATTGTTTTTGGAACTTTTAAAATTTTCTTTTTCAGAATATTGCTATATGTTACAAAACCGCCCATAAAATATTCTGAACTTCCAGGAATATCTGTAATCAATTTACAGGCAAGCCCTCCAGAACAGGATTCTGCAATTGCAAGTTTTAATTTTTTTGTTTTTAACAATTCTCCAATTAATTCAGGAATGGAAGGGACATTTACGCCAAGATAATTTATACCAAAAGTATTTTTCATTTTTACCTCAAATTCATAGAAAATGTCTTCTTCAGTTTCCGGTAATGTTAATACAATTTCAATCAAATTAGGATGAGCAAGTATTATTAAGTTTTCTTTTAATTTTTCTATTGAGTCCTTTAATTTTGTTTCAACTTCAGATTCTGGAATACCAATAATAGAAAATATTTTTGTAATAAGTTTTGTTTTTTTTAATTTTTCCTTGATATAATTTAAACCTTCTTCAAGCATAACTTCTAATTCATTCGGTGGTCCAGGTAAAAGTAATATTATCTTGCCATTTTCTTCTATTAACATTCCTGGAGCGGTGCCGTTTTTGTTTTCTATAATTTTACTTCCTTCAATTATATATGCCTGCCTCTTATTTATCTCAGGAACCTCTAAAATATTTCTTTTCTTAAATTTTTCCTTTATGCCTTCCCAGATTTTTTCATCAAATAGAAGTTTCCTATTTAAAACTTCAGCAACACTTTCTCTTGTTACATCATCAAAAGTTGGTCCAAGTCCACCTGTAACTATTATTAAATCTGATTTTTTAAAAGATTCTTCAAAACTTTCTTTTATTTCCTCTTTTTTATCTCCAACAATAGTACATTTTGAAATTTTAAGTCCAGAAGAAATTAAAATTTTTGAGATAAGGTTAACATTTGTATTTATTTTATTGAAAAGAAGTTCAGAGCCAATATTTATGACTTCTACTCTCATTTTAAAAGTATTTTTTTCAATTCAGAAAAATTGATAAGATCAAATATTTGAATGGTTTTTTGGGAAAGATCAATTTCAGCACATGTGGGAATTTTTTCTTTTGGGATAGAGGGACTTCCAGGATTAAGAATTATAAGTTCATCTATTTTTTCAAGAACTGGGATATGGGTATGTCCTGAAATTAAAATGTTTATTTTCCATTTTTTTCCTATCTCAATCCATTCTTCTTTTTTGAAAATATGCCCGTGAGAAGCAATTATTCTTAAGTTTTCAATTTGGTAAAGAAGAAAAGGATAACATATAGGGATATTTAAAAATGTCTGATCAACTTCAGAATCGCAGTTTCCTCTGGCAATTAAAACAGGTTTGTTTAAATTATTTAAAATATTCAAGAGTTCTCTTGGAGAATATTTTTCAGGAACTGGATTACCTGGCCCATGATTGAAAAGGTCTCCACAATGTATAATAATATCTGAATTCTCCAATATTTTCCATGCCAATTCCCAGCCAAGTAAACTTCCATGAGTATCACTTATAATTCCTATTTTCATTTTTACTCCATTTTAGGAATATTTATCTGTGATTCTAAACTTGCATGTCCATCAGAAAAAATAACACTATATTTTCCTGTATGCGGAGGAGGAATTTTCTTACTAACAGCAGTCATTTCTGTTAAAAGCCATGTTAAATGTAAATTTTCTAATCTCTTGTTATTAACTGTATCATTCCATATATAGGTTGTTCCATATTGATTAAGTTGTTCCGGTAAAGAAGGACAGAATAAAATTTTACCTTTAATCCCATATGATTTCAAAATATTGTGTATTCCCTTCTCATCTGTTACTGAAGAAGGAAAGAACCGTGCTTCTGGAAGTCTGTCATTATCCTGTTCAAACATTACAATTGCCTGATAAATCTGTTTTAAATTATTTAAACAATCACTTGCTTTTCCTTTTTGCATTGCTTGAGTATAAATTTCAAATCCAATAGAAGTTACTATTCCAGCAACAACTGTAATTTCAACTAATGTAAAACCTTTTTTAAAAATTCTTACCATTTTTTATATTTTATCACAATTCAAAGATAAACTCAAATCTTTAAAAGAAAAAAGATTAATTTTTGTTTTCTAAAAAGAAGTATATATTCTCTCCTCAGGACATTATAATCGTTAACTAATTATTTTTCTTCAATTTTATTTTTAAGAAAAAAAAACTTGACAAAAATTTTTTTTGTGATTAAAATAGAAAACGATGTCAGACAATAGGACAAAAAATAAAATTACAATTGTTGAAGTGGCAAAAAAAGCGGGTGTAAGTATTAAAACAGTTTCTCGTGTAATTAATAATATGCCATATGTCAGTGAAGAGACGAGAAAAAAGGTTTGGAAAGTTATTGAAGAATTAAATTATTTTCCAAGGATTGAGGGAAGGCAACTTGCTTTTTTGAAAAGAAATAATAATCTAAAAACAGGAAATATTGGTTGTCTTATATTTCCAACTTATAACAAATATTCAGAACCATTTTTTGCAGAACTTCTTGAAGAGGTTGATAAAGTTTTACTTGAATTTAACCTGCATAAATATTTTTTCCATACACTTTCGGAATTGAAAGATCCGTCTCTTTTTATAAAAATGATAAATCCAAATGTAATAGATGGATGTGTTATACTTGGGTCAGGAGAAAAATATAGGGAAGATATTATAAGAATATATAAAAGGATAAAAAATGTTGTAATTTTATGTGATTTTATTGATTGTGATGAAATTGCCTGTTTTTATCCAGATGGTATTAAAGGTGGATATATGGCAACAAATTATTTGATTTCTCTTGGACATAGAGTTATTGGATGTATTACTGGATATTTAAATTGGCCTGAATATTCACAATTGAGGTTAAAAGGATATAAGAAAGCACTTGAAGACGCAGGGATATTATTTGATGTAAAACTTGTTGAGGAAGGGAAATATAGTATAGAAGGAGCTTCGCAGGCAGTAAAGAAATTAATAGAAAGAAATCCAGAAATGACAGCAATATTTGTTGTTTCAGATCCTATGGCTGTGGGTGTTTATAAAGGGCTTGCTGAAATAGGAAAAAGGATACCAGATGATATATCAGTAATAGGTTTTGACAATATTAAAATTGGAGAACATTTACATCCAAGTTTGACAACAATATCTGTAGATAAATATAGTTTGGCCAAAGAGGGAATAAAAGTATTAATTGACGAAATAAATACTGGCAATAAAACAGGAATGAAAGTGGCTTTTCCCGTTACATTGGTTGAAAGAGATTCTGTAAGAAAGATATAAAAATGAAAAAATTTATTTTATTTAGTGAAACCAAACTTTTAGAGATTATATTACCCTTTTTCCCACTCCCTTGCCAATTACAAGGGAGTGATTATATAGAGATTAAATTTTATAAGGAGGTGCATTATGAAAAATAAATTTTCAAAGAGGGCTTTTTCAAAACTATATGGTTTTACTTTAATAGAATTGTTGGTGGTTGTGGCAATCATTGCTATTTTGGCAGCAATGCTATTGCCAGCACTTAGTAAAGCAAGAGAAAAAGCAAGACAAATTTCATGTATAAATACTCTTAAACAGTGGGGTAATGCTTTGCAAATGTATGCACAAGATTATGATGAATTCTTACCCTTTTGGATAGATTACAGCCCTGGACCGACTCATTTTTGGTTTTATTGGGCATATCCTTACATCCAAGGAAAAAGAACGGGATATGCAGAATGGCAGACAAATATATGTAAGTATATAAACTGTCCTTCAAGATTGTACAGATTGACTCCACCAGATATGGCGGATTCCAACAAAATTTCAACATATATTAGTTATGGTTTTAATTATGGTATATTAAGAAGGAAAGGTGGCTGGCCAAATCCTGGATTTTCAAGAAAAATAACAGATATTATGCGACTTGAAAGAGTTATTATTGGAGATTCAGGAAATAAAACTACCAGGGGTTATTATGGTTTCAGTGCTACCAATTATACTCGGGTTGCTTATGATATTCATATGAATGGAGGAAATTATCTTTTTGGTGACAATAGTGTTAGGTTTTTCACTTATCAACAAATGGTAAATCAAAGGAATAAATTGCTTGGCGACATTTATGATTACTAATTTATCTATAATTTTATATTAAAGGTTCTTCAGAAATGATGAAAAGTTTAGTTTTTTTGGTAATTTGTGTGACTTTTTTGGATTTTTCATTTGGGGAAACAATATCTGTTGAATGGACAGGAAAAGATAATACTTCTCGTATTTTAGAAATTGAAACAGATCAACCTTTTAATGGAACATTAAAATCCTTATATTATGGAGAGAACAAATTAATTCGTGGTAGTAAGATTATTTTTGAAGAGAAAAAACTTTGGGAAAGTGAGGCTGATGATGCTATAAAAAATGTCAAATTTCAAAAATTAGAAAAATTTTTTTCTGAATATGCAAAAGTAATAATGACTGAATCTATAATTCAATGGGAAGAGAAGAAGATAAAAGTAAAACATTTCTTTTATGTCTTTGATGGAGATGATGGGCTTTATTGTAGATATGTTCTTGAACCTGAAGGAAGTTTTGAATTAATAAGAATATGGAGAGTTGACCATTTTGATCATTTAGGAGAAGGATTGGTTAAAAAGAATCATTTTAAAGATAAAAATCTTCAGGGATGGTCAGAATGGTCTTTTGAAGGAGCACCTTTTAGTTTATCTCAGATTTATATTAGTGTTCCTGGTTGGTATTCACCTTCTTATTGGAAGAATTGGACTGACTGGGATATAGACATCAGATATAAGGCAACACAACATAATATTCTTTATAATGAAAAAAAATTTCTCTTTGATAATCCCATAAGATTTGATTTTGCATTTTTCCCTTCAAGTGATGATGACCCTTCTTCATCAGAAGCAAAAGGCAGTACATATTATGAGCAAGTAATTAAAAAGACAGGATATGGCCTGGATGCAATTAAAGGAAAAAATATAAAAGATATAATTTTTAGCAAAGGACATATAAAGATAACTGCACAAGATTTACCTTTTGAATTTGAAATAAAGTGTTTACCAGAAAATCAAGGGGTTTTTCTTTTTATTATAAGTGAGATGAGTAAAAAGCCAGAAGCAATATATATATTAAAAAATGGAAAAAAGGAAATGGTTTATAATTCCAGTGTTTTGGATATATGGAAAGATGAGAAAGGATATAATACTGCTTTCTTTTTAAAGACAGGAAGTTATAAGATAGTTGTAGAACCGGAAAAACCAGATGTTCAGATAAAACAAAATCCTAAGTATGTTGTTTTTTGTGGCAGTAATAATGATAAAGAATGGGATGAAGGAGAAAAATATGGTTGTGTAAAAGGCAAAGTTTATCTTGGATGGGCAACAAGTGCTCCTGGTGTAGTTGATTTTGAAAAAATTATAAGAGAAGATAGCGAGAAAGTAATTTATAGATTTACAGGATTTGATGAAAATAAGAATTACAAAGTTAGATTGGGGTTTTATAATGAAAATGATGAAAAGAGATTAAGAATAACAATTGGAAAGGTTTCTTTAGGAGATGTGGTTTTACCTGTGGAAAAGATAACATATTTTGAGAAAGAAATACCAAAAGAAGGGATTATAAATGGCATTATTGATCTCGTTATTGAAGTAATAAACGGAGCAAAAGCTCTTATCTCTAAAATATGGATTTTTGAAGAATGAAAAGGAGACCCTAATGAATAAAATAATGGTAAGTATATATTGTTTTTTCTCAATACTATACAATGTATGTTCCTATGGGGAAATAAGCATAAAAGAGGAATATGTTCTTACTTTCAATCCTTTAGAAAAAACACTCAACCACTATGGGATAGAAATTCCATATGAAGAAACAAAAATTTCTTTTCCTGTAGAATATATGAAAATTGTTAATTTAGAAAATGGAGAAGAGTGTGATTTTCAGATTGAAGATAGGAATGTCAATGGTATTTTTGATGCAGGAGATATCCTTTACTTTATCTCTGACTTAAAACCTGGATATTCTCTTTTTAAAATATTAAGTTCGCCTGAAAAAAGAAATGTAAAGGAACTGTTATTTGCAAAATTAGAAGGAGAAAAGATTATAATTTCTGGAAATGGTTTTTCTGTTGTATTTTCCGGGAAAAGCGGTCTACCTGAAAAATATATAATGTATGACAAGGAAATATCTTTTTCTTCTGTGATTCGTGTATATGGGGTTACATCTGGAAGGATAAAAGGAATAAACTTTAATGAGTTTAAAGGAGAAATAAATCAATTATCTGATTGTATAGTAAAAGTTGAAAAATATCCATTGCGTTCCAGAATAAATTTTAAAAAAGGAGAAATATCTGGTTATTTCTATGTTTATCCTGATGGAAAAATAGAAGGAAATATAAATGGTGATAAGAACATAATTACAGGAGTTATTGTTTTAAATAATATTCCTCTTGAAAGAATAGAAGAAACACTTCTTGGTATGAATTCTGGTAGTATTTTTTCAAAACCAGCAAGATATATCTGTGGAGGAAGGTTTTTCTTTGGAGGAGTGAAGGGTAAAGGGGAAACTTTAGGCATAGGAATTGCACAGCCACATAAGGAGTTGGATAGACCCTATCCATGGATATGGATTCCTCATAAAGACAGAGGTTTTGTTAATAATTCTACTTCTATTTGGTTGAACCATCTTCCTGGTGACAGATTTGTTATAATTCCTTTTACATCAAAAGAAGAAGTTAATAAAAAAGTTGAAGATTTAAGAGTAAATGTAAATGTATGGGTAGGAGAAAAACTTTCTACTATGTGGAATGAAGAAAAGGACTTCTTTAAAAAAGGGTTTGATTACCTAAATAAAATAGGAAGCAATTTTACTCCACCTGATTTAAGTTCCTATTTCAATTTTAAGAATATAATTTCAGGATATAAAGAAATAGATAGATTGATAGAAAAGTATATAGAAGAAGGCAAAAAAGAAACAACAAAGTTAGAAAAAGAAGGATGGGAAACAGTTGGAATAAAAATAGCGCTTGAATATGCAAAAATTCTTTCCGGTATTGCAAAATTAGATAGATCTCTTGGAAGGATAGATAGGTATCATAAAAGGACACTTGAAGGTCTTAAAGAATTAACCTTTGCTTTTGAAAGAATAAAAAAGCAGATTCCAAAACAATTATTTGGAAAGAAAGCAGAGTATTTTCATGGGATGAATATATTTACTGCTTGTTATGCCAGACCTGATGGTTCTGATTATGGATATTGTGCGAATATTTATGAACCACTTCTTGAAGATGATTTTTGGAAAGCATTTGATATTGCTGATATAGAATATGTCCATTTAAATTTCACCTGGGACCGGCTTGAGCCAGAAGAAGGTATATATAATTTTTCTGAATTAGATAAATTTATGGAAATTTTAGCCAAACATAATAAAAAGGTTTATTTTCAAATAGGAGATAATATTTCTATAGGAATGGCACCAAAATGGGCAGTGAAGAAGTATCCAGAGTGGGTATATCGCGATGATAAAGGCAATTGGAGAGAAAGAGATGCTTTTGTTTGGGTATCTCCTGAATTGTTTGGAGAAACACCTGGATGGATGACGCATCTTCAAAAATTAGTTAATAAAATAGTGGAAAGATACAAGCCATATGAAAAAAATATTGCTGCCTGGGGTATATGGAATGAACCTGGTTTTAGGAATTATGGAAAAGATTTTTTATTTCAACAGGAACTTTTTTTAACTTGTTTCCGTAACTTCCTGAAAAAAAGATACAATTCAATTGAAGAATTAAATAGATACTGGGGTACTTCTTATAAATCTTTTGATGAAATAAAAAAACCAGAGTTTATTAAGGCGGAAATAAAAGATTCACTTTCTTTAAATGGAAAATGGTTATTTAAAATAGATCCAAAAGATGAAGGTGTATCTCAGAAATGGTATACAGATAAGGTTAAAAAAGATAATTGGAGAACTATTGAAGTCCCTGGATTTTGGGAAACACAGATTTCTGAATATAAGAATTATGACGGTGTCGCCTGGTATTGGAAAGAGATAAATATCCCAGAAAATCTTAAAAGATATTTTCTTGTGCTTAAGTTTGGTGGTGTAGATGATGATTGCACTGTTTATATTAATGGTGAAAAGGTATATGAAAATAAAGGTTACAATATACCCTTTGAAATACCAATCAGTAATTTTATTAAAGATGGGAAATTACAAATTGCTGTGAGAGTAGTAGACACATTCCAATTAGGTGGGATATGGAGAGATGTATTGATTGTTCCTGTAGGAATTGCTATTTCTTATTATGCATTTCCTGCACAAGCTACCGATTGGAATGATTTTATAAATGAACAATTGGTTGGCTTCCTTGGTTTTTTCAATTCTGGTGTGCGAAAAATATCTTCTCTTCCTGTGGCTGAAAAAACAGGACAAGAAATAGATAGGTTTTGTATGCTTTACAGTGCCGCAGATGAATTTTCAAAAGACAGTATATACTATGATATGGCTGCGTTTGATTTTTATAATCCTGTTAAAGAAATAAATTGGCATGCAGATCTGTCAAGATGTGCACATAACAATAAAAAACCTATATGGATAGGAGAATATGGTGGATATACAGAGGACCATAAAGGACATTTACGTATTTATGCAAAGGACATTCCACATACATCTTGGAGCGCTTTCTTACATGGTGTTAAAGGATTTTACCATTGGCTATGGACAGGTTATGGTGGGATGTCAGACCATATGGGTTCTCCAGAAGATGAGTTTATAGAGGCAGCAAAATTAAATGTATGGGGTAAAGTAGCAGGTGAACTCTTTTCAGCACAACCAGAAAGAAAAATTGCTATATTCTTTCCACATCTTTCTACACTTCTTGGAGATGAAGACACAATACGTTTAAGGTGGCAATCGCTTTATTATATGCTTAATGATATGAATGTTCCTATTGATTTTATTGATTGGAAACAAATTAGAGATGGTAAACTTTCTCAATATAAACTTTTGATCATTCCTTCAAGTCCATTTATAAGACAGGAAATTGTAGAAAAAATAAAAGAGTATGTAAAAAATGGTGGCAAAATTATTGCCTATTCTGATTTTGGTATATGGAATGAAAAAGGAACCATTTCAACACCACCTTATCCTGGTTTTAACCTTTATGAAATTTTTGGGGCAATACTGAATATCAATACTTCTATGCTTGAAGAAGATACTGTAATTAAAAATACAGAAATACCTGTTAAAAGTCGCCATATAATCGTCCCTATAGAAACAACACATGCAAATGTTTTTTGCGAAACAGAAAAAGGGTTACCATTAATTACTAAAGCCAAATATGGACAGGGAATTGCTTATCTATGTAGCTTAGATTTGGGCAAGTTATATGAAAATCTTTTATCAAATGATTCCAAAAAAGCAAAAGAATTTGTAGAATTTATATGGAAAATTTTGGACGAAAATAATGTTTCTCCCGAGATTAAATTATGGAGCCCTGGCATAGAAGCACAAGTTATAAAAAATGATCAGGCCTTATATCTGGTAATAAATAATCGTCTTTCTTTTAGTTTTAATGTGAATTTAATGTTAAAGAGAAATATTATAGAAAGTGAATTTATTTATGATTTAATTTCTTGTGAAAAACATACTTTAACAAAAACAGGAGAAAATTATCTTTTGAAAACCACAGTTGCGGCAGGTAATGTCAGAATATTTTTTCTAAAGAAAATTAAAAAATGAATAGTAAATTGGAGATAACAACTATTTTTGAATCCGGTAATGGGAAGAATATAAAGAAGATAGGAGAAAATCATTTCTACCTTGAGACAGAGGGAGAAAGCAGTAGTTATGCAGGTTATTTTTGTTTTAAGGTTATTAATTCAGGAGAAAAAGATGTTAGATTGAAAGTTGATATAAAATTAGATCCAGAAATTAAGTTCACAGTAGATGATAAAATCTCTTTTTTAAGAAGCCAACCACCTATTTGGATAAGTAATAAGAAAAGGTGGTGGAAAATAACAGAATACAAAAAGGCAGATTTTACATTATATCTTGATTTTAAAGTTCCTGCTAAAAAAACATTATTTGTAAGTAATATGGTGCCTCTTTTCTATACTGATTTTACTAATTGGCTTCAAAATAAATTTTTAAAAAAAGATAAGGGGAAATTATATAAAATTGGAGAATCATTTGAAGGGAAAGACATATTCCTTATCTCTTTTGGTGATATTTTTTCAAATAAAAGAATTCTTATAATCTCAGGTTTACATGGAACAGAATTTCCTGGGATTTGGGCATCTAAAGGAATAATTGAATTTTTACTTTCAGATTCTCAAGAGGCAGAAAAAATAAAGAAAAATTTTGCAGTAGATATTATTCCTTATGGTAACCCTGATGGAACAGTGGCAGGAAAACAAAAAACAAACGCAGAGGGAATAGATCTTCACAGAGAAGCAAATCCAGAAAAAGAACCAGTAGCAGTAGAAGTGAAGGCATTTTGGAAATGGATTAAAGAGCATCCCCCCTTTCTTTATATCAATTTACATGGTTGGACTGCTTGTGAAAAAGGGAAGGAACCATTTGAGGGAGCAATAAGACCTGACATTTCTATTTATAAAAAATGGAATAACGAAGAGAAAGTATTAGAATGCGATAGAGCCTTAATAAAAAATGCAAATCCTATTTCCCGTTATGAAAAGATTGTAGAATTAGGTATTTCTTATGGAGAGGAACCAGATAGTTTACTTGCATTGCTTCCAAAAAAATATGGAACTATTGCTTATAGTTATGAACCAAATATGAGAACAGGTCCTTATGGTTGTATGAAAAAAGGAATAAAAGTATTGAAAGCACTTGTAAGTCCATTCTTATAATAAGGAGAAAAAATGGATAAAATTGAAGTAAGAGCAGCAAGTGTGAAAGATATAGATGCAATAATAACGGTCTTAGACAAAGCATTTAAGAGAAATATTTCAGAAGTTAGGGAAATATATGATAAAAAATATGAAGAAATAGAGAAAAACATAGATCAGTGGCTGGTTTTGGAAGTAGAAGGAAATATTATAGGAACAGTTAGAATACATAAACATTGGATGAAAATAGGTAAAAGTAATATATTAAAAGGAGACGTAGGAGATGTGGCTATTTTGCCTGAACATCAAGGTAAAGGATATGGGCACAAGTTGATGGAAGAGGCGGTTAAGTGGATGAAAGAGAATAATTTTGATATATCGCGACTTGGGGGTTTGTGTAGATTTTATAAAAGATTTGGATATATAAGATTTCCGAGAAGATATATAGAGATAGAAATAGGTAGAAAGGCAAGAGCAGGTGCTTCTTTTGTAGAAGAGGGTGAATTACCAATAGATGAAGAAATGTTAAAAAAAATAGATATATTTAGGGAAACAGACAGAGATGCTTGCATAAAATTAAGAGAAGAGTTTTACTCAAGATATAATGGTGTATTAATAGATGAAGACTTTGGTGTTTCTCAAATATTTTATGTATTTAGAGAAGGGAATGAGATATTAGGTTATATAGGCGGGGTAAAATATGAAGAGGAATTTTCTGAATTTGAGGCAAAAATTACTATTTACAATCTTGCCTATAAGTGGAATAAACCTTATGTATTACAGACATTACTAAAATATATAAATAATTTTGCTTATAAAAATGGTATCAATCGCATTACTCTGAGAATTCCTTTTGATCCTGAAATAATTGAGCCTTTATTAGAGATACCATTTAGATTTAAAGCAATAGAAACATATGGAGGTGCCACAGCAAATATGCTTCAAATAATTAATATAATGTCATTATTTAACAGATTAGTACCAGAGTTAGAAGAAAGATTAAGAAAGCAGGGTCTTTCATCATACAGTAAAGTAATAAAGATTTCAACTGAAAAAGATATTGTGATTTTAGATATAAATAAAGGCAAAATAAAAATATTAAAAGATAAAAAAGCAGATACAGAGTTAAAAATAAAAGAATTTTATCTTCTTCATCTTATATTAGGTCTTTTATCTTTTTCAGAAGTAGAAGAAGTCTTAAAAGAAAAAGAAAAAATAAAAATTATCCCTGAGGAGAGAAATTTATTAAATGTTCTTTTTCCAAGATTTCTTGTTTTTTCTGGTATATGGGGATAAAAAAGGAGAAATAAGATGAATAAAGTTAGATATCATATCCCAGAGAAAATTTACTTTCCTTTTGTCTTAGGCAATGGCACTGATTCTGTTATGGTAGATTATTCTGGTAGTATGCATTGTGATTCAGGGCATTTACATATAGAACAACATGAAGGAGCTATATGTTGTTGGGAGAAGACTACACATAGAACAAGAGCAAGATTTATGGTTCCTTTAGTTCAATTTCCATATAGGATAGCTACTTTTGATGGTGAACTGTATGAGGTGGGTAATTTTAATCAAATTTTTGACCCTTATACTGCAACACTTATTACAGAAATTGAAACAACAATTATTCGTATGCAAATAAAAACATTCCTTACAGATGAGGGACTTTATGTAGAAAGATATAAAATTTTATGGCTGGATGGAAAAAGAAAACCAGTTATTATTTTTATTTCTCGTAAACCACGATATACCCTTTGTAATTTAGTCATAAAATTTCCAGATACATATAAAATAATTTTCTCAAAATTTAAGGAAGATTTTATTGAGGGAGAATATTCTTTTGACGAAGTGAAAGGAAAGATATGTATGGCAGTGAAAGCCCCTGGTAAGAAGAAAAGAGTTGAGGTTTTTTCGGATGAAGGACATATAAAAATAGAAGGATTAGAAAAAAATGATTTTATTGAACGATATATTTCTGTTAAAGACAATACTGAAACAGAAGAATATGAGAGAATCTGTAGAGAAAATATAGACAAAGCACTTTCAAAAAATTTTGAAGAAATATATAAAAAACATTCAAATAATTGGATAAGATTTCATAGTCAAATAAAAGTAAAATTGCCTGATAGAGAAATTGAAGATATATATAGAAAAAGTTTATATCTTATTCGTGCTTCACAACATCCAAACGGGTTCATTACAGAAGGACTTTCAAGTGAGTTTAAAGGTGGTGGATATATGTGTCAATGGGACATGCTTTTTGCTTGTCGAGCACTTATTACATCAAATCAAAGAGAATGTGCTTTGAAATTGCTTGATTTTTATCATTATTCAGCCAATTATGCAAGAATATATGCCAGTCAATTAGGAAGATCAGGTGTATATTTCCCTTGGATGACTAATTATAAGGGTGAAAGTTTATATTTTGAAAATGCCAAAGAACTAAGAAATATAGAAAAGTTTAATAATGGATGTATAGCAATGCAACTTTTTGATGTTTATAGATTTTGGGGTGACAAGGAATCTTTAAAAAAGAATTTACCTTTAATAAAAGAGATAGTGGATTTTTTAATTGAAGAAATGGTAATAGAAAAAGAAGGGGCATTAATAATAAAACCAAATGAAGGAGCAGATGAGAATATTGATAGAATTAATGATACAGCACATCTTCTTACACTTATTGAAGCACTAAAAGGTTATATAGAAGGATGTAAAGTGTTAAATATAGAATTGAATGAAAATTATGTGAGGATTTTGGAAAACTTGAAAAAAGGGCTAAGAAGAAACTATAAAGATGGAATTTTACTTCAGTATGAAGGAGATATGCTAAGACCAGTTTCTTCAGCAGAATTTACTTTTCAAATATTTTCTTTACCTGAAGGAATAACTATTAAAAGCATAAAAAAAGCGTTGAAAGATAATCAGAGTGAATGGGGACTTACAAATTCAGGGACATATAGAAATCTTATATGGCCTTGGACAGAAAATCGTGCTGCAATTGCTTTTTCTATTGTTGATCCAAATATAACATATCAAAGGATAAAACATGTAATTAATTTTACAAGTAAGCATGGCATTTTCCCTGAAAAGATTAGACCTGATGGATACTGGATACTTTTTGGTTATTTAACAGCCCATTCTTCTTTTATATATGCTGTTAATTCTCTTCTTGTATCTGATAATGGAAAAAGGTTATTTATTGGAGTAGGATTTCCAGAAGAATGGAAAAATATAGCCTTTGAAAATATTTATACAACATCAGGTTATGGTGTAAGTTTTTCTTTGAAAAATGGAAGAATTAAGAAACTTGTAATAGAAAACTGCCGAGAGGATGAGAGAGAAATAACAATATATCTCCTTAATAAACATTTTGGTAAAGAACATATTATTTTTACACAGAGATTAAAACCCGGCAAAAATAAAATTTTTTAAAGATTACTCTTTTCAACATAAATAAAAAGAGATTTGACTTGGAAGATAGAGTGTGATTTAATAACTTTAAAATGGAAAAAATAAGAGAGCCTGTTGTAAGCGGTTATTTTTATCCATCTGGAAAAGCCCATCTTTTAAGAATGCTTGAATCATTTATTGACAGAAATGCTTCTAAAGAAAAAGTGATAGGTGCTGTTTGTCCTCATGCAGGATATATCTATTCAGGAAAAACTGCAGGATTGACTTATTCAAAAATTGAAATTCCTGAAATTGTGATAATTTTAGGACCCAATCATACTGGATATGGTGAGCCATATTCTGTTAGTAATCATGATAAATGGTTGACTCCTCTTGGGGAAGTTCCAGTGGATAAAGATTTAGCAGAAAAATTTGTTAAAAAAAGTAGATATTTACAGTTTGATGAAATAGCCCATTTAAGAGAACATTCTATAGAAGTTCAGGTTCCCTTTTTACAAGTTTTAAAAAGTAATTTTAAAATAGTACCGATTACATTACTTGGATATGTTGATAATCCTGCTTGGTATGAAATTGGGGAAATAATTGCAGAGGTTATCAAAGAGAGTAAAAAAGAGTGTTTGATAATTGCAAGTTCAGATATGACCCATTATGAACCTTATAAAATTGCTGAAGAAAAGGATAAATATGTTATAGAAGCAATATGCCAACTTGATGAGGATGAGGTAATAAAAAGAATAGAAGAGAGAGATGTAAGTATGTGTGGATATGCTCCTGTTATTGTTTTAATTGTTGCTTCAAAACTTTTAGGTGGGGAAAAAGGGGAACTTATTTACTATACAACAAGTGCTGAAACTTCAAAAGATTATTCTGAAGTTGTTGGTTATGCAGGAATAGTAATAAAATAAAAAGTGTTTATTTTAAATTTACTTTTTTTCCTTTTAAATAGTTTTCTTCTTGCTGGAATTTTTGGAATATCTTCTTTCATAGAATTTATTTGTTCTTTCATAATATTTTTTTATTCACAAATTCTTACTTTTTCTATAATTCTTGGACTTTTAAAACTTCTTTATCCTCAATATCTTTTAATTTTTTCTGTTCTTTTATTTTTTTTAATTTTGCCTCATATTAAAAAATTTAAATTACCAGAAATAAAAATAATTCCCAAAAAAATTGCAATTGCTCTTTCATTTGTTATATCTTGCCATATTTTAAGGATAATAATCGGCCTTCCATTGCCTCCTTTAGAAACAGATGGACTTTTATATCATTTACCTTTTGCTGTTCATTATTACAAAACACATTCAGTTTCTTTGCCAAATCTTTATTTCACAGATATTGCAATGACCTATTATCCGATAGGAGGAGAAATTTTTTATTTTTTTTCACTTCTTTCAAATAAAGAATTTTTACTAAAATATACACAATTTCCTTTTCTAATTCTTGGTTCTTTTTCTTTGTTTTTGCTTTCAAAATCTTTTGGTTTTTCTGATTTCCTTTCATTTTTTATTTCTTCCTGTTTTTCTCTTCTGAAACCTGTTTTATTTGAATCTTCTATGTGTTTTGTTGATTTGATTATGGCTGCAACTTTTATTTCGACATTATATTTTTTAAGAAAAAATGAAAAAAAATATTTATCCTTTGCAATTTTGTCTTTATCTATTTTATTTTCAGTGAAAACATTATCTATTATTTTTGGGCTTTTAACAATACCATTCTTAATTCAAAAAAGAAAGGGTAAATACTCAAAATTTTTTTATGTTTCAATATTTCACTTTTTATTTTTCGGTCTATTCTCATATTGGAGAAACTTAATTTTAACAGGAAATCCTTTTTATCCAGCAGAAATAAAAATTGGGAAATTTATTTTATTTAAAGGAGCATATGAATATCCTGAAATTTCAATTTTGACAAAAATAAAAATGTTATCAAAAATTCTTGCTTTTTCTTCACTTCATATTGATCCATCTTTTAATTTAAAAATAATTCTTCTGTTATTTTTTCTGATTTCTTTTGCCTTATCATTCAATAAAAAAGATATTTTTTTGTTTTATCTTATTTTTCCAGTTTCTATTTTTCTATATTGTTTTCTTATTCCACCACATTATTATCAAATAAGACATCTTTTGCCTGTTTATTGCATATTATCTATTTCTCTATTTCATCCATTTAAAAAGTGGGAATATTTCTGTATTCCTGTATTTCTGTATATATTTTTCTCATCTTTTAAAAATATATTTATTCCTAAAATTTTCATTGTATTTTTCATTTTTGTCATTCCTGTTTATGTTGTATCACATTTTAAAAAAACTCTTCTTTATTTTATCTTGCTTTTAATAAGCCTTTCTTTTTTCATTTTTGAAATAGAAAAAACAAAATTCATCTATGAAAAAATAAAGTTTGAGTTTTGGAAAGTATTTTATGCAGAAGAGGGAAGAATTTGGGAGTTTATTCAAAGAAATTCAGGTAAAGGTAAGAATATTGCTTATGTTGGAAGTTTTTTTATATATCCTATTTATGGAGATAAAATTCAAAATAATCTTTTTTATCAGTCAATAAATTCAATTGATACACTTCCCATTTTTAAATATAGGAAAAAAATAAAATTTCCAGATGAGAATGTTGAAAATCTGTACAGGAATAATCCTAATTTCAATCTCTGGCTTTATGGTTTGAAAAAGAAGAAAGTTGAATGGATACTTGTTAAAAAGGATAAAGATTATATTGAGAAAAGATGGATTGAGGAAAATCCAGAATTATTTAGATGTATTTTTTCCAATAGTTATGCTGAAATTTATGAATTTCTTTTTTAAAATTTAATCAAAGAAAAAACATCATAATCCTTTAATTTTTCTCTTCCTTTAAGTTCTTCAAGTTCTACAAGAAATAATATTTTCTTTACAATTCCTCCACATTTTTCAATAAGTTTACATGATGCTAATGCAGTTCCTCCTGTAGCAAGAAGATCGTCAACAAGTACAACTTTTTCCCCTTTTGTAATTGCATCTTCATGAATTTCAATAGAATCAGTTCCATATTCAAGGTCATATTCAATTTTTACTTTTTTCCATGGAAGTTTTCCAGATTTTCTTATAGGCACAAAGCCAACACCAATTAAATAAGCAAGAGCAGACCCAAATATAAAGCCACGTGATTCAATAGCAACAATTTTTTCAACATCTTTGGGAGTTTCTTCCTTGAAAATTTCTATAACTTTTCTGAAAGCATCTTTGTTCTGTAAAACAGGTGTGATATCTCTAAAAAGTATACCTTTTTTAGGAAAATCAGGAATCGTTCGGATCAAATTCTTTAACTCCTTCATTTTTCATTTCCTCCCATTCTTCTTTTAATTTTTTCAAACATATTTTTTTTATCTGATGTATTCTTTGTCTTGTAACTCCAAGTTTTTCCGCTATTTCTTTATAACTATACTGGACACCATCTTCAAGGCCATAATATAATCTTAAGACTTTAAACCATATATCAACATTTGCCCTCTTTTCTTTTTTCTTTATTCTCTCAAAAATTTTGTTAAGTATATCTTTATTTCTCAAAACTTCCCACATTTTTTCAGTTTTTTTATTATTCAGATTTATAATATCAAATAGGTCAACATCCTTTTCTCCATCATAAAAATCAGATGAAATTATCTTAAATTCATCAGAATATTTTTTTAGTTTTTTAACAATATTGAGAGGAACCTTTAATTCTTTTGCAAGTTCTTCATCTGTTGCATCTCTACCATATTTTAAATTATAGATATTATTAATTTCATCTATTTTTTCTTTAAACTCATGATATCTTTCAGGTACTTTTAAAATTTCAAATTCTTTCATTATTGCTCTTAAAATAAATCTTTTAATCCAAAAATAAGCATAAGTTCCAAATTTTACCTTTTTTCTAAAATCAAATTTTTCTATTGCTTTCATTAAACCAACATTTCCCTCTGCAATCAAATCAGGTAGTATTTCAGGAGAGAAAGCATATTTTCTTGCAATATGATAAACAAGTCCCTGATTTTTTTTGATAAATTCTTCTTTTAAAGTTTTATCCCCTTTCCTTATTCTCATTATAATTTCTTTTTCATCCTCTAAAATTGATTTTTTTGTTGCTTTATTCATTTTTGACAATCCTTTTAACTTCTTCAATTATAAAATCACCATTTATATTTTTTTCCAAAACCCCACTTACAAATTTTTCGTTACCCCCTCCTCTTATATATTTAGATAAATTTTTTATAATTTTGATTGCAGAGAAATTTTTAATTAAATTATTTGAAATTTTAAAAACAAAAAAGTTCTCTTTATCTGCTTCTGAAATAAGAAAAACAAGACTATTTTTTTCTCTTTCAACAATCTTATCAGCAATTTTCCCAACGTTTTCTTTATCAATTATTTTAATTTTACCGACAAAAAACTTTATTTCTTCATTTTCCTTTAAAATTATCTCTGGAGTTTTAAGAATCTGTTCTGTTATTCTTTCAATTTCTAAATTTAAATACTTCTCAATCTCTTTCTTTTTATTTTCTAATTCTTCTATTAATTTTTCAATCCTATTGTAAACTTTTTCACTTTCAGATTTTAAAAGTTTTGAAATGTTTTTTAGATTATTTTCACTCTGCAAAAAATATTCAAGACAATTTTTATAAGTTATTGCCTCAATCCTTTTTAAATTTTTACCAATCGTTGAAAAAGAAGTTATATGAAACAGAAATATATCTCCTGTATTTTTTAAATGAGTTCCACCACATACTTCTTTATGAAAATCACCTGTAGAAACAACTCTAACTTTTTCACCATATTTTTCTGTAAATAAAGCAATCGCACCTTTTTCAATTGCTTCATTTATAGTCATTATTTCTGTTCTAACGTCTACTTTTTCAAAAATTTTTTTATATATAAGTTCCTCAATCTTCTTTATCACTCCCTCATCAAGTTCTGAAAAACAGACAAAATCAAATCTTAATTTGTCATCTCCTACATATGATCCTGCCTGTCTTACTTCTTTTCCAATAATTTCTCTTAATGCATAATGTAAAAGATGGGTTGAGGTGTGATTTATAGAGATCTTTTTTCTAAATTCACTATCAACTTCAAGGAAAAATTTCTCTCCAATTTTTAGTTTTTCTATTTTGCCATCCTTTATTTTTCCTATATGATAGATTAATCCATTTTCATCAATTTGAGTGTCAATTACTTCAAACTTAAATCCTTCTTCATTATAAATTATTCCTTTATCTCCTATTTGTCCTCCTTTTTCTGGATAAAAAGGTGTTTTTTCAAAAACAAGTAAGTAAGTGTTTCCTTCTCCTTCAAAGACTCCTGAAAGTTTTGATATTTCAGATAATTTTTCATAACCTGTAAATTCAGTTTCAATTATTCTATCCGAGATTAAAATTTCCTTCTTTTTTATTCCAATTTTTGACTTGATTTTTGAAATTTCTTTCTGTTTTTCCATAAATTTTTCAAATTCAGCCCAATCAATTTTTTTATTATTCTGGAATGCCAGTTCTTCTATCAAATCCTTTGGTATTCCATAAGTATCATAAAGTTTAAATACTATTTCTCCTTTTAATTTTTCCTCTTTTTCTTTTCTTGTAATCTCAAGGAATATTTTTCTTGAAGAGGAAATTAAATAATAAAATCTTTCCTCTTCTTCCTGAATTACCTTTTCTATTATATTTCTATTTTCATATAATTCAGGATAAAATTCGCTCATCATATTTATTACAATCTCTGAAAGTCTAAAAAGAAATGGTTCTTTTACGTTAAGGTCAAGTCCACTTAAACATCCTCTTCTTATAATCCTTCTTAACACATATCCTCTGCCTTCATTTGATGGAAAAACTCCATCAGCAATCGCAAAAACAATACCTCTTATATGGTCAGAAATAATTCTAAAATTTCTTTTATTTTCCCTATATGAAAATCCGGTTATTTCTTCAATCTTTTTTATTATTGGAATAAAAAGATCTGTATCATAATTGGTTTCTACTTTTTGCATAATTCTTGCTATTCTTTCAAGCCCCATTCCTGTATCAACACCTCTCCTTTTCAAAGGTAATAAAGAACCATCAGATTGTTTATCATATTGAGGAAAAACAAGATTCCAGAATTCAAGGAATCTTTCGCAATTACATCCTGGTTTACAATCTGGTTTTCCACAGCCCTTTTCTTTCCCGAAATCATAATAAATTTCTGTGCAAGGGCCACAGGGGCCTGTATCGCCTGCGGGTCCCCAGAAATTATCCTTTTCTCCGAGGGGAACAAGTTTTTCTTCTGGTAAAAATTTTTTCCATATTTCTTTTGTTTCTAAATCTTCTTTAAAATATGAAATCCATAATTTATCTTCTGGAATTTTGAGTTTTTCAACTACAAATTCAAAAGCCCATTCAATTGCTTCTTTTTTAAAATAATCTCCAAAAGAAAAATTACCAAGCATTTCAAAAAAAGTATGGTGTTTTCCACTTTCTCCTATTTTTTCAAGATCGCTATCTTTCCCGCCTGCTCTTAAACATTTTTGACAACTTGTTGCTCTTGTATAGGGTAATGGTATATCTGTTGCCCAGAATTTTTTAAACTGAACCATTCCAGCATTTGTAAAAAGTAAAGTTGGGTCATCAAAAGGAATTAAACTACTACTTTTAACTATTTTATGGCCCTTACCTTCAAAAAATTTTAAAAAATCTTCACGTATTTTTTTGCTTTCCATAGAATTCAAACTTAAATTAAACTTCTGACCTTAAAAATTCTATCATTTTTTTAAAAGAAATTCCAAATTTTAGAACATCAATTTTTCTATAATATCGTCAGGGAATCCTCTATTTTTGAGATTCAATAAAATAGATGATTTATTCTTGCCTTTTAATTTTGATAAAATATTCTTACATCTTTCAAGTTCTTCTTTAAAATCATAATTTTTTTTAAATTTTTCTAAAACTTTTTCATCAATTTTTCTTCTTTCAAGTTCTCTTAAAATATAATAATAACCTTTACCTTTCTTTTTCAACTTTTCTACAATTTTCTGAGAAAGGGAAAAATCATCTATTAGTTTTTTTTCCTTTAAAAAATTCAAAATTGAAGAATTTATTTCCGGAAATTTTTCTATTATTTCTTTTTCTGAATAATCCCTTTTCCCTAAGATTTTGAGAATTTTCTTTAAAATTTCTTTATCTCTGGAAATTTTTATTTTTCTCCTCTTAAAATGACAAAACTATTCATTCCTTTATATCTGATAAGAAGCCTGACATCTGCATTTTTTGGAATACTTTTGATTGCCTTTCTATAATCAGATATGTTTGAAATTTTATAATCTCCTATTTTTTTTATTACACTTCCAACTTTAATTTTGCTTTCGTCAGCAGGGGAACCACTTTCAACATATATTACCACAACTCCTTCATTATCTTCAATTTCATACTGTGATTTTATTTCTTCTGTAAGTGAAGCAACTTTCATACCTCTCCATAATTTTTCTTCTTCATAAGCAACTTGTGTTTCTTCTCGCATTTCTCCAACAACAACAGGGATTGTAATTCTTTTTTTATCTCTCCAGACAACAATATCAACTTTTTTTCCTGGTGGTGTATTTGCTACTTTCATTTGCAAATCTCTCATATTTTCAACTGGAACTCCATCATATTCAAGTATTATATCTTCTTCTTTTATTCCATATTTTTCTGCAGGAGAATCCTTTTCAACCTGACGAACAAGAACTCCCTGAACTTTTGAAAGTCCAAAAGATTTTGCCAAATTTTCATCAAGTTCTTGTAACCATATGCCAAGATATCCTCTTACTACACGACCTTTTTCTTTCAATTGTGTAAAAACCCTCTTTGCAAGATTTATAGGAATAGCAAAACCAATTCCCTGTGCTGCATATGGAGCAATTATAAATGTATTTATTCCTATAACTTCTCCTCTTAAATTAACAAGAGGACCTCCTGAATTCCCAGGATTAATTGCTGCATCTGTTTGGATAAAATCTTCATACTGTGTTATACCAAAACCACTTCTTCCTTTTGCACTAACAACACCAACTGTAACTGTTTCTTCAAGTCCATATGGATTTCCTATTGCAATTACCCATTCCCCAACCTCTATTTTGTCTGAATCCCCAAGTTTAACAGGTGGTAAAGGTCTTCCAGCATTTATTTTAATAAGTGCAAGGTCCGTTTTTGGATCAGTTCCAACAACTTTTGCTTCATATTTTCTTTCATCTCCTAATAATTTAACAAGAATTTTATCAACACCTTCTATTACATGGTTATTTGTTAAAATATATCCTTCTTCATCAACTATAAAACCAGAACCAAGTCCTTCTTGTTTTCTCTTATATGTTTTTGGTTCCCTTCTTCTTGGAAAACCAAAAAATTCATCAAAAGGAGATCTGAAAAACTCTTCTATGTCACCAAATGGATCCCAATATCTATAAGTTATAATTTTTTCTGTAGTAATCTGAACAACTGAAGGTTTTACAGTTTTTGCTACCTGAACAAAAGCACTTTGTAAGGTTAAGGGCTCATCAAGAGAGGTTGGAGTTATAATTTGTGAATAAATCTTCTTTCCTCCTTTGATTTTACCTACTGCACTATACCCTGTAAAAACTATTGATGAAAATACCAGACCCAAAATAAAACCTATTACAACATTTCTTCCCCTCATTCTTCCCTCCTCTTTATTTTATTTTTAGATGATTTTTTATTAAAAAAGGTTTATTTTACCTTAACCCATCTTTTTTCTTTTATTGAAATTTCAACACTTTCAAGAACTTCCTGGCATTTGACACCATCGTAAAAATTAGGCACAGGATTTTCATCTTTTGCTATTGAATTTAAAATATCAGCAACCATATTAACAAAACTTTCTCCATAACCAATTATGTGCCCTGCTGGCCACCAGTTACCTGCATAAGGATGGGATGCATCTGTTGCTATAATTGTTCTAAATCCCTGACTATATGCTGGATCTTCTAAACTATAAAATTTAAGTTCGTTTAATCTTTCAAGATTAAATATTATACTTCCTTTGCTACCATTAATTTCAAAAAACTGATAATTTTTTCTTCCAAGAGCAAATCTTGTTGCTTCAAAAGAACCTATTGCTCCATTTTTGAATTTTACCAGAAAAATTGTTGCGTCATCTACATCAACAATTCCTTTTTCCTCCCCTTTTTCTGTATAAACAAGGCCTGTTTCAAGTTCTTCCTTTTCTTTTAAAACTGGCCTTTCCTTTATAAATGTTTCGCTCATTCCTATCACTTCATCAAATTCTCCTATAAGATATCTTGCCATATCAATAAGATGAGCATTCAAATCTCCATGAGCACCACTGCCTGCAATGGATTTCTGGAGACGCCAAACAAGTGGAAAATCAGGATCTACTATCCAATCCTGTAAATATACTGCTCTCATATGATAAATTTTTCCAATTTTGCCTTCATCAATCAATTTTTTTGCAAGTCCAATTGCAGGGAGTTTCCTGTAATTGAAACATATTGCATGTTTAACTTTATATTTTTCAACAATCTCAAGCATTTCATAGGCATCTTTTAAATTTGTAGTAAGTGGTTTTTCACAAAAGACAATTTTACCATTTTTTGCTGCTTCAATTGCTATTTCTTTATGAGTATTTGGTGGTGTTGCAATATCTATCATATCTATATCTTCTCTTTCAACAACCTTTCTCCAGTCCGTTTCATATTCTAACCATCCAAATTTTTCTTTTGCCTGAATTACTGCTTTTTCTGTTCTACCACAGATGACTTTCATAACAGGTTTAATAGGAAGATCAAAAAATAAAGATACATTCTTATAAGCAAAAGAATGGGCTTTACCCATAAATTTGTACCCGATAAGGCCTATTTTAATTTCCTTCATCCCCCCTCCCTTTTAAAAATTTATTTTTTTGATTTTTCACTAATAAGAGTCCCTGTTTCTTCCTTCTTTTCAGTTTTAAGTATTCCTGTTTTTTCTCTTATTTTTCTTTCAATTTCCTGGTATAATTGGGGATTTTTTTGTAATGTTTCAATTATATTTTCCATACCCTGACCAAGCACTTTGCCACCATAAGAAAAATAACTTCCTTTTTTTTCAAGAATTCCATAAGTAAGACCTGCTTCAATAAGAGATGATTCTTTACATATTCCTTTCCCATAATAAATATCAAGTTCTGTTTCTTTAAATGGGGGGGCAACCTTATTTTTCACAACCTTAACTTTTATTCTATTTCCTATTACTTCATCTCCTTTTTTAATACTTTCTATTTTTCTTACCTCAAGACGAACAGAAGCATAAAATTTTAAGGCTCTACCCCCAGGTGTTGTTTCAGGATTGCCAAAAAATACCCCTATTTTTTCTCTAACTTGATTTATAAAAATTGCTGCAGTTTTTGATTTACTTATATATCCTGTAAGTTTTCTCAATGCTTGAGACATTAATCTTGCCTGAAGTCCCATTACACTATCTCCCATTTCACCTTCAAGTTCTGCTCTTGGAACAAGTGCTGCAACTGAATCAATAACAATAACGTCTACTGCATTACTTCTTATCAGTGTTTCTGCTATTTCAAGAGCCTGTTCACCTGTATCAGGTTGACTTATAAGTAATTCTTCAATATTTACTCCAAGAGCCTTTGCGTAATTAGGATCAAGAGCATGTTCTGCATCTATAAAAGCAGCAGTTCCGCCTTGTTTTTGTGCCTGTGCAAGAATTTCAAGAGCAAGGGTTGTTTTGCCACTTGCTTCCTGACCAAAAATTTCTGTTATTCTTCCTCTTGGAATTCCTCCAACTCCGAGAGCAATATCAAGAGAAATAGCGCCTGTTGGTATAACATCAACTTCAATTAATTTTTTTTCTCCAAGTTTCATTATAGCGCCTTTCCCAAATTCTTTTTCTATTTGGCTTATTGCCATTTCAAGTGCTTTTTCCTTATCCATTTCTTTTCACCTCCATTTTTAAAAAGGATTGTATGCCTTTTTTCTTTTATTTTACCTGAAATTTTTATAAAAATTCAAATTTTTCAATTTTTTTGTAAATTGGCCCCTCCGGTGTTAATTTACTTTCATAAAGATGAAAATCTTTAACAAGAAATTTACCAAAAGAGAAATCTTTATATTTTTCTTTTATTTCTCTTATAAAATTTAGATTGGGGACACTTTTAAATCTTGCGATTGTTATATGAGAAATAAATTCCTTTTCTTCTTCAAATCCAAACTCTTTTAATTCTTCTTCAATTTTATTTTTCAATTTCTTTAATAATCCATCATCTTCAACACCTATCCATAATACTCTTAAATTTTTTTCTGAAGGAAAACTTCCAAGTCCTTTTATTTCAACATTAAAACTTTTGAAATTTGAAGAGCAGATTTTAAGTTTTTCTTTTATTAAATTAATTTTTTTTTCTTCAATTTCACCTAAAAATTTTAAAGTTATATGGAGATTTTCTATTTTTACTGGTTTAGATTCTCTTATTTTTTTTATTTTTTCAATAATTTCCTTTAGATTTTCTCTTAAATTTTCTGGTATTTCAATCCCTATAAAAATTCTCATTTTTTAAGCCAAGGCATCATTTCTCTCATTTTTTTCCCTATCTCTTCAATTAGATGTTTTTCCTCCTGTCTTCTTAAAGCATTAAAGACAGGGCGTCCAACTCTATTTTCCAGTATCCATTCTCTTGCAAAAATACCGTCTTGTATTTCTTTCAATATTTTTTTCATTTCTTCCCTAACGCTTTCATTTATAACCCTTGGTCCTCTCGTCATGTCACCATATTCAGCAGTATCACTTATAACTTTTCTCATTCCTTGAATTCCTCTTTCAATTATAAGATCAACTATCAATTTCAATTCATGGCATGTTTCATAATAAGCAACTTCAGGTTGATAACCTGCAGAAACAAGGGTTTCAAATGCTGCTTTGATAAGGGATGTAACTCCACCACATAAAATAACTTGTTCTCCAAAAAGATCAGTTTCAGTTTCTTCTTTAAATGTTGTTTCAACTACTCCACATCTTGTTCCACCAAGACCTTTTGCATAAGCAAGAGCAATATTCAAAGTATCACCACTTGGATCTTGATAGACTGCTACAAGACACGGTACTCCCTGTCCTTTGGTAAATTGGTCTCTTACAAGGTCGCCTGGTCCTTTTGGAGCAACCATAAAAACATTTACATCTTGTGGTGGAACTATTTGGTTGTAATGGATTGAAAAACCATGAGCAAAACCAATATATTTCCCTTTTTTTAAATTAGGTCCAATTTGTTTTTCATAAACAGATGGTTGAACATTATCCTGAACGAGAATCATTATAACATCTGCTTTTTTTGTCAATTCATCTGCAGAAATAGGGTTAAATCCATCCTTTTTTGCTTTTTCGTAATTATCTGTTCCTTCAAGTTCACTTACAATTACATTTAAACCAGAATCTCTTAAGTTTAAAGAATGAGCCCTGCCTTGACTTCCATATCCAATAATTCCAACGACTTTATCTTTTAAATATTTTAAATCGGCATCCTTATCATAATAAATTTTTGCCATTTCAGCCTCCTTTTTTATCAAATTCTCTTGCAATTGCAATTCTTCCAGTTCTCATAATTTCTTTAATTCCAAAACTTTTCAACAATTCAAGCATCGCATTTATTTTAGAAGCACTTCCAGAAATTTCAATTGTTAAGGTCTTCTTCCCTACATCAACAATTTTCCCTCTGAAAATATTTGTTAATTGCATAACTTCCTGCCTTTCAGTAAAAGAAGGGGTATTTACTTTAATAAGTGCAAGTTCTCTTTCAACATGTTCTTCTTTTGTTAAATCTTGAACCTTAATTACGTCAATTAACTTATTAAGTTGCTTATAAATTTGTTCAAGAATTTTTTCGTCTCCTTTAACGACTATTGTCATTCGTGAAATTGAAGGATCTTCTGTTTCTGCAACACATAAACTATCTATATTATAACCGCGAGCAGAAAAAAGACCTGCTATTCTTGCAAGAACTCCAAATCTATTCTCCACAGTGACAGAGATTATATGTGTTTCAAATTTGTTTTCATTATTATTTTTTCCCATTTTTTTCCTTTTTTAAGCAAGTCCATCAAGAATTTGTTTTAAAGAAGCCCCAGCAGGAACCATAGGAAATACATTTTCTTCTGGCGAAATTTTGCAGTCAACAATTACAACTTTTTCTTTTTCCTCTAAAACTTTTGGTAAAATTTCATCAAATTCTTTCTCAGTAGAAACTCGGTATCCAATTGCTCCATAACTCTCAGCAAGTTTTACAAAATCAGGTTGGGCACCTTCAAGACAAGTAAAAGCATATCTTCTATTATAAAAAAGTTGCTGCCATTGTCTTACCATTCCAAGATAACAATTATTCAAAATGAAAACTTTGACTGCTATTTTATTATATACAGCAGTTGCAAGTTCTTGAATATTCATTTGAATACTTCCATCTCCTGCAATATCTATAACTATCTTCTCAGGATTTGCAACTTTTGCTCCAATTGAAGCCGGAAAACCAAATCCCATTGTCCCAAGACCACCAGATGTAATTAAAGTTCTTGGTTTTTTAAATTTGTAATACTGGGCAGTCCACATTTGATTTTGACCAACTTCTGTACATATTATTGCTTCTCCTTTTGTATATTCAGAAATTTTTTCAATTATATATTGTGGTTTCAGACCATTTTTTTCATATCTCAAAGGATACATTTCCTTCCATTCCTTTATTTTCTTTAACCAATCATCTATATCTAATTTTTCAGCCATTTCATTTAGTTTTTTTAATACATTTTTCGCATCTCCAACTATTGGAACATCAACTTCAACATTTTTACTTATTGCAGAAGGATCTATATCAATATGGATAATTTTTGCATTTGGAGCAAATTCATCTATTTTTCCAGTCACTCTATCGTCAAATCGGCAACCAACTGAGATTAAAACATCTGACTCAGAAACTGCATAATTTGCATATTTTGTTCCATGCATTCCAAGCATTCCAAGTGAATATTCCCCTTCAACATCAAGTGAGCCAAGGCCAAGTAGAGTAAAAGCAACAGGGATTTCTGTTTTTTCAACAAATTTCTTTAATTCTTCACAGGCATTTGAAATTATAACACCTCCTCCTGCTATTAAAACTGGCCTTTTTGAATTCTTTATTAATTCCCAAGCCCTTTTTATCTGTAAAGGATGACCCTCATATTTGGGTTTATAACTTCTCAATTCAATCTTTTCAGGCCAATAAAATTCTCCTTCTTTTCTTTGAATATCAACAGGAAGATCAATTAAAACAGGGCCAGGACGTCCAGTTCTTGCTATATAAAATGCTTCTCTTACAATTCTTGGGATATCATTTACATCCTTTACAAGATAATTATGTTTTGTAATAGGTCTTGTTATTCCAGTGGTATCAACTTCTTGAAAGGCGTCATTCCCTATTAAATGTGTTGCAACCTGACCTGTTATTGCAATTATTGGGACTGAATCCATATAAGCGGTAGCAATACCTGTAACAAGATTTGTTGCTCCAGGCCCACTTGTTGCCAAACAAACTCCTACTTTACCAGATGAACGAGCATAACCATCAGCAGCATGTGCAGCCCCTTGTTCATGTCTTGTTAAAATAAATCTAATACCACTATCATATAAAGCATCACATAAAGGTAAAACTGCACCACCAGGATAACCAAAAATAACTTCAACTTTTTCTCTCTTTAAACATTCAACAAAAATTTCTGCTCCTTTCATAGAATTCTCCGATTTATAAATGATAAAACATACGTTAAAAAAGTCAAATCTAACTTTGGGATAATTCTTTACTTCTTTTTTCAGCCATATTTATGACTTTTTTCAGAATATCAGGAAATTTTTCTTCTTCAAATACATTTAATCCAGCGAGAGTAGTTCCGCCTGGAGAACAAACCATTCTTTTTAAATCTTCAGGTTTCATTTTTGTTTCAAAAAGCATTTTACCAGTTCCATAAAAAAGATATGAAATAAGTTCTCTTGAATTTTTAGCAGGAATACCTTTCTCTATACCAATTTTTTCCATTAATTCTGCAATGTAAAATAAAAAACCAGGTCCACTTCCACTTATAGCAGTTATTGTATCAAATTTGTTTTCAGGCATTTTCATTATAATTCCTATTGGAGAAAAAATTCTTTTAAAAATTTTTTCATACTTTTTTCCTTCCTTATTTGAACAATAAATAATTATTCCTGCTTTTACTTTCACATTTATATTAGGCATTACTCTTATGATAGGGATTTTTTTATCTAAAAATTCTTCCAATTTTTTGATTGAAATACCAGCCATTACAGAGATTAAAAGTTTTTTGTTGGAAAGAGAGTTTTTTATTTCATCAATTACATTTTTAGCATCTTTTGGTTTTACAGCAAGAATTATTATGTTTGAATTTTTAACAAGGTCACAGTTATTTTTTTCAATTTTCAGTTTTAAATTTTTTGTTTTATTTTTGTCAATGTCAAAAATAAGTATATCTTTTTTTTTAAGAACTTTTTTCTCAAGAATACCGTCAATTATTGCAGAACCAATGTTCCCATATCCTATTATTCCTAATTTCAAACTACCCCCATTTTTTATCCTGCCTCTTCACCTTCAACATGACCCACTCTGATATCAAGATTTTCTCTATCTTCAATTCTTTCTATCATTCCATCCCTTATCCATATAACTCTATCAGAAACATCAAGCATTTTTAAATCATGAGTTGCGGTTATAATACTTACCTGTTTTTCTTTATTCATCTGTCTCAAAAGATTAATTATTTCTTTTCCAGTTCTTAAGTCAAGATTCCCTGTTGGCTCATCTGCAAGAATAATTGCAGGGTCATTTGCGAGTGCTCTTGCAATTGCTACTCTTTGCTGCTGTCCTCCTGATAATTCAAATGGTTTATGATGTAGTCTATCACCAAGTCCAACTGTTTCAAGAAGTTGTTTTGCTTTTTCTCTTGCATCATCTGTAGACATACCTGCAAAAATCATTGGTAACATAACATTTTCAAGTGCAGTCATAACAGGTATTAAATTAAAGGTCTGGAATATATAACCGATTTTTCTACACCTTAACCAAGCAAGTTCATAAGCATCAAGTTGAGCAATGTCAACTTCATCAATGTAAACTTTACCTTCTGTTGGTTTATCAAGTCCTCCTATCATATTAAAAAGTGTAGTTTTCCCGCTTCCAGAAGGCCCCATAATTGAGATATATTCTCCTCTTAAAATTTCAAGATCAATACCTTTTAAAACAGGAAGAGGTATCTTTCCAAGCATATAAGTTTTTTTTAGATTAATTGTTCTAACTATTACTTCTCTTGGCATATTTTCCTCCTTTTAGACTTCTCTTCTTATTGCTTCTGCTGGTTCCATTCTTGCAGATACAATTGCAGGATAAATAGAACCGAATATTGCAAGTCCTGTTCCAAGTATAATTGAAATACCTATATATTTTAAGATTTGTAAAACAGGGAAAATTGATATAATAATTTTTTTATACTGAAAAATATAAACAACAGTCATAATTAAAACTCCCAGAAAACTTCCAACAATTGAACCGCCTATCCCATGAATCATTGCTTCAAGTAAAAAAAGTTCCATTATAAATCTGTCAAGTGCTCCAAGACATTTCATTGTTCCTATTTCTCTTGACCTTTCAGTAACAGCCATAAGCATAGAATTTATAATGCCTACTGTACATACAAGAAGAGAAAGAGAAACAAGCCATTTTTGTCTTACTTTGATTTCTTCAAGATTTTCAATAAGTATTGTTTTTATATTCTCAGGGCCTTTTTCTATCAATGCCATAGTAAAAGAATTAGAAGTCATAACAGACATAAAAAAAGCAATTCCGAGTAAGATTGACATAGTCACAATTATAGCCCTTCCAAATCTTATCCTGAAATTTCTCAAACTCATTTGGAAAGCATTCTTTAAAGGCAAACTTAACTGTCTTTCTATTTTTTTGTCCATTTTTTTCTTGAAAAATTATACCATTTTTAAAAAACTTTATAAACTTTTATTTTTTGGCAATCCATACAATCATTTTACTTTTTCCTCTGTTTGCCCATAAAAAATAGGGTATTGCTTTAAACTTTTTCCTTTTATAATTTATTTTAAAATCTTTTGATTTCTCATAAAGTGGAAGTTTATTAGTCCCAGCAAAAATTTCACCATTTAAAGTAATAATTCCTCCAAAAATATTTTCAAATTTTTCTTTCAATTTTTGTTCCCATATTAAAGAATTAAATAAATCTATTTCAGGATTATCTACACTTTCAAGACAATAAACAAGAGGTCCTCTTTTAATTGAAAGACAGTTTCTACAACTTTCAATTGATGGATTTGCAGAGTAAAAATCTCCTTTTATATTCAAATCCATTAAAATTTCTTCCTTTCCTTTAATTTTAACTTTAAAATATTTTCCACTGATTACTTTATAAATTTTTTCCCCAAGTTTTATTTCTCCATTTTTACACCATTTAGGGATTCTCAAATATAAATTAAATTCCTCTTCCGGCTCAACAATTAAAAGAACTCTCCCTTTCCATGGATAATCTGTTTTTTGGATTATTTTGACTTTTTTGCCAGATAAAAGAGTAATTAAACTTTCAGAACTGTCATACAAATTCAAGTAAATCCCATCTTTACTTATCGCATAAAAATACCCTGGTAGGGAAGCAATAAATCTCTGAATATTTGGTGGACAACAGGTACAGTCATACCATTCCTTCCTTTCATAAGTCCCAATAGAAGCAAGTGGATTTACATAAAAATATTTTTTCCCATCATAAGAAATAGAAGAAAGAAAAGAGTTATATAAAGTTGTTTCAAAAATATCAAAATATTCACATTCTCCTTCAATTAAAAACATTCTATACGCCCACATCATTAAGGCAACAGAAGCACAACTTTCACAGTAACTTCTTAAATTTGGCAATTCATAGGGAAATCCAAAACTTTCACCTTCATATCTTGAGCCAATGCCACCTGTGATATATATTTTTCTTAACACAAGGTCTTCCCATAAATTTTTTAAAACTTTTAAATACTTTTTATTTCCAGTTTCTATATAATAATCAGTCGCTCCAGAACATAAATAAATCATTCTAACAGCGTGACCAGTGAGTTCATTGAATTTCAAAAATGGAATATTAGGAAGTCCCCAATAATCTGGATTTTCAATCTCAAGGAAAAAACCACTTTTTTCTAAATATTTTTCCTTTCCTGTTGTTCTATATAATTCAACCAGTGCCATTTCAATTTCAGGATGTCCATCTGTTTTTTCTATTTTCCCTTTACCAAATTTTTCACATATTAAATCTGCCCATTTGATGGCAATATTTAATAAATTCTCCTTACCTGTTGTTCTGTAGTGAGCAATACCTGCCTGAATTAAATGACCCCCACAGTAAAGTTCATGGGAATATTTTAAATTTTCAAATTTTTTTTCTGATCTATATGGATTTGTATTTAAATAGCCATCTTCTTTTTGTGCTTTTCCTATTAAATCAATCAATTTATCAAGTAAATTTAAATTTTTCTCATCCCATTCATTTTGTAAATCCCAACTTACTCCTTCTATCCATTTATATAAATCTGAATCAGTAGCAATTCTTTTTGTCTTTTCTCCTTCTTTTATACCACTTTCTATTTCAAAATTTTCAATAGTTTTATGTTTTAAAAAGAGTTTATAAAGCAATGGAATACTAACTCTTCTATTTCTTTCAAGGGCATATTTCCAGAAACCATTAATTTTTACATCCTCAATGTTTACCGGAAAACACTTTATATTTTCTTTTTTTAAAGGAGAAATTACACTTTTTATATTTTTTTCCATTTTTAAAATTCTTTTTAAATTTTCTTTATTTTATCACAACTACTTTAATTTGTCAGGAATTATTAAGGTATGGTAAATTATTAATAGTATGAGATGGAAGAATTTAGAAAACTGGGTTAAAGGAATTTTAATTTTTGGCTTTACTTTATATTTGTTTTTTTCTTTCATTTCTTATGATCCTTTTGATCCAACGTTTAAATTCTGTCAGACAGGATTTCCGATAAATAAAGAAATTAAAAATTTTGGTGGGAAATTTGGATCTTATATTACAGGGCTTTTATTTTTTTTATTTGGGAAATTTAGTTCTTATATTTTAATAATTCTTCTTTTTTTCGCTGGATATAATATCATCTGGGGAGAAAAAGAAAAAGTTTGGAAGAGAATTTTAAGTATTTTTGGATTTATTTTTGTTGTTTCACTTTTATCTTCACTTGGTTCTGATATTTTTAATGGTGGTCTTATAGGAACCATGTTTAGTCCTTTATTAAAAGAATATTTTGGTGAAAAAGGAATATTTTTTATTCTCCTTTTTCTTGGTTTTGCTTTCCTTGGAGTGGCAAATAAAATGTATCTTGAACCATTTAAAGTTGTTTTTCACGATTATTTTGTAAAAGAAGAAAAACCCTCTATACCTGAAAAAGTAAGAAAACGTAGAATATCAAAAGAGAAAATAGAAATTCCTGTGGTTCCTGAAATAAAAGAAAAAGAAACCGTTAAAGTAGTTGAAGTTGAAAAAGAGAAAAAGAAAGAGAAGAAAGAAAAAATTTTAAAGCAGAAGGGAATTGAATATCATTTACCTCCTGTTGATTTGCTTAAAATTGGAAGTCCAACTCAAAAAGAAACAAAAGAAGACCTTGAAATTTATGCACAGGTTATAGAAGAAACACTTTCTGAATTTGACATAGAAGGTGAGGTTGTTCAGATAAATCAGGGCCCAAGAGTGACAATGTTTGAGGTTCAACTTGCTCCTGGAATACAGGTTCAGAAAATTTTTAAAATACAGGATAATATAGCAATGAACTTAAAAACCACAACTATAAGAGTAGTTGCTCCTTTACCTAATAAATCAACTGTTGGGATTGAAGTTCCAAATAGAGAAATTTCAATAGTTTATCTTAGGGAAATAATTGAAAGCAAAGAATTCCAGCGTTCTATATCAAAATTAACCCTTGCGGTTGGTAAAGATATTATGGGTAGACCAATTGTAACTGACTTAAAATTGATGCCACATCTTTTAATTGCAGGTGCTACAGGTTCTGGGAAAACTGTCTGTCTTAATTCTTTAATTACATCAATTTTATATAAAGCAACACCTGATGAAGTAAAATTTATAATGATAGATCCCAAAATGGTTGAATTAACTTTATATAATGATCTTCCACATTTACTCTGTCCTGTCATAGTTGATATTAAAAAAGCGGTAAATGCTTTAAAATGGCTTATAGGTGAAATGAGTAGAAGGTATAAGCTTTTTTCTGAAAAGAAAGTAAGAAATCTTGAAAGTTATAATATTTTATTTAAAGAAGAGCCTCTTCCATATATAGTTGTTGTAATTGATGAACTTGCTGATTTAATGGCTGTTGCAAAAAATGAGATTGAACATAGTATTATTCGTCTTGCTCAGTTATCGAGAGCAGCAGGTATACATCTTTTACTTGCTACACAAAGACCATCAGTAAATGTTATAACTGGTGTTATAAAGGCAAATCTTCCATGTAGAATCTCTTTTCAGGTGACTTCAAAGTTTGATTCAAGAACAATACTTGATAGAATAGGAGCAGAAAAATTGCTTGGAAGAGGGGATATGTTATTCTTACCACCACAGAGTTCAACATTATTGAGAATACAGGGAAGTTATATATCTGATGAAGAAATAGAAAGAGTTTGTGAATTCATTAAAAAACAGAGAATTCCTGAATATAATATGGAAATAGTTGAAAGAAAAGAAATACCTGAAGGTGAAATACCTGAAATAATGAAAACAGAATATGACGATGAAGAAATATTATATGAACAAGCAAAAAGGATAGTTCTTACAACAAAAATTGCTTCAATTTCTATGTTACAAAGGAGATTAAGGATAGGTTTTAATAAAGCAGCAAGGTTGATAGAAAGAATGGAAGAGGAAGGAATTGTTGGACCCTATCAAGAAGGAAAGCCAAGGAAGGTTTTAATAAATATGGAAGAAAATCAGGAGAATATGGAAGATAATAATGGACTGGAAGGATTTAAGTAAACTCATAAAAGAAGAAAGGAGAAAGAGAAATCTTACATTAGAAAAGATAAATGAAGAAATAAAAATACCTGTAAAATTTTTAAAATCAATAGAAGAAGGGGAATGGGAAAAATTACCAAGCAAAATTCATATGAAAGCAATCCTTACAAAATATTTGAAGTATCTTGAACTTGATTTAAACATAGAAGAATTATTTAAAGAAAATAAAAAGGAAGAAATAATTGAGGGGAAAAAAGTTGACAGAAGGATATTTCTTATTTTAATTCTTTTCTTTGTCTTTTTAATTCTTTTTCTTTTTAATAATTACTTGCTTAATCGCTTATTGAAATGAAGATTGCTTTTATTTCTCTTGGATGTCCTAAAAATCTTGTTGATACAGAAAAATTGATTGCCATTGTCGGTGAAAATGGTTTTGTAATCACAGATTCAATTGATTCAGCAGATTTTGTAATTATAAATACCTGTGGATTTATAAAGGAAGCAGTTGTTGAATCAGAAGAAACTATTGAGGAAGTTGTTAAAAAAAATAAAAAAGTAATAATATGTGGATGTCTGGCCCAGAGAGAAAAAGAAAAACTTTTAAAATTTAAAAATATAAAAGGGATTATTGGGGTTGGAAATCTTGAAGATGTAATAAAAATCATAAAAGATAGGAAAGAAGGGATTTTAAAAATAAAAAATTGTTTCAAAAATTTGGAAGAATTTCCTCGTGTGATTACAACATTCCCTTATGCATATATTAAAATATCAGATGGTTGTATAAATTTTTGTAGTTATTGTTTAATTCCGAAATTAAGGGGTCCTTTAAGAAGTAGAAAATTAAAGGATATTTTAAGAGAAGCAGAAAATATTGAAAAGATGGGATATAAAGAGATAATTTTAATTGCTCAAGATACGACAAATTACGGTATAGATTTAAAAGATAATAGAACAGATTTAATAAAACTTTTAAAAGAACTTGAAAAATTTGATTTTGAATGGATAAGAATAATGTATATGCATCCAGGACATTTAAAGGATGAATTAATTGAGAAAATAGCCGAGAGCAAAAAAATATGTAAATATTTTGATATCCCTTTTCAACATGTTTCCTTTAAAATTCTTGAAAAAATGAACAGACCTGTTTTTGATTATAGAAAACTTGTTGAAAAAATAAGGAATAAAATTCCGAATTGCGCAATAAGAACAAATTTTATAGTAGGTTTCCCTGGTGAAACAGAAGAAGATTTTAAAGAACTTTTGAATTTTATTGAGGATATGAAGATTGATAGAGTAGGGTTTTTTAAATATAGTAATGAGAAAGGAACTTTAGCATTCAAATTTAAAGATCAAATTAATGAAAGGATAAAAGAAGAAAGGTTAAAAATACTTATAAAAAAACAGGAAGAAATTTCAAAAGAGAATTTAGAAAAATATGTAGGGAAAAAGCTTAAAATACTAATTGAAAAAAAAGAAAATGGATATTTTACTGGAAGAACAGAATTTGATGCACCTGAAATAGATGGAGTCGTTTATATTAAAAGGGAAAATTTAAAGTTAGGGAATTTTTATTACTTTAAGATAACATCTTCTGATATTCACGATTTATATGTTTCATAATACTGACTAAAATTTTATTTTGCTTTCGGTAAGAAGATTTATACATATATCAACAACCCTTTTATCATATTTGATTCCCCCATTTGTGTAAAGTTCTTCAATTACATCTTCAATTTTAAGTGCAGGTCTATAAGGTCTGTGATTACTCATTGCTTCAACTACATCTGCAACACCAATTATTCTTGCACCCAGAAGTATTTCATTATCTTTTAAACCAGAGGGATAACCACTTCCATCAAGTCTTTCGTGATGCTGTAAAACAATTAATGCAATATTTTCAAAATTTGGTATTTCTATAAGAATATCATAGGCAATTTTAGGATGGCATTCAACTATTTTTCTTTCAATAGGATTAAGTTTTCTAGGAAGAGCAAGTATTTCTGGTGGGATAGTAATTTTCCCTATATCATGCAATAATGCTGCTATTTTTATATCATTTATTTCTTTTTCTTTTAATTTCAATTTTTTGGCTATTTCTACAGATAGATTTGAAACTCTTAATTGGTGTCCCATTGTATATGGATCTTTTATTTCAACTATTTTGGAAAGAGTATTTATTACTCCTTGTAATGACTTTTGAAGTTCTTCCTGATAGAGAATTTTATCTGTAATATCAATAAGTGTACCTATTATACAATTTTTGTTGTTAATTTTTGTTGATTGTCCTGAGGCTAAACAATATTTTATTTTTTTACTTTTGCTTACAAAACGAACAAGATAATTTTCTATTTGACTTTCTCCTTTTAACCTTCTTTCTATTCTTTTTTTAACTTCTTTTTTATCTTTTTCATAAACCCAGTCAAGGGCTTTTATTTTTCCGATAATTTCCTCTTTTGTATATTCAAATATCTTACAAAATGCAGGATTTACATATAAAAAATCTAAGTTATAATCAAAAATATAAAAAGCGACCGTGCAATTTTCTGCAAAATTAATAAAAAAATCTAAATTTTCCATAAAAACAATAAATATAATTATACTTTCTTTTTAAGATATTGCCAACTTTAAAATTTTTAAATAAAATTATACTTTGATGAAAAACAAAATTTTTTTGATATTGCTTTTTTCATTCAATATTTATTCAGAAAAACTTATAATATATGCAGGTTCACCAATAAGAAGTTTAAAAAATTCTAAACTTTTTGAATTTATTGAACTTATTAAAGATTCTGGTTTTAATGCTGTCCATTTAAATTATGGTTTTGAAAAAATCAATTTTGAAACATATAAAAAGGCATCAGATATAGGGCTTAAAATATTCATTCATATTGGTTCACCGAAGAAAATAGGAGAAAGAAATGCTGTTGATTCTCAAGGCAGAAATTTAAATATTGAGTGTCCATTAAATGAAAAAATATGGAAAAGTTTAATTTTAGATAGGATTACAGAATTTTTTAATAAATATAAAGGGGAAAAGTTTTTAGATTCAGTTATTGGGATTCATTTCGATATTGAGAGTTATGTAGATCCTGATATATGTTACTGTGATTATTGCTTTTACAAATATATGGAAATGAAAAAATTGAAAAGTAATGTAAGAAAAGAAGAAAGAAAAGAATATCTTTTTGAAAAGGGACTTTTACTGGATTATAAAAATTTTCTGAAAAATAATCTTGAAAACATTTTTAAAGAGATAAAGAAAAAAATTAACTCTTTTAATGATGCTCTTTTGATTTCCTATTATCCATTTTCTTATAAAGGAATTGTTTTTCCATTTAAAATTTTTTTCACTTTTCTTTTGCCTTCCAAATTTCCTCCTCCATTATGGTGGTATGTCTACAGAAAGTCAGAATGGATTTCTCATGCTCTTTTGAAAGGTATGGCAGATGAAAAAAATTCTGTTATTTTATGGGATGATTATTATTACTGGAGTGGATATATACCCGGTTATGATAAATTAGTTAATAAAAAATTGAAAAAGGTTCTTAATTACAAGGTAAGATGGATGGGGAGTATTGATTACTTATCTGATTGTTTTGGAAAAGCAGATTATACTCCGGAAAGAGCAGGAAGAGAATTTTATGAATTGCTGAAAAATAATGAATATGGAGCGATTTTATATGGTGAAATTAAAAAAGATACAGATATCTATGAATCCCATCTTCCCTATCTTCAAAAGATTAAGCAATATTTAATTTTGCAAAAATGAAAACTCAAATATGGCCAATTCTACCTGATGCAAAACTGTAAAAAATATTGTCACCAATGATTATATGATCTAAAACATTGATTCCTAATATTTCACCACCTTCTTTTAATCTTTTTGTAAATTCTATATCTTCTTTACTTGGGGTTGGATCTCCTGATGGATGATTATGAACACAAATTATTGATGGTATAAAATTTTCAATTGCTTTACAAAATATTTCTCTTATTATTGGATTTGCTTGATTTACTGTCCCTTCCTCAATCTCTATTATTCCAATTATCCTATTTTTAGAATCGAGATGAATAACTTTAAAAACTTCTTTTTTTAAATCTCTCATCCTTGGCATAATAAACTTTACAACTTCAAATGGGTTTTTTATCTGAATTTTCTTATCTTTTATTTCTTGTTCTACCATTCTTCTTCCTATTTCAATTGCTGCCTTTATCTGGCAAATTTTTGCTATTCCAAGTCCTTTTATCTCTTTAAAATTTTTTAAACTTGTATGACTCATATTCCTAAAAGAACCAAATTTATCAAGTAATTTTCTTGCAAGATCTAATGCCGTTTGCCCTTTTATTCCGCTTCTTATTAAAATCGCAAGAAGTTCGGTATCGGTTAAATTATGTTCTCCATATTTTATAAGTTTTTCTCTTGGTTTTTCTTCCTCTTTCCAGTATTTTAATGGTTTATTTTTCATTTTAAGCCAGAAGTACAGAGATTATTCCAACAAGAAAAATACCATCATAAACACCTGCTCCTCCAATGCTCATAACTCCTGGATAAGAAGGTAAATTTGGAAGATTTAATAAATCAGCACCTATTAAAACTCCAAGGACACCTGAAATATAGGCGACAGGTATTTTATTTTGAGGGGCAAAGATAAATGCAAGTAAAACAGCAATAATTGGTGGAATTAAAGCAGGAATAGTAATACCTATTCCAGGTATAATTTTTGATAGTTTAAAACATATAATTGTTGAAATAATTGTTGAGAAAAATGTTGGAAGTAAAGGAGCCTTTGGAAGTAAATAAATACATAACAATATTGGAATTATTGCTCCTCCAACATTTATAGCGATTATTTGTTTGGTTTCTATTTCTGGTAATCCAAATGGTTGGAAAAGAAAAAATAATTCTCTATATGGATGAAAAATTGTTGCCTCTCTACTGTAAATAGGGATATTTATTCCACTTCCGATTAAAGATGCAAGTAAAACAAGAAAAGCAAAAAATGGAGATAATCCAAGTTTTCCAAGAGCAATTCTTATGATTTCAATTTGAAGTAAAAAAAATAAAAATGGAAGTAAAAGAATCAGAAATATAAGCAATAAAATTAGAGAAAATGGCAGAAAGAACATTTTATCTTATCCTTGTAGAAGGTGTAAGAATATCATTTTCTATTTTCATAACCTCCCCATTTATGTCAAAAATAATTCTTCCTAGACCAAAATAGAACCATACTTCTGTTTTATCTCTCATTAATTTTACTTCCTCTGGACTTCCAAGTATTTCTCTAACCTCTTCTTTTGTCATCCCTCTCTTTATAGAATTCCATTCATCTGAAGTTGGTTTAATTGTTGCCTGTGGTTGAACATATATCTGAAAATTTCTGATTGTTTTTCTTAACTCATTAAATTTTCCTTCAATATTTTTTATGCTCTCTTCAATTGTTTTAATTTTTTTCTCAATTTCATCTACTCTTCTTTCAACATCATCAAGTTTTTCAATTATTTCTTCAACCGCAAATTCTTTCTTTTTTTCATTTTTTACTTCATCTTCACAAAACAAAAAGAATGTGAAAATTAAAAATAAAAAGAGAAATTTTTTCATTTTATCCAAATTTCCCTTTCAAGTTTTCTTAAGAAATCTCTTGCGTGAATGATATCAAGTTCTGGATTTTCTCCAACTTCCCTTTCGATTGTAAAAAATCCATTATATCCTATTTCTTTCATCGCTTTTAAATATTCAGGCCAGTTGACATTTCCTTCTCCGAGGGGTAACTCTTTCCATCTTTTCTTTCCGTTTTCATCAGGAAGTTTAATTCCGTCTTTTGCGTGTGTATGAACTATATAATTTGCAAGAGTGTAAACTCCTTTAACAGGATCATCTCCTGCAACCATAACAAGATTTGCAGGATCATAATTTACTTTAAGTCCTGGATTTCCTATTTTATCAAGAAGTTTTTTGAGCAAGGTTGCAGGTTCAGGTCCTGTTTCAGTTGCAAGGACAATGCCTTTATTATATGCATAAGTTCCCACTTCTGGTAGAGATTCTTCCATTGTCTTCCAAGCAATATCATTTTCATCTTCTGGAACAACCCCTATATGGGTTGTAACTATTTTTACACCAAGATCAAAAGCAAGATCTATAACTTCTTTTGTTCTTTCTATTCTCCATTCAACAGTTTTTGGATCTGCAAACCCATGTCCTCCAAAATCTCCTACAAGAGCACTTATTTCAAGACCAAGAGATTCAACAAAATGTTTTAAATCTTCTCTTCCTGTTTTTGATAGATTTCTTGGATCTAAATCTCCAGTTGTTGCGTACGGTTGAATTCCATCAAGTCCAAGTTCTGCCGCTTTTCTAATACCTTCTTTAATAGGTAATCTAAAACAATCTGGAATTACTCCAATCTTCATTTTTTTCATAACTTCCTCCTTTTATTTTTCTTTATAAATTTCAATTGCAACATCAGGACAAATTATAACACATCTTTTACAACCTGTGCAATTTTTCCCGTTAACAACTTCTACATAATGATAACCAATTTTGTTAAATTTATCAGAAACTTTAAAAATTCCATTTGGACAAACTTCTAAACATAATTTACAACTTTTACATCTTTCTTTATCAATTTTTATAATATATTTCATTTTCCAAAATTAAATTTTGTTTTAAGTTTTTTGAAAAAATCCTCTTCAAGAATTAAATTGACTTTAATTCTACTTTTTCTTATTTCACATATTTCTTCACCTTCAAAATTATATTCTCTCTGTCCATCTGCAATTATTTTCCCTCCCTGTAAAACTTTTATTTTTATTGATTTTTCAGATGATAAAATAACAGGTCTTATAGAAAGAGTATATGGACAAATAGGTATTATTAAAAGACATTCCAGATTTGGTTCTATAATTGGTCCTCCTGCAGATAAGGAATGAGCAGTAGAACCTGTTGAAGTTGAAATTATTACTCCATCTCCTCTAAATTCCATAATTTTTTCTTCATTACAGAAGATTTCTATGTCAACAATTCTTATTCCTCTTCTATATATCAAAAAATCATTTAGTACTCTATCAACAAATAAGTCTCCATTTTTTTTAATGTAAAGTTCAAATAAGGTTTTCCTTTCAACTCTATATTTACCAGACAAAATATTTTTAATTTTTGTTTCAACATTTTCAGGAGAATTTGTTAAAAATCCAATTTTACCATATTTTATTCCATAAATCAGTGTTTTTTCATTTTTTAAAAGATGAATTGCTTTTAAAATAGTCCCATCTCCGCCAAGAGTAATAATAAGATCTGCATTTTCAGGGGAGTTTTCAACTATTTTTCCACAACTTTTTAACAATTCTTCTATTTTTTTCTTTTCATTTTCTATGCCTTCAATTTTAGGATTTTCAAGTATAAAAATTTTTTCAATCATTAATAAACTCCTTAATTCTCAGGTAAATTTTCTCAGGAGAAAGTCCATATTCATCAAGAAGTAAATCTCTATCTCCATGTTCTATAAAAACACAAGGTAACCCAATCCTTAAAACATCTTTTTTAATTCTCATATCAGATAGTATTTCAAGAATATAACTTCCAAATCCACAGGATAAAACATTCTCTTCAATAGTTATAATTTTATCGGATGTTAAAATTTTGCCAAGTTGAGTTTTTTCTATAGGTAAAATTTGGGAAACAGGAATAAAATTAGCCTTGTAATTTTCTTTTTTTAATTTTTCATATGCAAAATAAGAATTAAAGGATAGACTTCCAACAGGGACAATTGAAATTTTATTTTCTTCATCATATTCTTCTTTTAAACTTTCTGGAAGTATGTCTCTTGGATATCTTATAAAAACAGGCATTTTTTCAAAAATTGAATTTTCAATTATTTTTTTTAAATTTTCTAAACTATAGGGAGCATAAATTTTCAAATTAGGAATACTTCTCAAAAATGAAATATCAAAAATACCGTGATGGGTTGGACCATCTTCACCAACTATACCACTTCTATCAATAAGAAAAATAACAGGTAAATTTTGAAGACATATATCATGTAATATTTGATCATATGCTCTCTGTAAAAATGTGCTGTAAATTGCAACAAAAACATTTATCCCTGTTTTTGCAATTCCAGAAGCAACAACAACTGCATTACTTTCTGCAATACCTACATCAAAAAATCTGTCTGGGTATTTTTGGGCAAAATTTTCAAGTCCTAAGCCTTTTTCCATTGCCGCAGTTATGACAAAAAATTCATATTTTTCTGCAAGTTCTTCAAGGATCTGACCAACAAATTTTGAATTTGTTCTTTTCTCTTCTTTTATTTCTCCTGTTTCTATCTTAAATGGAAAAACTGAATGAAATTTTTCGGGATTTTCTTCGGCAAATCTATATCCCTTTCCCTTTTTTGTTATTATATGTAAAATTACCGGCTCTTCAATATTTTTAATATTTTCAAGAATTTCAATTAATTGTTCAATATCATGACCATCTATTGGGCCGAAATATCTTATACCAAGTTTTTCAAAAAAAACACCAGGTATTATTAAAAATTTGGCCTTTTTTTCAATCTCCTTTGTTAACTTTAAGATGTCATCTCCTATTGTTGGTATTTTTTTTAAAATTTCAACAAATTCCTTTCTTGGTTTATTTATAACTGGAGAAGTAATTAATTTTGTAAGATAATATGAAAGAGCGCCTTTGGTTGGAGAAATTGACATTTTATTATCATTAAGAATAATCTTTACATTTTTTTTAATACTTCCAAGAAAATTAAGTCCTTCAAAGGTTAAACCATTTGTTAAAGAGCCATCTCCAATAAATGCAATTATTTTCTCATTTTCTTTTTTATAATCTTTACCAATTTTAAGTCCAACAGCAGAAGAAATAGAAGTTCCAGCGTGTCCAACTAAAAAAATATCATTTGGATTTTCTGATGGATTTGGGAAACCACTTATGCCTTTATATTTTCTTAAACTTTCAAATTTCTGGTATCTTGTTAAAATCTTATGTGTATAGCATTGATGTCCAACATCCCATATTATTTTGTCAGGGGGGATATCAAAAACTCTATGAATTGCAACTGTTATTTCAACAGTTCCAAGATTTGAGGAGAGATGTCCTCCATTTTTAGAAACAACCTTAATAATTAGATTTCTTATTTCTTCGCATAATTGATTTAACTCATCTATAGAAAGATTTTTTAAGAGAGAATAATTATCTTTTATCTGCTCCAGAATCTTCATTTTTTAATCAAATTTTTAAGTTCTTCAATTTTTTCTGCAATCTCTTTTTTGTTTAATTTTTCGTAAGCCTTTATAAAATAATAAAGAGATTTGAAATAATCTTTCAACTGATAATAAAGGTAACCAAGATGTTCATAAATTTCAGGGTCTTCTTCAAGTTTTACTGCTTTTTCAAGATATATCTTTGCTTTTTTATAATCTCCCATTTTATAATAAGCCCAACCCAGACTGTCAAGATAAGCCCCATTATTAGGTTCTATTTTACAGGCCTTTTTAATCATTTCATATGCTTCTTTAATATTTTTGTCCTTTAAAAGATATGTATAGCCAAGGTAATTCAAAGCAAGTGAATTTTCAGAGTCAAGTTCTATTGCTTTTTTTAAATTTTCCTCCATCTTTTCAAAATTTCCAATTTTATCATATAATACCCCAAGTTTAAATCTTGTTAACGATGAGTCCTTTATGTTTATGCTTTCAATAAAATATTTTTCTGCCATTTGATAATTTTTCTCCTCAAAATATAATGAACCAAGAAAATCAAAAAATTCTTTTTCTTTAAGACCAGTTTCAATTGCTTTTGTAAGTAATTCTTTAACCTTATCATCATTTTTTTCACTATAATAAATTGTGGCAAGAAGAGAATATGAGATTTTATCTAAAGGGTTTATTTCAATACTTTTTTCGTAAAATTTTTTTGCTTCTTCAATTTTTCCTTGTTTTTGATATAACATTCCAAGTGATAGATATGCTTGCCAGAAATCAGGTAAAATTTTTATACTTTCAAGATACTCCATTTCGCTTTCTTTATATTTATTTTGAAGTTCATAAATTTTTGCCAGATTATAATGTAAGAGATAATTTGAAGGATAATCTTCCAGTAAAATTTTATAATGTTTTTCGGCAGATTTATAATCTTTCAAATAATTTGAATAGATTTCACATAGAAGTAATCTAAATGAGTCTTTTTTGGGTTCTAATTTTAAGCCTTTTTCAAAAGTCCTTGAAGCATCTTTGTATTTTTTCTCAAATAAATATGTAACTCCAAGGCCAAAATAAGCATCAGGAAGAGAAGGATTAATATTTAATGCTTTTTGGTAATTCTCTCTTGCTTTTATAAATTCTTTTCTTTTTAAATAATTCTCTGCAATCTTAACATAAAGATAAGCATCTTCACCACCAACTTTAATGGTTTCTTTAAATTTCTTTATTGCTTCTTCATTTTCTTTATCGTCTTTCTCTAAAAGAAGGCCAGATACATATATTTTTAAAGCATCAGTTTTTCTTTTAGAAGAAACAGCACATCCATTTAAAACAATCAAAATCACCAATAAAATTAAAAATTTTTTCATTATTTTCTTTTCTTATGTCTCATTGCCTTTCTTCTTTTTTTGTATTTATGCCTTTTTACCTTTTTAATCTTTCTCTTCCTTCCACATGGCATAACATCCTCCTTTTATATAACCTTATTCAAAGGATATTCAACTATTCCATTTGCACCAAGTTTTTTAAGTTTTGGTATTAATTCTTTTGCTTTATTTTTATCTATTATTGTTTCAACTGCATACCAGTTTTCATCGGTGAGGTGAGAGATAGTTGGTTTCTTTATTGCAGGTAAAATTTTTAAAATTTTTTCAAGATTTTTCTTTTCTACATTCATTTTTAAGCCAACTTTTCCTTCTGCAGTTAAAGCACCTTTAAGTAATAAGGCAATGTTTTCAATCTTTTCTCTTTTCCATTTGTCTTTCCAGGATTCTTTATTTGCAATTAATCTTGGTGTTGACTCCATTATAACGTCAATTATTTTTAAATTATGGGAAAGAAGAGTTGAGCCAGTTTCAGTAATTTCCACAATAGCATCAACCAGATTGCCTGCTTTAATTTCAGTTGCACCATATGAAAATTCAACATTTGCTTTAACATTATGTTTTTTTAAATATTCTTTTGTTAAATTCACAAGTTCTGTTGAAATCGTTTTCCCTTCAAGATCTTTAACGCTTTTAATGTTTGATTTTTCAGGAACTGCAAGAACTATTTTTACTGGTTTAAAACCTGTTTTTGAATAAGTAAGTTCACAAACTTCAACAATTTTTGCCTTATTTTCTTCAATCCAGTCTTTTCCTGCAATGCCTGCATCAAAGGCACCAGATTCAACATATCTTGGTATTTCCTGGGTTCTTAACAAAACACATTCTATTTCTGGATCATCAATTGAAAGATAATAGCTTTTTGAATTAGCATAAATTTCAAATCCAGCCCTTTTAAAAATTAATAAGGTTGTTTCTTGTAAAGAACCTTTCGGTAAAGCAAGTTTAACCTTATTCACTTTCTTCTCCTTCTTTGAATACTCCAATTTTTCTATATTTTTTATACCTTAACTCAATAAGTTCATCAATTTTTATCATTTTTAATTCTTTTAAATTCTTTTCAATTGCACTTTTCATATATTCAAAAGTTTTCTCCCAATCACTATGAGCACCCCCAAGTGGTTCAGGAATTATTTCATCAATAATGCCGAGTTCTAATAAATCTCGTGATGTTAATTTTAGTGCTTTTGCTGCTTCTTCAACTGCATTTTGAGATTTCCACAAAATAGATGCACAACCTTCTGGAGAGATTACAGAATAAATTGAAAATTCCTGCATTAAAACTCTATCTCCGAGTCCAATACCAAGAGCACCACCACTTCCGCCTTCTCCAATTATTATACATAAAATAGGGGTTCTTAAAAGTGACATTTCCAGTAAATTTATTGCTATGGATAATGCTTGTCCTCTTTCTTCTGCTTCAATATCAGGATGTGCTCCAGGAGTATCAATAAAAGTAACAACAGGGAATGTAAATTTTTCAGCAAGTTTCATTATTCTTAATGCTTTTCTATACCCTTCTGGATGGGCCATCCCAAATTTTCTATCTATATTTTCTTTTGTTTCTCTCCCTTTTTGATGTCCAACAAAGGCAACTGTCATACCAAGAAATTTACCAAATCCACTTACAATTGCAGGATCATCTTTAAAAGCTCTATCTCCATGCAATTCTATATATTCATCAAAAATATTATCAAGATAATCAAGAGTATGAGGCCTGTTTGGATGTCTTGCAATTTGAACAATTTGCCAAGGAGTAAGATTGGAGTATATTTCCTTTTTCTTTTCAATTAATAATTGTTTAAGTTTTACAATTTCTGTATTTTTCACTATAGGGTCAATCTTTTTATTTTTTTCAATCTCTTCAATTTTTCTCTCAATCTCTTCAATTGGTTTTTCAAAAGGAAGGTATTTTTTTTCCATTTAGATTATCCTTGGGACTTTAAAAAAATCATCATCTTTGTCAGGTGCATTTTTAAGTATTTCTTCTTTTGAAGTAGAACTTTCTGGTATATCATCTCTAAAGACATTTTTTAAAGGGAGAACGTGATAAGTTGGCTCAATATTTTCTGTATTTACTTCATTCAATTTTGATATATATTCAAGAATTTTTCCTAATTCTTTTTCAAATTTTTTCTTTTCTTCCTCTGTTAATTCAATCCTTGCCAATCTACCTAAATATTCAACATCTTCTTTTTTGATTATTTTCTCTTTCATATTTTCATTTTATAATTTATTTTCGGAAAGGTCAAGCAAAGTCAAAGGATTTAAAAAAGTGAAAATTTGACAGAAAATTTTAAAAAAATAAAATTTAAAATAAAATGGGGAAAATCTATATAGCCATAGATCTGGGGGCTGAAACAGGAAGGGGGATAATTGGAGAATTTGATGGAGAAAAGTTAAAAATAAAGGAAATTTACAGATTTCCGACACACCATTCAAAAATTTTAAATCATAGATTCTGGGATGTTCTCTCAATATTTGAAGAAATAAAAAAAATTTTAATCATTGCAAAAAATGAAGGAGAAATAACAGGAATTGGTATAACTACTTGGGGAGTTGACTGTGGATTTATCGGGGAAAATGATATTTTACTTTCCAATCCTTTTCATTATAGGGATGAAAGAACAAATAATATAATGGAAGAGGTTTTCAATATTGTTCCAAAGGAAAGAATTTTTAGAGAAACAGGAATTCAGTTCATGCCAATTAATACTCTTTTCCAGCTTTACGCAACAAAAAAAGAATTTCCATTTTTAATAGAAAATTGTAAATATCTTTTGTTTATGCCTGATTTATTTAATTTCTTCTTAACAGGAGAAAAATTTTGTGAATATACAATAACAAGTACTTCTCAAATGTATAACTCATTAGTTTCAGGACAAAATAAAGCACCAAGAGGAAACTGGTGTTATGGGTTACTTGAAGAACTTGGAATTAAAACAGATTTTCTACAAATGGTTATTTCACCAGGTACACAAATAGGATATCTTGCTAAAACATTACAGGAAGAACTTTCTTTACCATCTATCCCTGTTTTTGCTGTTTGCTGTCATGATACTGCATCTGCTGTTGTTGCTACACCTGCAAAAGAAGAAAAATGGGCTTATTTATCTTCAGGAACATGGTCATTATTAGGAATTGAAATTGAAGATCCAATAATAAATGAGAAAGTTTTAGAATATAATTTTACAAATGAAGGTGGTTTTGGTGGTTCTATAAGATTTTTAAAAAATATAATGGGATTATGGATTTTACAGGAGTGTAAAAGAGAATGGGATAAAAATGGAAAAAAATACACCTATGAAGAACTTGTTGAAATGGCTAAAAATTCAATTCCATTTTATTCATTCATTGATGTTAATAGTTCAGATTTTATTTATCCTGGAAATATGGTTGAGAAAATTAAGAATTACTGTAAAAAAACAGGCCAAAAAGTTCCAGAAGATATACCCCAAATAACAAGAATTATTTTGGAAAGTTTAGCAATGGAATATAGGTATGTCATAGAAAGACTTGAAGAGATCGTTGGATATGATATTGAAACTATTTATATAGTTGGTGGTGGCAGTAAAAATTACTTACTTTCTCAATTTACCGCATCTTCAACTAAAAAATTGGTTATTACAGGTCCAACTGAAGCGACTTCAATTGGAAATATTCTTGTTCAGGCATTTGCAAAAAGAGAAGTAAGGGACATAAAAAATATAAGAGAAGTAATAAGAAACTCTTTCCCATTAATTATTTATAGACCAGATGAAATCACAAGATGGGATGAAAATTATGATAGATATTTAAAATTAAAGGAATTTCATTATGGACTTTGATTTTCTTGAAAATCCTTTGAAAAATTATATTGAAAACTTATCTGAAAAAACTCCTGTTCCTGGCGGCGGGAGTGCCTCTGCTTTGCTTTCATGTCTCTCTTCTTCTCTTTTAAATATGGTTTTAAATTATACAATAGGCAAAAAAGGATATGAAAAATATGAAGATGAGATGAAAAAGTTGAGAGAGGAAAATGAAAAAATTATGAAAGAATGTTTAAATTTTATAGAAGAGGACAGCAAGATTTATTTAAAAATTGATAAAAATTTAAGAGAAAAAAAGGATTGTGAAGAGTTTTTGAGAGAATCTGTTTTTCTTCATCTTAAAATATGTGAAAATATGTTAAAAGTGGTTAATTTCTGTGAAATTGTTGCTGAAAAAGGAAATAAGAATTTGATTTCAGATACTGCTATTTCAAATATTTTTGCTTATTCCTCATTTCTTAGTTCAAAAATAAATATACTTATTAATCTTAAATTTCTGAAGGACAAAAATTTTAAGAGTGAAATAAAAGAAAAACTGAAAAAAATTGAGGAAGAAATTAGAATAAAAAGTCAGGAAAATCACGAAAAAATGGTTAAAAAAATGGAGGAATAAAATGGGAAATTTAATTGATGGGAAAATTATAAGTGAAAAAATAAAGGAGGAAGTAAAAAAGGAAATAGAATTTTTAAGATCAAAAGGTATAGTCCCGAAACTTGTTAGTATTTCCGTTGGAGAAAATCCAGCAAGTTCTGTTTACATAAATCAGCAGAAAAAAAATTGTGAGAAAATAGGAATTGATTATGAGGTTTTAAATCTCCCTGAAAATTTAACTGAAGATGAAATATGTGAAAATATTGAGAAATTAAATCGTGATGAGAATATTACAGGAATAATTTTGCAACTACCTTTACCAAAAGGAATAGATACAAGAAAAGTTCAGTCAAAAATTTCTTATTTGAAAGATGTTGAAGGAGTTAATCCATCAAATATGGGATGGATTGTTTATGGCAGACCATATGTTGGTCCTTGTACTGCTCTTGCAGTTAAAGAAATTATTGAATATCTTAATATTGACCTTTATGGAAAAGAGGTTGTTATGGTTGGACATTCTGATATTGTTGGTAAACCTGTTGCTTTACTTTTAGTTGATAAATTCGCAACTGTTACGATATGTCATATAGGAACTTATGATGCTGGTAAACTTGAAGAACATGTGAGAAGAGCAGAGATTTTAATTGTCGCTGTTGGAAAAGCAAATTTAATACCAGGTGAATGGATTAAAGAGAAAGCAATAGTTATAGATGTAGGAATAAATAGAGTTGGTGATAAAATTGTAGGAGATGTAGAATTTGAAAAAGCAAAAGAAAAAGCAAGTTGGATTACACCTGTTCCAGGAGGTGTAGGTCCAGTTACAACCTCAATTTTATTGAGAAATACAGTTTTACTTGCGAAATTGCAGAAGGGAGTATAAAAATGGAAAAATTAAAGGTTATATGGTTTCAAGCAGGAACTTGTACAGGTTGTACTATTTCTCTTTTGAATTCATCCTCTATAAAAGTAAAAAATCTACTTCTTGATGAAATAGTTCCTGGTAAAATTATTTCTCTAATTTTTCAATCAACAATTATGGCTGGTAGTGGAGAAAAAGTAATTGAAATTGTGAAAGAGGAATCTGAAAAGGGGAATTTTTTTCTTGTTGTTGAGGGTGCAATTTCAACAAAGGATGAAGGGATTTACGGGAAAATTGGAGAGAAAACATTTTGTGAGGTTATTTTTGATCTTGCAAAAAAAGCAGATGGAATAATATGTCTTGGAAGTTGTTCTTCTTTTGGTGGAATACCTAAGGCAAGTCCGAATCCCACAGGATGTAAATCAGTTAATGAAATTCTGGAAGAAAAAAATATTAAAAAGATGCTAATAAACATTCCAGGCTGTCCACCACATCCTGATTGGTTCATTGGAACAATCTCAAAAATTATGACTTTAAACAGAATAGAATTAGATGAATTGAAAAGACCTATTGATTTCTATGGAAAATTAATTCATGAAAATTGTCTAAGGAGACCATTTTTTGATAAAGGGAAATTTGCAAAATCATTTAAAGAAGAGGGATGTCTCTATTTGCTTGGCTGTAAAGGCCCTTATACTTATGCTGATTGTCCTTTAAGAGAGTGGAATGGTGGAGTAAACTGGTGTGTAAAGAATAATTTCCCATGTTTAGGTTGCACTGAACCCGAATTTATTGAAAAAAATATTCCATTTTTTAAAAAGAAAGAAATTGAAAAAATTGGAGAGTGAAAAATGGGAAAGAAAATAATAATTGATCCAGTAACAAGAATAGAAGGGCATCTTAAAGTTGAAATTGAAATTGAAAACAAAAGAGTTGTTGATGCTAAATGTAGTGGAATGTTATATAGAGGTATAGAAAAAATTTTGATAGGGAAAGACCCAGAAGATGCAACTCAAATAACTCAAAGAATATGCGGAGTTTGTCCTATTGCTCATGCTTCTGCTTCAACTCTTGCTTGTGAAGATGCTTTTGGAATAACTGAAAAGATACCTTCAAACGCTTTACTCGTGAGAAATTTAATTCATGCTTCTAATCATATTCATAATTCAATATTGCATTTTTATCATTTATGTTTACTTGACTTTGTAGATGTAAGAAAAATAAAAAAGGGAATTAGTAGTGAAATAGAACTTCTCTGTAAATTTTTAGAAAGAGATAATTATTATCCATTTAATGTTGAAGAGGGTGATTTTAGATTACCAGAAGATGTAAATATTAGATGTCTTCAAAATTATATAAAAGGCCTTGAAATAAGAAGATATGCTCATCAACTTTTAAGTATATTTGGTGGCAAAATGCCACATAATTGTGGTTTTATTCCAGGTGGAGTTACCCAGAAAATTGATGCAGGAAAAATAGAAAATGCTATTGGAAAAATAAAAGACATAAAAGAATTTATTGAGTTTTATTATTATAGAGATTTAAAGGAGATTGCAAGTTATTATAATGATTATTTTGAAATAGGCTCGTCCTACGGTAATTTTCTTTCATATGGAGTATTTCCTATAAGAGAAGATGGAACAATTAAAAGATTTCAGCCATCTGGTATTATTTACGAAATTGAAAAAAATGAGGAGATTAATTATAAGGAAATAACTGAACATATAATAAATTCTTGGTATGAAGGTGAAATAGAGAAACCAGAAGAAGATTTTCCCGAAATAAATTTTGAAAAGAAAACAGGTTATTCTTGGATAAAGAGTCCGAGATATAAAGATAAACCTTTTGAAGTTGGACCTTCTGCAAGAATTTTGATTGCTTACAAAAAAAATATAAGCCCTTGGAAAGAAGAAATTGAGAAAATTTTAAATGAATTTAAAATTGATATTTCAAAATTTAATTCTGTTATGGGTAGGCATTTGGCACGATTTATTGAAGCAAAAGTTCTTATAAATGAATGTTTAAATTGGTTATTAAAAATAAATCCAGAAGAAGAATTTTATATTGAGTATGAAGTTCCCGAAGAAGGTATAGGTATAGGATTAAGTGAAGGAGCACGTGGTGCTGTCGGTCACTGGATAAAAATAAAAAACAGGAAAATTTCTCATTATCAAGTAATTTCACCAACTACATGGAATGCTTCTCCAAAAGACAAAAATGGAAATCCTGGCCCTATAGAAAAATCACTCATTGGAACAAAAATTGAAAATGAGGAAAATCCAGTTGAAATTTTGAGAATAATAAGATCTTATGATCCATGTCTTGCTTGTGCTGTTCAAATTATTGACAAAAAGAAATTAAAAAGGAAAGAATTTATAATATGGGAGTGAAATTACTTGTTTTTGGGATTGGGAATACTTTAAGAATGGATGATGGGATAGGTGTTTATCTTGTGAGAGAACTGGAGAATTATTTTGACAAAGAAGAGATAAAAATTTATGAAATAGGGACAGAGACGTGGAGATTATTTTCAATAATTGAAGAGGAAGAATGTGAAAATGTTGTGATAGTAGATGCAATAAATTTAAATTTTATACCAGGCTTTGTTTACTTAAGCAAAAATCCAGAAATTAAAGATTTTTGTTCTTTTTCACTTCATGAAAAAAATTATCTTTCAGAGATAGATTTTGAATTTCTTCCGAGTAAAAATATTTACATTTTTGGAATTGAACCTTATAAAACAGACTGGGGAATTGGGCTTTCTGAAATTTTGAAGAAAAAATTTAATGAAATTTTAGAAAAGTTAGTTGAATTGTGTAATTCAATAATTAAAAAGGAGAAAAAAGATGATTTACTCGGAATTGAAACCCTTTGATGAAATTTTAAAATTACTGAAAGAGGAAAAAGTGTTTTTGATTCTTTGTAATGGATGTGCAGAAGTATGTAAAGTTAGTGATGAAGAAAATATTAAAGAAATTGAAAAAAAATTGAGAGAAAATGGGAAAATAATTGAAGGCAAAGTTAAAATTGATTTTTTATGTAGTAAAAATTTAATAATCAGAAAACTTTCAAGATATACTGAAAAACTTTTAAATTCTTCATCAATTCTTGTTTTTTCATGTGGAATAGGAGTTCAATGTGTTTCAAAAATGATTGATCTACCTGTTTACCCTGCAACAAATACAGTTTATCTTGGTGGCTTTCAGGGATTGTGGCCAGGAGAAGAAAGATGTTTAGAGTGTGGAACATGTTTTCTTGGAATAACAGGAGGAATTTGTCCAATTACTTTTTGTACAAAACAACTTGTGAATGGACCTTGTGGAGGGACAAATAAAGGTAAGTGTGAGATTGATTCAGAGAAAGATTGTGGTTGGGCTTTGATATACGAAAAACTTAAAAAAATAGGAAAACTTGAAATTTTGAAAGAATATCAGGAACCAAGAAATTATAAACTTGTTGAAGTTCCATCTAATTTGAGAAAAAAAGTATTTTTTGATATTGATAAAAATGAGGAGTTATAAATGGAAATATCAAATTTACAGAAAAAATTGAATGAAGGAAAATTTGTTATAACTTCTGAAATTGGGCCAGGGAAAGGAACAAACCTTGAATTTTTAAAAGAGGCAGAAATATTGAAAGATAAAGTTGACGCTATAAATGTAACAGATTTACAGAGTTCGGTCATGAGACTTGGCTCACTTTGTGTTTGCCATCTACTTGTTGAAATGGGAATAGAACCTATTTTTCAAATTACCTGCAGAGATAGAAACCGGCTTGCTTTACAGTCAGATTTACTTTCTGCTTATGTTCTTGGAATAAGAAATGTTTTGTGTTTAACAGGAGACCACCCAATTTTAGGAGATCATCCAGAAAGTAAGCCTGTATTTGATTTAGATTCAGTTTCCCTTTTGAAAGTCGCAAGTGAATTGATGGAAGGTAGAGATATGAAAGGTAATCAATTAGATGGAAAACCTTCCTTTTTCCTTGGAGCAGTTGTAAGTCCAGGATATGAACCTCTTGAGTTACAGATAATAAAAATGGAAAAAAAGATTATGGCTGGTGCAAAATTTTTTCAGACGCAGGCAATTTATGACTTGAAAAAATTTGAAGAATTTATGAAAAGAGTTGAAAAATATAAAGTTCCAATTTTAGGTGGTATTGTCCTTTTAAAATCAGCAGGTATGGCAAAATATATGAATGAGAATGTTGCTGGAGTTACAGTTCCTGATAGATATATAGAAATGTTGGCAAAAGCAAAGAAAGAGGATAGAGTTAAAATAAGTTTAGAGATAGGAGCAGAACTTATAAAAGGAATGAAGGATATGTGTTCAGGTATTCATATAATGCCTCTTGGATGGGACAAATATGTTCCTGAACTTCTTTATCTTTCTGGTTTAATTTGAGATTTTTTTATTTCTGAAATTGCCTTTTCCCTTATTCTGCAAGAAGGACATTTTCCACACGGCCTTTTTTCATTTTTATAACAGGACCATGTCAACGAAAGATCAAGACCATAGGATATTGCTCTTTTAATTATTTCTTTTTTTGATAAATTTATTAGTGGAGCAAGCAATTTTATCCTTTTACCTGAAACTGTTTTTTTTGTTGCAACATCTATAAGTTTTTGGTATCTTTTTATATATATAGGTCTACAATCAGGATATCCTGAAAAATCAACAGAGTTTACGCCTATAAAAATTGCATCTGCAGAAATACTTTCTGCATAACCAAGTGCAAGTGAAATAAAAATTGTATTTCTTGCAGGAACATAAGTTGAAGGTATCCCTCTAATCTTTCTTTCAGGTATTTTAATTTCATCTCTTGTAAGTGCTGATTTTAAAAATTTTAAATTTATCTTCAAAATTAAATGTTCTTCTGCTTTTAAAAACTTTGCAACTTTCTTTGCAGATAATAATTCTTTTCTGCTCTTCTGCCCATAATCAATTGTTAAACAATAAATTTTATATCCTTTTTTCTTTGCAATATAAGCAGATAAGAAACTGTCAATACCACCTGAAATTAAACAAACTGCTTTTTTCATTTTATTTTTAAAATTTTTTGAATTTGAAATCTAAAATACCAGTTTTTTTCTGGATTTTTTTTTAAAAAATTAACAATATCTTTAGAAATCTTTTTGTCATTATTAAGTGGTTGTAAAATAACAGGACTTTCTATTTTTCTATCAATAAATTCAAAAGTCTTTTTATTAATAATAACATATTTAAACTCATTGGCTACTTTTTTAAATTTGTTGTCGTAACCTGAAGGATGATAAATTTTACCTTCTTCTTTTGGACTTACCGTTATCCAATGAAATTTTATATCTCTCCATATAGTCCCATTTGTTTCAACTGATATCCAGTAGTTTTTTCTTTTAAGGAATTCAAAGAGATATTCTATTTCCTGTAAATAAGGTTCTCCTCCTGTAAAGCACACTCTTTTGCAATCAAATTTTTCTACCTCTTTTAATATTTCTCTTGCCTCCATTTCTTTACCATTTTCCCAAGCATATTTTGTATCACACCATGAACATCTTAAATTGCATCCTGTAAATCTTATAAAAACAAATGGCAATCCCTGAAGTAATCCCTCTCCCTGAATAGAATAAAAGATCTCATTTATCCGATATATCATTTTCAATCCAGAAACTTTAAAATAATTTAAATAACTATATCTTTTACTGTCAAATTTTTCACAATATACAAAACTTGTCAAAAAAAATTGATCATGGTAATATATAAAAATAGGTTCCGGTGTAGCTCAACGGTAGAGCAGGCGGCTGTTAACCGCAAGGTTGTAGGTTCGAATCCTACCACCGGAGCCTTTTTATAAGGTAGGAAAATAAAATCTGTTATATATAAATCAAGATTAACAATTGGGAAAAGGCGAAAAGAAAAATTTTTTGACTTTCATAATTTTCTATTTTATAAATCTAAAAAATCTCTGATAAGAAATAGAATTTAACCAAGGGTGAAAGATATAGGGGTTTTTGTTAACCAACTTATAATAATCCATAAACCAGCAGCAGTGAAACTTCCAAAAACCATCCCAAGGAAAAATATTTTTACTGTAGAGTAAACTTTTGCTCCACCGTATTTTAATATTACTGTCTTTGCTATCCAAGCAAGAAAAATAGAAAACCAAGTATGATAAATAGGATGGGGTATTCCAATAGTAAGTCCAATAGGTGATATAGGCCATCCAGGAATTTTACTTCTTGCTAAAAGAATTAAAATCATTAAGAGTGCTCCAACTATAGCAAATAAAAACTGTTTTTTACCGAAGATTACAGGATCTCTCATTATGTTTTTTATATACTCAGCCATAAAACTTGATGCATATCCGAATTGCCAGGAAGACAAATTTATTCCGCCAAATTTATAAGCAAGGAAAAGAACTGTAATTGTTGAACTTATTAAAGTAAATATTATAGAAAGGAAAATGCCTAAAAGGAGTTTATTTAAATTTAGTTTAAAATTGTTAGCAAGTTTCAATCCATTAGATGTTGAAGCCATAACAGAAGTTCTAATGTCTGCAGCCCAAGGGAAAGTTAAACCGAGAGAAACCAATCCTTGATTTCCAATTAATTTGGAACCAAACGTATAGATTGTTACTGCTGAAGGGATAATTGGAGCCCTATAATATGCAAGTCCTGTTTGTGAAATAATTCTTGTTAGTCCAAGGAAGATAAGAATAGTTATTATAATAAAGTATATGGAAATTGAGAGTTTAAGCCCTGATTTACTTATCCACCAAACACTGAAGATAAAGCAAAAAATAAATCCCCAGAAAGAAATTTTGTATAAAAATTTTTCTTCTTCCATATCTTTTATTTTTCCTATGCTAATTAGAAATATCTGTTTTAAATGTCTTCTTGCAAACCATAAACAACTTAATGATAAAATCATTAAAGCACCGAAGGACTGAAAAGCAACTTCTTCACAGGCTGGATCTGAATAGGGAAGAAACATTCCTATAGAATAACCAGTCATTTTTAAGAAACCAGTTTCAAGAATAAAGATAAAAGCAAAAAGCCAAACACTTAAAAGAACATCTTTTGGTATTAAAAAAGCAAGTCCAATAACTTCAAATCTAACAGATAATATTAAAGAAATTGAGCGCCTGAAGATAGGGAGAGATTTACTAAGCACAGGGCCTTTAAAAATAGGAAAAAGATTTGAAAGTCCAATAAGAGAATAAAGGATAAATGGAATAAGAAAGCCAAGATAAAATAACTTATTTTTATGGATTGGATTTTCTTCATTTGCCATTTCAATAACAGGTTCAGTTAAGGGATAAGTTAATTTTTCTCTTTCAATCCACTGCTTACTTAACATTAGAATTAGAAAAATTAACAAAAAATAAAAAATAATTATGAATATGTACCAATTAAATAAAGGAGTTATCCATTGATTCCATGGAATTTTTGTATTTTTAGGAAGTCCTTCATATAAATACCAAATTGTTTTGTAATCCTTTGGAAATAAATGGGATGGTAAGTAAGGATGAATCATTTCATCCCATCTATTAGTTGGTGTTGCATAGTAAAAAATACCACCAAGAAGACCTATTAAATTCATAGTAAATCCCCAAGATGGAATAGCGCAAGCAACAATCATCATTATATAAACTGTAATAAGTTCAGATGGTGTTAAATATAATTTTTTTATAAATTTTTTACTGAATTGATTAAAAAGTAGGATATAAATAAAAAAAATAAAAATTGCCCAACCAGTTGAATAATCAGCGGCTAAAGGAGAACCATGGATATAAAGAACATTTAAAGGTTCAAGGACTCCAATCAAAATACAAAAAATTATACCAATTATTATTGATTTTAAAGAAACCATGTTAGAGTTATTTTACTTATAATTTTTCTGATGTCAAAATTAACTCTCTTAAATATTTGTCTTTCTAATTCTCTCATTTTTCTTAATCTTCAACTTTTCTCTTACGTTTTCTCTGCATGTAAAATTTCCATCCCTTTACAATATTTTTCCCTTGATTTTCCTTTAAATTTGAGACACATTCCTTAAAAGTTTTAACAGTTTTAAAAATTATTTTTTCTGACTATTGTTTAACTTTACATTGTTAAAAAGAATATTTTTGCAATTGCGACATATTATACTATTATCTGAAAAATTTTCCATTTCTAAATTATTAAATGAGATATTATGAATTTCTATTTCGCTGTTTCCCTCTATAGTTAAAGGTCCTCCACTTTTTATAATTTTTATATTAGAAAAATTTATATCTGAAATTCTTTCCAATTTAATTCCTTCTTCAACAGTTATCCATATAGGATTTAATTTGCTTTCAATTATTACATTTGAAAATAAAATATCATGAACATTTGCGCAACCCTTACTATTTTCCAGTAAATAAACTTTTGGAAATTGAAATATAATTCCTCTTGTTCCTTCTATTATTAAATTTTTAAATACACAATTTTTTATTTCTCCATCAGAAGGACATTCAATTCTTATTCCATTACAATCTGTTTTTAAAATACAATTTGAAACAGTTATATTTTCACAACTAACCTCTTCTTTATAAAATTGTTTTATACAACGAACTGCAATACAATCATCTTGAGTATCCATAATACAATCACTTATAACAACATTTTTACAACTGTCAACATCTATTCCATCTATGTTTCTCATTCTTCTATCCCCGTATATTTTAACCTTATGAATATTTATATTCTCGCATTTCATTAACCAGATTGTCCAACAAGCAGAATTTACAAAAGAGATGCCTTCAAAAAAAACATTTTTACAATTATAAAACATAACTATTCTTGGCCTTGGAATTTCTGGTTTTTTATAATAATCTTTATAAAAAGAAAGTCCAGAACCATTTATTTCTCCACTTCCTGTTATTCCTAAATTTTCAGAATCAACTGCAATAATAAGTGCATTTTTTGTAATTTCTTTTTTGGGCTCTATCTTTTCCATAATAAAACCTTCTGCATCAAGTTCCTTATAGTCATTTAAACTTTCACTTCCGATAATTTTGCTTCCGTTTTCAAGATAAAGTTCAACATTACTTTTAAGAAAAATTGTTCCTGTTTTATATATTCCAGGTTGAAATATAATTCTTCCTCCTCCATTTTTATAACAGGTATCTATTGCTTTTTGTATCTTTTCTGTATTAATCGTTTTTCCATCTGGTCTTACCCCAAATTCAGTTATTCTATAAGTACTCATTTTCTTTCCTTTTTATCTGAAACAATTACAACTTTTGCACTACTATTTATTATATCTCCACCTCTAACTTTCATTCCCAACTTTCCCCAATTTTCTTATTTATCTTTCGGTTTTACTCCCGGTATTCCCATCCCTTTATTTCTTCCCTTTTCATAGTATCCTTTATAAACATTACTACATATTCTCCATTCAGAAGAAGTTTCTTTACAATCTTTGTATCCACATATTTCTTTTGCTGATTTAATCCTCTTGAACAACCTTTCAAATAATTTCTTTGCGGTTAATATCATACCATAATTCATATCAAGTTTGAATAAAACATCTAAATCTTTTTTCTCATCTCTTAAGTTCATAGAAAAACCACCTATACAAAGATTTTTTTCAGGTATATAAGCACTACAAGGAGGACATATCATACAGGGACCTTCAATAAGTTTAATTGGTATTTCTGGATTTTTTCTTATTCTTTCAATAACTTCATAAAGATTATCCTCTAATATAGGTTGGTTTTTGCTTTCGGAAAAGCAAACCATACACATAAGATGATGGGGTCTTATTTTTAGAATTTTTGATTTATAAATTTTTTTAACAGATATCTTTTTTGATTTTTTTCTTTCTTCAAGTGAACGACCCGGAAAAATTGAATTAATACCTTCTTCTCTTAATTTTTCATAATCTGATTTTTCTGAATATTGACATCCTTTCCAGATTTTTGAATTTGGAATTCCTTTACATATCTCTTTTGTAGTTTCAATTGAATTAAATAATTTTTCTATAATAAATCTTGCAGGCATAATCGCTCCAGGGAAAAGGCCTATTAAACGAAGTATATCAAAATCCTGTTTTTTTCTGAATAATTCTTTTTTGTTTTTGATATTTTGAGGATTTTGATAAGAATAACTACCAGCAACTCTACAAACCAACATGATAGGTCTTTCTGGATTTTTAATTATTTTGTCAAGAATTGCTCTCAATTTTTTATCTTCTTTTGAATTTTTAAATCCTCTCTTTAATTTACATAAAATACAAAATAATTGATAAGGATGAACTTTAATATATTTTCTCATAATTATCCCTTCTTAACTTTATATGGCAATAACCATCTTTTTCTTTTTATAAATTCCCCTCCTTTAAATCTCTGTTCAATAACTTCTTTTTTCTCAAGGTAATTAAAACAACTTCTCATACAACCTCTTGAACCACATATTCCAAAACTTCCACCTTCTCCCCATTTTTGTAACATGGCATGCCCTTCTATGATATAACCCGATGGGAACTCCTCTGTTTTTCTCCATCTTCCTGTTGATAAAGTCCAGCAAAATTTATATGCAGTCTCTTCTGAAAAATCCTGTTTTCTTGCGTCTATATTCCAGCCAGGGAAATCTTTATGTATAAAAGGAGAAACTCTTGAATCACCCCCATGATAACTTAATGTACATTTTCCAAGATGTATATCAGCCCATTCATAAACATAGTCCTCAATTTTTATCTGGATTTTTTTATTTTCTTTTATATGAGGTATTGCATAAGAAGGACAGTCATTTACACATTCCATACATCTTTTACAGATACTACCTGGTTTTATAAGTGGATCTGGTTCAACTTCAAGGTCAGTTATAATTGCATGTAATCTCTGTCTTGGTCCAAATTTTTTAGTTAAAAAAACTTTACTCCATCCAATTTCCCCAAGTCCAGCACAAATACCTGCAATCCTTATAGCAAGATGAACATCAGGAGGTGGGAAATTTTTTCTTAATGGTTTTACTGGAGGTTGGGCTTCTGGTACTCCTGGATAATAAGGGACTGCTTCATATCCAAAATCTTCAATAAAACAGGCAAGTTGATAAAGAGGTTCAGGAATAAAAAAAGTATTTAAAAGACCATGATAATCAAAATAAGTATAAGAAATCCAGTTTGTCCCTTCTTCTATTCCACGCCAACCACCCCTTAATATTCTTTTTCCAACAACTATAACTGTTTTACCTTCTGGAAATATGTTTTTCGGATTCATTCTTTCTGGAGCATTTTTGAATCTTTCAATATTTGCAAAACCAATTAAATCAAGTCCAAACTTATAACCTGTTTCTCTTATTAACTCTTTCGTTAGTTTTTTCATTTTTCTCCTATTCTTCAATTATCTCGCCACTTTTATCAATTTTCCATACAGGTCTTTTTCTAAATTTTTCATTAAATAAATTTTTTATTCTTTTTGTTTCTTCAAGATGAAAAAGACAGGTTCTTGAGCATAAAGCAGCAATTCTATCTGGTTTTCCATTTTCATAATACATATTTGGTAAGACACCGTTTTTACATTTTTTACATATTTCATAATCAATTTCTGCAACTATCATCTTTTTATCACATATTTCAATTTCTTTCTCTTTTTCCTTTATTGCTCCAAGTGGACATATCTTTAAACATTCTTTACATAAATCACATATATTTTCTTTCTTTATTTGATCTGGTTCAATTTCTGCATCTGTAAGTATTATTTGAAATCTTTGCCTTGGACCAAATTCTTCAGTTAAGAATATCCTACAATATCCAATTTCTCCAAGTCCTGCTCTAATTGCTGTATCTTCAATATCTATTAAAACATTTGGTGCTGGTTTCCCTTTTTTAACAGGTATTCCCATTGGTGGAACTTCAATTGGTATATCAGGCAAAGGAACTGCTTCATATCCGTTATCCTCAAGAAATTCACATATTTTAAAAGTTGTTAAAGCAAGTATTCTATTGTTTAACCATTGATATCCATATAGATTATACAGGTGAAATTGTGTTCCTTCTTCAATTCCTCTTAAAGCCCCTCTTGTTATTCTCTTTCCTATTACAATTATACTTTTTACTTCTGGGAATATACTTTCTGGGTGGTGTTGTTTGTTAATTCCTTTAAACCTATCTATGCTTGCAATACCTATTAAATCTGCTTTAACTTCTTTTGCAAACTCTATTAATCTTTCTTTTTCCATAAATAAAATCTTCCTTTTAAAATTTTTTAACTATGACTTCTTTAAAAACATTTTCACAGTAAGAACAATTTTGACATAGTTTATTACATTTTGTTATTTTTTCAAACCAATCATCTGGAAATCTTGAATTTTCAATTATATAAGGATATAAAATTTTACTATGAGATGGTTCAAATAAATCAAGTAAGTTGCCTTGATATTTTTCATCATAATATGCTTTTATAACTTTTTCAGGGTCCTGATTTGTCCTTGTTGCAAGTTTAACAACATCAAAATATTTTTCATAATGATGCAAATCTTCTGGCCTTATCCACGAAGAATATGAAATTAAATATTTCCAGTTTTCTTTTTCTTTGTAAAAAGACCAGCAATTACCAGGTATATTATCTGTCAAATTTGCTTTTGTAAATATTTCTGCTTCATGTGAAATAACATTATCATGAAAAGATTGAACAGGGCAGAAATTTATACAACCACTATTTACAAGAATAGATAATTTTTTCCCTTTTTTATTACACCAATCTTTAATTTCTTCTATTCTTTCAAAATCCCTATTATACTCTCTTTGCATAACAAAATCATCAAATAAATCTTCTAATTGCTCCATCTGTTTTATTTTTCCGATTCTCATATTTACACTTGCTCTTACTTCAATATCTTTAAAATTTTTCTTAATTATATATGCAATAACTGGAGAGAAAGAAGTTATAGAATCAAGACCTATATTTTCCTGTAAATAATCAATAATTGAAATAACCATATTAGTAAGATTTATTGATAATGAATTTTCACCCCAGCAGGAAGCATTCAAAAGTAAATTAAGTTTTATTCCAAGTTTTTTTATTTTTTTTAATTCATATTCAAGTTGTTTCTGTACAAACCAATTTATATATCCAACCTTCTCAGCAATCGGTCCTCTTCCGCTGGGTAAATTAAGCCATGGGAAATAAACTTCTTCAATTCTATCCTTATATTTTTCAACAATATCTGAAAAAATTTGCTCCTCTTCTTTAAACTGATATCCAATAGAAAATTTTATTTTTCCCATTCAATATACCATACCTTTCTTTTTCTAAAAGGTTCCTTAAATTTGTTTTTTAATTTTCCTTCTTTTTCAAGATGTATCATACATGCTCTTATACACCCTCTTGCTCCTTCAATTGCTCTGGAATATATAATGACAGAACTTAGTTCTCCTATAAATGGATTGTATTTTTTATAAGGTGCCAATCCTTGAAATCCTTTTGTGCATGCGTCAACGTTTAGTTTTCCCCATTCTACTTCAGTTCCTATCGCTTTAAATCTAACTTTAACCGTTTCTTTTAAACTTATTGCTCCTGCTGAACATTCTTTTACACATAACATACATCTATCACAAATTGGTGGCCCTTCATAAATAGGATCTGGCTCAAGAGGAGCATCTGTTAAAATACATGCAAATCTCTGCCTTGGCCCAAATTCAGGTGTTAATAGTAGTTTACTATATCCAATCTCTCCAAGTCCTGCAAGGTATGCAGCAATCCTAAAATGAATAAATACATCAGGAGCAGGTTTTTCAGGAGATACAGAACAAGACCAGTTTTCTTTGGGTTTTCCTGTTGCATAATCAATAGCGGGCCAGTTGTAATAATCATTAGGTATTGGTGTTGCTTCATATCCATAATCTTCAATAAATCTCGCCAAATGATAAAGAATAAAAGGCATATAAATCATATTTATACTTCCATATCCCTGTGAAGAATAGGAGAGAAAATATGTTCCTTCCTCTATACCCCTTAAAGTTCCTCTTGGTATTCTTAAAGCAAGTACTATTAAAACTTTAGCATCTGGATTTATATATCTTGGGTCCATTTGCTTTGGTGCTCCTTCAAATCTGTTTACATCTGCAATTCCAACCAAATCTGCTCCTAATTTTTTTGCTACTTCTTTTACTTTTTTTGATGTTAACATTTTTACCTCCTCCTTTTTATCTTTTAATTCTTATTTCATCTTCTCCATCTTTTGTTTCTACAACAAACTCAGCATCTCTTGGAATATCTTGAGGACTTCCTTTTACATAACATAGTGGCTCTTTATTTAAATTTATTCCTTCTTTTATAAGTTTTTCTCTTAAAATTTCTGTATCAAGTTTTCTTGGCGAAATATTTTCTTTTATTGAAAGAGCAGACGCAGTTCCAGCAGCATGTCCCATAGTTATACATGTCATTATCAGTCGTGTTCCTGACTGTGCTTCAAAATCAGTTGAAATACATCTACCTGCAACAAGAAGATTATCTATTTTTTTAGGAATAAGACATCTATAAGGAATTTCATAATACTGGCCTGGTTTTAAGTATGCTCTATATTTCCCTTTTGGATTATTTTTTACACAACATATTCTTCCATCTTCTCTTTCTTTATCTGTACAAAAAGCAGGTTCAATTGGTTGAGATAAATGAGTATGTTTTATATGAGGAAGATCATCTATTGGATTATGTATATCAAAACCATGAGTGTCTCTTGCTATTGCATCTTTAAATTTTCTTGCAAGAGCTATATCTTTTCCTGTTAATTTATATTCACCAACTATCCTCCTTGACTCTCTAATCCCCAAAATTGATGCAGTATAACTTAAAAATGCCTTTTCAAATCCAATTACATTTTCTCTATAAAATTCAACAAGTTTCTGTATCTGGTCTCTCTGTTCAATTACTATTCTTGTTAAATCTTCTGCATCTGTTGTTCTACATTTTCTACTATGGGCAGTACACACATATACTTCTGTTTTTTCTTCTGGTCTATTTGGGAATGATCCTAAATATCCTTTTTCTACAAGTCGTGGCAATTTCCCTTCTTTTACTGCTTTTTCTATTTTCATCTGAACAGTTGAGTAAAAGTCAGATGAAGAAAATGAATTTAAATCAACATTTGACATAACAAAATCAAGAGAAACTGCTTGATTATAACCATCCATCAAATCCCATCCAGTCTCAACAGGAACTCCTGCAAAATATGAAATTTCTGCATCTCCTGTACAATCAATAACTCTTTTTGCTAAAATTGCACTTCTTCCTGAAATATTTTGAATTATTACTCCTTTTATTTCATTATTTTCAACTATTGAATCAATAACATAAGTCCAGTATAAAATTTTAACACCTGACTCAATTGCCATTTTTTCCATGATATATTTTGTTATTTCAGGATCACAAATTCTATTTTCTCCAAGTCCTCTTTTTTCCTTTAACCTTTCAAGCAATTCTTTACCAATTCCTTCAGGATAACCAGCCATATAACATACAAGACCTAAAGTTACAAGTCCACCAAGAGCACCATATTTTTCAACAAGCATTGTATTTGCTCCATTTCTACTTGCACTTATAGCAGCACCAAATCCAGCAGTTCCTCCACCAACTACAAGAACATCAACTTCATATTTAACTTTTACTTCTTCATTAAACTTTATTTTTCCTCCTTCTATCTTTACCATTTTTTCTTCTCCCCTTTATACTTACAATTTCTTATACATTCTTCACAAATATTTAAATGCCTTTTTTGAACCCCTAATTTTAAATTCATTAAATTTTCAATTAGTTTTCTGGTTTTATTTTTTGTAGGAACTTTAAAATCTACATTTATACCCATATATTTTGGCCCTTCTTTACCTATAAGTCCATATCTTTTAGCCCAATCACAAGAAAATTCATCAATTACAGGTATTTCAAAAATTTTATTTTCTATTTCAATTTTCACATTTTTTCTTTTTATTGCAGAGGTTGGGCAGTTTTTTATACATTCATAACAATCTTCACAAAAATTTTCACCATTATAAAGAGGATCATTTTCAAACTCAAAATCAGTTATTATACTAAAAAATCTCTGTCTTTGCCCAAATTCTTTAGTTATAGGTACTCCATTTTTTCCAATATATCCAAGTCCTGAAAGCAAAACAGAATAAGAATTACTTCTATTATCTGGCAAAAACCCTCTTGAACTTAAAATTTTTGATGAAAGACCAGTTAAATCATAAGAATAAATTCCTTTATATCCACAATCATTTAATTTTTTTATAATTTTATAGGCAATGTCTGTTAAAAGATTTAATGATTCAAATTGACTGAAAGCATAAGGTCCAACTGTTTCTGCAGGTGTTATTTTTGCTGTATCAAGACAAGCATCGGGATAATGAAGTCCTATAACAATTACTGATTTTGCATCTTTTAAATAATCTTTTGGTTCTTTTAAATTAATTTTTTCTCTTTTAATTATAGGACTTATAGGTGCATAAATGTGAGATATATCATATACCATTTCAACTTCTTCAGGCAAATTAAATTTTTTTAAAAATTCTTTTTTAAACTTCTCAAATCTATTGATGTTGAAAAATCCAACTAAATCTGCACCACATTCTTTACAGAAATTCCTAAATTTTTCTTTTTCAATTTTTTCTTTTTCAATTTTCCTTTTAATTTTAATTTCTTTTAGTTTTGCACTTACAAGGATTGTTGAGAAAATTGTATCTTCTTCCCATATCCCAATTTTTTGAGCGGTAAGATTATCATCTATCTTTGTTCCAGTTATTCCAGAATATCCATTTATATCAAAATAATGTGCAATATCAAAAGAGGCGTATTGTATTAATCTATGTTTTATATAATTTTCAATTTCTGTGTCATAATCTTTAGGTTTTTTTATTCCTATTGAAATTACTGAAGAAACATCTGGCAAATGTAATTTGGGATTTATTGAAAAATCATTTTTAAAGAAATTCACATTCTTTATACAAAGGAAATCAATCAAATATTTATCAAAAATTTTCTTAATTTCCTCAATTTTTATTTCCTTCTTTTCCTTTTTTCTTCTTGGTGCTCTACAATAATTTTTATCATAATATCTTTTACTTGGAACCATACAGAATTTTAGGCAACATCCTTCTTCTCCTGCAAAAAGTCCATATTTTTCAAGATTTTCAATTATTACATTCTCATCTATTTTTTCAGGTATTTTTAAAAATAGATTAAGACAGAAATTTTCAGCCCATCCACATCTCCATTTATTTGTATCTGGGAACTTAAATATTCTACCATCTATTTCTATTTCATTTATTTTTTTGACTTCCTTTCTAAATGAATCTGTTGGACAATTTTTAACACATTCCATACATCTATCACATAATTTTTCTCCTTCATACATTGGATCTGGAATAAGTTCTGCTGATGTAATGATTGTAACAAGGCGAACCCTTGGTCCAAATTCTGGATGCAAAAATAAGCCACTCCATCCAATTTCACCAAGTCCACAAGCAACAGCAGCATACCTGTGAGCAATGTCTGGAGCAAAATGTATTTTTAAATCCTTATATCCTTTATATCTCCAAATATTGCTTGAAACAATAGGAAGTGTATCATAACCTTTGTTTTCAAGAAATTTTGCCATTAAAAATGAAATATCATCAAGTTTTGGATTCATAACTGAACTTTGACTTCCATAAGGACCTATATTATGAGGAGTGGGCTCTCCACCAAGTTCAACACTGGCATCAAGATGATGGATACCGCAAACAATAACACTCTTCGCACTTGGCAATAAATCTTCTGGACTCATTCTTTTTGGAGCATTTTTAAATCTCTCAATACTTCCAATCCCTACTATATCTGCACCAAGTTTTTTTGCATATTCTTTAACTTCTTTTGTTAAATTTTCATTCATATTTTATCTCCAAGTTTTAATGTAATTTCTTCACCTGCTTTTTTTAATTCATTTATAATTCTTTCTCTATTTCCTTTTCTAAACCTTACTGTTGGTAGATAAACACCAAGAGAGGCAATAATTTTTTTATCAGAACTGAAAATTGGAACTCCAATTGCTACTGTTCCTTCTTTTTCTATAATTTCAATTTTCCTTTTTCTTATTTTTTCAAATTCCTTTTTTAAATCTCTAAAATTTCTAATATTGTTCCAGGTTTCTTTGGGATATCCATTCTTTCTTATATACTCCTTAACCTCTTTTTCAGGTAAATATGAAAGCAGAATTCTTCCTGTTGCAGTTGAATAACAGGATGCTTTCTGGAACATATTCAAATTTACATTTAAAAGATTATTTTCATAACTAACTTGTGCAATTGTATATCTTTCCCCCTTATAAAAAATACCAAGAACAACAGATTCTTTTATATTTTCTGCCAAATTTTTCATAACAGGTTCAGATATTTTAATTAGAAAATTTTTGCTTAAAAGAGGATAAAAAATATTTAATAATTTTTCAGAAATCCTATATTTTTTTGTATTTTTGTCTTTCTCAAGGTATCCGAGAGAAAGTAATGTTGATAAAAGAGAGTGGGTTGTAGTAATTTTTAGATTTAAAAATTTTGAAATTTCTCCAACACTTAAACCTTCATTTTCAGAATTTGAAATTATCTCTATTATTTTCATTATTTTTTCTACAACTTTTACTTTCATTTTACGATATTGTCGTATTATTACAATATTATCATAAAAATTTTTCTTGTCAAATTTTTTTCTCTTTTGGGTTAAAATATAATATCCAGATGGAATAAGGTATAATTTAGTAAAAGGAGATAAAATGAGAAATTTATTTTTTCTTTTTTTTCTTTTTACACTTATGGGGTGTGCATCTAAAGAAGCAAAAAAAGCACCCGAGGTAGTATTTAATACAATTGATGGGAAAGTAATCAAAATAACAGATTATAAAGGAAAGAAAATTGTTTTAAATTTCTGGTCTGTTAATTGTTCTGCCTGTATAAGGGAAATACCAGAAATTGTGGATTTTTATAATGAAAATAAGGAAAAAGTTGGAGTTATTAGTGTTGTTATTTTAAGTTCTAAAAAAGATGTTGAAGATTTGATAAAAAAATATAAAATAAATTTTCCAATCTGTTTAGGTGATGAAAAAATTGCTGATTTATTTGGTGGAATAATATTTTTACCTACTACTTTTATAATTGACGAAGATGGATATATAAGATTAAAGATAAATGGAGCGATAGGAAAAGTTGAATTGGAAAAAATTTTAAAATCTCTTGATTATAATGAGAAGGCCAAAAAAACAGAGTAAAACACCAATTGAAATTTCAATTTTTTCGTAATAATTTTTCATTTTATTCAAAAGTGAAGTCAATCCTTTTATGAATATAGAAAGAATTATAAAAGGTATTCCCATCCCAAAAGAATAAGAGAATAAAAGCAAAATTCCCCTTTTGACAGTTTTTTCCATTGAAGCAAGTATTAAAATTGAAGAAAGGACAGGTCCGACACAAGGAGTCCAGGCACCTGCAAGTCCCATTCCAAGTATAAATGCATTTAAATATCCAATATTTATTTTTTTAAATCTAAATCTTCTTATTTCATAAAATTTTCTGATTTTTAAAATGCCAATGATATGTAAACCAAAAATTATCATTAAAATTCCACCTATATATCTTAAAAAATTTTTTCCAGTCCCAATGAAATTACCTAAAAATGAAGCAGTCGCTCCAAGTGAAACAAAAACAGTTGTAAAACCAAGAACAAAGAGAAAACTTGGAAATAAGATTTTACTGTAAGAAATTTTTTTGTTTTTGAATTCTTCAATTGAATAACCTGTAATATAGGATAAATAAACAGGAATTAAAGGTAAAACGCAGGGACTGAAAAATGAAAGTAATCCACTGAAGAAACAGAAAAATACAGAGTAATTTTTAATCATTTTTAAGTAAAAATCTATTTAAAAAATGTGAAATACAAGATTGATCATTTGTATATTCAGAAACAAATTTTACAACTTTTTTCACTTTTTCTTTCGCATTTTTAGGAGCAACTGAAATTCCTGCAAAAAGAAGCATTTCAATATCATTTTCACCATCTCCAAATGCTATTATTTCATTTCTTTTTATTCCATAATATTTTGCAAGAACCTCAAGGCCTTTTCCCTTGTTAACTTCCTTTTTCATAAATTCAAGATATTCAGGGTTTGTTTTGACAATATTTAAAGAATTTCCAAAAATTTTTTTAAAATAATCATATTGATAATCCCTTGTTCTTGTTTCATCGGGATTTTCTGCATCTGTAATAAGTATTAATTTTGTTGGTTTTTTGTTTTTCATAATTTCAAGGTTTTCAATAAAATTATATTTTGCAGAGGTTTGTTTTGAATAAATTTCAGCATATTTTCTTAAAGATTCATCCTTTTGAGCATAAAGAATATCGTTGTAATAAAAGTTTAATAGAAATCTATTTTTAACGCAATAATCAATGATAAATCTTGAATATTTTAAAGGAACAGGTTTATGATAGATTATTTTTCTTTTTTCCTTTTTACTCAATCTTACCATAGCCCCATTATAAACAATTAAAGGTGTATCTATTTCAAGAATTTCAGAATAGATTGAAACGCAATCTGTCATTCTTCCTGATGCAAGAGCAACAATTACTCCTTTTTGTGCAAATTTCTTTAAAGTTATTTTGTCTTCTTTACTTATTTTTCCTTTGCTATCTAATAAAGTTCCATCAAGGTCAATTGCAATTAATTTTATCATTTGGGATAATTATACATTACAAATTTGAAATTACAAAAAATGTATTGTATATTTAATCAGATGGAGATGAAAATTATTGCTTTTTCTAATCAAAAGGGTGGTACTGGCAAAACAACAATTTGTGTTAATCTTGCAGCAGGTCTTGTTAAATTGAATGAGAGGGTTTTGATAATTGATCTTGATCCTCAGGGAAATTCAACAGTAAGTGTAGGTATAAATTTAAAGCCTGATGATTTAACAGTAAGAGAATTCATTCTTGGAGAGGCAAGGATTGAGGATGTTATGGTTGATAGTTATATGGCAGATCTTTCAATAATACCTTCTAATCCTGATCTTGCCCACGTTGAAATTGAGATTGCAAATAAAAGTAAAAATCAATTTTATTTAAAAAGAGCAATTGAAAATTCAAAAGAAGTATTAAAATCTTTTGATTACATTTTTATAGATTGTCCTCCATCTCTTTCAATTCTTACAATAAATGGGTTGTGTGCATCAAATTATGTTTTAATACCTGTTCTTGTAGATTACCTTTCACTACAAGGGCTTTCTAATTTGCTTGAAACAATAGAGCAAGTAAAGAAAAAATTGAATCCAGGACTTGAAATTCTTGGAATTATCCCAAATATGCTTGATTATAGATTGAAAATTACAGAAGAAAGTTTGGAATTGTTGAAAGAAAATTTTAATGAGAAGGTTTTTAAAAATGGTATTAAAATTTGCAGTAGATTAAGAGAATCTCCGTCTTTTGGTAAAGCCATATTTGATTATGCCAGAAATTCACAGGCAGCAGTTGATTTTTTAAATCTGGCAAAAGAATTTAAAAGGAGATTAAAATGAAAAGATTGGGACCACAGACGAAAAAATTATTTGAAATAAAAAAGAGTGAAGAAAAAGAAAGTAAAAAATTACAGCAAAAGACAAAAAAATATACTTTTATTCTTCCTGTAGATTTGATGAAAGAGGTTAAACATAAAGCAGTTGAAGAAGAAAAGACAATTTCCCAATTTGTTATTGATGCTCTGAAAAATTATCTGAAAATAACCTAACTTGACAGATTTTTATTTTGAAGGGTAAAATAAAGTTGCTATGCCGACAAAGAGGGAAATTATTAATATTATCCAAAATGTAGGGCTGTGGGATAGAAAAAGTATTGAATCTGCACTTGAGGAACAAGAAAGGACTGGTCAGCCATTAAGAGAGATTTTTCAGGGGAGGGGAATGCTTCCTTTTGGAGAAATAAGTCCTTCCTTTTATTTTCAACTTGGAATAGTTCAAAGAGAATTACCTTTAAGAGAAATCCCCCCAGAAGTAATAAGTATTCTTCCCCCTAAAGTAGTTAAACAACATAGAATTGTTCCATGGGAAAAAAGAGAAGACACCCAAACACTTATTTTTGTTACAGATGATCCTATAAATATTCTTGCTGCTGATTATTTTAAAAAAATTGCTGGTATTGAAGGAATAAAAAATGTTGAGATTATTGTTACTTTTAAAGAAGAGATAGACCAGTTACTTGAAAAATATTATGGACAGGAAGAGATGGAAGATTTAACTGCTATGCTTCAGGAGGCAAGCAGTGCTACAATAGATCTTGATTTGCCAAATATTGAAGAAGTTGAAGAAGATGAGGAAGCACTTGCTTTACAGGCACCTGTTGTTAAAATTGTCAATTTGATATTTGTTGAAGCATTAAGAAGAAGAGCAAGTGATATACATCTTGAACCTCTTGAAAAAAAATTCAGAGTTAGATTTAGAATAGATGGTGTATTATATGAAATTGTTTCACCCCCAAAAAGAATAGAAAAGGCAGTAATAGCAAGAATAAAACTTATGTCAAAAATGGATATTGCAGAGAAACGTCTTCCACAGGATGGCAGAATAATGCTTGATATTGGTGGAAGACCGATTGATTTCCGAGTTTCAACATTGCCAGGGATTTATGGAGAAAGTGTTGTATTGAGAATTCTGGATAAAACAAGAATGCTTATAGGACTTGATAAACTTGGTTTCTTACCTGATGACCTTGAAAAATGGAATAGAATTTTACAATTTACAGGCGGTCTTGTTCTTGTTACAGGTCCAACAGGTTCGGGAAAAACAACGACTCTTTATGCTTCACTTCAAAAATTAAATACAATTGATAGGAAAATTATGACAGTTGAAGAACCTGTTGAATATCAAATACCAGGAATAAACCAGACACCAGTTAATCCAGAAATAGGTTTAACTTTTGCAAATGTTTTAAGAGCATTTTTAAGACAATCCCCAGATGTTATACTTGTTGGAGAAATTAGAGATAAAGAAACAGCAGATATTGCATTAAGAGCAGCATTAACAGGACATCTTGTATTTTCAACTTTACATACAAATGACGCTCCAAGTGCAATAACAAGATTAATTGATCTTGGAATGCCTCCATTTTTGGTTGCTTCTGCAGTTCAAGGAGTTATGGCTCAAAGATTGGTAAGAGTTTTGTGCCCATACTGTAAAGAAAAAATTGAACCAGATGAAAAGTTAAAAAGAGCACTTAAAATAAAAGAAGGGGAAGAAGTAAATGTTTGTCAACCTAAAGGATGTAATGAATGTGGATTTACAGGTTTTTATGGAAGAATTGGAATTTTTGAAATATTCATAATGAATGATGAATTGAGAGAACTCACTTTAAAAAGAGTTAGTGCTTCTGAATTGAGAGAAGCAGCAATAAAAGCAGGGATGAGAAGTATGTATGAAGACGGTATTTTAAAGGTAAAAATGGGAATAACAACACTTGATGAAGTTATATCAGTTACAGGACAGGAGGAATAAATGGCGAAAAGAATAGAAGAACTTCTGGAATTTGTGGTTAGAGAAAATGCTTCAGACCTTCATTTAAATGTTGGTCTTCCACCTATGGCACGATTACATGGGGGTCTTCATAAACTTGATAGTGAACCTTTGACACCAGAAGATACTGTAAACTATATGAAAGCAATAACATCAAGAGAACATCAGGAAGAGTTACAGAGAGTCGGAGGAACAGATTTTGGATTTGCCTTTAAAGATTTGGCAAGATTTAGAGTAAGTGTTTTTAAAGAAAGAGGACATGTTGCTCTTGCTTTGAGATTGATTCCTTATAAATTTTTAACCTTCCAAGAAATAGGCCTTGATGAAAATACAATGAAATATATATTAACAAGACCAAGAGGATTGATACTTGTCACAGGTCCAACAGGTTCAGGAAAAACAACAACTCTTGCAACAATGATTGATTGGATAAATACAAATCTTGACAAACATATAATAACGATAGAGGACCCAATAGAATATTATCATCCTCACAAAAGATCAATAATTAGTCAGAGAGAACTTGGAGTAGATGTTCCAACATTTGCAGAGGCATTAAGAAGAGGATTGAGACAGGATCCAGATGTATTTCTTGTTGGTGAAATGAGGGATCTTGAAACAATTGAAGCAGCAATAACAGCAGCAGAAACAGGTCATATTGTATTTGCTACATTACATACGACAGGTGCAGCAAGGACAGTTGATAGAATTGTTAATGTTTTTCCAGTTGCACAACAGGAACAAATACGTGTTATGCTTTCAGTTTCAATTTTAGCAATTATATCTCAAGTATTGTTAAAAAGAATAGATAAACCAGGAAGAGTTGCTGCTTTTGAAATAATGATTGCTACGCCCTCAATTCAGAATTTGATAAGGGAAAGGAAAACTTACAGGATCATTTCAGAAATACAGACAGGTGGAAAATGGGGAATGGTTACAATGGATTCCTTTTTAATGAAATTATTTAAGGAGGGGAAAATTGGTCTTGATGATGTTTTGACATACTCCTATGACCCAGAAAACGTGAAGGCACAACTTGTTGCAGAAGGTGTCCTTGGAGAAGAGGTTCTTGCTGAAAAAAGGAAAGAAGGAATAGAAGCAGAAATGGAAAGAGAAGGGGTAAAATAATGACTGCAAGAAAATTACTTGGGCAAATGTTAATAGAGGAAGGGCTTATAACAGAACAACAACTGAGAATTGCTTTAGAAAAACAGAGACAAACAGGTCATTTCCTTGGCAGAATTCTTGTAGATCTTGGTTTTGTTTCAGAAAAAGATTTAAAAAGAGTGTTAAGTATTCAAGCAGGTGTTGAGATGATTGATTTGAAAAATACAGTTATTGACAGGAAAGCAATTGAAGTTTTTCCATCTGCTCTTGCAAAAACTTATAATGTAATGCCTGTAAAACTTGAAAAAGATACAATAACTCTTGCAGTTGGAGATACATTGAGTTTAAATATTCAAGATGATATTTCATTTATTCTTGGATATAAAATCAAAATGGTTCTTGCTGATGAAAATGATATTAAGGAAGCAATTGAAACACACTATGGAAAAGAAATAGAAACAATAGATGACCTTATAAAATGGCTTGCTCAAGATGTTGAAGAAATGGAAGAACTTGAAGCAATAGCAAGCCAAGGAGAATATGCAACAATTACATCCCTTGAAGAAATTGCTTCTTTACCACCTGTAGTAAAATTATTTGATTTGATTTTGCTTCAAACTGTAAGAGATAATGCCTCTGACGTGCATCTTGAACCATTTGAGGATGATTTTAGAATAAGGTATAGAGTTGATGGTGTTTTATATGATCTTGTTCATCCACCAAAAGGACTTGCTTTTGCACTATTCTGTAGATTTAAAATTATGGCTGGAATGGATATAGCAGAAAGAAGATTACCACAAGATGGAAGAATTGAATTATCAGTTATGGGAAGAGCAGTTGACTTGCGTGTGAATACGGTTCCAACTGTTTTTGGTGAATGTCTTGCAATTCGTGTTCTTGATAGAGGAAAGACAATCTTTGAACTTGAAAATTTAGGTCTTTTACCAGAAGATATGGAAAAAATAGAGAAGATGATAAAAAAACCTCATGGAATAATTCTTGCAACAGGACCTACTGGATGTGGTAAAACAACAACTTTATATGCTATCTTAAGGAAATTAAATACACCAGATGTAAAAGTAATAACAACAGAGGACCCAGTTGAATACATGCTTGAGGGAGCAATACAGGTACCAATAAAAGAGCACATAGGACTTACTTTTGCAAGGTGTTTAAGAAGTATATTAAGACAGGACCCTGATATCATACTTGTTGGTGAAGTAAGGGATTTTGATACAGCACAGATGGCAATTCAGGCTTCATTGACAGGTCACATAGTTTTAAGTACACTTCACACAAATGATGCTCCAACTACAATTTACCGACTTGTAGATATGAATGTTGAACCATTTTTACTTGCTTCTACAATTGAAGGAGTTATTGCACAACGACTTGTTAGAGTTTTGTGTCCAAGATGTAAAAAAGAATATAGACCAACAAAACAGGAATTAATGCAGGTTGGATTAACTCCTGAAAAAGCAGAAGGAATGAAATTTTATAAGGCAGTTGGTTGTCCTTTCTGTAGAGGCGGATATAAAGGAAGAACAGGTATTTTTGAAATTTTGACTCCAAATGAAAAATTCTGGCAGGCAATATATGAAAGAAGACCACTTGGAGAAATAAGAGAAATTGCTGTAAGGGAATGTGGAATGAAAACATTGCTTGAAGATGGACTTAAAAAGATAGATATGGGTATAACAACTATAGAGGAAGTAGCAAGAGAAGTTCATGGTTATTAATTTATAAAAAATTAAGGGGGTAAAATGGCTCTCTTTCAATATAATGCAATAGATAGTTCTGGAAAGCCATTAAGTGGAACAATAGATGCTTCAGGAGTTAGTGATGCTATAGCGAAATTGAAAAGTATGGGTTATTTTGTTACAAGTGTTACTCCAGCAAAGGGTACACCTACTAAGACAACTGAAAAAGGAAAGACTACACAAACCAAGACAACAAAAAAAAGTAGTGCAAAAGGGCTTTCAATTTCCATATCCCTTCCCTTTCTCGGAAATAAAATAAAACCAAAAGAGTTAATGATAATAACAAGACAGTTGGCAACATTAATTGGTGCAGGCCTTCCTCTTTTAAGATCATTGAGAGTTTTAAAAGAACAGAGAAGAGGAGCAGCAAGTAATATTCTTGGTAAAATAGCAGATGACATTGAACAAGGAGCATTATTTTCAGAAGCATTAAGTAAGCATCCCAGCAGTTTTCCAAGAATATATGTTGCTATGGTCAAAGCAGGTGAAGCAGGTGGTGCTCTTGAAATTGTTTTATCAAGACTTGCAGATTTTATGGAAAAAGAAGCAAAATTAAGAGGAAAAATAAAATCAGCAATGGCATATCCAACAGTTGTTCTTATAGTTACAATTGGTATGTTAACTTTTATTATGTTAAAAATAGTTCCTACATTTATTCAAATATTTCAGGATATGGAAGTTGGAGACCTACCAGCACCTACAAAACTTGTTATTGCAATATCTAAACTACTTGCTCAGAAGTCACCATTTGTAGTAATGGGAATTTTTGCTCTCTTCATTTTTTATAGAATACTGTTAAAAATCAAATTTACAAGATACTGGATTGATATGCTTAAATTGAGGATTTTTCTTTTTGGACCAATAATTTCAAAAACAATAATTGCAAGATTCGCAAGGACATTTGCTACATTGATTTCAAGTGGTGTTCCAATTTTACAATCTTTACAGATTGTTAGAGATACTGTTGGAAATGAAGTAATAGCAAATGGAATAAATGAAATAAGAAACAGGGTAAGAGAAGGAGAAGGGATTGCCGGTCCAATGTTAAGAACAAAAGTATTTCCACCTATGGTAACAAACATGGTTGCAGTTGGAGAGGAAACAGGACAGATGGATGCGATGCTTGATAAAATTGCTGATGCTTATGAAGCAGAAGTAGATTCAGCAGTTGCAGCACTTGCTTCAATGATAGAACCAATAATGATTGTATTTCTTGGTGGAGTTGTAGGATTTATTGTTATTTCTCTTTACATGCCATTAATAAAAATTGCTATGAGTTTATCAGGAGCAACCGGAGGAGGTGGTGAAGGTGGTGGTGAGTAAAAAAGGAGAAAATAATGAGAAAAAAAACAGGTTTTACTTTAATGGAAGTTCTTATAGTGATTGCCATCATTTCATTTCTTGTTGGTTTACTCCTGCCTGCTTTATCCTCTGCAAGAGAAAGAGCAAGAAGAACGACCTGTGTGAATAATTTGAAACAATTAAGTGCTGCCTTTGAAATGTACGCTGAAGACCATTTTGAAAAATTTCCAGATGGAGAGACTGCTTTATATATAGGTACAATAAATTCTTCTTTTAAATCAATTTATCCATTTTATATCAATACTGCTCAAACCTTTTATTGTCCAAGTTCAAGAGTTAGAGGATTGTTGCCACCAGAAAGTATTGGAGAAAAGTCTAATTTGCTTCCTTTAAATGATGGTGATCCTAAACCTGGTTATAGTTGGAAAGATTATAGAAATGAATGGTATGCTTCCTATTCTTTTGTTTTTGGTTTAAGCACTGGAAATAAATCAACAAAACCAGTTCCTATGATAAGTGATAGAGGAATTTATAATACAAGAGATTTATCAGGTTATCCAAATCTTTCTGGTTGCAATCCTAAAACTGGAAATCATGAATGGGGAATAAATGTTTTATATATTGATGGATCTGTTAACTGGATAAATCTAAAAGATATTATATTTTCCTTGGATGCTGATGATGGAAGCCCTCGTATGGGAAATGTTGCTGCAAGACCAAATGGATATTCAGTTGTTCTCAATGAAGATGCAGAAAAAACAGAATGGGGAGAGGATTGATATTTTTATTTAAAGGAGGACAAAATGAGAAAAAAAGGTTTTACGCTTGTAGAGATGCTTGTTGTTATTGCGATAATTGCTGTTCTTGCTTCACTTTTGTTTCCTGCTTTAAGTTCTGCAAGAGAAAAAGCGAGGAGAGCAACCTGTATGAATAATTTAAAACAGATAGGTCAGATTATTATCATGTATGCTGATGATAATTATGAAACATTTCCTTATTCTGGTGAAAATTGTGATACTATAAGAGATGCAGAAATTGGGGATGAATTTAAAACATCCATTGAAATTTATTTTGATAATTACCAGTTCTTTTACTGTCCGTCTAATAAAGCAAGATATTCAAGGTATAAGGAAAACTGGAATAGTGGTTTAATTGGTTATACATATCTTGCCAATATTGACAAAAATTATGTTGATGATAACTATGAGTATTTAATACCTGAAACTTCTGCGAATAAAAGCATTAATAGATTGATTTTAATGAGTGATAGGATTATTTATAATAAAAATCAAAACAGATGGGTAGAAGCAAATCATCCATCAGCAATCCAAAATCCAGAAAGTGAACCTCAAAAAGGAAAATTTTCTGCAGGTGGCAATTTTCTTTATGGAGATAGTAGTGTAAGATGGGTATCAGAGTTACAATTAGACACTGAAATTGTAAGTAGTTCTGGTTATTCTCAGAGATTAAAATTAAGTGAATAAAAAAGGAGAAAAAAATGAGAAAAAAAGGATTTACAACAATTGAATTACTCGTTGTTATGGTTATTATTGCTTTTCTTGCAGGTCTTTTATTACCAGCGATAAGAAAATCAAGAAGCAAAGCATTAATAGATAAAGCAAAAGCAGAAATGGCAAATTTAGCAAGTATAATGACAATGGTAAAAATGGATACTGGTTATTATGTAGAATTAAGATCTCTTGCATGTCCTATAATAGATGAAGATAACGAAGGAATATATATTGATTTATCAAGTAATGATTGTGCTACTAATTCAGAAACAGTTTTTGCTTATTATAATAGAACAACTGGAAAGGACGATACTAGTTTTGAATCTCAATTAAGTAAATATGAAACACCAAACTGGGATGGACCTTATATCACTTATCAACCAAATGCAACATATCAAGGAGGTAATGGTTCTGTTCCTGTTGTTGCTGCTTCTGGATGGGCAACTCCTTTGGAAAAAAAAGTTCCCTATGGTACTCCTCTTGACCCTTGGGGACATACATATCTTATTGCTTATAATGATACAGAAAAAGTTATGATAATTTATTCAGCAGGACCAAATGGAAAGATAGAGACTCCTGCCGGTGAAACAGAGCCTCGTGGGGATGACCTACTCTACAAATTTCGCTAATTATTAAATTTTCTAAAACTTCTTTTATTCATTTTTTATCTGATTAAAATTTTTCTCACTGTTTTCTTTGTCTTTTCATATGTCTGAATTATAAACTTCTTTGCCATTATCTTATCTGCCATTAACAATTCTCTATAACTGGATAATATATTTCTAAATTCTTCATTCTTTTCTAAAAATCTCTTCTGTAATCTTTTTGCCTCTCTTTTACTCTGTGAAATAAATGCCTCTCTTAGCCATATATTACTTCTCATATCTTATCTACCTTGTCTACCTAAAAAGATTTTTTATTGACAAAATAAATAATTATAGATAAAATATATATAAAATGAAAGGAGGTGAGAAAGATGAAAAGAGGTTTTACTTTAATAGAACTTCTTGTTGTAGTGGCAATAATTGCGATTCTGGCTGCTATGCTTTTACCGGTTTTGGGAAGGGCAAGAGAAAGGGCAAGAACATCTTTATGTATGAATAATTTAAAACAAATTGCACTTGCGATTTTAGTTTATACCAATGATTATGATGGTTATTTTCCTTCAAATTATACTTGCAGACAGGGTTGGGGTGGTTGGCCTGGTCCAGAAGCAGGATTAAACGCAAGATTTCCTGTTTGGAGTCATATATTATGGAGGGATGGATATATAAAAGATAAGAAAATTTTTGCCTGTCCAAGTTATAGAGAAAAAAAGGGTGTGCCAAATGAATGGTTAAATGGGAAATATGTTGGAGCAAGGGATTATGGTATGAATGGTTTCTTAAATGATTTATATATAGGTGGAAGAATACTTAAAATAGATAGGATTAAATCTCCTTCTTTTATGTTTATGATTTTAGAAGGATTTAGAGAAGATATAACAGATAGATATGCAGCGGGTATTTATGCTTATCTTAATGATGCGGCAATAAGATATTTTAGAGCAAGTGCACATCTTGAAACAAGAAATGTCTGGGGTTCTTATCTTTATGGAAAAGGTGGAACAAATGTTGCTTTTTGTGATGGACATGTAGAATATATAACTGATTCAACAATGAGAGGAACTATGTTTGGAACTAAAAATTACTATTTATACTGGGATGCCAGAGTAACTTACTAATTTTAAATTATATAAAAAGAGAGAAAGATGAAAAGAGGTTTTACTTTAATAGAACTTCTTGTTGTAGTGGCAATAATTGCGATTCTGGCTGCTATGTTGTTGCCAGCATTATCAAAAGCGAGGGAAAGGGCAAGACAGGTAAGTTGTATGAATAATATGAAACAACTTGGATTTGCTGTTTTAATGTATGTAAATGATTATAATGAATTTACTCCTCCGAGAGGATATAAATGGGGGACTTCATATCTTTACTTCCCTAAACTTCTTACTTTATGTGGATATATAAAAGTTCCTTTAAAAGATTTTGATAGTCGCGGATTTACAGATAAAGGAGTTTTTAAATGTCCAAGTGCAATAATTCCTTACCCTGGATATAAATTTGGAGGCATAGGAATAGTTATAGGGGTAGATACTGGTGGTCATTATATGCCTGGAGGTAATTTGTGGACTATGTGGTGGGATGATCACTGGCAGTTCCGTCCTCCTGCAAAATATGGGAAGATTAAACATCCTGACAAAAAAGCAATGCTTGGTGATTCTGAAGAAAGAGGAATGAATGCAGCATACATTCAATGTCCTATATGCTATTCAAATCTTGGATCTCCATGGCCTGAGATTGGTCAAACACAAATTATTGGATATCTTCCTTATAGACGACATTTAGGTGGTGGTAATGTATGTTTCTGGGATGGCCATGTTGAATGGGTGAGATATCAAGATGCGAAAGCAAATAAAAACGATATATGGGGTCATTATGAATGGTAATTATTAAGTGGAAAAAAGGAGTTAGTGATGAAAGTTTGTAAAAGTTTGATATTTTTTTTAATTTCTTCTTTTATTTTTTGTGAAATAATAAATATTAAAGAAATTGGAGTAAAAGGAGATGGGACAGATGAAACAGAAATGGTTCAGAAAATTTTTAATGAAGTAAAAGATGGAACAGGTATATATTTTCCTGCAGGTAAATATTGTATAAGAGCAGTAAAAATAGAAGACAAAAAAGGGCTAAAAATTTTTGGAGACGGAAGCCAATCACAGATAATTTGTGCCAAAAAAGAAGAACCAAATACTCATATTTTTGATTTTATTGATTGTGATGATCTTACAATTGAAAATTTAACTTTTGATACATCTGGAGTAGAAAAATTTGGAGGGATAGGGATTTATGGTGGAGATAGAATTAGAATTATAAATAATAGATTTACAGACCCTTTACTTATAGAATCTCTTGCAGAAAAAGGACCAATGACAGATAGATATGCTCTTTTAGCAATTGGCTGTAGAAACTTTTATTTTATAGGAAATATAGTTGAAAATTTACAAGTAGAATTTAACCATATAAAGAGTGGATTTTTTCTTAACAACAAAATTTATAATCCAATACATATGGGATTTGTTACAGCAACTACAACAAGAGGGGCATATTTAGAAGATGTAATAATATCAAACAATATAATTGAAAATCCTTTGGGATATGCAATTGGAGCAGGTTATGATCCTTCATATGAAAATATAAAAATTAAAAATATTATAATATCAAATAATATAATCAAATGTAGACCAAGAATAACAACAGATAATTTTGGAATTTTTTTAGGTACAAGACCTGGTATTAAATTGCGTGCTAAAAATTGTTTTTGGCAGAATATTCAGATTGTAAATAATCTTATAATTTACTACCCTTTAAATAATCTAAATTCTGAATTTGGGGGAATTATGCTTTCTCAACCTGAGGGAACAGATATTTATTTTGAGAATGTTGTTATTAAAGGAAATCAGATTCTTTTTAATGGGAAAGTTGATCATAAATCTAAAGTTGTATACAAATATTCCGATGGAAGACTGGTAGCAGAATATCCTTTTTGGAGAGAAGGATTTTGTGGAATATATGGATATAAAATAAAAAATTCATTGATAGAAGGGAATTTCATAAGAGGGTTTCCTATAGGTATACATCTAAAGAATATTGAAAATTTGACTATTTACAATAATGTTGCTTTAAATCAAACAGAATTTGGATATATAATTGAAATTTCAAATGGTAATAATATTTTTAAAGAAAATATATTTATAGGAGATATTAAGGATCCGATCAAAGTCAAGGATATTAAAGAAACAGATACAATTGCTCAGTCTATCGTTAAGAATACTAAAATAGACAATATGTTTGATTATTTATTGCCATGGCCTTTATTTGAAGAAAAGAAAGAATTTCAAGAAGGGATGATCGGAGAAATAGAGATGATTGGAGAAATAATAGATTTTTTACCTTCTGCTGATTGTATTATATTTAAAAGAGAAGATGGTCAGATTATGAATTTAAGAATATCTCCGTGGAAAAGAAAATATGCTGCAAGAAAGGGGATAAAGAAATGTAAAATAATTTGTGAGAAAATACTTCCTTCTGAAGAAATCAGGATTAAAAAGATTGAAAGTTTAAACGGTGAAATTGTTAAGTGATATGCAAATTAATTTTTTCTATACTTTTTTGAAATGTCTTTAGATACAAAGAACTGTTCTATTAAACCACCTCTATTTATTGTAACCCAGTAAAGTAAAAACCAGAAAGAATATTGATATAATAGTGATTGGATTTGAAGATTACAGAGAACCAACAAAAAAGAATTTATTAATTATTTGAAAGAAATTGGTAAAAATGATATTGCATAAAAAGTTGAAGAAAATAGAATACCTGAACCTTCATACAGTTGGGATTTTTATGAGGAATAAAAGATAATATCTAATCAACAAGACGATTTTTTAAATACCAAAGAAAATCATTATATTTTCTCCAAAAAAATTTGACAAATTTATTAATACGTGTTAGTTTATTAACATGAGAGAAGTTACAATGAAAGATATTGCAAAAAAAGCAGGAGTTTCATATACAACTGTTTCTCTTACACTTAATGGGAAGGGGGATTTATATAAAATCAAGAAGAAAACACAGGATAAAATTTTCAGGATTGCAAAAGAATTAAACTATAAAGGAAATATTTATGCAAGTTATTTAAGAAAAAGAAGAAGTAATTTTGTTGGAATAGTTGGTTCTACATATAATGTTCCAGTAAGGCAATATAGACAAAATTTAATTGCAGAAAAACTTAAAAGAATGGGATTTGATATAATTATTCAGGATTTTCACTGGAGAAAGGATAGTTATATCTCGCTTATAGATGAAGTTTTAAAATTTAAACCAATAGGGCTTATAATTTCGGAACCAGATGATCTTTCTTTGATGTACTATTTAAAGGATATAAAAAAATGGATTCCTGTAATTTTAATAGATGGACCTGAATATGATGGATTTGACCAGATTAGAATTGACAGAGAAAAAATTCCTTATATTGCAGTTCATCATTTGTGGAAAAGTGGATATAAAAATATTTATTTTACAATTCCATTTACTAAGGTAATATCCTATTGGGCAATAAAGGAAAGATATATGGGTTTTAAAAGGGCTTTTGAAGAAATTTTTGGTAAAAATAATGGAATAGAAAAGAATATGCTTTGGATAGATGAAAGTATTCAAAATCCTTATATGATAGGTTATAAAATAGCAGAGAAATATTTTGAAAAGTTCAAAAAAGATACAGGAATTGTTGCTTTAAATGACCAGATTGCAATTGGAATTATGAAAAATTTACTTGAAAAAAATAAAAAAATTCCAGAAGAGATTGGCATTGTTGGAAGTGAAAATTTACCAGAAGGAGAATTTGTTATAATTCCTCTTACTACAATAAGTTTTTCAATTGATAAATTAGTTGATAATGTGATTGAAATATTTTTGAAAAGAATAAATGGAGATAATAAGGATGTATTTAAAATAAAAATAAAACCAGAGATAATAATAAGAAAATCCACAGAAAGGAGGTGAAAAAATGAGAAAGAATGGTTTCACTTTAATAGAATTACTTGTTGTAGTAGCAATAATTACAATTCTTGCTGCAATGCTTTTACCTGCATTAAGTAGAGCAAGGGAAAATGCAAGGAGAAGTGTATGTTTAAATAATTTAAAACAGATAGGTCTTGCAATTCATATGTATGCGCAGGATTACGATGACAATCTACCAACAAGATTGCCTCCACCTAGTTATGATGGACATGCTTTATGGTCAGGTAATGGTTATTATTGTGCACTTGGATTATTATTTCAAGGATATAGAGAATATGGAAAAGGTAAATATATTGCAGGGCCTGAGACATTTATATGTCCAAGTGCAAGAAAGACTTGGTCTTCTTTTGCTACTTTAAGAGGAATTAAAAATAATTTTGAAGTTGTAGGCCCTAATAAAGATGCAAGAGCAAATTATTCATATAATATCTCTAACATAATTTATGCTCCACCTGGATTTGCTTCTTGGGCTACTGTATATGGAAAATTATCAAGAGCAGTTGGAACTTCATATGCCTGTGCCGCTGATGCATTTAGTGTTGATTATGGATGGTTAAATCATCCTGATCCTAAAGATATTGGGCTTCCAGTTGGCTTTAATGTTTTATTATGGGATGGAAGTGTAAAGTGGATAGATGATAGGCATCATATTGTCTGTAATAGAAGTTCTTCAAATAGAAAACATAATCTTAATTTGTATTCTGATTTCTGGAGTTTTAAATTCAGATGATAAAAAAATTTACTTTTATATTTTTTACTTTTATCTTACTTTGCTTTTGTGAAAATGGCAGAATAATTTATAAAGGGGAAGGTATCTTTTCCTTTGAAGAATTAACAGTTGAGATGTGGATAAAATTTAATTTTGATCCTAATGAAAAAACTGATAAAGTCTGGATACCAAAGGGTTCTATTTTAAATTTTGAAATACCTGAAGAAAAAACAATTTTTTCAATAAGTTGTGGACTTAAGGCAGGGAGAAAAGGGGAAGAGGACTCAAGATGTTATTTAAGAATTGGGTTTTGTATAGAAGGGAAAGAAATACCATATCCTGTTCTTATTGATTGTTCTAATTTTAGCAATAACTGGCATCATATAGCAATTTTATGGCAGGAGGGTAAAAAATTAACTATTTATATTGATGGAAATGAAATTTTAAAGAGTTCATTACAGGAAAAAATTAAGAAAGATTTTGTAGGAAAATCAAAATTAATAATAGGAACTCCTCTTGTCTGGTTTTACGAAAATCAAATTGAAATAGATGAAATAAGGATATCTTCAATTGCAAGAAAGAAAGAGGAACTCTCAATTTATAAAAATATTATTGACCCATATGTTCTTTTTTATGAGAATTTTGAAAATATCAAAGAAGAAAATGGAGAAATTTTTACAGAACCATATATTGTGTCAATTGAAAGTAAAGGAAAATATAAAATAGAAAATGGAAAAATTGTTGAAGGCAAATTTGGAAAAGGATATTTATTTTCCAAATAGGGGGATTGAATGAGGAAATTTTTTATTTTGTTTTTAATTTGTTCCTTCTTTTCTTTTTCTTATGTTAAAAAATATGAAGAAATTGAAAAAGATGAATTTATTACATATAGATACCCAGTTATTAGAATACCATATGTTGAGAAAAAACCAGTTATAGATGGTATTGTAGATAAAGAAGAATGGGGAAATTTTGCTTTACTTTCACCTTTGATATCTTTACAAACAGGGAAAATGGTTGATGGGATTGGGAATATTTATGCTGGATATGATAATGAAAATATTTATTTTGCCTTTCAATTTGGTAGACCTACTTATGCAGGTGAGCCAATTGCAGGTGATGAACCGTTAAATGTTTGGGCAGATGATTGCATAGAATTTTTTATTAGACCTATTTTTGGAGAAAAATGGGAATATTCATTTGTTGGGAATGTTAAAAGTATTTATGAAGAGGGAAAAAGAACACATTCAACAGATAAAAAATGGAAAATAAAATGGAATTTCAAGGCAAGAAAAACTGATTTTGGTTGGGAAGGTGAAATGGAGATACCCTTAAAGGATATAGGGATAGAAAAAATTGAAAAAGGGAAAGTTATTGAAATAGCACCAACAAATAATCAAAAATCTCCAGTCGTAATGCAATCTTGTTGGACTTATTTAAGAGACTGGTTTAGTCATTATGATTTTGGATATTTAATTTTAGGTGATAAGATACCATCTATAAGAATTTTGAAAGTAGGAGAGATAGATAAAAATCAGATAGGAGTTTTAATTGAAATTTCAAATTTTACAGATAAAAAATTTAATTATGATATTGAAATCTTTCTTTATAAACCTCTTTTGGAAGGATTAAATTATTTTAAATTTGTTGATGAAACATCAAATCCACTTGGAGCGCAGGCAGAAGTGGAACCAGAGACGGAAGCAAAGGATGTAATTTGTGAAGTAATGAAAAAATTGGAAGTTATTAAAGAATATAGAAAAAGTATAGAAATTGGAGAGAATTCTTCGGTAAGAATACCATTTTTATATGACTTTGAGGGAAAAGGTGATTTTGTTATTTACTATAAAATAAAGGATAAAAATGAGAATAAAATAATTGCATCATCAGCAATTCCATTTGAAAAAAAGTTACCTTTGACAATTAAAATAATACCTTATATCTTATCTAAAGGTATTCTCGAAACTACAGTTGAATATTCAAAATTGAAAATAGATGAAAATTTTAATATAGAAATTTCTCTTATTGATGATGGAAAAACCCTGAAAAAATTAGAAAAAAAGGTTGATATTGAAAATCAAAAAAGTATATTTGAAATTCCTGTTAAAGATTTAATTCCAAAAAGTTATAAAATAAAATGTCAAATAAAAGATGAAGACAAAATCAAAGGCGAAATAGAGGAAATTTATAATATCCCACCCATTCCTGAATGGTGGGATAATAAATTTGGTTATCCCGAAGTTTATGATGTAGTTCCAGAACCATGGAAACCTATGGAAAAAAAGAAAAATGGATTTAGTGTATGGAATAGAGAAATTATTTTTGATGAAATTAATGAAATAAAAAGTATAAAGAATTCTGGTAAAGAAATGCTAACAGGGCCAATAAGATTAAATTTTGAATTTTCTGATCCTTTTGAATTTGGCAGAACAGAATGTATTGAAAGCAAAAAAACAAAGATAACATATAAAAAGGAATTTAAAAATGAAAAGCTAAAAGGGAAAATAATTCTTGAAAATGAATTTGATGGATTTATGAAATATACACTTCTAATTGAACCCAAAGAAAAAATTGAGATAAAAAATCTTTTATTTGAAATACCATTAAAAAGGGAAATTGCTGAATATTACCAGAGAGGAAGCGTTGGGACACCATCTTCCTATCATGAAAGTTTAAAAGATCATAAAGATTATGGAAAAATACCAGAAAAAGGATTTAAGTTGCCTTTTGTTGAAGAAATATGGATAGGTAATGAAGAAATGGGAATAGAATATGTATGTGAAACAGATCAAAATTTTTCAAATTTAAATGATAAAGAAGTGGTTGAAGTTAAAGTTGATGGGAAAAATGTTATTTTAAAAATAAATTTTGTTAATAAACCAAAAGTTATAGAAAAACCTATTACATATCAATGGGCAATAATACCTACACCTGTAAAACCCATGAACAAAGAGTTTTTGCATAATCTATATTTAACCCAATCTGGATTTTCAATAGAAAAAACTCTTGATAAAATACCGGAAACTACTTTTAGATTTATTGATGCAATTGTTGAGGGGGGAGCAAATGCTTTTTGTCAATGGGCCTGGAATAATCCTGAAAGTGTTTGGAATATAGATTTTGGTGCACCTGGATATAGGCCAACCGAAGAGAATAAGAAAAGAGAAAAGTTGTTTAGAGAAATTATTGACTATGCCCACAAGAAAGGAATTAAATGGGTTATAATTTATGCAATATGGAATACATATCCTGATTGGCCAAATTTAAAAAATTATTGGGAAGAAACTGCTTTATATCCACTTTTACCAGGTTTTGGCGCTTATATGTATTGTCCTCAAAAGCCATTTAGCGATTGGTATATTTATACTTTAAAAGAAACAATTGAAAAATTAAATATAGATGGTGTATATCTTGATAGTTCTGCACATCCAAGATTATGCACAAATATCCATCATGGTTGTGGATACATAGATGAAGATGGTAAAGTTCATGGAACATATCCAATATTTGCAACAAGAGAATTTCATAAAAGGATTTATTTTTTATTTCATGGTGGATTGAAAAAAAATGGACTTGTATATGCTCACAATTCTCATTTTATTTATGCCTGTATTGAATCATTTGTAGATGTTCATCATTGTGGAGAAGGTTCAACATTAACAAGAGATATTTTAATTCCAAAATTTTATGGATATCCTTTTGGAATACCTGTAAGTTTTACAAGATGGAATAATCCTGTCTATCCTGAGACAAGAATGAATTCCTGGAGGTTTGTTTTACAATGTGATTCAACGATCAAAAGTCATCCTTCAATGATAATAAGTAAGAATATTTTTCCTGAGTATAAAGGTTTTGGTAGGGAATACTATATTAAACTTGGTTATGACACAAAAGGGGAGGTTGTTTATAAAATATGGCAACTTTACAAAAAATTTGATTTTGAAAATTCTATATGGATACCAAATTGGAAAATTGAGAAATATGCGAAAGTGGAAGATCCTGATATATGGATATGTATGCATTTAAATAAAGGTAAGGAAGCGATAGTTGTTGTATCTTCTTTTAAAGATGAAAATTTTGATGGATTTATTGAATTTAACTGGAAAGAGATGGGATTTGAATATCCAAAATTTAAAATAATTGACTGGATAATAGACCAGGAAATAAAACCAGAGGAAAAGGGTGTAAAATTAAATGTAAAAGAAAAACTGTTTAGAGTATTTTATATATCAAAAGATTGAATTTAAATTTCAATAATAACCTTCTTGTTCTTTAAGAATTTTTTGAATTTTTTTTACATCTATTTTATCAATTGGAACATCTTTATCAAGAGAAATATATCCTGCAATTCCACCTGCATGCCCAATTGCCATACAGGTAGCCATAACTCTTATTGAAGCCATTGCTTTATGTTCTGCTGAAATACATCTTCCAACAACGATTAAATTTTTTGAACCCTCAGGGATTAGACATTTATAAGGTATACTGAAATAATCATTTTCAAGAGGTCCTAATTTTCTTTTTGTAGGTAAATAATCTCTAAATTTTTCTAAAGCAATACAATATTCTTTTGTAGAACACTCTTTTGTACATAAATGGACATTATCTTTCGTTCTTCCAAGAGGACAATGTATATCTATCCAGTAGGTCCCTCTACCTATACTATCTTCTGTCTTTTTGCCCTCTATTATATCTTGTTCTGTCAGAGTATATAAGCCCTTAATTTGCCTTGTTTCTCTTGCTCCTATATTTGTTGGTAAACATGAAATATATGAATTTTCAAATCCAGTTACATTTTCTTTTAAAAATTTCCAATATTTATAAATTTGATCCCTTAAAAAGATTTCTCCATAAGTTAAATCAAAAACATCTGTTCCATCTCCACTATATCTTAATACATTGAAACTTCTTTCTCCTTTTCTAATAGTACTTCCTTTTCCTCCAAGTTCTTCATTATAAATTTTCAATTCACCTTTTTCTCTAAGTTTTCTTAATTTTTCCTTTGCTTCTTCAACAATTCTTTTCGTAATTTTATCCTCGTCAATCCCGGCAATTTTAAAAATACATCCAAGTGCCTGTGTTTTTCCATCAAAAAATCTACCTTTTACACATTTAAATCCGGATAAATAGGCAATATCAGCATCTCCTGTTGCATCAATGAATATTTTCCCTTTAATTTTCATTTTTCCACTTTTATTTACAACTTCTATTTCTTTTATTTCACCATTTTCAACTATAGAACTACAAACAAAAGAGTGGTACAAAATTTCCACTTTTTCTTCAAGTAATAATTTTTCACAGGATATTTTTAAAATTTCAGAATCAAATGGTATTCCCCCTTTTTTATATGCAGTATCCCATTTTTCACATCCACCAAATTTATTGGTTTTTTCAATTAAAAATTTTAAAAATCCACCCACTGCAGGTTCTCTTTCATTCAAATAATGCCCCAAAATACTTCCAACAAGCCCATTTGTTGCCATTCCTCCTAAAAATCCATATCTTTCTATAAGTAAAACTTTTGCTCCAAGTTTAGCACAAGCCCAAGCAGAAGCCATTCCTGAAGGACCCCCTCCAACAACAATAATATCTCTTTCTATTACCATTTTTTAAAATTTTAAAATTTTTAAATGATACAACTTATTTCAAAAAAAATCAATAGAGGAAAAAAGAATTAAGAGAAATATCATAAGTATTTTAACTCTAATCCAGCATTCTTCTATAAGCACAGATTACATTTTTCTTTATTGCTTTTACCTTTTATTAAGTTATAAATTATATTTCCCACAATTTGAACCAATTCTGCCGAGAAGTTTTCCATTTTCATAAATATTGACAAGTTCACAATTATTTGTGCATTTATCACAAATAGTTGTTTCTGTTGAATAATCTTTTTCTAAAAATTCATATCCTTTAAATTTAAAATTACTATTTTCTTTCTCTAAAGATAAAATTGCAACACCAATTGCTCCTATTAAAAAACTATATTCTGGAACATAAACTTTTTCTCCAAGATAATCTTCTATTGCTTTTACTATTGCTTTGTTTTTACTTACACCACCGCAGAAAACATAAGGTGGAAAGATAGATTTTCCTTTAGCAAGCATACTAAAATAATTTCTTACAAGGGCATAGGCAACTCCCATTAGAATATCTTCCTTTTTAAAACCAAGATTTATTTTACTAACACAACAGGATGTTCCAAAAACAGCACATTTGCCACTTATATTGGCAGGAGATTTACTTTTTAATGCATAATCTGAAAATTCTTCTACTTTTATTCCCAATCTTGCAGAAACATTTTCTATATATGCTCCACAATTAGCAGAACATATTGTATTCATCGCAAAATCAACAAGAACACCATTTTTTATAATTAAGATTTTGCTATCTTCAAAACCCATTTCAAAACAAGTTGCATTTTCAGGAAAATAATTCATAACTCCAATTGCTGTTGCAGTTATTTCAGTTGTTGTAATATTTGAAGAAAGCAAAATTGAACCAAGTTTTCTCCCAGCCCCTATAATTCCACAAGAGATAATAGTTACATTTTTATTTCTATCAAATAATTCCTTTAATGCTTTTTTAAGTGTTTCAATTATTCCCAAGTTTCTCGTATAAATAAAATCAACAACTTCCTTTTTCTTATTTATTAAAACACATTTAATTGTTCCATTACCAATATCTATACCAAGTGCAAGTTTCTCCATTTTTTCCTCCTTATTAATTCACAAAAAGCATTTATTCTGTTGTCAATATTAACCTCAGAAACATTTTCATCAAACCTTAAAACCATAAAAGGGATATTATTTTCATCACATATTTTTTTTATAAAAGGTTCTGCAACACATTCAGGCATACAAGTTAAGGGCATAGCCAAAATAATTCCATCATAGCCTTTTCTTATAAAATAGATTGAATTTACAATGCTATCAAAACCATGTCCTGCAATCATTTCTCCTTTTAATAATTTTTTTGCTATTTTTCTCTCTTTCCATTTTTCAATTCTGTCAAATTTTAAGCCATGCCTAATAAATTCACTTACATTCATCCCGATATCAACTTGTGCTCCATAATTCCTTAATTTTTGAACAAGGTTAAAATTTGCACTTGGTTCAATACAAGTATAAAATTCTCCAACTATACCAATTTTAATATCACCTTTATTATTTTCCTTATCTCTTTTTTCAACTTCTTTTATATCTTCCCATGTTTCTTTTACAATTTTAATAAGATTGAATTTATTAATTTCTGGTGCAATTTTGAAAATCCAAGAAAATAAATTCTTTGCTTTTGGAACGACCATTTTAAATTTATATCCTAATTCCCTTAACGCCATCTCCGCCATCACATAATAACATCTATATCTACAAAATCCTTGACTATTATACATAATTAGTGTATCTGCCCCTCTTTCCAGAGCATCAATAAAAGAGGAAAGAACGACTTTATATGGAAAACACATCATTTCTGGTGAAAAAAGGACTCCCTTTTCAATTAATTTTTTCCCGACAGGATTTGGTTCTATAACTTCTAACCCTAACTTTTTGAAAAATTTGACGCCAACTTCTGTGTAAATTCCAATTCGCGGAAAAGAAATCTTCATTTTTAAAAATTATACCTGTATTAATAAGGGATAGTAAATCTTAAAAAAATTATGTAATTGAGGTATAATTTTAAATAATGATTGATTTTAATAGTCCTGAATGGAAAGAAAAGTTAAAGGGAAAAAGCGCTGAAGAAATTGCAAAAATTGTTGGTGAATATTATGAAGCAAAATATAAAAAAGAATATCCTGTTTTTCCCTGGAAAGTTTTAATTGCAATAATTTTTTTCTTTCTGTTGATTATTATTATATTGATTATTTTTATGAATTATCTTAAAAAAATTGCTTTTTAAATTTCTGAAAGAATTGATTTTATATATTCAAGATCCTGTTTCGCAAAATATTCTCTATCTCCTTCTCTTGGTGCTTCTATACAGATAGGACCTTTATAATTATTCTCTTTCAAAAGTTTTAAAAATTCTCTATTATTTATAATTCCATCGCTTAAAGGACACATTATATAATTTAGGTGTTCAATACCTTTTACAATAAAGAGATTCTTAAGATGAACATAATATAATTTTTCTCCACATTTTTCTATTGATTCCTTTAAAGAAGTTGCATCTTTACGGAGTATAATATTTCCATAATCAAGATTTATACCAACATTTTTTTTACCTATTAAATCAACCAATTTTGTTGTACTTTCTACTGTGTCATGTAAATAACAATTATGAATTTCAAAGGCAAAGTAAAAGTCAAGTTCTTCTGCAAGTTCACCAAGTATTTTAAAACCATTCACAGCCCATTCCCAATGACAATCTTTTGCATAATTTGAACCATGTTTTTCAAAATGATGATAGGGAAATTCAGGATTTATAAGTGGCCCTGTAGTAGTATTGCAGACAGTAAGTTTAAAATATTTTGAGGCTTTTCTGTAAAAATTTACTGCATCATCAATTTCTTTCTTTCTTACATCTGGATTTTCATCCATTAAATTTGGACCAGGAGCACCAAATAAAATATATTTAAGTTTTGATTTTTCTACACTTTTTGCTAATTTCTCTAAATATTCATCATCTTTCATATTTTTTATACTCCTTCTAAATTCAATACCATCAAAGCCAAGTTTTACTGCCTTTTCACATATTTCGTCAAATGTTTGTCCTTGTTCCATATAGTTGATATGCATAATAATAAGGTTTTCCATTTTTATCTCCTTTTAAGTAAAAAAGAATTAAATCACAAATAGTTTTCAAGTCAAGTTTAGTAATTTTCTAATTTAATGGGTTTTCCTTCCTTTGCTGATTGGTCAGCTTTAAAAATTATTTTATGAGTAATTGCTGCATCTTCAAGGTCTGGAAATGGTTTTTTATCATTTAAAATACAATCTACTAAATGGTTCACCTCTCCTTCAAAAGGATGATGTCTGACATCTCCACTGTCAGGTAGAATAGTTGGAATTGTAATATAACCTATTTGACCAGGAAATTTTTCAGGAGCATATATGTTATTATTTCTTATAGTCCCTTTAGAACCAAATAGTTCAATATTAAAAATGTAGGGTGTTTTACAATCAAGAGAAGAAGCAACTTTTCCAATTGTTCCATCTTCAAATTTAATTAACGTTACACTTGTAGGATCATACTCATATTCTTTAAAGTCAGGATTTTTACTCCTTGTTGAATAAGAAAAAACTTCAACTGCTTTTTTATTCATAAACCATAATAAAGCATCTAAAGCATGACATCCTGCTGAAAGTAATGAACTACCTCCTATATCTTTTTTTACATTCCATTGGTATTGTTTATACCAAGGCCCTATTCCATGAAAGTAATCAACTTCTGCATAATAAATTTCACCAATTATTCCATCTTTTAAAAGTTTATCTATCGTCATCAAAAGAGGATTCCAATGTAAAACAAAACTTACAAGTGTTTTGACTTTATTCTTTTTTACAGCAGAAATCATTTTATTTAAATCCTCTTCATTTAAAGCAACTGGTTTTTCAATTAATATATGCTTTTTATATTCAGCACACATTATTGTTTCTTCAGGATGTAAATTGTTTGGAGTACAAATAGAAACAATATCAATTTCTTCCTTTTCAAGCATTTCTTTTAAATCAGTATAAATTCTTGCCTTAAATCCATATTCATTCAGTTTCTTTTCTGCTGACTCTCTTGTTCTTCCACAAACAGCAACAAGTTCACAATGTGGATTTGCTATATAAGCAGACATATGTTCACCAGATACCCACCCAGTTCCAACAACTGCTACTTTTAATTTTTTCATTTTGTTCCTCCTTTTTGTAAAATTGATTTAATAAATTCTTCAATTACTTTATATTTCCAATCTTCTATCCAGGATGGAGAACTTGGTGAAATATAAAGTTTTGTGAAAATCCATAAAGCACCTGCTTCCTCATATGAAATTTTAAAAGCATCTTTTAAGTATCTTTCAGTAGGTCTATTTTCAATCCATGATGGGTGTGGAGTTAAATAAATGCATGGAATAATTATTTTATCAGGACATAACTTATAATATTGATTTATTTCTAAATGTAATGAATTAGAGGAAACCCCACAATCAGGAGTAAGACGGAAACTATGTTGATAACCCCAGAGAATTACGTCAAAATAAGGTAAATATCCTTTTTTTACAAAATTTTCCAAGTGTTCATAGTAAACGCATACACCAAACTTTAAATCTGGATTTATACTTTTTATTTTCTCATAAATTTTTTTTGTATAATCAAGTGTAAAGAAATTTAAATTTGCATCAAAATCATCTATCATTAAAATTTTTAAATTTTTTAATTCTGTAGATATTTTTGAAATTTCTTCAACCCATTTTACATAATCCATATCATAAGGAGGATATTTTCTTTCACTAATAGGTTTATACCTATTTATTGGTGCTTCACTTGGTGGAACAAGATAAACTATAACATTTATTCCTTCTTTTTCTCCTCTTCTACAAAATTCAGGTAATGCTTTTAAAACTTTTTCAGAATTTACTTGTATAACATATCCATACCATTTTATCCCTAAATTTTTAACTCTCATAATAATTTTTTCAATTTCAGGTTCACCATTTTGATTAAATTCCATACCTCCATATAATACAACCATCTCTTCAAAAGATAGTTTTTGCATTCTTTCTTTTTTTATCTTAATATTTTCTTGCTTTACTTTATCAATGTCTTCAACTTTTATCTTTCTTTTTATAAATAGTGTTCCATCAAGATATCCTTCAACTGTATAGTCTCCTGGTTTTGTTGGCGAAAAAGATATTTTAATTTCTTTTCTTTTATCACCCACATTTAAATTTATCTCTTTTTCTTTTTTTTCAATTATATTTTCCCCCTCTTTCAATAAAAAAATAGGATTTTTCTTTTCCTCTTTCTTCAAAATTTCACTGGATATAAGAAAATAAGAAAGTTCTATATTTTCATTTTTGCTGTATACTGTGGAAAACTCATTTTCTTTTAAAATAAACACTATGGGTATGCTTTCATTGTCAACATTTACAGTTTTTAAAGTAGGTAAGTTCCTTCCCTCTTTTGCCAAATTATATTTTTCCTTAATTTCATCTTCTTTTAAAGGTCTTAAATAAATTTTAATTTCGTCTATAATACCTTTAAATGGCCAACCCATCCTAATTCCTTCTCCATAACAACCTATTTTTATATCTGCAAAATTATTTCCAACAAGACCCTTTTCACATTTTCCTTTAGCCATTAATTGACCATCTACATATAAAAGTAGATCTTCTCCATCTCTAACAGCAACTATGTAATGCCATTGACCGTCTGCTATATCAATCCCTTTAATTATAGTTCTTTTATTTTCAATATAATTTCCAAATTGAATAACTCCTTCATAATATCCAATCCACCATGCTGATTCTTCTCCAGAACCTGTCCATTTAGAAATATATATTTGTGAATCTTTACTTGTATGCTTTGTCCAAAACTCTATAGAATAATCACCTGAGAAACCCAATCCAATCTTATTGCTTTCTTTACAGAATAAATAACCATTTCCTTCAAGCAAGATACCATTTCCAATAATACCTTTTGTTTTCTTTACTTTACCATAAATAGTTAAATGATTACCTTCGCCTGAATAATCATTGACTATTCCTTCCCCTTCGTCAAAACTCCAAAATGCAACAAGTTTCCTTTCAGGTATATTATCTGAATATGAAAAAAGCAATATGAGTAAAAAAATAAAAATTAATTTTTTAAAATTCATAACCACCCCCTTTTAGGTTCTTTAAAATTTCCTTAAAACTGTCAATCAGGACTTCTCCAACATTCTCTTTAAATGGGAAAAATGTTGTGAATAAAGGAGCAATTGTTGATGCATATCTTTTTTCTTTAAAATCTTCTTCGTCAGGAATATAACCAACATAATCATTTGAGTATCCAAAAAGAAAGTTATATTTAGAAAAAGACAATTTTTTTAATTCTAAACCAAATATTGTAAAAATTTCCCCAGGAGCAACAAAAAATGAACAAATATCGCTAAAACAAATAAATTGTATCTCTGTTGGTAAAAAATCTCTGCAATTTTTATCAATTTTGTACAGAGTGATTTTTTTCCATTTTGGGAGAAATTTATCCCAATTTCTATATTCTTTTTCTCTAAATTCATTATAAAATTCCTCAACATCTTTTTTTGTAGGAATTTTTAAAGGTAAATTTATAATTTCAGTCATATTTTTAATCTTTAAATTGTCTTTATATTCCAGTTTATTTATTACTTTTAAAATTTCCTCACCTACTTTTTCTCCATAAAATTTTGCCTTTTCAAAATCTCTTTGCCATCCCTCTTTTATATTTATATCTCCACAAAATCCTTGAAAGAAAATACTCTCACAATTTAAATCATTTTTTATTTTTTCGTTTGTATAAAATGGCCAATCACAAGTAAAAAGTCTATTTTCATGACTTAAACTTATACAGTGAGCATTATAGTTGTATAAAAATATCTTTTCTTTTTTATTTTCAAAAAACATAATTCTTAAACTTTTATCATAAGGTCCATTTTGTTTTGTTCTGTTATAAGCAATATCTACTTCTGTTTCTATAAACCCAATTTTTCCTTCTGAAGAATTTAATTTTGCATTAACAGCACTTTTCAATATTTTTTCTTCAAGGACAACCATATATCTTCTACTTATTTTTCCAAGGCCTTCAAGATATAAAGTTGCAGGGCCTGAATGTGTATGAGTGGATGAAATTGTTATATTCTGGGAAGATATGCCTATGTTGTTAGAAATTTTTTCTTTTATTCTAACAATATTTTCTCTATTTATTCCTATTAAGTCACAGGAGATAAGTAAAATCTCATTTTCTCCATCATTTAAATATATACTTTTAGCATAAAGTGGGTCATGAATTCCTTCAGATTTTCTATTTAAATAAAAGCCATAACCACCCAGTTCAACACTAAATTTGGGAGTAATATCAATTTTACTATAACCTATTTTCATTTCAATTCATCTATATTTTTTCTTAATTTGTAAAAACCTTCTGCTATATCTTCCATGTCTTTTTTTGTTCCGAGAAGCAACCTATGAACAATCCATATTGTTCTTCCTTTACAAACTTCTTCTACATTTTTACATGTTTCTTTAAACTTTTCATAATCAATTGGATTTTTTCTGCCTTTCATAAATGGAGAGTCACTTGAAAAATCAAGATTTTTAAATAATGGGTTATGATAAAGAGGATATAAATAACCAGATGATAAAGGGATTCCTTCTGCTTCCATTGCTTTTAATATTTTTTCAAGTGGAATATTATCCCATTCTTCAGGGAAATACCTTAAAATTGCAAGATGATGAGAGAATGTCTTTTGTTTTGGATTTAGTTTTATAGGTTTTATTCCAGGAAGGTCTTTTAATAATTCAACAAGATAGTTGTAATTTTTCATTCTTATCTCTGTTTGTTTTTTCAATCTCTTTAATTGAGTAAGTAATAATGCTCCTTGGAATTCACTCATCCTTAAATTCCATCCCAATCTTACATGTTCATACCATAAGCCATTTTTTTCTCTTCCATAATGTCTTAAAGACCAAGAAAGTTCTGCAAGTTTGTCGTCATTTGTTGTTATTGCTCCTCCTTCTCCTGCAGTTAAATTTTTTGACTGTTGGAAACTAAAAATTCCCATATCTCCAATTCCACCTGCACTTCTTCCGTCTTTATAAAATACATAATGTGCATGTGCTGCATCTTCAATTACTTTCAAATTATACTTTTTGCTTATCTCCATTATCTTATCCATATCTGGCATATTGCCACTAAAATGTACAGGTATAATTGCTTTTGTCCTTTCTGTTATTGCTTCCTCAATTTTATTTGCATCTATTTGATATGTTTCAGGATCAATATCAACAAAAACAGGTAAAGCATAATGATTTAAGACACACATAACAGTTGCAATAAATGTATAAGGAGTTGTTATTACTTCATCTCCAGGGCCAATCCCAAGTGCACGAACACATATTTCAAGAGCAGAAGAACCACTATTTACAGCAATACAATGTTTTACTTTTTGAACTTCTGCAAATTTCCTTTCAAATTTTTCAACATATGATAATCCTTTAACTTTTCCTGAAGCAAATTCTATTGGAGAATATGCATACATCCACCATTTTCCACTTCTTAAGACTTTCAAAATTTCTCTTTCTTCTTCTTTTCCAAATATAGGCCAACCTGGAAATGGTTTTTTTCTTACTGGTTTCCCTCCATTTATCGCAAGTTTAGCCATACTTATTCCTCCTTTTTTTATAATCTTTCGTAATAGATCTTTTCAATAAGTTCCATAGTTTTTAGAGCATCAGTAAGATTTGTTAAAGGTTGTTTCTTTTGTTTTAAACAATCAATAAAATGTCGATTTTCATTATAGAAGCCTGCAATTTTATAAAAATCAGTACTTCCAACAATTTCTTCACTTTTTAAAGATATACATTCTTCTTTGCCATTCATAAAAATAGTTGCAATTTTTTCTGGTTCAACATATGCAGTTATGCCTTTGGCATGAAGTTCTATACTGAAAATTCTTTTTCCTCCTATATAATTAGAAACTAAAAGACCTGTTGCTCCTGATTCAAATTCTAAAATTGCGTTGAAATTATTTTCATAATTTTTGTACCATTTTTTAATTAATGAAGAAACTTTTTTTACTTCTCCTCCTATCCATCTTAAACAATCTACTGCATGAATTATGTCACTTGTTAAAAGATCAATAGCACCTCTAAAATATGGTGTCTCATCGTTAAAAAATTTTATAAAACGAACAATACATAAAATTACAGGGCCATTTCTTTCAACCAATTCCTTCACTTTAAGAGTTAATGGGCTAAATCTTCTTTGGAAACCTACCATAGTAATACATCCAAATTTTTCAGATTTTAAAGCCATCTGTCTTGTTTGTTCTTTACATATTCCAGGGGGTTTTTCAATAAAAATATTTAATTTTCTTTCTAAACAATCTATTGCAGGATCAAAAATAATGTGGGGAGGTAAAGCAATGTAGACTGCATCTAGTGCTAATTTTTCTATCATTTCTTTATAATTATTAAAAGTATTTACAATTTTATATTTTTCTTTTATCTCTACAAGTTTGTTTTCATCAATATCACAAACTCCACATATTTCAACATCTTCAAAAGACGATAAAGATGGCAAATGTGCTAATTTTACAATGTTACCACACCCTATAATTCCAATTTTGACTTTGTTATTCATCCTAAAAAGTAAAAACTTTCATATTAACAGTTATTCCATAATTTACACCAGGATTTAAACTTCCACTTGCATTTCTTGAACCCTTTAGACACGCCCTTAATCTTGATGGCTCACATGCTTCTACATGTCCATCTGAAAAGAGTGTGTTACACTTTCCCATATGTCTAAAATGAAATGTGTGATAATCTACAGGAGATGAAGTATCAAATACATAATTTAAACATAATCCATATTGGCTATTTCTTGAAAGATAAAGTGAATCAGCAAGAAGAATAAAATTTGATGGTTTTGTAATTTTTGGGAAATAAATATAAAATACATATCCTCCTGGAACAGGACGCATATAAAATGTCCCAACATCATCAGGTGGGGCTGTTATACTTGAAACATATTGATTTACTCCATAAACATATTGCCATCCCTTGTAAACTTTTGGCTCAGCAGATGGACAGACTAATATTGTAGGTTTACCTACTTTAGGTTCAGGAAGATAAGAACTTATAGGTCCTGTTAACCATATATTCCAATATTGAATAGGTGAACTTCTGTAAACAGTCCAGTATCCATCGTAATCGTTTGCATACATTAAAATTGCTTGTCCTATTTGCTTTAAGTTATTGAAGCATACTGCCTGTCTTGCTCTTTCACGTGCTTTTGATAAAGCAGGTAGCAACATCGCTGCTAAAATTGCTATGATTGCCACCACAACAAGCAACTCTATTAATGTAAAACCTCTTCTTTTCATTTTTATCACCCCCCTTTCTTATTTTATTTTTTATTTCTAAACAATACCTTTCCATTATTCTTCACCTCCTTTTATTATTCGGTTTTTAAATATGTCTGCAATACATAAATTTGTCCCTTTTAAGATTCCTTCATTTTCATCAATATTAGAAAATTCAATTTTTAAATCTTCAAGAAGTAGTGGTAATGCCTCTTTTAATATTGAATTTTTAATTATTGAAAGAAGGAAATCACCTGCTTTTATAAGAGGACCACCAAAAACAATTACATCAGGATTAAAAATGTTGACTAACATTGCGCTCACTTTTCCTATATACTTTCCAGCATTTTCTATTACTTCAATACACAATTTATCTCTTCTATTTATGCATTCCACTATATCTTCAATTTTTATTTTCTCTATATTGCCATTTACAATCTTTTCTATCTCTGAATGAACCCCCTCTTTTAAGCCATTTTTTATTTTTTCAATTATAGAACTTATGTTTGCAAATTTCTCAAGACATCCATAATTCCCACAATAACATCTCTCCCCATCTTTTTCTACAATTATATGTCCTATTTCTCCACAGTTTCCACTACTTCCATAAAATATTTTTCCATTTAGAATTATTCCAAGTCCAATTCCTTCTCCAAGATATATGTATAGAAGATTTTTTGTATTTTCATTTTTCCTTATTTCAAATTCCATCCTTGCAAGAACATCAGGATTATCAAAAAGAAAAATATCTTTTTTAAATTCTTCTTCTAAAATTTTTCTCAAATTAATTCTTTCCCATTTTTTCCAACCACATAATCCTAAAACTTCCCCTGTTTTTATATCTATGGCTCCAAGTAAAGATATTCCTATATTTTTCCATTTCGCTTCATCTAATTTAGAATTTTCTTTTAAGTTTTTTATAAATGATATCATTCTTGAAATAAAAAGTTCCTCATCCTTTTCTGAAAATTCTTTATCCTCTTTGAAAATTATTTTATTCCCATAATTTGTCACTCCACCTATTATTTTATTTCCATCATAAGATATAATTATTGAATGATAAAAGTCTGGATTTATTCTGTAAAAACTTAGTCTTCTTCCTCTCCCTCTGATAATTTTTCCGTCTTTTACAATTTTCCCTTCATTAATTAGAATTTTTATAATTTTGCTAACTGTTATATTTCCAATACCTGATTTTTCTACAATTTCTTTTCTTGATAAAGGTTCTTTTTCTAAAATTAATTTTAAAATTAAATTTTTTTTCTTCATTTTTCTTTTCTTTTTTTATATTTTTAAACATAATTTTATTTTTGTCAAATTTTTTTATTTCAAAAGTAAAATGTTTTGCATTTTTTTTGTTTAAAATATGTAAAAATGTTTAAGAATTAAATAAAATTTCAAAATAACAATTTTTTATTTTATAAAGGTTAACAAGAGCAGCATGTAAAGGAAGAATTTAAAAATTTTACTTTATAGGTCTAATAAGTTGGTTAATTTGTTAGTAGTGGTTTATTAATAAAATTGATTTAATCACAGAAAAAAACTGGAAGTGTACTTTTCTGGATTTAAAATTTAGTTCTTAATTCATGCGTTTATTCCTGCAACATAACCAGTAGAAAAACACATTTGTAAATTGTAACCGCCTGTTTTCCCATCTACATCTATTACTTCACCTGCAAAATAAATATTATTTACAATTTTAGATTCCATAGTTTTTGGATTTATTTCGTCAACACAAATTCCTCCTCTTGTAACCATACTATCATAAAAAGGACGTGGTTTTTTTACTGTTAATTGGAAATTTAGAAGTTTTTCTATAATTATATTTCTCTCCTGTTTTGTTAACTGATTGACTTTCTTATATGGATCAAGTGATGCTAAAAGTAAAAATTCATAAATTAAACCAGATGGCAAAAGATTTTTCATAAAATTTTTTAAAATTTTGTTTTGATTTTCTTTTATTTCTTTTTGTAATCTTTTATCAAGAATTTCTTTATTTAAGGCAGGTTTGAAATTTATTATTAATTTTATCTCGCCTTTTTCAAAGTTTTCAGAAATGTCTCCACTTATATTTAAAATTGCAGGTCCACTTACTCCATAATGAGTAAACAAAACTTCTCCAAATTCTTCTCCTATTTTTTTATTACTTAAAAAAGCACTTACTTTTACATTTTTTAAAGTTATTCCTTGCCAATTTTTTAAGAATTTTTCTTTAATTTCAATTCCACATAAAGCAGGACATGGTTTTATAATTTTATGACCAAACTTTTCAGCAAAAATAAAACCATCTCCTTCAGAGCCAGTTTTAGGAAAACTTTTACCCCCTGTGGCAATAACAATTTTCTTACTTTTTAGAATTCTTTTGTCAGTAATAACCTTAAACTCATCCTTTAAATTTTCAATATCAATGACTTTCTCTTTCAAAAAAAGTTTAACTTTGTTTCTATCTAACATTTTTCTTATTGTTTTGACTACATCTTCTGCGTTTTCACTTTCTGGATAAACTCTTTTGCCTGTATCAATTTTTAATTTAAGACCATTTTTTTCAAAAAACTCATAAAGGTCTTGATTAGAAAACTGATAAAAGACATTTATTAAAAATTTTCCATTTTTATATTTTGAAAGATATTCATCATTTATTTCATTCATATTTGTTAAGTTGCATTTTCCTTTGCCTGTTAAAAGTAGTTTTTTACATATTTGATTATTTTTATCAATTATTGCAGTTTTTCTTTTTCTTTCAGATGAAAAAATACCTGCAAAACTTCCTGCTGGTCCCCCTCCAACTATAACTACATCAAATTCTTCAATGTTATTCATTTTCGCCTGTAATATTTTTCTTTTTTATATATAACTTCAACAATATCACCTCTATTAATTAGATTTTTAAGCACGTCAAAAGAACCGCCATTTTCATTTAGAAATTTTTTAATTTCATTTTCGCTCATAGGATGAACAGATATAATACTTAAAATATCCTTAATTAAATCGCCGGTGAAACCAAATTTACCTCCTTTTTTTTCTTCAATAATTTTCACATTTAAGTTCATACTTTTAAGAATAATATAAGCAAGATCAATTTTTTCTTTTTCAGGTATTTCTACCCATTTTTCTGCCGGTGGTCTTGTTGGATAACCAATATAGGCAATTACTGGTTTTATCTTTTTTAAGAATATCCCTATTTTTTCTATCTCTTCTTTCTTATCATTTATTTTTTTTACTAACAGAGTCTCTGTTAATAACTCACCTTTAAATTCCTTTGCAAAAATTTCAATCCCTTTCAGTATATTTTCAAATTTAATATTTGAAATTGGTCTATTTATTTTTTTCCAAGTTGTTTTATTAACTGTATCTATCTTTAATGATACACAATCTGCTTTTTTTAAATCATTTCTTACATCTTCTCTCCATATCAAAGAAGCATTTGTAATAACAGCAATTTTAATCCCAAAATCTTTTAAAACTTCTATTTCTTCTCCAAGGTTTACGTCAAGAGTTGGTTCACCATCAGGAACAAAAGAAATATAATCAATTTTTTTGTCTTTTAAGTTTTCAATTGCTTCCTTTACTTGTCTTTTTATTTCTTCAGGTTTATAAAATTCTTTTCTTTCCTTATAATAAAATTCAGTTTTTCCAATTTGACAGTAAATACAGGAATAACTACATTTTTTAGGGAAAGAAATATTGTTAATTCCTAAACTTTGTCCAAAACGTCTTGAAGGCACAGGGCCAAAAACTATTCTTTCCATATAAAAAATTATACTTCTTTTTTATATTTTGACGAATGTTTATAAAGTTTTTCATATATGTTCAGGATTTTGAAGATAATCTGTCTGGAAAGAATTAATCATTGCAAGGAAAGAAATATAGAAGATGACTTAAATGAATTACAAAGGAGAGGGCAAATAGATGTGAAAAAATTGTTTAGAATTCTTTATAATATCAAATTTTAAAACCTTTGTGATGTAAACATTTCTACTATTGTAATTATGTTTTCAAGTGGAGTTTCAGGTCTTATAGGTTTTGCACATCCAAGAATATAACCCCCACCTTTTCCCATTTCTTTACATAACCTTTCTATTTCTTTTTTTAGTTGTTCTGGTTTTCCAAAAGGTATTATACTCTGACTTCCAAGTCCTCCCCAGAAAGTAATTTTATCTCCATATCTTCTTTTTAAATTATAAGGGTTCATATTCCTTGCTTCTGGTTGTACAGATTGTAAAACATCAAGACCAATTTCAACAATATCATCCATAATGTCATAAATAGAACCGCAACAGTGGCTTAAAACAACTTTTCCACTTTTTTTAACCTTTTCATATAATTTTGCAACTTTTCCCTTTATAAACTTTCTCCATCTTTCAGGCCCAAGTATAACTCCTCTTTGATCCCCCCAGTCATCTGAAAACATAACTCCATCAATTGGTAATTCAAGACAGATGTCAAGAAAACTGTTTTGTAATTTGTAAATTTTATTCAACAGTTCTTCATAAAAATCTGGTTTTGTAACTGACCAGATTAAAGCGTTTTCAAAACCGCAAATTGTCCATGTTCTTTCAAATAATCCAAATCCAATTCTTGCTACAATAAATTTATCTTTATTTTCTTCTATAAATCTTTTAACTTCACAAATTCTTTCTTCTTCAATAAATTCTTCTATATCAGGGAATCTATAATTTTTAAAATCAGGTTGGGTTAATCCTGGTTTTTCAAGATGCATTGGTTTTAAATCTATCCTCCATATACTTCCATAAATATCAATAACATAATTTTTGTCCATCTCTTTCCTTTTTTCAGTATCAATTGGGCTTACACTTAAAATATAATTCTTTATTTTCTCTTTCCAAATATCATAAAATTTCTTATATTTCTCAATTGTTTCTTCTTCAAAATCAATAGTATAAGGAATAAAATCTGTTTGCTTATGATTAATCACTTCATAGACAAGTTCTTTCTGAGTCATTTTTACAAATCAAGAAAATGGAAGACTTTTTCTAAACTAAAAGTAAATTTTCCATCTATAGTTTTCCCTATTTTTGCATTTTTACAATAAATACATTTTAACCTTTCTTCTGCTTTTATTTTAAATTTTATGGATTTATCTTTCTTTTCACATTCTATATCAAAAGGTATATCTCTTAAAGTAATATTTCTAATTTCAAAATTTTTAAGTTCAGAATACCAAAATGGAGCAAAAAATATTATATTATTTCTCCCATCTATCTGTATTCCACAAACTCTTCTTATTAAAATATCGTTAAAAATACCACCCCATCCATAATTAAAAATATTATGTGTTGAATAGGGAAAACCAGTAAAAGGATTGTAATTTTCATAACAGTTTGGTTCTCCTGTGGCAATACATAAATTTATCGTTTTTTCAATCAATTCTTTGCCTGTTTCTAAAAAATTATTTCTTATAAGTGATTCAATAATCAACCAGTTTATATTTGGCCAAACCCTTCCGTTCCAGTAACTTTGATATTCGTCAAGAGAGTTAAAATAAGGATCATCAAGAGAAAGAGTTGGAATAGGATAATTTGTCCAGAATTCTTTTGGATTTAAAAGGTGTTTCAAAATTTTCTTTTTTTTATTTTCATCAGGAATAAAACCAAGCATCGGGATCATTCCGCCTGGTGTTTTAACAAAGATTTTTTCTTCATCTATATACATATCTAAATAAAGCCCTATATTTTCATCCCACATTTTTTCTATTTCTTTTTTTAATACTTTTTCTCTTTTTTCATATTCTTTCAAAATATCTTCGCAATTTAATTCCTTTGCCATTTTCTTTATTAAATATCTGCCAAGATAAATATATAAATTAAAATCTGGTGAAAAAATGTATCTATTTTCTTTAATAAGTGGAGAATTTCTCTGAATAAATGGTGGTTCTGGAATGTATCTTCTTGAATTATCCCATCCACTTTCTCCTGGAACTTTTAAATAAACAAGTCCTTTCTCCATTCTGTATTTTTCCAAGTATCTATCAAATCTTATAAGTGCAGGTAAGAATTCTTTCAAAATTTCTTTACTTCCTTTTTTTAAATATATATCCCATATTGCAATAGGCAAAATAAATGGTTGAACAAGTTCTTTTGTTATAATCTCATCAATCGCAAGAGTAAATGGTAAATGTCCTTCACTTGATTGATTTTGAATTATGTTTCTCAAAGAAGAAATTGAAATTTCAGTATTAATATATTTTTCATAAATTGAATGAAAAGCAGAATCCCAGAACCATTGAGGAAGTAGTCTAAATTTTGAAGGACATGTAAATGGATTTTTAAAATTTCCTTCTTTAAAATCATAGATATTGCTATAAGACACATAATTACAGAAATAATAAATTTTATTTAATTTTAAAGAATTTGAATTAAAATATGGGACTTTCTTAATAAAAAACTCATTTAAAAATTTTTTCCTTTCTTCAAAGAAAAATTCAGGGTTTTCTATTGCTTTTTTAACTTTTTTTATTCCTTCATCCTTATTTTTGGAATAAGAAACTGCAAAAACAATTTTTTCCCATTCTGCATGAATAGAAAAAAGAGTGGATTTCAGTTTAATTGGTATTTCAAGATAAAATTTATCGTTTTCTTTTTTAAGGGTGAAATTTTTGTTAAAAGAAAAGATTTTATAGAAATTTCTATGTACACCATCTTTTTCAAACAGATAAAAAATATTATCAATTAAATTAAATTCATAATCAAATTTTTCTTTTTCTACATAATTTTCATCAAAAAACAGATCTTTTTTTTCAAACAAAATTCTCGGAACTATTTCACAAACGATTTTAAAATTGCAGTCAACCTCATTTGATAAAAAAATTAAATCTACAAAAACATCATCCCATATAGTCTTTCTTTCCTTTATGTAAGTTCTTCTGTAGCCTATATATTCCGCTTTAATTTCAAAAGGATTCCATGAATAATTGGTAATATAAACACCTTTTCTTCCTTCTGGAGAAATAATATAAATATTAGCGTCAGACCCATCCAGAGGGCTACAATGATCAAAATTTTTACCTTTCCCATCCCATATGTTTAAACTGCCACCACCTAAAAATGAAGTATATGAAGTCAAAAATTTATCTGAAATTTCAAATTTATCTTTTCTTTTCAATAGATTTTCAATATCAATCATATAATTCCTCCCCTTTTTAATATACTATAACCAACTTCATAAAAAAACTTTTCAAGATAATCTTTACAACCAATCCTTTCAAAAAATTTTTTAATATCATTTATATAAGCAGGAATTCTATCATAATAAATATCTGAACCAAATAAAATTTTCCCTTTTTTTATTATGCTGTTTTCACCAAGAACTTTATTATCTATCCAGAAAATCTCTTTAAAAAATTCATAATTTCGTGAATAAATACATGGCCCTGACAGATCAAAATAAATATTTGGGTTTACTCTTGCAACTTCAACTGCTTCTTCATACCAAGGATAACCAAGGTGTGCTCCAATTATTATAAGTTTTGGAAAATTTCTTGAAATTGTTTCAAGATACACAGGTCTCATTCTAGAAGAAGATATGTTTTCTTGCTTGTTTTCTGCAGTTTTTCTTGAAACAATTCCTGTATGAAATAAACAAATTAAATTTTCTTTTTCTGCTTTCTCATAAATAGGAAAATATTCTTCATCATCATAATTTTTTAACGGCCCTATAAATTTTAAACCTTTAAATCCAATTTTTAAAAATTTGTCTATTCTTTCTTTTTTGTCAATTCCAAGACGAAAATGGGCAAAAGGTATAACAAAGGAAGGATATTTTTTATAAATTTTAATAACTTCCTCATTTCCCAAAATATATTCCCAATAGTTTCCCTCAATACCAGCCAGAACAATTTTTTCACATTTTATTTTTTTAATAATCTCCTTTAATTTTTCTTCTACTTTCTCAATTTTATATAAATGTGAATGAATATCTATTATCATTTTTATTTTAGTTTTTTTACTGCTTTTTCCCAGATTTTATTAAGTTCTTCTGACTGTTTTTCATCTCTTTTAAAGTTATGCTTATTTAAAATTTCAATTGCTTTTTCTCTTGCTTTTTGCCATATTGATTTCTTTCCATTCTTTTCCCATATGTTGAATGTTTCATTTGAAAATATTTCAGAAACAAATAAATTCCTTTTATAATTTTGAAGTGTTTCAGGATGAGTGAGAAAAGTATTTTCTTTTAAAATACATTCTTCCATTAATTCTATATTCATTTTATTCTCATCAAATTCAACACCTTCTAACAAACTTAAACAACTTTTTAAAATTTCATACTGAATTATTACCTGTTCAATAGAAGCAATTTCATCTATACAACACATTCCTGCCCAACCAAACATTTTAAAGCCCATAAGTAAAGACAATATAACTCCTGCAGAGGAAAATCCTACTTGTGCATCTCCTGGATATTTTCCCATAGTATTGAAAACTTTTGCCATAATTTCTATTCCGTAAAATTTTCCTATCTGATATAGTAATAAATTTAACTTTATAAAATCTGGTCCCCCAAATACTATACTTCCATATTTCATGTCAAATGGATAAACAAATGGAGAAAAATATACTTCATTATTAGGAGATAAAATTTTTAAAATTGAGGCCCCTCCTATAACTTCTGCTATACTCTGGGCAATTGAAGAAAAGAAATCAACAGGGGAGGTTGCCCCAATCATAGGCATTGTTCCAACCGAAAAAGTTGTTTTTTTATCAAAATATCTTGAAGCATTTTCAATTAAGAATTTATCAAAAGCCATAGGACTTATCATATGCATACCAATTTCATATTTCCCTTCTATAAGACAAATAATTTCCTGAACTATATCAAAAACATAATTATCACTAAAAATGCCAGCCCCATATATTCTATCTGAAACATCAAGGCAAAACTTATAAGTTGCAATTTCTGCTAATTTTTGGGGTAAATCTGATGGAAATACAAGAGCACAACCATAAGCACCAAGAGTATGAGCAATTTTTGTAAAAATAATTAAATCATTTAAAGTTGGCTTCCTTATCTCACCTGTATATAGGTCATAACATCTTAATGAATATCCAGAAACGTAAAATTTAATTTCCTTATTTTGTTCTTTTTGTTTTTTTGGGAATGGCCCAAATAATTCTTCAATTTTTTCTGGTTTTATGTAAACTCTATTATTCTTTATAAAAATATTTTTATCCTGTGGTATCATTTTTAAAATATTTTCAGAAGGAATGAGAATTCCAATTTTTTCAATCAATCTTAAGGCAAAATCATGTATTTTTTTTATTTCTTCATCTGTAAGACCACCTTTTAATTCCCACGTTATCTTTCTCATTTTTTAAATGTTCCCAAAATTATATCAACTTTAATTGAAATTAAATAAATATCTTCTACAGGATAAAAAATATGAGGGTTTTTTTCAACTATTAAATATCCTGAATAATTTATTTCATTAAGTGTTTTTTTAAATTTTGCCCAGTCAACGTCTCCATCTAAAATTGGAACAAAAATATTTTCTTTTTCTTTAAAATCTTTTAAATGTATTTGAATAATATAATCCTTAAGAATTCTTAACCAACTATCTGGATATCCATAGCCGATAACATTTCCTGTATCAAAATAGATTTTAATATATTGACTTCCAACCTTTTCTATAAAATCTAAAAAACTCAAAGGTGTCAATAAAAATTTATTTCTTACATTTTCAATTCCAATATAGATTTTATATTCTTCAGCAATTTTAGAAATTTCTCTAAAAAAATTCAAAGCATTTTGATAACCGGTTAAATAATCAATATTTTCATTTATCCATCCTTCACATATAAGAACAACTTTGCAGTCCAATTCTTTTGCAATTTCAATACTTTTTTCAGTAAGTTTTAACAATCTTTTTCTTTTGTTTAAAGAAGTAGTTGGTAACAATCTGTAAGTTTCAACACATAATAAAGAAGGAATTTCTAATTTAAAATTTTTTGCTATATCTTTAATCTCTTTAATAAAACTCTTTGATGACTTAATATTTAATCTCCCACCTTCACTAAAGAAGTTTAATTCTATTCCATAAAATCCTGCTTTTTTTCCTATATCAAATATTTTCTCGTAGTTAAGTTTTTCTGGAAATGCACTTTCATTTATTCCTTTTTTAATATTCATCTGCATTTCCTACAAGTTTTTGAACATTGTAAGGAAGTTTATTTAATTCTTCAACTTTTTTTCCAAATTTTCCACAAGTATTCTCTATAACCACAAAATCCATATCAGGTATAATAACATCATTCCAATAATCCCCAATTCCTCTTACTGCTACATCAAGCATTATAACTATTTGATTACCAAGAGGTTGTGTTGAATTCAATGTTATTGCTCCATAAAATTCCTGACACTCAGTATATCCTGCATTATGAGTTCCTGTATATGGTTTCAATTTTTCAAGTTCAATTTTTTTACCATAAATTTTACTTACTTCATCTGATTTTGATCTGAAAAAGTCTACAAGTGCCTTTTCCTGTAAATATGCAGGTAAATTTTCTTCACTTATTTTTTTCAACCAGAAAAGCCCTACTTTATATGCTTCTTCAATAAAACTAAACCAATATTTCTGATTTTCAGTTAATTTTTTTGGATTTTTAACTGCAATGACAGACCTTCTCACACAACTATTTAAACCATCTCTTTTTGGAGCAACTCCAAGATGAACATAGTCACCCTCATTTATAACTCTATTTAATGCCTTTCCTATTAAAGTTCTATTTGCTGTGTTGGCTCCAACCATTATGTCCCACCCAAATTCTTCTGCACCAAGTTCTTTTGCAACAAGATATCCCCATCCTGCAACCTGAGTTTCAAGCATTCCAGGTTTTAAAACTGCAAGCATACATCTTAAAACAGTATCTCCAATCATACAGGAATCTCTGATAAGCCGCATTTCATTATCACTTTTTTCATATTTAATTTTGTAATAAATTTCCTGTGCATCAACAACATTTTCTTTCCCATAAACTTTTTCAAGATATTCAACAATACTTGCAGGAATGACTTGGCGAGGTGTTAAAAGAGCAATTGTTTTTGCCTTTCCATTGTTTGCCTCTTCAATAACATCTTCAATTTTTTCTGCTTTAATAGGATACTCTTCATCTGCAAGTTTTAGCATTTCAACTTTATGAACTTTTGCTTTTGCTCTTTCTGCAAGTTGTTCTGCAATATAACCACCTTCAAGTCCAGCAATTATATGAAAACCTGTTTTTCCAATTACTCCTGCAACCTGTTCAATTTGTATGTTTGTATTTCCACCAAGATATGCAACGTCTCCATCATAATGTTCGTCAGAAAAAACAAATCCAACATCAAATCCATTTTCACTTAAAGCATTATAAACCTTTTTTTGCCTTTCTATAAACTCTTCTGTTGGTATTGAAAAAAATTTATCAATTGTTGGACAGTTTGAGAGAATTTTTTCAATTAATTTAAATTCTTTTTTAAATTCTTTTATTCTTATTTCACCGATACCCTTCATTTCTCCTCCTTTTTTCTATAAACTTCCTGGAGTATTTTAACTGATTTTATATTCTCCTCAATAGTTATACCTTTTACTTCCTCATCAAAATTCCCCTCTATTGCTTTTTTAAATTTATCAAGAGTCCATAGAAGAGAATCCTTAAATTCTTCCTTAGGAATATTTAAATATTCAATTCTATCTGATTCTACTGGAGAATTTTTTCCATAAACGTAAAAAACTTTTCCATCTCTCAAATAGAGGACTCCATTTTCACCCTCTATCGTCCAGTAACCGGTCCAATCAGTTTGAATTCCTTTGCCTATCCACGTTGCATAATAATCAATAAAAATATCATCAAAAATCATATTTATAGAAACACACGCATTTCCCTTATAAGGACTATATGAGGGATTAAATGAGTAAAATGATATTACTTTTTTTATCTCCTTTTCAAGAACATATCTTAAATCATCAAAATGGTGTATACTCATGTCATCCAAAACAGGCTCTTTTATCTCTTCTCTCCAATCATATGTTCTCATAATTCTTGAAAAATATATTGAAACATATGAAATTTTGCCCAATCTACCACTTTTTATAATCTCTCTCATAACTTTTAATTGTGGTGTACTTCTTTGATTCTGATTAACTAAAAAGACTACATTTTTTTCATTCTTTAATTTTAAAATCTCGGGTATTTCTTCAAAATTTAAAGTAAGTGGCTTTTCACATAAAATATTCATATTTTTAGATATTGCTTCCTTTGCAATCTTTAAATGGGTATCTGGAGGAGTAACAATAATGCATCCATCAATTTTTTCTTTTATTTCATTAAGTTCAGAATAAATAGGGAAATTTCTATATTTTTCATTATCTCTTAATTCTTTCCTTACTTTTTCAGATACTTCAACAATACCTCCTATTTCCCAATCTTTCTCTTCAATAATATAATCAATCCACCTTCTTCCAAGTTTACCGGCACCAACAATAACAACTTTTTTTCTCATTCTTTCACCTCTTCTTTTGCTCTCTTAATACTATTAAAGAAACTTTCAGGTTTACCTTCAAGTAAATTTGGAACAAAGGGTTTAATTTCTCCTTTTTTTATTTTCTCTTCCATTTCCTCTCTTTTCTTTTTATCCATCCAATAATATTCATACCAACCATATCCAGGTGTATAACTTTGCCAATAAATCCAAACATAGTCAGAATAACTTTCTCTTAAAAGTGGAATAAGTTTTTCGTACATACCACCGTCTTCTCTTTCTCTGCCTGGTGCTTCATATGTATTTGCTCTTCCACCAACTCCACTATTTAAAAATAATTTTTCAGGTTCAACCTTTATATCAAAATTTTCCTTTAAAAATGGCATAACTTCAACAAAAAACTTTGTATTGTAGTAAGGTCCTTTAATTGTATCTCCTATATGTGGTGAATATTCTCCATCTATAATCTTTGTCTTTCCTTTACTTCCAGAAATCATCCCTGAGAGAAAAGAATAGAATAATCTATGTTTCATATCAGGATATAAATAACCAGGAGAAACAGATGATTTTTCTAAATTTCCCCAATGACATTGAAAAATACTTCTTCCAAGTCCAACCATTCTTGAACCATCAACACTTATAACAACTATATCTGGTTTTTCTTCTTGTAAAATTTCAATAATTTCTTTACCCTTTTCAAAGGCTCTTTTTGCGCAATCTTCAAAATTATATTTTTCTTTATAATATCCATGATAAGTAAAAATATGTGTTTTTTTACCAGGTGTTTCACAGTCAAGAAATATTCCTTTACAGTTTGTTTCTTTTACAATTTTACCTATTATTCTGAAATTTTCTTTAATTATTTCCCATATTTTTTCGTCAAATAACCAATCAACATTCTCTTCATTTCTTAAATAAGCACTAACCCATAAAAAATTATCCTTCCATCTTTCAAATTTCAAATTTTTCAGTATATCAATCTGTGGTTTTAATTTTTCATAATCAATTTTAACTGTATAAGAAAATGGCCAGAAACCACCATAAGGACAGATATTATCAATATTATCAAATCCTATTGTAATTCCATCAAAATAAAAATACTGTTCTTCAAGTTCTTTTAATCTTTCTTTCAATTGAGATACTGAAATTCTTCCCCATCCACTTTGAATTAACTTAGGATAAGTTACTGGTGGATAAACAAATGAAATTTTTTCAATATTATCTTTATATTTTAAAGAAAAGAAACTATCTTTTTTTACTTCCTTTTTTATTAAAATTAAATTCCACCCCTTATTTATTTTAAATTTAAATTCGTCTTTCCCTTCAATTAATTCTCCATTTACAAAAAATTTAATCTCATTATCTGAACTTATAAAAAAGTTGCTTTCCTTTTCATCTGATGAAAATAACCAGAAAGAAAGATAATAAACACCTTCTTCAAATCCTTCAAATTTTAATATATCTAAAGTTGAACCAAAAAATTTCCACTCAGGTAAAGATGGTTTTATTTCTTTTTCATTCAACTTCTTTTTCGCAGGCCCTTTTATTAAAAAAGTTCTTAAATATTTCTCTGTCTTTACTTCTCTTATTTCTGATTTTGCTTTTTCTCCTTCTATTGTTTGTGATTCAACATAAAAATAAATAGTAAAATCTGAAGGAAGATATGAAATTTCAAATTTGTGTTTTTTTCTCAAGTTTTTATCAATTAAAAATGCACAATATTGTGAATTAAGCAATGACTTAAATGGACTATAAAATAATCTTGAATCTGCTTCTTTATCTGTTTCCCATTCAATTGTTACTGAAAAGGAATTTGAATATGTTTTAAGATTTAAAATTTCTAATCCTTTGCAACTTAAAAAAGAAAAAATATAAATAATAATAAAATATCTTCTCATTTTTTATTTTTTTATTCATAAAAAGCACTCCAGACAGCATATTTTACATGAAAAGTACTCCAGTCAATAAGTTTTACACTTCCATCACAGAATAAAACATTATAGCCTATTAAATGAGGTTGAGGAACTCTTAGTCTTTCTCCATTATAATCATAAAATCCATTACAAGCAGGTGTCATAACCCTTATTCCACCTAAAGCAGAAGCATCTGTTACCGGAAAACAAACCATATAATAAAAGTTTCTTGGTTTTGTTTCTGTTAAAAGTATTTGTGTTGATGGCTTTTTAATTTTACTTATTTTATAATTACCTGCCCATCTGCCCTCAAAAAGAGTCATTCCATAATCAGAAAAATAAGTTCTACCACATCCCCAACCTCCTCCCGGATCGTAATTCCATCTATTGAATTTTAAAATTGATGGGCATTTTAGTAATTTCGTATCTTTTAAATATCCTCTATCTATAAATCTGTTATACCAAAAAGCCTCTGAATTAGGAGTATTTAAGAAAACAGTTGATTCAATAAATTTTGGTAAATAATCATCATAATCAATTGTATACATGGCAAAAGCAAGTCCTAATTGTCTTAAATTATTCATACAACTTGCCTGTCTTGCTCTCTCCCTTGCTTTTGAAAGAGCTGGTAGCAACATTGCAGCAAGGATAGCAATTATCGCAACTACAACAAGTAATTCTATTAATGTAAATCCCTTCCTTTTCATATTTCTCACCTCCCTTCATTTTATATATATTATACATTAGTTTTTATTTTGTCAAATTCTTTCCTCTTTTGAATTCGGAGGACGGGGCTTGTCTTTATATAAAAATTAATTAAAATCAAGAGTTGCTTTTTCATACAGATTTGCTTTTTTTCTCATTTCTATTGTTTTTATCAGTCCTGCTTCTTTTAATCTGCCATATGGAAGATAGCCATGAAAAATATATTTATTTTCAAGTAATTTCAATAATTCAAGTATAAATTTTTCTCTTTCTTCTGGACTTTTACCTGAAATAATTAATGAATTCTCTTTTATATATATACCAGTTTTACCAAAATCACCTATCAAGATACCTTTATCTGTCTTAAATTCTTTTTTTCTTATTATTGGCATATTTATCTCATATCTTTTATCAAGTGCTTCACTATACCAAACCCTAAAAAATGCATATATTCTTTTCCCTGCTCTTTCATCAATAAAATCATAATTATCTGGAATAACTATAGGTAAACCATTTAGATTTTCATCAATATATTTAAAATTGATAATTTCAGCCTTTGATGATAAAAAAATTTCTGATTGGAATTCAATTTTTATATTTAAATTTTTAGTTTTTGGCAAAAGGAATCTTCCTGTTTTTTTATCAACTATTTCAAATTTGGTTGGCTTTTCATTTATAACTACATTTTCTACTTTATGATTGTCAGGGATTAGAAATTCACAGATAATATTTTCAGGTAACTTTTCAAAATTTAAATAACCACTTATTTGTTTTCCATAATCTTTTTCTTCCATTTTAAAACTACCTTTACCTTTATTTTCTTTTAAATCTTTAATCTTCATAATTACAAGAAATATATCTGCATCCCACCTTTTTAATTCATAAGAAAATTCTGAAAAATCTTTATTGAAATTTAATTCAACCGGTAAACCAAAATATTCACAGATTAAGAAAACACCATCGCCAAATATATTATTTTCAATTTTAAATTTAAATCTTTTCTTTTCTGGATAAGTATTTCCAATAGATAAAATACTTCCAATACCATCTCCAAATCTTGAACATATTACCATTTCATCTTCACATCTTAATCCAGAAATAGGTCTATATCCTGATAAGTTTTCTTTTTCTGGTATGTCAGATACTTTAATCATTTCAGGAACTCCCATAACATCATCAACACTAAAAGTAGTGCCAAAACATAAAGCACCAATCTTTGTAAAACCAAACATCTTTCTATAAATATCTCTTAAAAATTCAGATGAAAATTTCTCAATATCAATCCTATAAGGAACTTGTCTATCTCCCCAGTGTGTGCAATGTAAACTTATTGGTTTTGTTCCAAGTCTTATTCTGTTTATAAATTGTGCATAAATTGGGTTATCTACATTCCCCCCAAATGAACCTCCTTCTAATAAAAATACATCTGTATTCATACATGTGGGCCATGTATTTGAAGCATCACTTGCTACTGCCAATCTGTATCCTCTTTTATCTTTTGGTAAATTCCTTATTGCGTTAAATAACTGAGAGATACCAATACCTTCATCTACATATAAACCTTTTTCGTCAAATGATAAACCTTCTGTCTTTGATAATACTTTTTCACCTCTATATTTAAAGCCACCATTTCCTCTTATATTGTCCATACATATTGCTGATAAAGAAATTTCTTCTCTAATTTTTTCAAAATCCTTTAAAGTATCTTCCCCAAATTTTGTATACCACCAATACATTCTTGGTCCACCATTATTTCTTCCTAATGGGCCATAATTATAAATACAATGTGGTAAGCCCTCTTTTATATCTTCATCTTTATAGATTTTATTTGCAAGTTCTTCTTCACAGAAATTGCATAAATAAAATCCAACTGCACATCCAGAATTTATGACCTTACCTGCCCAAATATTTTTTCTCCAGTTGTGAAATTTATCATAATCTTCAAGATATTCCCAGTAAGGTGTCTTTTTCCATCCTTCTTCTTGTTTATATCCAGAAAAATATTCTTTTTTACCATACCAATCCCCAAGGCGTTTATATCCTCCAAATTTCCAGTACCATCCTTGTCCAAATCTTCTAAATAATTCAAGTGACAAAATATCATTATCTTTCTCTCTTAAGTTTCTATATCCAAAATATTCAGGACTCATAGATTCACCCTTATATAAATTCGGGTCAATATCTTTATTTGGCTTAAATGCATCTGGAAATAATTTCTGATATAAATCAAGACATGAAAAAAATCTGTAAGATGAGGGGACTGAACCCAAAACAAAACTTATTTTATAATTTTCTTTTGGTCTTATAGCAATCCTTAGTAAATAACTCAAAATTCCTGTGTTTTTATTTAAATATTTGAAAGATGTTTTTTCATATGAAAAATATTGATATGGGTCTCTTCCAAGAATTATTCCAGAATTTTCATCGTATAAGGCAATAAATGGAATCTGATATGGATATAAAGCCCCATAAATTGTTGGTTCATAGATTCTTTCTACATAATCTTGAGGATTTTTATAAAATTCACATCCATCATAATAAAAAAACTCCTCATTTAAATTACAGGGAAGGTTAAATTTTATCTCAAGTTTTTGAACTTTATCTTTTTTATTTTCAATAAATATATGCCAAAATATTGCATCTTTTTCTGGTTTTATTTTATTTTCAATTTTTATTTCCTCATTACTCTTTTTTGATATTAAGGAGTTTTTATTTAAATATAAATTTTCTGTTTTTAATGCAACTTCTTTAAAATCTTTGTTTCCATCGAAAACAATAATTGGTTCAATTTTAGTCTTTTGTTTCTCTTTTCTTATAAAATTTTCAATTTCAAGGATTTCAAGTTCTTTATTTAATGAAAGTTTTAAATTGCCTCCTTTAATAAAGACCATATCTTTTTTTATTTCTATAGAAGGTTTTAAATCTGAAACTTTATATAATGGTAAATTCCAGTTGTTTCCAAGTTTATATTCCTTCCACGTTGTAAGAAATTTTTCAATACTTGGTAAAATATACTCATCTAAAGAAACTTCATGTAAATCATCCCATATAAATGCAAATTCTCCTTCTGATTGTGTTTGCATATAATATCTTATTTTTTTTATATTTCTTGGATCACCTTCTCCTTTTGTTAGTCCCCCTCTATAAGGAGAAGCAGGATTTACATTGAATGAAAATTCAAGGGGATCGCCTAAACTTCCCCACATTCCTAAAGTTGCTACATGCCACCAACATACCCAATTATGTCTTGCAACAAGTTTATTATTTATATCATAAAATTCTATTCCAAAATTTGCATGTTTTGTTCCACCTATTATATCAGGTCCTTCCCATTGTCCTTTTATCGGTCTTATCCAGAATTTAAAATTTTTGCCTTCAAAATTCATAACTTTGTATTCTTTTTCTACCCATATCATAGGGAATTTACTTTCTTTTATTTTCTTAACTTTCCATTCAATAAGTAATGAACCTTCTCCCTCTTTTTTTAAACCTTTCTCAATATATATTTTTGCATCACTAATCCCTTCTTCATATCCAATCTTAAATCCGTCTATTTTGTCAAAACTCTCTTTAAATAATTCTTCTGAATTTAAACCAAAAGAAATTAAGAATAAAAATAATAAAAAATTTATTAATTTTTCTCCTCCTTTTGCTCTTTTAATTACTGTTAGATAAGTAATCAGATAAACAAGAAGTTCTATTAATATAAATTCTCTACTTTTCATATTTTCTCCTCTTTTTTAAATAATTTTCAAGAGCAATTATTCCAAAAAATGTAGATATATCTCTTTGAAAAGGAACCCATTTATTATCTTTAAACAATTTTGAATGGTAAAATTGACCATCTTGCAGTTGATTGTCAAGAATAAATCTTAGACATCTTAAACCTGATTCAAGATATCTTTTTTCATTAAATAATAAATATGTTTCCAACAATATGATAGCACACATAGCAGTTGCAGTTCCATCATTTCCTTCGCGGTTTTCTAATCTCCATGAACCATCTGTTTCAATTCCTGCTGGTATACTTCCATCCCATAATTGTAATCTTAAAATTCTATCAACTGCTCTTATAAGTGGTGGTATTAAATATTTTTCTCTTAAAAATTTATATGCCATTAAAATTGGATAAGTGAACCAATATAATGTTCTACCAGAAGATGGTTTTATTTCTTTAAAATAGTAATGACCACAATACCAATTACCTTCTAAATCTTGATTTTTAATTAAATAATCAATCTGGTCTTTAAAAACTTTTAAATATTTTTCTTCTTTTGTTTCTTCATATAACATCAAAAAACTTGCATCATCATGTATTGGTAAAGGATTTATATGTTCCCATTTCTCTATATCAAATAACTGTCCTATTACTCCAGGTGAATGAAGATTTTTAATTATCCAGTCAGCAGCAAGTTTTGCACTTTTTAAATATTTTTCTTCTTTTGTTTCTTTATAAATTTCTATTATTCCAGAAAGACATTCAAAGATATCACTTGGAGCAATTTGATTTTTTGATGTATATGCAGGTGTCTCATATGCACCATATAAGGGAGAATTTTTATTAAGATACTGTAAACTTAAAATAAAATCAGCACATCTCTTTGCTCTCTCAATTAGTATATGTTCTTTTGTCCTTCTGTAAATTGATAAAAGTGCTCTAATGCCTTCTCCATCATGCCATATGAAATCTCCATGAAAACAGCCATTTTCTTTCTGTAAGTTCAATACCCATTTTTTTGCTTTTTCAATTGCATTAATAATTTCTTCTTTTTTAATCATATTTCTTTTTTTAAACCAGTAAATTCTCTTGCTATTTTAAATATTTCTCTCTCTTTCTCCTCTGATAAGTTATGAAATGGCTCTTTTTCCAAAAGTTTTTTTGTCTTTTCTTTTGCAATTTCAAGTTCAAAACCAAATTTTATTTTATCAAAATTAACTATATTAAAAATTTCTGGAAAATACATCTGACTTCTCATATTTTCAACTGTTTCTTTAAGTTCTAAAAAACTGCCTCCTATACCAACTTTTTCTATTAATTCATAAGAAATTTTCTCTTCATTAACTTCTATACCTTTAAAAAATTGATTTAACATCTCACATATTTCCGCATCTATAACCATTTGTTCAAGACAGCCACAACTTCCAGCAGGTCCTAAAACACCAATTCTAAAACTTACTTTTTTTGTATCATTGACCATTAAAGAAATCAGAGATGTAAAAACTCTCTGAGATGCTGCCATAATCCCTGGAGTAGGTGCATCTGTATCTCCTAAATGTCCTCCTTCTGGAATAAGTCCATAAAATCTACAAAAATCAGATATCGCTGCATTCATAATAACTGTTTTTGGATTTGCATAATTTCCGCAACCAGTCCTCATATCCATACAAATTGGATTCCCGCCATAACTTCTTATTGGTTGGTTGAAAATATAATTTAATATCCAGCCAGAAATAACTTCTGCATTACATAATGTTAATGTTCCTGCAAGAAAAAGTGGACCTGTTCCACCAGCAACTGTCATTGGAGTACCAAAATTTACTGTTAGACCCATATTTAATGCTTCATATGCTATCTCAAGAGCATCTTCTGGATATCTTAAAGGAGAAGAGATAAAACATTGATATCCTGGCTTTTCTCTTCCTGCTATTTCACACATTTCAACAATTGGTTTTAAACTTTCTTTTTTTAATATAGGTGCACTTGATGGTTTTATACTTCTTGTTAAAGAAATTGCCCAGCCCCAGATATCCTCATATGGAAAGCAATCCATAGGAAGGAATAGAATACTATTATTATATACCTGAGAAAGTTGATTTCCTATCCTTAATGCTTTTTCAGCATCTTGTAATGTCGGTTTTCTTCTTCCCTTTTCTAAATCATAAATATTCGGAGTAAATCCACCAACAACACCTTTAATTTCAATTTTTTCAGATATATTTATTTCCCTCTTTGTCTTTCTTATATTTTCAATAACTTCATCAATCAAATCTATAGGAAATTTTACTATCTGATTATTAAAGTCAACATTGCATCTTGAACTTAAAAATTTTAAAAATTTCTCATTTGGGATTTTGACACCAATTTCGGAAAGAATCTTCACTGAGTAATAATGAATTTTTTCAATTTCTTTTTTACTTAACACTTTATATTCTGCTTTTGGATTGAAAAACATTATTCTTCCTTTAATTTAACATTATCAACAATCCAGTTTGTTGTATCATAAATATAATTTAAAAATCCAACTTCAAATATTTCAATTTTCTCTGGAATTTCTGGTTTTCCTTCTATATTTAATGAATCTTTTAAATCAAATTCAAAATCAAACCATATGTTTTGTTTTAAATCCCATGAACCTGTCTGAACATTTTTTCCAATCCATGATAAAAATGTATAATTATTAGGTATTATTCCTTCAAATGCATTTAACCTTTCTTTTTCATTATCCCATCCCCAAACTTTTTTTGCTTCCTTTATCAAATTAAATTCTTTTTCTCCAGAATGGATAATAAAATAATAAAATCTATAAACTGGTTTTTCTTTTTCAATCGGTTTTCCTTTTAAATAAAATGAAACAAAATATCCATTATATCTTTGTAAAAATTTAATTGAAAAACTCACTTTTAATGATTTTTTTGTATCCCATATTATATCCGGATTTATTTTTATCCCAGGAGAAAAGTATTTTGCTTCCTTGGCAGAAATATTTAAAGCATATTTCCCATCCCTTGCATCTTCAACTATTTTATATTCACATCTTCCATCAATCTTCTCCCATCCTGTTAACTTTCCTTCTTCAAAACTACCATAAATATTCAAAATTTCACACTCTTTAGAAAAAATTAAAGTTAAAAGTATAAAAAGAAAAATTAAAATTTTTCTCATATTTCTGCCTCCATTTTTATTGACTTTAAGTAAAAATTTGTATCATAAATTGTTTCAAAAACATTCTCTCTTTCAAAATAAGATATTTCGATTATATTTCCTTCTTTTTTAATGTATGAGATAGGTATTTCCCATCTGTTTTTTATATATTCTTTTTCCCATTTTTTTCTTTCCATTTCTATCCCATTTATCTTAACAATTAATATTCCTCCTTCTGGATTGAAAGGCATTTTCCCTTCAATTTCTATATTTAATTTTTTTATTTTTGAAAAATTTGGAATGTCAAACTTATATTCTGCTTTTGTTCCATTATATACGAGATCACATTCAAGTTTTTCATAACCATTGAGTTTCTTTTCAATTATCATTTTATTTTCTTTTGTTTCAATTTTACATTCTGGGTCTGAAATATAATATGGAACTCCTGAATTCTTAAGCCAATCATTTTTCGTTCTTTCTTTTATCTTCTCCATCAATTTATCTATTTTTAAAATATAATTTTTATCAGGTCTTTCATTTTCTATCTTTTTAATTATTCCCTCTTCATATATTTTTTCATTTGCTTTTTTAAAATATTCCCAGTAAGGTAAATGGTTTTCCCATATGTTTTTTCCTCTCTCTGGATTATTCTCACCATAAAGCCATGCTCCTGGTCCTGTTCTTAAAAGATAATAATATTCTTCACCTGCTTTTTCAGGACTATATTGTGGATAACGAGGATATGTTATATAATCAATACTTGTTAAAAATATTCCTTCATATCCAAGTTTTTCTCTTAAAAATTTCTGTCCTTTTTCCGGCAATTTTTGATTTCCAGTAAAACCAGTCCAGTAACAGTTATCATCCCAGACAAAAAATGGAATTTCTTTTTTCCCAAGTCCTTTACATATTCCTACCTGCCACCAACTATCTTCTGGTTTTATATACCAATCATTAAATGGATAAAGTGCAAAAAAAATTTCTTTTTCTTTATGAATTTTATCTCTAAATTTTGAAAGTATTTCTGCTAAATAATCTTCTAAAAAAATTTTATATTCATCAAGCAATTTCTTTTTTAATAAAAATATTTTCCTTTTCTTTAAATCAACTTTTTCATCTATCCCTCTCCTTTTTAAAAACTCATAAAATACAATATCTGAAAAATCAATTCCTCCTCTATAAGGTTCAAGATCTATCATGACTCCATCAAAAATGTCAATATTTTCTTTTTTTTCAAAATCAATCAACTCTTTTATTACTTTATAAAATCTATCTTCCCAAAAATTCTCATCAAATAAAGATGGTAAGTTTCTACTCCAATAACTTCTTATATCTCCATTCTCATCAATCCACCAATTATATTCTCCAGTTTCAATATTTCCTATATATCCAAGATGTGCACAAACTTTAAGCCCTTTCTTTTTTGCATATAACATTGCGAGTAAACTTTCCCCATTTAATGAAGGACTTTTTTTATAGGGATAATATCTTAAAACAATCAGATTAAATTTACATTCATCTATCTTATCAATTACTTGATAAATATTATGTTTATATTCTGGCCTTCTTTCTATATTTGTTAGCCATCCGCAATAACCTCTTATCCTTTCTTCTTTAATCCAATTTAATTTTTTTGATATATCCATTAATTTATTTATATCGTAAGTATAAACAGAAATTGGAAAGATAGGATTTGGTTTAATTTCTGATAATTTAATTTCTGATAAATCAAATTCTTCCCATTCTTCCTCTTTATGATACCAGCCACAAAATGTATAATATTGTAAAACTGTTTTTCTATTTCTACATAAATTTATTTTCCATTTATTTTTCTCTGGATTGAATTTTAAACTACTTATTGGTAATTTAACTTCAATTACATATCCATCATTTTTAATATCTGTTTTAACTTCACATTTTGAATTCCATTCTGCTATACTTGGAGATAGAAATTTATCATATATCTTTCCTAATGTATTTACTATAATCTGAAAATATTCTCCCTTTTTATCTATTTCTGGTTTTATAAATATTTCAACTGAGTCGTCATTCCATATCTCTGTATCATTTTCTTTTTTTTCACATTTTATATCTTTAATATTTGGCTCTTTACAATCAAATATAAAATATAAACTTTCTCCATCTGAATAAATCTTTGCTTTTGTTTCAACTGGTTCTCCTTCTCCTTGCTTTTTTGTAAGATTTAAAATCAAAGGACTATTTATCTTAATTTTTAATTGGGCATTTATAAAAAAACTAATTAAAAAAAATATTATTAAAAATTTTTTCATTTTATGGCTCATGTGTATAATCTCTTTTACTCATATCATAGTAGTAATATTGAGGGTCTGGTCTTCCATCTGTATTAGGTGATACTTTTACCCAATCCCTTGTCTCCCATACTCTTACACTTCCATCAGCCCAAACAGCATTTATTCTTTTCCCTCTTGGAAGTTCTCTGTAATCACTATATGGTTTACCTGGCTCATGAAATTGACCATATTCATAAAGTATAATTGTTTTACTTGGAAATTTTAATCTTTGAATGGGAACCTGTTGCCAGTCTTGTGTAAGTCTTGCATTTACATACTGGCATGTCCCCATATATGAATAATAATAAGCATAGGATTTCCCTAAACCTGCTAAATAAGGACTTTTTCTCCATGAAGGACAAAGCCACACATCATTTGGATATTTTTTACCAACATATGGGTCAATTCCTGTAAAATAAATCCTTCCCAGTGCCTTAAAATGAAAAACACTGTATTGACCACTTTTATAATAATAACAACTTGGTAAATATCCATTATAGTCCTCTGCATACTGTAAAATAGCAAGTCCAAGTTGTTTTAAATTGCTCATACAAACTGCTTGTCTTGCTCTTTCACGTGCTATACTTAAAGCAGAAAATAGCATCGCAGCAAGAATAGCGATTACAGCAATCACTACCAACAACTCTATTAACGTAAACCCTTTCCTTCTCATAATATCACCTCCTTTCTTTAAAAATTTTTATCTTCTGCCATATACCACCATAATTTGAACTATCAAATACTTTAATCACTATCTTATTTTTCCCTTCTCTAAGTTTTCCAGTTATATCTATTTTAAAAGGTATATTCCATCCAGTTTCTCCAATATCATGTTCTCCTACAAAAATACCATTTATCCATACTTTACAACTTTCATCAACAGCACCAAATACAAGATATAAATTTTTATCTAAAATATCTTTGTTTACTTCAAATTCTCCTCTATACCATGCATATCCATCATAGTTTATTCCAAAATCTTCCCACCATTGCGCTATTTTTATATCTCTCCAGTTTTTATCATCAAAATCCTCTTTAAAATATCCTTCCTTCTCTCCTTTATTCTCTTTATCAGTAATGAATTTCCATCCATCAATTGGCAAATCCATTATAAATTCAAATTTATTATAATATTCCTTAAAAACATTCTCTTCTTTGTATCTTGGATTCCTATTTATATACTCTTCTGTTTTTAAAGTTGGTTCCCACTTACCTATTAAATATTGTTTTTCTCTTTTTACTTCTTTCTCTTTCCAGTTTTTCCTCTTTACATTTCTAAAAGCATTTAAATATTCTTCAGGTATATTTGGACTTCTAAAAAATTTTGCTTTCTGTGAATATATCCATACATACTCATCTGCATATTTTAAAGCATATCCAAGAGAGTTCTCCCATTCTTCTGGTGTAAAGTAGTTATTTTCAAAATCCTTTGTATCCCATACACTTCTATTATCAATCCATAAACCATATCCCATCTTTACTTGTTTTTTAAATTTATCTGGATATTTTGTTATCTTAATTCCTTCTTCAATTACCATTTTTTTTGCCTCTTTAAAACTTGCTTCATTTTTGTATCCATAACTTGGTTCATATCCATTATAAAAAATTGTCCTTCTATCAGATGCAGATAACATTCCTTCAAGATATGGAAAGAGTAACCCATAAAAAGCGTTTTTTAAATCACCTTTGTATTTCTTCATCTCATTTAAAATACATTCCCAACTGTAATAAAAATAAATCTTTATATTTGGAAAAATCTTATTTATTCTTTTTATTGTTTCTTGGCCCCTTTCAAATGCTTTTTGACAATACTCTTCCCAACTTTTATCAAGATATTTTTCTTTATGAAATGGATAATGAAATAGATTATAATTATATGCTTCAAAATCAATTATTAAACCAACTGCTTTTATTTCTTTTGCTATCTTTGTAATAACTTCAATATTATTCAAAAATATATCCCATCTTTCATCATCAAACCAGGTAAGCCCTTCTGAATATCCACAATTTGGTTGAATTGTTAAAAATATATCCTTTAAGTTCTTAAATTTTACATCCTTCATATCTTCTATCGCTTCTTTGAAATCTTCAAATTTAAACTTTCTCTTTCCCCCTAAGTTCCAACCCAAATCATTTCCTGTATATATAGGACCCTTTCTATCTATAGTAATTCTTAAACTGAACCCATCAATTGGAACTTTATCCATCTCTTTCCAGTTTTCTTTCACAAATTCAGTTGTTGGGCTATCCCATCCAGAATATATTATTTTTTTATCATAAGAAAATAGAAAAATAACCCACATTATTAAAAATAAAATTGCTTTTTTCATTGTTTCCCTCCTTTTTAATTTCCACACCAGGCTTGATTATACCAGTTGCCATAAATTGGATTGTTTGTTGCTTTAGGTAAATCTCTATCTCTTATGTATTCAGCATGTCCATCACAGTAAAGCCAGTTATTTCCTCCAACAGGTGAATTCTGAGGAAATGATAAAATTCTAATAATATTTGGATTATTATGTGTTCCAAAATAAACAAATCTAACACCAGGGTCATTTTGTGGACCTGCATAACAACCTGAATAATATCTATCTGTTATATCTGCTCTTCCAGTTTCTGCAAGTAATATTGTCCTTGAAGGATTTTTAACAAGAGAAAGTTTTTTCTTACTTCCCAATCCCCATGTACTTAAATATGCATTTATAGCATAATCCCTTGCGCCAACATATTTTCCATATAGCCATTCATTACTTACTCCCCTTCTTTTTTCAATATAACTTGGGCAAATAAACATCTTCACATTTTTCACATATCCATTGTAATATAACCTTGCACTCCATGTTGGATATGTATTATTTGGTCCTGCATTTGGTGCTGGTGGTCCTCCCCATCCACTTAAAGTTAAACAATTGTCTGGAAAATAATCATCATAATCCTGAACATACATCAGAATTGAAAGTCCAATCTGCTTTAAATTATTCAAACAACTTGTTTGCCTTGCTCTCTCTCTTGTTCTTGAAAGCACAGGTAAAAGCATAGAAGCAAGGATGGCAATTATAGCAACTACAACAAGCAATTCTATCAGTGTGAAACCATGTAGTTTTGAAAAACTCTTTGAAAATTTGTTCTTCATAATACCCCCCCTCTTATTTTTATACATATTATACATTTTATACATTATTTTTTGTCAAGTTTCTTTAAGCAATATATAATTTCCTTTTAAAATCTTCAGTTTATCACCTTTCTTATAAATTTTATCCGTGAAAAAATCAATCCCTTCAATATTTAAAATTATCTCAATATCATTTTGATAATCTGTATTGTTAAGCAAATGATATATCTCTCCATTTTCATCTTTGTAAATATATGTTTTTATTTTTTCATTATCAAGTTGAAGGTTTAAAAACTTTAAATTTTCTTTTATTTTATTAAGTTTAATTTTTATAAGATTTTCCTTTGGTAAATTTTCCCATTCCTTTATCTTTTCTCCATCAGGATATATTGGTATTTCATCAAATGTATAAAATATTTTTCCTCCTTTATTTACAAAATTTTTTAAATTTTCAAATTCCTCACAGTTTAAAACAGGTCTTTTTGGAGCATATAAAACAGGGATATCTTTTTCAACATTTTTAAAATTATTTGTTATTCCATAGTCAATATTGATTTTAAAAAGATATTCATAAATTTCCTTCCATCTACCAGATTCTTCATTATCATAATTAACAAGGTCATTAAAAACAATTGAAGTAGGAAGCCATATATAAACAGGTGGAACATGTTTTAATATTGTTGTTGCATGTGTTAATCTTGAAGAATAATAAACCATTTTCATCCAATTTATTCTATCTTTTGAAATCATCAATTTATAAAAACTCCAAGGACATACTTTATCATTCAATGCACTTATTGCTGAAATTGTTGTTGTCAAATCTTTTTCAGGAGGTCCAAGATAAATTGGAGGCCAAATATAACTTTTTCCATTATATTCTTCTGCAATTTTTATTATTTCTGCAGTTGCCTTTGAAGAAGATGGTGAATTATATGACCAACTTGCTGAAATAAAATTGTTTTTTGCAATATAAACAGGAAAATAACAACTATGATTCATTGTTTCTGGTCCTATATCTCCATTTCCAGGCATAACTGGTATTTTCTCTAATGGTGTATCTTTTATTGCTTTTTTTACTAATAAAGGAACAGTATTTAATCTAAAGATATAAAAATAATAAAAATTCCAACTATATGATGGTTCAGGTATTCCATTTTCTTTAACTTTTTCTGCAATATCATTCTTACCAATTTCTTTCAAATAATTTATAAATTCTCTTTTTGCTGTCTCACTATAATCACCAATCCCTCCTGAATACCAACATCCTCTTGGTTCATCTATCATGAAAAATTCTGCGTTTTTACCTGTTTCTTTATAAATTTCCTTCCATTCATCATTTAAAATCCTTATTGCTTCAGGACAACAATTGCTCCATACATTCTTTATTGTAAAAAATTCTCCATTTTTCTTTCTTATCAAATTCAATGTAACTTTCTCATTTAATCTTATATTTTCTGCATGTCCACTTATTGCATATTTCAATCTATGTTTTCTTATTTCATTTATTGAAACAGAGTATATGTCGCTTCCACCAACAAATCCATCTACTCCCATTTCTTTAAAACAATTCACAATTTTTTCTGTGTTTATATTTTTTGCCTTTTCAATTAACCTATCTATTCTTCCAAGTCCACCAGAAGGGAAATATTCTCTATAATTTCTGTATTTCTTCTTTATCTTTTCAAATTTTTTATCCCAGTATTCAAAATCAACCCCTTCTTTTTTTAATTCTTCTTTTGCTATTTGCCAATCAGATATAAAATTTTTTTCAAATCTTTCCCAATTTTTCCTATAGTCATCCTCTGTAACCTTTTCAGGTATAACTTTAATTTGAATTGGTATATCTTTATCTGTTTTTTCACATATTATTCCAGAAATGTAAGGTAATTGATTTTCTGACTTTAATTTAATTTCAATTTTATCTTCAGAATCTATTGAGAATGTATAAATTTTTAATGTTCCACCCTCTGTAGATTCATTCTTAATTATCTCTTTTTCATTTACAAAAATATTAAATCCAAATCTGCTTTCTCCCGGTGAAAGATCTCCAATTATTATTGTAATTTTATATCTCCCTGGGATAACTTTGAATAAAAATGGTATATTGTTTATAGGTACTATACCATCACAATATAAATTGTAAAATGAATCTTTCTCCTCTGCTTTGTAATAAAAAGGATTTAAATAATCATCTCTTACCACTTCACTATTTACATTTCCTTTCCATCCATAACCAATTTTTTCATCATATTTTGTATCTTTTGTTATCTTTACAAAACCATACTCTAAAGGACTTTCTCTACTACCAAAATCAAATTTGTATATTTGAGAAAAAGTAAAATTAAAAATAAAAAGTAAAAAAATAAATATTTTTTTCATTTTTTAATCTCTCCTAAACTGAATGTTGAATCGTAAACTCCAATATATTTAAGCATCTCTATTGTTTCTAAATTTTTCTCTCTTGGCTCGTCCCAATAATACCATAATGTATCTGCAACATGGAATTTGCCATAATAGACATATTTTTTGTCAAGTAAATAAAGCAACTTCTTTATAGTCTCTTTCAATTCCTCGTTGGTTCCTTTTATTATCAAACTATTGCCCTCTATTCTTATCTCTGGAATTTTATCTTCTTTTATTATTATCTTATATTCATTCTCAATTTTCTCATCTTCTATATTTTTTACAGGAATTATCAATTCTTTCCGATATTCACTACCGTATTTATACCAGAACCTAAAATATTCAACTATCCTCTCAGCAAAATTCTTTAACCCTCTCTCTACAAAAATTACACTTTTATCATATGGGAAATTTAATATCTCCTCTTCTCTTGATTTTATCACTTCTGAAACAAACTTAATCTTAACTATATCATTGACTTTAGGCTTAATCCCATAATTTAAATCCCTTAAATTTATCTTCTTCTCATTTATTTTTATCTCATTTAATTCATATCCATCTGGTTGATATAAAATAAATTTGTGATTTCTTCCCTTTACATCTAATAATTCTAAAATTAATTCAATAGAATCTGCTCTTTTTATCTCCTTAGTTTTTACTCTTATACCGTCCCCTTTATATCCACAGATTGATTTGAAAACTAAAAACTCTCTTGGCAAAATCTCTATGTCAAAAATTGTATTTTTATTGATATCAAATATATATTCTTTCCCAAACCAATTAGTTAAAATAGGAGAAAATCCTTCAAAATATTTTCCTAAAATTTCAACTTTCCCATTTATTCTATCTTTTGTGGAATTACTAAATGTAAAATACTTAACTTTTTTGCCAAATCTTGAAATAAGTAAATTTTCAGGTCCTTTACATCCTGTCAATGGTTCCCAGCCAGTATCTTTTATTTCAATAAGTAATGGTAATATTTCAAACATCTCTGGTATTCCTCTTATTAAGTCAGGATATGGCAAAATTCCCCAGTATAAACAACCAATTATCATATGTTTCCATAAGCCTCTATATGTATCAAGTATTTCCTCTTTTTTAAAATCTCTCCAGTTTATTCTCTCTGCAAATTTATCCCCTCTTAATGTTGAATGCATACCAATCACTTTTCTACCCATAAGTAATCTGTAAATGTTTAAAAGTTCTTTTGTATTTTTATCATATGTATTTATCCATCGCCATTCAATCATTCCTCTATCACTTCTAAAAACTATCATATATGGAATAGGATGTTCTCCCCCTGGATTTATCCATATACCTACTTTATATTTTCCATCTTTTGTTCTCAATGAATGAATAAAATCAAAATTTTTAGCAATACCCACTCCTTCAAGGATATAAATACCTTTTTCATCCCATGCCTTTGGTAAATCAAGAATTTCTATTAGTTTTCCATAATATTTTCTATTTCCCATTCCACCAGAAGAATCATAAGCAATACCTGTAACTCCATCTATCTCTTTGAAAATTCTTTTTAAACCATCTTCAAAAAATTCGCCAAACTTGCCTCCATAGGGAAACATCCAGTATGCTGTTTCATAATAGTATGACATAAATGATGGTTTATCAGTTATCTTTGATTCTGGAAATTTCTCATCTGCTAAGGAACTTTCACAACCATTCCAAATATAAAAACATCCTCCTACGTCATATTCTTTAACAAGTTTAAATCTCTCCTCCCTATATTTCCTATATTCTTCCGCAGTTTTTTGCCATTGAATTGACTTTTTGGCTACTTCTTCATTTGCAGGTTTATAATCCCAATACTCATCCCTACAATACCAATCTCCTTCTCTCTTCCATGGACCGTAACACCAACAAGTAGTTGCTCTTATCCTTCTTAAAATTTCAGGGCTCATACCAGAATAATAATAGCCAAAAGGAAATCCTGCAGTATCTACTCCTTCTACTATCTTTGGGTCTATTTCTTTATTATGTATGAAAAATTCGGAGAATGTATCATAATATTTCTGAATGAAATTTCTCCATCCAAAATCACTTTCACAAGCAAATATTAAAAACCTTATTTTCTCTTTATCTCTACTTTTTAAATATAATCTTGTTGAATATTGAAAATTCTTATTTTTATCAAACTTGCTACATAAATATGAAATTAACTGTTCAGGAGTTATACCAATAGCAACTCCAGAATTTTCATCATAAACACATGAAAGGGGAAATGTTGAATTTATATCATCTCTTTTAATTTCATTTTTTATTTCTAAATGCTCATATCTACCATCAAAAAATTTCCATCTCCCTTCAATTAAAGGTAAATTTATTCCAATTTCAATCCTTTTTTCTTTATCTTCAAGATTTTTTATATAAATATTCCAGATAATCAAATTATTTATTTTTTCAAAAGAATTATCTAACTCCATTGTTTCATCTTCGCTTTGCCATAAAAATCCATCTTTCCTTTCTTTTATTACTCGCCCTTTCTTTAAAATAATATCTTTCTCTTTATCATAAATACAAAAATAACCATTTTCTTTCAAAAATTTCTTCCCTAAAAAATAAATATTAATTATCTCTCCAGTTTTCTTATCAAAAATAATCTCTGTATTTCCATTTTTTACTTGTATTTTTGCCTCAATTGATAAAATTAGAATAGAGAAGAAGATGAGTAATTTTTTTAACAAATTTACCTCCTTGTTAAGGTATATCAATAATATCTTTTATACTTTTCACTTCTTTAAATCCATCATAAATTACAATCGCTTCTTTTTCTGCCTCTTTACTATTAAAATAAAAATGTATCCTATTTATTTTTTTAAAATCATCCTTACTTTTTTCAAAATAATTTGAATCTCCTTTTTCTCCAACTTTTATTATTATCTTATTCCAATCACCAATTTTTATATTATGCCAAGCATTCATACTTACTCTTCCATCTTTATCATATAAGGCAAAAAAGAAAGTAGGAATAACATTTTCTACCGGTTTTATCCATATTGTAAATGTTTTCCCTGTAAGGTTGCTTTCAGGAATAATTTTTTCAATCCCTCCACTACCAATTCCATTTTCCATACCTTTCCATATTACTTTCACACTTCCTTTTCCTTCTTTAAAATCATCTTTTATCACCTCAAGTTTTATCTCCTTACACTTATATCCTTTATATGGTTTTATATTTTCAGTATTATCAAATTTTTCATCAATATACTCTCCAAAAACAAAATTCAAAAGTATAAAAATTAGAAGCAAAAATTTCTTCATAATTCATCTCCCTATCCATTCCCAATAATTATACGGAAATGGCCATTTTCTCCAGTTAACATGACCATCTAAATACAAATAATTTGCTCCATTGGAATGGCGGGTTGCTGAAAGATACTTTGTTGGAGAAATATCTGGCTTATCAGGAGTATCAATTCCAGGTTCATTCCCAGGTATTCCATCATTTCCATAAACAGTATAGTAACTAAAATAAAGATAATGAGCATCTGCGCACAAAATGGTAAGAGAGGGTTTTTTAAATGAAGCATATTTTATTTTATATCCTGGTGGTTGACCATTAGTTGCATCAAAATTTACACCAATTGAGCATCTATCCGTCCCTTCCCATGAATCTCTCTTGGAAGCAGAAGGGCACCGAACTATTTTGCCAAAATCTTCTGCATATTTTTTTGTAAGATATGGAATCAACATACGATAATATGGGCCAAGTCCTCCAACATCATATTCAAAATACATATATTCATGATCCTGTACATACATTAAAGTGGCAAGTCCAATCTGTTTTAAATTATTCATACATACTGCTTGCCTTGCCCTCTCTCGCGCTTTAGATAATGCAGGCAACAACATTGCTGCCAAAATAACAATTATTGCCACCACCACAAGAAGTTCTATTAAAGTGAAACCAACCTTTTTCATTTCTTCCTTTTTTAAATTTTAATCTCTCCTTTTTCAAGTTTATTCAATATTTCTTCATATTCATCTCTATCAATAGGTATTTTAATCGGCATCCTTTTTATTGATGAAAGAACAAAAGCATTTGAAATCTCAAGTGAATATATCCCCTCTTTTCCTGAACATAATGGTTTATCAATACCTCTTACTGCTTTTATAAACTTTTCAAGCAATACATCCCTATTTTTAAACTCAATAACTTCTTCTTCAAAAACATTTTTTACATAAGAAACATCTTTCATTCCTCTTTCACAATTTTTTATCCAATCAGGAATAGAAGTTGTAAATTTTAATATTTCTGTTTTTTTAATTTGTCTATTTGGATTATCCTGACACATTTCAATTTTCTGCAAAATATTTCCTTTTGTTCCTCTTATTTCTAAATAAAAGGTATGAGGACAATCAGTTATACTTAAACTTACAACACCATTTGTTCCATTTTCAAACTCAATTATTCCATTTACCAAGGTATCAACAGGAACATTGTGAAAAAGATTTTTTATTTTCCCATAAACTTCTTTTGGTTTTCCAAAATACCAGTATAACAAATCAAAATAATGGACCATCTGATTTATAACACACCCCCCACCTGATAATTGCCAATTTCCTCTCCATTTTTTTGAAAAATAGGCATTTGTTCTAAATTTAACATCTTCGAGTATAAATCTTATAGGAAAACCAATTTCTCCCTTTTCTATAATTTCTTTAATCTGTGAATGAAATTTAAGACCTCTTGACTGAAAACCAACAGCAAGAATAAGATTTTTTTCTTCTGCAATTTTTATAATTTCATCTGCTTCTTTAACAGTTTTTGCTATTGGTTTTTCAACAAGAACGTGTTTTCCTCTCAGAAGTGCTTCAATGGCTACAGGATAGTGAAGATAGTGGGGTAGAGCAATATAAACTGCTTCAATATCGTCTCTTTTAAGTAATTCTTTATAGTCAAGATAACCATCAACTTTATATTTTTCTTTACACCCTTCAACAAGTTTTTCATTTATATCACAAACAGCAATAAGTTCTGTATTTGGTGTTTTATAAATAACATCTGGATAACCTAATTCAACATCAGCTATTCCTATAACTCCAAATCTTACTGGTTCAATTTTCATTATTCAACTTCAATTTCATTTAACAAATAAAAATCCTCTATTAATTTATTATTTTTCATAATCTTGAAATACCATCTGTAATTTCCTTTATTTGCCAAACCGTCAATTTCTCCTTTTGTTTTATATATTTTTTCTGGACTTAATATGTCAACAAAAACTCCTTTAAAATTCTCTCCAATCCCAAAATTTATTTTTAAATTCTCAATTCTCTGTGGAGATGTAATTTCTAAATAATAAGGTATCTTTTCATCTACTTTAACCTTATTTTTTGATTCAAGATTTAATGCAATATTTTCTGATAAATAGGATATATTGTTTAAACCAGAAATAGAGACAAGATAAATTTTAAATTCATTTTCATTTTCAGGATAGATGACTTCTAAGGTTATACCCCTTTTTTCTCTTTCGTCTTCTAAATTTCCATTCCACGAATAAAATATAACTTTTTTATCAATAAATTTTTTCTCAATTACAATACCACCAACCAATTTTTTATTTCTATCAACAATACAAAACCAGTTCTGTTTGGGTAAATAAAAATAACTTCCTACTTCTGGATGAAAAATTTTTATTCCATCTTTATCTATTATTTCTGTTATATTCCTTACCCTTTCAGTTGTTTTTGCAACAGGTATAATTAAAAAATCATCCTTATCAAACTCTCCACCTACGCAAAACATAGGATGAAACCAATAACTTTTTTTATCAAAATTACCTTTTACGTCTATTTCAACAATACTGCTGTTCTTGAAAACATTTACTTTCCTTTCTATCCCACTTATATTTTTTAGATTTATAACAACTTTTTCTTTGCTATTTTCTAAAATTTCATATTCATATTTTTCTTTTTTTAAATTTCCTCCGCCAGGCCATATCCAATCACTAATACCAGCAAAATTTGGTATTTCATATGTTAGACTTCCTGGGTAAAATTCTTTTTTAATTAATTTAAAAGGGAAAACTATTGGATTTTCTAAAAATTCATATTTTGAAATAACACCACCATATTGAGGGATTATTTCAAGTTCAATATAATCATTTTTAACAAAAATTTTGTCAAATTTATCTTTTATTATTTTCAGTTCACATTCACAGAAAGAAATTAAACTTATCAATAAAAAATTGAAATAAATCTTTTTCATTCTTCCTTTTTTACTTTCTTAATTGCTTTTAAATATTCCTCTGGTAAATTTGGTGGAAAAAATTTTACTTGTTGTGAATAAATCCATACATATTCATCGCTTATTTCAAGAGCATATTCAAGGGATTTTTGAAATTCTTCTGGTTTGAAATAATTTTTTGAAAAATCCTCATTGTTCCATTTATTTCCATTGTCAATCCAGAGTCCAAATCCTACTTTAATTTTTTTTCTATATTTTTCTGGATTAATTGAAAATTTACTCGCTTTATTTATGATAGAATGATAACTTTCAAGAAATTGAATTTTTTCTTTAAAACCATATGCAAATTCACATATGTCAAAAATTCTCATTCTTTCATCACTTTCATCTATAAAGCCATCTACAAAATATGGCAATAGTCCATATGAATTTATTTCAGGCTCTTTTAGTTTTTCAGAAGGATGTAAAACAAGATAGGAATGTGTCCAGAAAAATAAAATTGTTATATCTGGATATATTTCTTTTGTTATTTTCATTAATTCTTTTCCTCTTTCATAAACTTTCATTTTGTATTCTTCAAATGGTCTATTCACCCTTTCTCTCATAGTAGGATAGTGAAAAAAATAAGCACCATAATGTTCTGGATCAATAATTATTCCTTTTAAATTTCCCTCTTTTGCTATTCTTATATATGTTTTCCAATTATTTTTAATTATTCTCCATCTTTCTTCATCAAACCAGTTAAAATTTTGATCCTGAGCAGTTGAACATATACATGCAGGTAAAAAATTGTCTTTGAATTTTTTCCATTGCGGAATTTTTAAATCCTCCACTGCTTCCTTGAAATTATCATATTTAAATTCTCTTTTGCTAAATAAATGCCATCCAAGAATATTACCAGTATCTACAGGCCCTTTTTTTCTATCAATGCAAATATTTATTCCTATTCCATCAAAAGGCATTTCTTCCATTTTTTCCCAGTTTTCTCTTATATACATTGTGTCTCTTGTTCCCCATCCATAATATATAATCTTTTTTGAGACTTCACTAAATAATAAATTTGAAAAAAGAAATAAAATTAATAATTTTTTCATTCTACCTCCTTTTTACCAACCGTGAATCCAACCAAGTGTTGGGTCATAACATATATAATCAGAAGTATTAAAACTTGCCCATATTACTGAACCATCTCCTCTTAATTGATTTTGCCCAACTGGTTTTTTCAAAAACCTTCCATGATTATGGTAAGCTGTATTTGTCGTGTATGTTTCATCGACAAAAATTATTCTTTCTGAAGTGAAATCTCTTGATTTTAACTGGAATAAATATTTTAAGTCAGTTCTATCTGATTTGCCTGTATATCCATAGAAAGCAACTCTATAACTCCATTGATCTCTAAACGGTAAGTAATCCGTTCTTTTTGGCCATCTTAGAGAGGGACTTGGACAGTAAAAAACGTTATAATTCTTATCATTTATATATGATGGAACAAGTGTATCCGCAAAAAATTGTTTAACTCCATTTATATAAGTTCCACCAGGCCATTTAACCTGCCAAGTTGAGAGATAATCTAAATACCACAATCTTCCATAATCTTCATAATACATAAACATAGCAAGTCCAATTTGTCTTAAATTATTCATACAAACTGCTCTTCTTGCTCTCTCCCTTGCCTTTGATAAAGCAGGTAAAAGCATACTGGCCAGAATTGCAATTATTGCCACCACAACTAACAATTCTATTAGTGTAAATCCTTTTTTCATTTCTCCCCTTTTTATACATTTTATACACAATTATTAAATTGTCAAATTTAATTTTCTTTTTAGGGTGTAAAGTAAATAATTAAGATTTAAAAAATTTGAAAAAAAGAAAAAGGAAGTGTATAATTACAATTTAAATTAAAAAAGGAGCAAAATGAAATATTTCTTCAAACCTGAGAGTGTTGCTTTAATTGGAGCCTCAACAAATCCTGAAAAACTTGGATTTAAAATTTTGAAAAATTTGATTGAAGGAGGATTTAAAGGGAAAATATACCCCGTAAATCCCAAAGGTGAAAATATATTAAATCTTAAATGTTATAAAAGTATCTCTGAAATCCCTTATTTTGTAGAACTTGCAATAATTGTTGTTCCGGCAGAGTTTGTTTGTGATATTGCAGAAGAATGTGGAAAAAAGGGTGTTAAAGGATTGATAGTAATTTCAGCAGGATTTAAAGAAATAGGAGAGGAAGGGAAAAAAAGAGAAGAAAAATTAAAAGAGATTATTAAAAAATATGGTGTGCGTCTTATTGGTCCAAATTGTCTGGGAATTATTGATACAAGGAATAAATTAAATGCTTCTTTTGCTTTTGAAATGCCTCCCGAGGGTAAAATTTCTTTTATAACTCAATCAGGAGCCCTTGGAACTGCTATTCTTGATTGGGCAATTAAAGAAAATGTGGGACTTTCAAAATTTGTAAGTTTTGGAAACAAAGCAGATGTGAATGAAATAGATTTAATTGAAGAACTAAAAGATGATGAGGATACAAACGTTATTCTTTTATATTTAGAAGGAGTAAGTGAAGGAAGAAAGTTAATTGAAGTTGCAAGAAAAACAATTAGTAAAAAACCGATAATTATTGTAAAAGCAGGAAAAACCGAAAGTGGAGCAAAATCAGCGAGTTCCCATACTGGCTCTCTTGCAGGTTCTGATATTGCTTTTAATTCTGCTGTAAAACAATCTGGTATTATAAGAGCAAATACAGTTGAAGAACTTTTTGATTATGCTTTAATTTTTTCTTATCAACCAATTTTAAAAGGTAATAGAATTGCCATAATAACAAATGCTGGGGGACCTTCTGTTATGGCTGTTGATATGATTGAAGAAAAAGGGCTTTTACTTTCTCGGTTTTCAGAAAAGACAATAAATTTATTAAAAAAATATTTACCACCTGTTTCAAGTATAAATAATCCAGTTGATATTCTTGGAGATGCAAAAGCGGATAGATATGAAAAGGCAGTTGAAGCAGTTTTATCAGATGAAAATGTAGATGGAATAATTGTAATACTAACGCCTCAAATAGTAACTCAACCCTATGAAACAGCACAAAGTATTGTTAGAACATCAAAAAAATATGAAAAATGTGTAATTTCTTGTTTTATGGGCGGAAAAAGAGTAGAGGAAGGAATAAAAATTTTAAAAGAAAATGGAATTCCAAATTATCCAACACCAGAAAGAGCAGTTATTGCTTTGAAAGGGATGGATGACTACAGAAGATTTAGAGAATCAAATCTCAAAGGTAGGTTTATTGAATTTGACGTTAATAAAGAAAAAGTAAGAGAAAAAATTGAAAACTTAAAAAGGAGTAAGACGAAAATTATAGGAGATATTGAAGGAAGAGAAATTCTTTTTTTATATGGAATAAATGTTGTTTCCTCTTTTATTGCAAAAAATGAAGAAGAATGCGAGAATTTTTTGAAGAGGAATGAAGGGAAGTTTGTTATGAAACTTATTTCACCTGATATAATTCATAAAACCGAGGCAGGTGGTGTAAAAATTGGGATTAAAAGTCCAGAGGAAGCAAAAAAGGCATTTAAGGAAATAATAGACTCAGCCAGAAAATATAAACCTGATGCAAAAATTGTTGGTGTTCAAATACAAAAAATGATTGAGAAGGGGATTGAAGTAATCATAGGTGTAAGTAAAGATGTTCAATTTGGTCATTTGATTATGTTTGGTCTTGGAGGAATATATGTGGAAATTTTAAAAGATGTATCTTTTAGAATTGCTCCTTTAACCGATATAGATGCGGATGAAATGGTGAATGAAATTAAATCTGCTAAGATTTTAAAAGGATATAGAAATATACCTGAATGTAATACAGAAAAAATAAAAGAAACAATTTTAAAAATATCTCAACTTGTTTGTGATTTCCCTGAAATAAAAGAAATGGATATAAATCCTCTTATTGTGAACGAAAGGGATGCAATTGCAGTAGATGTAAGATTTGTTTTTGAATTTTGAATTGGGAATTGATATGATAGAAGGGAAAATTGTAAAGGTAAGATTTAAAAAGTTTTTTCCAGAACAAAAACTTTGGGTGTTTATAGGCAGGGTTTTAAAATTTACAGAAAATTGGATTATGATTGAAGGGAAGGGTATTGTTGTAATAAAAGGGCAAGTAAGTCCTGTAGATATTGACAAAGAGAAAAGAACAATTTTAATCCCAAGAGATAATATTTCTCATATAAGGATTTTACCGGATGATTTTGATATAGATAAAATAGAAATTGTTGAAAAAGGATTGAGGATATTTGTGAAAGTTAAAGGAGGGCCAGATACAAGTATAAGTGAAGTATAAAAGGAGGGAAAAACATGAAGGATGGAAAATATTTTGTTGGAATTGCTGGATTTGGAGGCATAGCAAGATTTGCTCATTATAATGGATGGAAAAAATTAAATGATGTTGAAATTTTGGCGATTGCAGATCCATCAGAAGAAGCAAGAGAAATTGCAAAAAATGAGTATGGTATAAAATATGTTTTTAGTGATTATAAAGAAATGTTGAAAATTGAAGAGATAGATATTATTGATGTTTGTACTCCAAACAAATTACATTATCCAGTTGTAATTGATTCTTTAAAGGTAGGAAAACATGTCCTTTGTGAAAAACCACTTGCTGTTAGTGCAAAAGAAGTTGAAGATATGATTTTATGGTCTAAAAAACAAAAGAAGAAACTTATGGCAGCACAACATTTAAGATTTAAAAGAGAATCAGTTGTATTGAAAAAATATATAGATGAGGGAGAACTTGGCGAAATTTATTTTGCAATTGCTCATGCTTTAAGGAGAAGATTTTTGCCAGTAACTAATACCTTCATAGATAAAAATCTTTCGGGTGGCGGGCCAATGTTTGACATAGGTGTTCATATACTTGATTTGACTTACTGGTTTATGGGTTGTCCTGAAGTTCATTCAGTTACAGGGATAACAATGACAAAACTTGCTAAAAGGAAAGATATAAAGGGGCTATGGGGTGAATGGGATAGAGAAAAGTATAATGTTGAAGATTTTGCTGCTGGATTTGTGAAATTTAAAGATAATAGAGGATTGAATCTTGTATGCAGTTTTCTTGCGAATATGGAAAAACTTGATGATTTTTCAACAACATTGTTTGGAACAGAAGGTGGTATAAAATGGCCTAACGGGAAACTTGCAAAAGAGAAAAATGGAGTATTACAAGATATAGAATTGAGATTTGATGTTCTTCCAGATAACCCACCTCATCATGAGGAAATAAGAGTTTTTTTTGAATGTGTAAGGGATGACAAAGAAGTTCCTGTGAAACCAGAAGAATCTCTTCAAGTTATCAAAATTCTTGAAAGTATTTACATAAGTTCTGAAACAGGTAAAGAAATAATATTTTAAAAATTACTTTTCTACTTTTAAAATTTCAACTTTTGCATTTAGAACAAAAGAAGAAAAAAGTTTTGCATCTTTTTCAGAACCAACAATATCACCATAATGATATGGAATTGCTATTTGTGGTTTTATTGTATTTACTGCATTTGCTGCCTCTTCGCTTGTCATTGTATATGTCCCTCCAACCGGTAAAATAACTACATCTGCTTTTATTTCTTTCATTTCTGGTATAAAATCTGTATCTCCTGCAATATAAATTTTTTTACCTTCAATTTCAATTAAATATCCTAACCATTTATTGTTTTTAGGATGAAATTGCTTGTTTAGATTATATGCTGGAATGCCTTTGATTTTTATCCATTTTAAATCAATTTCCTCTCCCGGAATTAATGTTTTTTTAATTCCAATTTTTAATCTCATAATATCAGAAGGTCCTACTATTACTGTATCATTAGTACTTATTCTATTTATGTCATCAGGGCTAAAATGATCGTAATGTGGATGTGTTATTAAAATTAAATCTGCTTTCGGTTGTTCTTTAACAAGCTTCCAAGGGTCTACATAAATATTTTTCCCACCAATTGAAATTAAAATAGAAGCATGTCCCAACCACTTAATATTTTCAATCATTTTTCTCACCTCCTTTCAATAAAAGAATAACATTATTAAAAATTTATGTAAAGTTTAATAAATTTTACTTTTCAAAAGAGCAAAAGAATTGGGTTTTTCAAGGTTTATTTTAAGAAAATTTTTATAAAAAGAAAAATCACATTTACATGAAGAATATAAAATAGAAAAATCACTCTTTTCAATGAAATCTATATAAAACTCATAAATTTTGGAGGGATGATTTTCTCTAAAAATTAAGATATAAAAATTTTTTACATTTTTCCAGGGATATGAAATAAATCCAGTCCAGTTATATCCATTTGGAACATTTCCAATTGGAAGTATATATGAAGAAAAAATTTCATATCTACATTTTTTATGTAATTTAATCAAGGGTTTTAAAATTTTTAATGAATCTTCGGGAAATTGAGAAATTTCTCCCCAAAATAAAGGATTTGAAAAGAATGTTATTGCAAAACAATAGTCCCATGAGTAATTAAACGGAGCAAGTATATCATTTTCAGGATATTGATTTTTATTTAACGAAATATTTAAAATTTCTATTTGCAATTTTTGAGGTAAAACATATTTAGCAAGTTGCCAAAGATTTCTTAATGTTTTATATGGATAATATTTTTTCTCTATAACATCATTTCTTATGTTTGTATATCTGTTTTCAAGAAAAATATTTCCATATTCAAGGAGATAGAAATAACCTGGTCTTCTGTCTATACTTCCTGTTACATCAAAATTGAAAATAATTTTGCCTTTTGATTTTTTATAAATTTCTTTCAAAAATAATTCAAAATTCTCTTCTGCATCCTTTGTTTGTATATTAATTGCATCAAGTTTGAAGACCTTAATCCCAAATTTTTTATAAAAATCAAGGATTATTTCTGTATCCTTTAAATATTCTTTATACTGACAGTTTCTATCTGGAATAAACCATAGACCGAGAGTAATACCAAGTTCTTTGGCTTTCTGACTTATTTTATAAAATGAATTTGGAAAAATTTTTTCATTTATTTTCCAGAAATCTTTGTTAATTCTTTTATTAGTTAAAACGTCTATTGCTTTGCCACCCTTTTGCCATCCATCATCAATTTGATAATGTGTAATTCCAAATTTATGGCAACTTTCAATTTCTTTTAAAACAAAATTTTCACATAAATTCTTATAAACATTTCCATCTCCCCATGGATTTGCCATAATCATATAGTCTCTTTTAGGTACAAAATTGTATTTTGCCATTTGATATTCTTTTAGTTTTAAAATTCCATTTGGTTCTTCTTTCCCTTTATAGAAGCCAATAGCAATCTTATAACTCTTTCTCCATTTTAAATTTCCCAGTTCTTCAGGTCTTATCCCCCAGCCCATTACTTTTAATTCATTATGATTAATTTCAAAGTCGCTTTTAACTTCCAATCTTAAATCAGAACTTACAAAATATTCTTTCAAAATAAAAATACCACAATCATCTTTTTTATCATTTAAAAAAATAAGATTCCCTCTTAAGTATAATGGATTGTCTGAATAATGAAGAAATTCCTCTTTAACAAGTTGATTGGTTATATCTGTTCTTGTAAAAAATTCAACTACTCTTCCTTTATAGCATATTTCTTTTTTTATATTTAACCTTTCTAATACGTTTTCTCTTTCTTTATAAAAATCGCCTGCAGGATAATTTGAACTTAAAATTTCAGATTGAATAACTATAATAGATAATTGTGGATAAATTATGTAAATTCTTTTTATCTCAGTTTTTGAATTTGTTTCTATTAAATGGAATATAATCTTGAAGACCTCTTTTCCAAATTCTTTTTCTATTTTTGTTTTGAAATTTTTTAAAAGAAGTGCTTGAAAGGATAATCCAAGCATATTAAATTCTGTTAAATTTTCATATGAAAAATCTACAAAAATTTTTTTAAAATTTTTGTTTTCAATCCATTCTTTTTTGTTTTCTTTATCGTAAAAACTGATCGTATAAAAACTACCATTTTCTATAAGAATTTTTCTCTCAATTTTACTATTTCCAAAGATAAAAACTTTACCTTCTTTCTTAAAATAACAATCTTTAAATTTTTCCATTTTTAAAGTTTTTTTGAATAAAGGATTGACTTAAAAAATTCTTCAAAACCACATTTTTCATACATCTTCCTTGCTGGCAAATGTCCTTCATTAAGTCCTGTTAAAACTTCTGCTATTTCCATACCTTCCCTTTTCATTAATTCAATAACTTTGTTTATTTGATAAGTTCCTATTCCTAAACCCGAATATTCAGGATTTACGCCATTATACCCAACAGTCCCAATTTTCCTTACTTTATCAATTCTATAAGAGCAAAAACCAACAATTTTCCCATTTGTTTCTGTTACAAATTTTCTTGTTTCTTTTTCTTTTAAATAACTTTTTATACTTTCCCATACCCATTCATCCCAACTTTTTCTACCAATAATTCCATACTTTTCTTCTCTTAATTTATCAACTCCCATTGTCCATATTTTTTTTACTATTTTTTCTACTTCTTTTAAGTCATCTTGTCGCATTTTCCTAAACTTAATTTTTGGCATTTCCTTTTCCAGTTCAATTTTTAACAATTTTTCAAAAGTATCAAATATTATTTCAGAAATTTTTTCAAGTTTATTAAAATCAATTATTTTTAAATTATCTTCTGGAGAATGGATGTAAAAATATTTTGAAGAGATTTCATTATAATCAGTAAACCAGATGTTTGGGATGTCATTATCGTTGAAGATATTGTTATCACTTCCTGGTCTGTAATCATAAACTTCAATATTATAATCAGATATAAGATTTTTCAAAATATTTTTTATATAATTTGATTTCCCAACATAACAACAGACATTTCCAATATAAACACCCAAACTATCAAGACATCCCATTAATAAAATTTTTTCTTTTTTATGTTTTTTGAAATACTCATATCCACCAAGTCCATAGCCATATCCTCCATATTCTTCACCACCAAAAGCAACAAAATCAACTGAATAATTTATATTTTTATCTTTTAAATATCTTGCAAGTTCAATTAAAATAGAAACACCGCTTCCATTATCCCAGGCACCGGGACAATTAGGAGAAGTATCGTAATGAGCACCTATAACAATTTTTTTATCTATCTTTCCCTGATATTTTGCAACTATATTATAGGAATTAAAAGTAAAATTTTTTCCCTCTATTTTCAAACAGAATTCCTTATCAAGGTTTTTGCATATTTCTCTTGCTGTACTTTTGCTTACTGTTAGAATACCTATTTTTTTTAAATTTGGTTCTCTTACTATTTTTGTTGAACATGTATTTTCATATGGACTTACAATTACTAATGCATTTGCACCATATTCTTCAAGAAATTTTGAGATTCTGCCTGCTTTATTAACATCATTAATATCTTCAAAAATAATACATATTTTCCCTTTTAAATCTTTATTATAACTTTCAATATACTTTGGATTGATAGGGAAAAGTTTACCTTTGACATTACAAGAATTTGAATAAAAACACGGAAAACAGGAAAAATATTTTTTATCTGTTTTTAAAAAATAATTATTATATTTCCAGCCAGGTGCAGGAAAACTCTCTCTTATTACCTGATATCCAATCTCTTTAAAACTTTTCTCTATATATTCCTGTGCTCTTTTTTCACCTTCTGACCCAAGATGCCTTTCTTTTAAATTACATAAAAAATTTAAATGTTCCTTCAGATTCTTCATCAGAAGTTTTTTCATATTTTCTCATCAAAAAGAGGTTTTTTAATTTCCTCGACTTAAAAATTTGATATCTTTTAAATATCCATCTTCAAAAAGTTTTATCAACTTAATTTTTTCTTTAAACTCATAAGTTTTATTTTTTTGTTCAATTTCTTCAGATAAAACTTTTTTATCATTTACATCAATAAAGATAAGTTTTGTTTTTTTATCTTTTTTGAAATCTTTTATTTCTAAATTAATTTTACCCTCAATTTCTTTTATTTCAATTCTTTTAGGAAATTTGCCAATACATGCTGTTTCTTCATTCCTTACTTTTTTTATTTTAACAATGTTTTTATCCCCCTGTTTTAAAACTTTCAATTCTTCCATATTTATTAAATCTACATAATGAAAATCCGGTTCGTCATCCACTTCAAAAATAACTTCTTGAGTATATCCTGTACTATTAAATATCGTAATTATTTCTTTTATTCCATCTGAAAATAGATTTGCATATATATCTTTCTTCAATGTAGGGATTAATGGTTTAAGTATATTTCCATTAAAAGCATCGCTATTTTCTTTTAATATTTCAAATTTTCTGTCGTCATAAAAATAAAGAGGAGGATCTACTTTCCAGGGATGTTTGCCAAGTGTTCCACCTATTGCCATTCCATTGAAAAAAGATAATTCTTTAATTAATTTTCTTTCTTTTAAATCGTTTGATACTTGGGAACTCCATTCTATTTGTTTACACTCAGGGAAATAAAATCTGAAAAGATTAACAGGAATTGATTTTATACCAACTCCAAAATATCCTGGAAGTAAACATCTTCTTATATAATAACAAAGTGCACCATCAAGATTACTTGCCAAATAATCGTTTCCTACAAATTCAGCAGTTAATATCGTATCCTTATTTATTCTATCTATTTTTTCTCTCACTTTCTTTGCCAAAAATGATTGTCCTTGAAATCCTATATCTTCTCCCAGATATTTAGCAAATATATGAGTATGTTTGTCTGACCAACAGGAATTTGGTTTTCTATTGCCAGCATATCCAAGTTCGTCCAATCTAACACTATCAATTTTTGTATCTCTAACAATTCTTTCAATTATTGAAGAAAAATATTCTGCCCAAAAATCATTATCACAACACATATTATATTCCAAATCTGCTACATATTCCTTTGGTGCTTCTTCAAGATAAAAAACACCTGCTAATTTCTTTTTGTCTTTTTCACTTATTGGATTTATTATTCCATATTTTTCTCCATATTTTTTTCCTGTTTCACTTGAACTTATTACTAAATTATAGTCTGTATAAAGAGCAGTAATAATTCCTTTCTTTTTTATATCTTCAATATATTTTCTAAATGATTCAAGACCTCCCCATGCCTTTCTATATTCATAATCACCTCTATTAAGATTATAAACCCATTCTCCAGTTTCAGGGTCTTTTTCCCAAGCATATGGTAATCTTTTTTTTAATGTCTCATATTTAGGATTTTCCATTATTTCTTTTACCGGTATACCCCATGGACCTTCCTTAGAAGGATTCCACCATAAACCAATTTCAATCATATCTACCTTATCTTTATATTTTTCCCATTCACTATAAAAGATTTTTTCATGTTTATCATAATCATAAAAGGGGTGCAGAGTAAAATAATGATAGACATCTTTCAATTTTTTAGGTCCTATCCATTTCCATACATTATGAGCCCATTGAGAATATTTTTCCATTGCTTTATGCCAATCATCTTCATGAACCTCTATTATTACATCATCAATTTTATAATTTTCTTTAGGTTTAAGTATATACATTTGATAACCAAATCCAATATTTATATACTCACTATCTTTAAATAATTCTTCTACTTCATGCCAAACATACTCTGTTGGATTTCTTTTTTCATCGGTTCTAATTCTTTTAATTTCAGGATACATTCCTTTCGTTAAAAATATGTTTTTATATTTGCCTTCTGTATCTGTGCTTCTCATTAAGATGCCATATCCTTTTTCTGGGCTAAATATATCTATCATTTGCCACCAACACTCTTCTGCGCCATAAATTAATGAGAACATAACATTTTTGTTTGAGATAAAACCACCATATAGTGGGTATAAATACCAGTTTTCTTTTTCAATTTCTGATAAAGTTATTCCACCAAGATGAGGGAAACAGACCTTTAGTTTTATGTCTTTTGTCCCTTTATTTCTAAACTCTAAATTCCATATAAACTCAGGATTATTTCTTTTCAATTCTAAAGTTAATTTTGCTTCAAGTAGATACTCATCAAGTGTTAAAATTAAAGTTGTTCTTTCTTTTTCTATTATTATGTCCTTTATTTGAAAATCTTTTGCTTGTATCAATTTTTCGTTATTATCTATTTTCACTACAAAGATTTTGCTATCCTTTGATGATTTTATAATATTCTCACCGTATAAGGTTTCAAATTGTTTCAGTTCTAAATAAGGTTTTATTTTAAAAATTATGTTGTAATATTCGTTTTTCAAAGTTATTTCTTCTTCTTTTTTGCCTATTCTAACGCCAAATCCCATATTCTTTTTCATTGGTTTTTCCAATTTATACCACATACTTATTTGTTCTTGTTTGGGTAAATATCCGGCAAAATATTTTATTCTTATTAAATCTGTTGTAAATTCAGGATTATTAATAACAAGAGAAAAAGGCAAATCTCTTTCAATTTTTAAAACGTTCCCTTTCCCTATTTCTTTTCCATTTGTATCTTTCCAGATAATTTCACCTTTTATGCCTTCTATTCTAATATTACTAAATGTAGATATTTTTCCCTTTTCAAATTCTAAATATAAACTTTGTCCATCATATTCTATAAACTGAACAAGGCCTTGGTCATCTTTTTTAATTATATCTTTCACTATTTCTATCTCTTTTTCTTCTTTATCCTCATATAATACCAATCTAATCATATATTCGCCAGTAGCATTTACTAAATTTAATTTTTCATTAGTCCAAGTTTTTCCACCATCTAAACTTAAGAAACTTGTTCCTTTTTGGACTGAATTGTCTATACCAATATAAATGAAATCATCTTTTGAATTTTCACCTTTATGAATTATTATTTTATTTTCACCATTTTTTAAGTAAGAAATTGGAATTATAAAATCAATCCATTGATAAGGAGGATAAGAACCTTTATATGCACCAGCAATTTTTTCTAAAGTTATCAAAGGGATTTTAATTTCATTTCCATTTATTTTTATTACCATATCTTCTGTAAAACCAGTTCTTGGTTCAGAATAATCAACAGTTCCAAAAAATATTTGTAATCTTGCTTCTTTAATTTTATTTAAATTTATCCCTTCTATATTTAAAATTTTCATAATTTGATAATTGGGCTTATCTTGATGTGTACATCCTAATGATGCTCCTCCCCATAAATTATTATCGTTATAAATTAGATAGACATTCTCTACTTTTTTAATTTCGCCTTTAAGGTTCAAAACTAAAAAATAAAAAAATAAAAATACCATTCTCTTAACTTTCATTTTCACCTTGCCCTCCTTTTCAACATATTTTTTATCTACCTTTATAAACTTGCGGGAAATACCTATTTGGTAATTCTTTTATAAAAGGTCTTTGTAATAATCTTTGTTCATTTAAGGCCTCTACATGACCATCAGCAAATAACATAGTAGCAAATCCATTATGTCTTAATGCAGGAGCCCCAACTACTGGTTGTCCATATCCTAAAAGTGAAATATCTGAATCTAACCAGTAAATTTGACACCCATAATATTGAGGTGCACTTGCCAAAACATAGCCAGTATCTCCTGCTAAAATATATTTATCTGCTATAGGTAATTTTGAAATATTTAAAAAACAAATTACATTTCCTGCATGTGTTCTATAAACATACCTATTAGCATATGGGGTTCCTTCTAACCACCTATATGCAAGTGTTATACCATAAGTTCTACTAATACCATCATTTATTCTATACAATCCACTTGGACATACAAAAACACTTCCTTTACCATAATAAGTATAATTTGTTGGCTGGCCATTTTCTGTATAATATGGTTTTCTTGAAGATGTGATATATCCTGGTCTCCATAAAAATTCTGTCCATGCCATTGTTTCAGTTCCTGATACTGTTCTTCCTGGTAATCTGTAAGAATATACATATGGAAAAGAAAGAACCCATCCATCATAATCTTCTCCATACATTAAAAAAGCAAGCCCTATTTGTTTTAAATTATTAATACAAGTTGCCTGTCTTGCTCTTTCACGTGCCTTACTTAGAGCAGGTAAAAGCATTGCTGCAAGTATCGCTATGATTGCCACTACTACAAGCAATTCTATTAATGTAAAACCTTTCCTTTTCATAATTTCACCT
>JAMWDI010000013.1 GCA_023819375.1 Candidatus Omnitrophota bacterium
AGGTGAAATTATGAAAAGGAAAGGTTTTACATTAATAGAATTGCTTGTAGTAGTGGCAATCATAGCGATACTTGCAGCAATGCTTTTACCTGCTCTAAGTAAGGCACGTGAAAGAGCAAGACAGGCAGTATGTGTAAGTAATTTAAAACAAATAGGAAATGCATTACTTATGTATCTCCAAGATTATGATTATATACCTTTTGGTTATGTTGAAGGTGGACTTTTCAGTGGCTATGCAGATCCTAGAATTGGTGCGTGGTTTTTCCTTCTTTCAAAGTATCTTAATGTTCCTACTTATGATTTTTATAGATTGGGTGGACCCGCATGGGGAAACTGGTTAAGAAAACCATGTGTATTTACCTGTCCAACTCAAAGATTTAAATGGCCTAATGAGCAACCCGTTTCTTATGCTCCTCCTATATCAATTCTTACAGGGGTTGACTGGACTGGTGTCTTAGGAACATCTCCTTACAAAATGGCAAAATATCAAATGGTTAAGAAGCCAAGCGAGAAGGTTTTTATAGCAGATACTAATTCTCCATTTCATTTTAACCCCTGGCAGATAGATTTATTTCCATTAAATGGAAATTATGCATTAGAAAGGCATTCAAATGGAACAAATGTTTTATACTTTGATGGACATGCTGGATGGATAGATAAAAATACTTCTTTAAAAAATGATAATGACTTAACCTTTACAGGAATATTTAGACCCTATGATAAATAAAGAGAAGTAGGTTATGAGAAAATTTTTGATTTGTTTATTTATATTTTTTTCATTTAATTTATTTTCAGAAGTTTTATGGCGTTCAATTGGACCTGGTCTTTTTGGGGCAATGTTTGGGGTTGGTATTTCCCCACACAATCCCAACATAATAGTTGCTGGAGTTGATATGGGTAATGTGTTTATGACAGAAGATGGAGGGAAAAGTTGGCAAATAATCGGAAAAAATGAAAATAAAGATGGAGGCTTTGGAAATCCAGGGTATAGAGGTGTATGGAGTGTGTGTTTTGACCCTAAAAGAGAAAATATAATTTATATAGGTTCTGAACATGGACTCTATAAAACAATAGATAAAGGTAAAAACTGGAAATTAATTTTAGGTGGAGACCCAAGTTATACAATAGGAGCAATTGAAATAGACCCAACAGACCCAAATATAATTTATGCTGCAAATGGAAGAGGTGCAAGAATAAATATTCCATGGGCTCGTGGTCGTATTTGGAAAAGTATTGATGGAGGAAAAAATTGGAAAGAAATTACACCAAAAGGACTTATTGAAGAAAATAGAAAATGTTGGAGTTGTATTGTAATTGACCCTATGAGTCCGTTTATAAAAAAGGAAGGACATCAAAGGATTTATATTTCAGGACAGGCAGGATTTTTTGTTTCTGAAGATGGGGGTAGGACATGGAATGATTTAGAGGAATTTTTGCCTGGTGGAAAAATAAACTTAACACCTAATGGACCTTATACAAGTGGAATCTCAACTATTTTTCTTGCTCCTGGTAATAAATTTTCAAAGATATATGCCTCTATTCGTGTAAGACAGATTGAACAAGACAAAAAAACTATTGGAGGAGTTTATCTTTCAGAAGATTGTGGAAAAACATGGATACCTAAAAACAATGGACTTGAAAAAGCAATTTCAGGAATGGAATGGCAATATAAACAAAAATTTCCTTACACTTATTCAATTTTAGTTGGGTGCAAATCAAAACCTGAAATTATGTATCTTTCCTGTGTTTATGGAATTTACAAAACAACAGATGCTGGTGAAAATTGGTTTAAAACTCTTAATGATGGTTCTGATTGGGTAAAGTTAAATATTGATGGAAGAGATTATCTTTATACTTTAAGAAAACATGAAACAAATTTAATTCAAAGTTATTATAATTATTTTGGTCCAGCAAATGGTCTCGCTGTTTGTAGCAAAAATCCAGATATTGTTGCTTATACAGATAATGCTACAATTGGAGTAAGTTACGATGGAGGTAAAACTTGGACAGAACCTGGATTTGAATTTGGAGAAGCAATCTGGCCCAATAGATTTGGAGATAGACCTCCTATGCGACTAACACATAAGGTTCGTTCAACTGGTCTTCAACTAATCGTTCCTATTGATTTGGCAGTTGACCCATTTGACCCAAAAACAATTGCAATAGGTCATTGTGATATAGGACTTATGATTTCAAGAGATAATGGAAACTGGTGGGAATGGGCTTATACTGGAATTATTGGCGGAGAAAAAAATTATATAAGAGCGGTATTATATGACCCAGAAGTAAAAAATAGATTATGGGTTGCGGGTGGAGGATGGGATAGTAGAAATGGAGTTGGTCATGTTTATCAAAGTGATGATGGTGGAAAAACTTTTAAAGTTATTGGAATTCCACATCTTGAAGAAAAAAAGGGTTTATTTAAAAGAGGTCCTTATATAAATGCTCTTTGTTTAGACCATAATTCTAAAAAAGAAGAAAGGATTATTTATGCTGGAACAGATGCAGGAATATATAAAACACAAGATGCTGGCAAAACATGGGAAGAAGTTAAAATAAATGGGAAAGAAAATTTGTCTGTAAAAATATTAATGCTTGATTCAAAAAACAAAAAAATTTATGCATCTGTTTATGGAGATTATGGAGAAGATTCAGAAAATTGGGGCCTTTTTGTTAGTGAAGATGGAGGTAAAAACTGGAGAAAAACAGGAGAAAATATTTTTGGAGTTGTAAGGAATATTTCTATATATTATTCAAAAGGAATTATATATGTTGTTGCAGACGAAAAAGATGAAAAATTTAGTTATTGGACAAATCGTTCTTTATGGAGAAGCGATGATTATGGGAAAACATGGAAAAAAATTGTTGAAAAAAAACTTATTGCATGTGTTGGTTGTCATCCAGAAAATCCAAATAAAATTTATATGGTTATATTTGCAAATGATATAAGAAAAGAAAAAGTTAATGTATTAAAAAGTTTAGATGGTGGAAAGAAATGGATTTCTATTGCAAATAATATCCCTCTTTCTCCTGGTGGACTATATAATAAAATTGTCTTTGACCCTAATAATCCAAACAGATTCTTCTTACTTCACAATAGTGGAACATATGAATGTATAGATGGAGGTGAAAAATGAAAAAAATTTTTATTTTTTGTTTATTTTTAAATTTGCTTTTTTGTGAGGAAACAAAAAAAATATTAGTTGAGAGTGGATTTTATGACAGAGAAAATGAAATTGTAAGGGTTGAAATTGATTTTGGGAAAGAGATAGACATAAATAGTTTAAAATTACTTGAAAAAGATAAAAAAGTTGATTTTTATTTTATTGCAAAAGAAAATTTTAAAGGGGACCTTTATTTTATTGTTGATAAACTTCCTTCTTTAACTTCAAAAGAATATATTTTATACTTCAATCCTGGGAAATGGGAGAAAAAGGCGATTGGAAATGAAGAGATATATTATAAAAAATCTTCTTTAAACCTAATTCCTAATCCTGGTTTTGAAAAAATAAAAGAAGACAAGCCTGTTGACTGGACATTACAGGATTACCCATGGTCCTATAGAGAACTTTCTAACATAAAATCATTTTGTAGATTAACTACTGAAGATAAATTTGAAGGAGAAAGAAGTTTAAAATTATCTTCAGAAATAAGAGATGATAAGTTTATTCCAGGATTTGCTTCTTCTTCCATATTTCCTTTGAAACCAAAAACAAAATATAAACTTTCCTATAAACTAAAAGTTACAAAAGTAAATAAAGAAAAATTACAAACTCACTCCGCAGTAATTGTAGAAGTCCAATTACTTAATGAAAAAAAAGAAAGAATATATCCAAAAGATTATTCAATTAATAGAATCTTATGTGCTTATAATCTTTCAAGAAATTTACCCGATGAATATTTAAATAAATGGATTGAAAATTTTGTTGTACAAGAAACTGCAGAAGAAGTAAGGTATGGATTGGTATGGATTTCTTTCTGGCAGGTTGAAGCAGAATATTTTATTGATGATTTATCTTTAATTGAAGTTGAAGCAAAAGAACCAATGAAAATAAAAGTAGTTGATTAAATAAGTAAAAAAGGAGAAAAGATGAAGAAATTTATATTTTTAATATTTTGTCTGATTTCTTTTTTATTTTCACAGGATAATGTTTTTCTTTTTGATATGGGGCCAGAAAATTCACCAGTTCTTGAAAATTTCATAAAAATTACAGAAAAAGATATTTATCAGACAGGTAAATACGGATGGGAAACAAAAAACTGTTTATCTTTTGATCAAAATTTTTCAAAATATGCAGAGGGAAGTTTAGATTTAGACCCTTTGTTAAGAGATTTTGTAAAAAGCAATTCACATTTATCAATTATATTTTCTGTTGATGTCCCAAAAGGGAAATATAATGTCGGAATAATTGCAGGCCAAATATATACAGGAAATTCATTAGTTGCTCCTTCTATCTGGTATTCTGAATGTTATATAAGGATAAATGACAAAAAAATCTTTGAAAAAGAATATGATTTCATAAAATATGCAAAATTTATTTTTTCAAGATACGAAGATGATTTTATTCCAGGAGATAGTTTATTTAAAAAATATATTCTACCCTACTATCAAATAATAAAAACATCAACAGACGAGATTGAAAAAATAAAAATTGAATTTTCAAGTGCTGTCCCTGTGAACGGGATTATAATTTATCCAGATGAAAAAACTTTAGAATTTAACAAAAAAATAGAAGAAATCATTGAAAATTCAAAAAAGTATGTAGATGATAAATTCAAACTGATAGAAGTTAAAAAAGAGGAGGGTTTAATAAAAAAGTATAAGGACGAGAGTTTTTTAACTTTTTCAATACCATATTATGAGAAATTAACACCGTATTTAATACCTAATGAAGAAAGAATAAATCAACCAATAAAAAAGACATGTTCAAAGGGTGAAAAAATAATTTTAAGTTTTGGGATATTACCTATAAAGGATTTAAAAAATGTTGAATTGGAAATTTCAGATTTAATTTCAGATAGTAAAGACAAAATTCCAAAAGAAAAATTTTCTTTTTGGTTAACAAAATACATTCCTGAATTACAAAAACAAAGTCCTGGTAAATTTTCAATTGAGGAAAAATATGCTTTAAAATATAAAAAATCTGATTTTGTTTCTTTGATCCCAAAAAAAATTTTACTTATCACAGAAATTCCAGAAGATATTAAAGATGGAGAATATAAGGGGAAGATAACTATAAAAAGTGGAAATTATTTAAAAGAATTACCTATAAGTATAAAAGTTTTACCATTTAAACTTGACGAATCAGATATTTATTTTGGTTTTTATACTAAGTATCCCCGAAGTTCTTTATTTAGATATATAACAAAAGAAGATGAAATCTTTACAAATTTTTGTAACTCTTTGATGGAAAACATTTTAAAGGAAATGAAAGAACTTGGATTTAATTGGGCATGTATTGAAAAACCGTGGCATCCAATAATAATTAAAGATGAGAAAATAGAAATAACACCAAATTTAAAAAAATGGGACACAGTATATTTACTTTACAAAAAATATTTTCCAAAAGCGCCATTTATAATATATAGTCAAATTTCTCCAAATGTACCTTATAATCTTGAAGGATGGAGGAAAACTGGCTTTACAGAAGAGATCAAAAAACAAACGCAGTTAGTTATTGATTGGGTCTCAAGTTATTTTGAAAAAGAAAAATGCGAAAGAGAAATTGCAATATATATAAGCGATGAATTAAGTAATTGGGGACTTGAAGGAGGGAAATTTGGTGTTGAAAAAGCAAGTTTAATGAAAAAAATTGTTGAAGGGAAAAATATAAAACTTTTTGCCTCTATGAATGGAATACCTGAACACTCAATGATTCCTTATTTGGATTTTTCTGTTATTAATTTTGATTTTCCTATAACAGAAGAAACAATTAATAAAATAAAATCTGCAGGAAGTAAACTCGTTTTTTATAATATTGGAAATAATAGATTTTCATATGGTTATTACATAGCAAAATTAAATCCTTTTGGAAGATTACAATGGACTTTTGGGCCGGAACATAATATCTTTTATAATTTTCCTTCATTCCTTACACTTGGACATATTAATTACGCCACAATAATTGATTCTGATTTTAACATTGGAAAGAGGATGGATGTAATAGATATGTCCGAAGGCGTTACTGATTACAGATATTATTTGACATTAAAAAATTTAATAGAAAAAAATAAAGGCACCAAAGACAAGAAGTTAAAAGAAATTTTGGACAATTCAGAAAGTTTTTTAAAGTATTTAACCAGTTCTATTAAAACAGATATAAGGTATTATGTTAGAGAAGCAACTCCATTTAATAGTGAAACTTGTGAAAAAATTAGAACTATGATTGCGAATTATATAATGGAGGTTTTGAATGCGAATAAATAAAATTTTGATTATACTTCTTTTATTTAAAATCATTCTTTTTTCTTCTGATTTTATAACCTTAAGATGGGACAATATTAAAAATATTAAAGAACTTCCAAAAACTATTGATTTTAAAATTCCATATATAAAAATTGAAGATGAGAAAAATTTAACAAATGAGATTATAAATAAAGGTTATAAAATTGAAGATTTTAAAGTTTATCCAACTGGTCAAGATCCAAAATTTAAAGCAAAAGCATTTATTTGTTATGATGACGAAAATTTATTAATTTATTTTGAAAGTGAAAAATCAGAAAATTATTCTTTAAAGAGTAGACGATTTGAAAAAGAAGAAGGGAAAATATGGAATGATGATAATTTTGAAATTTTTATTGACCCATTTTATACAAAAAAAAGATACTATCATATAATAATAAATTCAATAGGAGAAATTTACGATACCATAAATTATATAGAAGAAATACCTGACCCTAAAGCAGCTGACCCAAAAGAAACAAAGAAGAGTTTTATAATTGATATGTCATGGAATTCAAAAGTAAAATGTGATATAATTGTTGAAAAAAACTATTGGTCAATTACTTTAAAAATACCTTTTTCAAGTTTTGGATTTACAAAAGTTCCTATAGGTTCTTTTATAGGAATAAATTTATGTAGAAATTACTGGGAAACAAACGAACTTTTACAATGGAAATTAACACCTGGTGAAGGGGGATTTCATCAACCTGACAAATTTGGAGTTTTGGAAATTCAAGAAACTGGCAATAAAAATCTTCCTAAAATTTCAATTAATAATTTTTTACCTGGATATGGTGAAAACTTGTTATTTATTTCGTACAAAAAAAACTATGATACTCCAGAAGAAGTAAATGTAGAAATCAGCATAGAAAATGTTGATACAAAAGAAAAAATTATTAAAAATGAAAGAGTCGTTTTTACAGATAGAAAGAATACCATACAAATACCTTTTGAAAATAAATGGAAGGGACAGAACATTTTTTACTATCTAATAGGTTCTAAAAATTATTCCTTTGGCAATATGGATTTTGTTAATTTGAAAAATTTAATGGATATAAAATTGGACAATTTGTTTTTATATCCTGAAGAAAAAGGGTTAAATGGAAAAATAAGAATTCATTTAGGGGAAGGAGAATTGAGAAAATGTGAATTATTAATTAAATTGAACGAAAAAAATAAAACAGAAAAAATCAAAGGAAATTTATGTGAATTTTTTATAGACACTAAAAATTTAAAAGAAGGTGAAAACAGATTTTCAATTGCTCTTTATAGAGACAAAAAAAATAAAATTGAAGAATTTGAGTTCAAAATTTTTAAGTTACCAAAAATGTTTTAATTTCATTTAGCATAGTTCTGAATTAATAGTATCAAAGGGTCAATTTTAAAATAATCCTTTAAAATTGTAGATTAGAGGTATATATAAAATTTTTCATTATCATCTTTTATTGGAGAATTTTTGGCCTTTTTGATTTATTTACTAATTCATTTTTTATCTGATTAAAATTTTTCTCACTGTTTTCTTTGTCTTTTCATATGTCTGAATTATAAACTTCCTTGCTATTATCTTATCTGCCATTAACAATTCTCTATAACTGGATAATATATTTCTAAATTCTTCATTCTTTTCTAAAAATCTCTTCTGTAATCTTTTTTGCCTCTCTTTTACTCTATGGAATAAATACCTCTCTTAACCATATATTACTTCTCATATCTTATCTACCTTGTCTACCTAAAAAGGTTTTTAAACTTTACATAAATTTTTAATAACGCTTTTATTAAAAGGAGAGGAGAAAAATGATTGAAAATATTAAGTGGTTGGGACATGCTTCTATTTTAATTTCAATTGGTGGGAAAAATATTTATGTAGATCCTTGAAGACTTGTTAAGAGAGTTGGTTTTGCGGTAGGGAATAAATATATAATAAAAGCGCTTGCAAAACTTAAAAGTTACTATGATTATGGTGTCTTTACTCCAATACAGGTTGCTTCTATATGTGCTTTAAGGCTTGATGAA
>JAMWDI010000009.1 GCA_023819375.1 Candidatus Omnitrophota bacterium
GTAAAAGGAAAAATAAGATTGAACAACCTATATGTAAAAAGATATTAAGCAGATGATATGGAATTGGATTTAATTTGAAAAATTTGTAAATTAAAGCATAGGATAAACTTTGTAATGGCCTGTAAAAAGTTGATGCAGCATTTGCTCCTTCATAGAGATCTGTTTTAAAAAAAACAAAAAAATTTTTGAAACTTTTAATAAGATAGTTTTCTTTAATTAAAGAAAAGTCATCCCATATAAGAGGATTTATAATTGAATTCAGATAAACAAAAAAAGTAAATAAACTTATAAACAAAATTTCTTTTTGGAAATTATCTTTAATCAAAAAAACTCCTTTTTTGAAAATTTTAACATATCCTTGGGAACTGTTCACCAACAACTTCTTCAACTATTCTCAATGAACCAGTAATTGTTTCCATAAGAACTTTACCTTCTGGTTTCTTTACTACTTCTCCAATAATTCTTGCATCTTTTCCATAAATATTTTCTTTCATTTTTTTTACAATTTTTGAACTCACTCTTTTATCACATATAATAATAACTTTCCCTTCATTTGCAATATTCAGAGGGTCAAAGCCGAGTATTTCACATATTGAAAGGACCTCTTTTTTAATCGGAATTTCTTTTTCATAAATTACAATTCCAAAATTTTGATTTTTTACAATTTCATTAAGTGCTGAAGAGAGGCCACCTCTTGTTGGGTCTCTCATAAATTTTATTCCTTTAAATTCTTTTAAAAGGCCTCCAATTAGGAAATTCAAAGGAGCACAATCACTCTTTATATTTGATTTTATATCAAATTCATTTCTTGCAAGCAAAACAGAAATTCCATGCTCTGCAATATTTCCATTAATAATAATTTTATCCCCTTCTTCAATATATTCAATTCCAAGTTTTAAATTTTTGTCTTTAATTCCTATCCCACTTGTATTTATAAAAATCTCATCTATTTTACCTTTCTCAACAATTTTCGTATCTCCTGTTACTATTTTAACTCCTACAAATTTTGAGGTTATTTTCATTGAAGTAACTATTTTTTCAAGTTTTTTAATATCAAAACCTTCCTCAATAATAAATCCAACAGAAATAAAAAGAGGAGTTGCGCCGCATACAGAAAGGTCATTTATTGTTCCACATATAGAAAGTTTTCCAATATCTCCTCCTGGGAAAAAAATTGGCTTTACTGTATAAGAATCTGTTGTAAAACAAAGTTCAAAATCTTTAAAATTGATTATTGCAGAATCATAAAGTTTATTTAAAATTTCATTATTAAAATTTTTTAAAAAAATATTCTCAATGAGGGAGTGCATTAATTTACCTCCGCTACCATGAGATAAAAGTATTTTATTTTCGCTCATATTTAAAATAAGCACTACATGTTCCTTCTGATGAAACCATACATGGTCCAACAGGATTTTCAGGAGTACATTTTTTCCCAAAAAGTGGACAGTCAAATGGTAATTTTGTTCCTTTCAATATTTCTCCACATAAACATTTATTATTTTTTATTTTTCTTTTTACCTCTACTTTAAATTTTTTTAATACATCAAAATCAAGAAATTCTTCTTTTAACTTTAGTCCACTTTTCGGAACTATACCAATTCCTCTCCATTCTGAATCACAAACATCAAAAATTTCATAAATCATTTCTTTTGCTTTTGTATTCCCTTTATCTTTTACTGCTCTTTTATATTCGTTAATTACAACAATTTTATTTTCTATAATACATTTTAAAAGTAGATAAATTGAATATAAAATGTCAAGCGGTTCAAATCCACTTATTACACATGGAATTTTATATTTCTCTGGTATAAATTTGTATGCTTCAGTTCCTATAATTACACTTACATGTCCAGGACATATAAAACCATTTATATTTATTTCTTTTTTTTTTAATAAAAATTCTAATATAGGTGGGATTAACTTATTCCCAACAAGTATATAAAAATTTTTGATTCTCTCTCTTTTTGCAAATTTTATCGTTTGAGCAATTGAAGGAGTAGTTGTTTCAAAACCAACGGAAAGAAATATGATATTTTTATCAGGATATTTTTTTGCAATATTAAGTGCATCAAAAGGAGAGTAGAGGACTACAATTTTTCCACCATTTGCTTTTTCTTTTTCAAGAGTTGAGAAAGAACCAGGCACTCTCATTAAATCACCAAAAGTTGTAACTATAACATCATTTCTTTTTGATAACTCAATAGCAATGTCTATATAATCAACTGGTGTGACACAAACAGGACAACCAGGTCCAGAAACAAGATGTATATTTTTAGGCATAAGTTTTCGTATTCCATATTTCCCAATAGTTATAGTGTGTGTGCCACAAACTTCCATCAGAGTAATTTTGAAATTGATAAATTTGGCTGATTCTATAATTAATTCAACTATTTTTCTCTGTTTTTCTGGATTTCTAAATTCTTCAATATATTTCATATTATTTCTTTTAAAAATTCTAAAGTTTTTTTTGCCTCCTTTTCATCAAGCTTTTCAATTGCAAAACCTGCATGAACAATTAAATATTCCCCTTTCTTGACATTCTTTAAAAGTGAAATATTTACATTTTTTTTAATTTTTCCAATTGAAACAACAGCAAAATCACCCTTTACACTTTCTACTTTCATTGGAATTGCCAGACACATATTTTTCTCTTTAGAATAAAGTTTTTATAATATTTTCAACTGTTTTATTTATATCTATTTTTGAATCAATATTTATTTTACGAGTTTCAGCCAAAATCATTGTGGCTTTCCCTAAAGGAAGTAGCCCTTCACATAAAACAGGTAATTTTTCATTATCTGTTGTTATCCACATATTAATTTTCTGTTTTTTAAAATCTTTTTTTGCACTTCTAATATAAGGCTCAATTACAAATACTTCTTTTATTTCTCCATTTGGTAATTTCTTAGGACTTTTTTCTCTTATGTTTACTCTTAGATACCAAATTTCTTTAAGCGCAATTGGAATTTCTAAATTTTTGAAATTTTCTGATTCTATATTCCTTAAAAGATAAAAAGTAGAAAGACAATCAAAAATATCCCCTTCAAATTTAATTGTATTTCTTTCTGAAGAAATCAATTTTTTATCTTTTAATTTTCTTTTAATCATATTATACTGATTGGAAGGCCAGTTAAAAAAGATTTCTGTTATTTCTTCTGTCTTTCCAGTTTTAGAATATAGATAGCAATATTTCACTTTCCCAGTATTTTTATCAATGAAGGAATCTATTCTGTTATAACCATAGTCAAGATATGCTGGTAATCCAGAAGGTATTGTAATTCCAATAATACGATAATTACCTCCATCTTCAAGGCAGAGAAAAATACCTTTGCCAAGATTTAAAGATCCTAATTTTAGATTATAAATTAGACATTCTCCATTCCAAAAATCTATAAATATTTTGGGTTGAAGAATCTCCAATTTTTCCTTTTCTTCTTTTATGGTAGGAGTTATCTTTTTTATGGGTGAAAGGACAATTTTTTTTTCTTCTTTTGTTCTGTTCTTTTCAAGGTTTTTCTCTTCTGTTTTTTCTATAATAGAAATTTCAACTTCTTTTTCCTCTGGTATTTCTTTTGATATCTCTTCGCTTTTCTCTTTTATTTCAATTTCTTCTGGCAAAAAAACTTCAGGAATTTTCGCAATATCAGGTTCTTTTTTTCTTCTTGCACAACCAGAAAATAAAAATAAACTTATTAAAATTATAAAAATTTTTTTCATTTTAACCAAATCTTATAATATAATTTTTAACATTTTAAGAAAAAAAAGTCAATCTTTTAATTTCTTAGAAAAATATGAAAGCAAAGAAAAGTTTTTTGTATGTCCTTTTTCCAGTAGTTAATCTTGATAATATGACAAAAATTTTAAATTAACTCTAAAATCCTATCCTTCAACTTAAAACTTTTTAGATTTGGATTTGGTTCAGGAAAATATAAATTTTTTATAAGTGAAAAAATGTTCAAAAAAGAGAAAAACATGAGAAAAAATTTTGACAGGAAATTTGAAAAAAAGTTAAAATTTTAAAATTAAAAGGGGTCTTGCGATGAGGAAGATAAAAGTTTTAATTACTGAACCTTTTGAAGAAGAGGGGAAAGAGATACTTGTTAAGGAAGGTTTTGAAATTAATGAGGTAGGGAAAATAACAACTAAAGAACTTATTGATCTGATTCCACCTTATGATGTTTTAATTGTTAGAAGTGGAACAAAAGTAACAAAGGAGGTAATAGAGAAAGGGAAAAATTTAAAGATTATTGGAAGGGCAGGTGTAGGCCTTGATAATATAGACATAGAAGCAGCAACTTTTAATGGAATAATTGTTATGAATGCACCTGAAGGAAATACAATTTCTGCTGCTGAACATACAATAGGTCTTATTTTTGCTATGGCAAGAAATATACCAATGGCAAATCAGACATTAAAAAGTGGAAAGTGGGAAAAGAAAAAATTTGTAGGAACTGAATTATATGGGAAAACACTTGGAATAATTGGTCTTGGAAGAATTGGGAAAAGAGTTGCAAGTATAGCAAAAGGGATAGGAATGAAGGTAATAGGTTATGACCCTTATGTCAATGAAGAGGAAATAAGAGAAATGGGAATTACTCTTGTAAATTTTGAAGGGCTTTTGAAGCAAGCAGATATTATTACTTTACATTTACCGCTCACAAAGGAGACATATCATATGATAAGTGATAAGGAATTTGAAAGTATGAAAGACGGAGTAATGATAGTAAATTGTGCAAGAGGAGGGATAATAGATGAAGAATCTCTTTTGAGATATTTGAAAAAGGGGAAAATTAGGGGGGTTGCACTTGATGTTTTTGAAAAAGAGCCTCTTGAAAGTTCTCCACTTTTTGAATTTGAAAATGTAATAGTAACCCCACATCTTGGGGCTTCAACAAAAGAAGCACAAGTAAATGTTGCTTGCCAACTTGCAACTCAAATAGTAGATGCTATTAAAAAGAAGATAGTAAGAAATGCAGTTAATTTCCCTTCCCTTGATGAAGAAACATATGAGAAATTAAGGGGGTACCTTTCATTGGCAGAAAAAATGGGAATATTTTTGAGACAGATGGTAGATAGTTCTATAAAAAATGTTGAAATTATTTATTCTGGAGAAATAGCAAATTATGATCTTACTCTTCTAAGAGCAAATATACTTATTGGGCTTTTAAAAGAAGAGGAAAAAAGAATAAATCCAATCAATGTTCTTCTTATAATGAAAGAAAAGGGGATTAAATTGAATGAAAAGAGAGAAAAAACTCCATCAGAATTTACAAATTTAATTACAGTAAAAGTTAAAAATTCTATTTCAGTTTCACTATCTGGGACAATGATAGGAAATGAAGGTAAAATTGTGAAAATTGATGAATTTTCTGTTGAAGCAGTTCCTGAAGGTATTTTAATGGTATGTTATAACGAAGATAAACCTGGAATTATGGGGCATATTGGAACAGTTTTGGGCGCAAAAGGTATAAATATTGCTTCAATGACTCTTGGTAGAAAAGAAAAAGGGGGACCTGCTATAACAGTTTTAAATCTTGACCAAGATGTTGATGAAGAGGTATTATTAAAAATAAAGGAGTTTCCAGCAATAAAATCTGTCAGACTGGTAAGGATATAAAAATGGAAACAATAAAAATAAATAATATAAAGTCTTTACCTAAATTATTTTTCTTTAAATTCCTACCTGTCTGGCGTGCTGGATAACTCCTTTACTTTTAAAAGTAAAGGAGGCAAAAATGTTAGATACAATAAATACTTTCAAACTTGTTTTCCCTTGGTTTATTTTATGGGGAGCAATATCAATTTTAGTTGGATATTTATGGAGAAAATATATTGCTGAAAGGACTATAAAATCTGCGGAAAAAAGAGCAAGAGAGATAATACAGGAAGCAGAAGATTTGGCACAAAGGAAAAAGAGAGAAATTGATATTGAAGCAAAAGAGTTACTTTATAGATTAAGAAGTGAATTTGAGAAAGAAACAAAGAATAAAAGAAAAGAATTACAATTTTTAGAAAAAAGGTTGCAACAGAGAGAATTGAGTATTGAGAAAAAAGCAGAAATTATTGAACTAAAAGAACAAGAATTATCAAATAGAGAAAAAGAAATAAGAAAAAAAGAAGAAGAAATTAGAAATCTTGAACTTGAATATAAAATGTTGATAGAAGAGGAGAAAAAGAGACTTGAAATGATATCAGGAATTACAAGAGAGGAGGCAAAGAATCAACTTTTAAAATTAATGGAAGAGGAAGCAAGAAAAGAAGCGATAAAATTACAGCAAAAGATAGAAAATGAAGCAAGAGAAAATGCTGAAAGGAAGGCAAGAGAAATATTATTAACGACAATGCAGAGACTTGCACCTGAGGAAGCAACTGAGAGTGTTGTTTCTGTTGTTAGTTTACCTTCAGATGAAATAAAGGGAAGAATAATAGGAAGGGAAGGAAGAAATATAAAAGTATTTGAGGCTTTGACAGGTGTTGATTTGATAGTTGATGATACACCTGAAGCAGTTACCATTTCTTGTTTTAATTTATACAGAAGGGAACTTGCAAAACTTGCACTTGAAAAACTTATTGCGGATGGCAGAATTCATCCAGCAAGAATTGAAGAGATAGTAGAAAAAACGAAAAAAGAACTTGAGGAGAAATTAATTGAAGAGGGTAAAAAAGTTCTTTTTGAAACAGGGATAGAAAATGTCCATCCAGAACTTGTAAAACTACTTGGAAAGTTAAAATATAGAACAAGTTTTGGGCAGAATTTATTGATTCACAGTAAAGAATGTGCTTTTATGGCAGGAATGATTGCTTCTGAAATTGGTTATGATCCTAAAATTGCAAAAAGAGCAGCCCTTTTTCATGATATAGGTAAAGCAATGGATCAAGAGGTTGAGGGTGCTCATCCTCAAATAGGAAGTGAAATTTTGAAAAAATATGGTGAGATTGAAGAAGTTGTTAATGCTGCTTTAAATCATCATAATGATTTAGAAATAAATAGCCCCTATACTATTATAACACAGATTGCAGATGCTTTATCAGCAACAAGAACAGGGGCAAGAAGGGATACACTTGAAAAATATTTAAAAAGAATAGAAGAACTTGAAAAAATTGCTTCTTCTTTTAAAGGAGTGGACTCTGCTTATGCTATTTCTGCTGGCAGAGAAGTCAGAGTTATAGTTAAGCCCGATGAAATAAGTGATGAAGATGCAAAAATTCTTGCAAAAGAAATTGCTAAAAAAATTGAAGAAAATATGGAATATATAGGACAAGTGAAAGTGACTGTGATAAGAGAAAGAAGAGAAATTGAATATGCCAAATAATGAAGGTTAAACTTTTACATAAATGGGATGTAGAAAAAGAAGAAGCAGAAAGAATTCAGGATAAGTTGAAAAATAAATTAATTATAAAACCACTTTCTAAAAAAATAGAAACTATTTGTGGCATAGATTCCTGTTATGAAGAAGATTTAATTTATAGTTGTGGAGTTATATGCAGTTTCCCTGAACTTGAAATATTAGATGTATTAAAAATTGAAGGAAAAGCAAAATTCCCTTATATACCAGGATTACTTGCTTTTAGAGAAGGGGAGAACATAATTAAGTTAATAGAAAAATTGGAAAGAGATGTTGATTGCTTCATATTAAATGGACATGGAATTGCCCATCCTAAAAGACTTGGCCTTGCTTCTCATATAGGAATTTTGATTGAAAAACCTACAATTGGTTGTGCCAAAAAAATACTTTATGGTAAATATTCTGAACCACCAATTTTCCCACTTTCCTCAACTTTTATAAAAGATGATGAAGGTGAAATTATAGGGCACGTTTTAAGAAATTATAATGGTGGATTGATTTTTATTTCTCCTGGACATTTAATAGATTTTAAAGATTCTCTTGAAATTGTAATAAAATGTATGAAAGAAAATTTTTCTTTGCCGTTACCTTTACAAATTGCTCATCAAAATTGTAAGATATCAAACTAATGCTTTTTGTTTTATCAAATTTTCTACAATTTCTTTATTTAAAATACATCCAGGATCAGGAGCAGTAAAATCACCAAAATAGGCATAACTTCTTGCAACACATCCTCCACAGACAGAGAAATATTTTCCTTTACATCCATATCTTTCGGGGTGATTCCTTCTATCTCTTATTATTTTTAAAACTTCTGAATTCTCCCAGACATCAAGTAAATTTTCTTTTTTTATTTCACCATTTATTTTCATACTGCCTATGTACACCTTCGGCATAAATACACATGGAGTTATACTACCATCTGGTTGAATTGCTATATATGCTCTTCCTGCACCACATCCACCTATAAGTTCAACAAGATTTTTAAGTTTGCTCGCATTTCCAGATGAAAAATGGCCAAGAATAGTATAATTTCCTTGTCCAAGTTCATACATTTGTTTACAATATCTTCCAAATTGAGGTGCTGTAGAGAGTAAACTTTCTTTACCTTTTTGTAAATCATCATAAAAGATTTCAAAAAGTTTTTCTCTTTCTTCACAAGTTAAATCATTGCCGAAATCTGCTCTACCACATGGAATATAATTATAAAGGACTACTTTTCTTATCCCGAGTTCATCCCTTAATTTTATCATTTCAGGTATTTGGTTTTTAATAATTGCATTTTCTCTTGCAACTGTAAAGGATATACAAACTTTATCTCCTTCTCCAACTTCAATAAGATTTTTTATTCCATTTAGTGCTCTTTCAAAGGAACCTTTTACACCTCTAAATTCATCGTGAACTTGACTGCTTGCTCCATCTAAACTTATACCATAATAAGCAAAACCTATTTCTTTTAATTTTTCGGCCACCTCTTTAGTTATAAGTGTTCCATTTGTATTTATTGACATATAAAGTCCGCCTTCTTTTCCAATTCTGGCAAGTTCCCAGAAAGTAGGATCAATTAATGGTTCTCCACCTGCAAAGGCAAAAGTTGGGATATTTGTTTTTACTATTTCTTCCATAACTTTTATTTTTTCTTCTCTCGTAAGTTCTTGAGGAAGCCCTTTTGAAAGCACACCGGCATCTTCATAACAATGTTTACACCTCAAATTACATTTCCCTGTTATATTCCAAACAACCATAAGTGGTTCTGCAAATATAAGTGGTTCTCTAACTCCAAATTTTACAATAGTTTTCGCAACATTAAGTATTGATCTTCTTATTATTGGATTTTTAATAAAATCTTTAAGTTTTTCCCTTTCAATGTTGAAAATTTTACATATATGATCAAAAATGATATAGGGGATTATTGTTTCTTTTTCTTTTAAAATTCTTTGAAATAATCCTCTTGTATCTGTTGAAAATTTTTCAACAAATTTTTCAAGTTTTGTAATTCCACTTTCATCTATTTCAAGATATTTAGAGATAATTTTTTTACTTAAAGGGTTATTAAGTATCTTATACAATGAACCATTTTTTAAGTTTTCAGAAAGGTTTTCAGGTTTAAATGGGAACCTATTTAAATTCCAGAGCCCCATATTAACTCCTTTTTAAATTTCTTCATAATTTACTTTACCTAAGTTTATATTTGTTTCCTTTAATATTTTCCTTATAGTTTCGTGACTTATCTTTTCAACAATACCTTTTTCTTCAACATAGTTTTTAAGTTTATGGAGTGTCCATTTTGAAAAAAGAAGACCAAGATTTCTCGGTGGCATAGAAGCAATTTCAATTATTTTCTTTTTTAAGTTTTCTCCAAATTTTTTCTTTTTTCCAGTTTTTGGAGAGGTTAAAATAGCATCTAAACCATAAAGATTATATCTTTTTATCCATTTTCTTAAATGGTTTGGATGTAAATTTATAAACTTTGAAATTTCACTCACTTTATATTTATAAATTCCTGAAAAAATTAGTGCCTGAACCCTTTTTTTCAAATGTTCTTCTCCATTTTTTAATATTTCAAATAATTTATTTTTATCCTCATTTCTTATAATCGCAAACAAACTTTTTGCCATTTAACCCCCTTTTTTGAAATTATTATACCCATTTTCTTGAAATTGTCAAGTATTTTTAAAAGTTTTTATAGAATTGGCTTTAATAAATTTATTATTTTTTCAATAGAATCTGATACACTCTGACTAATTTTCTCTCCAAAGCCAATTTTTTCAAATTGAATTCCAAGGAGATATATTTCAAATTCAGGTAAAAAATTTTTTAAAAGTGAAATGGAAATGTTATGGGTTGAGAATGTTATATCTTTTATTTCGTCTATTTTAAAGATTTTAAAATTGCCTGCACTTGCACCAAAATCACAGGCATCTATAACTAAAATAATTGATGGATTAACTTTTTTTATAAAACCAATATAATTTTCTGGTTTATTTTCAGCATCTATAACGACTATATTTTTGTTTTTTATCAAACTTTTCAGTTTTTCTGCAATAATACTTCCTACTCCATCATCCATCTTCAATCTATTTCCAATCCCGAGTATTACTAATTTTTCTCCCTTTTTAATTTTTTTAAGTAATCTATCCATATTTGAAAATTTTCACCACTTTTTGCAGACAATTTTATGAGAAATGTTGATGGAGATATATTTTTTAAATTATTTTCAAATTTTTCCATATTGAATTCAACATACTGAAGAAGGTCAATTTTGTTTAATATACAAATTTGAGAAACTCTAAAGATTAAGGGATACTTAATAACTTTATCATCACCCTCTGTAATTGAATAAATAATAATATTTTTTTCTGTACCTATTTCAAATTCAGCAGGACATACCAGATTTCCTACATTTTCAACAAAAATTATATCTATTTCATCAAGTGGCAGATTTAAAATCGCCCTTTTTAACATATTTGCATCAAGGTGACATGAACCACCTGTGTTTATTTGGATAATAGGAACATTATATTTTTCTATTCTTTCAGCATCTATTTTACCCTCAATATCTCCTTCAACAATTCCGAATCTAATCTCATTATTTAATAAACTTAATGTTTTTTCAATAAATTCTGTTTTTCCGCTTCCAGGAGAGCCCATAATATTAAATGACAGGATATTTTTTTCTTTTAATATTTTTCTCACTTCTGTTGCTATCCTTTCATTTTCTTCAAATATATTCTCTTCAATTCTTATAACCTTAATCAATTTTAACCCCCCCTTTTAAACTTCTATTTCAATATTTTCAATGATGTATTCTCTTTCATGTATATTCCCTCTTATTACATTAATTTTTGCATCCTTAAAGATTTCCCTTTCTTTAACTAACATAGAAAAAATAAAGTTTAAATTTTCCTCATCAAGGCAACTATATGGATTTATTTTCAAATTTATTTTTAAAACTTTTTTGGCTTTGTTTTCTTCACAGACTTTTTCAAGTATTTTAATTATGTTATTTACAACCGATATTTCATGCATCTTTTAAAAAATCTTCTTCTATTTCTGTTTTCTCAACCGGTTTAACACCTGAAAAGAAGGCACCATATGCTAAAGCGTGAGAGGCAGTAGGTGAGTTTAAAAATAAGAAAATGAGACATAGGATTGATTTAAGCCCTATACTTGAAAAACCAGAAATTAGAAAAGTCCCAAATAGGATAGAACCAGCCCCAAAAGTTACACATTTTGTAGCAGTTTGAAGTCGGCAATAAATATCAGGCATCCTAACTAAACCGAGGCATCCAAAAAAAATAAAACATAAACCATTAAAGATTAAAAACCATCCTAAAATTTCAATCATCAAATTTCCTCCCTTCAAGAAATTTTGCAAGAGTTAATGAACTTACAAAACCAATTATACTCCATGCAATTGCAATATTCATATAAAAGTCAATTCCTGTTATTAAAGAATAAAAGACACAATAAACAATAATTACAAGTCCTAAAATATCAATTGCTACACTTCTATCAGCAGGTGTAGGACCTTTAACAATTCTATAAATACACATAAAAATACAAATTCCGAGAAATATAAAAATTGTATTCATTCAAAAACCTTTTTTAAAATTTTTTCCATTAAACCAACTATAATTTCTTTTTGCTTTTCTTTTTCATAAGTATAAACATAAATCCAGTGAATGTAAAGATAATTTTCAGTTATTTTAATTGTAAAAGTTCCTGGAGTAAGAGTGATTGAATTTGCAAGAATTGTTCTTGCAAGTGGAGATTTCAATTCAATAGGTATTTTAACTATTGCTGGTTTAATCGGCAGCCTCGGACTTAAAACTCTATATGCCATTAGCATATTTGCTTTTATCATATAAAAAACAAAAACAAAGAGGTATTCAATAAAATAAAAATATCTTTTACTTTCAAAAATTTTTTTATCCACTTTGAATTCATCCTTGAAAATTAAAGCAACAAAAGAACAAATAAAAATACCAACAATCAAATTTAAAAATTCTATATTCCAAGTTAAAATCATCCAGACAAAAAAGGTCAAAATAAAAATTACAAAAAATACCATTTTATTTCTCCATTATTTTAGCATATGTAAAGTTTTCCATAATATAGACTGCTTTATCAAGGTAAATCTTAATATTTGGAGTAAAAACAAGTCCTGAAAGTAAAATGAAAATGCTTAAAATAACCATAGGCATTAAAAGATTATAACTTATTTCAACAGTTTTACTTTCATCATCTTTACTATAAAAAATGTTTCTTTTTAATCTTAAAAAATAACCAAGTGTTATCGTTGAAATAATAACGCAAATAAAAGCGATACCGTAATAATGTTTTTTAATTGCAGATATTATTATTACTATTTTACTCCAAAAACATCCAAAAGGCGGAATACCTGAAATAGATAACATACCTATTGAACCAGTAGTAACTACATATGGTAATTTATCTTCCAATCCTTTTAATTCTTCAATTTTTGTTGTATTGTATTTATATTCAATAGCACCTATATTTAAAAAAAGTAATGACTTTGAAAGAGAATGAAATATAAAGTGTAAAATGGCACCAAGATAACCCCAATATCCTCCAATTCCAAGTGAAAGAGCACAATATCCAATTTGGCTTATACTTGAATATGCATACATCCTTTTTATGTCAATTTGGTCAATTGCCATAAAAGAACCAAAAATCATTGAGGCTAATCCTAAACCAATTAAAATAATTTTACTCTCAGGAAACATAACAAATATATTCGTGATAATTCTAAAAAGAGGATAAAGTCCCGTAACTTTTATAAAAAGGCCTGACAATAAAGCAGAAACTGGAGAAGGAGCAAGAGAATGAGCGTCTGGAAGCCAGAAGTGGAAAGGGAAGAGTGCTGTTTTTAGTGAAAAGCCAGCAATAAAAAGGCCAAGTATAAACCACAACTGATGTTTTCTTAAATTTTCTGCTATATAGGTAAAGTCAGCAATATTTAATGTTCCTGTTTTTCCAAGTATAAGACCAATACCAATTATAATTAAGGTAGAACCAATAAACCCAAGAATTGTATATTTCAAAGATGCTTCAATTTCTTCGGTTCTTAAACCAAAGGCAACGAGAATATAAGAAGCAATTGATGCTATTTCAAGAAAAACATATATATTAAAAAAATCCATACTTATTAAAATACCATTCATTCCTGCAGAAATAAGTGAAAAAACAATATAAAAAAGACCTGGGTTTGTATATTTTTTCATATAGGTAATTGAAAACCAACATATTAAAGGCAACATTGAATTAAGAGTAAATAGAAATATATATGAAAGCGAATCAACCATTAACGTTATCCCTATAGGTACCTCCCAACCCCCAACAAAATAAATAATTCTCTCATTTAAAAAAACAAATCTTCCTAACAGAATCACAGAGATCATACTTAAAATTGAAAAAGAAAGAGAAGCAAATCCAGCAAGTTTTTCATTTTCTTTCCAAATCAAGGCAATTAGAAAAGCAGACAAAAGGTACAAAATAACTGGAGATATAATTAAATTCATCCTTTCAACCTCCTAATTTTTTCAAAGTCAAAACTTCCATACTTTTCATAAATTCTTATAGATAAAGAAGCAAGAAAACATATTATTGATAGATCTATTACTATTGATGTTAAAACAAGTGCTTGAGGCAAAGGATTGACTGCTTTTTGAACAAAATCTTTTATTTCCATTCCAGGAACCATTATAGGAGCAATTCCATTTTTTCTGTATCCAAGAACAATAAAGAATAGATTGACAGCATAACCAATAATATTTACTCCAATAATCATTTTTATAATATTTTTCTTAACCATCATTCCATAAAGACCGACAAAAAACATAATAGCGATACACATGTATATAATCATTCAATATCCTCCTTTTTCTCAAAATATTCAATTTTGTTGTCTTTACAAACAATTCTAACCATAGAAAGCAAAGTTATACCAAGAAATAAACTTGTTCCTATTTTAATTCCAATGGCAATATTACTAAACAATAGATTGCCACCACTCCATAAAGAAAATAATTTTCCTTTATTGAAGATATTTAAAAAGAAGATCCCTTCTAAAAAACCAATTAAAGCAATAGAGAGAAATAAAATTGCTCCTATATTATGTAAAATATCACTTTTTTCTAATGAGAGTTTAGAAAGAACTTTTTCTTTTCCATAAGAAAGTAAGAGCAGAACAAAAGAAGCAGAAATAACTACTCCTCCTGGAAAGCCACCACCAGGTGTTAAATGTCCATAAAAAACTATAGAAATTCCAAAGATAATTATAAATGGAGCAACAATTTTACTTATCGTTTTAACGATTTCACTCATTCCTCTATTCATCTTTTCTTCCCTTTTTTCTCACTAAGACCATAACTCCAATTATCGCTGTGAAAATAACTGTTGCTTCACCAATAGTATCGTAACCACGAAAATCAAGAACAATTGCAGTTACACAATTTGCTGATTTTAATTTTTCAGGTGCAAGATAAAGATACTTCTCTCCGACACGCATATTTGCTTTTCCAAATTCTGGAAAAATGAAGTAAGAATAAGAAAGAAAAGTAAGAAAAGAAATAATCAGAATAAAAATTAAAAGAAACCCATAAACTTTTGAAGAAGTCATATCTGCAGTGACATCCCTATCTATGATTGCTGAAAGTAAAATTATTAAAGTTAACACTTCAACTACAAGTTGAGTTATCGCTATATCTGGTGCTCCAAGTATTAGAAAATAAATACTTAAGAGCATACCAACAGTTCCAAGAGATACAAGAGAAGAAATCAATTTTTTTGAGAAGACTGCTACAAAAGACCCAATTATCATCATAAAAAGTAAAAATACATGAAACCCAAAATCTATTTCCATTTTTTTAATACCTCCATACTAATATCTCCATAATAAAAATTAAACCTGCTATGACCCAGAAAATATATCTTGGCAAAAGTCCATTTTGGAAAGTTCTAAATTTTTCCGTTAAAAATAAGATAAATTTTCTTCCTTTAAGGTAAATTTCATCTCTCATAAAAATTTCAATCTTATTTGAAATTCTACTACTTAAATTGAAAAATTTTTCTGAGATTTTATAAGAATCTAAAAGTCCCTTTTTTTCAATTTCATAAAATTCTTTAATTCCTTCTGTTTCATAAAGAGTTTTGTAAAAATGGGATCCATCAAAATCAGATAATTCACGTGATATTACTTCTCCGCCAATAAATACTCTTTTTTCTTTTATTTTTTTTGTAAGTCTCAAAGAATAGAAATAAATTAAAAATATGATTAAAATAAAGAGATATCCCCAGAAACTGATAAGATTTATTAATTTTATATTTAAGGTTGAGATAGTTCCTAAAATTGGATTGAAAATTTTATTGATGACCAAAGAAGGGAATATGCCTAATATTAAACAATTCAAAGCAAGAAAACCAAGAGGAGTTATAATTAAAAATGATTTTTCAGATATTTTTTCTTTTATTTGTCCTTTTCCAACTCCAAGAAAAGAGTCATTTATAACCTTTATGAATGAGGCAAGAGTTAAAGCGCTTCCAAGTAAAGAGATTATCATACCTAAAATTGAAAGTGTAGTTCCTTTTTCCAATAATGCTTGACAGATAATCCATTTTGATACAAAACCATTAAATGGAGGAAGCCCTGAAATTGAAAAAGATGCAATAGAAAAAGTTAAAAATGTAAAAGGTAATATTGAAGAAAAATTTCCATAATCTTCAAGTTCTCTTGAATGAGTCATTTTAATTAAAACTCCTGCACCAAGGAATAGAAGGGACTTAAATATTGAATGATTTAAAAGATGATAAAGGCCACCAAGTAATCCAATAGATGTTCCTGTTGCAATACTAAGAAAAATATAACCAATCTGACTTACACTATGATATGCAAGCAATCTTTTAATGTCATGCTGTATCAAAGCAAGTAAAACTCCAGATAAAAGTGTAATCATTCCAATAATAATCATTAAATTTTCCCAAAAGGTAGACCATTCTGGATAAAAAATTGTAAAATAAAATTTTATAAAAGCATAAATCCCTGTTTTACTCATAATTCCAGAAAACATTGCACTAATTGGTGTTGGAACAGATAAATAAGTATCCGGAAGCCAACTATATAAAGGGAAAATACCACTTTTAACACCTGCTCCAATAAAAATTGAAAAGAAAAATAGATGTTTCCATAAAATATTTTTTTCTATAAAATTTGTTCCAAGTATTCCAAATAAAAGGAAGATACTGCCTGTTCCAGTCATAATAATATATTTAATTGAAGCATTTTTGGCTTCTTCTGTATTTTCATAAAGTATAAAAAAGAAACTGGAAATTGTCATTAATTCCCAAAAGATATAAAGTGAAATTAAAGAATTTGATAAAACAACTCCTAACATCGCTCCAGAAAAAAGGAAAAATAAACTATCATAAATAAAATTAACAAAAGGGATATACCATTGGGAGTAAATCATACATAAAAAACTAATAGTTGATATTAAAATTGCAAAAAATTGACTTAATTTTTCCCATTGTGTAAAACAAGAAAGATTGAAAAATAAAATATATATGCAACTTATTAGGACCAAAAAAGAACCAAATATTGATAAGAAACTTCTGAATCTTCTTCTTATCTTCCAAAGTAAAATGTTTAAAAAAGAAAAAAGAAAACTCAAAAAAACAGGGAAAAATAAAATTTTAATACTCAAAGGAAGCCTCCTTTATGAATTATTAAATATATTATACCAAGCAAGAAAGAAAAGAAACCAATCAAAAAGACAGAGAAATTCATGACTTCTATTCTTTTATATTTAAATTCAAAATTAACATTTTCTACAATAAAAAGGAATTTAAAGGTTCTCCACAAGTATAAAAGAGTAAGAATTGAACTTATAATCAATAAAAAACTAATGAGTAAATATTCTTTTTCTAAAGCAGAAATTATTATGTTTATTTTTCCAAAGAATCCCAAAAAAGGGGGTATTCCTATTACAGAGAGCATTGAGAAGAAATATCCAAAAGTTAAAATAGGCAATTTTTTTATAATTCCATTCATTTTTGAAATATCTTTTGTTCCTAAAATTTTTTCCATTATGCCAGCAGTTAAAAATAAACCACCCTTACCAAGAGCATGTGCAACATAAAAGATTAAAACACCTTTTATTGCCTTGTCATTTAATAATAAAATACCGGAAATTAAAAATCCAAGTTGACTTACTGTTGAATAGGCAAGTATTTTTTTAAAATCCTTTTCAACTAAAGCAACAAAACCTGCTATTAAACTACTAAAAATTGCTAAATAGATTGCCCAAATAATATTTCCTTCAATATAAAATGTTTTCCAAAATAATCTTAAAAGTCCATAAATCCCTATTTTGACAAGAACAGCGGCATGTAAAAATGCAGTTACTGGTGTTGGAGCAACTGAAGCATCAGGAAGCCAAGTATGTAATGGGAAGGTTGCTGATTTTGTTATGACGCCCAAAAAAATTGAAGAAAAAATTATAGGTGAAATAGAAAGCCCTTTCATTTCTGAAAGAGAAAAAGTTCCTGTTATTGAATATAAATATGCAAAAGCCAAAAACATAATTCCTGCACCAGTTACCGTTATTAAAAATGCCTTTTCACTTTTAATTAAATGCTCTTTTTCTCTATAAGTTCCAATTAATCTATAAGAACATAAACCTGCAATTTCCCAAAAGAAATAAATAGATATTAAATTGTCTGAAAAAACAACTCCAAGCATACTACCAAGAAAAATTTGTGCCCAGAAACTGAAAAAAACTCTTTTTTTTTCATCATTGAAATAACCAAAAGAATATAGAAAAATCAATAATCCAATAAAGGTTGAGGTTGTAGCAAATATAAAACTTAAATCGTCCCATAAAAAAGTAATTCCTAAGATTTCAAAATTTGTCTTAAATATATCTGGAAGGAAAAGTAATAAAATAAATATTATAAAGGTTATTGAAGTTGCTATATGTAATGAAAATCTCTTAATTAATTTTGAAAGCAAAGCACCAATAAAAGGTAATATAATAATTAAAATTAACATTTCTTCTCCAGTTTGTGAAAATTTTCACAAACTTATTTTATAAAAAAATATACTTAATGTCAACTTTTTAGATTAAAAAAGCCAAGTTTAACTAATCTCAAAGTAAATAAAAACATTTTACAAAAATTTGTTTTTATTTTCAAGAGTTGAATTGAGAAAGCAGGTGAGAGGATTTAAAATTTTGATAAATATAAAAATCAGAATAATATTAAAAAAGAAGTTGTCCAATAGAAATTCACATTCTTGACTGTCTGATTCTATATGAGAAAAGTTAAAAAATTCAAATTAAATAAAAAATTTAATTGTTGCAGAAATATGTGATAGAAATTAGTGCATATTTATCAGGTAAAGAATTTATTGAAAGAGATTAATGTTAGGAAGATAGAAAAGATTTTGAAAGGATAGGATGCTATGTTTGAGTTTTTAAGAGATCAATTTTTTGACACTTTCTCTTTCAATAATTTTGAATTTATTCCAGATAAATTTTCTCTTTCTTTCTCCAACTATTATTTTTTTTAAAAAATTTATACTTTCTTTTCCAAGTAAGAAGGTTTCAAAATCAACTGTTGTTAAAGGAGGAGAAATGAAAGAGGATATTGATAAATTACCAAAACCCATAACTGAAATATCTGAACCAACTTTAAATCCTTCTTCTTTGAGTTTTTCAATGCATCCAAGAGCCATTAAATCATTTCCACACAAAATGGCATCTGGTTTTTCCTTTAATGCTTTTTCTGTTAGAAAATATCCTTCCTTTTCTCTATCTACATCACTTTCTAAATGATAGAAAAGAGAATCAAGATTTTTTTCTTCAACAAACTTTTTATACCCATCCACCATTTTTTTATAATAAGGGAAGTTAATATTCCCTGTAATAAAAACAATTTTTTTATGCCCATTATCATAGAGGTATTTTGTTGCTTCATAAATCATTTTTTTAATAGGTATTTCAATCCTCGGATAATATATAAAAGTTTTCCATTTCTCTACCAGATCTCCTATTACAATAAAAGGAATTTTTGTATTTATAATCAATTGAACCAGATCTTTCTTTACTCTTCCTGCAATTATAATCCCATCAACACCTTCCTCTATAACTTTTTTTAAATAATTTTTATCATCATAATACGTTAAAAATTTTAAATTGTATAGATTTTCTCTACATCCATCTTCTATACCTGAAAATAATACTGAATAATGATGGTCTGGAATTCTATGATTTGAAAGAATAAAAAGAATATTTTTTGTCGTTTTCAAAATATTTTTTTTGATTTTTCTTCCAACAAATGTTCCAAGTTTTGGCCTTCTATATATTAATCCTTCTTTTACTAAAATAGCAAGGGCTTTTTTTAAAGTACCAATACTAACCCCAAGGGCTTCTGCAAATTCATATTCAGGAGCAAATTCATCCCCTTCTTTTAATTCCCCTTTCTTTATCTTTTCTCTAATTGTATCTGCAATTTGAACATAAATAGGCTTTTGTTTTTTTATGTCAATTTCTTTCTTAATTAAATAAGAAATTTTGTCCATAGAATTAATCATATACTATTTTTAAAAAAAATTCAAAGTCAATTAAAATTTTAAAACCCTTATAAGAAAGAAGATGTCTATAAAATTGTAAGAAGAGAAGTAATAGAGAAAACAAAAAAGACAATAATTTATGTCATTTTGAAAACTTATCTATAAATAAGAACTTTTTGAAAGAATAAATCTTAAAAAAATTTGACAGGATTAATTTATTTTAATAAAATATGTATACATAAAAAAATATGTATACATAAAATGCAAACAAAAGCAAAAAAATTAAGGGAAAAGATAATAAAATATCTAATTCAAAAAAACAGGAAAGCGAAGTTGTCAGAAAAAGGAATTGCTTCTTATTTTAAAATCAGCAGAACTCCTGTCCGTGAAATTTTAAAATATCTTGAGTATGAAGGAATTATAGAGACAAAAAAGAAAGGTGGAATAAAATTTAAAGAATTCAGTAAAAAGGAAATAAAGGATATGTATGATGTGAGAGCATTACTTGAAGCATTTGCAATAAAAGAAGGAATCAAAAATATAAAAAAGGAAGATATAAAAGAGTTAAAAGAATATGCAAAAATGTATAATAAAGCAAGAAAACAAGGAGATATTTTAAAAGGGGAAAAAGCAGATAAATTGTTCCATAAAAAGATAATTGAATTATCTGGAAATAAATACTTAATTTATTTAATTGAAAAGATACATCTTTTTGATACTGTCTTCAAAGCGAAATTAAAAGGTAATGAGTTTTATTATCCCAAATATGATTTAAATCCAAATTCACATACAAAAATAATAAAGGCAATTTTAAAAGGTGATCCAGATTTTGCTGAAGAGGTTATAAGAAATCATATTTTATGGGCAAGAGACAAGATAATAAAAACTAAATAAAAATAATGGATATCCGGGTAGAAAAAGAGATCTTTTTAAGTTATGATGAAAAGGGTAGACCAGTTATGCCCTGTTTTATAACTTATATTTCAAATGAAAAACCAATTTTAATGCATAGATACTGTAGAGAGGACTATTCAGATGGCTATGATGATTTTGTTGACATATTCAGTTATGACAATGGCAAAACGTGGACAGAACCAGTTTTACATTATAAAGGGATAGATACTCCTGAAGGTAAAATAAGATATTCTGAATCTGCTGGATTTTTTGATCCTGAAACTGAAAAATTAATAACGATTACAAACAAAAAATTATATCCTAACGATCGGCTTGATGTTGATTTACTCTGGTCTGTTGTTTTTGAGGAATATGACCCTAAGGAAAATAGATGGAGTGGGGAGAAACCACTTGACTTTAATCTACCAGGTGGAATTTCTGTAAGTTTCTGTCATCCTATAAAAACAAAAAATGGCAGAATTGTTTTTCCTGCCCAGACTTACTATACAGATGAAAGTGGGAAACCAGTTCATTATAAAAATTGTTGGTCTCCTGCAGGAGTTATTGTTAATATTTTAGGTGATTATAAAGAAGATGGAAGGATTGAATGGAAATTAAGTGAATTATTATATCCTGATTTAGAAAAAACTTCAAGAGGATTTTATGAACCAACAATTATAGAGAGAAAGGATGGAAGTTTTGCCATGGTTATGAGAGGGGATAATTCTATGTTTCCTGATAAACCTGGATATAAATGGGTAAGTTTTTCCTATGACCAGTGTGAAACGTGGACAGAAGCAATACCTTTTGGCTGTGATAGAGGAGAGCCGATAGAATCAAGCAGTTCTGGTTCAGTATTATTCAGGTCAATAAAAAATGAGAAAATATACTGGATAGGGAATTTATGTATAGAGGGAATAAGACCAAATGGAAACTGGCCAAGAACCCCATTAGTTATAGCAGAAGTAGAAGAAGAAAGATTTGTAATAAAGAGAGATACAATAAGGATAATAGATAAAAAACAACCAGGAGAGCCAGAGGAAGTTCAACTTTCAAATTTCCGGATATATCAGGATAGAGAGACAGGAGAAGTTGTTTTATTTCTTTCAAGATATGGAGAAAGAGGAGTTGAAAATGACAAATGGAAACTGGCAAATTACTATAGATATAGAATAAGTATTATTGATCACAAAAAGGAGTAAATAATGGAAAATAAATTTTTTGGTGTATATGCAGCACTTTTGACACCATTTGATGAAAATGGGGAAATCTGTAAGAAAAGGTTAAAAAATCTTGTAAAATTTTTAATTTCAAAAGGGATAGATGGTTTATATGTATGTGGAAGTACTGGAGAAGGAATTTCAATGGATATAGAAGAAAGAAAAATGGTTGCTGAAATTGTTAAAGAAGAGGCAGAAAATAAAATAAATATAATAGTTCATGTAGGTTTCTTAAATACAAAAAATGCAGTTAAACTTGCAAAACATGCAGAAAAGATAAAGATTGATGCTATTTCTTCAATTCCACCAATATATTATAAATTTAGTTTTGATGAAATTTATGATTATTATAAAAGAATTGCTGAAAGCACATCTTTACCATTTTTTATATATTACATTCCTTCAACCACAGGTATAGAACTTAAAAATGAAGATTTATTAAAATTTACTGAAATTAAAAATATTATTGGTTTGAAATATACTTATCCAGATATATATCTTTTACAGGACTTATTATTGAAAACAAATGGTAAATGGATTGCCTTTGCTGGTTCTGACGAGTTATTTCTTCCTTCTCTTACAATGGGTGCTGTTGGATGTATAGGAAGTACACAGAATATTTTACCAGAAATATTTGTTGATATTTATAAAAATTTTAAAACTGGAAATATAAAAAAAGCAATGGAACTACAAAAAAGAATAACTATAGCAGTTTCATTGATTTCCAAGTATTATAACGGTATAACTGCATGTAAAACAGCACTGAAATTTAGAGGAATAGATGTAGGTTATGGAAGAAGTCCTACAAAAGAGAAATTAAGTAAAAAGGAAGAAAAAGAATTTTATGATAAGTGGAAGAAATTTTTCCCAGAATATTGTTTAATTTTAAATGAGTAAAAAAGTTATACATAAGGATTTTCATGGAGCATTAAGTGTTGCCTTTGATTATATTTTAAAAAAATATGGAAAGAATATTTTGGAAGAATATCTTAAAATTTGTGCAAGAAAAATTTATAGAGATCTTATTGAGAAAATAAAAAAAGAAGGTATATCTGCCATAGAAGGTTACTGGAAAAATATTTTTTCCCTTGAAGATGCTGAATTTACAATTGAAAAAGAAAAAAATAGGATAACACTTGAGATTTTGAAATGTCCCGCTATATATCATATAAGGACTAAAGGATATTTATTATCTAAAGAGTTCTGTCTGCAATGTCATGTTATAAATAGAGAAATAGGCAAAATTACAGGTTTTAAATCTGAAGTATATTCTGAAAAAGGAAAATGTATTCAAATATTTGAAAAAATAAAATGATATCCTGTACCGAATTTATTTTGGCATATAATGAATTGTTTAAATTTCTTCATGAAAATTTTGGTAAAGAGGCAGTAGTTGATTTCTGGATTTATATTTCTGATAAATTTCTTGACAATCTTGATAAACTTGTAAAAGAAAAAGGTATTGCTGGTATGGCAGAATACTGGACTCATACACTTACAGAGGAAAAAGCAGAATACGTTATGGATGTGAGAGAAAATAGATTTTCTATATATATGAAGAAATGCCCGTCTGTTAGTATAATGAATAAAAGGAAGGTTAAGAAATATAAGCATTACTGTGAACACTGTGATATTTTATATAGGAGAATTATTGAAAAATATGGGTTTTCCTACAAAATAAAATTTATTGATAAAAATAAAGGCAAATGTTTCGTAATGATAAGAAAAAAATATTAAAAAGTTTTTAAATTCTATATAAAAATTTTTCTTCAAAATTCAGTGTATTTGGGATAACCTAAATAAAAACTTATTTTATCTTTAATTGTTTTTAAGTTGATATTACTTCCTTTAAGCCATTGTATAAATTCTTTTATGGATATATTCAATTTCACTTCTTTATCTATGTTCTCATTTAAATTAAGTATAAAAGTCCTTTCAATATCGGAAAAATCAATTATGAGTTTCCCTATGTTTGATGACAATCTTCTTATCTCAGGAGTTAATGCTTCTAATGTTTTCCCAATATCCACAATTTTTATCATATTTCCAGCAATTGAATCATAATGTTCAACAATTTCAAATTCTATATTATTTTTTAAAAGAATATCCGCTAATTCTTCATCGCAAGGGAAAAGTGCTCTCACTGAATTTTTATGCATATATTTTGCTTTTGTAAGAACATATTTAAGTAAAACAACAAATTCATTTTTATATTCAGGCAAATAACCATAACTAAATATAAGTTCCCAATTGTATATCATAATAAAGGTTAATATTTTCCTATTTCTCTTATAAACAAATCTTTTTATTTCCTCATCAAATTTTCTCTTCAATTGCAAAGAAATAAAACACTTCTACGGAGGACGGGGCTCCGATAAAATTTTCTCCTTGGCTTTTTCCCAAATCTTTTCTATTTCTATTCTTTTGCTTTTTTCTATTTCAAAATCATATTCTTTAATACACTTTTCTATCTCTTCAGAAATTTTCTTTTTATATGAAATTGGATTTTTCAAAAATTGTTGAGTTAACATATAATCAAAAATGATTGGATACCAGTATTCATTCTTATATTTATTTATAGTATCTTCTAATAAAATAAAATCTCCTTCTTTTACTCCTTGAAAAATTACTTCGCCATTTAAATCTTCCTCGTTGTAATCTATTCCTTTTTTTAATCTCCTTACATAATCAATTATCTCACAATCAATTATTGCTTGTTCTGGGCTAAAAATTTCATCCAATGACAAACTACCTACACCATTAAAAGATGTTGAGTTAATAAAGAACCCAAAACAAGCACCCATTGATTTTTCTATACATGATTGTACGCCAGGAAATTTAGCCATACTTCTTAAAGACCTTGTTGTGATATTTTTCATGCCATAAAATTCGCTTATCTCTTTTCTCAAAAAATCTGATAATAAATGTTCTGGAGTTCCATAAACCATGTTCCCATATTTCATATCAAAAATATATCCACTTATCGGAGATAATTCAACTTTAATAGATTCATTATATGTCTTAAGAATTGCAAATCCTCCAAGTATTTCAGATATTGCTTGAATATAAGTACCTATTAAAGAAAATGGAGAGGAAATTCCCGCCATTGGCATACTTGAAATTGAAAATGAAACGTCTTCTCTATCTAAATATTCAAGAGCAATTTTAAATTCATCTCCACACATTTTAAAAGGACTTATCATATGTATTCCAATAGAAAAATTTAAATTCATTATTTTATACATTTCTTCTAAAAACTTTACTGTATCTAAAGAACCATATCCAACATGGCATGGTTTAAATCTTGAATATAAAGCACTTATTTTAAACTGTAAAAGAGGTTGCAAATACGGATGAACATCTGTTGGTATTCCAGGACAGGCTCCTTTAATTTTTCTTTTCCATAGGGAATCAATAATCTTCGTAGAAAATATTAAATCTTCTGTCTTAAAAGGAACTAAATTTTCTGAGAATGGGGGATGATAATAGTAAGCGTGTGAACAAGTATACCCCACTATTTCTTCATTTCCTAATGTTTCCTTTTTACTTCTATTATTTTTTAGATACTCCTCTAATAATGATTCTATATAAGAAGGAGATATTTTAACCCTGTCTTTTTCTATCTTTATCCCTTTTTTCTTTTTTATTCTATCAATAATTTTATTTTCTTTAACCTCTATACCAATTTTTTCTAATAAATTTAATGCACTACTATGCATTTTTCTAATGAGTTCTCTATCTAATTTAATACCAGATTTTAATAATATTTTCATTTTTAAAAGGGCAAAGGTTTTCCGTAGAGTCCCCAATTTTTAAATTGACTTACAATTTTTTCATTTCCCCAGTATAAAAATATCTTCCTTTTCTCCTTTTATAGATTCTTCCTTTTTTATTTTTTTAAAACTAAAAACTCAAATTTATCTATACTTTGAATTATTACGTTTTTATCCTTAAATTTAGATTTAGAAAATATACTATTAACTTTTTTAACCCCATCTATATTTATTCTTACCATTAAATTTTTAATATTTTTACCTGAAAAATTTATTAAAGACACATAATATTTATTTTCATCTCTTAAACTCTTCATTACGACAGGTTCAACAAGAAAATTAGAAACTTCAACTGGTTTAAAAATTCCTCTTAGAAAATACTCTAATATTTCTCTTACATTTTCATTAAAATTTGTTGGTAAATAATTTGAAAGTTCATCAATGCCCCCTCTTCCATAAGGTAAAAGTGGGAAAGAATTTTCTAAATACGAAATACCAGGCAATGCACCAATTATTAGTGTTTTCCCTTTTCCATAATTATTACTTACACAAGCAATTTCGCCATTTTTAAAATATCCTTCTGGTTTACCATTAGTAACTTTAAAACTTTGTCTATATCCATAAATATTAAGAGAAGGTAAAACCTCATTGAAATAAATTCTATCAATAACCTCTGCATGTAGTAAATCAAGTTTTGGTCTCATAAAATGTTGCTTTTTTTCAAATTTAAAACCTTCTATCCCGAAGAGATTTTTCATATCTTCTATTTCTTTATTATATTCATCATAAAATGGCCCACCTGCTAAAGAAATCAAATATCCTCCGTTTTCAACCCAATTCTTAAGTTTTCCAACTACTTTTCTTTTTATATGATCTCCTATAAAGATTACAACTTTGTACTTATCTATATAGTTTTCAATGATATCCTCTTCGCATATAAAATCTACAGGAAATTGAAGATGTCTTAAAATATAATAAAAATTTTGCCTTTCTTGTGGATATATAGAATTTCCGGGTAATCTATTTTCAACTTTAATTGACATGTCCCATATGTTCGTTGTTTCGGAATATAAAATTGCTATATCTGCATCAATAACTTTACCATCTAAAAGATAATCTTCTATCTTGCCTACTGTAAAACTTGTTCTTTTTATTCCTTTTAAAACATCAGGATATCCGATAGTAGAACATTCAGTAGGATAACCAAAAGCATAGTATTGTAAAAACTTAAAACCGTGTGATAGCAAAGAATAACTTGCCAGTTCTACAAAATCGCCAGTATATCCTCTGTTTCCATCACTTATAATATAAGATCCCATAGGAATATTGTAATATTTTGAGAGAGATCTTGCAATCGCTCCTTCAAAAGATTGTGTCTGTGGTCCTATATAATCAGGAGTTCCACCAAATCCCCAAGATGTTTCACTACTATATGCAGTTACTCCTCTATTTCTAAATAAGTCAAAAACTTCAACACCATCTTTAAGAGATGGAAATCCTCCTGTTGAAATATATATGCTTCCTGAGGTTGTTCTTGTTCCCTTAGGATAAATTTTTTCAATTAATTCAGTAGCTTTCCTACATACCTCTGTAAAAAGTTTTGCTCTAAATTCCAATGAATGATAAAAAAGAACAGGATCATTCTTTGCTTCCTCTATAGAACCTGTTCCAATTTTATTATATTCCTTAAAGCCATTTTCTTCCATATAATTTTTAAATTTCTCATTAATGATATCCCATGTTCTTAATTTATCAAGTGGAGGAGGGCCTGCTTCTTCAATTAATTTTATGTATAATGGCATTTCTCTTCCAAGTTCATTTTTTAATTTTTCCCAACTATCTTTATATAATTTTTCAAGACCTTCAAATTTCCCTTCATAAAATTCTCTTTTCAAATGCATATTTTGTAAAGTTATAAAGCCAATAGATGTGTTAAACCCAGTCCAATTTGCATCTTTGCCATAAATTTCTGGTAAAGCTCTGTAAAAAGAACAATTCATACCACAACTTTTAGCAAGTTCAAATAATAAATATGAGAATTTACCTGTAATATCTGCTCCAAGAAAAATTTTTTCTACTTTTTTGCCTTTTATTTTATAATTATCTAAAATCTTTATTTGTTTTTTAAAAAATTCTTCAAATGTTAATGCTTTTTCAAAACCAAGTATTCCTCTTTCATATCTTTCTTTGCCAATTCCAACTATTAACCACTCTTCTTTTCTCTTATTATCTAAACTTAATTTTTTAACAATATTATCTTTATTTTTCAAGGATACTTCTATATTTATTTTTCCATCTCCTTCCAAATTAAATATCAAAACAGGTGACATTACTGAACTTACATCTATTCTCTCCCAGTTACTGACAAAACCTTTACTTAACAATATATTTTTTTGTGGAACTTTTTCAATCAGACCTTCCTTTGTAAAATAAAATGTTTTTTTAGGACCTTTATAATAGCCAAGCAACCACCATTCATATCCTATTTTCAATATTAAATTTTCCCCTTCAACTACATTAATTTTTAAAAATAAAGGTATAGAAAATCTTGAAATAATAGGCGGAACTTGTTTTTCTCTCCATTTCCAGTCATCTGCTGGTTTTAACATTAAATTATCTGTAATATATATAAAATCAATAACTCTTTTTGCTGATGGTTTTTCATTTTCGTCCTTCATTAAAAAAATTCTTGCCTTACCTTTTTTTAAGTTTAAAACACATCCTTGATAGACATAATCAGTATTATGCCAGACCCATGGACCCTGAATAGTCAGACCAATTCCAAAAGGGAAATATTTTTCATCGTTTTTACTTCCAAATGTTTTCACTTTCTTTTCTCCATCTTGTTCGATAATAATTTTAAATAAGGAACCAAATCCATAGCAACTTTCGTATCTTACCCATAAAGCATAATCTTTTGTTTCAGGAATTTCAATATCATAATATGCTACTGCCACTTCATTCGTTTCATCTGCGATAAGTTTTGTTCCTGACCATAAATTTGGTTGTGATGGAAAATATCCATAATCACTTATTTCCCAACCTTTTATAATATTGAAATTCTCTGCTTCTATAGGTAATTCAAAAAATGATTCTGCGTTTATGAAACATTCCATAACCGATAAAATTATAAAAAATAAAAAAAATTTATTAACATTTTCAATCATTTGTTTATAAGATATCTTATTAATTGTTCATCGGTTCCTTCTTTAATAAGTTTTTGTATCTCTGGATCTTTTACATCATCAAATGTTTTTGCACCCAGTTTTTCTCTTATCATCATAGCAAGATTGGCTGTCTGTGCTGCTTCTCTTATTTCTTCCCATATAATTGTTGGAATCGGTCCATGCCTACTAATTACATGGCCCATTGTTGATGCATCAGGTATATGTTCATAAGCAGTATCCCATTGGTCTCTCCAAGGATAATTCAAAGCGAAGAATGCTACACCAACACAATTACCAGGTTGAGATGGTACTAATCTTATACCTGGTTCTCTTGCTGTTTTATCCCATAAACATGGTGTTGTATACCACATCCATGGCTTTTTTAAATAAATTTCCTTTTTCTTAGGATTATCATAATAAGGAGAAAAAACATGCAAACTATATGGAATCCAGAAATCGCAATATGGAGCAAGAATTTTGAATGTTTCAAGTGTTGCTGCCTCGCCTGGATTATATGCTATTCTTATTTTAGGGTCTATCTGTTTTATTGCTTTTGCTGGTTCTATATAACGTATAAGCTCTGTTTCAGTTTTGCCACATGGTTCATCCAAAGGCATAACAAAATAATCTTCGTAATCAAGGCCTAAATTTTTTATTCTTTCTACAAATTCCTTTGCGTTCTCTGGTTTAGGAGCGCGTATTGCAAGTAATCTAATACCCCATTTTTTCATTTCTTCTTTTTTCATCTCTCCAGACCAAACATTCATCCCATGTTCAACAAAATCTTTGATATATGCCTCTCCCTCATGTGGATTTGACCAACCATAGATAAGAACTGGTCTTTCTGGATTAATCTTAAGGTTTGCAACTTTTACATTTAAAATTATATCATAGGATTCCACATTTTTCCCAAAGATAAGAATTTTTCCAGAATAATCACCTGGTGGTAATCCTTTAGTATTGACAGTAATCCATATTCCAGCAACATTCAAAGGTGGAACAATTATATACGGTCTTCTTAAAAGGAAAAATGGGGTCCATGCTTGTCTATCTACTCCATAAGGAACAAATGCCTGAACTCGCCATTCAATTGTTCCAGGATAAGTTTTATTGCCTGATTTCAATGGTTCTATTTTAACATTAAGGATTATAGGATCTTCAGTAAGATTTCTTATACCAACACTAACTGCTCTATAAGTATCCTGAGCCATCAAAAGTTCCTTTTTTCTTGTCCTTCCTTTTAGTTCTTCATAAGGCCAAGAATCTCCAGGAGAAATTTTGTCTGCCCATACCTCTTGAGAAAGTCGTCTATATGGATTTTCCTGGAGCCACAAAAGAAGTTTATCTCCAGGTTTTGCTCCTAATTTTCTTGCTTTCTCCATATACATTTCAATTGTCCAAGGAGGTCTTACCGTGCCATGTGGAATATAATTTGGATCATCAATAAGAAAAAGTGTATAAATCCTTCTATAAGTTTCACCTGAACCTGCTCCATCAAGGATAAAATCAAACCTTACTTTTCCTGGTTTTTCTACTTTTATTTCTCCCATTTTAATCCAAATACTCGGAATTTTACCTTGGTGGTGATATATAAATTGCTCCTTTTCATCAACATATGCTTTACAAAAATAAGGGGCTGAATAAGAGAGATTTACTCGGTCTGAAAGTATCCAGCAATAATACGTCCCTGGATTTCTAATCTCTACTTCTGTAGAAACAGTTCCACGACAATTTCCATAACTCGCCTTAAGACAACCGGGTCCGCCGTACCAATTACCATATTTTTCATATTTTGAACCTTTTTCATAATTTCCATCCTCTCTTAATCCTTCAATATTTCCACCAACATCATGCCATATATAATTATACCCAATAGGTTCTTTTGTTATATCTTTTTCAAGTATCTTAATTTGTCTTCTTGCTCTAACAGGATTGGCAACCATGTTCCATATTTCATTAAAAACAACCTGTCTTTCTGGTTCTCGATAATCAGGTGGGTTTTTTTCATCATATTCCTTCTTGCTTAATTCATCTATTTCTCTTTCCCAGAATCTTTTACTAAGTTCAAATAATTTGGGATATTTTTCTCTATCTTCCCAAGAAATTGGTCTAATTTGCCACCACTTCCATATTTCATATTCATCATTATTAAGAGGAACATTAATAGTCCACTGTATACCCTCTGGCTTTGAAATTTCTTTTATATTTCTTAAATCTTCCTCTGTTGGTGGGCCTTTCCATATCTCTTCTGTAAGATAAAAACAATCAACTCTTCTTTTAGCATATCCACCTTTAGAGTGCCACCATGGTGTGACATGCCCTAATTTAATAACTAAATCTCCTTCTGGAAGGTCAACCAGCATATCTTTCCACATAATACCTTCTTTTTCAGGAGGTTTATCATAAAATTCATCCATCTGAAAAATTGGACCAAGATATTCTTTATCTTTCTTGTAGAACTTGATAAATGTGACACCACGATGCCCAACCCATGCATAATATGAAAGAAAAAATCTATATATTCCTGCTTTTGGAATTTTCAATGGAATTGAACAAGTGGGACCAGCATCATACCAATGACTCTCTATAAATCTATCACCAACTATTTTCCATCCACCAAGATTTTCAAGGCCAAGTAGTTCAGGTTCAACAAGGATTCTTATGATTGATTCTGGTTTTTTTAGTTGAGAAGATGGAATTAAGTCTTCAGGAGTATATTTCAAATCTTTTAAATATTGGTGGAATTTTAAAATCATTTCAGGATTATGCCCCATATGCCATAATGTCATTCCAAGAGAATATCTTGCTCCAAGCGGTTCATCAACAATTTCAGAATAAACTAAATTTGAAATAAACAAAGTAAATATCAAAAAATATCTCACACTTTTTACCATATTCCCTCCTTCTTAAATATTCTTGATATTTGCTGCAACTTTTAAAAGTTTAATTCTTAATTTTTCAAAATCTACAGAATTTTCAATTCCTGTTTTCGTAAGTGGTTCACGATCCATTGGAATTTGAGATAGGACTTCTTTTAAAATCCTTCTTACTTTGGAATTTTTACTTGATGCTAAAAGTTTTAACAATCTATAATCTTCCCATCCGTCTCGGAAGGCTTCTGCCTGTCTTGATGGAATAGGTCCCGTATGTCCAGGATAAACAACACAATAATCTGTTTCAGAACCAGCAGGTTCATAGTCAGTATATGGATCTCCTCTTGGTGAATAATATGAATAAAATCCCCATCCCTGAAGTCCCAGTTTAAATGCCTGCCAGGGCATAATACGATAATGTCCAACCAGTTCTTCATGCAGTTCAGACCTATTTGAGCCCTGTACCCCATAGAACGCATTTATTCTTCCTGGCTTAATCTCTTTTTGCCATTCAGATACTGGCTCTCTGAACCAGTTCCCCCAAAAAGGAACAAAAACATCAGCCACATTACTCATTTTACGGAATCCAGTAATTTCAGGAAATGCAGGATTACAATATATTTGAACATTAGGGTCAATTTCTTTTACCCACTTTGCTGCAATAACAAAAAGGTCAGCATTTGCTTCTCCTGGTTCATCCCATAATTCGCCACACCAATCCTTGTAATCAACTCCTGCATCCTTAAATCTTTTAACTATACCTTGAACATGATTACGAATTATTTCAAAATCTTTATCTGTCATATTTTGAAAAGCCTCGGGCCTATTGTTATAACCATTCCCAACCCAGTTTCTTCCAGTAACTGGTATGATGTATGAATAGAAAAAGTAAACATCTTTCTTTTGTTGCCTTGCTTCGTATGCTTCTGTATTTGGTTCAGGTACTCCATAGAAACTTGAAATTCCACGTGATATTTTATCAGCAACAGTTTTTGCTAATGCTCCTTCTGGTACAAATGGCCAACGAGTTGAAACAGGTCCACGACTCCATGTGTGAACCCAGACCCTTACCTCAGGAAGTTTAACAGGAAGTACTTCAATAATAATAGGCACAGATGGACCTTTTCCTTTTGTTTGAGTATTTTCAGCAATAAGTGTTGTTGTGTAAATACCTGGTTTTGCATCTTCTGTCTTTACTTCAAGCCAGAAAATCTGTGAACCGCATGGTGGTAACGCAATAAGAGGGAAATCTACAATTGTTTTCCCATTTGTAAAATACTTCATCATCAATGAAGGACATAGTTTATCTTTTTCTGAAAACATTGGCCCAGGAACAACTCCCCATAACTGGGTCCTCATTGTTCCAAAAACCCTCGGAACTATCTGTATTTTTTCAGGCGTGGGACCTTTAACTGGACCAACCTTTATATGAAATTCTTGAAAACCAGGAACAAATTCTTTATAAATACCACTATCGTGTATTGGTTTGCCAACAGCATCTTTGAGAGAAGTAAGAGTTAAAAGAGCTCCTTCGTATTCATTCTGTGCCATCACTATCTTAACAGGTTTATTTATCTTTTCATGTTCCGGCAATATAGGTGATGATGCTAACCTTGCCCATTTGTCATGCTGTGCCCATACAGCACCATCTTCAGCAAGTTTTTTATTTTTCAATAATGGCCTCTGCCATGACCAGTATATGTGGTCGCTCATTGTGGTTGCATCTGCCCCTGGTATTGACTCAAAGGCAATCGCAAATTTCTTCCTTACTTCACCACCCACTGGCTCTGGAACTATAAAAGGACCATTTCCCCATAAAGTAATTCCACGTACATACAAACCAGGTCCTATATTTATACGCCAAGTATCCCCAGAAACAATTTGAGAAAACTGTAATCTTGCCCAGTATTCATCTTGTGAAGTCAATGGAACATCAAAGGGATTTTCTCTTTCAAGAACTTTTTGCCAGATAATTTGTTGGTTTTCTTTTTTTGCAATCTCAACTGTTATAACACCTTTACCTTTTATATGCATTGCAATCTCATTTATTGTATATTGTTGAGGAAATATTATATCTATCAATGCGCCTTTTGATGTTCCAATCCAATTTTTAAATCTGCCATCAGAAGGAAGTTCCTTTCCATCATAGAGAATTTTTACTCCACTGAAAAGTACTTCTCCAAAATAATCATGGTTTGGATTTAAAAGCATACCCTTCGGAGCTAAAGTTGCAGGAGTATCAGGTAATTGATTTACCCAATGAACCTTAATTTCTTCTGCAAAAAGTTTTACTATTATCAATACTAAAATAAGAAATATTCTGTATATCCTAATCATTTCTCTCCCCCTTCTCTTTTTAAAGGTAAGTTTTTATATATTTTTTCAAATCTTATCCATGCCTCCATAACATCATTTATTCTCCAAACTACTTCATCTTTTGCTTCCGATGCTTGCTTCATTGCTTCTGCAAGTAATGTACGAAGTTTTATCATGTCCTTCTTTGAATATACGTCCTGTATCTTTGGTGGTGTCCAGTTTCCACTATGAGTTGGGCATCTATTGAGTATTCTTGATAGTTCAATGTAAAATTCAGCCATTGTTTTTGAAGCAGGACCAAATAAATCATCACATGCTTGCTTCACAAGTTCTTCATATTTTACATAAGGGTTTTCCATTCCTTTTGCAACTGTATAATACATCAGCCAGTTAAATGGAAATTTCTCCTGTTTTTCTCCATGCCAACTTTCATAAAATACCCATTCAACACCATTTTCTTTCCAAAACCTTAAATCTATAAGTGCAGATTCCCCTGGTAAAAATGGAGCGTCCTGCCATTCTTTTACATCACAACCTGGAATATAGTACTCGTAAATAGCAAGTTTTGCACCTGTTTGTTTCCACTTTAAAAAATTCTTTATCCATCTATCTTTTGAAGGACAATTGCTATCTCTTAGTGAATGCGCCTTGCAACTATCGTTTATCACCATCACAAATACACCTGGCTTTGCCTTGATATTTTCAGGTGCCTTCGCTGTAAACCAGTATGCATAAAATATCACGTATTTGTCAGGATGTGTCTTCCGTAATTGGGTTGCAATAATGTTGGCAAATTCTAAACTCTGTTCTGATGGGTTAGATCCTAATTTCTTACATTCTTCACATTCACAAAACCCTCCACAGTCATTCGCTGATAAACTAAACATCATTCTTGATGGGTCTTTGTCAAAATATTCACGCGCTTTCTCTAATATTATCCTTTGTACATCAGGGTTTGAAAAGCATATCTGAGCATTCCTATCCTGACGTTTACCACCAACAAGCGCAAAGTATTCAGGATGTTCTTTAAAATATTTTTCTGGCGGTATATATGAGTAAAGGGCATGAGAATAATTACCACTCACTCCACCAAGTCCCCATGCCTCTGGATCAAAATCCTCTCTTTTCCATTGCCACCATATCCTTCTGTGACTGAATGCTGGCGTTAGCGATATATCAAGTTTTTCTATACCTATGTCTTTTGTCTCTGGGACTACTTTCCAATGTGGGCTGGGACCATAAAACTTCACCCCAATGTGCTCTAAAAATAAATAAGCTGCCCTGACTGACCCCGAAAAACTTCCTGCATCATTACCTGCTATATGAATTACATTACCATCCCTTTTTACTATAGCAATTTCTTTCTCAGGATAATTTCCTTGCTTGATACCTAATTTTTTGTTTAATTGTGTGTTCCCTATTGAAATCACTGCACCTTTTATATCAGGGCTTTCTTCAACTATAGGCAGCCCTGCCTTCGTCATCTGATATATATACATCTGTATCAACTGCGATGCCTTCTTCTCTTTCTCACTGGGTTTTTGCGGAACTACTATCTTTGCTGCTACCTTACCATCTTTCACTATGTATAACTTGCCTTTCTCTATTATCAATGGTATCTCCTTTGCCTGAGCCACATATCCTGGTATACCCCAGAATTCAACTTCATCTATATAAAAACCCCATTCCTTTAGCCTGAATATAAGCCTAACCTCTTTCGCCCATATCGGCTCACTAAATTCGTATTCATACCAAGGTTTGTCTTCTTTTATCTCTATCTTTCCTATATTAATCCACTCACCATCTGATTGTATCCTGCTTTGTATCTCTATTAGCTTTGGTCTGTTCTGCCTGACCATCAGTATCTTTATCAACCCTATCCTGTGTTGTTCAGGCCAGATAAAGTCAATCGTAAGGTCTTTCCAGTTTATTCCAATGCAATCCCACCAGTTTCCCCAGGGTTGTCCATTCAATAATCTGTTTCCAAAAGTATCTTCCTGATCCTTTAATCTATCAGGCGGATTTGTCGGCTTATCAAATGGATAAATGTATCTCAACCCAAAATCCTGCCCTTTGCCACCATTGTTGCTCAATAAAACATAACTCTCTTTCTCACAATATCCAACAGAGAAAAGAAACAAAAATACTAAAACCACAATTTTCTTCACCTATATCTCCTTGTTGAGATTAAATATTACCAGCGATTGCGTCCGTAATAGATTTGATACCTGTCAATAGTAAGCTCGGAGTTGCTTTTCCACGCAACATGTCCATCACAGTATACTATGTTTTCTCCATCAGCATGATTGTTCCTTACATAACCAACACCATAAAAAAACGGGTTATTGTTTGGCCTCCATGCATCTATAATCATCGGCTGCTGGTCTGCTGGCTGAACATAAATTGGTCCATAATAATCAGAACCTGTCCAGTTATATCTACTTATGGTTTTTCCACAGAATTTTATGTTCGGTACTGGTGCGCGTGGATATTCTGGTGTTGAACCATGATACAAAATCCTTCCATACATACTACTAGAAGAAGTCATTGGATAAGTTCCAATTCCCGCTATCATGATGTAGCTGGTAAAATAGCCTCTAGAAGTTGAGTTCCAGTTCCTAACAGTATGAGCAAAACCATACGAGGTATGTTTCTTGAACTTTGGGTCTGCTGAAGGACAACACAAAATATAAGGATTTGTAATATAACTTCTCAATTTATCATCGGATGCTGGAAACCACGTACTCCAACTACCATAACCACCATACACAAAACAATTACTCTCTCCCCAAGTAACTGCTGGAAACCAGCCATCATAATCTTCAGCATATAGTAATAAAGAAAGCCCAAGTTGTTTTAAATTGTTCATACATACTGCCTTTCTTGCTCTTTCACGTGCTTTTGAGAGTGCTGGTAGCAACATTGCAGCCAAAATAGCAATTATAGCAACCACAACAAGCAATTCTATCAGAGTAAATCCTTTCTTTTTCATTTTCTTCACCCCCCTTTCTTTTTTGATTTTTCCCAATTTTTTACTTATTATTCTCATATTACACCTCCTTTACTGTTTGTCTTTCTACTATTTCTGGTTTTATAAAAATATTTCCTATTTCTTCTCCTTTCTTTCTTTTCATCAGCATTTTTAAAACAGAATCTCCATATAATTCAAGTTTGCTATCTATTGTTGTTAATTGTGGAGTTGTAAATTTCGTTTCGTCTATATTATCAAAACCAATAATTGAAAGGTCATCAGGAACTTTTATACCATTTTTTTTGCACCAGTTTAAAACATTTATTGCTCTTAAATCATTTCCACATAAAATCGCAGTTGGTCTTCTATTACTTTTCATTATTTCTTCTATCGCTTTTTCATCTTCTTCTGGATTTTTACCACTTGTTATTTTTATTATCTCTGGAATTATCTCAAGTCCAAATTTTTTAAGTCCATCTATATAACCACAAAATCTCGGATAAAACCAGACATTCCTTACATCTCCATTTATAAATCCAATAATTCTATGTCCTTTGTTGAATAAATATTCAACTCCTTTTAAAAAACCAGTATAATAGTCAGTACCAACAACATTAAAATCATCTATTTTACCAAAACTGTGGATTATAATTGGATGAAATTCTTTAATTTTTTCTGTAATTTTTTCATCTACTTCAACTTTATCTTCTTCAATCCTTAAAATTGTCTCTGCAAAAATAATTATGTTTTTACCAATAAAATCTTTTTTATTAGATAGGAGAAAGTTAAATGAAAAAATATGTTTCCTGAATAATTTTGAAAGAGAAGATAAACCAAAACCATTAATGATTCGTGTGAAAATCTGTGTATTTAATGCGTCTTTATATATCAAAGATTCATCTCTTACTATTAAATAAATATCCTGAATTTTTTCTTTTGTTAATATAATTGTTCCTTTTCTCGGTAGGGAATAAATTAATCCTTCCCTTTTTAATTCATTAAAGACTCTTCTTGCTGTTATGTCACTTATATCAAATTTTTCAATAATATCTTTTAATTTTAAAGTTTTATCATTGTAAACACCACTTTCTATTTTTTTCTTTACCTCATCATAGACAATTTTCCATTTTTTATTTTTGTATCCAATTTCTGTATTTTTCATTTTTGTATACAAAAATAAATTAAAACAAAAGGGAGAGATGAATCTCCCTTTTATATAAATTTGAATTTATGGCCAAGCCAATCGGTCTATTAGTACCCCTCCGCTTAGACCCTTACGGGTCTTACACGCAGGGCCTATCAACCAGGTAGTCTACCTGGGACCTTATCTGCCAGATTACTCTGGCAGAGGGAGACCTTATCTTGGGGCGCGCTTCCCGCTTAGATGCTTTCAGCGGTTATCGCTTACGGACATGGCTACCCAGCGATTACTCCTGGCGGAATAGCTGGTACACCAGAGGTCCGCCCAGCCCGGTCCTCTCGTACTAGGGCCAGCCCCCCTTCAAGTCTCCTACGCCTGTGGCAGATAGAGACCGAACTGTCTCACGACGTTCTGAACCCAGCTCACGTACCGCTTTAATGGGCGAACAGACCAACCCTTGGGACCTGCTCCAGCCCCAGGATGCGGTGAGCCGACATCGAGGTGCCAAACCCTGCCGTCGATGTGGACTCTTGGGCAGGATCAGCCTGTTATCCCCGGAGTACCTTTTATCCGCTGAGCGATGGCCCTTCCACACGGGACCACCGGATCACTAAGCCCGGCTTTCGCCTCTGCTCGACCCGTCGGTCTCGCAGTCAGGCCCCCTTCTGCCTTTGCACTCAACACCTGATTGCCAACCAGGTTGAGGGGACCTTTGGACGCCTCCGTTACCTTTTAGGAGGCAGCCGCCCCAGCTAAACTGCCCGCCTACCACTGTCCCTGGCATGGTTGGACATGCTCAGGTTAGGATTTCAAAGTAGTAAGAGTGGTATTTCACCGTCGGCTCCATCCCGCCCGAAAGCGGGACTTCATCGCCTCCCACCTATCCTACGCATACTACTTTAAAATCCAATGATAGGGTACAGTAAAGGTTCCGGGGTCTTTTCGTCTTGCCACAGGTAACTCGCGTCTTCACGAGTATCACAATTTCGCCGAGCCCCTCGCCGAGACAGCGCTCCCGTCGTTACAAGATTCATGCGGGTCGGAACTCACCCGACAAGGAATTTCGCTACCTTAGGACCGTTATAGTTACGGCCGCCGCTTGCCGGGGCTTAGGTTTGATGCTTCTCCGCCAAAATGGCGGATAACATCTCCCCTTAACCTTCCGGCGCCGGGCACTTGTCAGGCCCTATACATCCTCTTGACGAGTTTGCAGAGCCCTGTGTTTTTGGTAAACAGTCGCGGGAGCCATTTCACTGCGGCCTTTTCGGGCTTGGTTATGGATAAACCTCACCCTACTCAGGCACCCCTTCTCCCGAAGTTACGGGGCTAACTTGCCGAGTTCCTTAGCGAGGGCTCACTCGCGGGCCTTAGGGTACTCCCCCAGCCTACCTGTGTCGGTTTGCGGTACGGGCACCTGATAAACTCCCTACGAGGTTTTTCTTGGGACCAGGACTCGACCACTTCGCCCGCCCTTGCGGTTGGGCTCGTATTCCCCTTTTGGTCCTATATCGCCCATGGATTTGCCACAGGCAGGACCTCCAGGGTTAAACCGGCACTACCAGTCGCCGGCTGGCCTATCCTAATCCGTCACCCCTTCGGTAATAACGTTTATCAGGTGGGGCCGGAATATTAACCGGCTGTGCATCACCTACGCCTTTCGGCCTCGGCTTAGCTCCCGCCTAACCCTGGGAGGACGAACCTTCCCCAGGAAACCTTAGGCTTTCGGCCAGTGGGATTCTCACCCACTTTTTCGCTACTTATGCCAGCATTCTCTCTTCCCTTGGCTCCAGTGTTCCTTCCGGAACACCTTCTCCGCCAGGGAATGCTCCCCTACCACCTGCCACAATTTATGTGGCAGATCCATGGCTTCGGTACCGGCCTTAAGCCCCGTTGAATTGTCGGCGCAGAGTTGCATCGACCAGTGAGCTGTTACGCTTTCTTTAAAGGATGGCTGCTTCTAAGCCAACCTCCTGGTTGTCTATGCAACTCCACCTCCTTTACCACTTAGGCCGGATTTAGGGACCTTAGCCGATGGTCTGGGCTGTATCCCTCTTGACGATGGAGCTTATCCCCCACCGTCTCACTCCCACCAAACAGGTGGTGGTATTCGGAGTTTGAAAGGACTTGCTCGCCTACCGGCGAACTCGCCCTATCAGTGCTCTACCCCCACCACCTTATTAGGTGAGGCTGCCCCTAAAGGCATTTCGGGGAGAACCAGCTATCACCGAGCTTGATTAGCCTTTCACTCCTAACCACAGCTCATCCGAGGTTTTTGCAACAACCACCGGTTCGGGCCTCCCCTGCCTGTTACGGCAGGTTCACCCTGGCCATGGTTAGATCGCTCGGCTTCGGGTCTACTGACTGCGACTAATGGGCCCAATTAGGACCACTCGCTTTCGCTACGGCTCCCCAGCTGACGCTGGTTAACCTCGCCGCAGCCAGTAACTCGCTGGCTCATTCTTCAATAGGCACGCCGTCACCCACCAAAAAGTGGGCTCCGACTGCTTGTAGGCTTGCGGTTTCAGGTTCTATTTCACTCCCCTTCCGGGGTTCTTTTCACCTTTCCCTCGCGGTACTTGTGCACTATCGGTCGAGTCCGTGTATTTAGCCTTGGGAGGTGGTCCTCCCTGCTTCCCGCGAAGTTCCTCGGTTCCTCCGCGGTACTCAGGATCCTGGCGCAGGTACTCCCAAAATTTCGCCTACGGGACTTTCACCCTCTATGGTTGACCTTTCCAGGTCATTCGGCTATTTTGAGAGATTTTTAAACCTGCTGGGAAGGTAGGCCTTCCCCTGCCAGGTCCTACAACCCCGGATAAGGAACGCGCCTACGCTCTAACCTTATCCGGTTTGGGCTCTTCCCCTTTCGCTCGCCGCTACTCAGGGAATCGAATTTTTCTTTCTTTTCCTCGGGGTACTGAGATGGTTCACTTCCCCCGGTTCGCCTCCGCTACAAAAAGTAGCGGATATCCATCCTTACGGATGGATGGGTTGCCCCATTCGGGAATCCCGGGATCACAGGTTGCTTGCACCTCCCCCGGGCTTATCGCAGCTTGCCACGCCCTTCATCGCCAGGACTCGCCGAGGCATCCACCGCAAGCCCTTAGTAGCTTGGCCATAAATTCAAATTTTCAAAGAACAATTTATTTATAATTATACTTTTTTAAGAGAACTTGTCAAGTTTAAGAGATTACTTTCATTAAAAATTATACCTATTAATTTTTAATCTGTCAAGACATTGCATAATTTGAGTACATAGGTAACAGTTTTCCTTCAAATTTTTTCATTAAAAAATTTATTGGTGTATCATATCCAAGTGATTGATGGGGTCTGGTAAAATTATATTCTATCAGGTATTCTACCAAATTCTTATTAAACAACTCAACATCATCTGTATAATTCCCTAACTCTAAAAATTCTTCCTCTATCGTTCTTATAAATCTTTCTACTTCTGCATTATCTTTTGGTGTCCTTACTCTTGTCCAATAATGTAGCAATGATTTTCTCT
>JAMWDI010000005.1 GCA_023819375.1 Candidatus Omnitrophota bacterium
GTATATTTTGTTATTTTAATTGAAATGATAAAGAAAGGGAATTTAAAGAAAGTTCTTTTAATTTTGGTTTTCTCATTATATGGAATAAGAACAATTTTGAGAAATTATGACTGGAATGACCCTGAAAGGTTTTATCTGAAGTCCTTAAAATATTTCCCTAAATCTTATAAATTATGGAATAATCTGGGAGTTACTTATTTTGAAAAAGGGTTATATGAAAAGGCAGTTGATTACTTCAAAAAAACACTTGAAATTTCTCCAGATGCAATTAAACCTTTAATTGGACTTGCCAAATCATATTATATGTTAGGAAAATATAAAGAAGCAGAAGAAACATGTAATAAAATACTTAAAATAAAACCAGATGAGGCAAATTCTTACAGCATTTTGGGATTAATTTATAAACACAAGGGAAATTACAAAAAGGGCTTTGAGTATCTTTTAAATTCAATAAAATATGACCCCCATCAAACACTTTCTTACTATTTTATTGGTAAATGGTTTCTTGAATTGCATGACTATAAAAATGCAGGAATTTTTTTCAAAAAAGGAATTGAAATTGATCCAACAGAATCTTTAAATTATAATGGCCTTGGAATAGTATACTTAGAATATTACAAAAATTATCCCTATGCATTATACCTATTTCAAAAAGCCCATAGAATTAAAAATAATGAGGCAAGTTATATGTTCAATATAGGCAAGACATATCAAATTTTAAATGATCATAAAAGTGCTATTTTGTGGTTTGAAAAAGGGTTATCATTAGATAAGAATAATTTACAGGTTATGAATGATATGGCAATCTCATATTTAATGATTGGAGAAAAAGAAAAAGCAAAAAGAATACTGGAAGAAATAATTAAAAAAGATAAAAATTTCACAATAGCCATTGAAAATTTAAAAAAATTAGAAAGTTTAAAATGAAAAAAGTTATTCAGTATTTGTTATTCTTCTTATTTTTATTTTTCTTCATAAGAGAATTAAGTGTTATTTTTGAAAAATCAATAACTTGTGATGAAATTGTTCATATTCCTGCTGGCTATTTCTACGTTAAAAAAGGTGATTATTTTATAAATTATGCCCATCCTCCATTATGTAAAATTTTATCAGGCCTATTTCTCTCCTTTCTTAATATAAATTTTCCAGAAAAATTATATGAAAAATATAGATTTACTGAATGGGATTGGGGGCTTGGATTGATGTTTTTTCTTATAAACAAAGGAATAGTTGAATATATTTCTTTTTTCTCTCGTTTTTCATTAATATTTCTTGGTATCTTACTTGGTTTTTTTATTTATAAATGGAGTAAAGACTTATATGGTGTATTTGCTGGTCTTTTCTCACTTTTTTTATTTTCCTTTTGCCCAAATTTTCTTGCTTACAGTTGCCTTGTTATTACGGATACAGGAATTACTTTGTTTTTTATTATGACAATTTATTTTTTGTGGAAATATTATAAAAGTCAAAATAAAAAAGATTTATATTTTTCTGGAATTTCCTTTGGTCTTGCTTTATCAACAAAATTTTCTGCTTTTTATATCCTATCCCTTGTAGTTCTTCTAATTTTCATTTATGGATTTTTTAAGAAAAGATTAATAGTCAAAGAATTTCACTTCTATTTCCTAAGTTTTATTGTTATTCCCCTTTTTATTCTTTTTGCCTTTTATCAATTTAATCCTGAAAATTTAAAATGGTTTATAAAAGGTGCAAAAAGGGTCTTCTCTGAAGTAGGAGAAACTGGACAGGAAGTATATCTAAATGGTGTATTTTCAAAAACAGGTTTCAGAACTTTCTTTTTATGGGTATTTCTATATAAAACACCTATATCTTTCATCATAATTCTTTTAATTTCTTTCTTAATTTATCCTAAAATTAATGAAAATGAAAAATTTTTATTATTCCCAGCAATTCTTTATTTCATCATTGCTTCAATGAGCAAAAAACAAGTAGGTGGAGTTAGATATATATTGCCTTTTTACGCATTCCTTTATATTTTTGTGGGTAGATTATTTCTTTATCATGAAAAAATAAAATTGAACTTAAAATTTAAAAAAACTTTCATCTTAATTTTAATCTTATGGTATGCTTTTGTCTCTCTTAAAATTCATCCTCATTATCTTGCTTATTTTAACCAAATCGCCGGTGGACCTGATTACGGATGGAAAAGATTACTTAATATTGACTGGGGACAAGATTTAACAGGTTTAAAAGTATTTTTAGAAAAAGAAGGAAATCCTGAAATTATGCTAAATCATTTTGATGTTCTTCCTCCTGAAGTTTATGGTATTATAAATTATGAACCATTTATGTATCAAGCATTTATGAGTATTTCAGAAGAAAAATATCATATAAATTCAGAAAATCCCAAGAAAGAATATCTTATAATAAGTGTTAATCCTCTTGCAGGACTTCATTATGAGGACCACAATATATTCTGGTATCTAAAGGAAAGGAAACCTGATAAAAAAATTGGATATAGTATTTTTGTATATGATATAACAAATAATATTTATTTAAGGGAAAAAATTGCAGAGACACTTGAAAAATATGGATTTAAAAGGCAAGCAAAAAGACAAAGGAAAGTTATAGAAAATTTAAAAAAGATAGGTAAATGAAAAAGAAATTTTTTTCAATTATTTTAAGTTTGCTTTTTATATTTTTTTTAAGAGAAATCCATACTTCTTTAAGAAAATCTATTACAGTTGATGAAACAGTTCATATACCTGCTGGTTATTTTTACGTCAAAAAAAGTGATTTTTTTATAAATTTTGAACATCCTCCTTTTTCAAAAAGCCTATCTGGTCTCTTTATTTCTTGGATTGACATTTTCATGCCAGAGGATATTTATAATAACTTAAGAATAAATGAATGGGAACTTGGTATGGCTTTTTTTTACTTAAATAGAGATAAAATTGATAAAATCGTTTTTTTCTCTCGTTTACCTATGATATTTCTTTCCATTCTACTTGGTATTTTTATTTATTTGTGGTCAAAAAATTTATATGGTGAAATTGCTGGATTATTTAGTTTATTTTTATTTACTTTCTGTCCTAATTTCCTTGCTCACAGTTTTCTTGTAACAACTGATGTTCCTTTCACTTTATTTTTCATTGCAACACTTTATTTTTTATATAAATTTTTTGAAACAAAAAACAAAAAGTATCTAACTTTCTCTGGCATTTTTTTTGGATTTTCTTTATCAACCAAATTTACTGGCATTTTACTTTTACCTTTCATTTTATTGATTTTAATCTTAATAGAATTCAGTAAAAATCTTAAAAATGAATGGAAAGTAAACTTGAAGAATTTTTTAATTTATTTAATTTTGCTTCCTTTTGGAATATTACTTCTTTCATATTTATTCTTTGGTTTTGGTAATTTTATACTTGGAATAAAAAGGATAATTTATGAAACAACAGAAAGAGGGCATATAAGTTATCTAAATGGAAAATTTTCAACAAAGGGATGGCCTTACTATTTTATTTTTGCCTTTTTTTACAAAACACCAATTCCCATAATAATTTTTATTCTATTTTCCATCCTTATTTCATTGGAATTTGAAGAAAAAGAAAAATTTATAATTTTACCAGCAGTTATATATTTTATTTTTGCTTCTTTAAGCAAAAAACAAATTGGTATAAGGTACATATTGCCATTTTATGCTCTTTTATATATTTATGCAGGTAGAATATTTAAGTATCAAGGGAAAAAATTGAAATTAAATATTAAAAAATTTATCTTCTTTTTCTTCTTGTTTTGGTATTTTTTTGATTCTTTAAAAATTCATCCTCATTATATTGCTTATTTTAATTATTTTGCAGGTGGTCCAAAAAATGGATGGAGGCATTTGATAGATAGCAATATTGACTGGGGCCAAGATTTAAAAGAATTAAAAAGATATTTGGAAAAGGAAGGAAATCCAGAATTGATGTTAAATTACTTTGGAGTTATTTTCCCCGAAACATATGGTATAATTTATGAACCATTTTTATATCCTTATTTTATATTAAATGTCCCAGAAAAAAATTTTCATTTTAATTCTGATTTTCCCAAAAAGGAATATCTTGCTATAAGTATAAATCATTTATGTGGCCTTCCTTATGAAAAAACAGATATTTTGAAATATTTTTTAGAAATAGAACCAAAAGAAAGAATTGGTTTTAGTATTTACGTCTATGACATTACAGAAAACATTGAAATGAGAGAAAAAATAAAAGTACTTCTTGAATCGTGGGGATTTAAAAAACAAGCAGAAAGGCAAAGAAAGATAATTGAAAGATTAAAAGAAAAAACTACTTTAAGATAAAAATTTTGTCATAAAGAAAAATCAGATTATTTTTATACTTAAAAAGAAAATTTTGGAAATGAGAATTGTCTACCCCTTCTGTATTGTAAAAATATAATGTCTTCTCAACTGTAAAATAGTTTTCAAATATATAAATTTGAAAAATCAAAACTGATATAGTTTCAATAAGATATAAAGTTAAAAGGACTTTTCTTTTTTCAAACTGAATAAATTCTTTAATCCCTATTGATAATATTAAACAAATCATAGGTAAAAACGTAACATGAGAAACACCACATAAATCTTTTGTCGGATTAACTACAAGAGCAAGAAAAAAAGAGAGAGGAATAAAAAAGAATAAAAATTCCTTATCAGTTTTTTCCAAATTCTTTCCTTTATATTTTAAAAAAAGCATGTAAAGAAGAAAAATTGTAAAGGATATTGTTAGATTACCTGGTATACTTGAAGAATAAAAAGGCAAAATGTAATTGAAAAATCTAAATTTTAAATCACTATATATTTTTTTAAAAGCATCTATATACTCCTTACTTATTACTGGTAAAATTGTTTTATACAGATTATTCAAATCCTTTTCTATTCTTTGGACTATATCTATTTTCATCTGTTGATAAGAAGTATTACTTAAAAATGTTTTTTTAACTCCGTAGTTTTTAATTGCCCATGAAAAATAGGTGAAAATAGTAATAAAAAATATTAAATTGAAAATAAGGAAATTTTTTAAAATTTTTCTATCCTGAATTGACTTTAAAAAAAGGAAAATCATTAAAGGCAAAATATATGGACCTGCAGAGAAATGAGTAATAAATCCTGCTCCAAATAAAAAGGCTGAAAGGTATAGAAAAATCTCTTCTTTATTTTTCAAAAACTTAATATAAAAATAAAGACCACAAACTGTATAATAAGCACAAAATGCCTTTGTCCAAGTATAAGTAATCTGTCTTAAAATATATGGATTTAAAAGTAATATTCCACAAAGAAGGGTGAATAAATTTTTATTTTCAATTTTAAAGATTTCTTTAGTGAATAAGTAAATAGAAAGCAATAAAAGAAAATTTAACAAAGTAGAAATAATTTGATATTTATAAAACTCATCTCCAAAAATAGATTGATAAAAAAAACAAACAACATTAAATAAAGGTGGTCTGGCAGGAACAATATATCCCATAAAAGAAACATTTAGAGGCAATTTATAAAGAAAAAAGACACATCTTAAATAATGCTCAAACCAATCAAAATACCACATTCCCCCTGAATAGAAAGGGATAAGAGATTGATAAAATATTAAAAGTAAAAAAAGGGCAAAGAAAATAAGTAATTCCTTCTCAATTACTAAATTATTTTTATAAATAAAAAAAGCAGAGATTATTAAAAAAATTAAGAGCAAAAAGGAATTAAAAAGAAATGGCAGGTTTAAAACATAAATTAGAAAACCTAATATATAAAAAAGAAAACAACTAAAACCAAAACTTAAAACAAATTTTTCTGTGTCTTTTAACTTTAATTTTTCTGCAATAACTCTTCCTGGAAAATAACAACTAAAAAAAACAAAAATACTTAAAATCAAAACTTCCAGAAAATTAACCATTTTCTAAAAATATGTTATTATTTTAAAAATTTTTTGTAAAGATGAATTGGGGAAAAATATGATTTTAAAAAGAATTATTGTTGGTAATTTTTTCACAAATTGTTATATAATTGGTTGTAAAAAAGAAAAACTTTGTGCTATTATTGATCCTGGAGACGAAGCAGAAAAAATAAAAAAAATAATTGAAAAACTTGAACTTAGACCAATTATGATTATAAATACACATGGACATTTTGATCATATAGGAGGTAATAATTTTTTTGAACTTCCTGCATATATACATAAAAATGATTTGGTGTTTTTAAAAGATCCTGAAAAAAATTTATCCTCTTTTTTTTCTTTACCATACATATGTAAAAATGAAATTGTAGAATTAAGTGATGGAGAAAAGATACAAATTGGAGAAATTATTTTAGAAGTCATACACACTCCTGGGCATACTCCTGGAAGTATCTGTTTAAAATTTAATAATATTTTATTTACTGGAGATACTGTTTTTTCTGATGGTATAGGAAGAACTGATTTCCCATTTGGAAATGAAGAAATGTTACTTAAATCTATAAAAGAAAAAATTTTAATTTTTCCAGATAATATAGAAATTTATCCTGGACATGGAGAAATTTCAAATATAGGGAATTTAAAAAAATGGCTTTTAATATAAAATATTTTTCATAAAATCAATATGTTTAGAAAAATCTCCAAACTCAAGTAAATTATGAGAATCTGAACCAAAAACTATATCAACACCCTCTTCAATACATATTCTAAAAAATTCTGGTTCAGGAATATTTGTATGAAAATTCAACTCTGCTTTTACATTGCCACTTTTTAATATTTTTGTAATTTCTCTATAGATATTTTTAGGACTTTCTAAATTATTCCTTATAAAAAACCTAAAGGGATGAGCAAGTATATCAATTTTATTTTCTACAAGTTTTTCAACTGCCCATATGAATTTTTTTTCAAGCAAACTCTTACTAACAAAGTATTCATCTGGCAAATAATGAACTGCTCCAATAATAATTTCAAAATATTTTCTGTCTTCATCCAATAAGGTTAGTTTTCCATCTTTATCAATTTCAACTTCAACTCCAAGTCCTGCTTTTTCTGTATTTAAATTTTTAAATTTTTCAACATACTCTTTGATTCTATCTTTTTTTCTCTCCCTTTCTCTTTTTAAAATATCTATTCCACTAAAAAATTTATATTTCCAGTAATCTTCTCTTGAAAGATATAATTGTCCAGCATGTTCAGTGAAGTAAACTTTTTTTACTCCTAACAAATCACATCTTTCAATAATTTTTTCCATACTGACATCCTCTGCACAATAACCAAATTCAGTATGACAGTGATAATCAACGAGTTCAACAGAATTTTTAAGAGATTCTGTTTTTATACTTGGTGGATCTTTCAACTCAACAATATAATATTTAAAAGGCTCTTCACATACTGCTGATAAAGTGAAATAATAAATACCATCTATTTTTTTTAATTCAATTCCTTTATGGTAATGAGCGCTTATTGAAAAAAAAACGTTATTTTTTTTGTATAAATTATGAATTTCTTTTGCATTACTTATATTGTAAGGATAATCACTTTCTATTTTGGGTAAAATTACATTATGTTGGATTACAATTACCTTTTTCCCCTTATTTTGAGAAATAATTTTTATAAAATCCTCTATTTCTTTCTCTTCCCTTAAACAGACATCGCCTTCTAAATATTTATCACAAAAAACATAAAAAACATATTCCTCGTCAATGTAATATTTACTATTAGAGCCAAAAATATTATAAAATTTTTCAGGATTTTTATCGTGATTTCCAAAAACCCAGAGAGTTTTTTTTACATTAAAATCATCAATAACTTTTTTTATTTCATAATATTCTTTTTCATTTTCTGGATTCTCACCATCATCAAGAATATCTCCACACATTATTACAATATCTATATTTTCTTTTACCTTCCTTTTTATTCTTTTTAAAAATTCAAGTCCATATTTTGTTTTTCTCTCTGGAATTAAAGAAATACCATCACTTCTATAATGAAGATCACCAATCAATAGGATTCTCATTTTTTAATGCTTAAAATGCCTTGTTCCTGTAAATACCATTGAAATACCTAATTCATTACATTTTTTAATAATCTCTTGATCTGCTTTTGAACCACCTGGTTGAATTATTGCTGTCACACCTGCAGAGTGGGCAACTTCAATACTATCAGGAAAAGGGAAAAAAGCATCAGAAGCAAGAACAATTGGTTTTGGTAATTTTTTAAAATTATCCTTCATTTTCATTACCGCAATCCTTGTTGAATCATATCTTGACATCTGGCCTGCTCCAATACCAAGAGTTTGGTCTTTTGTCGTTATCACTATTCCATTTGATTTTACAAATTTGCAGACAATCCATGCAAATTTCAAAGACTCTATTTCTTCTTCATTAGGTTTTTTTTCAGTAACAACTTCAAATTTCTCATAATTTATTTCATCTGGTGTTTGAATTAAAAATCCATCTGTAAGAGTTTTAAAGTCATATTCATATTTCATTTTTTCTGGACATTTTATAATTCTCAAATCTTTTTTTTCTTTAAAAATTTCAAGTGCAGTTTCATCATAATCTGGAGCAACAACTATTTCATAAAATCTTTTTATTAAAATTTCAGCAATTTCTCTATCAACCTTTCTATTAAATCCAACAATTCCACCGAATGCGCTTAAAGGATCACATTCTAAGGCTTTTTCATAAGCAGAAATTAAATCGCCACCTTTGCCAACTCCACAGGGATTTGTATGTTTTATTATAACACAACAAGGTTCTTCAAACTGCCAGACAAGATTATACGCACTTTCCATATCAAGAAGATTATTAAATGATAATTCTTTCCCTTGAAGGATTTCTCTTTTATACTCTCTGTTTACAAATTTGTACCAAGCCCCTTTTTGATGAGGATTTTCACCATATCTTAAATCCTGAACCTTTTCCAATCTCAAATAAATTTCCTTTGGTAAAATTTCTTTTTCTAATTTACTTTCAAAATAAGAAAAAATTAAAAAATCATATTTTGATGTTAATTTGAAAACCTCTTTTGCACATTTAAGTGAAAATTCTTCACTTATATATCCATTATTTTTTTCCATCTCTTCAATGAATTCTCTATATAAAGATGGATTTGTTAAAACACAAACATATTTATAATTTTTAGCACCTGCTCTAATTATAGTTGGGCCACCTATATCAATATTTTCAATTATTTCTTCTTCACCTTTCCCTTTTTTTAATGTTTCTTCAAAAGGATATAAATTACAGACAATAAGTTGAATTGGTTTAATCTGATTTTCTTCCATTTGTCTTATATGTTCTGGTTTATCTTTAATAGAAAGTATTCCCCCATAAATCTTAGGATGGAGAGTTTTAACTCTACCATCAAGAATTTCAGGAAAACCAGTAAATTGACTAACCTCAATCAAATCTATTCCATTTTCTTTTAATATCTTTGAAGTACCACCTGTTGATATAATTTCCACATTATATTTTTTTAAAAATTTTGCAAGTTCAACAATACCTGTCTTATCAGAGACACTCAAAATTGCCCTTTCTATTCTTATCATCTTTTTTTCTCCTTTTTAACCTAATAATATTAATAAAATTTAAAACCTATGTCAAACCCTATTTTTGTGAGGTCCTGCATTATAAAAAATTGACATATTTTTTAAAAAAACTTAAACTATTAATTTATAAAAGGGGGGATTTATGTTAAGTGATCTTGAAATTGCTCAAAAAGCGAAGATTAAACATATTAAAGAAATTGCAGAAATTGCAGGAATAGAAGAGGAATATCTTGAATTGTATGGTAATTACAAAGCAAAAGTTTCTCTTGAAATTCTCAAGAAAATAGAAAAAAATCCTAATGGCAAATATATAGATGTAACTGCTATAACCCCTACACCACTTGGAGAAGGAAAAACTGTTACTACGATTGGATTATCTCAGGCAATTGGAAGACTTGGAAAGAAAGTTTTCACCTGTATAAGACAACCATCTCTTGGACCTGTATTTGGAATTAAAGGAGGTGCTGCTGGAGGAGGTTATTCACAGGTTATTCCCATGGAAGATTTTAATTTACATTTAACAGGGGATGTCCATGCTGTTGGTATAGCTCACAATTTACTTGCTGCTTTTGTTGACAATTCAGTCTATAAAGGCAATCCTTTAAATATAGATCCTCTTTCAATAACTTGGCCAAGAGTTGTTGATGTTTCTGATAGATTTTTGAGACATATAATTATTGGTTTAGGTGGGAAAGAAAATGGATTTCCAAGAGAAACAGGATTTGATATTACAGTTGCTTCCGAAGTTATGGCTATTTTGGCTCTCACAACAGATCTCTTTGATTTAAGAAAACGTCTTGGAAAGATAATTGTTGCTCAAACTTATGATAAAAAACCTGTGACAGCAGAAGATGTAAAAGCAGCAGGAGCAATGACTGTTTTACTTAAAGATGCTATTAAACCAAATTTAATGCAAACCCTTGAACACACTCCTGTTTTTGTCCATGCAGGCCCTTTTGCAAATATTGCTCATGGAAATAGTTCTATTATAGCAGATCTTATTGCTATAAAACTTGCTGATTATGTTGTAACAGAAAGTGGATTTGGAGCAGATTGTGGAATGGAAAAATTTATGAATATTAAATGTAGATATAGTGGACTTAAACCAGACTGCGTTGTTCTGGTTTGTTCAATAAGAGCACTAAAAGCACACAGTGGAAAATTTAAGGTTATCCCTGGAAAACCACTTGACAAGGGACTTATTGAAGAAAATATACCTGCACTTGTAGAAGGTGCAAGTAACTTAAAAAAGCAAATTGAAAATGTTAAAATTTTTGGTATACCTGTTGTTGTTGCAATAAATAAATTCCAAACGGACACAGAAAAGGAAATAGAAAAGACAAAAGAACTTGCACTTGAATTCGGGGCTGATGATGTTGCAGTAAGTGAAGTATGGGAAAAGGGTGGAGAAGGTGGACTTGAACTTGCTGAAAAGGTAATAAAAGCATGTGAAAAAGAGAAAAATTTTCAGTTTTTATATGAACTTAACTGGCCGATTAAGAAAAAAATTGAAACAATTGCAACTAAAATATATGGAGCAGAAAAGGTTGAATATTCTTCCTTAGCAGAAGAGAAAATAAAATTGTATACTAAATGGGGATTTGAAAATTTACCTATATGTATGGCAAAGACCCATCTTTCCCTTTCACATGATCCAAATTTAAAAGGTGCTCCAAAGGGATTTACATTACCTATAAGAGATATAAGAATTTCAGCAGGTGCAGGATTTTTATATCCTTTGTGTGGAGAAATGAGAACTATGCCAGGTCTTCCCAGTGAGCCTGCAGGGACAAAAGTTGATATAGATAAAAACGGCAAAATAATTGGACTCTTTTAAAATGCTTAAAATTGATAATTTAAGTGTTAAAAGTGGAGATAGTGTAATTTTAAAAAATATAAATATTGAGATAAAAGAGAGTGAAAGAGTTTTTATTTTTGGCCCCAATGGCTCTGGAAAATCAACTTTAATAAAAACAATAATTGGAATTTCCAATTATAAAATTTTGAATGGCAAAATTTTTTTTAAGAATAAAGATATTACAGAATTAAAAATAAGTGAAAGAGCCAAATTGGGAATAGGAATAATGTTTCAAAATCCACCCAAAATTTATGGCATTAAAATTTATCAACTTGCAAAATATTTATGTAAAAATGAAAACGAGATAAAAGAATTGGCAGAGAAATTGAGAGTGGATGAATTATTAAGAAGAGATTTAAATGTTGACCTATCTGGTGGGGAAATTAAAAGAGTTGAACTTTTTCAAGTTTTATTACAGAAACCAAAACTTCTTTTACTTGATGAACCTGAATCTGGAGTAGATATAGAAAATATTTCTGTTATGGGAAAAACTCTAAATGATTATTTAGAAAGAGGAAATTGCTCTGCATTAATTATAACTCATACAGGATATATTCTTGAATATATTAAAGGTAATAGAGGTTATGTTATGATTGATGGTAAAATTACATGTGAAAGTAATCCTGAAAAAATTTTAGAGATGATAAGAAAATATGGATATGAAAAATGTGAAAAATGCTATGGAAAAGAAAATGAAGGAATTTGAAGAAGCAAATTATGTGGGATACGATTTTAATGAAAAACAAAGAGCAGGAAGTTTTTTCCAGAAAGATAATGAAATTTTACTTTCAAAATCTTTGTATGAAGGAATTGAAATTTTAGCAATTGAAGAAGCAATTAAAAAATATCCAGAAGTAAAAGAAAAATATTATGGAAAAGGTTTTGAAAAAATTTCCATTGATTTTGAAAAAGAAACAGAAGGAGGTTATTTTATACGTGTAAAAAAAGGAGTTAAAGTAATTTTCCCAATTCAAGTTTGCCTATATCTTAAAAAAAATAATTTTAAACAGAAAATACATAATATAGTAGTTGTAGAAGAAAAAGCAGAAGTTTATATAATTACAGGATGTACGAATGCAAAAGAAACTGAAAATGCCTATCATCTTGGAATATCTGAATTTTTTGTACACAGTGGCGGCTTTTTGAATTTTACAATGATACATTCATGGAAGGAAGACATAACAGTTGAACCTAAAGGGGTGACAGTAGTTGAAAAAGATGGAATTTTTGTATCAAATTATATAAGTTTAAAGCCTGTAAAAAAAATTACAATGTATCCCTGTACAATACTTGAAGGAGAAAATTCAAAAGCAAGATTTAGTTCAATTATTATTTCTTACCCAAATTCATATCATGATGTTGGAAGTAAATGTATTCTGGCAAATAAAAACACATCAGCAGAAATAATAAGTAGAAGTGTAAATTATGGAGGAACAGTTATAGCAAGAGGACACATAAAAGCAATTTCCCCATATGTTCGTGGACATCTTGAATGTAAAGGATTATTATTGACAGAAAAGGGGACAATTTACGCAATCCCAGAACTTGAAACATTATACCAGGATGTTGATTTAACTCATGAAGCAGCAATTGGTAAAATAAAAAAAGAAGAAATAGAGTATCTTGCAAGTAGAGGAATTCCGGAAGAAGAAGCCCAATCGTTAATAATAAGAGGTTTCATTAATATTGAAATTCTTGGACTTCCTGATATAATAGAAAAAGAAATTACAAAAATATTGAATAAAATATAAAAATGAGCAGAAAAAAAATATTGATTTATCTTTCTATCCTTATATCTGGTGTTATTCTTATTAAGTTTTATGAATTAAGAATAATCAATATTCTATGGATTAAAGCAGACAGAGCATTTCATTTTGGAAAATATAATCTTGCTGAAAAATATTTAGGAAGAATAACAAAATTAAAACCTGAAGAAGTTGATGCCTATATTTTAAAAGCATGGCTTGAATGGAGTCAGGCAATTGCAAAAAAAGACGAAAAAAAATTAAATTCTGCTATAAAAACTTTAAAACTTGGACAATGGTATAATCCTTTTAATTTTAAATTATATCTTGAAGAAGGTATAATGTGGAATGCTTTCGGCAATGACGAGGAAGCCCTTCGAGCATTTAAAATTGTTTACGTTATTGGGACAATTCCTTACGTTAGATTATATCCTCATAAATTAAAAAGTATGGGAAAAACTTATGAAGCATATAAGGCAATGAAAAAAATATATGATAAATTTAAAGATGAGATAACTTATCAATGTTTAAAGAAAATTGAAAAAGAACTTAAAACATAACATATCAATCCTTTAAAAGGTCCATTAATTTTCTACCGTATGTAATATAAGTTTTATATGTAATTTCTGGATCCCCTACTTTCCCTTCATGAACAACACTTGCTATATGTGGTTCAATTGAAATAAATCCATCATAACCTGAATTTCTCAAATCAATAAGAATTTCCTTTACTTTTGCTTCTCCTTCTCCAGGGAAAGTTGCTTTTTCTTCTTTATTGTAATCTTTTATATGAACATATTCAACATAAGGTTTTACTTTTAAATAAAAATCCCATGGATCAACTTCTTTATTATAATGAAGAACATTTCCTGTATCATATAATAATTTAAAATTTGGAGAATTTATCTCTTTAACTAACCTTACCATATTTTCTGGACTTAAACCTCCCCATCCAGAGCAATTCTCGTGAACTATAATTATTCCCTCGTCTTCTGCTATTTTTGTCAATTCTTTCATCCTTCTTATTACTTCCTCTGCCCATTTTTCTTCTGACCAAGGATTATCAGGATCATTTGGCCAGGACATAACTCTTATATATTTTGTATTAAATTTTTTCATTCTCGGGATTGCTCTTTTTAATTCGTCATAATCTTTTTTAAAATCGCCTGAAATTTTTGTTGCCCAGTTCGCTATACAACTTGCAAAACAGGAAACTTTCATACCATTTTCATTTACTTTTCTATAAACTTCTTCAAATTTTTCATCGCTCATCATCGTCAAATTTTCTCCATCTACATTTCTTATTTCCATATATTCCCACCCAAGTTCTTTATGGGCTTTAATTTGAATTTCAATTGCCTGTCCTGCTTCGTCACTTATTCCTGAAAATTTCATTTTGTCCCCCCTTTATAAATCTAAAAATGGACCCGGGCGGATTCGAACCACCAACCAACGGATTATGAGTCCGCTGCTCTGCCGTTGAGCTACGGGTCCTTTATTTATATATTATACTACTTTAAAAAAATTTTTTCAACCCTTTGTCAGTTTAAATATGATTATTTTTCTTTCTTATGTAAAGTTATTCTTAATTGAAAGAAATGACATAAAATTTAATTTCTCCTGGCAAAATCCTTATTTTTTCTTTATAGTTTTCTATATTTTCCTTTATTTTTATCTTTTCACCAGTTGATTTGAGAAGAAAAATTTTAAACTTTTCTTTTTTTTCTTCACTTTCTTCTCTGAAATCCTTAAACTCATAATCAAATACATATTCTTTTTCTGGATTTCTGTTAAAAAATATAATACCTATACTTCCATCTTTATAGGAAAGATAACATCTTCCATCAACAGCAGGAACTTCTATTTCCCCTAATTTATCATCAACATATTTTATTTTTTCCTCAATTTTAACCAGCGGTGGTTTTAAAAATTTTCCTAACCTTAAATATTCAATACCTACAATTGAATAATCACATATTTCTTTTAATTTCTTCCACAATTTGTTATACATATTTAAATTCTTTTTAAACCCTTCTTTCAAAGGCAAATGCAAAATAATTTCATCTGCAAAAAGTCTACCTATTATACTTCCATCAAGAAATAAGGTACTAACTTCAACATAGAATTTAACTGGATCTTTAAAGTGCTGTTCCGTTATTCTTCTTCCATGTCCCATTTGATAATCTCCAAATACTGCTCTTCTTAATGGTATATAATTTGGTGTTATATTATTTGAGAAAAGAACAATGTCTATCAAATCACAATAAGTTTCTGTTCCACCCTCATTCAATAATATAATATCCTTATCTATCCTTTTCAACTCTTCTCTTAATCTACTTGCAAATTTTCTCTGACTCATAACACACAAATTTCCTCCTCCTTGAAAATGACCATGCTCTGCAGAAAAACATTCATTTTGTCTTCTCCCAAAACTATCAAGATATATTCCTTTCACTTTCAGTTTTTCAATTGCTTCTTTACATAAATTTAAAAATCTATTTTGCCACCAGTCAGTATACCAGCACATATCCCAGAAAGGACTATTTTCACTATAAAGAGAGACTTTACCTTCTACATTTCTTACTGTCCATTTTTCTGCATTTTTGGCATCTTCTTCATCCCATTTATAGTCATACATTCTTGCATTTAAATAAGCAATAGTATAGATATCTTTTTTATTTAATCTTTCTACAATTTCTGGAATAACATCTGTGATTAAGGGTATATCTAAATTACCATGGTGGGCTAAACAATCTGGTTTATCTCTTGCAGATTTTTCTTTATAAAATTTTTTCCATTGATATAGCACATTTACAAAAGGATATCTTATAAAATTATAAAGTTCAGAAATATTTTCAAATATATTCTCAAAAATAATCCTGTTTTCTTTTTCATCTTTTTTCCAGTCCCCATTTATTTTGACTATTAAACACATTCTTTTTGCCCAATCGGGAATATCATTTCTAAAATATACAGGTCCTTTCCGGCACCATTCCTGTTTTATAAACCAATTTCTATAAATCTGAGAGGCCTCATACCATGTCCCTTTGTAGAAAATTATTTTAAAAAGATACGGAGATTTATATTCTTTTGTACTTATTCTGTTTTCTGGAAATATTTTTAAATAAAAATTGATAGTTTTATTTTTCGGATATATATAAAAACCAAATTCTTTATCACTTGCAGAAGAATCTTCAGGTGAAAAATAAATACCTGTTTGGTTTTTATCATTATAAATTGCAAAAAATTGCATCAAACAGGAACCTGAAGGGTAAAGATATCTCTCAAAAATTTTTTCTTTATCTAAATATGAATAAAATGGATCTTTTAATAATTTCCCTCCATAACTATAAGGAAAAACAATATAATTATTTAGGGGCTCATTTCCAATAGGCATTATGAAAAAATTGGGATATATAATTTCCCATATGCTACTTTCCTTATCTTTAAAGTTAAAATGGCAATTAATATCAAAAGAAATTTCTGCAACCTTTTTTTTCAAAAAAATCCTATATTCAACAAATCCATCTATTTCTGGGAATATTAATTCTTTGTAATTCCATTTTATGTAATTTGTTTCTCCATCTTCATTTTTTTCAAAATTTACCTTTTTAAAAGTTTTAGGGGAAATTGCATATCTTTTTTCTTGCTTTTTTATATTAATTTTCCATAAATCTTCTCCGTTCCCTCTAATAATTTCCTCATTTTTATAAAACACTCCATATAGATTGCCATCATTTTTAAACTTTATAATAATTTCTCTATTATTTATTTCAACTATATTTTCAACCTCTTCTATATTTTCATCAATTTTTATTTTCTTAATATATCCCAAAAAAGGTTGCTTTTTTGACACATCGTTTCCTAATATTTGCACACCATCCTCTACAAAATTGAATTTTTTAAGTATTTTTTCACTACATTTTTTTTCATTGTTGAAATATATTTCAAAGCTCTCTCCTGATTTATATATCAACTTTATCTCATTCCATTTACCTATTTCTTCATCTTTAAGTTTAAAAGTCAAATATATCCATTTATTTTCACCTCTACAATAATATCCCCATGCCACACCTTTTCCATTAACTCCAAGAGAAAAACCATCTCCATTTTTGGTATAGATTCTCCATATTGTTTGATCTCTATATTTTGCTTCTGGAATTAAAAACTCTATTTTTACCATCCCTTTTTCTTTTGGAAAAAATTTATATGGAATTTCTATAAAATCTCCTTCTTTCTCAAATTTCGCTCCATTTTCACTATCTATAAAAGAAAAAACTTTCACTTCTGAAGGCAAGTTTTTTTCAATAAAATTAATTTCATAACAAAAACAAAATTTTAAAACTAAAAGAAACAAAATTATTTCTTTTCTCATTTTTTATCTATCTGGATACCAATAATCTTCATTACTTATAATATAGCAAGGGAAATCGGCAATATAATCAACTGTTCCAACTCTGATTAATCTGGAAGGATTATATTTTCTCCATTCTACATGAAAATCACACCATAGAACATTTACTCCACCTTCATAAGTGGTTCCACCAAAACTTCCGTGTCTGTTAGAAATATATATTCCATATCCCTGCCAAACATCTCCAACTGTATGATAAGAGATTGTAGGCCAGCCGGTATCCATCATCAAAATTTTTTTATTTGGATTCTTTATTTTTGAATACTTCAACATTCTGTAAGGAGAAGAAGGAACTACTAAACGACAGTTGCCACCATAACTCCCCCAGGTTGTGGATGGTTTTCTATCAGAAGGACACGTTAAAATTTTAATGTAATGTTGAGGCTTATCTGCTCCTGATTTTAAATATTTCCCAAGGATATAAGGTTGATACCACATATGTTGCAAAGACATTTCCAATGGTCTAAATCCTGGCAAATATTCATCATAATCTTGAGTATACATATTTATTGCAAGTCCTATTTGTTTTAAATTGTTAATACATGCTGCTATCCTTGCTCTTTCCCTTGCTCTACTTAAGGCTGGCAATAACATTGCTGCCAAAATAGCGATTATTGCAACTACAACAAGTAATTCTATTAAAGTAAATCCTTTCTTTTTCATATTTTCACCCCCTTTCTTTTTTTATATCCACACGATTCTCTTATTATTAATTCAGGATCAATTAAAATTTGACTTCTTTCTGTTCTTTCATTTAATTTTTTTAGTAATATTTCAACTATTTTCTCTGCTATTTTTTCCTTAGGTTGATTTACCGTTGTTAATGAAGGATAGATATATTTACTCTCTTCAATATTATCAAATCCAACTATTCCTATATCCTCTGGGATTCTTACATTTTCCTCTTTTAATGCTCTTATTGCTCCTATTGCTGAAACATCATTTAAACAAAAAATTCCTTCAACACCCCTTTTTAACAATTCTTTAGCACCTTTATATCCTTCTTCAAAATATCCTAAACCTGAAAATATAATTTTTTTGTCAATACTTATTCCATAATCACTTAATGCTTCAATATAACCCCTTGTTCTTTCTTCCTCAAAATAAGGACTACATAAAAAACCAATTTTTCTATATCCAATTTTTATTAAATGCTCTGTTGCCTTATATCCACCTTCAAATTTATTAACAGATACATAATCACCCTCTTCAACTTTTTCATATAAAACAACAGGTATTCCTGTTTTAACTGCTCTCAATATTTCAAAACCAATCTTATTCGTTATAATTCCTTCTACTCTCCATCTTAAAAACATCTCAATTATTTCTTTTATATTTTCTTTATTTCCTGACATAATTAAACTAAAAAAACCTTTCTTTCTTAAGTTGTTCTGTAGAGCATAGGCAAATTCAGTGTAATAAGTAATAGAAAAATTAGGGATTATAATTCCTATTATATTTGTTTTTTTACAAACCAAACTTCTTGCAATTTCATTAGGTTTATAATTTAACAATTCTGCTATTCTCTTTATCTTCTCCTTTGTTTTCTTATTTACCTTGTCTGAATCCCTTAAAGCAAGTGAAACAGTAGCGACTGAAACCCCAACTAATTCTGCTATTTCTTTTTGTCTCATTTTAATCGTTTTATTTTATTTAAATTATTGCATAAATTTTAATTTGTGTCAAATATTTTTAAAACGTTTTAATTCTATTAAAAAAATTTAGTCTTCCCTTTCACCAATTGGGTCTATATGAATAGAAACTTCAGAATTTTCTATATTTTCTTTTATTTTATCTTGAATTTCAAGTGCTATATCATGTGCTTGTTTTAATGAAATATTTTTTTCCACTTCAATATGTAAAGATATTATTTTTTTATTTCCATAATCGTGAACTTTTATATCATGAAAACTTAAAACGTCAGGATTTAAAGAAATTACTTCTTTTATCTTTTCAATTGTATTTTTATCAGGTGCCTCTCCAATTAAGAAACTTGATGTCTTTTTAATTAAGTCATAAGCAATCCATAAAAGGAGTAAGACCACAAAAATTCCTAAAATCCCATCTAAATGATAAAAACCATATTTCATAAAAATTAAACCAATTCCAACAATAAATGAAGCAATGCCATCCAATCTATGATGCCATCCATCAGCAATTAAAATATCTGAATTTATTTTTTTACCAAGATAAAAAGAAAATTTTGTCATCCATTCTTTAAAAATAGTAGAAAAAAACATGAATAAAATTATAAAAATTCCTGGCTGGATTGTTTGAGGGTTTTTTATTCTTAAAATAGAAATCTTACAAAGGTCTATACAGGCAAAAATTAAAAGAAAAGATATAATCAAAGTACCAATTTTCTCAATCCTCCCATGACCAAATGGATGTTTGCTATCTGGTGGTTTTTTACTTAATTTAAATGAAAAAATAACAACTATTGAAGTTAATACATCTGATAAAGAATGGAATGCTTCACTAATTAATGAAATACTTTTTAAAATGATACCAAATAAAATTTTTATGAAAAAAAGAAACAAATTTCCACTTATACTTATCCATCCTTCTAAATAACCCAAAAATTCTCTTGAAATTTCTTTGTTTTTAGTTAATCTTTCAAAAATTAAATTGCTTAACTTTTCCATTCTAAAATTGTATAGAAAATTGAAGAAAAAGTAAAGGGAAATTTTTATCCTATTGCAATTGTATAAAATCCTTATTCGTAAAGTATTGTGGCATGTTCATATATTTTATTAGAGATTTTATCAATAATTTCATACTCAACATTTTCCTCAACTATACTCCTTAAAATTTCTTTTACTTCCATCTTAATTTTTGCTCTTAATGTTTCTTTTTTGTTCCAATCAACTATTTTAGTGTAATAACCCAATCTTTTTACAATTTCTCTTGCAATCTCTATAATAACTTTTTCATTTATAAAGATATCTTTTTCATTTGAAAGTATATCATAAAATGCAAGTTCCTCTTCAGTTAAATTTAATTTTTCTCCTTCTGCAATGATTTTTTTAATTTCTTTTGCAATCTGTATCAATTCTTCAATAACTTCAGCGGTATCCAAAATTTTAAAATTGTATTTTTCTATTAATCTTTTGAGTTTATTGTATAGTGATTTGTATCTTAAAGGATTCTTTCTTATTTTTACCTTAAGTTCACCTTCTAAAAGTTTTCTAAGTAAATCAATCGCATAATTTTTATACTCTATATTTTTAAACTGTAAAAGGAATTCTTCATCAAGTATTGAAATATCAGGTTTTTCTTTTTGAAGAAGAGAAAATATATCTACAGGTTCTTCGGCTGATATACTTTTTGAAATCAATTGATTTATTTCGTACTCAATGTCCCTTGATATTTCCGGTCTTGGTGCTGAATACTTTACAATCATTTTTTTAATCATTTCAAAGAATCTTATATCATCCTTAATTTTGATTGTTTCAGGATGAGGGCTTGTAAGAGCATAAATTTTCTTTAAAACAACAAAATTTTTTATAAAATTCTTCTTTTTCTCTTCAGTATCCAATAAATTATATGCTGAAACTGTTAATTGGGAAAGTTCTTCTGGTTTCAATATTTTCCAGTTTTTATAGTCAATACCATAAAACATTGAGGAGACAATATCGTATTTTTCTTTTAGTAAATTTATAACCTTTTCTATGTCAGTTAAAACTTTTTCAATAGTTTCAACTGTATATCTACTTAATGACTTTCTTAAATCATCAGCGATACCTATATAATCAACAATAAGACCTCCTGGCTTATCTTTAAAAACCCTGTTTACTCTTGCTATTGCTTGAATCAAGTTGTGGTCTTTCATCGGTTTATCAAAATACATTGTATGAAGGCAAGGAATATCAAAACCAGTCAAAAGCATATCAACTACTATTACCATTTTTGGGTCTTTATCTGGATTTTTGAATTTGTTAAGGACTTCCTCCATTTCATATTTATTTCTAATATGGGGATGAAATTCCTTAGGATCTCTTTGCTTATTACCGGACATTACAATTTCAATAGAAGGGGCATCTGGAATCTTTTGAATTGCATTATAAAGTTCTACAGCAACCTTCCTTGAAATAACAACGATCATACCTTTTCCTTCGAGTTCTTGAGTCCTTTTGTTAAAATGCTCTACTATATCTTTTGCTATCTTTTCTATTCTTTCGGGATTTAAAATCAATCTTTCAAGTGTTGCATATTTTCTTTTTAAATATTCCTTTTCTTCCTCTTCAAGAGATTCTGAGATTTCTTCAAATTCTTCATCAATAAATTCATTTGTGAGATGTAATTTCACAAGTCTTGCCTCATAATAAATGGGAACAATCACTTTATGTCTTAATGCTTTATCCATTGAATAAATACTTATTGGCTCGCCAAATACAAGATATGTGTCTCGGTCAGCAAGTTCAATAGGTGTTGCTGTAAATCCCATAAAAGATGCATTTGGAATTGCATTTCTTAAATTTTGAGCAAGTTCTCTATACTGGCTTCTGTGCGCCTCATCTGCTATCACAATTATATTTTTCCTATCTGTTAAAAATGGGTATTCCTCCACATTTCTTTTTCCAAATTTCTGGATTGTGGCAAAAATTATTCCTCCTGCTGTTTTTATAATAATTTCCTGTAAATCCTTTATACTTTCTGCCTGCTTTACAATCGGCATTTGAGAAAAAAGACTATAAAGTTGTTCATCAAGATTTTTTCTGTCAGTGATAAATAAAAGCAAGGGATTTTCAAGTTCTTTTACCTTTAAAGTTTTTCTTGCATAAAATAACATTGTAAGAGATTTTCCAGAACCCTGAGTATGCCAGATAACGCCTATCCTCCTTTCTTCAGGATTTTTCCCTTCTAATATACACTTTTTGGTTCTTTCAACCGCTTTTTTAACCGAATAAAACTGATGAAATATAGCAATCTTTTTCTCATAATTTTCTCCAATTTTTTCATAAAAAATAAAATCGTTGATATAATCAATAATATGTTCTTTTCTGAAAAGCCCTTTTATTAAAACCTCAAGAGATGTTATTTCTTTTTCATTATAAAAATAGCGATTGAAACCTTCTGCAATTTCCTCTACTTTTAAATCATCATCACTTGAAATACCTTCCCAGATAAAAAATCTTTCCCAATCGCTTGTAGGTGAACCATATCTTGTTTCATACCCATCTGAAGCAACAAGAATCTGAGAATATATATAAAGTTGTGGAATATTTTTCATCTTTATTTTATGGTCATTATACGCATCCTTTGCTGTTTCATTTGTATTAAAATTTTTAAATTCAAAAATTGCAATTGGAAGACCATTTATAAAAACGACAAGGTCTGGTTTCCTATACCAATCTTTTTCATATTGATACTCAACTTTAAACTGGTTTGCGATAAGGAAATCGTTATTTTCTGGATTTTCAAAATCTATTAATTTAACAATTCTTGTTTTCTCTTCCTTTTCTTCTTTAAATGTAATTCTTACTCCGTTTGTTAAAAGTTCATAAAAGATTTTACCTTTCATTATAAAATCAGGATGGTCAAGATCTTTAACTTTCTTATAAACTTCTTCTGATTTTCTATCATCAAGCCAAGGATTAATCTTTTTGATTGCTGATAAGAATCTTTTCTTTAAAATAACATCTCTATAGGATTCCCTTTCTTCATTATCTGGAATTAAATCTGAGCCATGAATATAACTATAGCCAATCTCCTTAAACCACTCTATAGCCGGCTGTTCAACCATATAATCTTCAGTAAGTTGTGCTCTCATAATCGTCCCAATAAATTACGATTACGTGCCCACTCTTCGTATCTTTGAATTTCTTCATCACCAACTGATTTTGGAATTCTGTTAATAGCGTCAAGTATGAATTCCTTTTTTATTATGTCTTTTTTTTCAAAAGCTTTAAAACTAGCTTCATCAACTATATTTTCAATATCTGCCCCAGAATATCCTTCTAATTTTTTAGCGATTTCCTTAATATCTTCATCTCTAAGGTTATGTTTTCTATCTTTAAGTTGGAGTTTTAAAATTTCAATTCGTGCTTGCTCATTTGGCAATCTAACGTAAAAAACTCTATCAAATCTCCCTGGACGAAGAAAAGCAGGGTCTATAAGTTCTGGTTTATTGGTTGCAGCAATAACAATAATAGGTTTTGTTCTCTCTTTAAAAATTTTGCCCAATAGTGACAAAAGAAGAGGTTTAAGTCGTGTCATTATAGTTGATCCCTCACCTGTTCTTTCACTGAGTATCCATTCTGCTTCGTCGAGGAATAAGACTGCTCTTGGCTCTTTCTTTAAGTCATCAAAAATTTTTTCTAATCTTTTTTCCGCCTCACCGGGGTATCCTGCAATTACAGATGGACTAATTTCTATAAATTTTGCTTCTATACTTTTTGCAATAGCTTGTGAAATTAGCGTTTTTCCTGTTCCTGGAGGACCAACAAGTAATATTCCGCCTCCGATTTTAAGTTTTAGTCTATAGGCACGTTCTTCATCTTCAAAAGGTGCAATTATTCTCTGATAAACAAATTGCTTTATTTCATCTAAACCTGCTACATTAGCCAATGAAAATTCCGACGAAGCGGAAGTTGCTTTAAGTTCTTGCAATTCTGATTCAAAATTAGTAGGTATTATAAAAAGTGATAGAACCTTATTAGTAATGTCTGGACCATACGTTTTCATTTTAGTAACAAAATATGAAAAAGCCCCTCTATCTACTTTTTTCAACTCAAGAAAGTCCTTCAGTTTTTGTGAAGCATTGCTTATTCTCTGTAATTCACCGATGAGTTCAACTTTTATCTGGGCAGGAAATTCGCCTCCCCAAGCTTCAGGTTCTATATTGAGCGCAGCTTCACTTTTTGCGATAAATATACCGAGAAGTTCATCTTTAGAAACATTTAATAAAAATCCAATATCTCCAATTTTTATTGTTTTTAGATATGGTAAGGCCCACTCACGTTCACCAAATAAATTTCTTGTAAGACATTCTTCTTCTGTTGAATTGGTACATAACATAAAAAAACAAGATTTCTCTATCATGTTACTTCACCTCCATTTCGGAAATTTGTAAAACATTCATTCACTCTCATAATAACATCTCCTATAATTTTGTCCATAATGGTAGCCGCACCCTTCAGGTGCGTTATGTCCTGCAGGCTAAAGCATGTTGCTACCAAAAATATTAAATCCAAAATATTAAACAGGTAGCCGCAACCTTTAGATTGCGCAAATACCAATATTTTTAAAATATTATTTCCATCCTTCTTCATACCTCCTCCACCCTTAATTTTCCAAAAACAAGTAAAGGCAAAAGTTTATCCCTGATTTTTCTTAAAAGCATAATTTGTTTTTGATTAAAAATGATTTTTTGAAATAATGGTTCAACAAGGGAATGGAATTTTTGGAGGATGGGAGGAGGGGGAAGAACTATTATTTTATTTTGCATAAACAATCTTACATTGAGATGTAAAACATTTACACCATTAGCAAAAGTAGAATTTTCTTCTTGTGTTTGTTTTAAATGTAAATATAGATATAATTTAAGATACTCATAATTGGGCTGCAATTTCATACAATCTAAAGATATAATACCAAAATCATATTCTTCTGGTAAAAAAACAAATGCTGGAGCACCAACAACCTTTGCTTCATAAGTTATATCAGTGAGTGCTATAATTAAATCCCCTTCTTTTACTTTATGTTGCTCTTTCGCTCTATTTCCAATATAATAAATGTATTCTGTTTTAAAACCACCTCCACGAATAAAATTATTTAAGGTAATAAAAATATCTCCTTGTGGTTCTGAACAAGTATCGGGTGAATTATAAGATACACCTTTAAATCCTATTGTAATTTCACCTAATCTCTTCACTTCCCACCCCTTAGGTATCTTTCCTAACTCACTATCAACAAATTCGCCATCTTTAAATGGTTCAAAGTCAATGAACCAGTTTTTGAATATTGCCATTGCTGTTTTTTCCAAAATTTCATTCTGCCTTTTCTTGTTTTCTATCAAATCATCAAAATAGGATAAAACAGTCGCAATGCGATTTTGTTCAGGAAGGGGTGGATATGGGATAGAGATCGCTAAAAGATAATCTTTATCAACATGCCTATCATCTGTACCTGACTTGGCATCTTTTAGTTTATCCTCATTTAATTTTAATCCAAAGTAGAGAAAATTCTTCTCAATATTTTTTTCAAAAACAAATTTACACATTGTAGAAGCAAGTAACCCTTTTTCCCCCTTAAAAATTTCACCAGCATTTGAACCATCCCATAAAATTATAATATCACTTTTATCCGCAAGTATTCCTGCATTCTCCTCATAATATCCTTCAGGCTCTTCTTCACCTCTTAAATATTTTGCTGATAAATATGGGACATTTCCATATATTTTCCGAGGAGTTCTACCCTTGATAATATCTATTACTAAAGTCCTTAATTCTCTAACTTCCCAATCCCTCGGTATCTCTCCAATTTCTGTTTCCTTAAATTCGGTTTCCCAGTGGAATTTCATTTTAAATCTCTTTCACTTATTTTTAACTTTTTAAAAATAAATTCTTTTACTTTTTGTGCTGATTCAAATGCCTTTTTTGCTTCCTCAATTGTTGGTATATAAAATTCATCAGGATATCTTACATCTATTGCATAATCGGTTAAATTTGCTGTTATATCGTAGAGAAATTCAAATTCTTTATCTATCTTTTCACAAAGTTTAATCAAATACTCAATACTATGAACTCTTCCAAATTCTACACTTGAAGCAACAAGAAAAGCCTTCAAAAATTTCTCAACAGCCTGCTGGCAATGAAAACATAAAGTATCTGTAACTATCTCTTCTTCAGGTAAATTTATTAAAATTTCAGCAGTTTTTAAATCATTTAATCCCTTTGTTAACCATTTTTTAATTTCTTCTTCTATCATAAAATAATCCCTTCTCCAATCGCACTTCTTATAACACTACCAATTACACCTTTCCTTTTTTCAAACTCCTCTTCTGACTTAATTAGAACATCACAGGGTATAAATTCATCGGCAAGTGCCTTTCTTATAAGATGGGAAATTTTTAACCTTTCTTCTCTTAAAAGTTTCTTATTAATTACAATAAGTAAATCCCAGTCGCTTCTTTCCTTATAATCTCCCCTTGCTCGTGAACCAAAGAGAATAATCTTCAAAACCTTAATTTTATTCTCTTCACATATTCTATTCACAATTTTTTTAATTATTTCTTCTGTCATTTTTCATATCTCCCATCCTAATGCTTTAAAAACTTCTTTAATCTTTTCTTTAAGTTTTTCTTCTTCCTCTAAAAGTTTGGAAAGTTCTTCTGAATAGTTTTTCATTGCTTCTTCAAAAGGAATATCCTCTTCCTCAAGTTTAACACCCACATACCTACCAGGAGTTAAAACATAGCCATTTTTTGCAACTTCTTCTAAACTGGCAACCTTTGAAAATCCAACTTCGTTTATCTTTTCTTCATTTTCTCCTTTTTCAAACATCCTGAATTTTTCAACAATCTTTTTTATATGTTCTTCTACAAAAATATTTTGTCTCCTTGATATTGGTTTAAATAATTTTTTAGCATAGATAAAAAGAATTTTCCCTCTCATATGTTCTGGCTTTGATTTCCTCAAAAACCATAAGGAAGCAGGAAGAGAAACAGTGTAAAACATCTTTGGTGGAGTTGCTATTATTCCATAAACAAGGTCATCTTCAATTATCTTTTTTCTTATTTCTCCTTCAATCCCTCCCACAGATAAAGCTCCGTTTGCCATAACAAAACCTGCTTTTCCATTAGGTGCAAGATGATAAATATAATGTTGTATCCATACATAATTTGCATTGTTTTCTGGCGGAAGGCCATATTTAAATCTTGGATCATTTTCTTTTATTCTATCTCTTCCCCAGCCACTATCATTAAAAGGTGGATTTGAGACAACATATTCTGCTCTTAAATCAAAAAATTTATCATCATGATAAGAATCACCCCATCTTATATCTCCTTCTGTACCTCTTATTACCAAATTCATCTTGCACATTTTCCAGACAAATTCCTTTGATTCCTGTCCATAAATTGATAATCTTTCTTTCTCAATTTCTTCTTTTTCAAGTTTTTCTAAGGCAGATACAAAAAATCCTCCAGAACCGCAGGCAGGGTCAAAAATTCTACCTTCTTTTACATCAAGGATTTCTACAATAAGTTTTGTTAATGAACGAGGAGTATAAAACTCACCACCTTTTCTTCCTTCTGCTTCAGTGAATTTACCAAGGAAATACTCATAAATTCTTCCAAAGATGTCTTTGCCAAAGTGATCATCATCAAATTCAATTTCAGAGAAAAGATTTATGAGATAAGATAAATCATAAGGATCAAGATTTACTTTTGAATAAATTTTTGGAATAATGTCTTTTAGTTGCCTTGGATATTCTTCTTCAAGAATTTCTATTGCTTTGTCTATTATTTCTCCAATATTTGGTTGATTGGCGTTTTTCTTTATATATTCCCATCTTGCCTTTTCAGGGACATAAAGAGTGCCATTTGCAAGATAAACGTCTTTATCTTCACAAATTTTCTCTATGAATTTCTCAGATGAAGATTTTTCTTTTAAAATTTTTATCTTTTTTTCTTCAAAGGCAAATGATAAATACTTTAAAAATATAAGTCCTAAAACAACATACTTATACTCGTGAACCTCGATCTTTTTTCTTAACTTATCAGCTCCCTTCCAAAGTTTATCTTCAAAATCTAATTCTTTTCCCTTCATAAAATTAATGAGAAAATAAAATCTCTTTGGCTTTTTCTATTCCTTTTTCAATATTAAGTTTATAACCAAATTTTTCAAGTCCAACACCAACAGCAGTTATTGCAGTCAAAACATCAAATTCGTCTTGCCATCCAAGATGTGAAATTCTTACAATTTTACCTTTAAGTTTATCCTGTCCTCCTGCTATTGAAATACCATATGTTTTCCTTATGAATTTTATAAGTTCATCTCCATTTATACCTTCCGGCAATATAACTCCAGTAACTGCATCTGATGGACAGGAAGAAAGAAGCGATAATCCCATTGCTAAAATACCCTCTCGTGTCGCAGTTGCCCTTTTTTTGTGCTCCTCCCATATTTTTTCAAGAGTGTATTCTTTTATTATCTGTATTGATTTCCTTAAGCCCACAATTAAAGATACTGGTATTGTAAATGGAAAATCAAATTTTTCAAGTGATTTTTTATATTTTTTAAGATCAAAATAATATTTTGGAAGATTTGATTTTTCAACTCTTTCCCATGCTTTTTCACTTAATGAAATAAAAGAAAGTCCTGGTGGAAGCATAAATGCTTTCTGAGATCCAGTTAATAAACAATCTATTTTCCATTCATCCATATAACATGGAATTGCTCCAAGAGAACTAATTGCATCAACAATAAAAACTATATCTGGATATTTAGATATAATTTCTCCATATCCTTTTACATCAAAATGGGTTGCTGTTGAGGTTTCACATAAATTTACACAAACTCCTTTTGCATCTCTATTTTCTTCTATTATTTTTTCAAGTTCTTCTTTAGATAAGGATTTTCCCCATTCTACTTTGATATCAACAACATTGAGTTCATATGCTTTTCCTATTTCTACAAATCTTTCTCCAAACTTACCTCCATTTATTACAATTATCTTTTCGCTTTTAGAAAAAAGATTAACTATACTACTTTCCATTGCTCCTGTCCCTGAAGATGCGAGAATAAAAACATCATTTTTTGTTTGAAATAAATATTTAAGTCCCTCAAAAACTTCTTTCGCTATTTTTAAAAATTCTTCTGTCCTATGATGCATAATAGGTTTTGCCATTTCAAGAAGGACTTCTTCTGGAATACTTGTTGGCCCTGGTGTGAAAAGTTTATGTTTTTTCATATTCCCTCCTGTTTAATAAAGCATGCTCTAAAACTTCCTTTACATCTTCAACTTCAATTATTTCAAGAGACTCCTTTATTTTTTTTGGTATTTCAACGAGATCTTTATCATTTTCCTTAGGAATAATTACCTTTTTAATGCCTGCTCTCTGGGCAGCAAGAATCTTCGCCTTAAGACCACCAATTTTTAAAACCTTTCCCTGTAATGTAATTTCTCCTGTCATAGCCAAATTTGCATCAACAGGTCTTTTTGTTAAAGAAGAAACAAGAGCAGTAATAATTGTAACTCCTGCAGAAGGACCATCTTTTGGTATTGCTCCCTCAGGGACATGAATATGAATATCAACCTCTTTATAAAAATCTGGACTTATACCAAATTCTTCTGAATGAGCCCTTACATAACTTAAAGCTGCACGAGCAGATTCTTTCATTACATCTCCAAGTTGTCCTGTTAAAATTAAATCTCCTTTTCCTTTCATAATTAAAACTTCTGTAAAAATAATTTCTCCTCCATATTCTGTCCATGCCATACCTGTTGCAACTCCAATTTTGTTTTCTTTTTCAATTTCAATAGATGAATATTTTTCTGGTCCAAGATATTTTTCTAAGTTTTTTACTGTTATTAAATAAGGACCTTCTTTCTTTGTTTCTACAATTTTCTTTGTTACTTTCCTGCATATATTAGCAATTTCTCTTTCTAAATTTCTCACACCTGCTTCTCTTGTATAATTTTTAATAATTTTAAAAATGGCCTCATCTGAAAATTTTATGTTATTTTCTGTAAGTCCATGTTCTTTCATTTGTTTTGGTATAAGAAAATTTTTCGCAATCTCTTTTTTTTCCCAGACAGTATAACCAGGAAGATGTATAACTTCCATTCTATCAAGAAGAGGTGGAGGAATTGTAAATTCTGTATTTGCTGTTGTTATAAAAAGAACTTTTGAAAGGTCAAATTCAACTTCAAGATAATGGTCAGAAAAATTTTTATTTTGTTCAGGATCTAAAACTTCAAGTAAAGCACTTGCAGGATCGCCTCTAAAATCTTTTCCCAGTTTATCTATTTCGTCTAACAAAAATACAGGATTATTTACTCCTGCTTTCCTTATTGATTGAATTATTCTGCCAGGTAAAGAACCAATATATGTTCTTCTATGCCCTCTTATTTCTGCTTCATCCCTAACCCCGCCAAGAGAAACTCTTACAAATTTTCTTCCAAGGGCGCGTGCAATTGATTTGCCAAGGGAAGTTTTACCAACACCAGGAGGACCTACAAAACACAAAATTGGACCTCTTAAAGAATCTGTTCTACTTCTTACTGCAAGATATTCAAGTATTCTTTCTTTAACTTTTTCAAGTCCATAATGGTCTTCATCCAATATTTTTTTGGCATGATTTATATCAAGATTATCTTCTGTTGAAATACTCCAGGGTAAACTACATAACCATTCAATATAAGTTCTTGAAACTGTCGCTTCAGGAGAAAGAGGCATCATTTTACTCAACCTATTTAATTCTTCAAGAGCCTTTTCTTCAACGTTTTTTGGCATATTGGCTTTTTTAATTTTTTCTCTCAATTCTGCAATTTCTGGAGTTTCCTCTTCTTTCCCAAGTTCTCTTTGAATCTGTTTAAGTTGCTCTGTTAATATGTACTGTCTTTGTGTATCTTCAATTTTTTTAACAACCTTATCCTGTATTTTTTTCTGAATTTCAAGAATCTCAACTTCTTTATTTAAAATGTCAATTAAAATACTTATTCTTTCTCTCAAAGATATTGTTTCAAGAACTTTTCCTTTATCCTTCAATTTTAAAGGTAGATATCCTGCTATAGCATCACATATTCTATAAGGATTTTCCATCGTAGAAATTGTTGCATATAGTTCTTTTGGAACTGATAGATTAAGAGAAAGATACTTTTGGAGTAAATCAAGTAAAAGACGTACCATTGCCTCTATTTCTGTATTCATCTCATATTCTTCTTTTATAAATTCAAAATTAACAGCAAAATAATTTTTATAAGTTGTAAAATCAATTATTTTTACTCTATCTGTAACCTCAACAAGTATTTTCATAACTCCTGTGGTTTCCTTTAAACTCTGTATAATTTTTGAAAATACCCCTATGGAATATATATCTTCATATTTTGGATCTTCAATATTAGGATCTCTTTGAAAAACTATTATAAGATTCCCATCATTTGATATTGCCTCTTCAATTGCATTAAGTGATTTTGTCCTACCAACAAAAAGAGGAACAACCATATGAGGGAAAATTATAAGGTCTCTTAAAGGTAAAGCAGGGGCATTTTTCTTTTTTATTTTTGTTTCTGATTTTTTTAATAATGCCATTTTATTTAGAAAGTTTTGTGGGTTGTATTATTTTATCAGCAAGTCCATAGTTTATTGCTTCTTCTGCGTCCATAAAATAATCTCTTTCCGTATCTTTTTCTATTTTTTCTATTGGTTGACCTGTATGCTTTGAAAGAATTTTATTTATAATTTCTCTCAATCTAATCATTTCTTTTGTATGAATACTAACATCAATAACACTTCCTTCTACTCCTCCCCACGGTTGATGAATTAAAATTCTACTATGTGGTAATAAAAATCTTTTTCCTTTTGTTCCTCCTGCCAGTAAAACAGCCCCCATACTTGCTGCCTGTCCTATGCAATAAGTACAAACATCGCAAGAAACATATTGCATAGTATCATATATTGCAAGTCCTGCTGTTATGGATCCACCAGGAGTGTTCAAATATAAATGTATATCTTTTTTGGGATCTTCATTTTGAAGAAAAAGAAACTCAGCAATTACAATATTTGCCACGTGGTCTGTTATTGGAGAACCTATAAATATAATTCTGTCTTTCAACAATCTTGAATAAATATCATATGCTCTTTCCCCTCTTTCAGTTGTTTCTATAACATAAGGTATTAATTGGTCTTTCATGGGTTTTTATCCTGCCCTGGAATTACAATCCTTTCAATGTAATTTATATTATTTTTGACTATTTGATATGCTTTATTAATTTTTATTTCATCTCTTATATTTTCAATCTCATCTTTCTCCTCAAGTAATCTTTTCACTTCTTCAAAAGGTTTACCAATGCTTCTACTATAAATTTCTATTTTTTCATCTATTTCTTTTTCGTCAACCTTTACATTTTCAATTTCAGCGATTTTATCAAGAATGAAATATTTTTTAACTTCTTCTTCAGCATAAACTTTCACAATTTTATAAATTTCATTTACCAATTTTTCTATTTCTTCTTTTGTTTTTCCACTCAAATTCATTCTCTTTAAGTAATCTTCTGTATATCTTTGAGCCCTTTTATTAACAAGTTTTTCAGGAAGAGGAAATTCTGAATTTTTAAATAATTCATTCCAAAGTTGCTTTTCTTCTTCTAATTTTGCATTATTTTTTTCTCTTTCTTCAAGTTCTTCTCTTATTCTTTTTTTCCACATTTGTCTTTTTTCAATATCTATTATTGATGCAGTAAATTCTGGTCTTTTTTCAAGTTCCATTAATGCTTTTTCCACATCTTCTTCTTTAACTTCCTTGGGTTGAACTTTCTTTATCGTTATTCCCTTATATTTTTTTATTTTTACATTTGGTTTCAATTCAATACCAATTTTAAAAAGAAGTCTTTCTTCTGAAAATTCAACATCATAGATTTCTGGTTCTACAACTGGAATAAAATTTTCTTTTTTTATAACATCAAAATATGCTTTTGAAATTAAATTTTTCAAAATTTCTTCTCTTATTACATCAAAAAATTTTTTTTCAATTATTTCCTCTGGAACTTTCCCTTTTCTAAAACCCTCTACTTCTGTTTCTTTTTTCAATTTTTTAATTATTAACTTTTTTTCTTCTTCTATCTCATTTTTTTCTGCTTCACAAATTAATTCAACTTCTATTTCACTTTTTCTTTTTATTTCTATTTTCATATTTCTCCTTTAATTAAATTTTAAAAGCGGGGTACGGGAATCGAACCCGTATCCTCAGCTTGGAAGGCTGATGTTTTACCATTAAACCAACCCCGCTTCTCTTAATTAATGAAAAGTGGGCAGGGAAGGATTCGAACCTCCGAAGGCATAACGCCGGCAGATTTACAGTCTGCTGCCATTGTCCACTCGGCCACCTGCCCACTTATATATAATTATACCATACGCCCGTTCCGGCGTAGAGATTTTACCCTTTGAGACCCGTATTTTAAGGTGGGTGCCTCCCCGGATAGTTTTGACTTTCCGCTCTAAGGCGGACCTGTCAGCCCTATCCGGCCTTGGCTCCCAACATACAGGCGTTGGCTCAAGGGTTTCTCTCATCTCCGCGACCGGAACAGGCACATTATAATTTTACCTTTTTTTAAATAAAAAGTAAAATTTTTTTATGATATTTTACACAAAAAATTCAAGGGAGACAATAAAACTTGGGAAAAAAATTGCAAATTATTTAAAAAAGGGAGATATTATTGGATTGGTTGGAGAACTTGGAAGTGGAAAAACTACAATAATAAAAGGAATTGTAAAACATTTTTCTGAATGTGAAGTTTCAAGTCCTTCTTTTGTAATAGTTAACGAATATGAAGGCAAAATTCCAGTATTTCATTTTGATCTTTATAGGATTGAAAATTTTGATGAAATTGTTGATATTGGATGGAATGATTATATTGATAAAGGAATTATTTTAATTGAATGGGCTGAAAAAATAAAAAAAAATTTGCCAAAAAAAACGATTTGGATAAAAATAAATATAATTGGAAAAAATAAAAGAAAGATTGAAATTGAAAATTTAAAAATGGGGGAAAAAAATGACAAGTAGAGAAAGGGTTTTAAAAGCTCTGAATCATCAAATTCCAGATAGAGTTCCAATTCATGATAGCCCATGGCAAGCAACAATAAAAAGATGGCATAAAGAAGGATTACCAGAAGATACAACACCTGCTGAATATTTTGGCTATGAATTTGAATTTTTTGGTGCAGATACAACTCCAAGATTACCAACAAAGATAATTGAAAAAAACGAAGAATATGTCCTTATGACCACACCTTTTGGTGGGAAAAGAAAAAATTTTAGAGATTATTCAACAACTCCTGAGATTATTGACTGGCCAATAAAAACAAAAGATGACTGGAAAGAAATAAAAAAACTTTTAAAACCTGACTGGACAAGAGTTGACTGGGCAAGTGGTCTTGCCAGAAATAAAACTGCATATGAAGAAGGGAAATTCTGTGTTTTTTCTGGGGGATATGGTTATGATATACTACAAAATTATATGAAGTCAGAACAACTCTTAATTACAATGGTTGAAGATCCTGATTGGATTGCTGAAATGATTATGACACTCGCTGAACTTACAATAATAATGGCTGATTTAATGATGAGAAATGGATTTAAATTTGATGGTGCCTTTTTATATAATGATATGGGATATAGAAATGGCCTTTTATTTTCACCTGAAACATATATGAAAACTCATTATCAAGCAGACAAAATTGTATTTGAATATTTTCATTCAAAAGGAATGAAGGTTATTCTTCATAGTTGTGGGAATATTAAAGAATTAATACCCATTCTGATAGAAGTTGGCCTTGATTGTCTTCAACCACTTGAAGTAAAGGCAGGTATGGATTTGATAGAATTAAAAGAAAAATTTGGAGATAAACTTTCATTTATGGGTGGAATAGATGTAAGATTAATGTCAGATCCAGATCCAACAAAAATTGAAGAAGAGATAAAAAGAAAATTTGAAGTTGCAAAGAAAAATGGAGGTTATATTTATCATTCAGACCATTCAGTACCAAAGGATGTAAGTTTCCAGCAATACTGTTATGTAATGGAACTTGTTAAAAAATATGGTGTATATCCAGAATATGAAGAAATTGAAAAACAAGAAAGAGAAAAAATAGAAGTTAATGAAGGAAAAAAGGAAGAAAAAAGGAAAATTGCTTTATTTAGCAGAAAGAAAGGAGAAAAATGAAAATAGGGCTTCAACTTTATACTTTAAGAGATTTCTGTAAAACAGTTGAAGATACAAAAAATACTTTTAAAAAAATTAAAGAGATTGGTTATAATTATGTTCAAATTTCTGCTGTCAGCGAACCAAAGGATGTAAAAGAACTTAAGAAAATACTTGACGATAATGGCTTATGTGCTATTTCAACACATACAGGGTATGAAAGAATAATAAGGGAATTAGAAAAAGTTATAGAAGAGCATAAAATCCTTAATTGTGAAGTAATTTTCTGTCCTGCTTTACCCTTAGAATTACATAATAAAGAAGGATATCTAAAAGCAGCAGAAGAATTCAATAAGGTTATTGAAAAAATAAAAAAAAGTGGACTTTGCCTTGGATATCATAATCATGCAATTGAATTAGAAAAATATGACGGAAAAACAGGACTTGAAATTTTACTTGATAATTGCCCTGAATTACTTGCTGAAATAGATACTTACTGGATCCAATTTGGTGGTGGAGACCCCTCTTTCTGGATAGAAAAATATAAAGAAAGAGTGAGTCAAGTACATTTTAAAGATATGGGGATAATAAAAAACAAACAGGTTATGCCACCTATAGGAGATGGGAATTTAAACTGGGAAAGAATTATAAAGAGTTGCAAAAAAAGTAAAGTTAAATATTGTCTTGTTGAAATGGACAATCCAACAATTGAACCTTTCTCTGCTATTCAAAAAAGTCTTGAATACCTTAAAAAGTTCAATCTTAATCCTTAAACTGACAGGATGCTTTTATAAATTCAGAAAATAAAGGATGTGGTTTAAATGGTTTTGATTTAAATTCTGGATGGAATTGTGTTGCCACAAAAAATGGATGATTTTTAAGTTCTATAATTTCAACAAGATCTTTTTCAGGATAAATACCTGCAATTACCATTCCATTTTTTTCAAAAATTTCCCTGTATTTATTGTTAAATTCATATCTATGTCTGTGTCTTTCATATATTATTTTTCTTTTATAGGCATTATAAGAAATAGTCCCTTTTTTTAAAACACAAGGATAAGCTCCAAGTCGCATAGTTCCACCTTTTTCTTTAATTCTTCTTTGTTCAGGTAATAGATATATAACAGGATTTTTTGTTCTGGGATTGAATTCTGTGCTTGAAGCATCTTTTAAACCACAAACATTTCTTGCAAATTCAATTGAAGCACATTGTAATCCAAGACATATTCCTAAAAAGGGTATTTTATTTTCTCTTGCATATTTTATTCCTTCAATTATTCCTTCTGTTCCTCTAATTCCAAAACCTCCTGGGACAATTATACCTGAAACATCTTTTAAAAATTTTTCTGCTCCTTCTTTTTCAATCAATTCAGAATCAACTTTTTCAAAAATTACTCTACATTTATTTGCAATACCCCCATGAATAAGTGCTTCATATATTGATTTATAAGAATCCTGTAATTTTATATACTTCCCAACAACCCCTATTTTAACTTCTTTTTCTGGATTTCTTAAAATATAAACAATTTCTCTCCATTTTTCTAAATCATTTTTGGGATTTTTCTTTAAATTAAGATATTTAAGAAGTATCAAATCAAGTTTCTGTCTTGCAAAAATTAAAGGTATTTCATAAATAAGATCAGTATCAATCGCTTCTATAACTGCTTCCTTTTTTACATTACAGAAAAGAGCAATCTTTTCTTTTATTTCATCTGTTAGTGGCTTTTCTGTTCTGCATAAAAGTATTTTTGGTTGAATTCCTATTTCTCTTAACCTGCCTACACTATGTTGAGTTGGTTTTGTCTTTATTTCATCTGCTGCTTTTATATAAGGAACAAGGGTTAAATGAATATGAATTGTATCTTCTTCTGGAAGTGTTATTTGAATCTGTCTTATGGCTTCAAGAAATGGCAAACTCTCAATATCACCAACGGTTCCACCTATTTCAGTTATTATAATATCTCCTTCTTTTTTTAAAGCAAAAATTCTTTCTTTTATTTCATTTGTTACATGAGGAACTACCTGAACTGTTTTACCAAGATACTCTCCTTTTCTTTCTTTTTGTATAACAGAATAATAAATCTGTCCACTTGTTGCATTATTTTTATGTGTCATTTTTGCGTTTGTAAATCTTTCATAATGTCCAAGGTCAAGATCTGTTTCTGCTCCATCTTCAGTAACATAAACTTCTCCATGTTGAAAAGGACTCATTGTTCCAGGATCAACATTTATATATGGATCAAACTTCAAAAATGTAACCTTATAACCATGAGATTCAAGTAATGCTCCTATTGATGCAGAAGCAATACCTTTTCCTAAAGAAGATACTACTCCACCTGTTACAAAAATAAACTTCTTCATTTTTACTCTATTTTTATTTTAATATTTTCACTTATTAAATCCAAAAGATCTGATTTCCTTGTTTCCCTGTGAAAAGATCAATTATAAACCATATACCCGCACAAGTATAAAGTCCAAGAGGTAATCCAAGGAAGAAATATTTAAATTTATTATAAACTTGAACACCTCCATACTTTAAAATAAGTTTTTTAACAACCCATACGACAAAAATTGAAAACCATAGTTGATCCATAAGCCATACAGGTCCAATAAGGAAACCAATTGGATGTAGAGGCCACCATAAAAAATTCTGTCTTGCGAAAATTAAAATTCCCATAACAATAAATCCTATTCCTCTGCAGAGCCACCCGATTTTATTTGGAGAAGTTGGATTTTTTATAACGTCTGCAGCATACTTATAAGGCGCCTGAGGTCCTCCAATAAAATACCAACTTGTAAGATTGATTCCCCCATACTTATAAGCAAGATATAATTGCAAAATTAAAGTTGTTATTATGTTTATTAAAAGTGCCAGAAATAAATACCAGAAAAATTTCTTTCTGTCTTTCTCTGAATTTTCAATTATTTTCAAACTCATTGATCCTGAAGCGAGAGGAAAGGTCCTTAAATCTGCGGCATAGACATAAGTCAAAGCAAGTGCCAGAATAACAAAAGGTGTCAAATTTTTTGAACCAAACATAGAGACAATCTGAACAGAAGCGATTGTTGTTGCAACAAGTGTAGGAATGCCCCCTTCACATACAATTCTTGTCAATGTAATCCAGATAACAAAAGCAAATATTAAAAACAATAAAGCAATATACCAACTCATTCCTGAAATTAAAAGCCAGATGATCATAAATAGACAACCAAAAACAATTCCCCAAAAAGATGCTTTATAAGATAATATCTCTTCACTATCATCTACTTTCTTCCCAATTGCACCTCGCCATACATCTTTTAAATGGTGTCTCCATAAAAATAAACTATACCCAACCATCATTATCATTGCTCCCATCCCCAAATGGGCAAATATTGCTTCTCCTGAACAACCATAAATTCCAACATTTTCTGTACTTGCAATTCCTGCAATATTGAAAATTCCTTTTATTACTTTAAAAAATATATTAAAAAACCAGAGTGAAAAGATAACTTCAAGATTAACAAAATAAACAAAACCTATAACTGGAAAACTAATTCTAAATGACAATGTTAACGTTCTTCTAAAAATAGGGATACCTTTAACAAGTGTAATTTTAGGGAATGCTGGAAAATAAAAATTTAATGCATTTATTGTTCCTATTAAAAAGGCAATTGAAAAACCTATCCACATTAATGGATTTTTGAAAAATTTAGGCAATATCCCATCTCCTTCTTCTACCATTTCTCTTGGTAATATTGTCAAAGGATAAACAAGTTTTTCCCTCTCTATCCATTGTTTTCTTAAAATTGAAGATATACAGAACATAACAAAATATAGAACAAGTATAAAAGGTATCCAGAAACTTAATGGCAAAATCCATACTCTCCATGGTATTGACATTCCTTTTGGTAACCCTTCATAAAAATATTTGATCGCTTCCCTATCATTAACAATCAAAAATTTCTTTAAATAGGGGATGATAAGTTTATCCCATTCATTTTCAGGTGAAGCATAATAATATGGTGCTGAAATTATCGGTAAGATTTGACTCCCAAAACCCATCTCGGTTACAGAAGAAGCAACAAGCATCATACAGTAAATAACAAGCAATTCCCCAGAAGAAAAGGCAATTTTTCTTTTTATCTTTTTTAAAATTGTATTTACAAAAAATACGAGTATAAAAAATATAAAAATTGCTCCACAAGGCATATGATCGATAGCCATATAGGAAGCGTGAACAACATCGGTTGAATAATGGTCAACAAAGGCAACAAGAATTGAAAATAATATACCAGCAATAAAACTTCTTTTTGTAAAAAACCTATTCATATTTTTCCTCCTTAATATTCTTTTCAATTACATATCCAACTTTCAAAATTTCTTCTTCTTTAAAAAAATTACCAATTATCTGAAGCCCTATTGGTAATTTATTTAATGAAAACCCAATAGGAATGTTAATTGCAGGCAATCCTGAAAGATTTACATTAACTGTGAAAATATCAGAAAGATACATTTTTAAAGGGTCATCTTTTTTCTCACCAATTTTAAAAGGAAGTTCAGGAGTTGTTGGAGTAATTATTACATCAACTTTTTCAAATGCCAATTCAAAATCTTTTTTTATTAAAGTTCTAACTTTCTGGGCTTTCAAGTAATATGCTTCATAATAACCTGAAGAAAGAACATATGTTCCAAGAATAATTCTTCTCTTAACTTCTTCTCCAAATCCTTCGCCTCTTGTTTTTGTATACATTTCAAATAAATTTTTATAATTTTTACTTCTATAACCATATTTCACACCATCAAATCTTGCTAAATTTGAACTTGCTTCTGCTGTGGCTATTATATAGTATGTTGCTATGCCATAAGATGTGTGGGGTAAAGTAATTTCTTCAATTATTGCTCCTTCTTTTTCTAACAATTTTAATACTTTAAAAATTTTTTCTTTAATTTCTCTGTCTATTCCTTCAATAAAGTATTCTTTAGGAACACCTATTTTTAAATTTTTTATTTCTTCTCCAAGATGCTTTTCATAATCAGGAACTTCAATATTGACGCTTGTTGAATCTTTTTTGTCTTTCCCTGAAATAATTTTAAGTAAGATTGTATTATCTCTAACATTTTTTGTTATTGGTCCTATCTGATCAAGAGAAGAAGCAAAAGCAACAAGTCCATATCTTGATACTCTACCATAAGTTGGCTTCATACCTACAACCCCACAGAAAGCAGATGGCTGTCTAATTGAACCTCCAGTATCTGAACCAAGAGAAGCAAAACACAAATTTGAAGCCACCGAAGCAGTAGAACCACCGGAAGAACCACCAGGAACTCTATTTAAATCAAAAGGATTTTTTGTTGGGCCAAAAGCAGAATTTTCAGTTGAGGAACCAAAAGCAAATTCATCCATATTTGTTTTTCCAATTATTATAGCACCTGCATTTTTTAATCTTTCAATAACAGTTGCATCATAAGGTGGGATAAAATTTTGAAGTATTTTTGAAGCACATGTTGTTGGTATTTCTTTTGTACAGATATTATCTTTTATTGAAATTGGTATTCCTTCAAGTTCTCTTAAGTTTTCACTCTTTGCTATCTTTTCATCTACCTTTTTTGCTTGCTCAATTGCTTTTTCATTTATATATAAATAGGAATGAATTTCTTTATCTTTTTTGTAAATTTCCTCAATTAATGACATAACAACTTCTGATGGCTTAACCTCTTTTTTTTTATACAATTCTCTTAATTGCCATATACTTAGTTTTAATGTCTCCATCTATAAATATTTCCTTGGGTCTGTTATTTTCCCTTCTATACAACTTGCCGCCACTGTCGCAGGAGATGCAAGATAAATAAAAGCATTCGGATTACCCATTCTTCCTTTAAAATTCCTATTTGCAGTTGATATTACAACTTCTCCATCAGATGGTATTCCTTGATGAGTTCCTACACACGGACCACAACCAGGATTTGTAACACAGGCTCCACTCTCAATAAGAATTTCAATGTACCCTCTTTTCAAACACTCAAGATAGATTTCTCGTGAACCAGGAGAACATATTAATCTTACACCTTTTTTTATTTTTTTCCCTTTCAGTATTTTTGCTACAATTTCAAAATCACTCAATCTTCCATTTGTACAAGTCCCTATAAATCCTTGATTTATTTCTATTCCTTCAACTTCGTCTATGTCACAAACATTATCAACCTGATGTGGTTTTGCAACTTGTGGATTTAAATTGGAAATATCAAGAAAAATCTCTTTCTCATAAATAGCATCTTTATCTGGAAAAACTGGTTCATAATCCTTTATTCTTTTACTCTCAAGATATTCTTTTGTTTTTTCATCAAATTCCATTATCCCGCATTTTGCTCCAATTTCTGTTGTTAAATTACATATTGTAAATCTCTCATCCATTGAAATCTCATTTATTACGTTTCCTTTGATCTCAACTGATTTATATATTGCTCCTTCAGATGTTAAATTTTTCACCATATATAAAGCAATATCCTTGCCAAAAATACCAAATGGAATTTTTCCAGTTATTTCAATTTTTATTGTTTCCGGAACTTTAAACCATAAAGAACCTGTCGCAAGAGCAATTGCAAGATCTGTTGAACCAACGCCAGAAGCAAAACAATTTAAAGCACCATAAGTTGGGGTATGGCTATCTGCACCTAAAATTAGATTTCCTGGTTTAACCTTGCCTCTTTCAGGTAAAAGGATATGGCAAATTCCTTCTCCTATATCATAAATTTCTATTCTATATTTTTTTGCAAAATCCCTTATTAATTTATGTAACGAAGAAACTCCTTCATTTGGACTTGGACTGTTGTGGTCAATTACAAATATAATTTTTTCTGGATCAAAAACTTTATCAATACCAAGATTCTCAAAATTTCTAATAACAAGTGGAGCAGTCCCATCTTGAGCCATTAAAAAATCAACTTTTGCAAGAACAATATCACCTGCTTTAACATCTCTTTCAGAATGGGAGGCCAAAATTTTTTCAACAATAGTTTTTCCCATTTTTAGGGTGTCATTGTCATTATCAATTTTGCCTCTTCAGGAAAATTATAGATAAAAATTAACTCATCCTCAGTAACTGGTTTTTGTTTATGTACATTTGCATACCTTGCGAGTTCAAGAATTTTCCTTGCTTCTTCCTCATCTTTAAATTCAATCTCAAGTTTTCCATAAACATTCCTTAAACCTTTAATTCCACTGTATTCACCAAGTATTATCATTCTTCCTGTTTCTACAATTTCTGGTTCTCCTCTTCCAAGTTCTTCAAAATCATATAGTTCATAATTTCTTCTATCTTTTAAAGCACCATCAACGTGAATACCAGAAGAATGAGCAAAAGCATTTTTACCAACTCCAACTTGATTTATAGGGATTGGAACTTTAAAAGCATAAGAAGCATAGTGAGCAATTTTCCAAGCCATTTTTAAATTTATATTTTCGTCAAGTTTATATTTTTCCATACCAGCACCATATTTAATAGCAAGAATACAGGAGACTAAATCAGCATTTCCAGTTCTTTCTCCCATACCATTTATAGTTGTATTTATATAAGCATCAACTCCTGCATCTATTGCTGCTTTTGCTCCTGCCACAGAACAGGCAACAGCCATCCCAAGATCATTATGACAATGAAGTTCCACAGGCATCTTTGTGCTTTCAGCAAGTTTATAAACCTTTTCATATATTGTAAAAGGAGTATCATATCCAAGTGTATCACAATATCTAATCCTATCCGCTCCTGCTTCCTTTGCAGCCAGAGTAAATTCAATTAAATTTTCTATTTTAGTCCTTGATGCATCTTCAGCATTTACTCCAACTGTTTCTGCACCAAGTGCTTTTGCTGCCTTCACTGCTTCTACCATTGTCTTGATAACATCTTTGAAACTCATTTTACCTTGAAATTTACCCATTATCATTTGTTCTGAAGTTGAAATTGAAAGATTAACATGTTTGAGTTTAGGAACATTTTTAAAACCTTCTTCCACATCACTTATAACTGCTCTCATCCAACCTGAAATTCTTATTGGTTTTAGAAACCCTTTTTCAACAAGAGACATATTTGCATTTAAGTAATTAATTTCATGTTTGGTAACAGGAAATCCTGCTTCACTTTGAAAAATCCCCATTTGATTTAAATAGATATTAATCATTGTTTTTTCAAGTTTTGCCAATCCAAGATGTGCTGTTTGAACACCATCCCTATTTGTTACATCAATGATATAAATTTTATTCATAATTTTACCTCCTCCAAATTCAATATTTCTGGTTTTTGAGCAATATGGGGATGTTCTGGTCCTCTATAAACCTTCAATTTTTTAAGCATTTTTCTTCCCAAAGAATTTTTGGGTAACATCCCCTTTACTGCTAATTTTATAACTGTTTCTGGTTTTCTGCTTAATAAAGAAGCAAGAGTTTCTTCTTTTAAATGACCAAGATACCCACTATGTTTGTAATAAATTTTATCTTTTAGTTTTTTACCTGTAACCCTAATTTTTTCAGCGTTAATTACAATAACATAATCTCCTGTATCAACATGAGGTGTATATATTGGTTTATGTTTTCCCATTAAAATTTTTGCCACTTTACTTGCGAGTCTCCCAAGAATTTGACCATCTGCATCAATAAGATACCACTTTCTACTAATTTTTTCTTTTTTTGCCATTTGTGTTTTTACCATTTTATCCTCCAGAAAATTTCTTACAATTAAAAATTTTTGTCTAAAAGTAGATTTCATAAAATTAAGTTTAATTTTAACTGAAAATTTAAGTTTCGTCAATAAATGAATTTATTTATTTTTAAAAATTAGTTGGGTATTATTTTTAAATATGCAGATTAATCTTTTAAGTAAGAATCAAAAATTTAAAGAAGTTTTAGATTTATTAGAATGTGACAAAAATATAAACATCTTTGGGGGAACTTTGTCTTTTTTTGCGTATCTTATTTCTCAAATATTTAATTTTGTAAGTAAAAATTTGATTATAATCTTACCAGACGAAAAAAAAGCAGAAACATTTTATGCTGATATTTTAAATTTTATAGACAAAAAGAATGCAAAATTTCTTCCATCTCCTGATTTTAAAGAAGAAATTTCTGAGGCAAATTTTGAAAGAATAAAAACACTTATAGATATTTCAAATTTAAATGCTAAATTTATTCTTATTTCTTATCCCTCTGGCATTATCAAAAAAATTCCTCAATTTAATGAAATAAGAGAAAAAGTAATTTTGGTTGAAAAAAATAAGGAAATAAAAAGAGATTTATTATTAAATTTTCTTTTTTCGTCTGGTTATGAGGAAAAAGAAATAGTTGAAATGCCAGGAGAATTTGCAAGGAGAGGTGGAGTAATTGATGTTTTTCCCCTTAACTCACCTTTCCCAATTAGAATAAATTTTGAAGGTAATAAAATTGAATCAATAAGATATTTTGAAGTTTCTTCACAAAAATCATTTGAAAAAATTGAAAGATTTTTAATTTATCCTTTAAGTGAATATTTTGTTGGAAAAGAGACATCTGATATTTTCACTGAAATAGGCAAAAATAAAATAATTTTTTTTATAAATCCTGATGAAACAAAATTAGAATATATTGAGTTTATCGGAGAAAAGAGAAACGATATCAACATTGATAAAATAGAAGAAATTAAAAAAACTTGTGTATTTCTGACAGAAAGAATTTACAGTTTTGCTGAAAAATTTATATCATTTAAAGTACTTCCAGTTAACGAAAGATTCAAAGTTTTGCCAGATAAGGTATTATGGTTTCAAAATCCTGAAGAGAAAATTTTTTTATTTTATGAAAATACCTCTGATATTGAAAGATTAAAAACTCATCTAAAAGAAAATGAAATCCTTTATCAGTTTGAAGAAATTGAAGGGAACTTATCAAGTGGATTTTCTCTGCCAGAAGAGAATTTTACCTTTTTAACCATAAATGAAATATTTTCAAGATATAAACCAAAACATCCACTTTTAAAAAGATATAAAACAGTACCACTTACAAGCTGGGCTGAAATAAAAGAAGGTGATTATGTTGTTCATGTAAATGAAGGAATTGGTATATTTAGAGGGATAGAGAAAATAAAAATAAATGATAAAGAGGAAGAATTTATAATGATTGAATATGAAGGAAAGGATAAAATCTATGTTCCCTTATCACAGATTTCATTAATTCATAAATATGTTGGAAGCAAAGAACCTAAACTTTCAAAACTTGGAGATAAACTTTGGAAAAAAATCAAAGAGAAAGTTAAAAATTCAATAAGAGATATAGCAAATGAACTTTATAAATTATATACTGAAAGGAAAAAGGAAAAAGGTTTTAAATTTTTGCCAGATGATGATTTACAAAAAGAATTTGAAGATGATTTTATTTATGAAGAAACAGAAGATCAATTAAAAGCAATAGAGGAAGTAAAAAAGGATATGACTACAGATAAAATAATGGATAGAATTGTTTGTGGTGATTCTGGTTATGGAAAGACAGAAGTAGCAATGAGAGCAAGTTTTAAATGTGTTTTAAGTGGGAAACAAGTAGTTGTCCTTGTTCCAACAACTGTTCTTGCTCTTCAACATTATCTAACTTTTAAAGATAGATTTTCAAAATTTCCTGTAATAATTGAAATGCTTTCACGACTTGTACCAGAAAAAGAACAAAAAGAGATTTTAAAAAGGTTAAAAGAAGGGAAAATTGATATAATAATAGGCACACATAGACTTTTACAGAATGATGTTGAATTCAAAGATGTAGGCCTTCTAATAATAGATGAAGAACAAAGATTTGGAGTTTTGCAAAAGGAAAAAATAAAAACAATCTTTAGAAATATAGATGTTTTAACAATAACTGCAACTCCAATACCAAGAACTTTAAATATGGCTTTAAGTGGAATTATGGATATCTCATTAATAGAAACTCCTCCTGTTGGAAGATTATCTGTTATTACATATGTAGGGAAATATAATGAAAATATAGTAAAAGAAGCAATCTTAAAAGAAATGGAAAGGGATGGACAGGTTTTTTATTTACACAACTATATTTATGACATCCACAAAGTAAAAGAAAAATTAAAAGTTCTTGTTCCCTCTGCAAGAATTGATATTGCTCATGGTAGAATGAAACCAGAAGAAATAGCAGATGTCATGAGTAGATTTTCAGAAGGTAAAATTGATGTTCTTGTTGCAACAACAATAGTAGAAAATGGGCTTGATTTTCCAAATGCAAATACATTAATAGTAGATAATGCTTTAAAATATGGACTTGCAGATCTTTATCAATTAAGAGGAAGGATTGGAAGATATAAATATCGTGCTTACGCTTATTTTTTATTTCCCCCAGGTGCTTCTTTAAGTGAAAAAGCAAAAAAAAGATTAAAAGCAATTACTGAATTTACAAATCCAGGAAGTGGTTATAAAATTGCTTTAAAGGATCTTGAAATAAGAGGTGCTGGAAACATACTCGGAAAAGAACAACATGGATTTATAGATATGGTTGGATTTAACTTATACTGTCAATTCTGGAAAGAAATTATGGAAGAAGTCAAAGGCAAAAAAATAGAAGAAAAACCAAGAGAGATTAAAATAAAAATACCGGATAATTATGTAAAATCGCCTTCTATGAAATTTTATCTCTATAAGGAGATATCAAAAATAAAAAATAAAACAGATGCTGAAAACCTTATAAATGACTTAATCGATAAATTTGGATATATACCTGAGGATTTTAAAAATCAAATTTTATCTTTACAACTTTAAAATTTATAAATTCTCCTTACACTTGATATAAATAACTTCTGGGGAAAATATTATCAAGTCCAAGAATAAGGTGAGGATCAAATATTTTTTTTATTTTGACCATATCAAGAATTCCTTGTTTTCCATACATCATTTCAAGATATTTGTGTTTTAACTTTCCAATCCCATGTTCTGCAAAACCCGTTCCTCCAAGAGATACTGCTTTTTTAATACACTCTTCGTAAATTCTATAGGCTATTTCTTTTTCTTTTTCATTTTTAGGGAAAAGATTAAAATGAAGATGACTTTCTCCTATATGTCCAAAAAGAATTGAATATATGTTGGGATTTTCATCCATAATTTTTTTATAAAACCTGAATAGTTCTTCAAATTTGCTTTCTGGAACTGCTGCATCAATTGCTATTTTGACACTACCAATTTTCTTAAAATAGGAATTCACATTCTCAGGAAGACGGTGTCTGAAATCAATAAGTTTTTTGTAGTTTAGTAAATCATCTCCAATAACTGTTTCAACAATTTTAATTTCTTCTACAAATTCAACCCATCTTTCCATTTTTTCTGTATCATTAACTCCTTCAATATATAATGCACAAGTATCTTCTGGTATAAAAGAAAAATCATCTTTTAAAAATAAAAGGGACCTTTTGTCAAAAAATTCAAGTGAGTATATTTCAAGTTCATCTTTTTTTTCCTTTATTTTTTTTACAATTTCAGGAATATTTTCTTCATCTTTTAAAAACGTAATCATAATAAATCTTGGAGGTAATTCTTCAATCAGGGATACTTCAACCTCTGTTATAAACCCTAAGGTCCCTTCAGAACCTATAATTAAATCAATCCCATCCATTCCATTTTTTGAATAATAACCAGCAGAACATTTAACATCTGGAGTTCTATATGAAGGAAGTGGGATTTTAAATAAACCATAATCTATAAAACCATTTTTTTCAAAAATTTCACCTCTTTTTATATCTAAAATTTTTCCAGTTGTTAAAACCATTCTTATTCTTTGAACATAATTCCTTGTCGGCCCAAATCTGAAACTATATTCACCAGAAGCGTTTGTAGCAACATTTCCACCTATAAAAGCAGTTCTTTCTGTTGGAAATGGTGGATAGAAAAGATTTTGTTTTTCTAAAATTTTCAAAAAATCATCAATTACAACTCCTGCCTGTAATGTGGCTTTCTTTTTGTTCCTGTCAATCTCAATTATTTTGTTTAAATATTCTGCCGAAATTATAACACCATCCAATGGAATTCTACCTGCAACAGTTCCTGTTCCTCCACCAGAAATAGTAATTGGAGTTTTTGTTTTTACACAAAAATTAAAAATTTCAAAAACTTCATCTTCATTTTCTGGAATAAAAACTTTCTCTGCTCTTCCAGATTTAAAGTTTGAAGAATCTTCAAGATAAGAAATTATTTCTTCCTGATTTTCTTTTACTTTCATTTATTCTCTTTCTCTTGCAATTCCTCTTTCAGAAGTTTTTATAAATTGAATTATATCTCTAATTTCTTCATAACTGTTTAACTCTTCAAGTTTTTTTAATGCCTCTTCTGTATTTAGACCAGATTTAAAAATTATTTTATATGCAAGGTGCAAAATTTCAATCTTTTCTTTTGTAAAATTTCTTCTTTTTAATCCAATTACATTTACACCGTACGGCCTTGCTGGATGTCCATCTGCTGTGATATAAGGTATTATATCCATTGTAACTTTTGAACACCCTCCAATCATTGAGTGTTTCCCAATTCTACAAAATTGATGAATTCCAACAAAACCACCTATAACAGCAAAATCTTCAATTATCACATGTCCAGCAAGTCCTCCATAATTTGCTATTATCACATTATTCCCAATTTTACAATTATGTGCAATATGTGAATATGCCATCAATAAATTATTATCACCAATCACAGTTTCCTCACCTTCAAAAGTTCCTGGATTAATTGTAACAAATTCTCTAATTATGTTATTTTTCCCTATTTTTAAATATGTAACTCCACCTTTATATTTTAAATCCTGTGGTATACTACCAATTACTGCACCTGTGAAAATCTTTGTATTTTCTCCTATTTCAGTATATCCCTGTAAATGAACATATGGCCCAATTTTACAACCATTACTTATTTTAACCTTACCCTCAATAACTACATACGGCCCTATTTCAACGTCTTTTCCTATTTCTGCTTCTTTTGAAATTATTGCTGTTGGATGGATTTTATTCATCTTATGGTTCAACAACTGTAAACATTAAAAGCGCCTCTGCTGCGAGTTTACCATCAACGTAAGTTTTACCTTGAATTTGCCCAACTTTACTTCTTAATTTCACAACTTCAACCTCTATAACCAATTGATCTCCTGGTCTTACAGTTTTTCTAAATTTAACCTTATCAACACTCATAAAATAAGCAAGTTTCCCTTTATTCTCTTCTTTATTTAACATTAAAACTCCACCAACTTGTGCCATTGCTTCAATAATTAAAACACCAGGCATTACAGGTTTTCCAGGAAAATGTCCTTCAAAAAACCATTCATTTATTGTTACATTTTTTATTCCAACTGCTCTTGTTTCACTTATTTCAACAATTCTATCAACCAGTAAAAATGGATATCTATGAGGAATAATTTTTTCAATATCTTCAATTTCAAGTTGAGAACCACTAATTGGTGATAAAATAGGAGAACCAACGCCACTAATTTTTTCTCTTCTTATATATTCTCTTATTTTTCTTACAAGTTTTGTATTTATTGAATGTCCACTTTTAATTCCAATTATATGTGCAATAAGATATTTTTTTAACAAAGCAATATCTCCTATTAAATCAACAATTTTGTGTCTAACTAGTTCATCATTAAATCTAAATTCATTATTTATAACTCCATTTTTATCAATAATAAGTGTATTATCATAATTGGAACCCTTACCAAGTCCCATATTTCTTAAAATATCAATTTCTTCTTTTAAACAAAAAGTCCTTGCTGGGGCTATTTCTTTTTCATATATTTCAGGGGTTATGACAAAAGAGGCAAATTGAGAATTAATATATGTATTTGGATAATCAAGCGTATAAGAAATTCTGAAATCCTTAGATGGTAAAGCAATTATATGAGAACCATTTTCTGAAATATAAACTGGCTCTTTCAAATAAAAAACATCCTTTTCTTCATTTAATTCTTTTATTCCTGCTTCTTTTATTAAATCAACAAAACCTTTTGAACTTCCATCTAAACCAGGACATTCACTCCCATAAACTTCAATAAAAACATTATCAATTTCCATTGCATATAAAGCCGAGAGAAGATGTTCTACCGTATGTATTTGAATTCTGTCATTTCCAATAGATGTTCTTCTTGGATACTTATTTGTATCAAGAAGATTGTCTATATCAACAGATATTATTTCTGTATTATCAATATCTTTTTTTAAAAAAACAATGCCAGTATTTGGTGGTGCAGGCTTAAAAACTAATTTACAGTTTTCTCCAGTATGTAATCCTATTCCTTCAACACTAACGGATTTTTCAATGGTCTTCTGAAGTTTTCTTTCCATTTTTTTCAAGTTCTTTTATCCTTTCCTCAAGTTTTTTAATTCTTTCTATTAACTCAGGGACTTTTCTTATATATGCCTGATACCTCATATCTTCCCATTTTTCTCTTGCAGGAAAACCCGTGACATGAGTATTTGGTGGAACATTTTTGGTAACACCTGCTTTACCACCAATAATTGCATTATCACCAATATTTATATGACCTATTATACCTGCTTGTCCAGCAATTATTACGTTTTTTCCTATTACTGTACTTCCCGAAATACCTACTTGCGCAACAATTATTGAATTATCTCCTATATACACATTATGAGCAATTTGAACAAGGTTATCTATTTTAACACCATTACCGATATATGTTTTATCAAATCTTGCTCTATCAATTGTAACATTAGAACCAATTTCAACATCATTTCCAATTTCAACAGTTCCAATTTGTGGAATTTTATGATGAACTCCTTTTACAGTCGCAAAACCAAATCCATCCCCTCCTATGACCGTTCCAGGATGTATTATAACACGGTCTCCTATTTTAATCCTTTCTCTTATTACCACATGAGGATAAATTAAACAATCACATCCAATTTTAGTATAATGTCCTATATATACTCCTGCTCCAATTACTGTTCTATCACCAATTTTGGCATAATCTTCTATAACTGCAAAAGGCTGAATTGAAACATCTTTTCCAATAGAAACATTTTTTCCTATAATTGCTGTTGGGTGAATCCCAGGAGGAAAAGTAATTGGTTCAGGACCTACAAGTGACATTATTTTTGCAAATGCAAGCGATGGATTTTCCACTTGAATTAATGTTATTCCATTTACATAATCACTTATATCATATCCAACAATTATAGCAGATGCTTTTGTTGTATATAAAAGATTTTTGTATTTTTTATTTGCTATAAAAGTTAAATCCCCAGGTTTTGCCTCTTTTATTCCAGAAATACCTGTAATAACAACATTTTCATCTCCTATAATTTTACCACCAACAATTTCTGCTATTTCTCTTACTGTTTTGTTCATTTTTTATTCAATATTTTTATTATTTCATCTGTAATATCAACTGAATTTTCTCCATAAAGAATCAATCTTGAATCTATAACAACCAAATATCCATTCTTTTTAGCATATTCAGATATTGCAGATTTAATCTCATTGAAAAGTTGTTCTTCCAGCGCATTACCTTTTTCATCAAGTTTTCTTTTAGTCTCTGTCCATCTTTTTGAAAATTCTTGAATTTTATTTTTAATTTCATTTTCTCTTTTAGTTCTCTCTTCTGGTTTTAACATATCTTTCTTTTTTTCATATTCTTCCTGTAATTTTTTTATTTCTTCCTGCAATTTATCCATATTTTTCTGTTCCTCATCAACTTCTTTCCTGAAAGATTCCTGAACTTTCTTTGCTTTTTCATAATTTTCAAAAACTTTTTTTATATCTACATATCCAATTTTACCGCTTTGAGAAAAAACACTTAAACAGAAAAACCCCAAAAAAACTAATAAAATCTTTTTCACTTTCATTTCCTCCTTTCTTTTTTAATTTTTAAAATCCAAAACTTATCCCAATATGAAATCTTCCTTTCTTCTCTCCTGGCTCAGCGTCTAAACCATAACCATAATATATCTCAATTGGAAAAAATGGATAATTAACTTTTATACCTATACCTATCCCTTTTTTCAATTCATCAATACCGCTCCAATCTTTAAAAACATTTCCTATATCAAAAAATAAAATCCCATAAAAAATATCTTGATATAAAGGATATAATATTTCAAAATTCTGTGCAAATATAACATTTCCTCCAACATTATATCCATATTCTTTTGGGCCCAGCCCTCTTTCTATATATCCTCTAACTGTTCCAATTCCACCCCCAAAAAATCTTTCATAAAGTGGGACATCTCTATCTATATATCCTGCAAGAGTTTTACTATGAAAAATAATATTTCTAAATGGATAATAATAATGATTTTCTATCGTTGTCTTCATAAAATTTAAATCTCCTCCAATTCCTGCATATTCAATTGCAAATCTTAACTTATCACCCTTTTTGGGAAATCTTTCACTATCAAGATTGGAAAAAGTTAAACTTGTTACTAAACTATTCTTTTTCCATTCTCCTTCTTCATAGAAAGGAATTTCAATATCTGTAAGTTCTGTATTTTCACTTATAAATTTAAATCCTAATGTAAAGTTTTCCCATCTTCTACCTATTCTCAGATCAAAACCGGTTGCTCTTTCAGTCCAATCATCCCATATCTTTGTCAATCTGTAAATATCTGGACCAAAATAAACAGGCCTATCAAAAAGATATGGTTCTGTAAAACTAAACATATAGTTTCTTTTTGTTGAACCTATCTCAAAAGTAAGTGCTATTTGTTGTCCTCCACCAACAAATTTTGGTGGATTTGTTATATCAAAATTTAATTGTTGAATACTTACCATTCCAATAAACTTATCTATACTGCTATATCCTCCTCCAATTAGAAAAAAACCAGTTTTTTCTCTTTCCTTAACATCAACAATAATATTTGCTTTACCTTCTTCCACAGTTTCAGGATAAATTTTTATTTCTTCAAAATAATTAGTATCTCTTAAATTATTGAAACTTTTTCTTATTTTTTCTCCTGTAATCTCATCTCCAGGTTCAATTTTAATTTCCCGTCTTATAACTTTATCCTTTGTTATTCTATTTCCCTTTATTTTGATCTCCTCTGTATAATATTTACTCTCAGGTTCTATGAAATATGTAATATTTATTTTATTTTCTTTCACTTCAGGAAAATATTCTACATTACACTTTATATATCCTTTATCCGAATAAAACTGATGTAAATTTCTAATACTTTCTTCATTTTTCTTTGAATTAAAAACTTCACCCTCTTTTAACAAAATGTTTTTTTTAACTTCTTCAATATCAAAAATTAAATTCCCTTCAAGTTTAATATCCCCTGTATAATAAATCTTCCCTTCATTTATAAGAAATTTAACAATCAATCCTTTCTCCCCAGATTCAACAACCTGATCAACTTTTACTTCCATAAATCCATTTTCAGTATAAAAATTTTTAATCTTCTCAACATCTGCCTTTAATGTTTCTTCTTTATAAGTCCCTTTAATAAATGGCATTCTTCTTTCTTTTGTTTTAATTAATTTTTTCAATCTTTTACTAGTAAACTTCTCATTACCTTCAAACAAAATTTTTTCAACAAAGATTTTACCTTTTTCGTTTATCTTTATAAAAATCACGCTTTTTCCTTCGCTTTCTTTTATTTCATATCCTATTTCACATAAAGGATAACCTTTTTTATAATATTCATTTTTTATTTTTTCTATGCCTTCTTCAAGTTTTTCTTTAATTAAAATTTCACCCTCTTTAATTCCGATAAGGTTCTTTAATTTTTTTGTTTTGAAAACTTTGTTTCCTTCAAAATTTATTTTTTCTATAATTGGATTTTCTTCAAGTTTAATATTTACCATTAATCCCTCTTCAGTTTCCTCTATAGAATAATCAATTTTTCTAAAATATCCTGTTTTAATTAAATTTTCTATATCTTTTTTTAGCATTTCCTCATTAAAATCACTACCTTTTCTCATTTTCATTATTAAAAAAATTTTTTCTTCCGAAATATTCTTATTGCCAATTATATTTATTTTTGAAATTTTTAATGAAGAAAAAAGTGGAAAGTTAAGTATGAAAAGCACCAACAGGGCTTTCTTTATTTTCACCTATATCTCCTTTCTCTTTTTTAGAAAATATAAGAATCTCTCCTTTTCTCTCAACAATTATAACATCCCCTTCCTGAAAATTTCCTTTTAGAATTTCATCTGATATGGGATCTTCTATATATCTTGAAATAGTTCTTCTTAAAGGTCTTGCCCCAAATTCTGGATTTGTTCCTTTTTCTATAAGAAATTTTTTGACTTCTTCATTTACAATCATATCTACCTTCATTTCTTTCAATCTTTCTCTTACTTTTTCAAGTTCAATTTCAACAATTTTCATAAGATGTTCTTGTGTTAAAGGATGGAATATAATTATTTCATCAAGTCTATTAAGAAATTCTGGCCTAAATGTTTTTTTAACTCTATCAAAAATATCTCTCTTTAATTCTTCGAAAGAGAATTTTTCTTCAGGAGAAAGAAAACCTATGATTGATTTATTTTTAAAAACATCTGTTCCTATATTTGAAGTCATAATAATAATTGCATTTTTAAAACTTACACTTCTTCCAAAACTATCTGTTAATCTCCCATCCTCAAGTATCTGTAATAATAAATTGAAAACATCTGGATGGGCTTTTTCAATCTCATCAAAAAGAACTACACAATAAGGTCTTCTTCTAACTCTTTCAGTTAACTGTCCTCCTTCTTCATACCCAACATATCCCGGAGGTGCACCTATAAGCCGACTAATAGAAAATTTCTCCATATATTCTGACATATCAATCTGAATTAATGCATTTTCATTCCCAAAAAGGAATTCTGCAAGTGCACGAGCAAGAAGTGTCTTCCCTACACCTGTTGGCCCAAGAAATAAGAAACTACCTATGGGTTTTCGTGGATCTTTCAAGCCTGCCCTTGATCTTCTTATTGCCTTACTAATTGAAATTATTGCCTCATCTTGTCCAACAACTATTTTATGTAAATAAGATTCCATTTCAATTAACTTTTCCTTTTCTTCTTTGCATAATTGAGAAATAGGAATTCCTGTCCATTGAGAAACAACTTCAGCAATATTTTCTTTACGAACAACTTTTTCTTCTTCTGGAATTAGATTCATCCAATTTTCTCTTAAGAAATCAATTTTATTTTTCAATTCTCTTTCTTTATCCCTCAATGAAGTTAAAAGTTCATAATTCTGCTCTCTCATTGCTTTTATTTTCTCTTCTTCAACATATTTAAGTTCCTCTAACATTTTCTCTATCTCTGGAGGTTCTTTATAAAGTTTTAATCTCTTCTGGCTTGCTGCTTCATCTATAAGGTCTATCGCTTTATCTGGAAGAAATCTATCCGAAATATATCTATCACTTAATTTTGCTGCTGCTTCTATTGCCTCATCTGAAATTTTCAGTTTATGATGACTTTCATATTTTTCTCTCAAGCCTTTTAAAATTTCTATTGTATCTTCAACACTTGGTGGATTAATAATAACCGGTTGAAATCTTCTTTCAAGTGCACCATCTCTTTCTATATATTTTCTGTATTCATCAAGAGTTGTTGCTCCAATACATTGAATTTCTCCTCTCGCAAGAAATGGTTTTAGAATATTTGAAGCATCAATTGCTCCTTCTGCTCCACCCGCACCTACAAGAGTATGTATTTCATCTATAAAAATTATTACATTTCCTGAATTTCTAATTTCATCAAGAACAACTTTTACTCTCTGTTCAAATTCTCCTCTATATTTAGTCCCCGCAACCATACCAGGAAGATCAAGCATAACAATTCTTTTGTCTTTCAAAAGTTCAGGCGCTTTACCACTGGCAATTTTTTGAGCAAGTCCTTCTACTATTGCTGTTTTTCCAACCCCTGGTTCTCCAAGTAAAACTGGATTGTTTTTCTTTCTTCTACACAATATCTGAATAACTCTCTCAATTTCCTTTTCTCTTCCTATAACTGGGTCAAGTTTCCCTTCAAGAGCAAGTTTTGTTAAATCTTTCCCAAAAGTATCAAGTGCAGGAGTTTTCAATTTTTTCTGAATATGTGGTTGTTTATAAGTTGACTCTCTTTTATAGTCATATCCTTCTTTATCATCAATTGTATATGGTGCAATCCCAGGTTCAGAATCCTTCAAAAGTTCATCAAGTATACTCCTTGCTCTATCAGCAGTAACACCATATTTTTTCAAGATTTGAGCAGGTAGTGAATCTGCTTCAAGTAAAATACCTATAAGCAAATGCTCACTTCCAATATAAGAATGTCCTAAATATTGAGCCTCTCTAACAGAATATTCAAGAACTCTTTTTGAAGCAGGACTTAAAGGTAGATCTCCTTTGTAAAAAGGAACGCCTATCTTTATTACCTTCTCTATTTCATATTTCAATCTTTCAATTTCAACTCCAAGATAATGTAATATTGCAACCCCCATTCCTTCACCTTCATATAGCATGGCGAGAAAGATATGTTCAGGCTCAACTCTGTTGTGGCCATATTTAACTGCTTCTTTTCTTGCCATTTCAAGTATTACTTTTACTCTGTTTGTAAATCTCTCAAACATTTAATTTCTCCATAAGAATTCTTTTTAATATTTTACCCTCATTTTTATAAAAAAGATAGATTAATTTTTTCTCATATTTTGAAAGAAAAGTGAAAAATATATTTTTAAATTCTTCCCTTCCAATTTTTAAGATTTTTGTTTTATAGGCAAGAAAAAGAAGAGAATAAAAATCTCCAAAATTTTTATCCATTTCTCTTTTTGTAAATAATCCATTTTTCAGTGTTATAAATATTTTTTTTCTCAAATTTTTATCCATTTCTATTTCTTTGATACATTTTTTTTCTTCATCTGTAAGTAATTTTACCACACTCTCAAGTTCTTCCACAATTTCTTCTTCTGTTTTACCTGTGGTCTCTGTTGAGGAAATCTGATAAATACTTCCAAAAGGTAAACTTCCTTCTCCGTAAAAACCTCTGATTGCAATTCCAACTTTTTCAATTACCTTAAATATAATTTTATCCCTTTTTAAAAATTTTATTCCAGGAATATTCATTAAAACAGATGCTCTTAAACCAGTTCCAACATTTGTTAAACAGGTTGTCAAATATCCAATATGTGGTAAAAATGCATATTCAACCTTTTCACCAATATAATCATCTATTTCATTGACAATCTTTAAACATCTTTTAAGATTTAAACCAGGAAAAATTGACTGTATTCTTAAATGGTCCTCTTCATTTATCATAATAGTTGCTTTTTTCTTAGGTATAATTATAACCTTACCACAAGTATAATTTTCTGAAAATTCTCTACTTATTAAATGTTTTTCAAGAAGAATATTTCTTTCTTTATCAGTAAGTGAGGAAATATCAACAATAAAAACCTTATCAAAAGGAGAACTAAAGAAAAGGGAAGTCAATATTTCTTCAATCTTTTTACTTTCATGATGGTTCATATTATATGGAAATGGAAATCCTCTGATATTTCTAGCAATCCTTACTCTTGAACTTATCACAATTTTGTCAAAATTTGAATATATCCAATCAATATCTTTTTTTATTGACTCAAAAGGAAGAAATTTATATACTTTTTCCATTTAATTTTACACTTTTAATTAAAAAACCTTTAATATCATTCAAAAAATTTTTAATTTTTTCTACATTTTTAAATTCTTTTGGGAATTTCCCTTTATAGATGATACTTGTGTGAATTTTTTTCATATACTTTATTACATCTTCGTAAAAATACTCATAACAGAAACTACAACCTAAAAATCTATATTCTCTAAAATCATCAACGGTATATCCACAAAAAGGACATTTTTTCTTTTTGTTTTTTACTTTTTTATCCTTGAAAATAAATTTTTTATAACAATTTTCACAAAAATTTAATAATCGTCTCTTCTTTCCGTTTGAAAGTTTAAATCTTATGTAAATTTTGTCTCCACAAATAGAGCATTTATTCATAAATTGGTATTCCCTCTTCTTCAATTATTTTATGGAATTCATCCCTGATTTTTAATGTAATTTTACCCGGTTTACCATCACCTATAATTCTTCCATCCACTTTTACAACTGGAACAATTTCTGCAGCAGTTCCTGTAAGGAAACACTCATCACTTATAAATATATCATATCTTGTTATATTTTCTTCTTTAACTTCAAGACCAATTTTATCTCCTATATTAATAACTACTTCTCTTGTTATGCCTGGTAAAGCACCTGCAGAAATAGGAGGAGTAATAAGTTTATTTTTTTTAATTATAAAAATATTTTCTCCTGTGCATTCACTAACATAGCCAAACTGATTTAAAATTAAGCCCTCTGTTGCGCCTGAATTATTTGCTTCTATCTTTGCAAGTATATTGTTAAGATAATTCAACGATTTTATTGCAGGATTTAAAGTTTCACTCATATTTCTTCTTGTGGGAACTGTCACAACATCAATTCCCTTTTCATAAAGAGATTCTGGATATAATTGAATTTTGCTTGCAATTATAAAAATTGTCGGCTTTTTACATTTTCTCGGATCAAGTCCAAGATCTCCTACCCCTCGTGTAACAACAATCCTTATATAACTATCTTTCAAGTTGTTTTTCCTAACAGTCTCTATTACTGCTTTTTTAAATTCTTCAAATTTTAAAGGGATTTCAAGAGATATTGCTTTTGCTGAATTATAAAGTCTTAAAAGATGTTCATCAAGTTTAAAAATTTTACCATTATAACTTCTCAATCCTTCAAAAACACCATCTCCATATAAAAGCCCATGATCAAAAACAGAAATTTTTGCTTCTTCTTCAGTAACGTATTTCCCATTTAAATATATCAAAAGTCCCATCCCTTATCTCCCTTTTTCAATTCTTTCAATTTTTCCATCCTTTAAATATACTATTTTTGAGGCAAATTGTAAAAATATTTCATTATGAGTTGCAATAACAAAGGTTATATCTTTTTCTTTATTTAATTTTTCCATAAAATTGAAAAAAGTTAAAGCAGAATTTTTGTCTATACTACCTGTTGGCTCATCTGCAAAAATAACTTCAGGTTCACATATTAAACTTCTACATATTGCAACCCTTTGCATTTCCCCACCTGAAAGTTCAGAAGGGAAAGCATTTTTCTTATTCAAAATTCCAAAATCGGAAAGAAACTTTTCACCTTTTTCAACAAAATCTTTATTAAATTTCTTTTCCTTTATCCACAACGGAAGAATGACATTCTCAATAACTGTAAGTTCAGGGATTAAATAAAAGAATTGGAAGACGAATCCAAACTTTTTATTTCTTATTTCTGCAAGTTCTTTCTCTGTAAAATTTCCTGTATATTTTCCATCAATGTATATTTTTCCATCTGTCGGTTTATCTATTAAACCAAGAATATTTAAAAGTGTCGTTTTACCAGAGCCTGATGGTCCAATAATAACAACAATCTCTCCTTTTTCAATTTCAATATTTATACCATTTAAAGCAAGTGTTCCATTATAATTTTTAATTATGTTTTCACCTTTAATTTTACTCATTTCTTATTGCCTCCGCTGGATTAAGTAGAGATGCTCTTTGTGCTGGATAAATACTTGCAATTCCACTTATCAATAAAACAAGCAAAGAAATCCAGAAAATATCAAAAAGAGAAACTTCAACAGGTAATTTAGAAATATCATAAACAAATTCAGGTAAATTTATAAACTTGTATTTTTTTAATAAACCAGCAAGAAAAAGGCCAAGAATAATTCCAGAAATCAATCCTTTAATTCCAAGATAAATCCCTTGATAAAGAAAGATTTTTTTTATTTCTCCTGACGTTAAACCAAGCGCTTTAAGTATACCTATTTCTTTTATTTTTCTATAAACTGAAATCATTAACGTTGAGAGAATATTAAATGACGCAACAATTATTATTAAACTTAAAATTATTGACATTGCTTTCTTTTCAAGAGATATGGCAGAAAAAAGAATTTTATTTTTTTCTATCCATGTAGAAACCTCATATTTATCTCCTATCAATTTTTTTATCTCTTGAGCAATAACAGGGGTTCTATAAATATCATCAATTTTTATCCCTATTCCATGAACTCCTCTCATAAAATAAAATTGCCATAGATTTTCAATAGATGTAAATCCCATACTAACATCAAAACTATAAACTCCATATTCAACAATTGCCACAATTTTAAATATATTTTCTTTAGGAATTAATCCAATAATGACAGAAATATAATCACCAACATCTACACCAAGTTCTTTTGCAAGTTCACTTCCCAGTATTATTCCATTTTTTTCAATTTCTTCTAAGTTTCCTTTTTTGATAAACTGGTGAATATTTGTTACTTCTCTCTCCCTTTTTAGGTCAATCCCTTTAATAATACCACCTATAATATACTTATTTGATTTATAAATCACCTGAGATATTATAAATGGTGAAATTCCTTTTATTTCTTCTAAATTTTTAATCTTTTTGATTATCTCCTCATATTCATAGATATAGGGCTTTCCTTCTATTGTTATTAAGGGATTTGCTCCTATTATTTTTCTTTTTAAATCATTTGAAAAGCCATTCATAACTCCAACAACAAGTATAAGGGCTATAACACCAATTGCTATTCCAACAACAGTAAAAAAACTTATAAACCACAAAAATCTATCGTGACTTTTACTTCCTATAAGTTTTTTGGCAAGAAAGAAATTATACGATTTTATCATTTTTTACAAGTTTAACAATTTCTCCACATTTTCTCTGGCAATTTTTTTAAATACTTTTTCACTTATTTTCCCTTTTTCAACAAGATTTATAAGAAAACTCACAAGTGGTACCTCTGCATCAGGTCTACATATATCAGTTCCAAATAAAAGTTTATCTGCAAATTCATTCAAAAATTTTACAGCATATTCAGGATCCCGAGCAAGAGCGTTATATCCACTTTGTGCAGAGAGATCTCCGTATAAATTAGGATATTTTCTCATAAGTTTAGGGACAACACCTTCTTCAATTACAGGATAATCAGGATACGTATATCTATCATTTACATTTTTAAGAACAGATATCTCTGCCCAGAAAGCAGGACCATGTCCTATAAATTTTAGTTTTGGAAATAAATTTAAACATTTTTCAAGTTGTGGAAGTCCTGGTTCATCATAAAGTCCATAAGTATTTCCAATTTTACCATTACTATCAAAAATTAAAGGAAATCCAACTTTTTCTACATATTTAAATAAATTCAAAACTCTTTCGTCTAAAAAAGGTAAATTTGGCATTACTTCGCCTATTCCTTTACATCCAAGGTTTTTATAATAATCTAAAATTATTTCAAAATTGCTTTCTGGTGAATTTGTTAAAGCACGCGGATCTATATTACAAAAAGGAATAAATCTATCAGGATATTTCTCGCATATTTCAAGAATTTCCTCATTTGATTGTGGCAAATAAACTTCAGAATTAACAATTGGAAGTAAAACTCCTTTTTCTATTCCCAATTCATCATATTTTTTTAAAATTTGTTCTGGTGTTGAAAAAAGCGGTCTCCCATCTATCCAAACATAAGGTCTTTTAAAAGCATGTACATGGATATCTATAAAAAATTTTTCCATCATTAAAAATTATAACTTAATCCTATAAGAAAAATTTTAGAATTAATACCTTCATTTGGCTCTTTTATTCCTGCATTTGAAACATGCCTAATTCTTCCTTCTGTATAAAAGGAAATTCTTTTTAAACCAAATTTTATACCGAAACAGGCTGAAGAAACAAAATTAAAATGGGTTGATTGCTCAACAAAATCTGTTGAAAGATAAATAATACCTGTTCCTACTTTTATATAAGGTTGTATATTACCACTACTAAATTTATAAAGTGTAAAAAAAGACAATCCAATTTCAAAATTATCGGAAGGGCTCTCAACATAAGATATAAAAGGTTCTATCTGAAAGAAAAAATTTTTACTACTTCTAATTGGCCTTGAAAAGTCAAACATTAATGTATAAAATTTGTAATTTTTAGGATTTTTTATTTTTCCAAAACCATATCCAAAAAAGAAATCTTCAGTAAATGCATAAATAGCAAAAAGGAAAAAAGAAATAACGATAATTTTTTTCATTTTATCTCCTTTTCAAACTTTTTATTCATAACAAAATAGATTACTGGCACCAAAAACAGAGTTATAATCCAAGAAGTTAAAAATCCACCAAGAGCGGTTATACCAAAATTTTGCCAAACTTCTCCACCTGTTCCTCTTCCAATTGCAAGTGGAATCATACCAAAAATTGTTGTTAAAGAAGTCATCATAATAGGTCTTAATCTTGTTCGTCCTCCTTCTATTATTGCGTCAATTAAGGATAAATTTCTTTTTCTTAATGTGTTTATATAATCTACAAGGACAATAGCATTGTTAACAACAACACCCATAAGCATTATCATACCCATAAAAGAAACAATTGAAAATATCTGCCCTGTTAGAAGTAAAAACCATATGACACCGATGAAAGTGAAAGGAATAGAGAAAAATATGATAAAAGGAGTTTTAAAAGATTCATAGAGACCAACCATTACCATATATACAAGGATAATACCAAGAATTAATAGGGTTCTCAAATCAGAAAAACTTTCTTTTTGTTCTTTTACCATTCCTCCTATTTTTATTCTTATATCAGATGGAATATCCTGATTTTTAATTTCTTTTTCAATATCCTTTAATACTTCACTCATTGGCCTTTTATAAGTATCACATCCAACCTTTATAATTCTCTCCCTGTTTTTTCTATCTATTTGAATTGGACCTGTCCCTAATTCAATCTTTGCTATATCTTTTAATTTAATAATACCTCTACTGGTAAAAATAGGAAGGTTTCCAATGTCTTCTATATTATATCTTTGATTTTCCTTTAATTGCATAAAGATATCAAAATCTTCACCACTTTCTCTATATTTTGTTGGTGTAAGTCCATAAATATAACCTCTTACCGTTTGAGAAATTTGACCTGTCGAAATACCAAGTGTTTTTGCCTTTTCTCTATCAACTGTTATATGAAATTCAATTCTTTCTCCCTTATAAGAAGAATTCACATTAATTGCTCCTGGAATTTTTTCAATTCTTTCTTTTAATATTTCTGCATACTTAATCAATTTTTCAAAATCATTTCCATATATTTCAACCTCAATTTCTCTTGCTCCTCCCATAAAAATTGCTTCCATTCCACTTCCAGTTTTAACAGAAAATCTTTCTATTCCAGGAATTTCTTTTACTTTCCTTCTAACAAATTCTGCTATTTCTTTATCACTTCTCTTCCTCTCTTCTCTCCAGACAAGCATTGCACTTACACTTCCAGCGTAAGAACCTTCCTCTCTCCCCATTGCAATACCAAATCCTGTTTCAGTTTCTCCAACATTCGCAAACCATTCCTTCATTTCAGGGATCTCTTCTTCATAGATCCTCCCTATCATCTTTGCAATTTTATCTGTTTCTTCCAGTCTACTTGAAGGATTTAAAACAAAATCTGTTTCTATTCTCCTCATATCTTGCGAAGGGAAAAATTCTGTTCCTATAAGTTTGAATAGTGAAAGAGAGAATATAAAGACTAGAAAAATAATTGTTAAAAATTTTCTATAATTTTCAATTGTCCATCTTAAGGCATTTGTATAAATATTATTTATTTTTTCAAGAAATATTTCTCCAATTTTATAAAATTTTGATTGAGATTTTTCTTCTTTTTTAAGCAATTTTGAAGAAAGCATAGGAATAAGTGTTAAAGCAACTATTAAAGACATAAATATTGTTACTGTTATAATAAAAGCAAGTTGTCTGAACATTATCCCTATAAAACCTTTTGTAAGAACAAGTGGCAGAAAAACAACGATTGTTGTTAATGTTGAAGCAATAATTGCGGTTCCAAGTTCTTCCGCTCCAAAAATGCTTGCCTTTTTTATCTCTTCTCCTTTTTCAAAATGTCTTACAATATTTTCAAGTATAACTATTGAATTATCCACAACCATCCCAATTACTAATGTCAAACTCATCAAAGAAATTAAATTTATCGTCAATCCACTAACATAAAGGAAAAGAAAACTACATATAATTGAAAAGGGAATAGAAGTAAGAACAATAAAACTCAAATTGAATTTTCTCAAAAATAAGACAGTAATAAAACTAACAAGAACTCCTGCAACAAAGGCGGATTTAATAAGATTTCTTATCGTTCTTCTGATAATCTCTGATGTGTCAAAAACAATCTTTACATCTATATCTTTTGGTATATATTTTTTTATCTCTTCCAATTTATTTTTTATATTATCTGCAACCACAACTGTATTTCTTCCAGATTGTTTTTGAACAATAAGAACTATTGAATTTTTCCCATTCACATATCCTTTTGATTTTTCTTCTTCAAAATAATCCTCAACTTCGGCAATATCTTTCAGATAAATATTTTTGCCTTCTGAATTCAAAATCAGAACATTTTTAATTTCTTCTGGATCTTTTATCCTACCTTTCATTCTCAAAAAATAATTTCTTCTACCTGTCTTAATCTCTCCAATAGGAAAATCAACATTTTCTTCTTTTAATCTTTGATAGATCAATTCAACAGGTATTCCATAACCTTTTATTTTTTCCCAGTCAAGATAAATCTTAATCTGTCTCTTCAACCCACCGAAAAACATGACACTTCCAACACCCTCTGCTTTTTGTAATTCATCTACAATTTGTTTGTCTGTAATGTAATATAAATCCTTCCACAAAGTTTCAGACGCAACAGAAATAACACAAACTGGCATCATTGAAGTTGAAAATTTAAATATCAAAGGTTCCTCTGCATCGGGTGCGTGTTCATAAATATCTTTTTTGGCAAGATCAACCTTTTCTCTAATATCATTTAAAGCAGTATCTATATTTTTTCCCCATTTAAACTTACAACTAACAATTGCAATATTATCTTTTGAAATTGAATTTAACTCATCAAGATCTTCAACAGTTATTAAACTATCTTCAAGATATTTTGTAATATCATTTTCAACATCAGTTGCACTTGCTCCTGGATAAGGAACAATAACTGTTATAACAGGAGGTTCTATATTTGGTAATAAATCAATTGGTATTTTAGGAATTGTAATTAAGGATATCAAAAAAATTGCCAGGAAAACCATTAAAATTGTATATGGCCTTTTCACAGAAATTTGTGGTAACGTCATTTTTTACTCCTTTATTATCTTAACTTTTTTCCCTGTATCTAAAATTCCTTGGGATGTAACTACCACAATATCATCTTTATTTAAACCTTCTTTAATTTCAGCATAATTTTCTCCAATTTTTCCAACTTTTATATATATTTTTTCAGCAACATCTCCTTTTATTCTGAAACAGTAATAATTTCCACTTGCAGGCAATTTCATAAGAGCATCTAATGGAATAACTAAACTTCTTCTCTCATCCACAATTATCTTTCCTTTACAATACATTCCAGGTTTTATAAGAAATCCACTATTTTCAATAATAACTTCAACATCAATTGTTCTTGTTTTTTCATTAACAAATGGATAAATTTTTGACACTTTACCATAAAAAACTTTTTCAGGATAAGCATCTATACTAATAAGAACATTTTGCCCCTTTTTAATTTTTCCTATTTCTTTTGAAGGCACTGGTAGTTTAACTTTAACCTTACTTATGTCAATGATTGAAATAATTGGGACTGACCTCATCATTGTACTTTCTGTTATTAATTCCCCTTCATCTATAAACTTCTCTGCAACAAAACCACTTATTGGAGAATAAATAAATGCTTCATTTAATCTTATCTTTGCAAGTTCAAACTGTTTTTTTAATCCTTCAATCTGATGAGATAGTACTTCATATTGAGTTTTAATATCATCAAATTTTTTTTGAGAAATAACTCCTTCTTTAAACAAATTTGCAAATCTTTCATAATCTCTCTTTACATTTTCAAAATTTGTCAATGCTGCTTTTAACTGATTTTCTATATTTTCATAATCAATTTTTCTCTTTTTATAATCAATTTGGGCAATAAAATCACCCTTTTTTACATAATCTCCTTCTTTCACATTAAGTTTTTCCACTTGACCACTTATTTCTGAATAAATAACAACTCTCTGATATGGTTCAATTTCACCGAGACAAACGATTTCATCTTTCAATAAAACTTCTTTCACTTTTTCAACCTCAACTGGTATTTTTTCTTCCTGTAAATCCAAATTTTCTATTTTATTTCTTTCTTTTATTTCCTGATATATTCTTAAAGATACCACGATTATTATTAATCCAATTATAATAAAATTAAATTTTTTCTTCATTTTCCCTCCCACTTTAAAATACCACTCACTTTTTCAAGTTCACTGTAAGCAATCTTATATTCATAAAGAGAATTGTAATAATTATTTCTTGCTTCTATGAGTTGGCTTATACTGTCTAAAACATCTGTTGTAGTCGCTAATCCTTCATTATAAAGCAATTCCGAAACTCTCAAATTTTCTTCTGAAAGTTCTATTTGTTTTTTAGTTTCTTCAATTTTCTTTTCTGCTGAAATAAAATTTAAGTAAGCGTTTTTAACCTCCATTTCAATAGAATTCTTCAAAAGTAAAAAATTTTTTTCAATTTCTTCTTTCTCAATTTGAGATCTTTTTATTTTATCCTTTGTCTGTCCCCAATTCCATATATCTAAAGAAAGCAAAATTCCTGTGTTCCAGTTTGTATCCCATTTCCCAATTGCTCTTTGAGAACCTCTTTCAATGTTATAATTCATAAAAAAATAAACCTGTGGGAATAAATTACTTTTTTCCAGTTCAATATTTTTATCATAAATTAAAAGAAGTTTTTCAAAATTTTTAATTTCCTTTCTTTCTTTCAATGCATTTTCCTTCCACCATTTATAATCCTTTTTGTCTTCTTTAACCTCCAATATGTCTTCAATTTCAAAATCCTCATCAATTGGTCTATTTAAAATAAAATTCAAATTTGCTTTTGTAAGTTTTAAATAATTTTCACATTCAATTATTTTGCTTTCTACGCTTTTCAATAAAACTTCTGTCTTTAAAATATCAAGTTTTGTTACAATCCCTGCCTCAAACATCTTTTTTGCATCTTCTAAATGCTTCTCCAGACTTTCTTTATATTTTTTTGTATTCTCAAGATACTTTTTTGCTTTTAAAACTTGAAAATAATTTTTTTTCACTTCCACAATCAAATCAACAATTTCTTTTTCATAATCTATTTTTGACCTCTCATAATTCTCTTTTGCTATTTCATACATTCTTTCAAGTTTCCATCCTGTAAATAAGGGTTGTTTAAAAGTAAAAGTAAAGGTATAAATATTATCTTCAGTGAATTTAAAAGGCATTCCACCAAGAATTATTTCTTCATTATCTCCTAAGTAAGTATAATTAAAAGATAAAGAAAGGGAAGGAAAAAGATATTTTTTAGTTATTTCTTTTTGATAAAATGCTTGCTTTTCTTTATCTTTTGAAATTTTCAACTTTAAATTATTTTCAAGAGCAATTTTAACACAATCCTCCAATTTTAAAATTTCCTGTGAAAAAATTGAAAATGAAATTATTAAAGAGATGATTAAAAATTTTTTCATCTCTTATCTCCTTTTTATTCCCTCTGTAAAAATTTCTAATATGACATCCTTCTTTTCTCTAAGTGGATATTTTCTTCCATTTATAATCCATCTATGAATATTTCCATGAATAATTCCTATTAAAGAATAAAGAATATCTTCAAATTCAAAATCTTTCAATCTGCCATTCTTTATCTGTTCTTCAAAACCTTTTTTAATAAAAAAATCCCATTTTTTAAAAAATCCCTTCCAGAAAGTTTCAAATCTCTGTCCTTTAATAAATGGTTTTTCCTGAAGGAGAATTTTAAATAAAGTATAATTTTTCTCAAAATAAATCAAATATATTTCAATCCCTTTTTTCAATCTATCAAAAAAATCACTTATTTTTTCAACCTCTTTTCTTATTTCTCTCATAAGATTTTCAAGATTTTTATCAATTATTGAAATAAATAAATCTTCCTTATTTTTAAAATAGAGGTAAAAAGTCCCCTTTCCTATTTTTGCTTTATTTGCAATCTGTTCAATAGTTGTTTTTGTATAACCTTTTTCACTTATTAATTTTTCTGCAATTTTCAATATTAAATTTCTTTTATCTTTCATTTGACTGACCAGTCAGTCATCTTTATTATAATTTTATTATAATTTTTGTCAATTCTTTTTTAAAGAGGTAAAATTTAATTATGGTTTTCAGAAGAAATTATGAAATAAAAAAAGGTGAAATGAATTTAACTCCCCTGGTAGATGTTGTCTTACAATTAATTATATTTTTCATGTTAAGTTCTAGTTTAATAATGCAACCAGGAATAAAAATAAAACTTCCTGCTGCAAAGACAACAGACATAATTAAAGAAAAGGAAATATTCATTGATATTGCTGAAAATGGAACTATATTTTTTAATGGGAAAGTTGTAAATTTTGAAGAGTTAGAAGAAAAATTTAAAAATGAAATTAAAACTGAAAAACAGACAAATGTAATTCTTGTAATAAAAGCAGATAAAAATACAAAACATGGGATAGTTGTTAAGGTTATGGATATAGGTAGAAAATGTGGGATAGAAAGGATAGCAATTGGAACAATCCCTGAAATTGAAGAATGAAGAGAAAATTATTCTTAAAAGCAATTTTTTTTAGTTTTTTACTACATATCACAGGAATATCTTTGTTTTCAATACTTTTACCATTACCTTTAAAAAAAAGAAAAATGTTGGAAGTTTTTTTATATACAAATGAAGGAGTAAAAAAGGAATATCCTAAAAAAACTGTTTTGAAAGAAATAAAGGAAAATTTAGGAACAGAAAAAGTAGAAAGCAAAAAAGTTATTTTTCCTCTAAATATCTCCACAAGAGATTTAATAGGAGAAAAGGAATATGTGAGTAAAGTTGATTTTAAAATTGATTTTGAAGAGATAAATTTTAACATAGTCTTACCCGATCTTAGTGAATTTAAAGAAAATTTAGAAGAAGAGTTAATTGAAGGACCAGCAGGAGAAAGAAAGATAATTTATAAAGAAAAAATAGAATATCCTATATGGGCACAGAAAAAGGGGATGGAAGGAAAGGTCAGAATAAAATTCTGGATAAATCCAGATGGAAAAATAATTGAAACAGAAATAATTTCTTCTTCGGGATTTCCTGAAATTGATATTTACGCTGAAGGGAAATTTAGAAAATGGATTTTTAACACAGTTAAAAGTAATAAAAATGTCTGGGGAATAATAACTTTTAATTTTAAACTGAAATGATAAAAATTACTATTGACTTTGGGGCTTTTATTTATTTACTTTCAAGTGTCATAATACTTTTTTTGTGGTTTTTTGGGGAAAGAAAAGAAAAATTTAAGAAAAAAGAAGAAGACTTTTTATGGCAATGCCCATTATGTTTCTTTGAATATATTGATAGTAAAAATAAAGAAATAAGCAGATGCCCTCAATGTAAAACCCTTTTCAAAAAAGGGGAAAAATGGTAAAATAGAAAAAATGAGGAGGAAAAATGATAACAGAAATAGGTATTGTTGCGGGAGAAATATGGCAGTATCTTGAAAAATATAATGAAACTACATTAACAAAACTAATTGAAGCAACAGGTAGGGATAGAGATTTGCTAATTATGGGTCTTGGATGGTTAGCAAGAGAAGGACATATAATACTAACAAAAAAAGAAGGTGACTATAAAATAGTTTTAAGAAAAAAAGAGTAACTGGGGGATCGTCTAACTGGTAGGACACGGGACTCTGGATCCCGGCGTATAGGTTCGAGTCCTATTCCCCCAGCAGAAGTTGACATATTTTTTCTTTGATTTTAAAATTAAAACTTTAAAAAGAGAAGGAGGAAAGATGAAAGTCAGAATTGATGAAGAACTCTGTACAGGATGCGGTCTCTGTGTAGATATCTGTCCTGAAATTTTTGAAATGGGAGAAACAGTTTCAAAAGTAAAATCTTCAAATGTTCCACCTGAATATGAAGAAAAAGTTAAAGAAGCAGCAGAAAGTTGTCCAGTAGAAGCAATAATAATTGAATAATTTTATTGCATGAAAAATTGGAAGAGAACTTTTATAATTTTAATTTTTCTTTTTCATTCCCTTTGTTGTATAAAATGTTTCTCTTTTTTGTTTTCAAAACCAGAAGAAAAAGCCAGAAAATATTTAAAATTATCTTTTGAAGAATACAAAAATGCGATTAAGATAAACCCAAACGACACTCAGTTAATAGAAGAATATGAAAGATTGCTTAAATCATATCTCGGAGAAACAGAAGCCAAAGTAGAACTTTTATTAATTTTTAAAGAAATAAACTTACAACCTAAAATCAATGAATTATTGATAGAGATTGTATTGAATAAAAAAGAAGAAGCACTTAAATATATTGAAAAAAAAATAGAAAAGAGTAAAAATATTTCCGAAAAAATAAACCTCTATTCAATTGCCACAGAAATTTCACCTCAAAATCCATTATATTGGTTTAACCTTGGAAAACTTTTAATTGGAATCAACAGAGAAAATGAAGGGATTGAAGCACTTGAAAAAACTTATAAGTTAAATTTCAAAGATGTCTATCTTTTTTATTATCTTGCTTTACATTCATTCAATAAGGGAGATTATAATAACGCAAAAACTTATATAAAAGAAGGATTGGAAATTTCAGATGATATCTCATTACATAAAATACTTCTAAAAATATATCTATCAGAAGGGAATAAAGAAATGGCTTATAAAGAAAGAGAAAAAATAAAAGAACTTATTGCTTATGAGAAAAAAAGAGTTAAAGCAGAAGAAGAAAAATTGGTAAGAATACCAAAAGAAAAAATTGAAGGTTTAAATCCTTATTATTTTATTGGTGTTTCAAAAGAAGAGCAGAAATTATACATAGTAAAATTTGACGGTTATAAATTTTTACCAATTAAAACTTATAATTGTTCTACAGGACAGGAAAAAGGAGATAAAGAAAAAGAAGGAGACAAGAAAACTCCAGAAGGTTCATATATTTTAACAACTAAATTAGAAGATCCCATATTGCCCCCCAAATATGGGATTGCAGCATTTCCTTTAAATTTCCCTAATCCAATTGACAAAAGATTAAATAAAAGTGGAAATGGAATATGGTTTCATGCAACTCCGATAGAAAGACCTCCATATAATAGTGAAGGATGTATTGTTGTTAACGATAAAGATATGAAAGAAATTATGCAATATATTGAGGTTGGAAAAACTTTTATAAATATATCCGCGGATAGATCTTTCCTTAATTTTTCTGATTTCAAAAAAATTAAAGAAACAATAGATAACTGGAAAATGGCCTGGGAAAGTAAAAATATCCAGAATTATATAGAATTTTATGATGAAAACTTTTTGTCTGATGGAAAAAATAAAAAACTTTGGAAATCTCATAAAGAAAGAATAAACCGCAATAAAACATTTATAAAAGTAGAAATAAAAGATTTACAGATAATTCCTTATGGCAAGACAAAATTGGGTTTTTTAGTAATTGCTTTTTTCATACAGGAATATTCCTCAAACAATTTTTCCTCAAAAACTAAAAAAATTTTATACTTAGTTAAAAGAAATAATAACTGGAAAATTATTTGTGAAGAAGTGATTTAAAAATGGAAATTTATCCTAATTTTGAAGAATTTAAATTTTTTAGTCAAAAAGCAAATATTATACCTCTCTATTTTTCTCTTCTCTCTGATTTTGAAACGCCAATAACTTCTTTTTTAAAAATAGCAAAAGGAAGTTTTAACTTTTTGTTTGAAAGTGCAGAACAGGAAGAAAAAATTGGAAGATATTCATTCATTGGTTCTTATCCTGAAATAATAGTAAAAGGGAAAGAGGAAAAAGTTGAAATTATAAACTATAAAACAGGTGAGAAAAAATTTATAACAAAAAAATTACCGCTTAAAATTATAGAAGATTATCTTGAAAAATATAAAGTTCCAAATATTAAAAATTTCCCTCCTTTCTTTGGTGGTTTTGTGGGCTTTGTTTCCTATGATTATGTCAGACAAATAGAAAGATTACCTGAAATAACAAAAGATGAGTTAGCAGTTCCAGATTTTATCCTTTTTTTCCCAAAGAAAATTATAATTTTTGATCATTTTAATAGGAAAATTTTTTTGATTACAAACATTTTTATAGAGGACAAAAATGACATCAGGAATAAATATGAAGAAGGCAAAAAATTTCTTTTGAATTTCATTGAAGAATTTCAAAAACCTTTGAAAATAATTGAGAATAGCAAAAAAGAAGAAAGAGGTTTTTTCAGAAGCAATTCTAAAAAGGATATTTTTTTGAAAAATGTTGAAAAAGTAAAAAGATATATCTTTGAAGGTGACATAATTCAAGCAGTAATTTCTCAAAGATGGGAAAAGGAACTGGATACAGATAGTTTTAAAATTTATAGAGCCTTAAGAAGTTTAAATCCTTCACCTTATATGTTTTTTCTTGAACTCGGCGACGTAAAACTAATTGGGTCCTCTCCAGAAATTCTTGTAAAACTTGAAAATGGAATTGCAAGAGTAAGGCCTATCGCAGGAACAAGAAGAAGAGGAAAAGATGAGAGAGAAGAAAAAAAACTTGAGAAAGAATTATTGAATGATGAAAAGGAAAGAGCAGAACATATTATGCTGGTTGATTTAGGAAGGAATGACCTCGGAAGAGTTTGTTATCCTGGAAGTGTCAAAGTTAAAGAACTTATGAAAATAGAAAAATATTCTCATGTAATGCATATTGTTTCTGATATTGAAGGGAAATTGTTAAAAAATAAAAGTCCAATTGATCTATTTCATTCAACATTTCCAGCAGGAACTGTAACAGGAGCACCAAAAGTAAGAGCAATGGAAATTATAGAAGAAATTGAAAATGTTAGAAGAGGTCCCTATGCAGGAGCAGTAGGATATTTTGGTTTACAGAAAAGTATGGATTTCTGTATAACTATAAGAACATTTATTGTAAAAGGTAAAAAAATATATGTTCAAGCAGGAGCAGGAATTGTTGCAGATTCTGTTCCTGAAAGAGAGTATGAAGAAACAAAAAATAAAGCAAAAGCACTTATGGAAGCGTATGAATTATCAAAAAGGATATAAAAATGATTCTAATGATAGATAACTATGATTCTTTTGTTTATAATCTTGTTCAATATTTTGGAGAACTTGGAGAAAAAATAATTGTTTATAGAAATGATGAGATAACGATTAAAAAAATAGAAAAGTTAAAATTTGACAGAATAGTTATATCTCCAGGGCCAAAAAGACCAGAAAATGCTGGAATATCTTGTGAAATAATAGATAAATTTAAAGGAAAAGTCCCGATTTTAGGAGTATGTCTTGGTCATCAATGCATTGGATATGTTTTTGGGGGGAAAATTACTTATGCCAAAAAACTTATGCACGGAAAGACATCTTTGATTTATCATAATGGTAAAACAATTTTCAAAAATGTTGGAAATCCTTTTATAGCAACAAGATATCATTCACTCGTTGTAGAAAGAGAAACCTTACCCGATTGTCTTGAAATAATTGCTTGGACAGAAGATAATGAAATAATGGGAATAAAACATAAAAATTATAATATTTTTGGTGTTCAATTTCATCCAGAATCCATACTTACAAAAGAAGGTAAAAAAATATTAAAAAATTTCTTGAATATAAAATGAAAATCTCTCCTTATTCAGGTGGTTTGATAATTTCTTATCAGTGTAATCTTGCTTGTATCCATTGTCTTTATAATTGCAGACCTTCATGGAAGGGATGGGCAAAAATTGAAGATATTGATAAAATTTTGGGTAGATTATGTAAAATAAAAAATTTCAATTCACTCCATTTAACTGGTGGTGAACCATTTATGAATCTTCCATTACTAATAGAAAGTATAAAATTATGTAAAAGATATAATTTATCCTTTTTTGTTGAAACAAATTGTTACTGGGCTAAAAATGAAGAGTATGCAGAAAAAATCCTAAGAAAACTTAAAGAAGTTGGTTTGAATTCAATACTTTTAAGTTATTCCATTTTTTATGCAGATAAAATACCTATTGAAAATTTTGAAATTGCAATGGAGATAAGTTTTAAAATTCTTGGTAGAGAAAATGTTTCATTTTATACCTTATCTGGATATCAACTTTTAAAAAATTTGAATTTTAAAGGCAAAATAAATTTTGAAGATTGTCTTAAACTTCTGGGCTATGAGAAATTTGTAAAATTTCTTCAAAATTATATTGTTCCAAAAGGAAAATGTCTTTATACACTTGAAAATTTTTTTTATAAATTTCCTCCTGAAAAATTCAAAGGAGCAAACTGCATTTTTGAATTTTTAAATCCCTATCATATCCATATAGACCTTTATGAAAATTATATTCCAAGTTTCTGTGCTGGAATTACTCTTGGGAATTTTGAAAAAGTTTTAAATGAAGGAATAAATAGAAATGAAAAAATACTAAATTTCTTAATGACAGATATTTACAGTTTTCTTATTTGGGCAGAAAATGAATATGGATATAAAAGGAAAGAAGGATATATTAACAAATGCCATTTATGTCTTGATATTAGAAAATATTTGATAGATAATGGATTTTATTTTGATTCACTGAAACCTATAGAATTTTACCATCAACTTTAAAAGATTGAATCTAAATATTTTTCTGCAAAGTATCCTGCAATTATACCTTCACTGCAAGCAGTTATTACCTGATATAACTGTTTCTTTATTACATCTCCACAGGCAAAAATTCCAGGAATATTTGTTTCCATTTTTTCATTAACAATTATAAAACCTTCTTCATCTTTTTTTATATCAATACTTAAAAAATCTGTATTTGGTTTAAATCCAACAGAAATAAAGATACCTCTAATATTAAGTTCTTCAATTTTATTTTGTTTTAAATCTTCAACGACGATTTTTTCCACAGTCTCCTTCCCTTTTATTTCCTTTATTGTTTTTGAAAAAAGTATCTTTATTTTCTCATTTTTCATGACTTCATCTTGAAGATATTTTTTTGCTCTAAAATTGTCTCTTCTATGTATTAAATAAACAGTTTTTGCAAATTTTGTTAAATGGATTGCTTCTTCAAGAGCAGAATCACCACCACCAACAACAGCAACTTCTTTTTCTTTATAAAAAGGCCCATCACAAATTGCGCAATAGGAAACACCTTTGCCTGTAAATTCTTCCTCCCCTTTAACACCCAATTTTTTTCTTGATGAACCAGTAGCAATTATTAAAACATCACACTCTAAGATTTCACCATTTTTAATCTTCACTATTTTTTTATTATCTTTCAATTCAATCCCGTTAACATCACCTTCTTTTATTTTTCCACCAAATTTTAAAAATTGTTCTTCCATATTTTTGGCAAGTTCATATCCTGTTATTCCATTCGGAAATCCAGGATAATTTTCAATTTTTTCTGTTAAAAGCATATTTCCACCAACAGCAAATTTTTCAATTATTAAAACAGGAATTTTATCTCTTGCAAGAAATATTCCTGCAGAAAGGCCAGAAGGGCCAGCACCAATTATTATAGTTTTAAACATTTTTAAAATAAAAAAGGGGGGATACCCCCCCTTTCAATTTAAGAATTATTCAACTTGAATTTTAATTTCTTTTTCTTTCTCTTTCTCTGACTTTGGTAGAATTATCTCAAGGATGCCATTTTTATATGTTGCTTTTACTTTTTCTTTATCAACAGCACATGGAAGAGTAAAACTTCTTGAGAAACTACCTGTTCTTATCTCTTTTCTGTAATAATTTTCTCTCTCTATCTTTTTCTCTTCTGCTTTCTTTCCAGATATAGTTACAGTATCATCAGTAAGTGTAACAGAGATGTCCTCTTTATTCATTCCAGGGATTTCTGCTTTAATTACAACATTATCTGCATCCTCGTAGATATCTACATCAAAGGCACGTGCTCCTTCCCATATATCAAATTCTCTTGAGAAAAATCTATCTATTAATCTATCAAAGTCATCTTTTAATTCAAGCATTTCTTTAACCGGATTCCATTTTGCGAGTTTTCCCATATTCTCACCTCCTTTCTTTTTTTTTCAATTATTTAGATGAAAAAGAAAAAGGGAATGTTTCATTTTTTATATCTTATTCTTATTTGATAATAAAGAGTTTTCTCAATTCTTTTTGGTACTTTTTTCCTTTTATAAAGTGTTTTTGATAGAAAAATTGTTTTCTCTATTGTATTCAATATTGATAAACACCTTCTACAAATTTTCAAATGCTCTTCTACAATTTCTCTTTGAGTTTCTTCTATTTCTTTATCAATATAGTCAGATATAAGTTTTATTACTTTCTTACAATTCATTCAGTTCTCCTTTTTCTTAAAATATTCAGAAAGTTTTTCTCGTAAATATAACCTACTTCTATGAATTCTTGTTTTTGTAGTCGGTATAGAAAGAGAAAGAATTTCAGAAATTTCTTGAATTGAAAGTCCTTCTATATCATGAAGAATAAAAACTGTTTTATACTTGGGAGGCAATGAGTTTATTGCTTCGTTTAAAACTTCTTTCAATTCTTCATTTTTATAGTAAAAATAAGGATTACTTGTCCAATCTGAAATATCCATTTTGTAAGTTCCATCTGTTTTTTCTTTTAATTCATCTATAGAAATTTTTTTATATTTTTCTTTTCTCAATTTCATTAAGGCAAAATTTGTTGCAATTCTATAAAGCCATGTTGAAAAAGAAGAGCGCCCTTCAAATTTTGGGAGTGATTCATATGCTTTTATATATGTTTCTTGAAGTAAATCCGCTGCATCTTCTTTATTCCCAAGAATTCTTAAACCAAGATTATAAATTTTGTCTTTTGTTTGATTAACAAGTTCTTCAAAAGCCTTGGTATCACCATTTTTTGCCCTTTCCACAAGTTCAAGTTCATTCATCTTAAAATCCTTTAATTTTAAATTTACCTTAACCACCAAAAAAAATCAAATTATATAAATTTATACCTACTTGACAGAATTAAAATTTTAAAACAAAATATAAAAAAGGGGGGGTTATATGAAAAAAAATAAATTTTATAAAATTGGATTTACACTAATAGAATTACTTGTTGTTGTTGCAATAATCGCAATTCTTGCTGCAATGTTGCTACCTGCATTAAGTAAAGCAAGAGAAAGGGCAAGAGCATCAACTTGTATGAATAATTTAAAACAACTTGGACTTGCTTTTTTAATGTATGCAGAAGATTATGATGGCTGGATAATGTGTTTTGCAAACATTTACAATTATGGATTACCTGGAAGAAATGTAAGTGGAACTGCTTATTTGACATGGTGTGATTTTTTATGGAGATTGGGATATGTAAAAGTAACAAAGAAACCATGGACAACTGAAACAGGTGAACCAACTCCATATAGGGATTATGGGAAAGGGACAGTTTTTGTATGTCCAAGTGGGAAAATAGATAGATTAGATATAGGTGGAAGAACTTATGGAATGAATAGACCAAGTTTATGGCTTGCTGGAACTCAATATGCAAATAGATATTCAACAGCAGCAGGTACTCAATGGCTGAATATTCAAAAACTTAGAATTTCAAGTTATTATATAATCTGTGGTGATTCTGCTTATGTATTTAGTGGTGGTCCTCAATATCTTGGAATCCAATGGTATCAAATAGATAATAATCAAGCGTCAACAATGATAGGAGCACCAACAGTGAGACATCTTGGATTTGGTAATTTCTTATTTGCAGATGGACATGTTGAAGCAATGAATGAAACACAATTGAGAGGATATAGAATTCCAGGTGGAGATCCAAATAAATATTTTTCAGTAATTGCTAAATAAAATTTTAAAAAAGAGAAATCTTGGAAAGAAAGTTTTTTTCTTTTAATATTTTTATCATTATGTTTTTATTTAAAAGCAAATTTTATAAATTTTAGAGAGGGGTTTTTATGTTTAAAAAATGAAAATATTGAAGAAATAAACTATCTTGCAACAAGCACAATTCAGTGTTCACCAAACACTCAAATTAAAAAAATTTTTGATTTTAGAGAAATAATTGAAATAACAAATAGCAAAGAATGAAAGGAAATGTGAAATTGAAAAAACGGGAAAGAAAATAAAAATGTTTATTGAAAAAGATGATGTTGGATGTATTATTGTAAAAAGGGGGGAAAAATGAATTTCATTTATTTTTTCTTTCTTCTTTGTATTTTGCCACTTTATCCACAAAATATAGTTTTAGATAAAAATTCAAGATGTGAAATTGTAATACCAGAAAAACCATCAAAAGCAGAAGAGTATGCCTCAAACATACTTTCAAAGTATTTGAAACTAACAGTAAATTGTGAAATCTCTATTAAAAAAGAAGGGGAGAAAGTAGAAGGGATTGCTATTTACATAGGTAAAACAAAAAAAGTAGATGTAAAAGAAAAAATTGATGAAGATGGATTTATAATAGATTTTCCAGATAAAAAAAGTATAGTTATTTATGGAGGAAGTGATTGGGGCACAACATTTGGAGTATATGATTTCTGTGAAAGATATATTGGAATAAGGTGGTTGTTTCCTGGGGAAATAGGAGAATATATACCAAAAAAAGAAAAAATTATAATCCCATTAAAAAAGATAAAAGAAGAACCTTATTTTATTTCAAGGTTATTGAGTGGAAGAGAACTTTTCTGGATACCTGTTTGGGAAAAAGAAATAAATGATGCTCAAATTTGGTGTAATAGATTAAGAATGCATGGAAGAATAAATTTTCATCATAATCTTTTAAGATTATTTCCCCCTTCTAAATATTCAAAAACAAATCCTGACTTTTTTCCAATAAGGATTGGAGAGAGATATTTACCGCCAAATGATAATGCTCATGGATGGCAACCTTGTTTTTCAAATGAAGAAACAATAAAAGAAGCAATAAAAAACATATGTGAATATTTCAATTTAAAACCTTTTGAAAATTCTTATTCTCTCGGTGTTAACGACAGCAGTGGATATTGTGAATGCGAAAAATGTCTTGAAAAAGTGAAAGGTGAAAATTTTTTAGGTTTAAAAAATTATTCAGAAATTTATTATGAATGGTGTAATAAAGTTGTTGAAGGAGTTCTTAAAAGTTACCCAGATAAATACTTTGGACTTCTGGCTTATAGTGAGGTTATAGAACCTCCCGGTTTTAAATTAAATCCTCATATAATTCCTTTTATAACAAATGAAAGATTAAAATGGATTGATGAAGAAGAAGCAAAAAGGGATAAAGAATTAACAAAAAAATGGAAGAAGTTTTCAAAAAATATTGGTTGGTACGATTATATTTATGGAAAACCCACTGGCCATTACATTATTCCGAGGGTATGGTTTTCAAAAATGGCAGAATATTTAAAATTTGCTTATGAAAATAATGTAAAATATTATTATGCAGAAAGTTATCCTGATGTTTTATGGAGAGAAGGCCCAAAACTCTATATTACTCTTAAACTTTTATGGAATCCTTACATAGATGTAGAAAAAACTCTTGACGAATGGTACAAATGTGCAGTTGGTGAAAAAAGTGCTCCTTATTTAAAAAAATATTTTGAATTTTGGGAAGAATACTGGACTAAAAGAATAATTAACTCAAATTGGTTCAAATTATATAAATCCAATCAATATTTGATGTTTACAATACCAGACTATATTGAAGTTTTAAGAAGAGAAGATCTTGTTTATTGTGAAGATTTACTTAAAAAGATTATTGAAAATACTGAAACTGAAATTGAAAGAAAAAGAGCAGAATTTTTCTATAAAGGTTTTGAAAAAATTAAAGAAGAAATCACTCCAATTTTCAGATGGTATATCTTAAAAGAAGATATAAAGAAAAAAGTAAAAAAGGAAAACCTTATATTCAAAAACACATTTGATACAGAAAAAGAAAAATGGAGTTTCTGGCAAAGGGATTATAGCAAGGCAACTTCTGGATATGATCTTGAAGAAGGCTATAATAGTAAAGGTTCAATATTTATAAATGCTGAAAATTCAGCAAAGAGTCCATTATGTTTTGTCAAAATTTATCCTTGTGAAGTTGGGAAAATTTATCATTTTTCAGGTTATTATAAATCAGAAAATCTTGATGAAAAATGCAAAATTAATCTTGGGGTTAATTACCTTGATGAAGACAAAAAGATAATAATGGGGTTATCAAAAAGGTCCTCTTGTGGGGAAATAAATAAAAAAGAATGGGCCTATCTTGAAATGTTTTTTGATGTTCCTCAATATGAAGTTCAACCTAAATATTTACAACTACTTCTTATAGTGGAAGGAACAAATAAAGGTATCGTATGGTTTGACGATATCTCTTTTTCTGAAATAGAAACAATAGAATAATGTTAAAAACTAAATTTGAAGAATTTCTACTTTTCTGATATTCTATTATTCCAAAGGAGAAAAAATTAAAACAAGAAGACAATTGAAGGTTGAAAGTTTATTAAGAAAGGAAATAGAGGAAATTATAAGAAGAGATGTTTCAGATCCAAGAATAATTTTTTTTACAATTACATATGTTCATGTAACAGGCGATTTAAAAAAAGCAAAAGTAGGAATAAGTTTTATTGGAAATGAAAAAGAAAAAGAAAATGCTTTTAACGGAATATTGAGTGCCAGGAAATTCATTCAGTATAAACTTGGACAAAGAATATCCTTAAAATTTACACCTGAAATTGATTTTGAACTTGATGAAAGAAGAGAATTCAGAATTGAAGAACTTTTAAAGGAAATTAAAGAGGAAAAAGAAAAAAATGAAGATTGATGTTAAAGAAAAAATAAAATCTTCTATAGAAGAATTTCTTAAAGAGTATAAAAAGAATGTTCAATTTGATATTTTGCCAACCGAAAAAGAAGAATTTGGAGATTTTTATTCAAATATTGCTTTAAGATTATCAGATAAAGATAATCCACCAAATTTGATTGCTGAAAAAATAAAAGAAAAAATAAGTCCACTTCTTTCTGGTATTATAAAAAAAATTGAAATAAAAAATGGTTTTATAAACTTTTTTATTGACGAAAATATTTACAAGGAACATCTTTTAAAGATTTTAAAGAATGGAAAGGGATACCTTGAAGAAAACATTGGAAATGGTAAAAAAGTTTTAATTGAATTTGTCAGTGCAAATCCAACAGGGCCGTTAACTATTGCTCATGGAAGACAGGCAGCATATGGAGAGGCATTATCACGAATCTTAAAATTTGCTGGATACAATGTCACAAAGGAATATTACATAAATGATGCGGGAAGACAAATGGAATTGCTTGGAGAATCACTGAAAGCAAGATATTATCAATTAAAGGGTATGAATTATGATATTCCTGAAGATGGCTATCATGGCGAATATTTAATAGATATTGCAAAAGAAATAAAAGAAATCAGAGATGATAAAAAATTTTTTATTGAATTTGCAAAATCAAAAATTCTGGAAGGAATTAAAAATGATTTAGAAAAATTTGGGGTTTATTTTGACAACTGGGTAAGTGAAAGTTGGTTTATTGAAAAGGGTAATGTAGAAAATATTTTGAATTTTTTGAAAGAAAAGAATTTACTTTATGAAAAAGATGGTAGTTTATGGTTTAAAAGTTCTCTTTTTGGAGATGACAAGGATAGAGTTGTTGTTAAAAAGGATGGTTTTTATACATATCTTGCAACAGATATTGCATATCATAAATATAAAATTGAGAGAGGTTATGAGATTTTAATAAATATAGTTGGTCCTGATCATCATGGATATATTCCACGATTGAAATCTGCTGTTAGTTCACTTGGTTTTAATATAGAAAATTTTATCGTTTTAATAGTTCAACTTACAACTATTTACAGAGGAAAGGAAAAAATATCAATGTCAACGAGAAAGGGGCAATTTATAACTCTTAGACAACTTATTGATGAAATAGGAGCAGATGCTTCAAAATTTTTCTTTATTTTTAGGAAAATAGATAGTCACCTTGATTTTGATATTGAAATTGCTAAAAAACAATCAAGTGAAAATCCTGTTTACTATCTTCAGTATGCCTATGTCAGAATGAAACATTTAATTGAATATGGAAAAGAAAAAGGTTATGATTTAGAAAAAATCAAACCCTCTCTTGATTTGTTAGAAAAAAATGAAGAATTGGATCTTATAAAAAAATTATGGAGATTTAATGATGTAATAAAAAGCGTTGTAAATACTTATGGAGTTCATTTACTTTGTGAATATTTACTTGATATTTCAAAAATTTTTCATTCTTATTATCAAAAATATAGAATAGTTGGAGAAAAGCAAGAATTAACATATGCAAGATTGGCTCTTATAAAATCACTTCTTACTGTTTTTGAATTATCTCTTTTTTTATTAAATATTTCTCTTCCTGAAAGAATGTAAGCGAATTTGAATAAAAATATTTTTGAGAATATAATTTTTACAAAAAAAGGGGGTTAGAATGAAACTGGGTGTATTTATAGTTGTTTTTGGAGGGAAAACTTTAGAGGAAGCCCTTGACAAAATTAAAGAACTTGGACTTGATGCAGTTGAAATAGGAACAGGAAATTACCCAGGAGACGCTTTTTGTAAAGTTGAAGAACTATTAAATGATGAAGGTAAATTAAAAAAATTTAAAAATGAATTTGAAAAAAGAGGCCTTGAAATTTCTGCTTTATCATGTCATGGAAATCCTCTTCATCCAGATAAGAAAATTGCCGATTCACATAGAGAAATCCAGAGAAAAACAATACTTCTTGCAGAAAAACTTGGAATCCCAAGAATTATTACTTTTTCAGGTTGTCCAGGAGATAGTGAAAATGCAAAATATCCCAATTGGGTAACATGTCCTTGGCCACCAGATTTTTCAGAAATTTTAAAATGGCAGTGGGAAAAAGTTGTTATTCCTTTCTGGAAAGAAGAAGTTGAATTTGCAAGAAAACATAATGTGAAAGAGATATGTCTTGAAATGCATCCAGGATTTGTTGTTTATAATCCAGAAACACTTTTAAAATTAAGAGATGCTGTTGGAGAAGAAATAGGAGCAAATTTTGATCCAAGTCATCTCTTCTGGCAAGGTATTGACCCTGTAGCAGCAGTGAGAAAACTTAAAGGAGCAATTTACCATGTCCATGCCAAGGATACAAAGATTAATCCTTATACAACAAGTATAAATGGAGTTCTTGATACAAAATCTTATCTTGACGAAGAAAATAGAAGTTGGATATTCAGAACTGTTGGCTATGGACATGGTTATGAATTCTGGAATGATTTTGTTTCAACATTAAGAATGACTGGCTATGATGGAGTTTTAAGTATTGAACATGAAGATAGTTTAATGAGCGGAGAAGAAGGTCTTAAGAAGGCAATTGAATTTTTAAAGAGTGTTATAATAAGAGAACCAAAACCAAAGGTATGGTGGACATAAAAAAAAATAAAATTGTTAGAGTATTAATTGGGGGGTCTGGTGGACAAGGAATTTTAACACTGGGAAGGTTGATTGCCACTTCCTGTATTAAAAAAAATTACGATGTTTCTTGTTTACCTACCTATAGTGCCGAAATGAGGGGTGGCTATATTTATTGTTTTATAACAATATCAAAGAAAGATGAAATATTTTCTCCATTAAGTGAAAATTGTGATATTGGTGTTTTTTTAAATGAAATGTCTTATAAATTACTGAAAAGATATATTAAAAAAGATGGTGAATTACTCCTCAATTCTTCTCTTATAAAAAACATTAGAAAAAACGGAAAAGAATTTGAAATACCAGCAACTGAAATTGCTGAAGAAATAGGAGATATAAGAATTGCAAATATGATAATGGCAGGGTCTCTTGCAAGATTAATAAATGAAAGATTTTTTAGTTTTAAAAAAAGTTTATTATTTGCTGGAATTGAAGATATAATAAATGATGAGAAAACAGTAAAATTATGTAAAATTGCAATTGAAAAGGGTTGGAATTATCTGAATTTGTTTTAAATTGACATATTTAAAATAAAAAAGGTATAATTTTGGTAATGGTAAAAAGGAAAGGAAGAAGAATTTTATGGATAGATACTGAAATTCAATTAAGATTTGTTATTTTTACAATAATTTCTCTTGCAATTTCTTGCTTTATTGTTAGTAGTTTAACCTTCAACAATATCTGGCTTGGCATATTTGAAAAATTCTTGAAAATTGAAAATTCAGAAATTCTTTACTCTTCTTCTGTTAAAAAATTTATTTTTTTGAATTTTTTTATAATTATACTTTTGGCACTTCTTGCAAGTTTAGGAATGATTATTTTATCTCATAAAGTTGCCGGTCCTGCCTATAGAATAAAAAAAATGTTACAGGAACTCCAAGAAGGTAAATTTCCAGAATTTAAACTCAGAAAAGGAGATACATTGACTTCTCTTGTTGAAGAACTTGAAAAGTTTTCTAAAAAATATAAAGAATTAAATGATATTGCTATAAAAGTAATTGAGGCATGGAAAAATACAGAAATTAAGGATATAAGTTTAAATATTGCTTTAAAAGAACTTGAAGATAAAATTTTCCATCTATCAATAAAGAAAGAGGGGGTGAAAAATGAAGAGAGGATTTAGTTTATTGGAACTTTTAATACTAACTTTTATAGGAATCAGTATCCTGATTTTAATTGTAGGAATAATTTCAAACTCCAGAGAATTTGCAAAAACGATGGGATGTGTAAACAATATGAAAAATATTGTGCAAGCAATTGAAAATTATCAGGTTGACTGGAAAGAAACACCGGTAACTCTTACTTCTTTATTACCTATATATATTGAGAATCCAAAAATATTACATTGTCCTAAAGATAAAGAAAGTTTAGAAAGTTATTCAAAATTCTACATAGGAAGATTTTTTGCTGAAGAAGATGCAAATAAAGTTTTTCTTATTTGTCCAAGACATTTTGGTGGCAAAAGAGTTGTTTGTGGTTATCTCTCATATGCTGTTGATGTAGGTAAAGTCAAACAAATAAAATATAAAAAATCTGATTGGTCTTATGAAATAAATGCAAAACCAGGAGAAATTTATGAAGGGGGCATTTTAAAATTTGAAGATGGCACAGTTGTTAATTCAAGTAATGAAATTGGCATTGTCTGTTCATTCATAGGAACAGAAGAAAAAATTTATAATATCATTTTTATTCCAGAAGGTGTAAACTCTACTGTATCTGTAGAACATCAGGGAAATTCAAGGTTTGAAATTATAACACCTGCAGTTATTGCTGGAGTTGAAGGGACAAAATTTAATATTACCAATCAATGGACAAAAAATGATGATGGGATACCTGTTGATATAACAACTATATCTGTGGAAGAAGGAATTGTAACTGTCAAAGAAAGAAATCAGGGAAGATATGAAAAAGTGAATGAAGGGGAAGAAATAATCGTAGAATCAAGAAGATATGAAAATCCTGTTAAAAATAAAATCCCAAGAAAACCGCCAAAAATAAAACCAAATATAATGAAGAAGAAAAAATAATTTGAATGAAATTTATTTGGAAGTTTTTAATTGCAATTTTTATTTATATCATTTGTCTTTTCCTTTATAAAAGTAATAAATTTGAAAAACTTGAATTTTTATTATATGATTGGAGATTAAAGAAATCGACTTTAAAGGAAGATTTACCAATTGTTGTAATTGGAATTACTGAGGATTTTGAAAGAGAAATAGGAGAAGTTTTTTCAAGAAAGCATTATTCAGAAATATTAAAAATATTAAAAGAGGAAAACCCAGAAATTGTTATTTTTGATATATTTTTTCCTGTCTTTACAGGTAATAAAGAAGACATTGAATTTTGTGAGAGTATAAAAGATAATAAAAAAGTTATACTTCCTGTTTTCTCGCCAATAAAACTTTCAAAAAGAGAAGGAGAAATATATATAGTTCAATCTATAAGAGGGAGTGCCTCTGAATTTGAAAAAAGTGCCTTATCAGTTGGACATATAAATACTTTTCCAGATAGGGATCAGGTAGTTAGAAAATTTCCTGCATTTATAAAGTATGAAAACAGAATATATCTTCAAATAGGTCTTGAAGCAAGCAGAATTATAAATAAAAACTCTTTTAATCTTTATATTCCACCCCTTGATAAAGATGGATGTTTCTACGTAAGGTTTATATCACCTGAGATTATGAAAAATTATTTTATTTCTTTTTCAGATGTTTTAAAAAAGAAATATAAAGATACTTTTTTTGATAAGAAAATAGTAATAATTGGTCAAACAATTGTTGGAGCAAAAAATGCAGATTTAATTCCTACTCCTCTTGGAACTCAATTTGGTGTTTTTGTTCAAGCAAGTGCAATAGGAACAATTATGTCAAAAAAATATATAAAACATGTACCTGTTTTTCTTTATCTTTTTATTTACGCTCTATTTTTAAGTTCAATTTTCTGGCAGTCAAAAATTTTATTGAATACTTCATATACTTTTGGCTTTTCTGGGTTAATACTTTACTTTTCTTTAATTTTTATGAAAAGATATGGAATATTTTTTGATGTTGTTCCATTTATCTTTTTCTCCATTTTTTATTATTTTTCCTTTATCATTTATTCTCTTTTCCTTACAATTAAGAAACTTTTCCAAAAAGAAATAATTCTTAATGTTGTTAAAGAAACAGAAAAAGAATTTGCAGAAATTTTAAATCCAATAGAAGCATTTAGAAAAGAAGAAATTCTTTTTCTTGGTTTTGGAAGTGATTCCTTGATTGAAAAAACTCCATCTATAGTCCTTAAAACAATACTTATCTCTTCAGGAATAGAGGATGGATGTTTTATTTCTGTCTCAAATAAAAGAATTGAATTTTTGGCAAAATGTGGAGAAAAATTTGAAAATTTAAATATTGAGGAATTAATTAAAGATATAGAAAGCCCAAAAATTATAAACAGATTTAATGGGCCCTCTGAAATAAAAAACATGGCTATTATTCCTGTTTTGCTTTTCCCTGATTTTAAAGTATATGGAATCTTTATTAATAAAAAACCAACTGCTTTTTCAAAAACATCAAAATTTACAGTTGAGGATATAAACCTAATTGAAACTCTTTCAGTTCAAGGAATAGTTGCAATTCAAAACTCAAAATTAAACCTTATTTTAAGGAATACACAACTTGAAACAATTATAAGGCTTGCAATGGCAATTGAATACAGGGATAGAGAAACTGGTGGACATATACAAAGAGTGAGTGATTATGCTTATTTAATAGCAAAAAACCTTGGTTTTAAAGAAAATGAATGCCTTCTTATAAAAAATGCAATGCCATTACATGACCTTGGAAAAATTGGTATTCCAGATTACATACTTCTAAAACCTGAAAAATTAACAGAGGAAGAAAGGAAAATTGTAGAAAAACATCCTATTATTGGAGCAAAAATGCTGGAAGGTTCAAATTCGATTGTTTTAAAAGCCGCTGAAATAATTGCGCTTTATCATCATGAAAAATATGACGGAACAGGTTATCCTTTAAAACTTTCTGGTAATGAAATACCAATATATGGAAGAATAGCAACTCTCTCAGATGTTTTTGATGCTTTAACCTCAAAAAGAATATATAAAAAAGAAGTAAGTTTATCAGAAGCATTTGAAATTATAAATGAAGAAAAAGGAAAAACTTTTGATCCAAAATTGGTTGATATATTTTTAAAATTAAAAGATGAAGTGAAAAAAATAAGTGAAAAATATAAAGAAGAAAAATTATGGGAAATATAAAAAAAGATATTAAATTCTATTACTTTAAAAGTAGTGGCCCTGGGGGCCAAAGAAAAAATAAAAAATTAACAAGTGTAAGAATTGTTCATATTCCAACTGGTATAACTGCAATTGGAACCGAATTTAGGTCTCAAGCAAAAAATAAAGAAATTGCATTAAAAAGACTTAAAGAAAAATTGAAAAAATTAAATGAAAAGAAAAAAATTAGAATAAAAACAGAAAAGCCTGAATGGGTTAAAGAAAAACAGATTGAGGAGAAAAGAAAAAGAAGTGAAAAGAAAAAATTGAGAAAAAAAATAAAAATTGAAGACGTTTCTTATTAAATCATTTTTTATTCATCCTCTTCATAAAATTCGTCATCCTCATATAAAATATCACTTTCTCCAAGATCATTCATATCTGCAAAACCAATATCAGTAGATTCACATTCAGGACAACTATCGCTTGTTCCTTCACATTCACAGTATATATAACCACAGATAAAACATTTAAAATAAGGAGAACCACATTCAGGACACATCATCGGATTATTCTTTTTTTCCATAAAAACTCCTTTTTTAACTAAAATATTATACCCTTTTTTTATATAATACCAAATCTTTTACCCACTTTATTTATTAGTAAAGAATGATAATTGTAAGGTATAATTATTATTAGGTCAAAAAGGGAGAGAAAATGGCAGAGGAATTAAAAGTTGAGAAAATTACTGAATATAAATGGATAATACCAAAAACAGGAGAGATGCGAGTTCCAGGTCTTATTTTTATTTCTGAAAAATTATTGAAAAAAGCAATTGAAGATAGAGCGATTGAGCAGGTAGCAAATGTTGCAAAGTTACCAGGAATTGTTAAATATAGTTTAGCAATGCCTGATGTTCACTGGGGATATGGAGCCCCAATAGGAGGTGTTGGTGCATTTAATGAAGATTCAGGCGTAATCATACCTGGATTTGTTGGGTATGATATTAATTGTGGTGTAAGACTTATAAGGACTAATTTAACAAAAAAAGACATAGAAAATAAACTTAAAGATTTAGTTGATGGTCTTTTTTATAATATCCCTTCTGGAGTCGGTTCTACAGGGAAATTAAAACTGAAAAAGAAGGACCTTGAAGAATTATGTGTAAAAGGAGCAAAATGGGCTGTAGAAAATGGATATGGGAAAAAAGAAGATCTTGAAAATATTGAAGAATATGGATGTCTTGAAGGTGCAGATCCGTCTGTAGTAAGTGAAAGAGCATTTGAAAGAGGCCTTGAACAATCTGGAACCCTTGGCTCTGGAAATCATTTTCTTGAAATTCAAGAAGTTATTCATGTTTACGATGAAAAAATTGCTGAAAAATTTGGAATCTTTACAGGACAGATAACAATAATGGTGCATACTGGAAGTAGAGGTTTTGGTTATCAAATATGTGATGATTTTCTTGATATGTTTGGAAAAGTAGTTCATAAATATGGAATTAAACTTCCTGACAGACAACTTGCATGTGCTCCAAGTAATTCTCCAGAAGGGCAAAAATACTTTAAAGCAATGAAGTGTGCAGCAAATTATGCTTTTGCAAATAGACAAGTGATTTATTATTGGATATGCGAAACATTTGAAAAAATTTTGAAATTGCCTTATGAAAAACTTGGTATTGAAACTGTCTATGATGTTGCACATAATATATGTAAATATGAAACTCATACAGTTAATGGAAATAAAAAGAAATTATATGTCCACAGAAAAGGAGCAACAAGAGCATTCCCTAAAGGACATCCTGAAATTCCTGAAAAATATAGAGAAGTAGGACAACCTGTCATTATTCCAGGAACTATGGGGACTGCATCTTATGTTTTGGTAGGAACAGAAAAAGCAATGGAAGAGACATTTGGTTCCACATGTCATGGAGCAGGTAGAATGATGTCAAGGAGTCAGGCAATTAAAGAAGCAAAAGGAAGAAGTATATCAAAGGAATTACTTGAAAAAGGGATAATACCAAAAGCAGTAAGTGAAAAAGGCCTTGCAGAAGAAATGCCAAGTGCATATAAAGATGTTGATGAGGTTATAAAGGTTGTTGAAGGTGCTGAAATCTCAAAAAAAGTTGCTAAAATGATTCCTCTTGCTGTTATTAAAGGGTAAACCAAAAATTTCCTTTTTCTTCCTTCCAATTTTATTTTAAGAAAATTTTTTATCCACGGAGGGGGTGGGATTCGAACCCACGATCCGCTTATCGCGGATACACGCTTTCCAAGCGTGCGCACTCGTCCACTATGCGACCCCTCCTTTACTTTTTTCTTCAATTTCTAAATTCTTAAAAAATACTGTTTTAGGAAATTGATAACCTGCTTTTATTCTTTTAAAAAATAATTTTTTTGCAACTCTGTTTAATTGGTCAAATGTTATTTTACCTTCCTCTAACAGTTTTAATTGCTGTCTTGCTTTTTCTTTTTTCTTGTGATAAATTTTTCTCAATTCCTCCTTAAGTTTTCCCATTTAATTCCTCCTTCTATATTTCAAATTATATTAATTTTTGTATAATCGTCAACATTTAACTTTTAAATTTCTTACTTAAAAAGGTAAAATTTCATTAAAATGAATAATTGTATGATTTGTAAGAAAGAAAAATTGATTTCGAAAAACCTTGGTATTTGTCTTGATTGCATACGTCAAAAACAAGATGAAGTTTCAAGTTTTGTAAAAAAGATACACAAAGCAGTTAGAGAAAAATTTAATCTTCCCCCATTTCCTCCTAAGGCATCTTTTGGTATTAGGTGTAATTTCTGTGAAAATAACTGTATTGTTGGTGAAGGGCAAAAGTCCTATTGTGGTTTAAAAGAAAATGTCAATGGCAAATGGAAAAGTAAAATAAATTCTGAAAAAGCAATTGCTGATTTCTATTATGATCCAATACCAACAAATTGTTGTGCTGAATGGTTTTGCCAAGCAAATAAAAATGGATTTGGCAAATACAATCTTGCTGTGTTTTTTTATGGTTGTTCATTTAATTGTCTCTTCTGTCAAAATTACACTCATAAATATATTGAAAAGGGCCCTGTTTTAACATTGGAAAAATTGATTAATTATGCTGAAAACCATAATGTTTACTGTGTCTGTTTCTTTGGTGGATCTCCTGAACCTCAAATGCCATTTGTAATTAAGTTTTCAGAAGAAATACTTAAAAGAAGAAAAATTAGAATATGTTTTGAATGGAATGGCTCAGGTAATGAAAATTTTGTAAAAAAAGCAGGAGAAATTGCTTTAAGAAGCCATGGAATAATAAAATTTGATTTAAAAGCCTTTGACGAAAATCTAAATTTTGTTTTAACAGGTGTATCAAATAAAAGGACTCTGGAAAATTTCAAATTGATAGCAGAAGAATTCTTACCAAAGGCTGATTATTATTTACTTACAGCAACAACATTACTTGTCCCTGGTTACATAGATGAAAAGGAGATTGAAAATATATCAAAATTCATTTCTTCTTTAAATCCTAACATTCCCTATTCTCTCCTTGTATTTCATCCAGAATTTTTCTTGAATGATTTGCCCATAACTCCAAAAGATTTGGTTTTTAAATGTTTTGAGATTGCAAAAAAATATTTAAGAAATGTTCATATTGGCAATATTCATCTTTTAGATCTCTTTTAGGAATTTTACAAAATTTTTAAAATAATTAAAATTTAAAACTATAAAGGGGGTTAAAATGGAAAATATAAGAATTCCTAAAGGTGATTGGGAATGGTTTTACAAAGCAAGATTTGGACTTTTTATTCACTGGGGATTATATTCACTCCCAGCAAGACATGAATGGGTTAGAAGTTTTGAGGAAATACCTGATGAAATATATGATGAAAAATATTTTGGAAGATTTGAACCAGATTTATATGACCCAAGTGAATGGGCAAAATTAGCAAAAAAAGCAGGAATGAAATATGTAGTAATTACAACAAAACATCATGAAGGATTTTGCCTATTTGATTCAAAATTAACAGATTACAAAGCAACAAATACACCAGCAAAAAGGGATTTAATAAGAGAAACTGTTGATGTTTTTAGGAAAGAGGGATTTAGAATTGGTTTTTATTATTCATTAATAGACTGGCACCATCCCCATTTTACAATAGATATACATCATCCTTTAAGAAATCATCCTGAAAAAGAAAAATTAAATAAACAAAGAGATATGTCAAAATATAGAGAATATTTACACGGACAGATTAAAGAACTTTTAACTGAATATGGAAAAATTGATTTACTTTTTCTTGATTTTTCCTATCCTGGCCCTGATGGAAAAGGGAAGGATGACTGGGATTCAGAAAATCTTGTAAAATTGATAAGGAAATTACAACCACATATTTTAATAAATGACCGACTTGATCTTGAAGATGAATGGGATTTTAAAACACCGGAACAAGTAGTTCCAACCAGTTGGCCAGAGGTTAATGGAAAGAAAGTTTTATGGGAGTCTTGCCAGACATTTTCAGGTTCTTGGGGATATCACAGAGACGAAGCAACATGGAGAGAACCAGAAGAAATTGTAAAAACATTAATTGATTGTGTAAGTAAAGGTGGAAATTTGCTTTTAAATGTAGGGCCAACAGCAAGAGGTGAATTTGATTATAGAGTAAGAGAGCGACTTGAAAAAATAGGTGAATGGATGTATTATCATTCAGATAGTATCTATAACTGCACACAGGCACCGGAAGAATTCAAAGTCCCAGAGAATTGTAAGTTAACCTATAATCCAGAGAAAAATCGTCTCTATGTTCATATCTTTTCCTGGCCTTATAAATTCCTCTTTCTTGAAGGAAAAAGTTATAAAGAAAGAGTTCTATATGCTCAACTTCTAAACGATGATAGTGAAATAAAAATTGGGATGCCAGAATGGTATAAAAAACAAATAGGTGAAAAAGAAGGGATTGTTTTAAATTTGCCACCTTTCAGGCCAAAAGTTCTTGTTCCAGTGATTGAATTGTTTTTAAAATAATTTTATTATTTTAAAACATATGAGGGCTTTAATAATAGGATCTATTTTTTGTTTTATAATAGCAACTGCTGATATCTACAATCTTGTAAAAATTCAAGGTTCATATATGACTATTGATTTTACAACAGGTTTTGCAATATTTTTTATATTTTTTATCACTCTTTTCAACTATCTTTTTAAAAGACTATTTAAAAAAAGAGGATTGACTTCATCAGAACTTATCATAATTTACATTATGATGATAATTTCATGTTCAATCCCAACAATGGGTTTAACTTTATATTTAATTCCATTAATTTCAGGAATTAAATATTATTCAAATCCTCAAAATGAATGGGACAAAATTATTCTTCCCTATATAAGGAAAAACTTAATTGTAACTGACGAAAATGCAATAAAATGGTTCTATGAAGGATTACCAAAAGGTGAAAGAATACCCTTTGAAGTTTGGCTTAAACCACTTTCCCTATGGATTCTATTTATTTTAGTTCTTTATTTATCTATGATATTTATAATGACAATTCTTCATAAGGAATGGTCAGAAAATGAAAAACTTAATTATCCTATGACAAAAGCACCAATTGAACTTATAAACTCTGAAAAAACAAATATTTATAAAAATGGCCTTTTCTGGTTTGGTTTTTCTATTCCCTTTTTAATTGGCTTTATAAATGGATTACATTTTTATTTCCCCAATATCCCTCAAATTTTGCTTGTAAAAAATGTCTCAATCTTTAGAAGAACTTTATCTTTAAGTTTTAGAATAAGTTTTCCAATGGTAGGATTTGCCTATTTTATTAATTCGTCTCTTGCCTTTTCTTTATGGTTTTTCTGTCTTTTAACCACAATAGAACAGGGGTTTTTTAATATAACTGGTTTTGGTTCTCAAGAATTTTTACCATATAATTCTGACAGACCTTTACTTGGTTGGCAATCCCTTGGCTCTTTAATTATTATTGTTTTATATGAATTATGGATTTCAAGGAAAAATTTGTTAAAAATAATAAGAATGAAAGAAGAAAATGAAATAATTCCTCCAAAAATTTCTCTTTATGGACTTATCATTTGTTTATTATTTATTTACTTCTGGCTTTTATATTCTGGAATTTCTCCTTTCCCTACAATTTTATTCATTTTTTTTGCTTTTTTAATTTACATAGGGATAACAAGAGCAATATGTGAAGGTGGGCTTTCTGCAACTAGGGCTCCTGTTATAGCCCCTGTAATTGTAAATTCTTTTTTAGGCTCTAAAAATCTTGGACCTTCCAGTTTATCAGGTCTTGGTTTAACCTTTGTTTATTCTTCTGATGTTAGAACATTTGTTATGGCATCCACTGCAAATGGTTTAAAAATTGCAGAGGAATTAAAAGGCAGAAAAAGAATAGTTCTTTGGGCAATAATAATTTCAATAATTATTACATTACTTTCTTCAATATGGATAACTATTCTATTATGTTATAAATATGGAGGCATAAATGCAAACCAATGGTTTTTTATCAATGGACCACAATATCCATTAAAATATATTGCTGATAAAATTAAAAATCCTAAAGGTCCTGACTGGTTATATATTGGTTTTACTGGCATAGGGGCTTCTTTTACCATTTTTCTTTTTATTTTAAGAACAAAATTCTTAAATTTTCCATTCCATCCAATTGGTTTTGCTTTTTCAACAATAATGCTTACAAATAATCTATGGTTTTCTATTTTTATCTCCTGGTTTTTGAAATTCTTTATTTTAAGATATGGCGGTGCAAAAATTTATGAGAAATTTAAACCCATTTTTATAGGTCTTATAGTTGGACAATTTGTAATAAGCGGTCTTTTCCTCATTGTAGATTTTTTAACTCAAAAAACAGGTAATATTCTTTTCTGGATATAATACTTTTCAGTAAAAAATTTGACTTTTTTAAAAATTCAAAAGAAAATATATATTATAAGAGGAAAAAATGAAAATCTGGAGCAGAATTGTTGCAGGAATTTATATTTTATGTGGAATTTTTTTTATTTTCTCACTTTTATCATTTTTCTCTAATGAAAATTTATGTTCTCTCTTTGTGGATTTTGTTAAAAATAATTCTTATAAAATAGGTATTTTTTCAATAATTATTCTAACAATGGGAATTGTCTGGATAGTAAACTGGTTTGATTATATTTATAGAACAAAATCTGTCTCATTTGATAATCCAGCAGGAAAAGTAAAAATATCTCTTAAAGCGATAGAGGACTCAATAACTTCAACAATTTTAAGGCAACTGGAAGAAAAAATTAAAAAAATTAAAGTTAAAACAATTTTAACTTCAAAAGGACTTGAAACAAAAATTGATTTAAGATTATCTTCAAATTTTAATATTCCTGAACTCTGTAACACAATTCAGGAATTAACAAGAAACTATCTACAGGATACAATCGGTGTTGAAAGAATATCAAGTATAGAAATTTATGTCTCAAACATAACGGAACCATCTGAAAAAGATGAAAAGAAATAAAATTTTGACCCCTCCTTTATTATTATGCAAAAAATTTTAAAAATAATTGATACAAATTTTAATAGAGCAAGAGAAGGGTTAAGAGTTATAGAAGAAAGTATAAGATTTATTTACAAAAACGAAAAAAATTTGAAAGAAATAAGAGAAATAAGACATATATTCTCTAAAAAAACACTGAAATTTTTCCCTTTTGAGAAACTGAAAAGTTCAAGAGCTGTAGAAGAAGATATTGGGAAAAAATTAGATAAAAGGGAAAAACTCAATCTGGTAAAGTTAGTAGAAACAAATTTTTTAAGAGTTGAGGAATCTTTAAGGTGTCTTGAAGAATATTCAAAATTAATAAATTCAAATATTTCTTCCTTTTTTCATGACATAAGGTTTAAAGTTTATGAGATTGAAAAGAAGATTATAACTTTAATCTCAAGAAAAAGGATAAAAGTGCCTTCTGTTTATGTAATTTTAAATTTAAAGGAAGAAAATAAAAATTTTTTTAAATTTGCAGAAAATATAATTAAAGGGGAACCCGATATAATTCAATTAAGATATAAAGGTGAAAATACAAAATTCTTTTTAAAAACTGCAAAGAATTTGAAAAAAATTATTCCTGATGAGATAATTTATATAATTAATGACAGGATTGATATAAGCATTTTATGTGAAAGTGACGGCATCCATGTTGGAAAAGATGATATTGACATAGATGATGCAAGAAGGTTGATACCGGAAAAGATTATTGGTGTTTCAAGTAATAATTTAAACGATATAAGGAAAATAAAAAATAAAGATATTGATTATATTGCAGTTGGTTCAATTTTTAAATCTCCAACTAAACCAGAAAAGAAAGTTGTTGGGATTGAAATTTTGGAAAAAATTAAAAAAATTGTCTCTATACCTGTAATAGGTATAGGAGGTATAAATATAGAAAACGCAAAGATGGTTATAGAAAAAGGGGCAGATGGAATAGCAGTTATAAGTACTGTTGAAAATTCAGAAAATCCAAAGGAAACCATAACAAAGTTGAAGGAGGAGGTATATAAAGGATGGAAAATAAGGAAAAGAAAAACAATTTGAATTTTCTAAAAGGAATTACATGGCTAATAATTGGTCTTATTTTTATTACCTTCCTAACAAAATTTTCCGAATATGAAAGAAAAATTAACTTAATTTACAGTGATTTTATAAAAGAAGTAAAAAGAGGAAATATAGAAGGAGTTGTTACAATAAAAAAGGGTATCATATATGGTGAGTTGAAAGATGGAAGAAAATTTTTTACTTACGCAGGAGAAGATCCCGAACTTAACAAAATACTTATAGAAAATAATGTTTCTTTTAAATATGAACCAGGAAGTTGGATTGGAGAACTTATACCTTATCTTGCCCCTGCTTTAATTTTTTTCTTTCTTTTTTACCTTCTTATAAGACAGGCAAATCTTGAAAGAAACAGAGTTATGTCCTTTGCAAAAAGTTCTCCTGTTTTTCCCAATCCTAAAAATAAAATAACTTTTCAGGATGTCGCTGGCTGTGAAGAAGCAAAAGAAGAATTGAAAGAAATAATAGAATTTTTAAAAAACCCCAAAAAATTTCAAAAACTTGGTGGAAAAATTCCAAAAGGTGTTCTTCTCATAGGACCTCCAGGAACAGGCAAAACTCTTCTTGCAAAAGCAGTCGCTGGTGAAGCAAATGTTCCATTTTTAAGTATGAGTGGCTCTGACTTTGTTGAAATGTTTGTTGGTGTTGGTGCTGCAAGAGTAAGAGATCTTTTTAGGCAGGCAAAAAAATTTTCACCATGTATTGTTTTTATAGACGAAATTGATGCAGTTGGAAGACAAAGATTTGCAGGACTTGGTGGTGGACATGATGAAAGAGAACAAACATTAAATCAACTTCTCGTAGAAATGGATGGCTTTCAAACAGATGAGGGCATAATTGTTATGGCTGCAACAAATAGGCCTGATGTTTTAGATCCTGCTTTGACTAGACCGGGAAGATTTGATAGAACTGTTGTTGTAACTTTGCCAGATGTAAAAGCAAGAGAACAAATATTAAAAGTTCATACAAGAAATAAACCACTTGATAGTTCAGTAGATCTTTCTCTTATAGCGAGAGCAACACCTGGGCTTTCAGGTGCAGATTTAGCAAATATAGTCAATGAGGCTGCACTTCTTGCTGCAAGAAAGGGGAAAGAAAAAATTGATATGAGCGATTTTGAGGAAGCAAAGGATAAGGTTCTAATGGGTGTTGAAAGAAAGAGTTTATATATAAGCGAAGAAGAAAAAAGAATAATTGCCTATCATGAAGCAGGTCATACACTTGTTCAAAAAAGTTTACCAGAAGTATATCCTGTTCATAAAGTTACAATAATCCCAAGAGGGCAAGCACTTGGAATAACTCATGTTTTACCCGATAAAGATAGATTCCTTGAGAGCGATACTTATTATAAAAATTCACTTGCCGCACTTCTTGCAGGAAGAGCAACAGAAGAAATTGTCTTTGGAAAAAAATTTACAGGAAGTGAAAATGATTTAAGAATTGCAACTGAAATTGCGAAGAAAATGGTTTGTGAATGGGGTATGAGTGAAAACTTAGGGCCTGTAAGTTTTAGACAGCATGAAGCGGTATTTCTTGGTAGAGACCTTGTTCAGCAAAGAGAATTTAGTGAGGAAACATCAAGAGAAATAGATAGAGAAATAAGAAGGATACTTGAAGAAGCAGAAAATAGAGCAAAAGAAATTATAATGAAAAATAGAGATAAACTTGACATTCTTGCAAATGCTCTTTTAGAAAAGGAAACATTAACATCTGAAGAAATAGACAAGATTTTAGGAATTAAAAAAGGAGATGAAAATGGATTTGAAAAAGATAGAAAAGGGAATGGAACTGATAATTGAAGGATTAGGAAAAAGTTTGAAAGATGAAAAATTAAAAGATACGCCTAAAAGAGTTGCTAAGATGTATTCTGAAATTTTTAGTGGGATTGATATAGATCCTGAAAAAGTTCTTGGCAAAGTTTTTAAAGAAGAATATAATGAACTTGTCTTGGTTAAAGATATAAGTTTCTACTCTATATGTGAACACCATTTTCTTCCCTTTTTTGGGAAAGTTCATGTTGCTTATCTTCCTGATGGCAATAATGTTGTTGGAATAAGTAAAATAGCAAGACTTGTTGATGTTTTATCCAAAAGACCCCAATTACAAGAAAGAATGACCAATCAAATTGTGGATATAATAATGAAAGTTTTAACTCCACAAGGAGCAATGGCAGTAATAGAAGCAGAGCATATGTGCATGATAATGAGAGGAATTAAAAAACCAGGGACAAAAATAGTAACATCTGCAATGAGAGGCATATTTTTAAGAGATTTAAGAACAAGAGCAGAAGCACTATCTTTGATTTCGCCTTCAATTAAAATTTAATCATCTTAAAAATGGGGAAAGAAAAAGAATAACCCCAAAAACCATTAAAATGATGCCAATAACAGCGATTATATCTCCGATTTCTTCCTTTTCATATGTTAGACGAGGTTTAAAAGTTAAAAAAAGTCCACCAATTAAAAAAATAACCCCTAAAATTATTCTTACAAAATTTAAATTCATTTTTCAACCCCTTATTTTTTAAAATATTACACCATAGATGAATTTCCCCAAAATTTTCTTCCCTTTGACTTTCAATATTTGATTTTTAAGATCTTCACTTGAGTCTACAATTACAGGAATATAATTTTCTGAATAACCTTCCCAGTAATTTCCATTTTTTCTTTCAAATAAAACATTCAAACTTTTATCAATAAAATCTTCTTTAACTTTTCTATTAACCACTTCTGAAATTTTTATAATTTTTTCCACTCTTTCTTTTTTTACTTTTTCATTAACTTTTTCAGGAAAATTTATTGCAGGGGTCTTTTCTCTTTCAGAATAAGGGAATACATGAACTTTCAAAAATTTTATATTTTCAACTGCAGAAACAGTTTTTTCAAAATCCTCTTCATTTTCTCCTGGAAATCCAACCATAATATCTGTTGTAAAGGTAACATTTTCTATATTTTCTCTAATCATTTGAATTTTTTCATAATATTCTTTAAATGAGTATCTTCTTCTCATAAGTTTTAAAATTTTATCTGAACCGCTTTGCAAAGGTATATGAAAGTGAGGACAGAATTTTTCAGTATTTTTAAGGAAATCAATTAAACTCTTATTAATATGGTGAACTTCAATTGAACTTAATCTAATTCTTTTAACTCCATCAATTCTATTAATTTTTTCAATTAAAGAAATTAAATTCTCTCCAGTATCCTTTCCATAAGCACCAAGATCAATCCCTGTTAAAACAATTTCCTTATAACCATTTTTCACAAGGCATTCTATTTCATCTAAAATCTCATCTTCTTTCCTACTTCTCACCTTCCCTCTAACATAAGGAACAATACAATAACTACAATAATTTTCACATCCGTCTTCTATTTTAACAAATGCTCTTGTATGTTCTTCAAAAAAACTTATTTTATTTTTAAATTTAAAAAATTCTTCCTTCCTTATTATTTTTACATCCTTCTTTAACTCATCAATACTATTTTTCTGAATAAGACATCCTGTTAAATAAATCTTTTTCCCTTCTTTCAATAATTTTCTAATAGTTCTTTTTACTTCTTTTTCAACTTTTGCAGTTACACAACAGGAATTTATAATTACTATTTCATTTGAATTAAATTTTTCATCATTTTCAATATTTTCTTTTATTAATTGGCTTTCATATTGATTAACTTTACAACCAAAGGTGAGAATTTTGGCCATATTATTTAGATTTCTTCTATTTCAAGACGGGCAAGCAAATAAGCAATTGTTGATTCTGCTCCTTGATTTCTATTTGGCCCATTTTTTGTGAGTCCATCATAACAACCACCTGTAACTGGATCATACATCATTTCTCCCTTAGTATTTCTTCCTAAAAACCAGTCAAAGACAATTAAAGATAGATTTTCATATTTCTCTTCCATTGTGAGTTTCTTGGCTTTTTTAAGTGCCTCTATCATACATGTAGCCTCAATTGGTTGCTGATCATAATATGCTCTTTTTCCACCTTTTACATACCATCCATTATTACCGATTGGAATAAATCTATTTTCTATAATTGTTAATTTAATCAAAAAATTCAGTGCTTCCATTCCTATTTTAAAATAATTCTCATCTTCAATAATTTCATAGGCATAAAGAAGGCCTAAAGGCAATTTTGCATTTTCATAAGTTATTATATTTTCAAACCATTGCCAATTTTCATCTGATGAAGATAAATAATTTTCAACCATTCTATCTGCAAGTTTCTTAACAATATTTTTGACATCATCATTATTTTCAACTTTTAAATAATAATAAAGACCTGCAATACAATTTGCCATTCCTCTTAGTGAATTTATTTTTTCAACTTGTGGCAAAGCAAGATCAAATATATGCTTTGCTGCACCTTTTATATTTTCATAAACAAAATCACTTGAAAGAAGATATCCTATAGCCCAAATACATCTTCCAAAACAGTCATCTCCTCCATCTGTATCTAAAAAGTTCCTGTCATATCCAAGCAAATTATGAAATCTACCATTAGATTTTTGCATATAATAAATAAAACTCAAATATGTATTTATCAAATTTAAACTTTTCTGGTCAATACACATATTATAATGTTTCGTTACAACAACAAGTGCTCTTGCATTATCATCTGTTGTATAACCTGTTTTCCTATCTGCCATTGAAAATTTTGCATGCTGAATTATTCCTACGTCATCTGTCAATGTTTCAAGATGAGTCAATTTTATTGGAAGTAATCTATCTTCAAAATAAACAGAGGCACTTTCCCCTCTACTTGAACTAACTCTTGAAAATAAAGTTAAATATTCCCAAGCCACTCTCTCCCAAGTCATTTTTTGTCCAAGTTTATATGCTTCTCTTTCAAGTTGCTTTTTTCTTTCAGGATTTTTAAGTAAATAAATAACACTTTCACTTATTCCATCTGGGTCTCTGAAATTTACAAGTATTCCCCTTTTTCCATTTTCAAACATATCTTTTGCATAAAGATAAGGAGTTGAAATACATGCCTTTCCACAACCAATAGCATAGGATAAAGTTCCACTTGTTATTTGTCCAGGATTTAAATAGGGAGTTATGTAAATATCCGTTGCACCAAGATAATCAAGCAGTTCTTCAATTGGTAAAAATTTATTGATAAATTTTACATTTTCTGTTAAATTTAATTTTTCACATTCTTTTATTAAAAATTCTCTATAACTTTCCCCTTCTTGCCTTATTATATTAGGATGTGTTGCTCCTATGATTAAATAAACAACATTGGGAAATTCTTTTAAAATTTCAGGCAAAGCATAAATAACATATTCAAGCCCTTTCCCTCTGCTTATTAAACCAAATGTTGAAAGAACTATCTTGCCCTTTAAATTTAACTTTTCCTTAAAATAATCAGTTGGTCTTAAATATGCAAAAGGAACCCCATGGTAAATTAATTCAACTTTTCTCTTGCTTATCCCATAAAATTCTTTGAGCAAATTTTCTGCAATATTTGTCATAACAACAAGACACATGCTTTTTTCTCCTATTCTTCTTACAATTTCTCTCATTTTTTGTGGAGGATTTGGTAAAACTGTGTGTAATGTTGTTACACTTGGTTTTTTAATATTTTCAAGAAACTCAAGAAGATACTCACCATATTCTCCCCCAAAAATTCCAAATTCATGTTGTATACTTACAATTTCAATATCTGAATTATTCACAAATTCTGCTGCTTCTTTATAATCTTCTATCCTTTCAATTGTTATAATTTTCACAACCTCATCAGGATAATCATAATTTTCTGAAAAGCCATTCATAGCAATAACTCTTGAAGGAATTAAAATATTATAACTATCAATATGTTTCAACAAATCATTGGTAAAAGTTGCAATACCACAAGGTTTTGGAATATAAGTTGAAAGAAAACAAATTTTAGGTTTATAAATGCTATACTCTGTTGGTTTAAAAAATCTTGTTTTTGTTATAAGTTCCATTTTTACTGAATAATTTTAGAAAATTCACTAATATAGGATTTATCTCCAATAGCAGAATTTAAAATTTCACAATTATTTTTAATCAAAACTGAATTTCCAATTACAGAATTTTTAATTAAACAATTATCCTCAATTATTACATTTTCAAAAATTATAGAATTTTCTAAGAGGCAGTTTTTACCAATATAAGTATTTTTCCCAACAATAACTTTCCCTTTAAAATTTGTATTTTCATCAATAAAAACATCTTCATCAAGAATCAATTTTTCCTCAACAAAAACATTTTCTTTAATAAAACTATTTAGTTTTTTTTCAATTTTTTCTTCACTTTTTCTATAGATCAATTCAATTTTCCCATCAATCAAATCAAAATTGGCTTTTTTAAACTTTTCAATTGTCCCTACATCAAGCCAGTAGCCATAATGAACATATCCATACATTTCCCTTCCTTTTTCTAAAAGTAAAGGAAATGTCTCCTTTTCAACAGAAACCTCTATACCTTTTGGAATTTCCTCTAAAACCTCTGGTTGGAATATATAAACTCCTGCATTTATTGTATCTGTTATTATTTCTTCTGGTTTCGGTTTTTCAATAAATTTCTTTATTCTCATTTCATCATCTGTAACTATTAACCCATAAGAGGATGGATCATTAACCTTTACCATTCCAATAGTGACATAGGCATTTTTTTCTTTATGGAAATTCATTATTTTTTCAAGATTAAAATTTGCAAGTATATCACCATTAAAAACAAAAAACGGCTCATTTCCTTTTAAAAATTTTTCTGCATTTTTTATTCCACCTGCGGTTCCAAGAGGTGTTTTTTCATAAGAAAGATAAAGTTTTAAACCCATTTTTTTACCAATATTCATGATCTTTTTAAATTCTTCTCCTTTATATCCAATCCCAAGAATAACTTCTTTAACTCCATAAATTCTTAATAATTCAAGTTGATAAGTAATAAAAGGGATATTCAAAATTGGCAAAAGTGCTTTAGGAGTGGTAATTGTAAAAGGTCTCAATCTCGTTCCAAAACCCCCTAACAACAAAAGAGCCTTCATTTTTATCTCCTTTTAAACAATATTATTATACCTTCTAAACTCCTTCACTGCAAAATACTTTTTAAGATTTTTATTTAAATGTTTTTCAGTAAAAAAATTTCAATATGTTATAATTTAAAATTGATGAAAGATAAAAGGATTTATCTTTTAGGTTTTATAAGTTTTTTTGTTTATTTAAATTCAGTTTTCAATCCTTTTATCTGGGATGATTTTTTCCTCATAGTAAATAACCCTTATATAAAAAGTTTTAAAAATTTCAGATTTTATTTTACAACAGATTTATTTAGAGGGGGTTCATCAAATTTTTACAGACCATTTCAAACAATTATTTATGCTTTAATTTACAAAATTTTCGGGCTAAACCCAGTTCCATATCATCTGCTTAATATCTTTTTACATATAGGTTGTTCAATCTTATTTTTCCTTCTACTTAAAGAAATTTATGGAGAAAGAATTGCCTTCCTTTCTTCATTACTCTGGGCAATACATCCAATAAATACAGAAGCAGTGACATATATCTCAGGAACGGCAGATCCTTTGTTTTTATTTTTTGGCTTAATTTCAATCTTATTTTTTATTAGAAAGAAACGATTATTGTCTTACTTGTTTTTTGTTTTTTCACTTCTATCAAAAGAAATGGCTCTTATTATTCCTTTCTGTCTTTTATTTTATCTGTGGGCTAAAAATGAAAAAATAAAGAAAGACATTATACCACTTTTTTTGATTTCAATTATTTATGGAATTTTAAGATATACAATTTTAAAATTCTGTGAAACACCTATGGCGCCATTTGAATTTAGATTTTATACATCCTTTAAAAGTTTCATATATTATCTTTATCTTCTAATCTTTCCCAAAGTTTTAAGTATGGCTCGTGCCTATCCTTACTTAACTTCTCCAGTAAATTTATGGTTTATTTCAGGTCTATTCTTTTTCTTATTTTCAATCTATCTTCTTTTAAAATTTAAAAACAAAAAAAATTTAATATTTCCTTATATATTATTCCTTATAAATTTTTTTTCTATTTCAGGTCTTTTTGTATATATAAACGCAACTCTCTCTGAACATTTCATTTATCCCTGCAGTATTGGCATTTTATTCTATTTCATTTTTTTAATTGAAAAAATGAAAATAAAAAAATTAAAAACAACTCTTTTTATTATTATTTTTTCTTTATATGGACTAAGAACAATTTTTAGGAATTATGACTGGAAGGATCCAATTAAATTTTATGAAAAAGCAATCAGTCAGGGATTTAAACATAAAAAAATATACTATAATCTGGCTGCTACATATTTAAGTATGGGAGATTATAAAAAAGCACTTGAAATTTTTAAAATTGCAGAACCCCTCTACAAAAATAAAAAAGTTGTCTATCAAGGTATAGCAAATTCCTATTATAAATTAGGAAATTTTAAGGAAGCAGAAAATTATTATAAAAAAGTTCTTGAAATAGAACCCTTTGATCCAATTGCCCTTACTTCTCTTGCAACAATATATTTTAATAAGAAAATTAAACCTATTGATGAAATTAAAGAAATTTTAAAATTATGTATTCAAAAAAATCCTGCTTATAGAGAAGCCTATAACTTGCTCGGGAGAATTTTTTATGAAGAAAAAAATTATATTGAAAGTATAAAATATTTTAAGATCTCAATTTCTATAAATCCTGATGATGATATACCTTATCTATTTTTGGGTTTCTGCTATTTCAATTTGGGAGATAAATTAAAAAGTGAATTTTACTTAAAAAAGGCATACAAACTAAATCCAAATAAAATTGAAAATATTTTAAATCTTGCAATTTTCTATAAAAATATAGGATTATTTAAAGAGAGTATAAAATACTATGAAGAAGCAATTAAAAAAGGAAGGACAGATTTGGATACTTTAAATGATCTTGCTTTATGTTATGCATTACTTGGAGAAAAAGAAAAGGCAAAAACCTTATGGAAGGAAATCTTAAAAAATAATCCTGGTTATAAACCAGCAATTTTAAATTTGAAAGCAATTGAAAAATAAAATTTTTAAATATTTTCTGTTTTAAAAAGACCTAAAATTGCCTGCCCAAGAGATATCCCCCCATCATTTGCTGGAACTTTTCTGTGAATTAGAACTTCAAATTTTTCTTTTTCTAAAATATTTGTTAATTTACTAAGTAAGAAGGTATTTTGAAAAACTCCTCCAGAAAGAACAACTTTATTTATTTCTCTTTCCTTTCTTAAAATTTTACAAATGTTTTTAACCATATCTACAATTGTTATATGAAATCTATAAGAAATTTTTCCAACTTCAGTTTTTCTCTCAATATCTGAAACTATTTCTTTTATTGTTTTTTCAGGATCAATAATGTATACACTATTTTCTTTTTTTATTTCATAATCATAGGGAATCCTTTCACAATTTTCTATTCTCATTTCAAGTTCAATACCACCCTGGCCCTCATAACTTATTTTATCCTTTAAACATAAGATTGAACTGACCGCATCAAAAAGTCGTCCCATACTTGAATTTAAAAGGCAATTTATATTCTTATCAACCATTTTTTTTATAATCTTCCATTTATCTTTATCTATTTTTTTTACAAAATCAATATCCAAATTTAAAAATTCATCCCCAAATATTACATATAAGTAAACAGCCCCAATTCTCCAGATTTCTTTAATGGACACTTCACCACCTGCAAGTGGAAAATATCTTAAATGCCCTACCCTTTCAAAGTTTTTATAATCACAAATTAAAATTTCTCCACCCCAAATATTCCCATCTACACCATAACCTGTTCCATCAAAAGCAATACCAATTACTTTTTCATTTTTACAAAAATTATCAGCCATACATGAGGCAATATGGCTATGATGGTGCTGAACAGAAATATTTTTTATATTTGAAAAAATTTCTTTTGCAATTTTTGAAGAAAAATAATTTGGATGCATATCACAGACAATTATTTCTGGTTCAAATTTTAATATTCTTTTAAAAAGTTCTATTGACTTTTTATAACTTTCAATTGATAAATAATTTTCAAGATCTCCTATGTGCTGACTTAAAAAAACTTTATTTTCCTTAGCAAAAGCAAATGTATTCTTTAAATCAGAACCTGCCGAAAAAATATTTTTCTTAAAATAATACGGAATTAATACAGGAGATGGAACAAAACCTCTTGATCTACGGATGAAATAAATTTCTTTATTGAAAACTCTTACCACTGAATCATCACAGTTTACATATATCTTTCTATTGTGTGTCAAAAAGAAATCACATATATTTTTTAACATTTTAAACGCAACTTCATCTTCATATATAATTGGTTCTTCTGTTAAATTCCCGCTTGTCATAATCAGAATATTAATATTTTTGTTGCATTTAAAAATAAGATGATGAATAGGAGTATATGGCAAGAAAAAACCAAGATATTTATTATTTGGAGCAATCTCTTCTGGCAAAAAATTACCCTTTTTCCTTAAAAGAAGAATTGGGGCTTGCCAAGATTTCAAAATTTTCTCTTCTATCTCACTAATATAACAATATTTTTTTATAGTTTCTACATTTCTTGCCATTAAAGCAAATGGTTTTTCATACCTTTTTTTTCTTTCCCTTAAAATTTTTATAGTTTTTTCATTTTCAGCATCACAGGCAAGGTGATATCCTCCTATCCCTTTTATCCCGATAATCTTGCCTTCCTTCAACAATTCAGATGCTTCTTTAATTGCATCTTTCCCTTCACATATATACTTTCCCTTGTTATCAAATAGTTTTAAGACTGGACCACAAATAAAACAACAATTGGGTTGAGCATGAAATCTTCTTGAAAAAGGATCTTCATATTCCTTTTTACATTCTTCACACATTTTAAATTCATTCATGGTTGTATTTTCTCTATCATAAGGAATATTTTTTATAATTGTGAATCTCGGCCCACAATTTGTGCAGTTTATAAATGGGAAAAAATATCTCCTATCTTTTTTGTTAAATAATTCCTTAATACAGTCCTTACATGTAGCAATATCAGGAGATATTTCAACTTCTATTTCTCTATCTGGTATACTTTTTATTATTTCAAAATTTTTATATCCTTTAATATGATCAAGTTTTTCAATTTTTATTTCTTTAATTTCTGCTCTTGGTGGTGGAGAATTTTTAAGTTTTTCTATGAATTTTTCTATATTTTCAATTTTCCCTTCCACATCTATTAAAACTCCTTTTCCTGTATTACAAACAAAACCATTAATATTTAAATTTTTTGCATACTTATATATTGTTGGCCTAAAACCTACACCCTGAACTCTTCCTTTTACAAATATTCTGTATCTTAAAATTTTCATAAGATTTAAAAGAATTTTAACTTTTTCAGTGGATAATACCGACAAATTACTTTTCCAATTATAAGTTCACTCTTTACCGGTCCCCAAATACTACTGTCCTCACTTTCATTTCTGTTATCACCTAAAAGAAAATAAGAATTAGGCGGTATTTCAACTTCATCAAGCGAATAATTCGGTTTTTCTTTAATATATGGCTCTTCTATAGGAACACCATTAATGAAAACATATCCATTTTCAATTTTTATCTTTTCCCCTGGTAATCCTACAACCCTTTTCACAAGTATTTCTTTTTTACCGCTTGGAGCATAAAGAACAACTATATCTTTTCTTTTTATTTCCTTCACCCTTTCAGAAATTATTTTATCATCTATACTCAGCGTAGGTTCCATTGAAGAAGAAGTTATTTTATAAAATCTTATTTCTTTTACACCAAAAAAGTAACCAATAAAGAAAACCAATATCAAAATGATTAAATTTTTGATTAACCTTATCATCATTTTATTATAAATCTTGACACCTTATATGTTCAATAGGTATAACTTACTTAATTAATTTTGATTGGAGGGTTCTTTCATAAATGGGTTCAGGTAATTTCACTACAAAGATAGAAGAAATCCTTGAAAAAGTTGATATAGTTGAGGTTGTGTCTGAATATGTAAAATTGAAAAAATGTGGAAAAAGTTACAAATCATTGTGCCCCTTTCATCCAGAAAAAACACCTTCCTTTTTTGTTCACCCTGAGAAACAGATATTTCACTGTTTTGGATGCGGAATTGGAGGGAATGTTATAAAATTCCTTATGAATATTGAAAAAATCTCTTTTTATGAGGCATTAAAATTGCTGGCAAATAAAATTGGGATTGAGATTACTAAGCCAGACGACTTAAAAGAAAGTCCTGAAAGAAAAAGAATATTGAAAACAAATGAATATGTAGCAAATCTTTATAATAAATTGCTTTTCTCAAATGTAGGGAAAAGAGCACTTGAATATTTATATAGCAGAAACTTAACAGAAGAAGATATTAATAGATTCTTACTTGGTTTTGCTCCTTCCAATAATTTCCTTTTAAAACATATTGAAGAAGAGGGTTTAAATAAAGAGGATTTTATTCTTGCTGCGTTAATAAATGAAGAAGGCAATGAAGATACATTTAAAAATAGGATTATTTTCCCCATTTTTAATATTAAAAATGAAATAATTGGCTTTGGGGGAAGAACAATTGAAGAAGATGTGATGCCTAAATATCTTAATATAAGAGAAAATTTTTTATTTAATAAAAGTGCTGTTTTATATGGTATAAATTGGGCAAAAGAAGGAATAAAAAATAAGGGATTTGTAATCTTAACAGAAGGATATTTTGATGTTTTAAAAATGTATATAAATGGTTTTATAAATTCTGTTGCACCTATGGGAACAGCGATTACTGACTTACATCTAAATATTCTTAAAAAATTAACTGAAAGAATATTACTTCTCTTTGATGGAGATGATGCAGGTATAAGAGGTTGCTTAAGAAACCTTGAAAATATATTAAAAAAAGGATTTGAAACTAAAATTTGTATGTTACCTTCTGGTTTTGACCCTGATAAATTTCTTGATGAATATGGATCTTCTTCATTACAAAACTTTATGGAAAAAGCCCAGGATTTTGTTGATTTTTCTATTTCTATTAATTCCCAAATTTATAATCCTGAAAATCCAAAGGAAAAAGCAATCATTGTAAAAGAAACCATAAAACTAATTTCAAATATTCCTGATGAAATTGAAAAATATGAATATTTAAAGAAACTTTCAAGTAAAATGGATATAAAAATTGAAATTCTTGAAGAAACACTTAAAAAAATAGCAGAAGAAAGTTTAATTGAAGAAGAAAAATATTTACCACCTTATGATTTTCAAACAAATGAAGAAAATCTTTTACTTGAAATTGCTTTGGAAGATGAAAAATATATGGAAAGACTTTTTGAATATAAAGGAAAACTAACAGAAAGGCTTGAAAAAATAATTCAAGCAGGTGAAAATCTAATGAGAAGAGGGTTAAAAATAAATCCGTCCTTATTAATAAATGAATGTGAAGATGGAGAAATTTCTAATTTTATATCTTCTGTTGCAATAAAAGAAATTGAAATTTCAGATCACAAAAAAGAAAAAATTTTTAATGATTGTTTGAAAAAAATTAGAAGGAGAAGACTTTTAGAAGAAATAGAAAATTATAAGAAAAAAATGAACGAAAAAATAGAAAGAGGAGAAGATTATAAAGAAGAACTTGAAAAGATGCAAAAATTACTTTATCAATTGAAAAAGGAGGGATAAAAATGGGGCGAAAAAAGAAGAAAGTAGAAAATATAAATATTGAGGAAAAAATTAATGAAATAGTAGAACTTGGTAAAAAGAAAAAATATCTTTCTTGGGATGATATAAATGAAATTTTACCTATGGAATTAACAGATGAAGAGGATATAAATGAACTTTTTGATGAACTTGAATATTATAATATAGATATACTTGACGAAGAGGAAGAAGATTTCTTTCCAGAAAAAGAGAAAAAAATAGATGTAGAAGAGGCAAGAAATCCATTAAGAGCATATTTAAAAGGTGTTGGGAACTTTAATCTTTTAACACATGAAGAAGAAATTGAAATAGCAAAAGGGATAGAAGAAACAAAGAAAAAACTGAATAAATTAAAGAAAATGCCAAATCCACCAAAAAAATTAATAGAAAAATATGAAGCCCAGTTGCAAAAAATTAGAGAAAAACTTATAAACTCAAATTTAAGACTTGTGATAAATATTGCCAAAAGATATAGTAATCCCAAACTCTCTATACTTGATTTAATACAGGAAGGAAATATTGGTCTTATGAAAGCAGTTGATAAATTTAAATACAGAACAGGCTTCAAGTTCAGTACATATGCAACGTGGTGGATAAGACAGGCAATAACAAGAGCAATAGCAGACCATTCTTCAACAATAAGAATTCCTGTCCATATGATAGAAAAAATAAATAAAGTAAAGAAAATTGAAGCAAAATATTCTCAACTTGGAGTTGAAAATGAACTTTCTGAAGAAGAAATTGCAAAAGAAATGAATCTTCCTGTTGAAAAAGTGAAAAACATAAAAAAGTCAATGAGACCTGAACCAATCTCAATAGATATGCCAATTGGAGATGAAGAAAGAGCCACAATAGGAGATCTTCTTGAAGATAAAGTTAATCAACAGCCATTATCATATACAAGACAATCTCTTTTAAGAGAAGAAATTGAAAAAGCCCTTTCTATACTTGATGAAAGAGAAGAACTTATAATAAGATTAAGATTTGGTCTCGATGACGAAGGATATCCAAGAACATTAGAAGAAGTTGGACAGATTTTCAATCTAACAAGAGAAAGAATAAGACAGATAGAGGCAAAAGCAATTCAAAAGTTGAGAAATTCTCCAAGAGGGAAAAGATTGAAAATATTTGTGGATGGCATTTTTAATTCAAAGCCCAGTTATAAATGAATTATATCAAATTTCTTGGTACAGCAGGCGCAAGATTTGTTATGATTTCCCAATTAAGATATTCTGGTGGCATTTTTTTTTCAATAGATGGAATTTTTTTTATTGTTGATCCTGGTCCAGGAACTCTTGTAAGAGCGGTTCAATCAAAACCCAAAATAGATTTGACAAAAATAGATGGAATTTTTCTTTCTCATAGACATATTGATCATTCCTGTGAAATAAATCTTATGATAGAAGTAATGACTGATGGGGGATTTAAAAAGAAAGGAGTTGTATTTGCACCATCTGATTGTCTTTTTGAAGATCCTGTTATTTTACTTTATTGTAGAAATTTTCCTGAAAAACTTGAAATAATTGAAGAGAAAAAGAAATATGAATTTAAAAATCTGGAACTGGGAATCCCAATAAAACATAGGCATGGTGTAGAAACTTATGGATTTAAACTAAAAACTAAAGACAAAATAATTTCTTATATACCAGACACTGAATTTTTCCCAGATTTAATAGGTGCTTATAGTGGCAGCCATATTCTGATAATAAATACAGTTCTATATGAAAAAAGAGAAAATATACAGCATCTTTGTCTATCTGAAGCAGAGGAAATTATAAGAAATATAAAACCAGAAAAAGCAATACTTACTCATTTTGGAATGACTATGTTAAAAAATAAAATATGGGAGAAAAAAGAAGAAATAAGCAAAAGAGTTAATACAGAAGTGATAATAGCAAATGATGGAATGACCTTTGAATTTTAAAGCCACCCTGTTAATTTTGCAAGGTATCTTGAATACTCAATAAAATTTTCAAGTGAAATATCTGGAGGAACAGCATGATCACAGGAAGGAATATATCCTCCGTCTTTGATTAAAAATGGTATTATTTTGTCCATTTCTTTTTTTAAAATTTCTCCACCTTTTGCGATTTTTCTTTTATCAATACCTCCAATATATGCCATATTTTTTCCAAATTTTTTTCTAAACTCAATAAGATCATTTCCAGCAGCAATTTCAACTGGTGATGTAACATTTATTCCACTTTCAATCCATAAAGGTATAATTTCTCCAACATATCCATCAGAATCACATATAATTATTTCACAACCATTATTTTTCAATAAATCTGCCCATTGACTCCATACAGGAACTAGAAATTTTCTTATCATATTTGGAGAAATCATGCTTTTTCCTTTATAAGCCATATCTTCACTTATAATTACATAATCAATTTGAATTTTTGATAGAATCTTTTTAAGTAATTTGAAAACAAAATCTTTCCAGAAATTTGCCATCTCAAAGACAAGATCCTCATTTTCAGCCATAAAAATACATAAATTTTCAAATCCACACCAATCTCTTAACTGCCAAAATGGTCCAGGAATACCAATGCCAAAAACCCAATCTCTGTCTTTAATAATTTCTGCTTTTTTTTCTATTTCAGGGTCAATTCTTTCAGGTGTCTCTGGATTAAATCTTTTTTTCATATTATCCCAGTCATCCAAATTTTCCACTGGGAATTTATGCCATTTTCGTGTTACAAAATCTTTAGCACTTCTTAAATAGGAAAAATCATATTTTTCATCAATTTCAACAATCTCACCTTTTTTTGTCTGAACAATTAAATGCCCTCCCTTTCTTTCAATAATTTTTTCCTCAAAAGGGGGTATAGGGCCAAAATCATAAATTAAACTTATTTGTGGTTTTTGAGGTTTTTCAATTTTTACACCTATTTTTTCACATATAAAATCAAACCAGTCAACATTTTCAGGAAGACCTTCATTTTTCCATCTTTTTAAAGTTGACTCACGAGGATGTCCAGGAGAAAATGGAACTTTATCAACTTCTTTAAATAAAAGGGTATTTTTATATCTTTCTTTTGGTTCCATTTTAATCTTTCTTTAATTTTGTATAAATTGTAAAATAAAAATAAAAAAGATGCAAAAAAAGATTGAAGTTTTAGGGTCCTTAGGTATTTTTGAAGTTAGTGATTATATTTATCAAAAAGAAAATTATAACTCATTCATTTATCCTTCAGTTTATAAAAACAAAATTGTAAAACTTTTCAAAATTTTACTTTCTAATAATTGCAAATTTAACTGTTTATACTGTGCAAACAGAAAAGATAGAGATTGCCCGAGATATAGTTTTTCACCAGAAGAACTCTCAAAAATTTTCTATAATATGTGGTCAAAAAATATAGTGGATGGATTATTTCTTTCATCAGGTATTGATAAAGATGTAAATGAAACTGAAGAAAAAATGATTGAAGTTGCAAAGATATTAAGAAAAAAATACGGATATTACGGTTATATACATCTTAAAATTTTACCTGGAGTTGACGAATTTTTAATTAAAAAAGCAAGTTTATACTCTGACAGATTATCTCTTAATATGGAAACAATTTCTCCAGAAAAAATAAAAAAAATTTCAAATGAAAAAGACTTCTTTAAAAATCTTTTAAATACACTTAAAAAACTATCTCAAATAAACTTAGAAAGACCTCTTAAAAATGGGATTTCAACTCAAATAATTGTAGGTTCAATAGATGAAATAGACAGGGATATATTGAATTTTGCTTTTTATTTATATAAAAATTATAAAATATCAAGGATGTACTATAGCGGTTTTATCCCTGTTAAAAATACACCATTTGAAAATAAAGAACCTTGCAGTTTAAAAAGACAAGTAAGATTATATCAGGCAGATATTTTAATAAGACGTTATAATTTTTTACCATCAGAAATACCATTTGATTCCAAGGGAAATTTGTTTTTGAATAAGGATCCAAAACTTATCTGGGCAGGAAAAAATCCTGATTTCTTTCCTATTGAAATAAATAAAGCAGATTTTTACAATTTAATAAGAGTTCCAGGTATAGGAATTAAATCAGCAAAAAAAATTATAGAAATAAGGAAAGAAAATAAAATAAATTCACCAGAAATTTTAAAAAAAATAGGTGTTAGATTAAAGAAAGCAATTCCTTATATTCTAATTAATGGGAAAAAAATTAAAAAAGATGAATTTATTAAAGAAAAAGAAAAAATTTATCCTGAAATTTTTGATGAGGTTATTTAAAAATTTATGAAAAAGAAAATTGGTATAGACGCTCACGCAATTGGTCTAAAACAAGGAGGAAACGAAACATACATTAAAGAGTTAATCAAAGAATTTACTCAAATTGATAATACTGAATTTGAATTTTTCATTTTTTTAACAGAAGGAATAAATATACCCGATTTTTTAAGAAATAAAAAAAATTTTTCAATAATTAAAGTTTCTATCAATCCATTTCTAAGATTTTTTATAAATATTCCTATTTCAACCCATCTTAAAAAACTTAATTTACTCCATACTCAATATATTCTCCCCTTTTTTACTTACTGTCCTGGCTTAATTACAGTGCATGATGTTTCCTTTCTTAGATATCCTGAACTCTTTCCCAAAAATTTATATTTTAAACTTAAACTCTTATTGCCTTATAATTTAAAAAAAGCAAAAAAAATTATTACTGATTCTCAGTTTTCAAAAGAAGAAATTCTTAAATTTTACAGAATAGAAGAGAAAAAAATAGAGGTAATATATTGTGGAGTTTCTGAAATTTTCAGGAAAATCTGTAATGACAAAAAAGAAGAAATTTTAAATAAATATGGGATAAGATCTTCTTACATTCTTACAGTTTCAAATTTACAACCAAGAAAAAATTTAAAAAGATTAATAAAAGCATATACCTCAATTTTAAAAAAGAAAAAGGACTTCCCTTATAATCTTGTAATTGTTGGGAAAAAAAGTTGGCTTTTCAGTGAAATCTTTGAAGAAATAAGAAATTCAAATTTTAGCAAAAAAATAATTTTAACTGGATATGTTCCAGAGAATGAATTGGTATATCTTTATAATTATGCAGAAATATTTGTCTACCCATCTTTATATGAAGGTTTTGGGTTGCCTGTTCTTGAAAGTATGGCTTGTGGAACTCCAGTTATAACTTCAAATAGAACCTCTCTTCCTGAAATTGCTGGAGATGCTGCTCTTTTTGTGGATCCTGAAAATGAAAACGAAATAGAAAAGGCAATTATAGAGATTATTGAAAACAAAAAATTGAAAGAAGAACTTATAAAGAAAGGCAATGAAAGAATTAAATTATTTAGTTGGAAAGAAACAGCAAAAAAAACAATAGAAACTTATAAATCAATTTTACAAAATGAAAAATAAAAAATTACTTTACCTTTTTGTATCAGTCACTCCTTTGATAATTTTTCCTCCAATTTTCAATGCTTTTGACCTTCCAAAATTTATATGGATTTTTTTTACCACTTCCATTTTTATACTTTATTTTTTAATTTCAAAAAAACAATATCAAATCAAAAGAAAACACTTTTTTGGTCCGCTTGTAATATTTTTAATATGGGGCCTTTTTACAGGAATAAAAGCATTAAATATTTTTGAAACATTAAAGACAATATTAGTATTATTTTTGTTTTTAAATTTCTATTTTTTCTCATCTGAAATTTTTGAAAAAGAAGACATTAAAAATTTGCTTCAATTTTTAATATTTACTACTATTTTTGTTTCAATTTATGGAGTCTTACAAGTATCTGGAATTGATTTCATAAACTGGGAAATTAAAAGAAGTCCTTTAAGTACACTTGGGAGAAGAAATTTTGCAGGTGAATATCTTGTTATGATCATTCCTTATGTTTATTTTTTCATAGCAAACTCAAAAAATATAAGAGAGAAGATTTTTTATCTTTTCTTATTTATCCTCTTTTTACTACATCTAATTTTAACTTTTACAAGAGCAAGTTATCTTGGTTTTTTTGTTTCAACAATTTTATTTTTCTATCCAGTTAAATTTAAATTTTCTCTTAAAAAAATCATTCCATTATTTGTTTTTTTTATCTTAATTCCCAATCTTTTTTCTTACAATATTTCTGGATTTGAGAAAGGAACTATAAAATCAAGGATTTTCATATGGAAAAATACATTAAGAATTATAAAGAAAAATCCCATAATTGGTGTTGGACTTGGAAATTTCAAAACAAATTTTTTATTTTACGCAGAAGATAGACCGAAACAGATTGCTCTTATAAAAGAGGTTTTGGAAGACGTCCATAATGATTTTCTTGAAATCCTGGTTGAAACCGGTTTTATTGGTTTTTTTATCTTTCTTTTCTTATTATTTCAAATCTTTAAAATTACTTTTCTATTAATAAAAAATTCAAAAGAAAAAACTTTAATTTATGGAATTTTATGTTCAACAGTGGCTTTTCTTACAAATTCCCTTGCGTCTTTTCCATTTAAAAAACCATCAACCTTACTTCTTTTTTACTTAAATCTATCTTTTCTTAACATAATTTCAAAAAAAGAATATTACAAATTAAAAATTTCCAGAACTTCTATTTTATTATATTTCCTCTTATTCTTAATTTCTGGCACAATCATTTCATTCAGAGGATTTTTAGGAAATTATTATTATACAAAAAGTAAAAATGCTGAAAAAATAAATCCTACTTATTCTACAAAAATGGCTTTAATTTCAATTAAATATAACCCGTTCAATTACAAAACATATTTTATGGTCGGAAATTTTTATTTAAAAATAGAAAAACTTAATGACGCTCTTTTTTATTTCAAAAAAGCAGAAAAACTTTTTCCTTATATTGATAGTTTACAAAATAATATTGGGATAACATATTTCAAAATAGGAGATTTCAAAGAAGCCGAAAAACATTTTTTACTTTCCTTAAAATTGAATAAATATAGAAGCGAGACATATAATAATATAGGTTCACTGTATATAGAAATGGGGAAACTCAATGAGGCAATTTATTATCTTAAAAAATGTATTGAGATAGATCCTGAATTTTATTTATCCTATTTTAATCTTGGGATTGCCTACTTAGAAAAAGGTGAGAAATTAAAGGCAAAAGAATATTTTAAGAAAGTAATTGAATTAAAAAGTGATTTTCAACCAGCAAAAGAATATATAATAAAATGAAAATAATTATAGTTGGGACTAGGGGAATTCCTGCAAGATATGGTGGTTTTGAAACATGTGCAGAAAAATTGAGTATTGGTCTTGTAAAAAGAGGCCATAAAGTTTTTGTCACCTGTAGAAAATATCTTTATCCTGAAAAATTAAAAGTTTATAAAGGAGTTAACCTTGTTTATTTACCTAGTTTGAAAAATAAATTTACAGATACTTTTTCACATACATTTTTTTCAATCCTGTGGGCTATATTTAAAAATCCAGATATTATTCTTGTATTTAATTCAGCAAATAGTCCATTATGTATATTACCAAGAATACTAGGAAAAAAAATTGTAATAAATGTTGATGGCCTTGAATGGAAAAGAAGAAAATGGGGATTTTTCGGGAAAATTTATTATAGATTTTGTGAATTTTTTTCCTGTTTAATTGCAAATAGAATAATTGCTGATTCAAAAGAAATTAAAAATTATTACAAAAATAAATTTGGTAAAGAACCTATATATATTCCTTATGGTGCTGATTTTGAAATTTTAGAAAATGAAGAAATTATGAAAAAATATGGAATTGAAAAATTTAATTATTTCTTTAATGGTAGCAGGCTTGAACCAGAAAATAATCAGGATTTAATTGTTAAAAGTTTTTTAAAAGTAAATACTCAAAAAAAATTAATTATTATAGGCAAGGCAAGTTATAAAAGCAAATATGAAAAGAGATTAAAGATGATAAAGGATAAAAGGATAAAATTTATTGAACCCATTTATTCTCCAGATTACAATGTAATTATGGCAAATTGTTACGCTTATATTCACGGAAATGAAGTTGGGGGAACAAATCCTGCACTTTTAAAAGCAATGGGAAGTGGAAAATGTATTCTGGCAATTGATGTTCCATTCAATAGAGAAGTTTTAGGAGATTGTGGTTTTTATTTTAAAAAGGATACAAATGACCTTAAAGAAAAAATTGAATTTTTATTAAGAAATCCTTATATTGTAGAAGAGTTTGGGAAAAAGGCGAGAGAAAGGGCAAAGAAACTTTATAAATGGGAAGATGTAGTAGAAAGTTATGAAAAATTATTTCTGGAACTGGCATGGGAAAAAAAATAATTTTATTTGATGGCCTAATAATTCTTTCAAGTTTTATTGGAGGGTACTATTTTAGATTTTTCACTCCTTTCTTCCCATATAAAGGTATTCCTTCTATTTTGCCATATTTAAAAATTACAATTTTTACAATTGGAGGCTGGCTTTTAATTTTTAACTCTATTGGATTATATAAAGAAAAAATTTATTTAAATCCTGTTATAGAATTATCTAAAATCATAGAGGGAAGTTTCTGGGCATTTATTTTTCTAATTGCAGGAACATTTTTTTATAGAGGATTTTCCTATTCAAGATTAGCAATTTGTTTTAGTTGTCTTTTTTCTTTTATTTTCATTTCTGTCATACATCTATTCTTGATAAAAAGAATATATTCAAAGAAAAAGAGAAAAATTTTAATTCTTGGCAATGGCAAAGAGGTAGAAATATTAAAAAAGAGAATCAACATAGAGGGGAAAGAAAAGTATGATTTAATTCATGTTAAAAACAAAGATTTTGAAATTGAAAAATTTTCTCCAGATTTCCTTCTTATAACAAAAGAACTTTCAGAAAAAATTGATATAAAAAAATTGACTGAAAGACATAAAATAAAAATATATTATCTGCCTGAAATATCAGAAAAATTTTTTTCTGGAATTTTTGAAGATATATGTGGACTTCCTTTAATAGTTTCAGGCCCTCCGGCAATAAATAAATTTCCAAATTATTTACTGAAAAATGCTTTTGACCTTATTTTTGGGATTGTCTTCTTTTTTGTTTTTTGTATTTTGCTCCCTATAATATCAATAATAATAAAGATTGATTCAAAAGGTCCCATATTTTTTAAACAGGAAAGAATAGGAAAGGATGGGAAACTATTTAAAATTTATAAATTCAGAACAATGAAATATCCATATTCAGATATATCTCCTTTTACTTTAAAGGATGACCCAAGATTAACAAGAATAGGTAAATTTTTGAGAAAATACAATATTGATGAATTACCACAAATTTTAAATGTTCTCAAAGGAGAAATGTCTCTTATTGGTCCACGTCCAATTTCAAAAGAAGATAAAATATTTATAGAATTGCCTGAATTTCAATTAAGACTTTCAGTAAAGCCTGGAATGACTGGATGGGCTCAAATTCATGGCTTACGAGGTGGCCATTACGAACCTGAAGAAAGGATTAGATATGATATTTATTACATTCACAACTGGAACATTTTTCTTGATTTTGCTATTTTGATTTATTCTTTATTTTCTTTTAAAAATGCATATTAGTTTTTTTACATAAACTAAATTTCTTTATCAAGACATCTGTATTGAATCGCTTCTGAAATATGATGTGGCAAAATTTTTTCAGAATTATCTAAATCTGCTATTGTCCTTGCTATTTTTCTTATTTTATCATAGGCACGAGCTGAAATTTTTAAATTTTCAATAGCATTTTTAAGTAAACTCTTTGCTTCTTCTGTTAAAATACAATATTTTTTAATTTGAGCAGTGTTCATATGAGCATTAAAATATATTCCTTCATTTTTAAATCTCTCTTTTTGAATCTCCCTTGCTCTTTCAACTCTTTCCCTTATTTTTTCAGATGGCTCCTCTTGAGTTTCTTCCATTAAAATATTTCCAGGTAAACTTGAAACTTCAATATGTATATCTATTCTATCTATAAGTGGACCAGAAAGTTTTTTTCTATATTTCACTATTTGAGATAAACTACAGTGACATTCTCTGTAATTATCGCCATACCAACCGCACGGGCAGGGATTTGTAGCAGCAACAAGTAAAAATTTTGATGGAAATTCTACACGACCCTTTGCCCTTGATATATTAACCTTTCCATCTTCAAGGGGTTGTCTTAATGCCTCAAGAACATCTCTATGGAATTCTGCAAGTTCATCAAGAAATAAAACACCATTATGAGCAAGACTTATCTCTCCTGGCTTTGGAATTGCACCTCCACCGATTAAAGCAATATCTGAAATTGAATGATGAGGACTTCTGAAAGGCCTCTCAGTAACAACTGGACCTTTTAAAATCCCTGCAACTGAATGAATTTTTGTTATCTCAATAGATTCTTCAATCGTTAAAGATGGAAGTATTGTAGGAATTCTTTTCGCTATCATTGTTTTACCACTTCCTGGAGAACCTATCATCAAAATATTGTGACCACCACTCACAGCAACTTCTATTGCCCTTTTTACATACCTCTGCCCTTTTACTTCTGAAAAATCAACATCGTATCTATCCTTTCTCTCAAAAATTTTTTCAATTTCAACTTTTATCGGTTTTATGTCTATTTTGCCATTTAAAAATTCAATACATTCTTTTAAATTTCTAACAGGATAACTATCTACTTCCTTTATAATCCCTGCTTCATTTGAATTTTCATATGGCAAGACAAATTTTTTTCTACCTTTTTCTTTCAATTTCAATGCCATAGGTAAAATCCCATTCACTTTTCTTATTTCACCATTTAAAGCAAGTTCACCAACAAAATAAAATTCATCAATCCTTGATTGCTTAATAATACCAGAAGCAGTAAGAATTCCTATGGCTACCGGCAAATCAAAATATGGACCCTCTTTTTTTAAATCTGCGGGTGCCAAATTAACAGTTATTTTACCTGAAGGAAATTCAAAGCCAGAATTTTTAATTGCTGGTTTAATCCTATCTTTACTTTCTTTAACTGCTTGATCAGGTAATCCAACTATTGAAATTCCAGGAATTCCTTTTGCTATATCTACTTCAATTTCGACTTCAAAACTTTCAATCCCCCATATTGTAAGTGAATTCACCTTGGCAATCATAGATTTTAAATATAATTTTTCCTTTTTATTTTGTCAAATTTTAAAGGATAATCCAAAAATTTTTTTAAACTTGACAAAAAAAAATAAAATATTAAAATTTAATGATATTTGTGAAAATTTTCACAAACTATAATGGAAAAATTATATATTGAGTTTAAGGACTGGCAAAATTTCTTAAGAGGAAAATTAAAAGAAAAAAGAATTTATGCGCCTATAAAAAGTGAAAATGATATTCCATTTTATGAGATTTTAAATGAAAAAAATCTTACAGATATAGTTTACGATAAAGCAAGACCTGTAGAGCCATTTAAAATATTTTTATTTCCATTTAAAGAAAAAGTTGTCCCAGAAATAGAGAATTTTCAGGAATTTGTTGTTTTAGGTGTAAATTCCTGTGACTTAAAAGGTATAGAAATTCTTGATAAAGTTTTTAAAGAAGGAGAATATAAAGATCCAAATTATGAAAAGAGAAAAGCAAATATTCTTATAATAAGTTTAGATTGTAAAGAACCATATCCAACTTGTTTCTGTTCACTTGTTGGAGTAAATCCATATCCTTCAAAAGATTTTGATTTAAATTTATCAAAAATTGGAAATGGCTTTATTGTTGAAATCGGAAGTGAAGAAGGACTCAAATTTTTAGATAATGATAGTAGATTTTATAAAGCAAATGACACACAAATAAAAATTCTTGAAGAAGAAAGGGAAAGAACCATTGAAAAGGTAAAAAAAATAAATGAGAATTTTAAAATAAAAGAACCAGAAAACCTAAAAGGGATGTTTCATAAAGAATACTGGCAAAAAATAGAAGATATAAAAAATTGTGTTTCCTGTGGGTCTTGTACATTCAACTGTCCAACCTGTGTTTGTTTTTTACTTGAAGATATTTCTAAAAATGAAATTTTCAAAAAGGTTAAAATATGGGATAGTTGCCAATTTCCGGGATATGCAAGAATGGCTTCTGGAGCCACACCAAGACCTTCTTTATTTGAAAGGTATGCAAACAGATTATTATGTAAATATTGGTATATGAAAGAAAACTTTAAAATTTTTGGTTGTACTGGATGTGGTAGATGTATAAATGGATGTATAGGGAAAATAGATAAAAGAAAAGTTATTGATGAGGTTCTTGTTGAAAAAATGAAGGTTTGAAAAATGGGGAAAAACATTTATAAACCAATAAAATGTGAAGTTATTGAAAATATAAAAGAATCTCCAACAATAAATACAATTGTTTTAAAACCAGAAGAGGAATTTTCATTTCTTGCTGGACAATTTGCTTCTCTAAGTGTTCCAGGAGTAGGAGAGGCGCCTTTTACACCATCTTCATCTCCTTTTGATAAAGAAAAATTAGAATTTACAGTAATGAGAGTTGGGAGAGTAACAGAAAAAATACATCAATTAAAGAAAGGAGATATAGTTGGTGTTAGAGGCCCTTATGGGAAACCTTATCCACTTGAAAAATTCAAAGGTAAGGAAGTTTTACTTGTTGGAGGTGGAGTTGGTCTTGCCCCAATAAGGGCTTTATTCCTTGCTCTTGTTGAAACATATAAAGATTATAAAAGAATTGTTTTTTGTTGTGGTGCAAGAACTCCACAGGATTATATCTATAAAGACAAATTATTTAATGAATGGCAACAATTATGTGAAAAAATACCCCTTTCTTTTAGGATAACAGTTGATAAAAAAGATGAAAATTGGAAATATATGGAGGGAGTTGTAACTGTTACACTTGATAATCTTGATATGGATGTAAAAAATTCAGTCTGTGCAGTTTGTGGTCCCCCAATTATGATGAAGTTTACAACCTTAAAATTGCTTGAAATTGGCTTTTTGCCAGAAAATATTTATTTATCAATGGAAAGAAAAATGTATTGTGGAGTTGGCCATTGTAGACACTGTATGATAGGAGATTTATTTGTATGCAAAGATGGTCCAGTTTTTACTTATGAGGAATTAAAAGATAAACCAGAAATATGGGTGTAATATGAAAAAGTTATTTATTGATTTTGATATGTGTTTAAAATGTAGTAATTGTGATGTTAAATGTTCATATTTTTTACATCCAAAAAATAATGGAATAACAAGTTTAAGAGAAGAGATTGCGTTTTTATTTGCATGTAGAAGATGTGAAAACCATCCATGTATAAATGTTTGTCCTACATCTGCTCTTAAAAGAGAAAATGGGATAAATAAAAGAAGTAGATTTTTATGTATTTCATGTAAAAGTTGTATGCTTGCATGTCCTTTTGGAACAATAATATCTGACATAATTCCATATATAACTGGTAAATGTGATTTATGTATTGGAAGATTAAAAGAGGGAGAAATTCCTTTATGTGTTATAACAAGTAAATGCGGAGCAATAAAATTTATTGAAGAGGAAGAAATTGAAGAAAAAGAAGATTTGTATAAAATAGGGGAAAATTTAATTGTTAAATGTTTCAATTATCTTGAAAAATATGGATTAAAAAAATGAGTGTATTATATAGTTTTAGTTATTTTATTTTTTCCTTTGTAGTTTTAAGTATAATTGGACTTTTTGTTTCTTGGATTGATAGAAAAATCACAGCAAGAATACAATGGAGAGTTGGCCCCCCATGGTATCAAAATTTTGTAGATATTATAAAACTTTCTGGTAAAGAAATCTTAATTTCTGAAAATAGCAATAAATTTATGTTTATTTTTTCTCCTATACTTGCAGTTACATCCTCAACAATTTGTGGTTCCATACTTTTTCTTGTTTTGAGAAAAAATTTGGGATTTGGTGGAGATTTAATTCTTTTTGTTTATTTATTGACAATACCTTCCCTTTCAATAATCTTAGGAGGTAGTTCTTCCGGAAATGTTCTTGCTTCTGTTGGTATAAGTAGAGAATTAAAATTACTATTGTCCTACGAATTACCATTTATATGTGGAATTATTATTCCAGCTATTAAAGCAAATTCAACAACGTCTTTGATTGAAATAGTCAAATTTCAGGAAATAAATGGTAGCAATATTCTTTCTTTATCTGGAGTAATAGGATTTATTGTAATCCTGATATCTTCAATAGGTAAACTCGGAGTGGTCCCCTTTGATCTTGCAGAAGCGGAAACTGAAATTGCTGGAGGTGCTTTAATTGAATACTCAGGAATTTTATTAGGATTTTATAAATTAGCAAGAGCAATTTTATTTTTTGTTATCCCATCCTTTATTGTAATTTTATATTTAGGCGGAACACCTTTAAATAATTTTTTGGGGATTTTAATTTTTATAATCAAGTATTTTATTATTTTGATTTTGATAACTTTAATAAGAAATACAAATCCCAGATTAAGAATTGATCAGGCATTAAAATTTTTCTGGGGATGGCTAACTTTAATAGGTATAATGGGTATTTTATTTGTTTTAACAGGGATGTAAAATGAATTTGAAATTGAAATCTTTAAAGAAAAGTTTATGGGTATATCACGTAAGTGGAGGTAGTTGCAATAATTGTGACATTGAGATACTTGATTTATTAACTCCAAGATTTGACGTTGAAAGGTTTGGTATTATTCTTGCTGCTTCGCCAAGACATGCAGATGTTTTATTGTGCACAGGCATTGTAAATAAAAAATGTGTTGAAAGGATTAAAGAGATTTATGAACAAACACCAAAACCATGCGTTGTAGTTGCAGTAGGAGCCTGTGCCTGTTCAGGTGGAATTTTTAGGGATGGATATCAAATGGCAGGCCCTTTTGATAAAGTTATTCCAGTTCATATTTATATTCCAGGATGTCCACCAAAACCAGAAGCAATTATAAGTGGTATCGTCAAATTTTTGAAGGAGTTAAAATGATAGATAAGTTAAAGGAAAAGTTAGGAGATAAAATAAAAGAAATTAAAGTTCAAAATGAAAGAAGAATATATTTAACAATCGATAGAAAAGATTTAAAAAATATAGTAAATATCATTTTTAATGAAATGGGCGCAAGATATCAAATTGTAAGTGGAATTGAAAATTTCAACAATTTTGAACTTATATATCATTTTTCATTTGATAAAGAAAACGGAATTATTGTATCATTGAGAACTTTTCTTGATAAAGAAAAACCAGAAATAGAAAGTTTAGCAGATATAATCCCGGGTATTGTTTGGATTGAAAGAGAAATCTGGGAATTACTTGGAATAAATTTTGTTGGACATCCAAATCTAAAACATTTTTTATTAAGAGAGGACTGGCCAGAAAAATTCTATCCATTAAGAAAGGGAGAAAGAGAAAATGGCAGAAAATAAAAAAGTTGTTGTTCCAATTGGTCCTTATCATCCATTGCTTGAGGAACCTGAATTTTTTGAACTTTACTGTGATGGAGAAGAAGTTGTTGATGTTGAATGGATTGCTGGATATAATCATAGGGGAATAGAAAAATTATCTGAGTCAAAACATTGGGACCAAGTAACTTTTCTTGTCGAAAGAATATGTGGCATCTGTTCCACTTCACATCCAATTGCCTATTGTAATGCAGTAGAGGATTTACTTGGAATAGAAATACCTGAAAGAGCAAAATATATTAGAAGTATAATTGGAGAACTTGAAAGATTACACAGCCACTTACTCTGGGTTGGTCTTGCAGGTCATTTCCTTGGTTATAATACTGTATTTATGTGGGCCTGGAAATATAGAGAGGGTATACTTGATATGTTTGAAATGATAACAGGAAATAGGAACCATTATGCTATGTTAATGATAGGAGGAGTTAGAAGAGATATAGAAGATGAAGATATACCTATTTTACAAAATACTTTATCTGAAGTAAAAGGAAAAATTCAAATGTTAACAGAAGCAATTTTAGATGATCCTGTTCTTTCTGCAAGACTAAAAGGAATAGGTACTTTAACAAAAGAGGATATCAAAAATTATGGAGCAGTTGGACCTGTTGCAAGAGCAAGTGGAGTTGATATAGATGTAAGAAAAGATGATCCTTATGCTGCTTATAATCTTGTTGATTGGAAAGTAATAACGGCAAATAATGGTGATGTATTTGATAAAGCAGTTGTTAGATTACTTGAATGTTTTGAAAGTATTAAAATAATAGAACAGTGTTTATCTGCAATAAAAGGGAAAAAGGGAGAGATAAGAAAAGAAGTAAGAGAAATACCTGAAGGGGAAGGAATAGGACGTCACGAAGCACCAAGAGGAGAAGTTTTTCATTATGTAAGAAGTGATGGAAATACTTCAAGTCCAGTAAGGCATAAAATAAGAGCACCAAGTTATGTGAATATTCCTACATTTAAAGCAAGTTGTATAGGTGAAACAATCTCAGATGTTTGTATAATACTTGCAGGAGTTGATCCCTGTTATTGTTGCACAGAAAGGATTTCTGTTTATGATAAAGAAAAAAAGAAAAAAATATATACTTTTGAAGAATTAGTTAAAAAATCAATTGAAAAAACAGAGAAAATAAAAAAAGAAATTGGTAAAGAGGGGAAATTATGGAAAAAACTATTTTAATAGTTTTGCTATCTGGGTTTATCGCAGGTTTTATATGCAGAATTATACCTTCAAGAACAAAATTCATTAAAGAAATAATTTCTCTTTTAACTTCAATCTTCTTCTTTTATTTTTCTTTCTTTCTTTCTTTTGTTTCAACAGATTATATTAGTGAATTTTTACTTATTGACAGGTTCTCCATTTTTATTTCATTATTTATTTCTCTTTTTACACTTTTAACAATTATTTATGGATTTTCCTATTTTGACAATTTTGAAAATTCAAATAGATATTATTCTTATGTTTTATGGACTCTTGCATCCTCAACTGGAGCTATTTTTTCAAATAATTTGATCCTTTTTTCAGTTATGTGGGGATATCTTGCAATTACCTTATATCTTTTGTTAAATATCTCTGGAGAAGAGAATGAATATCCTGCCAAAAAAACAATGATTATAGTTGGTGGTAGCGATTCTTTTTTAATTTTAGGAATATGTGGCTTAATATTCTTAACAGGCAAATATACAATAACTGAAACAAAAATATTCATTAAAAGCGGTTTTGAAATTGCAATATTTTTCTCATTAATCTCTGCTTCTTTTGCAAAAGCAGGAAGTATGCCTTTACATACGTGGATTCCTGAAATTTCAGAGAAGACACCCTCAATTATAATGGCATATTTACCTGCTTCTCTTGATAAACTTCTTGGTATCTATTTATTTGCAAGAATTTTACTAAATATTTTTGAATATCAGGTTGATTTTCATTCAGAACTCTGGTTTATTTTAAGATTAATTGGTTCCCTTACAATTGTTTGTGGTGTTTTAATGGCTATTGTTCAACATAATATGAAAAAACTTTTATCTTACCATGCAGTAAGTCAAGTTGGATATATGGTTTTAGGTATTTCCTCTGCAAATCCAGCAGGAATTATTGGTGGACTTTTTCATATGTTAAATAATGCAATTTACAAATCACTCTTATTTTTCGGAGCAGGTAATGTTGAAAAAATTACAAAAGAAGTTGAACTCGAAAAACTTGGTGGATTGAGTAAATTTATGCCTATTACCTTTTTAACTTTTTTAATTGGTTCACTTTCAATCAGTGGTGTCCCTCCATTTAATGGTTTTTTCTCAAAATATTTAATTTATCAAGGTCTTTTTGAAGGTGCAAAAAGTGGTGATTTTTCCTGGATTATATGGATTATATGTGCTATGATTGGAAGTGCTTTAACTCTTGCAAGTTTCTTGAAAATTGTCCATTCCGTTTTTTTAGGCCATATAAAAGAATTCAAAAATGAAATAAAAGAAGTTCCTGTTTCAATGAGATTTACAGTTACTATTCTTTCTTTATTATGCATTATTTTTGGTTTTGGTTTTATTTTACCTGTGAGAATATTTGAAATGAGTACTGGTTTTTATTTTGAAAGGGCATTTGAATACTTAATCCCATCTCTCACTTTAATTTTTGTATCTTTAATTTTTGGATTTATTATTTACGCCATATTTATTTCAGTAAAGGAAAGAAAAGTCAGTACTTTTATTGGAGGAGAGAAAAAATTTGAAGAAATGGAAATGAGTGGAACAGAATTTTATAAAACAATTGAAAAAGAAGCATTTTTTTCAAAAATGTATTCAGGAGCAAGAAAAAAAATATTTGATTTATATGAGAATTTTAAAAGAATTATATTTTATATTGGGGAAGGGATAAGAGCAACGCATACAGGGGTTTTACCAACATACTTGACATGGATACTTGCAGGATGTATTTTACTTTTTGTAATATTTATGAAGTTTTAAGGTGAAAAAGTATGATTGAAATTGTTATTGGTGTTTTATTAGTTTTTATGATAATTGGAAGTATAATCTGCCTTGAAACAAGAGATTTACTTTCTGCAATAATAGCAATTGTTCCTGTAGGTTACTTTTGTGGAATAATATATCTTTTACTCGGGGCTCCTGACATTGCGATAACTCAGATGGTTGTTGAAGTTTTATCTTTAATAATACTTATAAGAGCAACTATAAGAAGAGATTTAACAACTATAGAGGAAGAAAGGGATTTTTTTGGACTTGTTAGTACTTTTGCTTTAATTTTTGTGTTTTTTATTTTTGGTATGGAAGCAATGAGACATTTACCACCTTTTGGAACTCCTTCTTTTACTTTAAATCCTTCTGCTCCTTCAAATAGATATTTAATGATGGGGCTTAAAGAAACAGGAGCAGGAAATATCGTAAGTTCAGTTATACTTGATTATAGAGGTTATGACACACTTGGAGAAGCAACAATTTTATTTACATCTATACTTGGAGCATTAGCACTTTTAAGAGTTTATGCAAGAAAAAGAGGTAAAAAATGAAAAATAATGAAGAAAAAGGAATGAGTTTAATTGTGAAAACAGTAACAAGATGGCTTAAAGGATTTATATTTTTATTTGGAGCGTATATAGTTGTTTTCGGCCATTTAAGCCCAGGAGGTGGTTTTCCTGGAGGAGTTGTTTTTGCTGCTACATTTATTCTTTTAACACTTGCTTTTGGTAGAGAATATGCCTTAAGAAAAATTGGTAAAATACTTGCTTCCGAACTTGACAGTTTAGGAGCAATTTTGTTTTTAATTCTTGCTTCACTTGGTATTTATTTTACAGGCATTTTCTTTTCAAATTTTATAGAAAAATTTCACCCAAGTGGGAATTTTAAACTTTTTAGTGCTGGAATTATTCCTTTATGTAACATAAGCATAGGAATGAAAGTTGGTGCTTCCTTATTTATGATATTTATAATCCTTTCTGTTGTTCGTGTAATTTTTGAGGATGGTAAAGGAAAACTTATAACAACAGAAAAAAAGGATAAGAAATGATTTATTATTTATGTTTTATACTCTTTTTAATTGGACTTTATGGAGTGTGTTGTAAGAAAAATGTTGTAAAAATTATTCTTGGTCTTTGGATTATGGAATATTCTGTAAATCTTTTCTTGATTTTACTTGGTTATAGAAAAAATGGAATACCACCAATAATGAGTAAAGAAATGGATGTAATTGAATTTTATAAAAAAGCAGTTGATCCGCTACCACAGGCAATGGTTTTAACAAGTATAGTAATTGGACTTGGGGTTCTTGCATTAATGGTAACGGTTGCTATTAGATTATATCAGAGATATGGAACTTTTGATATAACTGAAATGAAAAAATTGAAAGGATAAAAATATGGTAAATTTACCTTTATTTATAATTCTTCCTTTTGGAGTTGCTTTCTTTATTCCTATGGTTTCAAGAAAATTTAAATGGGTCCCAGATGTTCTTGGTAATATAACAACTTTTATTCTTCTTCTTTTATCATTAATGACATTAAATCAAGAACATGTTTACCATATAGGTGGATGGAGAGCGCCATTTGGTATTGTTTTGGTTCTTGATGGACTTTCCTGTTTACTCCTTGTGATAATAAATCTCATAAGTTTTATGTCTTCTTTATTTTCAATTGAATATTTGGAAAAAAGATATACTTCAAAATTAAGATATTATTCCCTTTTCCTTCTTATGGTTGGTGGAATGAATGGTACTGTCCTTTCAGGAGACTTATTTAACTTATTTGTTTTTATGGAAATTGCTTCTATTGCCTCTTATGCTCTCGTTGGTTTTGGTTGTGAAGCAAGGGAACTTGAAGCAAGTTTTAAATATCTTGTAATGGGAAATGTTGGAAGTTTATTTGTTTTATATGCAGTTGCTTTACTCTATGGGAAAACAGGTACTTTAAATATGGCAGATGTTGCAAGAATCTTAAAAGATATTCCTTATGACAATTTAATTGCCTTTTCATTTGTTCTTATAATAAGTGGGTTTATGATAAAATCAGCCCTCGTCCCTTTCCATGCTTGGCTTCCCGATGCTCATCCTTCTGCTCCTGCCCCAATAAGTGCTATGCTCTCTGGTGTTGTAATAAAAGCTCTTGGTGTTTATGTAGTTATACGCCTTATTTTTAATCTTTTTGGTTTTAATCACATTATTAGCAATATTCTTGTTTACATGGGAATTACTTCAATGATTATTGGAGTTTGTCTTGCTATTTTACAATGGGATTTAAAAAGACTTTTAGCATACCATTCAATAAGCCAGATGGGATATGTTTTCTGTGGGATCGGTCTTGGAACTACACTTGGTATTTTAGGTGGCATTTTTCATCTATTTAATCATTCCTTATTTAAATCTTTACTTTTCCTTGACTCTGGAAGTATTGAATATGAAACAGAAACAAGGGATTTAAATAAAATGGGGCTTCTTTACAAAAAAATGCCTATTACCTCTTTTTCTACACTTGTTGCATCTATGTCAATTTCTGGTATTCCACCTTTTAATGGATTTTGGAGTAAGTTTATAATAATACTTGCCTCAATTAAAGCTGGTAGACCAATTGTCGCTTTGTGGGCTGTCATTGGAAGTATTTTAACCTTATCTTCTTTCACAAAAGTTTGTAGATACTCAATTTATGGAAAAGGAGAAAAATTTGATAAAGAGAAATGGGAAAAATTAAAGGAAGTGCCTGATTTTATGAGCATCCCTCTAATCATTTTATCCATTTTATGTATTTTCACTGGCCTTCTTTTGATAGGTTTAGAAAATGGAATTTTTGGTCCTGTTATTGATGTTTTAAAGGGGGGTGTATTAGAATATATAAATAAAGTTTTAGGGGATTAAAATGAAAAAGGGTATTTTAATTATTTTACTTTATATTGCTTGGATTTTTTTAACCTGGCCATTTGGAAAAGAAATTGACTGGCAAATTTTGATTGCTGGGCTTTTTATTTCAATTTTATCGGGTTTTATATTTGGAGAAGGTTTTACAGAAAGTCCACATAAATTTTTTGGAATAAAAAGATACTTCTGGGCAATTGCTTATATTCCTGTTTTAATCTTCTGGTGCATAGTTGCAAACCTTGATGTTGCATATAGAGTTTTACACCCAAATTTACCCATAAGACCTGGGATTGTAAAAGTTAAAACAAAATTGAAAAGTAAAAGTGGATTGACTGCTCTTGCCAATTCAATAACATTAACACCAGGAACTATGAGTGTTGAAGTTGATCCCGAAGGATATATATATGTTCACTGGATTTATGTTAAAACAGATGATATAGAAAAAGCAACAGAAATAATTGTTAAAAGATTTGAAAAAATACTTGAAAGGATATTTGAATGATTACATTATTATTTGTTTTTCTTTTAGTATGTAGTTTTATGTGTCTTTATAGAATTTCAAGAGGGCCTACTCCTGCTGATAGAGTTGTTGGAATTGATATATTAGGAATTATTGTTGTAAATTTTTGTGCAATAGTAACTTTCTGGAGAAATGTAGACTTTTATATGAATATCGCTCTTTCCTGGGCATTATTAAGTTTCATAGGAACACTTGCAGTAAGTAAATTTCTTGAAGGAAAAGGATTTGATGAGTAAGGAGTAAAAAATGAGAGAAACATTGAGTTTGATTTTTATGTTTATAGGAGGACTTTTCAATCTTTTTGGTTGTATTGGACTCGTTAGGCTTCCTGATGTATATAATAGATTACAGGCATCAACAAAATGTGTAACTCTTGGAACCTGTTTAACCCTATTTGGTATAATAATATCAGGTCCAATTAATGCTTCTTTAAAAAGTTTACTCTGTATTATTTTTATCCTTATTACTGCACCTACTGCTGCTCATGCTCTATCACGAGCCAGCATAAAATCTGGTGTAAAACTGTGGGAAAAAAGTGTTATTAATAAATTGGAGGAAGACAAAAAATGAAAAAACCTAAAATAAGAGAATTGAAAGAAGCAATTAAAAGTTTATTTTCAAAACCATATACTACAAAATTTCCTTATGAAGAACATAAACCATATCCAAAATTTAGAGGGAAACCACAATACAATGAAGACGAATGTGTTGGATGTGGCGGTTGCTTCCAAGTATGTCCTTCAAAAGCAATAGATATGATTGATGATTTAGAAAATAAAAAAAGAATTTTAATACACAATCCTGACAAATGTATTTTTTGTGGAGAATGTGAAAGAAATTGTATAACTCAAAAAGGCATTAAATTAACAAATCAGTTTGATATTTCATATTTGAAAAATCCTGATGAAGTAAAACATAAAGTAGAACATAATTTAATTTTATGCATTTTCTGCAAAGAAATAATAGGAACTGAAAAGCATATAAGATATATTTATAAAAAACTTGGTAATCTTGCCTATTCTCAACCCATTTTGATTACAAAGGCAATTGAAAATTTAAACATAAAAACTGAGCATGAAGAAAGATTAATCCCACCAATAGATAGGCAGGATATATTAAAAATTATTTGCCCAAAATGTAGAAGAATTTCCTTTATAATAGATGAAAAAAAAGAAATAACAAAGAAATAATTTAGGTTTTCGTTATATAAGAATTAACAGAGAATTTCAAAAATGGGAGCATTTTGGAAAATTATTCTTTATTTATTTCTTTCTATTTATGTTTTCCCTCAAAAAATGCCTATAAAATTAGGAATAGATGTTCTTTCAGAAAAAAATTATTCAATTTTAAAAGGGAAAAGAGTAGGAATAATAACAAACATTAGTGGATGTAACCAAAATCTCCATTCTACAGTAAATATAATCTCTTCATTACCAGATGTTAAAGTTACAGCCATTTTTGCACCTGAACATGGATTTAAAGGAAACAAAATGGATTTAATTGAAGATTCAGAATTCAATAATATAAAAATTTTTAGTTTATTTGGGAAAACAAGAAGACCTACAGCAGAGATGCTTAAAGAAATTGATATTCTTATTTTTGATATTCAAGATATAGGAACTCGCTCATATACCTATATTTCTACTCTAAGATATTGCATGGAAGAAGCGGCAAAAAATAATATTCTTTTTATTGTTCTTGACAGACCAAATCCACTCGGAGGAATTCTTGTTGATGGTCCTGTCCTTGATATGAAATTTGAATCTTTTGTAGGAAGTTTACCTATAAGTTATGTTCATGGAATGACAGTTGGAGAAATTGCTTTATTCTTGAATAAAGAACTTAATATAAAATGTAATCTTGAAGTAATAAAAATGGAAAACTGGAAAAGAGAAATGATTTGGGATGATACAGGACTTATCTGGACACCAACATCCCCACATATACCTGAACCGGATACCCCATTTTACTATCCCATAACAGGAATAATTGGAGAACTTGGCATTGTAAATGTTGGAGTTGGTTATACATTACCATTTAAAATTATAGGAGCACCATGGATGGACGGTGAAAAAGTAGCAGAAGTTTTAAATAAAAAAAATTTAAATGGAGTATATTTTCAACCTTTCTATTTTACTCCTTTTTATTCTATCTTTAAAAATGAGGAATGTAATGGTTTTAGAATAATAATTAAAAACAAAAAAAATTATAAACCAGTTGAAGTATGCTATAATATTCTTGAAGTTCTTATAAGTCTTTATCCAGAAAAATTTGATTTTAGTAAAATACCGACTCCAAAAGTTGAAATGTTTGACAAAATAAATGGAACAGACCTTATAAGAAAAATGTTTCAAAATAATTTCAAAGCAGTTGATATTGTAAAGTTTTACCAGGAATCTTTAAATAAATTTATTGAAAAAAGAAAAAAATATCTTTTATATGAATGAATTTTAAATTTGAAAATTTTAAGGTAAAATTAAAAATAGAAGCGCTTGTCGCTTAATTGGATAAAGCACTGGCCTCCGGAGCCAGAGAATCCGGGTTCAAATCCCGGCAAGCGCAAAAATAAATGAAAAGAAGAATTTTAATGATCTTGATTGGTGGATTTTATCCTGTTTTTTGCATTTCTTTTTTTTATTTAATCATTCCATATATGTGGATAAAAACAGATGAGGCTTTCCATAAAGGACAATATAATAAGGCAATAGAATACCTATCTTTTATTTCTTTTTTTCAACCCCAAAACGTTGAATGTTATGTTTTAAAAGCATGGCTTCAATGGTCACAGGCAAAATATCTTTATTCACAAGGTTTACCATATGAAGAAAAATTAAATCAAGCAGTAAAAACATATAAAAAGGGAGAAAAAAATAATCCTCAAAATTGGTGGATATATTATGAAGAAGGAATGATGTGGGAAGCATTTGGAGAAAAAGAAAAAGCATTAAAAGCATATTATATAAGTTCAAAATACAGTTTGACTCCATATAATAAAATATATAAAATAAAAAAAGAAAAATTCAAGATGAAAATAGAAAATTAGGAGGTGCATATGAAGAAGTTTATTTATACTTTATCTTTTCTACTATCTATTTTGCTTTTTGCTGGAGAAACCAAAAAAGCAACATATGAAGAAGTCAAAAAATCTATAGAGTTAATTGAAAAATTTATTAAAGAGGGGAAAGAAGAATTGATACCAGTTTTTAATGAAGCAATAGAAATAGAAAAAAGAGCAACTACACCGTATTTAGCAGATAAAATAAAGAAAAAAATATGTAAAACAACAAAGATAAAGGAAGAGGTTTTTGAGATTTACAGAAATAAATTTTCTTTTTTTGATATTGCCATTGCATGGGCTATAAATTGTGTTAAGGGTGTACCAATTGAAAAAGTATTAGAAGAAAGAGAAATAAAAGAATGGGATGAAATTATTAAAAATGATTACAAAGTAATAGCAGAAAAAATTAAAGAATTAAATCCAAAACTAAAATCCTTTTAAGAGACTTCCTATTTTTGAAGGAAGCCCTTTTTCTATTATTTTTTGAATTGTTTTTTTATAATCATATTCAATCCTATCAAGTTTAAAAAATCTTCTATCAGTGTCATAAATACTAACGCAAACAAAAGGAAAACCATCACGTGGAAACCCAACACTTCCAACATTTATTATATATTTAAAATCTTCTTTTATTTCAATTTCCATTTTTCCACTAAAATCAGAAATGATTTTTTCAATTTTTCCATTTTCAATTTTTTTTATGAAACCACCAGGAATATGTGTATGTCCTACAAAACAAATTTTTCCTTCAAGTTTTTCAAATTCTTCTTCAGCATCTTTTAATTTTAAAATATATTTATAAAAAATATCTGTAAGTGAGGCATGAACAAAAATAATATCTTCCATTTTTTCAATTTCTTTCCATCCTTTAATTTTTTCAATCTTTTCATTAATTTCTTTTATTGTCCATTCAAGCGATATTCTTGCATATTCTTTAAACCTTATAAATTCTTTATTTATAATACCTTCTTCATGATTCCCTCTAAGAATAACTTCTGCAAAATTTTCTGCAAGATTTATACATCTTTCAGGATCGGGCCCATAACCAATAACATCTCCACAAATTATTAACTTATCAATCTTATTCTTTTCAAAATAAAATAACGCCCTTTCAAAACTTTCAAGATTAGAATGAATATCGCTGATTATACCTATTCTCATATATTTTCCGAAGTTCTGTTAAAATTTCCTTAATTGATGGTCTTTTTTTAATCTCATTTGATTTTGCCTTTATAACAATAGGATAAATTTTTTCAAAAAAATCATAATCAAAAAGATATTCTTCAAGAATAACACTGTAAGAATAAACATCACTTTTAAAATCAATAATTCCCTCTTTTCTTTCAGGAGCAATATATTTTTCAGTTCCTCCAGAATAAAAAACTTTCCTTTTTAAAAAACCTATTTTTTCAGCAAATCCAAAATCAATAAGTTTAATTTTTTGAAAATCATTACTTATAAGTATATTTTCAGGCTTTATATCATTATGAACTATTTTTTTTGAGTGAATATATTCAATTGTTTCCCCCACTTTAATCAAAATATATAAAATTTTCTCTGGTGTCAACTGAAATTTATCAGAAAAAATTCTTAAACTACTACCATCCACATATTCCATAAAAACAAAATAAAGTCCTCCCTTTTTCCCAAATTTATAAACTTTTATTATGCCGGGATGGGAAAGTTTTTTAAGTAATTTATACTCTTTTTTAAAAATTTTTATTTGACACTTTTCATTTCTGTAAGGATGAAGAATTTTAATAGCAACTATATCCCCATTTTCTGAAATTCCTTTATAAACTGTTGACGTTGCCCCCTGCCATATTCTTTCACTTATTGTATAATTTCCAATTTGAATTCCAATAATTTTCATAACCGTATAATTTTAATATTTTTTTTGAATTTTTCAACAATCAATAAATTTTAAAAATGCTTGATAAGCATTAAAAAACCTAATGGAAAATACCTATAAAGTTAAATTATAAAAAATTTGACAAAATTTGAAATATAGATATAATTAATTTAAGTAAATTAACTAATCTCAAAATATGATAGTAAATAAAGATTTACAAGAAAAAATATTGAATTATATCAAAGAAAAAGGGCCAAGTCCGAGAAAAGAAATAGCCCAATCTCTTGGTGTATCACAAGCAATAATAACGCAAGTAACAAAGTATATGATATCTAAGAATATAATCTATGAAAAAGAGATAGGGCCTTCCACAAAGAAAGGTGGTAGAAAACCTATATATATTGATATTAATTCTGAAACTGGATATATAATGTCTCTTGATGTTGGTTCATATGAAATAAAAGGTGGAATAGGAAATTTAAAAGGAGATGTTTTACTTTTAGACAAATTAAGAACCTCTTTAGATAATACATTAAATCAAATAATTGAATTTTCAGAAAGACTCCTAAATAAATATAGAGATAAACTTTTAGGAATAAGTATAGGTCTTCCTGGAGTTGTAGATATAGAAAAAGGCATTTTAGTTTTTAGTGCAAACCTACCCTCAATTAATAATATTAATTTCAAAAAAATATTTGAAAACAAATATAGAGTAAAAACATTTGTCTCAAACTGTGGAATCTTTTCATTGATTGGAGTTTATAATCATTTGAAGAAAAAAGAAAAAAACATTTTAAATCTTTATTGGGGAAATGGTATATCTGCTACTTTTCTTTCTGAAGGAAAAGAAATACTAACAGGTAAGACAAAATATAGAATTGATTTTGGGCATATAACAATTGATAAAAATGGAAAGTTATGTAGATGTGGCAAGAGAGGATGTATTGAAAGTTATGTAAGCAGTGAGGCATTGTTGAACAAAATTAAAGAAAAAATAAATAAAGAAATTGATATGGATTATGCATTGAAATTAGCAAGAGAAAGAGAAGATATAAGGGAGATATTTGAAGAGGCAGGATATGTTGTAGGTAAAACTTTATCTTTTCTTATCCAATACTTTTTCCCTGATTTGGTTGTTTTTTCTGGGGGATTGATTAAAAATGCGGGAGATATTCTTATCCCTTCAATAAAAAATGGAATAAAAGATAATATGGATGAAAAACAATATGAAAAATTAAACTTTAAAGTTATTGAGACAGAATATATTGGAGTAATTGGAGGAATAGAATTTATGATAAATGAAATATTTTCAAAACACCTTCATTTATTATATCAAGTATAAGGAGGTGATGTAAATATGAGGGGAAAGAATTAAAATTGTAGAAAATTAAATTACATAAAAAATAAAAAAGGAGGGAATAAAATGAAAACAAAAAATAAAAAGTTAGGGTTCACATTAATAGAATTACTTGTTGTGGTAGCAATAATCGCAATTTTAGCAGCGATGTTGCTACCTGCTTTATCAAAAGCACGCGAAAGAGCAAGACAGGCAGTTTGTATGAATAATTTAAAACAATTGGGACTTGCAATGTTAATGTATGTTGAGGATTATGACGGTTATTTTATTCCTACAGGAACTGCTCCAAATTATTCTTTGCCTTATGGATATTGGGCAGCAAGATTAGACCAATATTATGTAAAAAACCCAAGAACTTTCTATTGTCCCTCTACCATTCATTACAAAAAAGTTGAAGCAAGACTAAGGGATCCTGTTGGTTCTTATAACTGGAGAGAGGCACATAATTTTGTAAGTTATGGATACAATCATAGACATATAGGTACAAGTTTTAGATATACAAATCCTAACACTTCAAATTCTCCGCCTGCAAAACTTTCTCAACTTAAAAATCCATCAAAAACTTTGCTACTTTGCGATGCCGGAAACCGCGGAGTTAATTATACAACAGGAACCTATTATGTAGAAGACTATGAGGAAAATAATGCTTTTAATCCAATTCATATGAGCAAAGGAAATGTTTTAATGGCAGATGGACACGTTGAAGTATTGGGACCAGTTCCTCCAAATGTTCATCCAAACAATTTCTTGAGGGATAAATTTACGACAGAGAAAAAATTCTATGGCTTATTCGGTAGATATTAATTTTTGTTGAACAATAAGGGAGGATAAATGAATACAATGCGATATTATTTTCTTTTATTCTTTTTCCTTATATCAATAGTTTATTCAGAATTAAAAATTAATGCAACTTGTGGAAGAATTGAATTAAAAGAAATAGATTTCCCTTTAAAAATTGAATTGCATATAATGGGAGAAAATTATAAACCTCTTGCAGCACTAAATTTATATCCACCCACCCCAATCAAAATTTTTTCAACAAAGCAAGAGGAAAAAAAAGTTGAAGTTACAGGAAAAGTTGGCATAGAAAATAATTCTTTTGTCTTTACTGGTAAAGGTGAAAATTTAAAGGAAAAAAATTATTCAATCTCATATGAAATTTTGCCAGAACAGGATATAGTTATGGCTGTCTGGTTTGTTGTTAATTTTGATATTCAAAAAGTCAAAACAATTTGCAATGAAACAGAAAAAATAGAAATATCTCAACAGAAGGAATTTTCAAATCCTAATATTTTAAGTTCTAAAAAAATGATTTATATAGAAACAATAAAAGGTGAAAAAATAGAAATAAAGCCAGGCTCTAACATTGCTTCTTTAAGTTTAGTTGACGGAAGAAAATGGGGAACAGGTTTTCACATAAGGTGTTATTTTTCTCAAACTACTAGCCATCCATCTATAAAAATAAATAAAGGTGAAAAGTTATCTGGTGAAATTTTAATTAATTTTATATCTTCTTCTGAAGAAAAAAATAAAAATGCCCAGAAAGAGAATTTAAATATCTCTTCAAAAGAAATGAGTTACATTACATCTTACAAAATACCCTGTCCTTACTTTGAAAATAGTCTCCAAGTTGATGGAAAATTAAAAGAAAATTTTTTAGAAAACCTAACAAAATTTTCAAATTTTTATAAATTAGGAACTATGCTTCCCTCCCCTATCAAAAATGAATTTTATATAGGTCATAACAATGAAGGAGTATATATTGCAGGAATTATTTATTTACCTTCTAATTATGTTCCATATGGTAATAGTTGTATCCGTGATTCAGAAATATGGAAAGAAGATTCAATTGAAGTGTTTATTCAAAATCCCTTAAGCAAAGATGTATACCATTTTATTGGAAATATCTATAATTCAATCTATGATGAAAAAAATGATAATAGTAAATGGGATGGAAATTGGAATTTCTATGGAAAACTTTCAAAAGACAGATGGGAGTTAGAAATTTTTATTCCTTTTTCTACTGTTGAAATAAATCCTAAAAATAACATGGAAATTGGATTTCAAGTAGCAATGAATCTACAGTCAATTAATAGTTATTCTTCCTTATTTCATGTAAAAAATAAATATGTTGAAGGTGTTAAAAACTGTAAAATAATTTTCACTCAAAATTTTTCTTTCCAAATAGAAATCAAAAATGAAGAAAATAAAAGTATTCTTTTAGGAAAGGTTATAAGTTTAAAGCCCATTCAAATTTCAGGAAAGATTATAAATATAGATAAAAACCTATCTAAAGAAATTGCTCCATTTTTACTAACGAAAGAAAAATTAACTCTTCCTTTAGAACTTTCTGAAGGTGAAAATTACTTAATTTCGTTATTTTTTAATAATGATTACTTTTTGACTATTCCTTTTTTTGCTGAATTCTCTTTTGATTTAATAACAGAAATGAATTACATATTTTTCAATCCAGAAAATAAATTATGGATATGGAAACCGACTTTAAATTTGACGTTAATTTTAAAAGAAAAAAATAACATTGAAAAAATTAGTTATAAAATTTTTCTTAATGGGAAAATTGTGAAAGAAGAAATATTTAAAGACAAAATATTACTTGACTTTTTTACAAAAGAAGTAGATGTTTCCAATTTAAAAGAGGGAAGATATACTTTATCAGTTGAAATACAAGATAAAAACCAAAGAATAAAGAAAAAAGAAACAAATTTTTACGTTTATGAAAAACCACAATGGTTTTCTATGTCATATAATATTAGTGAAGATGTGGTTCCACCTCCCTGGGAACCTTTAAAAATAATAAATGGGTGTATAATAAAATGCTGGGGAAGAGAATATAAATTAGGAGATTTTTTATTTTCTAATATTGTAAATCAAGAGGAAGAAATGCTAAAAAGCCCGATTTCTATTGTAATAAAATCTGATAAAAATCTTCATATTAAAAAGCAAAAAAAAGAAATTGTTAATGTTTCAAAATCTAAAATTATTGTTAAAAATGAATTAGACTATGAATTATTAGATATTGTTAATTTTATAACAGTTGAATTTGATGGAATGGTTAAAGTTGATATGAAAATAATACCAAAAGGAGAAAACATTAAAATTGAAAAATTATATTTCAAAATCCCTTTGAAGAAAAATTTTGCAAAATTGATAAGTAAACAGGGATTATGGGGAGTTAGTGCTGAAGAATATGCAACATTACTGAAATTTGAAAAAAATAAATCTTCCCTTAACGAAAAAATTTTGAAAAACAAATTAGAACCAATTTGGATAGGGAATGAAAAAGGAGGAATATGTTGGTTTAATGAATCAGACGAAAATTTTTATGTAGAAAATAAGGACGAAATAATCAATATTATAGAAAATGAGGAAAGTTGTGAATTAATAATAAAATTTATTGATAAAACAACATATTTACAAAATGAACTCAATTATACTTATGGTCTTCAAGCAACACCAGTAAAACCATTTCCAAATGATTTTTTAGACAGATATGGAATAGTTCAAGTTACAGAAGATTTTTGGTATAACACTGTAAAAACAATTTTTGAACAAAAAGAAAAAATGGATTTGCTTGCTTCTAATGGTGTAAAAACTTTAATAGACCAAGGGAATTGGGCTTATTTTCATTCATCACTTTATAAAATGAATGAGCAATGGTTAAAAAACTTTGTTAATGAATGTCACAAGAGAGGAATTAAAGCAGTTATTTATTTAAGTTCTGAAATTACAACAGGTACCCCTGAATGGGAAATTATGGGAAATGTAGTTTTGAAAGTTCCAAAAGGTTTTCCATATATAAGAAAAACTACACCTAAACATGAATCATATGTTGCTTGTAATAAAAGTATTCATAGTGAATATCTTATATATAAAGTAAAATACCTTTTAGAAAATTTTAAAATTGATGGAGTATATCTTGATGGAGTAGGAAGTTTCCCTATTTGTATGAATGAAAAGCATGGATGTGGATATAGAGACAAAAATAATAAACTTTATCCTACACGAGGAATATTTGCAACAAGAGAACTGATAAAAAAAATCTATATACTTGTTAAAAAACATAATCCTAATGGAGTAGTAGATATTCATGGATTACCAATTCCTCCAATATTAAGTTTTGCTACAAGTTATATATATGGTGAACAATGGATGAATATCAAAAGAGAAAATATTAAAGATATTTTTGACATCTTACCTTTACATTCTTTTAGAGCCAGTTTTATGGGAAAAAATTTTGGAATTCCCTCAAATTTTCTTCTTTATCAAAAAAGACCTTGGCTACCGGATGAGGCATTATCTTTAGGATTAATTCATGATACTCCTGTAAGACCTTGGGGGCTTTATTCTGATGAAGAATTTGACTTTTTAAAAAAATGTTTTAAAATTTGGAATATTTTAAAAGATTTCAATATAAATGAAGCAACATTTATAGGTTATTGGGAAAACAATACTTTTAAAACTACTGAAGATGATAGAATAAAAGTAAGTTATTGGGAACATAAAAATAAGAATAAGTTTTTACTTGTTATTGCAAATTTCAATGAAGAAAAAACTGTAGAAATCTGTAGTTCTAAAATAGAAAATGCTGAAATTGTAAACCTATTAACAGGGGAAAAAATAAAAAGTGAAAAAAACAAATTTTCTCTTAAAATTGGCAAAAACAATTTTTGTTTAATAAAAATTGAAAAATGAAAAGTATTTTTTCAAATCAAATTTATGATATAGTTGTTATAGGGGGCGGATGTTCAAGCATAGGTGTAATTCTACCTTTATTGAAAAATAACAAAAAAATTCTCATAATTGAAAGAAGAAGTAATTTAGGCTGGGAAATTACTTCTGCTTTTTATACTAAACTAAATAAAAATTTAAAAAGTGATAAATTTATTTTAAAAGAATTAGCAAAAATCGGTGGCATTAGAAATGGTATTACAAATCCATTCATTTTTGAGGTTTTTCTTGAAAAGTTTTTAAGCAAGAAAAAAGTTGATATTTTATATTACTCATATCCTGTAGATATTATTGAAAGAAACAATTTTATTGAAGGATTAGTTATTGGCAATAAAAATGGTTTAGAAGTTATTAGAGGTAAAATCTTTGTAGATCTAACAGATGAAGCACTTTTATTAAAAAAAATTAATCCTAACATTGAAAAGAGAAGTAATACTCATTTTTATTCAATTTATTTTAACGGTTCAAATAAGGAATTAAAAGAAGAAATCTTAATAGACCATCAAATTAATAACAATTTAAAACTTTTATCCCTTTTTCCAGGCTTCAAAAATAATGAAATCTGTTTAAGTTTCAAAACGAACGGTCTATCTTTGACACAAGTAAGAATAAGAATTCCTGAAATAATAAATTTGATAAGAAAAAATTATAAATTTTTAGAAGATGCTATTGTTACACACATCAGTTTTGAACCATATTATCATGACTTATTCTCTTTAAAAAATTCCTTTATTAACTTAAAGAATGTTTTCTACTTAAATTATGAGTTATTTGAAAAAAAGAACAAATTTATAGAAGAATTTTTAGGTCCTTCAGAAAAATTAGAATTAGGTATTTTAGTTGGAGAATATATAGAAAAGCAAAAAGAACTATTTAAAAGAAAATTAGAAAAAATTGAATGTGAAAATTATTTTTTAACTCCTGAAAAAGAATATGTTTATGATGTTGTAATTGGAGGAGGTGGAACAGCGGGTGCAATTGCTGGTATTGCATGTGGAAGAAATAAAGTAAAAACATCTATAATAGAGAATTCTACATGTCTTGGAGGTATTGGAACAGGAGGAGGTATTCATTATTATTACTATGGTATATCAAGTGGTCTCCAAAAAGAAGTAGAAACTAAAGTAAATGAACTTACAAATATTCTAAAAGGTAAATTTGATATTCTTGGTTTTCACCCAGAAGCCAAAAAAATTATATTAGAAGATCTAAACGAAAAAGTCCAGACAGAAATATTTTATGGAAGTAGTATTATAGATGTTGAGGTTTATAATAAAAAAGTAGTTTCTGTTATATGTGCTACTCCTGAAGGTATAGTTAGATTAAAAGGCAAAATTTTTATAGATGCAACAGGAGACGGAGATATATGCTCTAAAAGTGGAGAATTTTTCTTTTTTGGAAGAGAAAAAGATAACTTATGTCAGCCATATAGTATAGTCCCTGTCTGTTTTGACGAAAAAAATGGTAAATTAATACATATAAATTTTGATGCGGGCTATGTAGATCCTCTTGATGTCAGAGATTTAACAAGAGCAAAAAGAAATGGATTAAAACACTTCTTTCAAAATTATTATCAAGTTGAAAAAGTTCCACTTTACATTTCCCCTATTATTGGGATTAGACAAAGCAGACAAATTGTAGGTAAATACCTTTTAACTCTTAAAGATGAAATTTTTGGTTCCCAATTTCCTGATGTTATTGGTTATATGAGGGCACATTATGATAATCATCTTTTAGAGGATACCGAAAATCAAACTCTTGAAGCAATTTTTTGGAGATGGATTACAAATAATCAACAAACTATTATGGAATGTGAAATCCCTTATAGATGTCTTCTAACACAAAATATTGAAAACGTTATTATAACTGGAAGAGCAATTTCTCTTGAACCAGAAGCACATTACGCCTTAAGAATGCAAAGAGATATTGAAAGGTTAGGTGAAGTGGCAGGTTTAGCAGCCAGTTTATGTATTAAACATAACAAAAACCCAAAAGATATTGATATAAAAATTTTACAAGAAAATCTTAAAAATTCTGGATGCTTGATTGAAAATTTTATACCACAGAAATCTGTTGATTTTGGACTATCATTTGAAGAATTAAAAAAAGAATTTTTATCAGGAAATTTTAAAAATTCTGTTATTATTTGGTCTTTTTTTTATTGCAAAAAAGCAATAAAATTTCTCAAAGAAGTTTTAAAAACTTCAAATGATTCAAATTTGAAATTTTGGAGTGCAATTATTTTAGCAATGAATAAAGAAAAAGATGCAGTAAATATACTTTTAGAATATTTAAAAAATATGAAAAAATATGACAGAAAAATTTTCATTTCAGTTATTATCTTGTTAGGGAATGTAGGAAATAAAAAAGTCTTACCCCTTTTATATAAAATATTAATGAACAAAAAAATATTAGACCCAGATATTTTAATTGCAACTATTCAAACAATTGGTAAAATTGGGAATGAACAATGTGTTTCTATTTTAGAAAAATTCTTGAAAAGAAAAGATTTGCCTCAAAAAAGGATTTTATATAAAGGAATCCCTGGAGTAATTAATCAAGTTGAAGAAAACATTTTATGGCAAATAGAACTTAATTGTTTAAAAGTTTTAAAAAATTTTGGTAAAAATAAAAAAGAAATTTTAAATAAATATATTAATGATGAAAGAGGATATGTTAGAAACTTTGCAAAATCACTACTTATTCCTTAGAGGACATTCTGGCCATCCTATTGTTATTTTTGTTGCTATTTATATGTATCAAATTAATCAAATAGATTTTCTCCACAATTGGCGCCAAATCTATTTCTAAATTACATTTTTTTCTTTTCAAATTAACTTTCTTCTTACCTTGATTTTTAAGTATAACAATGGATTTGTCTTATATCTTTGTCCTCCATTTGCTCTACGTTTCTTTAATATCTATCCATTTGTAGATATTAACATTTTTAATAACTTATTCCTCCATTTTTGAAAATAACTATCACCTTGGATTCCTTAAATAAAAATGAAAACTTTACTCAAAAGAGAAATTAAAGTAAAATTAAAGTGGGAAAAAATTAATTTAAAAGAAGTGTTTTGTATTCAAGAAAAATAAATGAAAAGAAAAACTTTAAGAGTGAATTTTGCCTTTCATCAATCAAATTGTGTAAAATTTATTCAGAAAAAATTATGAATTATATTATAAGAAAATTAAAAGACAAAGAGTAAAAATTTAATTTTGACAAAAACGAGAAAATTGTTAAAACTAATTGATAAATAAAAATTTTGGAGGGGTCGCACAGTGGTCTAGTGCGGCGGATTGCTAATCCCTTTTAAGCCATTTCTCTAAATTCCTGAAAAATCACTAAATCCATTCTCTATCAAGCATTTTACCCACTTTTTCACTTTTTCAATTTTTTTCATTTTTTTTCATTTTTTCACATTTTTTTGGTACAAATACGACACAACTATATATTGTATTTTTTTGTTAGAATTTTTCATTTTAAATACTATATATTGTATACCACTAAACCCTTGAAAATTCTTGCTTAAAGAGATATAACTTAAGAAAACCCTTAATAGACAATGCTTTCCAAAACAAGTATAATTAAAACCATTGATTGACAACAATTAAGGGAGACACCCCACCCTTAAGAACTATATATTTTTTGTAGGAGATAAAAAATGCTGTCCAGAGGGTATGTTAATGAAAAACCATTGATAATCAATATAAGAGAGAGACCCTCCCCCCCTTAAGGACTATATATTTTGACTGGGTTAAAAATATAGTCCATTAGGGGAGGGAGTATAGAATTCCTTGATAGACAATAAATAGAGGAGCCCCCCACCCTTAAGAACTATATATTTTGGAGACACTCCAGAAAAGCATATTTTTTACAAAATAGTAAATAAATAATGCTGTTTAAAGGAGAATAGTTTAAATCCATTAATTGATAATAAACATAAATACTTCCACCCCTAAAGGACTATATATTTTTAAAAGTTATATTTTCAAATTAAATTATTTTTGATGTATAATAAACTTAAAAAGAAGAATTACATATGGTAAAAGAAACAATTATAAAATCAAAAAAGATAAATTTTTTGAAAAATACTATTAAAGAAGCGATTTTAGAAGCGTTAGAAGAGATAGGACTTGCAAAAGCAATTGAAGAGGGTATAAAAACAAAAAATAAGAAAAAGTTAAAAATGCTGTCCAGAAGGTAGTATGTGAAAACTATTGATAATCAATATAAAAGGGATACCCCCACCCCTAAAGGACTATATATTTTGAAAATTGGGGTATAATTAATATAAACAAAAGGAGAAAAAATGAATATCAAAGTAAAAGAATTCTTGGTTGATAGAAAAGGAAGACCAAAAGGAGTAGTTTTGAATATTTCTGAATACAAAAAACTTTTAAAATTTATAGAAGATATACAAGATACACTTGACTTAAAAGAAGCAATAAAGACAAATAAAGGGTTTATTTCAGAGGAAGAGTTGTTAAAGAGATTAAAACTAAAAGGGATTAATGTATAAAGTAATTTTTGATGATAGAATAGAAAAAGATTTAAGTAAAATTCCTGCCAGAATAATAAAAAATATCTTCAAAAAAATAACTCTAATTAAAGAAAATCCATATAGTAAGGGAGTAAAAAAACTTATTGGTATAGAAGGTTATAGATTAAGGATAGGAAATTATAGAGTACTTTTCCAAATAGATGAAGAGACAAAAACAATAAAAATTTATAGGATAATCCATAGAAAAGATGCTTATAAATGATGAAAAGAATTAGTTTACCAGATTTAAAAAAGAAGATATTTATTTATGAGACATTACAATCAGAGAAAGAAGTAAAAGAGAAAAAGATAAAAGGTCCTTTTAAATCTGGAAAAGAAGTATTAAAGTTAATTAAATGAAATATAATCTTTATCTTACTTCCACATTCCAGAAAAAATTAAAAATATCACTTCTATCTTATCTATGAATACAGAATTTTGTTTATTTTAGTGAGAGATAAGATTTATCTAACAAACAAAGGAACTCACGAGGAAGTTTATTGAATAGAAAGTTAATACAGAGTTGTTAATTTGAATTGTAATATTGTAAAATAAATATGAAAAGCGAAATTTTAGTCAAAAAAGAGAAGATAAATGAAACAAAAAATAAAACAATTTTTTTTATGGCTTCCACTGGTTCTTATTGGAGGGTTATTAATCATAGGACTTGTTTATGTATTAAAAGAAAACTTTTTGGGGACATCAATTTCAATAGGTTTCGTTGTTTTTAGTTATGCAATAGCAATAGTTATGCCCGAGATAATAGAAGAACTTTCTCGGCCAACAAAAATTACTCTTGGTATAATAATTAGCCTATCTCTTACAGGAATAGGAGTTTTGTATTTACAAGAAAAATTTTTAGTTTTAATAGGATGCACTCTCGGGTTGTTAATGATAAGAAAAGTGTTGTTAGTGATAGGGAAAAACATACAAGCAATAAACGCAAAAATAAAGGAGGCAAACCCCAAAATTAAACAATGGTTGAAGAATATCTTTTTGCTAATAGGTATTATGACAAGGGAAAATATTTTTAAAAGAAATTTTACACACTCTAAAGAAACAGAAATGAAATGGGATGTTAAAGAATTATTTAAAATTGTGAATAAATCGGAGTTAAAATATAAAATACATGGAATAGTAGCAGTAGTTTATATTTTGTTTTTAACTCTTTTCTTTAATATTCTCGATAACAAAATTCTCCATAATAGTTCATTCTGGTGGATTAGCATTTTATTTTTGGGAATATTTGTTTTAATAGGATTTATCCATACATTACTTGACACAATATCATGGCATGGAGTAAAAAATGGATTATTAAAATTTTTTGTTTATTACCCTCTTGTATTAGGAATATGTCTGTTTCTACACGGAAGAGTAACAGAAATAACTATTGATGGAGAAATAATAGAACCAGAAGAAAATGACAAAATACCAGTGTCTGATGTAGGAAAGTTAATATTGCTTATGTATGGTTTGTTTATCTTTTATAGAGCAATTACCTTTTTTGTTTGGTGGGGAGAGCGCAAACAAGTTATAAATTGTTTAAAAAAAACAATAATAGAACTATATCAATTTTTGACTAAATCATATAACTCAAAAAAAGAAATAATAAAAAATATAGAAGAGTTTCATCAAAAATTACAACATTGCCCTTTACCAACAATAGATACCTTGGTTAAGAAAGAAATAGCCAAATTTTATCTCCGTATTTTTGAATTCAGTGAAAGATTAAAAGAAATTATGGAGACATCTGACAAAAGGTTTATAAAAAATAAAAATGGAGTATTAACGATAGTTTATGGTGATGAAGAATATTCACTGGGATACCTATGTGAACCATATGTTAAAGAAATAAAAGAAAATATAAAAAAATTAATGAAGACATATAGAATATCTAAATACGACATTGACATTCCTATGGTAAATTTTGAATAAAAACATGTTCCTTAAAATAATAATATGGTTAAAAAATAATTGGTTTAAGGTTATAGTAATATTTCTTTTATTAAAAGCAGTAGGGGAAAATCCTTATTCATATTATCAATTTTTAAGATGGGTTGTTTCTCTTTCCAGTGGTTATTTGACTTATTCTTTTTTTCCTCAAAAAGATATGTCTGGGTTTGGATATTTGGTTTGATAACCATTTTATTCAATCCTGTGGAACCTTTTCATTTTTCAAAAGAAACCTGGCATATTTTAGATGTCATTGTAGTAATGGTTTACTTCTTTGTTCTTATTAAGAGGGAAACAAAACAACGAAAATGAATAAGAAAAGAAAATAAATTAAATTTATCTTTAAGTTAGTTTGTGAACTAACTACTACTTTCTGTGGATATTTATAATTAAAACATAATTACAACCACAGATGCTTAACTCTACTCCTACTTTGAAATAAAAAAGCAAAATACTATTCAAAATAACCTTCCCTTTATAGGCAAAATAATTTCCCCTGAAATTTTTCTGTGGGGTCATAACCAGTAGGCAAGGGTGGAAAGTATGGGGATTGGGGGGGTACTCCCCTATTCATATGTAGTAATTTTAATAAAAATGAATTTTACTCCTCTATAGGGATATCAATGATTTTAGCGATTTTAACAAGGAAAAAAAGTCAAAAAAAGTAATACATTATATGAAGGGAAAAATAAAAGTGAAAGTTATTCATTTAGAGTTAATACATTACATAAAGAAAAGATAAAGATGGAAAAAAGATAGTAATTCCAATGAAGCAGAAGTTTTTTGAAAGAATATCAATAATTTTGGTAGTTTTGAGGATAAGTTTAAAAGAAGATGATGACCTAAAAAGTAATATATTAATAAAAAAGTAAAAAAGAATGAAGTTTTAAACAAGGGGAAAAATAGAGAGGGAAAAAATATGGAAAAAACCTTTAGAACATCAGATTTCTATCTTACTGCTTACCTTCTTTGTAATGGGTTGGATTTCTCTTACGAAAGAGATGCTGTAAAAAATAAGGTTGTTTTTATTTTTAAGGATAAAGAAAAAGCAGAAAAATTGGTTGAAGATTATTATCGAGACAGGGCAAAAATCTCCCCAAAAAGGTATGTTGAAGTAATTTACTCTCTAAAAAGTTTTCTTTTTGCCCAAAAGGAGGATGGAAATGGAAATAAAAATAGAAATGAAAAAAATTTTGGGAGATACACTGCCTCCTAATGAAATTCTCAAAGTTTTCCCTCAAGGTAGAGAGTATATAACGAATAAATTAACTTATCTCCTTAATAAGCGTCAGCAATTATTAAACAGATTTAAACATTTTCTCAAAAGACAAGATTTAAACTTAGTTGAACTTATTCTTATTAGAGATACATTTAAAGAACGTGTAAAAAAGATAAATAAAGAAATAAGAAGATTAAAAAGGTATTTAACTTCAGAAATTCAAGATACCCACCTTGAAATAGATATTAGAACCATTAAAGAGAGAATTAATATTATAGATATCTTTGAAGAGTTGTATCCAGATGCCAAACTTTATAAAACCAGTCGGACCGTCTATACTAACTGTCCTTTTCACGACGACAGACATCCATCCTTTCACATTTACCCTAAAACTTGCACCTTTTATTGTTATGGATGCGGTGTTAAAGGAGATGTGGTTGATTTAGTTAAGTTATCAAAAGGTTTGACTTTTAAAGAAGCAGTGTTTTTTTTGAAAAATCTTATAAAAGGAGGAAGATATGAAGAGGAAATTTTTAAATGAAATAGATGAAATTTTATTGAAAGAGAAAAAAGATAGTTTATCAAAAGAAGAGTTAAAATTATTAGGGTATGAAGACGATGTATATATCCGGGGGGTAGTCAAGGAAAAGTTAGAGAAAAACAAGATAGAACTTACTTCTCCAACTTTTCCTCAACTCCGGGATGAAATTATAAAATATTACCCTCTTGATGTTAAACTTTTAAAGACACTCCTTGCTGTGTATGTGGCTAATATGTATGAAGATGAAACTGAACTACCTGTATGGCTTTTAATCATTGCTCCACCATCTTATGGGAAGACAAAGGCAGTTATACTACTACAAGATTTACCCAATACTTATTTTATTTCCGAATTAACACCTCATACCTTCTTATCAGGGGATAAAAATACAGAAAACTCTTTGTTATTTAGGTTACCAAAAAAGGCAGTTTTGATATTCAAGGACTTTACCACTCTTATGGAACTTCCACCTGAAAAAAGAAGCGTGATATTGGCTCAAATGCGAGAAATCTACGATGGTCAGTACATAAAAGAGTTTGGCAGTAGCACCACGAAAAAATGGAGTGGTAAAATCGGCATCATTGCTTGTGCTACTACTAACTGGTTTTCCTTCCACCATTCAAAGACGATAATAGGGGAACGATTTTTATTTTACAGAATTTATTACTCTGACGATGAGTTTAATTCTATTAACCAACAAATTTTGAGTAGAAGAATTGATAAAAATGTAGATGTCCACCTAAAAGGGGTGATTAAAGAGTTTATATCAAATCTTAAAGATTATTCTTATGAACTTAATGAACAAGAGAAAAACTATATTATCAAAACAGCAAACTTCATTGCCAAGGCAAGATGTGCAGTAGTAAGAGATGGCTACAAAAAAGAAATAATTAACATACCAGAACCTGAAGCACCTTTTAGGATAGTACAACAATTAAGATTGTTTTATTCAAAACTGCAAACTATTGATAATAACATAGAAGATAATTTAGATGTTATAAAGAAAGTGATTTTAAGTAGTATATCAGAAGAGAGAAGAAAAGTAATTGAATTCTTACTTACAAGAGAAGAAGCGGATTTTCAAGAGATAAGGCAGGTAGTTAACATCTCTGACAGCACTTTAAGAAGGACGTTGGAGGACCTAGATGTATTGGGAGTTGTTAACAAAGAGAGTAGGGGCAAGGATTACTGGCACCTTAAAGGGGAATACAAAGAAATTTTTGTCCAAGGAAAAATTGAAAACCCCACTCCCATAAAGGATTTTGCCTGTTTTTCCTTCACTCACCACCCCCCATACCAGATGGTAGAAAAAATATACGAGGAATACTCTAAAAAGGGAGAAAAAGCAAAATTTTTACAGCGTTTTCAGAATTATTTAGGAGTTAATGCTTTAGAAGAGTTGGATAAAATACCCATTGAAGATTTAAAACACTTTATCAATGAAATGACGAATTTTTGGATAAAGGTTGATTTAAAATAAGGAGGTATAAGATGAAAGTTTTAACTCCTATAGAAGCGATTAAAAAAAGATGTAAAGAATGTCTGGGATATGAACAAGACCCAAAAGAATGTAATGGGAAAGAGACAGAGGGACTTATAGGAACACAGGAAGACATTATAGGCAGGAATTATGAATGTCCTCTATATCTCTATAGGACAGGAAATAGACCATTAAAGGAAGAGAAGTCAAGATTGAAAGAGTTAAATATTAAGATATTGTCTCCTATTAAAGCCATTAAGGAATATTGTTTAAGATGCTGTAATGGAGATAGGAAGTATTTAAAGAATTGTCCAAGCCAAGATTGTCCTTTATGGGAATATAGGTTAGGTAAAAATCCTCATTTAAAAGGAAAAAGAAAAAAACCCATAGGGTTAAGACCTATTAAAATAGGGGTAAAAAATGGTAGTTGATGTGGGATTTTTTAAAAAATTAGACACGATTTTTATCTGGTTAATAGTTTTATACTACCTAATAAAAAACAAAGGGATTTTTTTAAAAAAATGAGTAATGAAATTAGAAAAAGATTACTAACAATTAAGGAAGCCAGTGAATATCTCGGAATATCAGTTAGAGGACTTTACTTAATGGTTTATAGAAGACAGATACCATTTGTTAAACTTGGAGGGAAAATAAGATTTGATGTTAAAAAACTTGATGAATGGATAGAGAAAAACACTATACCATCAGCAGAAGATTTGATTGAAAAAAAGATTATGTTAAAATAGAATAAAATGGGAAGAGTATTTCAAATAGGGAAAACTTGGTATATTGATGTATCCTATAAGGGGAAGAGAATAAGAGAAGCAGTTGGTAAAGATAAAAAACTTGCCATTACTATACTAAAGAAAAAAGAGATTGAACTTATTGAGAACAGACATCTGGATATAAAAAGAAATGCAAAGGTTAAATTTTCTGATTTTTCAACGTACTTTCTTAATACATACTCAAAAGTAAATAAAAAAAGTTGGAAGAGAGACCAATTAAGCATAAACCATTTAAATAAGTTTTTTGGTAGTAAATTTCTATATGAGATAACAAGTAAAGACATAGAAGAATATAAGAAAAAACGATTAGAAACAGGAATAAAAACATCTACCCTTAATAGGGAACTTGCTTGTTTAAAAACAATACTAAATAAAGCAGTAGAATGGGAATATTTAAAAGAGACACCACCAAAGATAAAACTATTTAAGGAAAATAACCAGAGAGTAAGATATTTAACAGAAAATGAAGCAAAAACTTTAATAGATTTATCCCCAGAACCATTAAAGGGTATAATAATAATTGCATTAAATACAGGTATGAGACAAGGAGAAATATTAAATCTTAAATGGAAAGATATTGATTTTAAGGAGAAAATAATTACCATATGGGATACAAAGAGCAAAGAAAAAAGATATATACCTATAAATGAGATTGTTTATAACACATTACTAAATATTGATAGAAATCCAGAAAGTGAATATGTATTTTATGGAGAAGACCCTAAAAAACCTATTTCAGGAAGTTATATAACACATTCATTTAACAGGATAGTAAAAAAAGCAGGGATAAAAGATTTTAGATTTCACGATTTAAGACATACATTTGCAAGTTGGCTTGTAATGAAAGGAGTAAACTTGAAAACTATACAGGAATTACTTGGACATAAAGACCAAAGAATGACGTTAAGATATTCACATTTATCCCCTGAAGTAAAAAAAGAAGCAGTGGAAATTCTATCAGAGAATTTTAATTTTGGCAAAAATACGGCAAAAGTCAATTTTAACAAAAATAAAAAAATTGTTAAAACCATTGATAGACAAAGGATTGGAGGGGTAGCATAGTGGTCTAATGCGGCGGATTGCTAATCCGTTGGTCGGTCGAAAGGCCGGCCCGTGGGTTCGAATCCCACCCCCTCCGCCGGAGCCCCGTCCTCCGAAGTTAAGAGAAATAAGGGAGATGCCATTTAAATTTTATAGCCAATAATCTTGTTAAAAAAACTATCAAAACACATACCAGTCCAGATATAGAAGATGAAAATCCAAAGATGATGAAAAGATAGAAAAAGAAACCTCCTAAAATAGAACAACTTGCATAAAATTCTTTACATAAAACAAGTGGAACATCTCCAGAAAGCAAATCCCTCATAATCCCTCCACCTATTGCAGTTGAAAGTCCAAGAAGTATAATACCTATTAAACTAAGACCATTCTCATAAGCAATAATACAACCAGTAGAAGTAAATGCAGATAATCCAATAGCATCTGATATTAAAAAAATTTTCTCTATAATTGGGGTTGTTTTTTTTCTTAATAAAATACCTATTAAGATGCCAAGAAGAGAAAATCCAATGTAGGAAGGTTCTGTAAGCATTTTTGGCAATTTATTTACAAGAATATCCCTGACAATCCCTCCACCAAGAGCAGTAATACAACCCAAAACTAAAATTCCAAATAAATCAAATTCTTTTTGAATTCCTTTAATTGCACCTGAAAAGGAAAAAGTAATAAGACCGATAATATTTAAAAATGAAAACATTTCAGAATGACAATTTATTTTTTAGTCGGACAGATGTTTCTATTCTCATAGGAACCATTTTTTTCATGGCAGGATGTGTTGCCTTTCCTATAAGAATTATCCTTACAAGAGTTGTTTCAGTATTTAATTTTTCATCTATAATATTTCTTCCATTTGCATCATAATATTCAAATCTTGAACCACTTAAAAGATACACTTTTTTATTCAGATCTAAATCAACATCATTTTGATATAAACTTGTCTCCCCTCTATCTGTATCTTTTATTTTTATTTGATATATTACAGTATTTTTTGCTGTTGAATCAGAAAATACAAGTGTGTATTTGTCCAAAGAGACAGGTGGGTTTACTTGTGAACATATATTTCCAGCATCTTTTAAACCTAAAACTCCTTTCCTTCCATTTGTTATTATATCTATCATCTGACTTAAAACTTCTCCAACTTCATTATAAGCATTTATTATATTTCTTGTCCTTGCTGCTCTTACGTAAAGAAGTGTAATTAAAGTGAAAACAACAACAAGGATAGTTAAAGCCACAAGAATTTCAAGAATAGTAAATCCCTTTTTATCCATTTTTGCCCTCTCAATAAAGTCCATCCCTTGTTCTATAAATTTTATGCTTTAATAATACTTTATTCCCTTTTCTTCTTAAAATATAGATTGTAATTTCTAAAGACATTGCATTATCATACATATTTTCATTAAAATTCTGTATAAGGTTTCCAGAACCATCTTTTCCTTGAACAAACCTTATAATTCTAAAATCATTTCTATAACTTTCTGGTGTAAAATCGGTATAAGGACAGGGATTATCATTTATATATATAATAGATTCTGATTCTACTTCATCTCCAAAATCTCTCTGTCTATCATAATAAATTGGTGGAAAGTCAATATTTTTAACTTCTTCAATTGTATATTGTAATAAAGCAGTTGCAATAGTTAATTCATTTGCTTTTTTTATAACATTTAAATTACCTGAAATTATAAGAAGACCTGTTGCAATGACAGCAGCAATTAAAAAGATAGAAATCACAACTTCAATTAAAGTTAATCCTTTCTTTACCATTCAATTCTCCAACTTCCCAGCAGTGGTAAGTATCTTCTACGTCCGCCAACAAAAAATTTAAATACTCCTTTAAAATCAATTTTTTTGAAATTTTCTGGATCATAATTTATTTGAATATTATTTCCTAAATTAACTTTCCCATTTGTGATTATTAAACCATTTAGGTTTGTGTTTAGATTTATTTCTTGGGAAGTATTCTGGTAGAAAACAGAATATATACTGCCAATTAAATTACCTCCTGAAAGTATAAAATTTTCGGAAGATTCTGATTGGTTAAAAATTAAAAATTTATATAATGCAGGATTAATTTTTATTTCATTAGATATTAAAATGTTTGACTTTTTCCCAGAGCCACCGGGAACAACATTATCAAAAAATATCATTATGCCAGCAATTTGGTTTTCTCCAAGGGTTATATTCACAGGAGAAGAAATGGTTAACTTTAAAGTGGTATTAGAGTCATTAAATAATAAAAGAGAACTTCTTGTTTGACTATTTGTTGAGTCTATTGTTAATGTACCACCATCAATATATATTTCATTCCTGCTCATTAAACTTCCTTTAATATTTTTTGCAGTATTTCCCTTTATTTCTATCTTATCAATTCCAACAATATCACCTTTTATTTGTGGGCCTATAGAATTGTAATTTATAGTTATATTACGTCCTGCCCATAAAGTTGTCTGATTTTCTTTACCAATTGGATTTGGGTTAGAAACCCCAACATATTCAATTGTTATATCTTCTTCTGCAACAAGCATCCCTTGTATATTTGGATTGTTGGGATTGGAAAAATCTAAATTTATATTCTGTTCAGAGTAAACAATCCCATTGTTGTTTAATGTAGTATTTCCTCGTATATTAACAAGTAATGAATAACTTGGATCGGTTTTCTCAAACTTCCATTTTTGATCTATGTTAGAAGATGATAAAGTGTAAATTTCTGTTGAAGAAGTACGAGTATAATTCCCCCCTGGTACTTCAACTTGTCCGTCTAAATCGGTGTCTTTAAAAATTCTATCGTAAGGGCCTGAATATTTTAAATCGTAAGGATTGGCTGGTTTATAATTTGTATTTAAAACAGGAACCTGTATGTTTGAAGCGATAGTCTTTGTAAAAGATGATGCTGAACCAGTAATAGAAAATGCAAAAATATTTCCTTTTCCAGAAATACCATTTCCAAATTGAACACTGTTTGCATATATTAGATGTTTATTAAATGCTTCTGGAATTCCCTGGGTTTCTACACTTAAGCCTTCGTTTAATTTATCCCCTCTTTTAAGTTCTGTTTCACTTCTTATTTCAAAAGATATTTTTACTTGTCTACCTTTATATGAACCTACCGCAAGGATTTTTGTATCTTCACCAGTATTATCCGGATCTATTTTTAATTTACATTCACCCTTTTTACCCCCAACATAATATTCAATAGCAGTTTCCGGATTTGTTTCAGTTTGGCCTTCTCCCCATGGATAACAGCCAGTATCATATTTTTCATAATTTATTTTGTAAAGCCAATGTTGTATTCCTGCTTCTGCTATTTCAAGGGCTATTAGTTTATCTTTGTAGTAGTTTGCTCTTCTTAGTGAAATTGTTGCTGATAAAACAACTGTAAGAATAATTGAAGAAAACAAAACAATCATTACAATTACTGCAATTAAGGCTACACCTTTCTTTTTCATATTTGCTCCACTTTATTTTACCTTTATCTTTTTTAAAATGTCAAATTTTCTCAAATTTTTATTAATTTGACATTTAAAATTTATGATATAATTATTTGGAAAATGGGAAAGATTTTAGTAACAGGGGCTTGTGGTTTCATTGGTTGGAAAGTTTGTGAAAAATTGCTTGAAAGAGGAGAAGAAGTTTTAGGTGTTGATGATTTAAATGATTATTATGATGTAAGATTAAAAAATTGGCGTCTTGAAAAGTTAAGAAAAAATAAAAATTTCCTTTTTGTAAAATTTGACATCTCTAAAAAGGAAATAAGATATATAGTAAAGGAAGCAAAACCAGATATAATAATAAATCTTGCTGCTCGTGCTGGTGTAAGGGCAAGTATAGAAAATCCAGACATATATTATCAGACAAATGTTATAGGAAATTTAAATCTTCTTGAATGTGCAAAAGAATTTGGAATTAAAAAATTTATTTATTCTTCAAGTTCTTCTTTATATGCTGGTTGTAAAATTCCATTTTCAGAGGACTTACCTGTAAATGAACCAATTTCTCCTTATGCAGCAAGTAAAAAAGCAGGAGAAATTACCTGTTTTACATACCATTACCTCTATGGCATAGATATTGTAATATTCAGATATTTTACTGTTTATGGACCTGCTGGAAGGCCTGATATGAGTATTTTTAAATTTATAAAGTTAATAGATGAGGAAAAAGAAATAACGGTTTATGGTGATGGAACTCAAAGTAGGGATTTTACTTATATAGATGATATTGCAGAAGGAACAATTTCTGGTTTGAATCTATCAGGTTTTCATATAATAAATCTTGGAAGCAGTTTTCCACATTCATTAAACGAAGTAATAAAAATAATTGAGGAAAAATTAAATAAAAAAGCAAAGATTGTTTATGCTCCATTCCCTAAAACAGATTTAAAAATAACATATGCTGATATTACAAAAGCCAAAAAATTATTGAACTGGGAACCAAAAACAAAAATTGAAGAAGGGATTGAGAAAACAATACTCTGGTATATTGAAAATAAACACTGGCTTAAATATATTATGTTAAAGGACTGATGGCAAAAATTCTTGTAACTGGTGGAGCAGGATTTATAGGAAGTCATACAGTTGATAGATTGATTGAAGAAGGAAATGAAGTTGTTGTAATTGATAATCTTTCAACAGGTTTTTTAAAGAATTTAAATGAAAAAAGTATCTTCTTTAATGTGGATATAAGAGATAGAAAAAGATTAAAAGAAATATTTGAAAAGTACAAGTTTGATTTTGTTTTCCATTTTGCTGCTCAAATAAATGTAAGAAAAGGGGAAGAAGATCCATTTTTTGATGTAGATGTAAATGTCTTTGGTCTTTTAAATCTTCTTGAGGAACTTAAAAAAAATCCACCTAAAAAAATTATTTTCTCATCAACAGGTGGAGTTATGTATGGGATGCCAGATATATATCCGACGCCTGAATCAGTTGAACCTTTTCCTACGTGTATCTATGCAATCTCAAAATTAACCTGTGAAAAATTATTATATGCTTATTGGAAAAATTATGATATCAATTTTGTTGCTTTAAGATATGGAAATGTTTATGGTCCACGACAAAATTATCTTTCGGAAGCAGGAGTTATAGCAATTTTTATTTCAAGAATTATTGAAAGTAAAGAATGTGTAATTTTCGGAGATGGGGAACAAACAAGAGATTTTATTTATGTAGATGATGTAGTTGATGTAAATATGCTTTTTATGAAAAATGAATTAAATGGAATTTTCAATATTGGAACAGGAGTTGAAACAACAGTCAATAGAATTTTTGATATTATAAAAGAAAATATAAAAATGGATTGCAAAAAGGTTTATGGACCGCCTAAAAAAGGAGAACCAAGAAGGAGCTGTCTTTCAATTGAAAAAGTTAAAAATCTTACTGGATGGTTTCCTAAATATTCAATTGAAGAGGGAATTAAGAAGACTATAGAATGGTTTTTATCTCAAAATCAATAAGAAGATTTTTCCCATTCTGCATCACTTATAAAAACATTATAATCTCTAAAAGCAAGATTTAAAACTTTTTGTTTAAAATTATAATAATGCCAGAAACATCTAACAATAGGAACTTGTCCTCCAAATCCGTGCATTGATTGCCAAATTTTTGCTTCTTTCCAAGTAACTATTCCATCTCCATTTGTATCTGCTTGTTGAATTTCTTCTGGAGTATGGGTACTTTCAAACCACTTACAATGGGTTGGAGCAAATTCATAAGTGTAAGAACATTTTTCAATATTAGGGTTTCTATAACTATATGCAACTGTATCAAACTCAGAAGGAGTATAGGAATAATAAATCTGAACCTTTGATAATGGAATATCATTTATTTCAGGAAAGGCTGGATTTCCATGGCCCCTTGTCCCTTTATTTAAATCAGTTAGACATAGAAATATTTTACCTGTTCCGAGATAATTTGTCCCAAGTCCAATAACTTCACTTTTACATAAATTTGAAAGCCACACAGGATATTCGTCATAATCTTGATAATACATTTCAATAGCAAGTCCTATCTGATGAAGATTATTTATACAGTTTGCCTGTCTCCCCTTTTCTCTTGCAGTTGAAAGAGATGGTAAAATTTGACCTGCAAGCATTGAAATTATTGCAATTACAACTAAAAGTTCAATTAAGGTAAAACCTGTTTTTTTCATTATTTGCCCCTTTTTTGAAATTCTTTTATAGTATCATATATATTTTTTTTAAATTCTGGGTTTTCTTCTTCATAATAACAATTCCATAAAGAAACTTCAATTTCTTCCCATTTGCCAACATCTTTTATTAATCCGAGGGCTTTCTGTCTTATTTCTAAATCCTCATCTTTATTTTCAATTATTTTTAAAAGTTTATCCTGATAGGCAGGAGACTTCATATAAGATAAAATCTTTAATTTTGTTTCTTTATCTTCTTTGTCAAACCTATTTATAAGGATTTCAATATTTTTTCTATCAAGTTTTAAAATCGTCTCAAATGTTATTTCTTTTAAAGTTTTGTCAGAACTGTCAAGATATGAAAGTAGTTTATTAAAATCTATCTGTCCTATACTGTAAGCACTAATCCTTTTTAATTCAAGGTCCTCGTCTTGCAAAAAAATTTTTTCTATTTCAGGTAAAATTTCTTTTATTTTTAAATTACCTGCTATATAAATCCCATATTTTTTTTCTTCTTTATTAGGACTTTTCAAATATTTTAAATATATTTTTGGTGTTGGAGTTTTATTTCTTCTTATTGCCCATAAAGAAACTCTTAAAATTGAAAGGAAAAGAACAAAAGAGGCAATTAAAAAAACAATCTTCTTTTTTTTCTCAAGTGCTCTGTAAAAATCAATTATTTTAGACATTTTTAAGTAAAATTGTACCTCTAAAATGTTAAAAAATCAAGTTTTTATGCTTCTCTTATTATACATTCTTTTCTTATTTGTGAAAAATCAAAATGTTCAATAATATTTAAAGTTTTTTTATCTCTATATCCAGATATCTCTTCCTTAATTCCCAAACTTTTTCTTATACTTTCCATCATTATTTCTCTTATATATTTTCCGATTAAAGACGAAAGACAGGCAACAGGTGAAACTTTCTCCACATCCTTTACAAAAAAAATTTTAAAATCATAATTTTCATCAAAAAGTTTATAACCTGAAAAATTTAAAGTTTCTTTATAGATTTTTATTTGAAATTGTGGAAAAAAATAATAAAGGTAATTTTTATAAAAAGTTAAACTTCCGATTTTCCCACAGAAAAACTCAACATTTTTAAATTTTATAAAATCTCTTATTATTTCACAAAAATTTTTCAAATTTAAAATAAATTTAGAATTCCCTTGGGTTAAAAATTTATTTAAAAAAAAGGGACACACAACATTTATTTTTATTTCCTTTAACTCTGTTCCAATCTTTATTAACTCTAAAAATTCATCAATAATCTTATCAGAAATTTCATTTTTAAATTCCAAAGGCATATTTTTTAAACAGAAATTTTCTTTAAATATGCAATTAAAAGAAGTAAATTCTTCAAAAATTTCAAAAGGTGATTTTGGGAATCTTCTTTTAAAAATGAAAAATAATACAATTGCTATTTTTTCAATTTTCAAAAAATCCTTTTTACTTCTGTATATCAATTTGCTATCTTTTATAAAGGAAGGAATTTTTATCCCTTTTTCTGCAATAATACCGCTTACAACCAGTGGGCCTAAGATTGGACCAAAGCCATTTTCATCAATACCACAAATATACTTTTTCATTATTAATAATTTTATAACATCATTTGTTTCTAACAAAATATTTTTTAAATTATTTATTTGGTTTTGACTGTAAAAAGAAAAAAAGATAAAATTTTAAAAATGAGCGAAAGAAAGAAAAAAACTGCACTTTCTGCACATAGTTTAAGTATATTTATTGAATGTCCACGATGTTTTTATCTATCAATTAAAAAGAAAACCTCAAGACCAAGAGGGCCAATGCCTTCAATTGCAACAGGAATAGACTTATTAATAAAGGAATACTTTGAATTTTTCAGAAAGAAGAACCAACTTCCACCTTTTCTTTCTGGTAAAGTAGATGGAGAGTTAATTTCCAATCTTAAAAAGACTTATTACTACGATTTAGATGAAAATAAAGATTTTTATATCTGGGGACATCTTGACGAAGTAATTAAACTTAAAAATGGACTATATGTCCCTCTTGATCATAAAACAAGAGCAAGCAAACCTAAAGAGGAACCACATGATGCTTACAAGTTCCAACTCGGTGTCTATTCTTTACTATTGAAAAAAGAAAATAATGGAGAAGTTGTTGATTTTGGCTATCTTGTTTATTATTATCCTGAAAAGGGATTAATAGATTACGAAGCAAATGAGATTAAAAATATAATAAATTTCAGTTTTGAGTTAAAAGAAGTTAAACTTAATATAAATGAAGTTAATGAAGTAATAAATGATGCAATAAAATGTTTAGAAAATGATAAGCCCCCAGAAAGTAGTAGAGATTGTGAGTATTGTAAATGGATAAAGAAAGTAAAATTTTACTATTTAGATGAATTTGAGGAAGATGAAAAATTAAAAGAAGATGAAAAAATAGAAGAAATTTCTTTTCCTGATGGAAAACTGTTTTAACCCTTTTTTATTGATCTATAAAGAGAATAAACAAAGAGAAAAATAATAATACTCCAGGATAATATAAGCATAAACCAACCACTAAGTTTCAATTTTCTCTCCTTTTCTGTCCCAAGATATTTTAACAAGAATACATAAAACAACAAAGATAACAAGAAGTATAAACCGTGTTATCAAAATATAAGGTAAGTTTTCAGGCTTAACATTTTTAAGTAAAAGTGTGGGAATTGCATACTGAACTGTCCAGAAAAGCAAAATAAAAATTAGAAAGGAAGGAGTTATGTATTTTATTATAAATTTATAAAAAGAAGGTAAATTTATATCTGAACCAGAATGCATTTCTTCCCAGGCATTTTCCATGCCAAAAATCCAGGCAAAAAGAATTGTTTCAATGGTTGCAAAAATAACAAGAGCAAATGTTCCTCCCCAGAAATCAAGTTCATCAATAACTCCTTTACTTAAAAAGAAAATTGCAAAATTGGAGAGAAGAAAACATATTATTCCGAAAATTAAAACACACTTTTTCTTTGATAAATTGAATTCATCTTCAAGAAAGGCAATTGCTGGCTGAGCAAGAGATATTGAAGAGGTAAGTCCTGCAAGGAATAACAGAAAGAACCACATTATTTCAAAAATTCTTCCAAAAGATAAAGATTTTAATATCAGTGGCATTGTAACAAAACCAAGATCAAAAGAACCCTGATTTGCAATTTCTTTTATTCCAACTGGGCCAAAAAAAACAAAGGCTGCAGGAATAACTATACTTCCCCCAAGTATAACTTCAGCAAACTCATTTGTGCTAGCACTTGTAAGACCTGAAAGTAAAACATCATCATCTTTACTTAAATAACTTGCGTAGGTAAGAATTACTCCAATTCCAACACTTAAAGTAAAAAATATCTGTCCTGCCGCTGAAAGCCAGACCCTTGCATCTTTTAAAGAAGAGAATTCAGGATTCCATAAAAATCCAAGGCCATTTAATGGACTCCAGTCAGGATTTAACTCATTTTTTAAAGTAAGAACTCTTATAACAAGAATAATGGCAAATAAAAATAAAGTTGGCATAGCAACTTTACAAACTCTCTCTATTCCTCTTTTAATTCCAAAATAAATAATTATTAAATTTAGACTGAAAGTCAAAATGAAAAAAATGTAAGCAGTGAGAATAGATGAAAAATATTGATTTTTAACAATACCTCTAAAACCATTCAAAAACTCAACCATTTCATGTGTTGAGTTAATTGAAGCAAAATCATTTCTTAAAGGGAAAAAAGTATAAGCCAGAAGCCACGATTCAATATAAGTATAATATATAAAAATGGCGATTGGTCCAAAAATTCCAATTACACCAAAATACTTGATAAATCTATTCTTCCTCCATAATGTATGGAAAATACCAGGTGCAGTTCCATGTCCAAATCCTCCACCAAATCTTCCTATCGTCCATTCAATCCACATTAGTGGTATACCAAGAAGAAAAAGAGAAATAAAATAGGGAATCATAAATGCTCCGCCACCATTTTTTACTGCCTGAACTGGAAACCTAAGAAAATTACCAAGACCAACAGCACTTCCAGCAACTGCAAGAATAACACCTATTTTACTTCCCCATCTTTCTCTTTTCATTTTTAAATATTTAATTTCTTCAAAAATTCAACACATTTTTTATATCCAATCTCCTTATCCTTTCCTTCATATTCAGCACATAAAACTCCATTATAATTATTCTCTTTAAGTATTTTTATTGCTGATATTATTGGAATTTCTCCTTCTCCAAGTACTTTTCCAGTATAATTTTCTCTTGTCCCTGTTCCATCTTTTATATGCGTATGTATAGTATAGGGAGCAATTGCTTTATAAATTTCAATCAATTTTTCAACTGGATAACCATACCATCTATAATTCATTGTATCAAGATTTGCTCCAAGATATTTTGATTTTATACTTTCAAAAATTTCAAGCTGGAATTCATAATCATTTGTTAAAATTCCATGATTATCAAGCGCAAGATAAACATTTTCTTTTTCTGCAAATTCAACTACCCTTTTTATACCCTCAAAAATCAATTTTTTATAATCTTTTTCATCAATACCTTCTTTGGGCCATCCACCATCTAATCTTAATTGATTACAACCAATATTTTTAACCTCTTTACAAAGCTCTCCAACCATTTTTACTTGTTTTTCAAACTCTTCTTTTACTTGAACAAAATCATTCCTTGCTGTAACCTGAGAGATTTTCACATTATATTTCAGTAATAAGATTTCTGCTTCTTTTAAGTGTTCTCTTGAAATCTCAGCATATTCAACATTATTTTCTGCACACCAGTTTAAAAAATCTTCTAATTTCTGAAAACTAAAATTGTAAAAAATTACTCCAATTTTCTCCATTTTTTCTCCTTTTTCTTTTTATTTTAATACATTTTTGGTAAACTGAAAAATTTTAGGGTATAATTTAAAAATGTTATATATTGTTGCTACCCCAATAGGAAATATAAAGGACATTACTTTTAGAGCAATTGAAATTTTGAAGAATGTAGATTTAATATTATGTGAAGATACAAGGGAAACAAAGAAAATTTTGAATTATTATGGTATTAAAAAGCCACTTCTAAGTTACTATAGAGAAATTGAAAAAAAAAGAGTAAAAAAGGTAATAGAATTTTTGAAAGAAGGAAAAGAAATAGCACTTGTTTGCGATAGAGGGACACCTGGAATCTCTGATCCTGCTTATATACTTGTAAAAGAGGCATATAAAAACAATGTAAAAGTAACTCCAATCCCAGGTCCCTCTGCTTTAACTGCATCAATGAGTGTGTGTGGTTTTCCTTTGAATAAAGTTTATTTTTGCGGATTTTTACCTAAAAAAGAAAAAGAAAAAAGAGAAATTTTTGAAAAATGGAAGGATATGGAAGAAACAATCATTTTCTTTGAGTCAGTTCATAGAATAGAAAAAACAATAAATTTACTTGGCGAAGTTATGCCTGAAAGGGAGATATGTATATGTAGAGAATTAACAAAAATGTTTGAAGAAATAATAAGAGGTAAAATAGAAGAAATTGTCAAAGTTTTTGGCAAAATAAAGAAAAAAGGAGAGTTTGTTGTTATTATAGGAGGAAAAAATGGCACTTAAATTTTTTAGAAAGAAAAAAAATATAAGAATAATACTCTGGATAGTAACAATTCTAATTATTCCAGGATTTTTCTTCTGGGGTGTAGGAATTGGGGGAAAGAGTTCTTCCCATTATGTTGCGATTGTAAATAGAGAACCAATTACAATAAGAGAATTTTATGATAATCTATGGGAAGTAGAAGAAAAGTATAGAGAAATTTTTGGTGATAAATATAGGGAAATGATGGAAGCATTCAATATTGAAAAAAATGTTCTTGAAAATATGATAAGGGAAAAATTATTATTGCAGGAAGCAAAAAAAAGAAGAATTAAGGTTTTCAAAAATGAAATAATAGAAGTTGTAAAATCGGATCCTTTATTTAAAAATGAAAAAGGAGAATTTGACGAAAAAAAATATAGGGAAATCATAGCAAATTATCCTGATGAAGAATTAAAAAAGATTGAAGATAGAATAAGAAAACAAATATTATTTCAAAAACTAAAAGAGCAAATCTTATCAGAAACAAATATAGATGTAAGCAATACAGAGATTGAAGAATATTTAAAACATACAGGCAATAAAGATATTGATAAGGAAAACATAAGAAAATGGCTTTTGTGGCAAAAGAGGGAAAAATATTTTGAAGATTGGTACAAAAATTTAAAAAATAAAGCAAAAATTGTTATCCTTATCCCACTTGAAAAGAAAGGATCTTAAATGGCAGAAATTTTCCCTTTTAAAGGTTATATTTACAATTTAAAAAAGATTAAGGATATAAGTAATGTAATCGCTCCTCCTTGGGATTTAATAGATAATGAATTGGAAAAAAAGTTGCTTTCACTTTCGCAATGGAATATAGTTAAACTTATTGGAAAAGAAAATAATCCAGAAGAAGTTAAAGAATTTTTTGAAAATTTGATTGAAAATGAAATATTGATTCAAGATGAAAAAGAAAATCTTTATTTCCTAAAAACAAAATTTAGATATAAAGGGAAAAATTATGAAAGAATTGGATTACTTTGTATTTTAAAAATTGAAGATTTTGAAGATGGAAATATAATTCCTCACGAAAAAATTTTTCAGAAATATACAGACAACAGATATAAATTGATTGAAAAATGTAAAGCAAATTTCTGTCCAATATTTATGCTTTATCAAGATAAGAACTTTGAAATTGAAAAAATAATTGAGAAATATAAAGTTTATTCAGAAGGAAGAATAAATGAGGAAAATTTACAATTTGGTAAAATTGAAAATGAAGAAGTTATTGAAAAAATAAAAGAGTTTTTCAAGGAAAAGAAAATTTTTATTGCAGATGGACACCACAGATATAATGCTTCCCTTTTATTTTACAAAAACAATCCAAAAGAAAACAATAGATATGTTCTTACCTATATCACAAATATTGAATCAGAAGGGGTTTTAATTTTTCCAACTCATAGATATATACCTGTTGATGTTGAAATAAACTTTTATGAAAAAGATATAGAAATTATTGAAAAGAAAAATTTCAGGGATATGATAAAAGATCTTGAAATAAAAAATGAAGAAAGGAAAATAGGTATGTTTTTCAATGACAAATTCTTTATACTCGATTTAAATGACTATATTAAAAAGATTAAAGCGGATACCATATATAAAGAACTTGACACATTTATACTTGACAATTATATAATCAAAAACTTTATTAAAATAAAAGAAGAAACTGAATTTTTTTATCATACATCGGAGGACTATCTTTTCAGAGAATATAAAAAAAGAAACAAGGGAGTGATTTTCTTCCTTAATCCAGTTGAAAAAGATTTGTTTATCAAAATATGCTTAAATAGAAAAATTATGCCTCCTAAATCAACGTATTTCTATCCAAAAGTACCCTCTGGTTTTGTTATCTATAAATTCCCACAAAATTGAGAAACTCAACAATCTTATAGGCATTTTTTTCTTTTATCCAGGACATACCACAGGAAGGTGTAAATAAAAATTGCTTTTTTATTTTTTCAAAGTCATAACCTTTATCTTTAAAATTTGTATAAATTATATTCAACTTATCCTTTATTTGTTCTAAATTAATATATTCAATTTCATCTGTAGAAGGGATTATTCCCCACGCAATAATTTTTCCACTATTTAAAAATTTTTCTATATCTTCCCAATAGATAAAAAACTTATCCAAGTAATTGAAAGCATCAAAACTTAAAATATCTATATCCAAATCTAAAAATATACTCCAATCAGTATTACCACAACAATGGATTCCCAGTAAAATGTTTTTATCTCTATCCCTCAAAAATTTTATCAGTTCCATAAGTATATTTTTTACTCTATTTTTATCAATAGGGAAAAAAGCAGAACCAAAACTTGCCATAACAGGTTCATCATAAAAAATCACAGGGATTTTTCCCCTTTCTTCTATTTGTTTGGCAATCCATAATCCCTTCATTCCGAGAATTTTTATAAAAATATCTTCCAGCATTTCATTAAAAATTAAAGGTTTCCCTTCTTCATCTTTAACTGCAGAAAGAAATGTGACAGGACCAGCAAGTTGACCTTTTAAGAACATACCTTCAATTTTCGTATTAAGTAATTCATACATTCCAATTCCATATTCTCTACTTATTTTAAAATACTCTACATCATTTTCTGTAATTTTCTGATATACATTTAAAATTTCCTCTTCAGAATATGAAAAATTAATCTTCCTCTCTTTTAATTCAATTCCAGGCATCTTTTCTATTACCTGAATATTCATTTCTTCTTTAAAATTTAATCTTGGAAGTTGAGGCAAAAATGGGATATCTTTAAAATTGTTTTTTATAAATTCAATACTCTCTTTTAAATCAATAAAAGGTAAACTTCCAATTCCTGTAATTTTATTTTTTAAATTTTTCAAAATTTCAATCATTTTTATTATTTACCTGATTTTACTGGATATTTTCCACAGGTAAATTTTTCACCTTCAGGGCAGTAACCAAGATATTCACATTTTGCTCCACTCTTTTCAAAAACAGAAGGTAATTTTTCTTTACATATTTGAAGCATTTTATAAGCAAGTTCTCTAATTTCCCATTGAGCACGCGTGCAACATCTAACCTTAAAAAAATTGAGGAGTTCTCTACAATTCATAGTAACTATAATTTTAGTTTCTGTTGCGTTTGGTAAGATATATCTTGCATCTTGATTTGCTATTTCTCCCTCAATTCCCAGTTCTTTAAATCTTCTAATCAGTTTTTTATATGCTTCCCTAATCTCTTCTAAAATATTTTGATATATTCCCATTAAAATTTTGTCATTTTTAATAGTAGGCGGAATAATATATTTAAAATTTTCCATATTTACATATCTTTGACTTTGCTGTGAATATGAAGCAATCCTATGTCTTACAAGTTGATGTGTTAAAGCCCTTGATACACCTGAAATTGCAAAGGTGAATTTTACATGTTCAAGAACACTTTCATGTCCAGAGTTTACAATTTCAATTATAAATTTTTCTAATTTTTCTTTTTTAATTTTTTTTGACTCTGTAAAAATATCAAAAGCATCTTTTCCTGAATAACATTGTCTTGCAGAAGCATAAATTATTTCTTCTGGATTTGAACTCATTTCTAATAATTTTACTTCCATATTTTTCTCCTTTTTAAATTACTTGACAAAAAATTTTTTATATTATATCATCCAATTAAATAGTAACACAAATTTTAAAAAAATAACACTAAAGGAGGAATAGATGAATATAAATTCAAATAAATTTTTATTATTCTTTTCTTTTCTTCTCTTCTCAAATCTCCTTTTTGCAGGAAGACCACTAACCACAGAGGATGCAGAAACAGTTGAAAAAGGGAAATTTGAACTTGAAATTGGTTACGATCTTATTAAGAACAATGATGATACAAAAAATAAAGAATTGGGCGTGTCTTTAAAATTTGGACTAACTGATAGGATGGATTTTGGAATTTCTGTTCCTTTTATAATTGAAGAAAATAGTATAAATTTGAATAAATGGGAAAAACCAGAAATTGGTATTAAATTTTCAATTTTAAAGGAAGATACACTAAATATATCTTTCCAATTCTCGGGAACTCCAAATCCTGAAGAAGGAAATATAAAATATACAATAAAATCAATCTTATCAAAAAATTTTGGGAAAACAATTTTACATTTTAATTTAGGATTATATTCTCTAAAAAATTCTAATGAAAGTGAGTATTATCTGACTTATTCATCTGCTTTTGAATATCCCCTTAGTGAAAAATTAAATTTATGTGGTGAAATAGTCGGAGAAAAAAATGAAGAAAATCCATTGACAATGTTAATTGGTTTCAATTATGCTTTTTCTAAAAATCTTAAATTTGATTTTGGAATTGGATCTGGAATTAACAAATCGGCACCTGACTGGAAAATTACAACAGGTTTAACTTTTAACTGGTAAAAAAGGGGGGAAAGATGTTTAAAAAATTATTTTTATTGTTTTTATCAATTATTTTAAGTTCATATGGACATTTTGGTATGATTATACCTTCCTCTGATATTGTTGAGGATAAAGAAAAATCTAAAATTACCTTAAAAATTCTCTTTGCCCATCCTTTTGAAGGAAAAACTATGCCTATGGAGAAGCCAGAAGATTTTGGCGTTCTATTTAAAGGAGAAAAAATATCATTAATAAAAGATTTAAAAGAAGCAAATTTCAAATTTTATAGTGACGAAAAGGGAAATAAAGGATGGATTTTGAGTTATACAATTAAAAGGCCTGGTGATTACATATTTTATTGTATTCCAAAACCATATTTTGAAGAAGCAGAAGATAAATATATTATTCATTATACAAAAGTAATTGTTAATGGTTTTGGCATGGAAGAAAGTTGGGACAGAGAAATAGGACTGAAAGTTGAAATAATACCACTTGTAAGACCTTACGGACTTTATTCAGGGAATACCTTTTATGGAATAGTTAAGTTTAATGGAAAAGAGGTTCCTTTTTGTAATGTAGAAGTTGAATATTATAATGAAAAGGGAAATTTAAAAGCACCCTACTCTCCCTTTATTACACAAGTTATTAAAACAGACAAAAATGGAATTTTCTATTATTCATTTCCTAAAAGTGGATGGTATGGATTTTCAGCAATTTGCTCTGATGAGAAAAAAATAAATAATAAGGAAGTAGAAGTTGCAGGAGTTTTATGGATAAAAGTTTATGACATGAAATAAAAATGCATATATCAGAAGGAGTTTTATCAGCATCTGTTCTTTTATCTGGAGCAATTGTAAGTGCAGGTGGGACATTTGTAGGATTAAAGAATTTGAAATATGATGATTATCCCAAAATTGCTCTACTAACAAGTTCTTTCTTTGTGGCTTCTTTGATACATATACCTGTTGGACCTGCTTCAGTTCATCTTGTTTTAAATGGACTTATAGGAATTTTATGTGGATGGAGATCATTTCCACTAATTCTGATCGCCCTTTTTCTTCAAGGAGTTTTTTTTCAATTCGGAGGATTAACTACACTTGGAGTAAATACTGCAAATATGGCAATTCCAGCAGTTTTATCCTATTATCTTTTTAAACCCTTATTAAATAAAAATCCATTTCTTACAGGATTTTTAGCAGGTTTTTTTTCAATAATTTTTTCGTGTTTACTTGTTGCCCTCTCACTTTTTTTAACAGAATATCACTTTTTAAATATTGGTAAATTATTTTTCTTCAGTCATATTCCTGTTGCCTTAATTGAAGGTATTATTACAGGATTTGTTATAAAATTTCTAAAAAAAATAAAATCTGATATAATTGGGGGGTAATAATGAAAAGAATAATTTTTTTATTTCTTTTATTCTCATTAATTTCATTTGCTCATAAAATCAATATTTTCACTTATAAAGAAGGAGAAAAAATTTATGTTGAAAGTTATTTTCCAGATGGGAAACCTGTTAAAAAAGGGAAAATTGAGGTTTATAATGAAAATGGAGAAAAAATAATTGAAGGGCAAACAGATGAAAACGGGGTCTTTTCTTTCAATATACCTGAAAATAAAAAAATAAAAATAATTCTTACAGGAGATGCAGGACATAAAACAGAAACATTTATGGAACTTGTAAAAGAAATTAAAAAAGAAGGGAGTAATTTCAAAAAAGAAACTTTTAAAAGTGTGGAATTGGACAAAGAAGAAATCAAAAAAATTTTAGAAGAGGTTCTTGAAAAAAAAATGAATGAATTTTTGAAAGAATATAGAAAAGAAAGAGAAAAGGAAAAATTTAAAGATATTGTTGGTGGAATAGGTTATATACTTGGTATTTTCGGTATTTATCTTTATTTTCGCAAAAAATGAAAGGAAAAATAGAAAAGGTTGACCCAAGATTAAGATTGATTATTTGTTTTGTCTATTCTATCATAGTTGCAATTGAGAAAAATTTAGATTTTATTAAATATTTTTCAATTTTACCCTTTTTTCTTTTATTTTTTATTGAAAATTTCAAAAATTTTTTAAAAAATTTTTTTATAATAAACTTCTTTATTCTCTTTTTCTGGGTTTTTTTGCCATTTAACATTCCAGGAAAACCCTTATATAAAATCTTTATCTTTTCAGGAACAGTTGAAGGAGTAAAATATGCTCTTTTAATTACCTTTAAAACAAACTTAATTTTTATAACAAACTTTGTTTTAATTTTTTCTTCTCATCCCTTCAAAATTATTCACGCACTGCATCATCTACATTTGCCTGAAAAACTTATAAATATTTTATTTTTAACTGCCAGATATATTCCTGTAATTGAAAATGAGTTAAATAAAATTTTTAAGAGTTTGAAAGCAAGAAGTTTTAAATTTAGAACTAACTTACATACTTATAAGACGATTGGGAATCTTGTTGGCATTTTAATTTTAAGAAGTTATTTAAAAAGTGATAGAATATATAAAGCAATGCTTTTAAGATCTTTTTCTGGAACTTTTTGGATTTATAATCATTTTGAATGGAAAAAAAAGGATACTCTCTTTTCTATAATGGCAACAATTTATTTCCTATGGATATTAATATTGAAAATAATGGACTGATTGAATTAATAGATATACATTTAGAATACCCTGAGACAGGAAAAATTCTTGATGGAATTAATCTTTCAATTTATAAAGGAGATAGAATTGGAATTGGAGGAGCAAATGGGTCCGGAAAAACAACTCTTCTTTATACGATAGTTGGTCTTGTTAGAGTACAAAAGGGAGAAATAATAATATATGGTAAAAGAATGGAAAATGAAAAGGATTTTCAGGATGTGAGAAAAAAGATAGGTTTTTTATTTCAGGACCCAGATGATCAATTATTTTTGCCAACTGTTGAAGAAGATATTGCCTTTGGCCCATTGAACTTAAGATTACCTAAAAATATAGTAAAGGAAAGGGTAGAAAAAACTATTAAATTACTTGGTATTGAAAAATTGAGAAATAGATTTTCAAGTAATCTTTCTTATGGAGAAAAAAGAATTGTTTCTCTTGCCACAATTATATCTATGGAACCTGAAATTTATTTACTTGATGAACCAACAAATGGACTTGACGAAAGAACAACTGAAAGAATTGAAAAATTCTTAACGGAAAATAATCTTACATATCTGATTGTAAGTCACGATATAAACTTCTTAAAAAAAACATGCAAAAAAATATATATTTTAAAGGATGGCAAAATTGTCCCAAATAATATGCTAAAATAAATTTGATGAAAAAAATTTTAGTTGTTTTTGTAACGATCTTCTTTTTTCTCTTCCCTTTATTTCTTTTATTTTTTTTACTTGACCTTCCTGCAAGAAAAATTATTAAAGAGGAGATGAAAAAAATAAAGGAAAATAGAGAATCGTTAAATCTTTCAGAAATTATTTCTGAAAAGAAAGGTTTAAATTTAGATGAAGTTATTGAAAATTTTAAAAAAGAAGTAGAAAAAATAGAAAAACAAGATAAGTTGGAAATTTTATCTCAACTTTTCACATCCGAAGGTTATGATATAAAAGTTTACAGAGAAATAAAAAAACGAAAAATTATTGAAGACACGAATGACATTATTAATTCCTGTGAATATATAATTGAAAACTTTTCTTTATCACCTGATGAAAAAACTATCTGGCAATATACGTCCCTTTTTTCTATTCTATTTAAAATATCAAAAATCTTAAGAGCAAGATGTGTTATTAAGGCGATTGAGAATGAAAAAAATAAAGTTTTTAATGATATTTTTCTGTTAAATAAAATTGTCAAATTTTCAGATCAACCTATTAATTTTTCTACATTGAATTTAAGTTGTTTAATCTACTTAAACACAGCAAAATGTATAAATGATATTTTAAATATTTTAACTCTTGATAAAAAATCTATTGACATTATTGAAAGAAATCTACCTGAATTTAATGGAGAAATTTATAAAATGACAATTTTTAGGGAAAGAGCAATTTATAATGAATATTTTACAGATTTGATGAAAGGAAAAAAGGGATTTATATCAGATTATTCTTTCTTGTACTCTGTGGATTTCAATTTTGAAGATCCAACCAAAAAGTTTATGAAATTTCCATTTGATATTTATTTAAAACCAATAATAAGACACAATAAAGCAAAATTTTTTTATTACTTGAGAAAATTACTTGAAATTGAAAATTTACCTTTAAAGGAGAGAAAAATTCAACTGAAAAAAATAGAAGAAGAAATAAAAAATTTACCAAAATATGATTTTTTAGTTTTTTTTCTGATACCTTTAACATCTACTTATACCTACAACAATTTTTTAACTACAAAAGTTTATGAAAATTTAATGTTTACAAGTATCTCAATAGAAAAGTATAGAAAAGAAAAAGGATTCTTACCAGAAAAAATTGAAAAAATAAAAATTCCAGATAATAGGATGATTGACCCTTACAGTGATAAAATGTTAAATTATAAGAAAGAAAAAGGAGGATATAAAATCTGGAGTGTTGGTGAAAACGGTATAGATGAAGGTGGTGTATATTTAAGTTGTAGTGAGAAAAGAAAAATGAGATATAGATTGGATGAAAAAGATGATATTGTTTGGATTATAAAAAAATGAAAGAAGAAATTGTAATTGAAGTTGAAAACCTTAGAGTTGATTTTGAAAATGTTGTTGCATGTAAGAATGTAAATTTTAAAGTATATAAAGGTGAAATATTCGGGCTTGTAGGTCCAAATGGAGCAGGAAAAACAACAACATTGAAAGTCCTTTCTACATTGCTTAAATATACTTGGGGAAAAATAAAAATATTTGGTTATGATATTGAAAAGGATTTTAAAGAGATAAGAAAAATCGTCGGTTTTATGCCAGATTTTCCACCTGTCTATAATGAGTTAAAAGTATGGGAATTCCTTTATCTTTATGCATCATCATATAGAATTGAAAAAGAAAAAAGAATGAGTAGAATAGAAGCACTTTTAAATACTTTTAATCTTTTTGAAAAGAGAAATTCATTTATTGGTGAGTTATCAAGAGGAATGAAACAAAGATTAATTCTGGCAAAAACATTAATACATGATCCAGAAATTCTATTACTTGATGAGCCAGCAAGTGGTCTTGACCCTACTGGGAGAAAAGAACTTGGAGAGATGTTAAAAAAAATTGGAAAAAGCGGGAAGACAGTAATCATTTCTTCTCATATTTTAACGGAACTGGCAGATTTCTGTACAAGTGTTGGGATTATGGAAAAAGGAGAAATTTTATTATATGGGAAAATAGATGAAATATCAGGTATTCCAAAAGATAAAACTTTGATCAGATTAAGGATAAAAGAGAATATTGATTTAAAGGAAATTTTAGGGGATTATCAGAAAATTGAAAAAATTGAGAAAATTGAGGGAAATTGCTGGAAAATTTTAATAAAGGGAGATGAAAACTCTATTCCAGAATTGATTAAATTTGTAACAGATAAAGGTATATCAATTGTTGAAATAAAAAAAGAAAAAGAGGATATCCAGACAATCTATTTTAAATCAGGGGCAAAATATGTTACTTGAATTACCTCTTTATAATGCTTTTAAAAGAATACAGTTAAGACCTACAAGATTTATAACTACTTTGGTTCTTACTTTATTTGTTCTTATATTTATAACTTTTATTTTGTGGTTTGATACCTATCAAAAATATCCTCTATATACAGAAATTTTTTTTAAAAATTTTGGGAGAAATTTTTCTTATATAATGATAATCCTGCAATTTTTGACTTTAACCCTTTTAGGAACAGCAACTGTTGAATCAAGAGTAAGATTGGATACAACAAGTGGTATAATTTCTTTTCATAAATTAACTCCTCTTTCACCACATAATTTAATATGGGGATATATACTTGGTTCTACATTTGAGATTTATATTTCTTGGTCAATATTTTTTATTTTTGGATTTTTAGGTGTCCCTTTAAAAGGAATTCCTTTTTATAAATACCTTTTTTCTTCCTTTCTTATAGTTCTCTCTTCAATTTTTTTCCATATATTTGCATTAATGAACAGTTTGGGCAGACCTTTAATTTATGCTGGTAGAGGTTCCATATTAAGTTCTTCTTTTTTCTTTGTTATTATAATTATATCTTTTTTCCATAAACTGGATATAGGTTTTTTAACTCCGTTTCCCTCACTTTTCGGTATTCTACAGGAAAAAAATAGGATTTTTCTTAATTCTTACTACTCTATCCTTAATGTGCCATTTTTTTACTTCTATATTCCTCCTTTTGTTTATTCTTTAATTCTCTGGATTTCATTTGGAAGTATTTTTTACTTTTCTTCAAAAAGAAGAATTATATATGAGGAAAACCCTTTTTTTTCAAAAAAGGAGAGCATTTTTCTTTTATGTATAATATGTTTTTTAGTAATTGGAAGAATAACAGGAATTTTAAATTTAAATCCTGATTTTTCCTTTGTTGAAAAATCTCCTTCCATAGAAACAAAAGCAGAATTTTATATTTTTTTGAGTAAAATTATAATTCTGTTTTCTTCAATAATTCTTCTACTAATGACATTTCCCAGAAGATTAGATTTAATTCGTCAATTTATAAGAAAAAAAAGAGGAGAAAAAATATTCTGGTGGGAAAATGAAGCCTCTTCATTAATAATAAATTTCCTTATTTTAATTATCTCTGTTTTTTCAATTTTTATTATTGATACTTATGTTTCACTTACTGGACTATTAAAAAGTTGCTGGCTTGAAAATATATTAAGAATTTTGATCTTTATCTCCTCAATGCTTTTTTTCAATTTTCTCATAGAAGGATGCAGGTTAAAATTTGAAAAAGGGGCCGACAATATATCTGGTTTAATAATTGTTTTCTGGTTTCTTTTAATCCCTGTTAGTTACATTATCTATGCTTTAAACGTGGAAAATCCAAAACTTTTATTTATGAGTTTTTCTCCTTTGCCATTTTTAATTTTTACAGGAAAACCTTCAGCAGAAATAAGAAATTCTGCCTTTTTATGTTTAATAATTACAAATCTAATCCTTTTTTTAACATTTTTATTTTGGAAAAAAGCAAAAATTGATTTTGGAGAAAAATATGGTTAAAATATCTCCTTCATTACTAAGTGCTGATTTTTCAAAACTTGGAGAAGAAGTAAAAAAAATTACAGAGGCAGGTGCTGATTTAATACATTTTGATGTTATGGATGGACATTTTGTTCCGAATATAACTTTTGGGCCTTTAATTCTTAAAAGCATAAGGAAATTTACACATCTTCCTCTTGAAGCACATTTAATGATAACAAATCCTGAGAAATACTGGAAGGAGTTTGCTGATAGTGGAGCAGATATAATTGGAATACATATAGAGTGTAAAGTTGACCATCTTTCAATAATTAAAGAAATACAGCAATATGGAAAGAAGGCTTGTATTGTTATTAATCCTCCTACTCCTGTTGAAAAAATATATCCAGTTCTTAAATATGTTGACATGGTTTTAATAATGACTGTAAATCCTGGCTTTGGAGGACAGAAATTTATCTATGAGGTTGTAGAAAAAATAAGGAAAGTTGATGAATATAGGAAAATGGAAAAATTAGATTTTGAAATTGAGGTTGATGGTGGAATAAATCGTGAGACCTCAAAAATTGTTATAGAAAATGGTGCAGATATCCTTGTTTCTGGTTTTTACATTTTTTCTGGGAAGGACTATAAAGAAAGAATAGAGAGTTTAAGATGGAAAAAATAAATTTTGAAGAACTAAAGAAAATAGTTTTAGAAGAGGAAGAAGTAGAAAAACAGGTAAAAGATATAATTGAAAAGGTCAAAAAAGAAAAAGATAAGGCTCTCTTTTATTTCACAGAATTATTTGATAAAGTCAAATTGAAAAGTTTAAAACTTGAAAAAAAGGAAAAGGAAGAAGGTAGAAAAATTTTAAAGGGAGAAATTTTTAAAGTTGTTAAAAAAGTTAAAGAAAGGATAGAAAAGTACCACAATAAGCAGATACCAAAGGGCTTCAAAATAAAAGAAAGGGATATTGAAATTGAATTTAAATTTTCTCCAGTAGAAAAGGTTGGAATATATATTCCAGGAGGGCAGGCTCCTTTAATTTCAACAGTTTTAATGACAGTAATTCCTGCAAAAATAGCAGGTGTAAAAAAAATTTATGTTTCATCTCCACCCTCTTTTAATGGAAAAATAAATCCATTAATTGTTGGTATATGTGACTACCTTGAAGTTGACGAAATTTTCCAGATAGGAGGAGCACAGGCAATTTCTGCTTTTGCTTTTGGAACAGAAACAGTTCCTAAAGTTGATCTTATAGCAGGACCTGGAAATAAATATGTAAATACCGCTAAAAGGCTATTGTTCGGAAAAACTGGAATTGATTTACTTGCTGGTCCAAGTGAATTAGTTATTTTTTCAGATGGATCTGGAAGAAAAGAATTTATAGAGTATGATCTGAAAGCCCAAATTGAACATACAGAGGGATTAGGAATTTTAATAACAACTGATGAAAAACTTGGTAAAAGTTTAGCAAAAAATATTGAAAAAGGGTACTGGATAAAGGTAAAAGATGAAAAGGAGGCCATTGAGATAATAAATTATATTTCTCCTGAACATTTACAAATAATTTCAAAAAATCCTAAAATTTTTGTTGATAACTGTAAATGTGGAGCAATTTTTATTGGAGAATATACATCAACTACAATTGGGGATTACTTTGCAGGTCCTTCCCATGTTTTACCAACTGGAAAAACAGCAAGTTTTTTGTCTGGTCTCTCTGTTTATACCTTTTTGAGAAGTTTTGCAATTGTTAAATGCGAAAGGACTTTTATAAAAAAATATGGAGAATATATTAAAAAAATTGCTGAAATAGAAGGGCTTAAAAACCATAAAAAATCTATTGAAATAAGGGTAAAATAATCCAAAAGGAGAAGAGAATGGAAAAAATTATAACAGAGGGAATTATTAAAAGTTATATGGATGATTTACTTAAAAATATAGAAGTTGATGTTGTAATTGTAGGTGCAGGACCAAGTGGACTTGTATGTGGATATTTTTTAACAAAGAACGGAGTTAAAAGTATTATTTTTGAGAGAAATTTAAAAATTGGAGGGGGAATGCCAGGAGGAGGAATGATGTTTAATAAAATTGTCGTTCAAGAGGAGGCAATGGAAATTTTGAAAGAGTTTAAAATAAGATACAAAAAATTCAAAGAAAAATATTATATACTGGATGCCATAGAAACAATTTCAGGAATTACATATAAAACAATAAGAGAAGGAGTTAAAATTTTCAATCTAATTAATGTTGAAGATGTTGTCATAAGGGATGAAAAAATAAGTGGAGTTGTTATAAATTGGACAAGCGCTTCAATAGCAAAATTCCATGTAGATCCATTATCAATTATTTCAAAATATGTTGTTGATGCAACTGGTCACGATTGTGAAATATGTAAAATTGTTGAAAAAAAAGTTGGTGGAATAAAGGTTATGGGCGAAAAATCTATGTGGGCTGAAAAAGGTGAAAAAGAGATAGTTGAAAATACAAAAGAAATATATCCTGGTTTAATTGTTTGCGGAATGGCTGCAAATGCTTTCTTTGGTTCACCGAGAATGGGAGCAATTTTTGGTGGTATGTTTTTATCTGGCAAAAAGGCATCTGAAATTATAATCAAATCAATAAAATGATAGAAAAGGGAAAGGTAATTGAAATTAAAGGAAATAACGCTTTTGTATTAATAGAGGAAAAAGAAAAATGTAAAAATTGCAATTTATGTAAGAAAATTATTCCTCGACAGCCAATTATAGAGGCAGAAAATTATATAAAAGCTAATATTGGGGAAAATGTTGAAATTGAAATTAATGAAGATTATTTGTTAAAAATTTTTCTTTATATATATGGAATTCCCCTTACTGGTTTTATTCTCGCTGCTTTAATTTCCTATTTTTTAAAAACACCTTTTAAAATCTTTATTTTTTTGTCAATTCTAATAATTTTCTGGATTTTAGGATTTAAAAAGGGGAAAAAATTATCTGAAGAAATAAAGCCCAAAATTATAAAAAAGATTTAAAATTGAAAAGAAAAAGAAAGAAAGGTATAAAAATATTAAGAAAAAGGGGGTAGAAATGGTACCTGCTTCTGAACTTAAAGAGGGGATGATAATAAAGAGAGAGGAGAAATTATATAAAGTTATGGAGGTAGAAACAAAGGCAAGAACCGCACAATTTTCAAGTTATACTCATTTAAAGTTGCAAGATCTTAAAACAGGCCACATTTATGATATAAGAGTTTCACCGGACGAGAAAATTGAAAATGTTGACATTGAAGAAATAGAAATGGAATACAGTTATTCAGATGGAGAAAATTTCTATTTCATCCATCCTGATACCTTTGAAATAATTGAATTACCTTCATATACAATTGGTGATTTCAAAAAATTTATGAAAGAGGGGATAAAATTGAAAATTCAAATATATGAGGGTAATCCTATCAGTGTTCTTATACCAGAATATGTAGAGTTAAAAGTAATCACAACAGGAGAAGGATTAAAAGGTGGAACAGATAATACCTGGAAAAGCGCAACTCTTGAAAATGGGATGGAAATACTTGTTCCTCAATTCATAAAAGAAGGAGATATTATAAGAGTTTCAACAAAAACAGGTGAATATTTAGAAAGAGTTCATAAGTAGTTTTATAAGATTTTATTTAGAACTTTTTAATAAAAATTTAGGTTATTGTTTAGTGCGATATCTTCCCTGTTATATATCCATCCCCTCTACTTTTTTAACCAATTTCCAAAAATTTTTTATCATACCTTTACCCTTTTGTTCACATATACATTAATCTTACTAAAACATCTTTTTAATCATATAATCAATGTTTCATTTATTAAACACTATGTCTTAACCTAAAAAGAGTTTATAACTTGACAAAAAATTTATAAACTGGTATTTTATTTTGTTGTAGCCGGGGTAGCTCAGTGGTAGAGCGCAGCCCTGAAAAGGCTGGCGTGGGCAGTTCGATTCTGCCCCCCGGCAACCAAAAATTGGACAAAAACCAGCCTGAAAAGGAAAGGAAAAAATAATGGATTATTATGAAGAACTTCTTTTACGTTTAAAACTTTTAAATCCTGGGACAAAATTTTTCTTAAGTAGATTATTAAATAGGGAAAAGGTAATTTTTCTTGAAAGCCTTATTGAGATACTTAAAAAAATTAATGAAAAGGAAGAGGAGGTAAGGCATTTAACAAGAGAGAATATGATTAAAAAAACAGAAGAAATGAGAAAATTGATTTCTAAAGGAGAACCTCTTGATAATTTTCTTGTTGATGCTTTTGCCCTTGTTAGAGAAGCTGCGAGAAGAACATTAAATATGAGGCATTTTGATGTTCAAATTATAGGAGGGATAGTTTTGCATTATGGTAAAATAGCAGAAATGGCAACAGGTGAAGGTAAAACACTTGTAGCAACATTACCTTTATTTTTAAATGCTCTTTCAGGAAAGGGATGCCATCTTGTGACAGTAAATGATTATCTTGCAAAAAGAGATACTCAATGGATGGGTCCTATTTACGATTATCTTGGACTATCTGTTGGATGTATTGTATCTTATAAAGAAACAAAAGATCGATATTCTTCTATTGCTTATAAATTTGATCCAACTCATCTTCCTCCTGATTCAAGATTTTTATATTTAAGACCTATTTCAAGAAAAGAAGCATATTTATGTGATATTACTTATGGCACTGGTAGTGAATTTGGCTTTGATTATTTGAGAGATAATATGGCTATAAGAAAAGAAGATCAAGTTCAAAGAGAATTGAATTATGCAATTATAGATGAAGTAGATTCAATTTTAATTGATGAGGCTCGAACTCCTTTAATAATCTCTGGCCCAAGCGAGGAAAGTCCATCTTTATATTATGAAGTTGACCGTCTTGTAAGAAAACTTGTAAAAGATAAAGATTATATTGTTGATGAAGAAAATCAAATCGCCACTTTAACAGAAGAAGGGATAAAAAAATGTGAAAAACTTTTAAATATAAGCAATTTATTTGATGGGACACACACAGAACTTGTCCACCATATAAATCAAGCATTGCGTGCCCATAATTTCTTTAAAAAAGATAAAGAATATGTTGTAAAAGATGGGCAGGTAATAATTGTTGATGAATTTACTGGAAGATTAATGCCTGGAAGAAGGTGGTCTGATGGTCTTCATCAAGCAATAGAAGCAAAGGAAGGTTTGAAAATTGAGAGTGAAAATCAAACACTAGCAACAATTACCTATCAAAATTACTTTAAACTTTATAAGAAAATTGCTGGTATGACAGGGACTGCTTTAACAGAAGCACTTGAATTTAAAGAGATTTATAAACTTGATGTAATAGTAATTCCAACAAATAAACCTTTAAGAAGAACAGAATATGACGATGAAATTTATGCAACAGAAAGGGAAAAATTTAATGCAATAGTTCGTGAAGTAGAAGAAATGTATAAAATAGGAAGACCTGTTCTTATAGGGACTATTTCAATAGAAAAAGCAGAAAAATTGAGTAAACTCCTTGAAAAGAAAAATATACCTCACAAAGTTTTGCATGGGAAAAATCATGAAGCAGAGGCAGCAATAATTGCTCAAGCAGGGAAATTTAAAGCAGTTACTATTGCAACCCAAATGGCTGGTAGAGGTGTTGACATAATTCTTGGAGGAAACCCTGAAATTCTTGCAAGAGAAGAAACAATCAAAGTTTTATGGAGTAGAAAAAAAGATAAAAAACAAGTTAAAAGTGAATTTATAGAAATTATAAATGAAATTGAAGAAAAATATAGGAATAGATTGGAAGAAATTGAACAAAAATTTTCACAGCAATTAAAAAATTTAAAAGAAAAAATTACAGAAAAGGAAAAAATTATCTCAAACATAGAAAAGGAAATAAGGGACAAATTTGAAGAAGAAATTTTTAAGAAAATTGGAGGAGAAAGATTTGAAAAGTATAAAGGGAAACTAATAAAGTTAAAATCAATTTATGAAGCCAATAATCAAAAATTGCAAGAATTAAATGTCCAATTTAAAGACAAACCGGAAAGATTAAAAGAAATAAAAGAAACAACAGGGAAAAGTTTTAGAGAGTATGTCAATTTTAAAAATTATATAAAGAGAATTTTTGGAATTTATACAAGAGAAGATATAGAGGAAAAGAGAAAATTATTTCTTGAATTTTTAGAAAAGGAAGAATTTAACAACCAATTTTTAACGCATTTAGAAGATTTTAAAAAAGTTATAATTTCTTATTTAAAAATCCTTGAAGATACCTATCCTGATATACTCCTGAAGGAAGAAACAGAAAAGGCAAAAAAAAGAATTACAAGATATACTGATTTTCTTGAAGAAATCAAAATATCATCTACAGAAAAAAATTTTGCTGAAATAAAAGATAAAGAATTTCAATTTTATAAAGTTTTAGAAGATTCCCTAATAGAAATTGAGAAAAAAATCTATGAAAAAATCTATCCATCATATCTGGAAATGGAAAAAGAATATGAGCAATTGATAAGAGAGTATGAAAGAGAACAAATAAAATATACAGAAGAATTAAAACTCGCAAGAGAAGCGTATGAAAAAGAAAGAGGACAATATGAAGAGGAATGGAAAAAAATAAAAGAAGAAATGGAAAGACGGCCGGAAGAATTTAAAGAAATTTACAACGAATTACTTGAAAAATATAAAAAGCCGTGGGAAGAAGAACATAAAAAAGTTGTAGAACTTGGGGGCCTTCATATAATTGGGAGTGAAAGATATGAAGCAAGAAGAATAGATAATCAATTGAAAGGAAGAGCAGGAAGACAAGGAGATCCTGGTTCATCAAAATTTTTCCTTTCCTTAGAAGATGATCTTTTAAGAATTTTTGGGGGTGAAAGGTTAAAGGGATTGATGGGGAAATTGCCTGAAGGAGAAAAAATAACGCATCCTTTAATAACGAAGATGATAAATAACGCTCAGAAGAAGGTAGAAGGGAGAAATTTTGAAATAAGAAAAAATCTTTTTGAATTTGATAATGTTTTAAATGAGCAAAGAAATATAATTTATTCAATAAGGCAGGATATTCTTGAAAATAAAAATCTTTCTCAGTATATAAATGATTATGTTGACGAAATAGTAGATACTGCTTTTGATGAATTTCTTAATGAAAAAATTAAACCTTATATGTGGAATATTGATGGACTTTGTAAATATTTCAAAACAAAATTTGGAATAGATATTGAAATTAAAAAAGAAGATATTCCAAAAATAGATATTGTCTGGAGAGAAAAATTTAAGGAACATGTAAAGAACATTTTCAAAAATATTATTGAGGAAAAAGAAAAACAAATTGGAGAATTTTTTGAAGAAATAAAAAGGTTTATATTCCTTCAAAGCATTGATAATAGATGGAAAGCACATTTGAAAGCAATGGATGAATTAAGAGAAGGAATAGGCTTAAGAGCATATGCCCACAAAGATCCATTAATTGCCTATAAACATGAATCTTTTCAATATTTCCAAGAGATGTTAAAGGCAGTAAAAGAAGAGGTTATTGGATATCTTTTAAAAATACAAATAACTGAAAAGGTCGCATTAAAAGTTAGAGAAACAGGAAGAAGAGAATTTATCCATCCAGAATATAATCAGTTTGAAACAGCAAAAAAAGAAATTCCGACAGCAACTATCACAAACCAAATGCCTGTTAAAGCTGCACCTATCAAAACTCAAAAAATAGGAAGAAATCAACCTTGCCCTTGTGGAAGTGGAAAAAAGTATAAACATTGTTGTGGAAAAAATGTTTAAACTTATTTGAAAAAAGGGGTAAAAAATGGAAAAAGAAAAATTTTTTTTGTGGGAAACTGTTTTAAAAAATATAGAAAAAACCCTTAACAATTCAAGAACTTTTGATCTTTGGATAAAACCCTTGAAACTTGTAGATATAGAGGGAAATATAGTAAAAATTGAAATCCCAACACTTGCTTTTGAAAAAACATTTATGCAGTTTAAAGATCTTGTCAAAGAAGAATTTTATAAGGTTTTTGGCTTTGTTCCTGAATTTGAAATTATATATCCTATTATTGAAGGTCAGGAAGAAAAGGAAACTTCTTTTTCATTTGAGAATTTTTTAAACCCAGAATATACTTTTGAAAATTTTGTTGTCGGCCCCTGTAACCGTCTTGCACATGCTGCTTCTCTTGCTGTGGCTCAAACTCCTGGTATTGCTTATAATCCTCTTTTTCTTTACGGAGAGGTTGGACTTGGAAAAACACATTTAATGCAAGCAATAGGGCACTATGTAAAAAAAAGAAGCAATCTCAAAATTTTCTATATGCCTGCTGAGTATTTTGTAAATGAATTTATAACAAGTATAAAAAATAAAACAACTCATATTTTCAGAAATAGATTTAGAAATTTAGATTACCTTTTAATAGATGATATACATTTTATTGCAGGGAAGGAAGGAACACAGGAAGAATTTTTTCACACATTTAATTTTCTTTACAACAATAGAAAACAGATAGTACTTTCAAGTGATAAACCACCAAAAGAAATAAAATTTTTAGAAAAGCGTTTAGTATCACGATTTGAATGGGGGCTAATTGTTGATTTACAAGTTCCAGATTTTGAAACAAGGGTAGCAATAATAAAAAAGAAGTGTGAATTAAGAAAAATTAATCTTCCAGAAGATCTTGTTTTTTACATTGCAGAAAAAATTAAGGATAATATAAGATTAATTGAAGGTGTTATAAATAGTTTGGCTGCTAGTTCTACTTTGTTAAATATGGAAATTGACAAAAATTTAATTGATGAAAATATTGAAAAATTATATAATTTTAAAAAAGAAGAAAAGAAAGTCATAGGATTAAAGAAAATTACACAAGTTGTTTGTGAGTATTTTGGAATAACAGAAGAAGAAATAAAAAGTGAAAGAAGAGTAAAAAATATTATTTTGCCAAGACAGATTGCTATGTATTTAAGTAGAGAATTTACAGAAAGTTCTTTAAACTCTATTGCTTTTGAATATGGTGTAAAGGATCATACAACTGTGTTGCATGCTTATAGAAAGATAAAAAATTTAATTGAGAAGGATAAAAATTTAAAAGATGTTATAGAAACTTTAAAGGAAAGAATAAATGAATAAAAAATCCACATTTTTTTTACATTTTAAATATTTGACTATGAAAATTTTACACTTTTTCACAAAACCTTTTACTATTATTGTTAAAAATAAAAAGGAGTAAAAAATGAAAGTAAGTATTAATAGTAGTGTTTTAAACATTGGATTGGATTATATAAGTGAAGTTTTACCTTCAAAACCATCAATGGCTATTTGTGGTGGTATACATATTGAAGGAAAAGAAAACTATATAAATTTAATTTCTACAGACCTTGAAAATACAATGAAAATTTCAATTGAAAATGAAATAGAAGAAAAAGGAGAAGTAGTTGTTCCAGGAAAACAATTTATTTCTCTTTTAAAACAGTTTAAAGATGAAAAAATTGAAATAGAAAGAAAAGAAAAATTTGTGAATGTTATAGGTAAGCAATCTCAATATTCTTTTTTAGAAATGGAAGTGGAAGAATTTCCTAAATTCCCCAAAATTACTCCAGAGGTTAGTTTTAAAATTAAAGGTGAAATTTTAAAAGAAGGACTTAAGAAAATAATTTTCTGTATTGATCCAGAGGAACCAAGACATCAGTTTAGAGGTGGGCTTATTGATATAAAGGAAAAAAATATAAATATGGTTGGCACAGATACAAGAAGGTTATCTCTTTTTATACTTTCTAATGAACAGATTAAAAAACAAATCAAAATATTACTTTCTTATAATTTAATGAAGAAATTAATAAATATTTTAAATGAAGAAGAAGTAGAAATTTCAATAGGAAAAAACAACGTTTCTTTTCAAACATCTTTTACAAAAACTTTTGCTCCTAATAAAAGAATTACAGGAACTATTTTATTTGTTTCACAATTACTTACAGGTGCTGAAGAATTTCCAGATTATGAAAAAGTAATACCTGATGTTAAAAAATCAAAAGTTGCAAAAATAAATTCAGACAATTTTCTTTTATCATTGAAAAGAATTTCTTTATTTACCTCAGAAAGGAACAATAGAGTTAAACTTGGTTTTAAAAAAGGCCTTCTTACTCTCTCTGCAACAGGAGATATAGGAGAGGCAAGAGAGCAGATTGATATTGAATATAATGATGAAGATATGGAAATTTTCTTCCCTCCTTCCTTTTTAACTGATTTTCTTGAGGTTATAAAAAAAGATGAGTTTATTTTTGCCTTTACTGCTTCTAATAAACCTGTTCTTATGAAACCAAATGAAGAAGAAAACTTTTTGTATGTTTGTATGCCTTTGAAAGGTGAATAACATGGGAGAAATAGAAAGAATAGATAAAATTTTAAAAAATGTTTTAAATGGAATAGGTATAGAATTTGAAAAAAACAGAAATCTGGATATTTCTGTAGTATGGCCAAGAATTCTTGATGAAAAAATAAGAGGTAAAAGTTATGTTCTTTTTGATAAAAATGGATATCTATATGTTAAAGTTGAAAGTAGTTGCTGTCTTTCATGGTTAAGAATAAATAAGAAACAAATTATAAATAAACTTAAAGAAATGGGTTTCAAGTATAAGGATATAAAATTTTTAATTTAAAAGGGGGTTTTAATGTTTAAAGGTGCTATTGTTGCAATTGTAACACCAATAAAAAATGATAGGATTGATTTTCCTGCATATGAAAAACTTTTGGATTTTCAAATGAAAAATAAGACCAATGGTATTCTAACAGCAGGATGTACTGGAGAACCTGCAACGTTGAGTTTTGAAGAACATAAGGAATTGATAAAATTTACAGTTGAATACGTAAACAAAAAAATTCCTGTAATTGCAGGAACAGGGTCTAATAATACAAAGGAAGCAATTGAATTAACTGAATATGCTGAAAAAGTTGGTGCAGATGCTGCTCTTCTTATAACTCCATACTATAATAAACCAACACAAAGAGGTCTTTATCTTCATTACAAAGAAGTTGCAAAAGCAGTTTCCATCCCTTTAATTCTTTATAATGTTCCTTCAAGGACAGGAATTTCAATTGCTCCTGAAACGGTGGCAGAACTATCAGAAATAAAAAATATCGTAGGAATAAAAGAGGCAAGTGGTTCTTTAGATCAAGTTAGTAAAATTCTTTCCTTGATTAAAAGAGAAGATTTTGTAGTACTTTCAGGAGATGATTCTTTAACATTACCTATAATTGCTGTTGGTGGGAAAGGGGTTGTTTCTGTTGCTTCAAATATAGTTCCTTTAGAAATTTCTCAAATGGTAGAATTTGCTTTAAATGAGAATTTTAATGAAGCAAGAAAAATCCATTTGAAACTCTTTCCTCTCTTTAAAATTTTATTTATTGAAACTAATCCTATACCAGTAAAGACATGTCTTTCTTTAATGGGTTTGATAAGCCCTGAATGGAGACTTCCATTATGTGGGCCAAGCGAAGAAAGCCTTGAAAAAATTAAAAAAACATTAAAGGAGTTTAATCTTATATGATTTTTAAAAGAAAAAAATATATTGAATTAACTCCGAAAGAAAAAGTAGATATAAAAAAGGAAATCTGGATTAAATGTGATGGCTGTGGGAAACTACTTTATACAAAAAAACTTGAAGAAAATTTAAAGGTATGTCCTGAATGTTCTTATCATTTTAGAATGACAGCAGAAGAAAGAATAAAATCATTAATTGACGAAGGTACTTTTGTAGAGAAGTGGAGAAATCTTGAAACGTGTGACCCATTAAATTTTGTTGGGGTAAAATCCTATAAAGAAAAACTTCAAGAAGATATGAAGAAGACCGGTATGAAAGAAGCGATAGTAGTAGGGACTGGGAAAATAGGAGGATTTCCTGTATCTTTAAGTGTTCTTGATGCTCATTTTATTATGGGTAGTATGGGTTCTGTGGTTGGGGAGAAGTTTTCAAGAATTTGTGAATTTTCAATTGAAGTAGGATTGCCATTGATTTCAATTTCTGGTGGCGGAGGAGGAGCCCGAATGTATGAAGGTGTGATTTCATTGATGCAGATGGCAAAAACTGCTTCTTCTGTTGGAAAATTAAAAAAAGCAGGGATTTTATATATTTCTATTTTAACTGATCCTACAATGGGTGGAGTTGCAGCAAGTTTTGCTTTTCTTGGAGATATAATAATAGCAGAACCAAAAGCACTTATAGGTTTTGCAGGACCAAGAGTAATAGAACAAACAATAAGACAGAAACTTCCACATGGATTTCAATCTGCAGAATTTCTTTATGAAAGGGGATTGATAGATATGGTTGTTGACAGAAGAGATCTTAAAGAGATAATAACAAAAATTTTGCGTATCTTCCACACATGAAGAAACCCTCCTCTTTAGATTTCCTTAATTCTCTTAGTGATTTTGGGATAAAACTTGGTCTTGATAAAACAATTTATTATCTTGAGAAAATGGGGAATCCCCATTTTAAATATCCATCAATACTCGTTGCAGGGACCAATGGGAAAGGTTCTGTCTGTAAATCTGTAAGTAAGGTTTTACAGATTGCTGGATATAAAGTTGGACTTTATACAAGTCCTCATTTGATAGATGTAAGGGAAAGAATAAAAATAAATGATGTGGAAATTCCAGAAAGTATATTTTTAGAAAAAATAAAAATTTTAAAAAAAATTATAGAAAAACAACCTATCCATCTATATCCAACATATTTTGAAGCATTAACTGTAATCGCCTTTTTGTATTTTGCAGAAGAAAAGATTGATATTCTTGTCTGTGAAGTAGGAATGGGTGGAAGATTTGATGCTACAAATGTTTTGCCTTCTTTTATAAATGTTATAACAAAAATAGGTCTTGATCATACTGAATTTCTTGGGAAAACATACAAGGAAATAGCAAATGAAAAATCTGGAATAATAAAGGAAAATACTGTTGTAATTTCTGCAAAACAGAAGAAAGAAGCATATGAAGTTATTAAAAAGAAAGTAAAAGATAAGAACAGTAAACTTTTAGTATATGGAGAAGATTTTAATGGAGAAATTTTAAAATTGTCGCCAGAAGGGATGATTTTTAATTTTTATGGAAAGGAAAAATTCAGAAATTTGCAAACAGATCTTATTGGATTACATCAAATTGAAAATCTTTCTATAGGAATAGAAACTTTACTTGTTTTGAAAGAAAAAGGATATAAAATAAAAGAGGGAGATATAAGAAAAGGACTTTCACAGATAAACTGGAAGGCGAGATTTCAAATATTGCAGAAAGATCCTTATATAATTCTTGATGGGGCTCATAATCCTGATGGAGTAAGAATTTTAATGAAAAATTTGAAAACAATTTTTCCAGATAAAAAATTTTCATTTCTTGTAGGTATTTTAAAAGATAAGGATTATAAAGGTATGATAAAAATTTTCGAGAAATATACAGATAAAATAATTTTTACAAAACCAAACTCAGAGAGGGCTGTTGAACCAACAATACTTTTGAATTATGTTAAGAATAAAAAAAAGGTTGAAGTAATTAACAATCCTAAAGAAGCATATGAATATATTAAAAAAACAAAGGAAAACTGGCTTATTTTTGGATCTCTTTATCTTGCATCAGATATTCTTTCTATCAATGTTTAAATTTTAAAATTTAATCCAAAACAAAAATTTCCTTTTTTCCCCAGGGTAATAAGGTGCTATTTCATAATTTTTATTTAAAACATTATAAATTCCAAGACCGAATTCAATATTTTTCTTATAAGCAATTTCAAGATTTAATAAGTTGAATTCATTTGTTTCTTTTACATTGAATCTTCTTTTTCCTGTAAAAGTGTTGTAAAATTTAAATGAAAAATCTTTGTATTTACAATCAAAACCTAAAAGAAATTTCTCTGTTGGTAGATACATTATTTCCCTATAAAAAATATTTTTTTCTAAATTAAAAACAAAACTTAAATTTTCAGAAATAGGAAAATTGGAATTTAAAATAAAAGATGTTTTTTGAAACTGGGTTTTCTCTGGAATATATAAAAAGGACAAATCATCATATTCCCAAAGGTATATGTTATTATATGAATGGGAAACTTCTAAAAATAAATTTTGAAAATTAAATTTAAGACCACCTTTATATTTTATTTCCGGTGAAAATTTTTCTTCTTTTATTGTTTTCCAGTTATCTGTAATTAAATCTTTCCATAAATCTGGATTTCCATAATTGGATTCAAGAAAAATTGAAAAATTATTATTCACATTATAAAAAAATTCAGGTAAAAATTTTATTCCATAATCGTTATAGAGTTTAAGGGAAAATTTACACAAAAAATTATCTCTGGAAAAAATTAATGAGGGAGAAAAGCCAAATATGGAATTTGAATTTTTTGAAATCTGTCCTTCAAAGTTTAAAAGAACTTTAATATAATCCAGATTTTTTTCTATATTTAAATTCAAAAAATTAGTTAATTTTTCTTCTATAGAATAGTAATTATGGGAAAAATTAAGGCAAAAATTTTCAAGTTTATGACTATATAGCCAATTTACTGAAAGAAAATCTCTTTTAAGAGATAAAGGATTAATTTCTGGCCCAGGGAGGCTCATTTCTCCAAATTGTAAATCAATATTTAAAATTTTATTTTCCTTTTCAAAAAAACCTTTTAATTCATAATTCAAAATTTCGCTATTTTTCCTATAGTTTTCTGTATGAAAAAAAGAGAGGGTAAAATTTACAAATTTTTCAATTAGATCTAAATCCATTTTTTTTGTTGAAAAACTGCCAGTTTTTATTGTTAAATAAACATTTTTCTTTTTTTCTTCTTTTGCAGGTTGTTTTTTTTCAATCTCTACCCTTTCTTCTTTTTTTTCTATAATTGGCTCTTCAAATTTAATTTCTGGTAGTTCTGGTAATATTAGTTTTTCAAAATAAGATGGAAATATATCAAAAATTTTTGTTTTTATTTCTTTTAAACTTTTAGCTTCTATTTCTTCAAATATATTTATTTCTTGGGAAAAACAGAGGTTTTTTATAAGAAAAAAAAGAATAAAAAATTTCAATTTTTTAATTCTTTCAACGAGTTTTCTGCTAATTCTTTCCATTCTTTAAATTGAGGATATAAACTTATAATTTCTATAAACTTTTCTTTTGCTTTTTCATAATCCTTTTTCTTTTTATATATATCGCCCAGATAGAATGTTATCTCTACTTTAAGAGAAGAATCATCAATTTTTAAATCTTTAAATATCTTTTCCGCCTTTTCATATTCACCTTTCAGATAATATATTTTCCCAAGATAAAAATCAAACTTATCATTTTTCTTTTTTTCCAATAATTTTTTTGCATACTTTTCTCCTTCTTCAAATTTTTTCCTTTTTATAAGTATTTCAAGTAAATAAATACAGGAATCTTCAAAATAGATTGAGTTTTCTTTTTCAACTAATTCCTTAAAAACCTCTTCTGCTTCTTTAAATTGATTTTCTTGATATAGTTTTTTCCCTTTTAAAAATAAAATTTGTGGTAGAAATTCACTTTCAGGATAGAGATTTTTTAAGGTATCCCAATATTTGAAAGATTCATTGAAATTTTTTTTAAGGTAGTAAATGTAACCCAGAAAAAACAAACTTTTTTCCTTAATGAGAGGATTTTCATTTGAAATTAAAAGCGTTTTTTGTAAAAACTGGATAGAATTTTCAAAGTTTCTTTTATTAAAATTTACAATTCCCAATTTAAAATATATTTCAGAAATTTCTTTTTTTTCAGGAAACTCTTTCAAAATTTCATTTAAAGTGTTTTCTGCTGTGTCCCAGTTTTCAAGTAAGATATAAATTCCAGCGAGTTCATTTAATTTATTAAATTTAAGATCTTCATTCAGGGGTTTTATATTTTTTAAAATTTCTTCTGCTTTTTTAAAATTGCCTTTCCTTTTTTCTATCATTGCGGTTTGAAATTTTGCCCATTCAGAAAAAATGTTATCTTTTTCAACAATCAGTTCTTTATAATATTTTTCTGCTTTTTCATACTCACCAAGATTAAAATAACAATCACCAGTTTTAAGTTTACTATCAAAAAACATTTCTTCTTCTCCAAAGTAAATTACTTTTTCAAAATAAGAAAGAGCCTCTTTAAAATTGTTTTTTTCAAATTCAATAAGTCCAAGATAATAATTTGTCCAAGAGAGAATATTTTTTTCTTTAAATTCTTCAAGTATAAAATTAAAAATATATTTTGCTTCTAAAAAATTTTTGTTTTTAAAATGAAATATTCCCTTTTGCAAAAAGTAATTTCCTATCTGTTTTTCTAATTCTTCTGTTTTGCCAAATTTTGTTTTATAATCTTTATAATATTTTAAAGATTGTTGAGTTTCATCTATTTTAAGGCAGGTAATTATTAAAAACGTGTAAGTATCTTTAATATATGGTGACAGGGGAAACTGCAAGAGTATAATTTCAAATTTTTCTTTTGCTTCTTTGTATTTTTCAAGTTTTAAAAGGTTATATCCATATATTAAAAAGGCTAAATCCAAAAATTCCTTCTCATTTCTTGCAATATATTCTTCTAGATACTTATTTGACAGTTCATAAAAACCCTTTTCAGAAGAATTAATTGCAAGTTTTAAATAATCTCTTGCAGTTTCCCCTATCAGCCAGAACGTTAGGAGAAGAAACAGTAGTAGTTGTTTTTTAAGCATTTAAAAGTTTGCTTTATAATTTTACTACATTAATCGCTTGAAGCCCTTTTTCCCTTTTTACAACTTCAAATTCAACTGTATCGCCTTCATTTAAGGTTTTATAACCTTGGCCAACAATTGAACTGTAATGGACAAACACATCTTCTCCATTCTCTCTTTCAATGAAGCCAAAACCCTTTTTGTTGTTAAACCACTTTACTTTTCCTTTTTCTTTTGCCACTTCTTCATCCCCTCCTTTCTTCTCCCAGAAAATTTAAAAAAATATTTTTAAACTTCTGGGGTATTTTTATTTTAATTGGTAGGATTTAATCTCTCACTACCTTCAAATTTAACTTACCTTCTCTAAAATCCTCCTATTAACTAATAAAAATATTCTTTTTTAATTTTCTCTTATTTTAAAAATTCTGTCAAATCTAAATTTCCTTTCCTCTTTTTTCAAAGTACAAAATGCTTTTAGATATTTTACACCATTTTCTTCTATAATTTCAAGAGGTTTAATTTTTCTTTGTAAAATATCTCCCTTTTTATTTGAATAGGTTATAAAAATTTCCTTCCCATCTTTTAGTGCTTTTTCAATTTTTTCAACCTTACATTTTTTCTTTTCAAACTCAAAAGTTAATTTTTTTATAAAATTATTTTTAAACAGTCTGTAAAGATGGAGCAAATTAAAACTCTTATAATTAGTGACTCTTTTTTTATAAAGGTTCTCACATAAAATTTTAAAGATTTCAAATGTCGCTTTAGCATCCTCCTCTGCTCTATGTTCTATATTTCTTTTAATTCCAAAATATTTTGTAAGATAATTTAAAGAATTTTTTTTAAATCTAAAAAATCTTTTTGCTATCCAGTAAGTATCAATTATTTTTATTTCAGGAAAATCAAGACCACATCTTTCAAATTCCTTTTCCAGAAAAGAGATATCAAAAGATGAATTATGGCATAAAATTATTTTTCCATTTATAAGATTATAAATTACATCAATTCTATCTTTAAAATTTTTTTTGTCATAAACGTCTTCATTTCTAATACCACTTATAAAAGTTATCTCTTTTGGAATATCCCTTTCTGGATTTATTAATGTTGAAAAACTTTCATTTTCAACAATTTTGCCATTTTTTATTTTCAACAATGCAATTTCACAAATTCTATCATTTTCAGGATTAAGGCCTGTTGTTTCAGTATCCAGTGCAACGATTTCATTTATTTTAAATTTCATCATCCAACAAGTTTAATATATTTTTCAGGGTCTTTTTCAAACTTTTCTTTGCAAGAAGGGCTACAAAAATAATATATTTTCCCATCTTTTTCTACTAAATTTTTTGTTTCTTTTGAAAGCCATTTTCTACAAACAACATCTTTATATTTTTTCTTTACCATATCTATCTCCTTATATAAATATTGTTTGAAAATATCCAGTTTTTCTCTTTAAAGTAAACTTCTACCCTATAATTACCTTTTTCTTCTATTTTTATTTCTTTTTCAATTATATTTTCATCTAATATTATTTTACCGTTTCTTATAAGTTTTGTCCTTGTCTTAATAGGATTTCTTATCAATATTATATCACCAATTTTGCCTTCTTCACCACAAACATATTTACCATCTTTCTCTCCAAAGTAAAAACCTGATGCAATTTTTAAAAAGTCATTTGCAAAAAATAAATTACCATTTTTAATTGCTCTTAAAACTTTTTCTTTATCCTCTTCAAATTTACCAGTTAAATTTTCTTTAAGGTAAATATAATTTCTAAGTGTTTTGAAAACATTTTTGTATCTGAAAATTTTTTTAAAATCAAAAATTTTAAAATAAAATGGCAATGCATGAATATCAAGACCTGCAAAACCAGTAACTTTTCTTTCACAATTTAAAAGATCCCATTTTTTAAGTATTTTTTCTATAGGGGAACTTATATTTAAAGGGAATTTTAAATATCTGAAAGGGATATTGTAAATTTTTGTTTTATCTACCCAGTTAAAAAGTAAAGACCATATTTCCATTCCATCAAAATTGTTTTGCCATTTTTCCCATTTATAATCTTTTTTAATTAAAAAAAGAAAATGTTTTCCAAAGGGATGTGCGACAAGTTTCAAAAGATTATTCTTTTTGTCAATTTCATCTATATTTTTTTCTAACCATTTTTTTTCACCAATTACAATTAAATGATTTTTTTTCCTTTCATCCAATTCCTCGCCATGTATTATTAACATATCATTATAATATCCTTCAATATCAAACAAATAAGAAAATTTTTCCTTTCTCTTTTTTGGGGTATGTGAAGTTAGAATTATAAAATTTAAATGTGCCCTTTTCCCTTCCTCAATAATTAACGGAATAAATTTTTTTCCTTTTTTAATTGGAAAATGAACGTGTATAACTCCGCATAGTTCATTATATATTGACATTTGAGCCATTTTAAATTATTATTATAACATAAATGTTTGGCCCCATCGTCTAATGGTTAGGATAGATGGTTCTCAGCCATCAGGTACGGGTTCAAATCCCGTTGGGGCTACTTCAATCTTTGAAAGTGCTAAAAAAATTCAGAAAAAGGAGGAAAAATGAAAGAATTGAAAATAAATCCAGAAAGGGTTAGAGATTTTCTTGTTGAATTTTTAAGAGATGAATTCAAAAAAGCAAATTTTCAAAATGCAATTTTTGGTATGTCTGGTGGGCTTGATTCAACAGTCGTTGGATATTTATGTAAAATTGCTTTTGGGAGAACAAATACCTATGGAATAATTCTTCCTTATAAAAATACACCTAAGACATCTGTTGACCATGCTTATATGGTAGGCAGAACTCTTGGAATAAGGTATTTGAGATTTAATGTTACTCCACAAATTGATTATTATTTTCAAAATTTTCCACAAGCAGATAAAATAAGAGTTGGAAATAAAATTGCCAGAGAAAGAATGAGCATTCTTTACGATCTTTCTGTCCATTTTAATGCACTTGTTGTAGGTTCTACAAATAAAAGTGAATTTTACCTTGGATATGGAACACTTTTTGGAGATCTTGCTTGGCTTATAAATCCACTTGGAGACCTGTTTAAGACAGAGGTTTATCAATTGGCGGAATTTCTTGGGGTTCCAAAGGAAATACTAGAGAAAAAACCAAGTGCAGAATTATGGGAGGACCAAACAGATGAAGGAGAACTTGGTTTTACATATAAGGAATGTGATATTGTTCTTCATTATTATGTAGAAAAAAATATGTCGCCAGAGGAAATAGTTAATCAGGTTAAAGAAATTGATAGAGATAAAATCTATAAAATTATAGAGCAGGTCAAAAAGACTGAATTTAAAAGAAGGCCACCAAGAATTGCGAGAATTCCAGAAGAGATAAAATATTCTTAATTTTCATATCTATTTTTAATTCTATCAATTGCAATTTTAACCCTGTTTATAAATTCTTGAAGAAGTATTTTGTTATTCTTTTTATCTATAAAAAGATTAATACCTGGCAATAAAAAAGGTTTAATTACAATATATTGTTTGTCTCCTTTTTCTTTTGCAAGTCCCTCAATTATTAAATATTCATCCTTAATTGTGATTTTACCAGATATTTTTTTGTAATAAAAATTAGATTTACCAAATTTTTTAACAGGACTTGTTTCACTTAAAGATGAAATTAATTCTATAAGTCCAAAATTCATATATTTTTCTATGCCCCTTTTATCAACACTGTTGAATTCTATTTCAAATTCTTTAATCTTTTTTTCATTGAGATTAAAATATCCTTTTAGGTTAAGAAGTCCTGTTAATAATATTTTTTCATTCAGTGAGCCTATAAGTTTTTTTAAATTAATATTTTCAATTAAAAAAGAACCACTTATCTGTGAGAAATAATTTTTTGTTTCAAAATTCACAGTTCCATTTCCATCAAAAAAAGCAAAATTTAAAATACCATCAAAATTTTTATTATAATTCAAAAATATGTTTTTAAATTCAAGTTTATTAAAATTCAAAAGGTCACAGGTGAGAGAATTTTCAGGGATTTTTAAATTCAAGTTTTTAAATTCAAAATCCCCAAATCTGAAAAATTTTGCTTCAAATTGTAATTCTCCATCAAAATCAATTTTTTTTTTAAAATAGCAAGTGCAAATTTATTCATAATAATTCTTGAAGTGTCTAATTTTAAATTATATTTTTTCCTGATTTCCTCTGGCAAAAGTTTCAAAAATTCATCAAGTGAGAACTCTTTTGTATCAAAAGTAAATTCAAATTCGTTTTCCGTTACGCTTCCATTAAAAATCAGTTTTTCTCCCTTTTGATTTGTAAGTATTCCTGATTCTATAATTCCCCTTTTTTCCTGTGGCAAATAATTTCCTTTTATGGAGAGATTAAATTTATTTTCATTATTTTTTGTTAAATCTTTAACTTCAAGATTAAATTTAATTTCTTTAAAATTCTCCTTTTCTTTTCCTATATATATTTTCCCATAAATTAAACCATCTAAATTAAAGTTATATTTTGTAATTCCAATAAGTTCTTTAATTTTAAGCCCATTAAGTTCAACTATACCTTCAAATTTTTCTATTCCCCATTTTTCAAGTGTCCCATAAAATTTCAAATTTCCTGTATTTGAAATCTCTATTTTGGTTTCATTTATGCTTAAATTTCCATTAATTAAATTACCTTTTAATTTTCCACTGGCACTTATTTTTTTCTTTTCATATTCAGAATTAAATTCTCCTGGCCCTTCAAAAGCATATAAATTTTTTATTATTGATGGCTTTATTTTTAACTGGTCAATTTTAATAGTGAAGAATTTTTCATTATAAGATAGATTTTTTAAGTTTATTCCACAAGGTGAGACTTTTATATTTTCAATATCCCATTTTTCTGAACCTTTTATGGTTTTTAAAAGAAAAAGTTTAATTGTAAAAATAATCAAAAATAAAATGGTAAAAAAACAAGCAAATAAAGTCAGTATCCTGTTAATTTTTTTCATTAAATTTCCTTTTTAATCTTCCCATTTTTCATAACAAATAATTTCTTCAAGTTTTTTTCTATCTTTTGTTTCTTTGAAAACATCTGGATTTTTAGGATATCCCAAAGGAGTTAAGGCAACAACGTTTATATCATCAGGGATACCAAGAAATTTTTTAATACCTTCATTATCAAAAGATCCTATCCAGCATGTGCCAAGTCCTTCTGCTCTTGCAGCAAGAGTTAGATGGTCAACTGCTATTGCCACATCAACTATCATGCTATAATCTCCCATCCATTTCCCTCTGTTATAATGAATATTTCTACCGCAGGCAACAATTAAAATAGGTGCTTCTGCTACAAATTTTTGTCCTTCACATAATTCAATCATTTTTTTCTTTCTTTCGGGGTCTTTAATTATAATAAATTTCCATGGTTGCCTGTTACTGCCACTTGGAGCAATTCTTGCAGCATTTAAGACCCTCATTAAAACTTCATCAGGAATGGGATCATTTTTATAACTTCTTACACTTCTTCTTGTTTTAATAACTTCATAAAATTCCATATTTCCTCCTATTTTACATCAACTTTACCAGTTTTAGGATCATAAACAAATTTCATCCCTTTTGGAGGATTTGGTATTTTCTCAATATACTTTTTTTCAACAAGTTCATCAAGTGATTCTGGATATCTTCCTTCCTGTATTTGGAATGTGTTAATTTTGTTTTTTAAATATAAAATATCTTCCATTGCCTTTGCTTTTTTCATTGTTTTTTCAATTGTTGCACCATATTTTAAAGGAGCATTTAATGGAGTTAAATCTTCTTTTTTTTCTTTTTTGCAACTAACAAATATTAAAATAAGAAGAAAAAATAGAATGAGATTTTTTTTCACAATCTCACCCCCTTATAAAATTGGTAAATACATTTTTATTTCATATTCATGAACTCTTTTTCTATATTCATCCCATTCAATTTTTTTTGCTTTAAGTAAATTTGTATATATATGTTCTCCAAGGGTTTCTTTCAACAAT
>JAMWDI010000006.1 GCA_023819375.1 Candidatus Omnitrophota bacterium
ATTGTTGAAAGAAACCCTTGGAGAACATATATATACAAATTTACTTAAAGCAAAAAAAATTGAATGGGATGAATATAGAAAAAGAGTTCATGAATATGAAATAAAAATGTATTTACCAATTTTATAAAATGGATGAGAGGTTTTTTCGTGTACCTTCTGGTTGTGGTGTTTGCGGAATTATGTCAAAAAATGGGCAACTTTTTTCTGGAGAAAAGATTGTTAAATCTATGTGTAATATGATTGAGAGAGGAAATGGTCTTGGCTCTGGCTTTGCAGGATATGGAATATATCCTGAATTTCATGATAATTGGTGTTTTCATGTAATGTATAATTCTAAAAAAAACATTGAGATTGTTGAAAAGTATCTAAAAGAAAGTTTTGATATAATCCACTCAGAGCCAATTCCAACAAAAAATGGAAAAAAGTTTAAATTTGTACCAATTCTTCATAGATACTTTTTAAAAATAAAACAAGAGAAATTCAATAATAAAATGGATGATTTTTCTGAAGATGACCTTATTGTAAATGCAGTTATGTTTATAAATAGAAATATAGAAGATGCTTTTATTTTCTCTTCTGGAAAAAATATGGGCATATTTAAAGGAGTTGGAAATCCAGATGAAATTGGAGATTTTTATAAAATTTATGAGTATAAAGGATACTTATGGACAGCCCATAATAGATTTCCAACAAATACAGTAGCATGGTGGGGTGGAGCACATCCTTTTGGCATCCTTGATTGGGCAGTTGTTCATAATGGAGAAATTTCAAGTTATGGAATAAATAGGAGATACCTTGAAAATTTTGGTTATTACTGTACACTTTTTACAGATACAGAAGTTATTACATATTTATTTGACTTGCTTCACAGGAAACATAAAATTGATTTTGAAACTATTGGAAAGATTCTTGCATCTCCATTTTGGTTTCAAATTGATAGAATTAAAGATGAAAATTACAAAAATTATTTAAAAATGCTGAGGATTATTTATGGCCCTGCACTTATTAATGGACCTTTTGCAATAATAGTTACAAATTCTGAATATATGATTGGTTTGAATGATAGGATAAAATTAAGGCCACTTGTTGCTGGCGAAGATGAAAATTTTTATTATTTATCATCAGAGGAAGCAGCAATAAGGATAATAAATAATAATTTAAAGGTATATCAAGTTGATGCAGGAAAACCATTTATATTTAAAGTAAAATGGCAAAGTTAAAGAGAATAAAGGAATTTATTGTTGAAAGAGATAATGAAAAATGTATTCAATGTCAAGCGTGTGTTCGTATGTGTTCCAATGATGTCCATATTTATGATTCAGAGGGAAATGTAGTAAAAAGTGATAGTTCTAAATGTGTTGGATGCCATTTTTGTGAAAATATATGTCCAACAGAAGCAATAGTGATAAAAAGAAGTTTTTATGAAATAAGAAAGAATTACCATTGGGAAAAGGAATATGTTATAGATATTCAAAAACAAGCAGAAGCAGGTGGTGTAATTTTAACAGGAATGGGATGTGATAAAAGGTATAAAAATTACTTTGACCATATTTTGCTAAATGCTTCTCAAGTGACAAATCCCTCAATTGATCCATTAAGAGAACCAATGGAATTAAAGACTTTTATAGGAAGAAAACCTGATAGAATTGAATATAAGGTTGAAAATGGAAAGGTGAGTTTGAAAACAAAAATTCCACCATTGCTTGAACTTGAAACACCAATTATGTTTTCTGCAATGAGTTTTGGTTCAATATCTTTAAATGCTATAAAATCAATCGCAAAAGCCGCATGTGAGTTTGGAACTTATTGGAATACAGGAGAAGGAGGATTACCTGAAGAATTATATCCGTATGCAGATAGATGTATTGTTCAGGTTGCAAGTGGAAGATTTGGTGTAAATATTGAATATTTTGAAAAAGCAAGTGCAATTGAAATAAAAATAGGGCAGGGTGCTAAACCAGGGATAGGAGGCCATTTGCCTGGAGAAAAAGTTACAGAAGAAATAAGTAAAACAAGAATGATACCCGAAGGAACCGATGCTATATCTCCTGCACCTCATCATGATATTTACTCAATTGAAGATTTAAAACAGTTAATATATGCTTTAAAAGAAGCAACAGAATACAAGAAACCTGTTGGTGTTAAAATTGCTGCTGTTCATAATGTCGCTCCAATTGCTTGTGGAATAGTTAGAGCAGGAGCAGATTTTGTAGTAATTGATGGAATAAGAGGTGGGACTGGAGCAGCACCAAAAATAATAAGAGATAATGTTGGTATTCCTATTGAAATAGCAATTGCAGTTGTTGATCAAAGATTGAGGGAAGAAGGAATAAGAAATTGTGCCTCTATAATCGCAGCGGGTGGTTTTAGAAAGAGTTCAGATGTAATAAAGGCAATTGCTCTTGGCGCAGATGCTGTTTATATTGGAACTGCTGCATTAATTGCTCTTGGTTGCCATTTGTGTCAAAAATGTTATACAGGAAAATGTAATTGGGGAATAGCAACACAGGATCCATATCTAACAAAGAGATTAAATCCAGAAATAGGTGCCAGAAGGCTTTATAACCTTTTAAGAGCGTGGTCTCTTGAGATAAAAGAGATGCTTGGCGGAATGGGAATAAATGCAATTGAATCCTTAAGAGGAAATAGAGAACAATTGAGAGGCATTGAATTAAATGAAATAGAACTAAAATTACTTGGGATTAAACATATAGGTGAAGCATGGTAAGGAGAATTTTGATAAGAGAAGAATATTGTATGGGATGTAGATTGTGTGAAATTTTTTGTATAACTGAACATTCAAAAACAAAAGATATAATAAAAACATTCAAGGGAAGTGAACCAAAACCTATATCAGGAATATATTTTGAAGAAATTGACTATATTTCGTTTGCTATACAATGTAGACATTGTGAAGATGCACCATGTGTTGAAAGTTGTTTGACTGGAGCAATGTATAGAGACGAAAAAACAGGTGCAGTTTTACATAAGAAAGAAAAATGTATTGGTTGTTGGATGTGTGTTATGGTATGTCCTTTAGGTGTTATCAAAATTGATTTAGAGAATAAAAAAGTTGCTTCAAAATGTGACTTATGTATAGAAAGTGGGTTTCCTGCATGTGTTAAAAATTGTCCAAATGAAGCAATAATCCTTGTCAACGAGAAAGGAGAAAGGATTGAAGAATAAGAGATATATAATTGTTGGAAATTCAATTGCAGGTGTTAGTTGTATAGAAGGAATAAGAAAAATTGATAAAAATGGAGAAATTTGTGTATTTTCTGATGAGGAATATTTTAATTATTCAAGACCACTAATTTCCTATTATTTAGCAGGTAGTCTTAAAGAAAATCAATTGAACTTTAAAGATAAGCAGTTTTATAAGAGTAATAAAGTGAAGTTATTTTTAAATACAAAATGTGAAAAAATTGATTTTAAAAGAAAAATTTTGTATACAAAATCTGGAAACTTTGAATTTGACTATTTATTTCTGGGAACAGGTGGGAAACCTATAATTCCAAAAATAAAAGGAATTGAAAATGTTAAAGAAGGAATATTTACATTTATGAAATTAAAAGATGTGAAAAAATTAAAAAAATATATAGAGAAAGAAAAGAAGGTTAAGAATGTAACAATTCTTGGAGGGGGATTAATAGGGCTTAAATGCGCAGAAGGCCTTTTGGGTAGAAATATCCCTTTGGTGATTGTAGAACTTGCTGATAGACTTCTTCCAAATACCTTTGATTTTATAGCATCTGAAATAATAGAAAATAAACTTAAAGAAAAAAATTGTGAAATAATTAAAAAAAATACAATAGAAAAAATTATTAGCAAAGATGGAATATTAAAAGAAGTAATATTGAAAGATGGTAAAAAGATAAAAACAGATATTTTGATAATAGCGGTTGGAGTATATCCTAATACAGAACTCATAGAGGGAACAGAGATAGAGAAAAATAAGGGTATAATAGTTGATGAGTTTATGAGAACAAATATTAATTTTGTTTTTGCAGGTGGAGATGTATGTGAATCAAAAGAATTTGATAATAATAGGTCTGTTATTGCAATATGGCCAAGAGCAAGTAGACAGGGTAAAATAGCAGGAATTAATATGGCAGGTGGAGAAAAGAAATATGAAGGAATGTTTTTAATGAATTCTGTTGAGTTAATAGGAATTCCAACAATATCTTTTGGTATAACGAACCCTGAAAATGAAAAAGAATATGAGATATTGAAAAAGATTGATTATGAAAAGAAAATATATAAAAAAATTGTAATTAAAGAAAATAAAATTGTCGGTGGAATTTTTCTTAGAGATATTGAAAGAGCAGGAATAATAATAGGTTTAACCAAAAATAAAGTTGATGTCCAAGTTATTAAAAAATCTTTAATTAATGATAAATTTGGGCTACTTTATCTTCCAGAGAATTATAGAAAACATATTGTAAAAGGAGAGGGAATTGAAGTATGAATGAAATAAAAATAGATGCCTATAGTTTACATTACAAGGTTTTAAATGAAAAAATAAGAGAATTGGTAAAAAGTGGTTATAAAAAAATTTATATTGAAAATGTACTTGGACAAAGGTATATCGCTGCTGGACTGAAAGAAAAAGGAGTTGAAATTTATATAGATGGTATCCCTGGTAATGACCTTGCTTGTTTTATGGATGGAGCCAAAATTTTTGTAAATGGCAATTGTCAAGATGGAGTTGGAAATACAATGAATTCAGGAGAAATAATAATAAATGGAAATACAGGTGATATAACAGGTCATTCAATGAGGGGTGGGGAAATTTATATAAAAGGAAACGTTGGATATAGGGTTGGAATACATATGAAAGCGTATAAAAATTTATATCCAGTTATAGTCATTGGTGGAACTGCAGGGGATTTTCTTGGAGAATATATGGCAGGTGGTTTAATTATAATTTTAAATTTAGAAAAGAAAGATAAAGTTGTTGGCCACCTTATAGGAACAGGTATGCATGGAGGAGAGATTTTTATAAGAGGAAAAGTTGGTGATACTATAGGAAAAGAGGTTAAAATATTTAAAGCAGAAAAAGATGAAATTAGAAGAATAAAAAAATACATTGAAAAATTTTGCAATTATTTTAACAATGAATTAGAAAAAATTATCTCAGATGAATTTATAAAATTGATACCTATTTCAAAGAGACCTTATGGTAAAATATATATTTATTAGGCATTAAAATTTTAAAAATATAAAAATGAAAGTAGCATATTTGGTTGAGAAAAAAAAGATTGTTTTTGAGGAGATAAAAAAACCTGAAATAAGAGATAAAAACGATGTTCTTGTACGAATAAAATGTGTTGGAATATGTGGTTCAGATGTTCATTATTATATTGAAGGAAAGATTGGGGATCAGATAGTAAAAGATAAGATTATTCTTGGCCATGAGGCAAGTGGAGAAGTTGTTGAAGTTGGAAAAAATGTAAGAAATTTAAAAGAGGGAGACAAAGTGGCTATAGAACCAGGTATAAGTTGTGGAGAATGTGAACAATGTATAAAAGGGAAACCAAATTTATGTCCTAATGTAAAATTTCTTGGAACGCCACCTATTGATGGTGCTTTTAGGGAATATATTGTGATGCCAGAGAAAAATCTTATAAAAATACCTGAAGGACTTGATTATGAAGATGGGGCTCTTTCTGAACCTCTTGCAATTGGTATTTATTCAGTGAAACTAAGTAAAATTGAAACAGGTGACGATGTTGCAATTTTAGGAGTTGGGCCTATTGGCTTATCTATTTTATTTACGTGTAGAGAAACAGGAGTAAATAGAATTTTTGTATCAGATTTGATAGAAGATAGATTAAATTTTGCCAAAAAAATTGGTGCAGATTTTTTAATCAATGCAAATAAAGATAATATTGTTGAGATTGTGAAAAATTTCACAAAGGGTAGGGGGGTTGATGTATCGTTTGAATCTGCGGGAAAAAAAGAAACGTTTAGACAAGTAATTTATACTACAAAAATAGGGGGGAAATGTATTCTTGTCGGTATTCCTTCTGAAGATACAGTTGAATTTGATGTTCACGTTATGAGGAGGAAAGAATTACAACTCATTAATGTAAGAAGAAGTAGTTTTTGTACAGAAATTGCTTTGAATATGTTAAAAAGGTCAAAATTACCTTTTAAAGAGATAATTACTCATAGATATCCTTTTGAAAAACTGGAAGATGCTTTAAATCTTGTTTCTGAGTATAAAGATGGTGTTATAAAGTGTGTTGTTAATCTTTAAATGAGATTATCAAAAAGGTAAAAAAGAGGTAATGATGAAAAATAAAATCTTTAAATTAATACTTTATATTACATTTTTACACTTTTTTCTATATGCACAGGATATCCCTGGAAGTAAAGATCACCCAATAATCTCAAGATATCCTGACTCTTATATATATTATTATGACCAAAAAGAGTTTGACGAATTTGAAATTTTATTTGGTCCAGTAAAGATATATCAAGGGGAAGACTATGTTAAACGTGCGAAAAAGGAAAAGATTGAGGGAAAAGTTACCAAGATAGGATATGAGGCTCCTAAAAATAGAAGTGTGTTTGAAGTTTTTAAGAACTATGAAGAAGCGCTCAAAAAAGCAAATTTTAATATACTTTATATAGCAAATGGGAAAGACCTTTCCATCTCTGATTTTCTTTCTACTTATTTTCCACTTCGTCCTGGATGGAGCGAGGGTAAAAGCTTTTACTTATCTGCAAAAGATAAAACAGGTAATGTTATAATTTCAGTATGTGTGATGCCTGGGTGGGGTGGTCCAGTTATACTTTTAGGGATTGTTGAGAAAAAGGAAATGGAAATTGAACTCATTACAGCAAAAGATATATATGAAAAGTTAAAAACCGAGGGTCATATAGCAATTTATGGAATATATTTTGATTTTGATAAAGCAGATATAAAACCTGAATCAGAACCAACTTTAAAAGAGATAGCAAGATTTTTGAGAGAAAATCCAGAGATAAGAGTTTATATAGTGGGACACACAGATAATGTTGGCAAACTTGATTATAATATGGAATTATCAAGGAAAAGGGCAGAAAATGTTGTTAAAGAACTTGTAAATAAATATGGTATTTCAAAAGAGAGATTAAAAGCATTTGGAGTTGGTCCACTTGCACCTGTTTCTTCAAATGATACAGAAGAAGGAAGGGCAAAAAATAGAAGAGTTGAAATAGTTAAAGAATAATAACTTTGAACCCCTGTCATCCATTTGTAATTTAATGTAAAAATATGATAAAATTTAAAATATGAAATTAGGAGTTAATGTTGACCATATAGCAACTTTGAGACAAGCCAGAAGAGGGAAATATCCAGACCCTGTTGAAGGTGCAATTCTTGCTGAACTTGCTGGGTGTGATTCTATTGTTTGTCACTTGAGAGAAGATAGGAGGCATATACAGGAAAAGGATGTTTATTTGTTAAGAAAAGTAGTAAAGACAAAATTTAATCTTGAAATGGCTCTTAATGAAGATATTATAAAGATTGCTCTTGATGTAAAGCCCGATCAAGTAACTATTGTTCCTGAAAGAAGAGAAGAATTAACTACAGAAGGTGGGCTTGATGTAATAAAATTTTCTGAAAAAATAAAAGAAAATATAAAAAGATTCCAAGAAAATGGGATAAAGGTAAGTTTGTTTATTGAGCCAGATTTAAATCAAATAGAGGAGAGTAAAAAAATAGGGGCTGATTATATAGAGATTCACACAGGAAGATATGCAGAAGCAGAAAATGAATCAGAAATGTATGAAGAGTTAAATAAAATTATTAAGGCGGTTGAATATGCAGTCTCAATTGGACTTGGAGTTAATGCAGGCCATGGTCTTAATTATAAAAATGTAGGTAAAATTTGTAAAATAAAAGGGATAGAAGAGTTGAATATAGGTTATAGTATAATATGCAGATCTATCTATGTGGGGATTTATCAAGCAGTGAAAGAAATGAAAGAAATTATAGAGAAGAATGAGAAAGAAAATAATTGAATCTTTTAAACAACCCCTTCTTAAAAAAAATCTTTTTGATTTGGTTATTGGAAGTATTTTTATGTTTTTCCCTTTTATAAATTTCATTTCTCTTGGATACATATATGAAAAATTGAGGGGAGGAATAATTCTTGAGAAAACAAAACTTAAATGGGATGAAAATTTTAAAAATTATTTTATTAAAGGTTTTTCCCTAACAGTATTATTTTTAGGTTACCTTTTTATTCCTTTGATTTTTCTTTTTTTAGGGATTGTCTTTATATCTATCCTTTCCGGTGGTAAAATCGTGTCTTTATTTTTGTTTAGAGGCGTGGTTTTAATTATTTTTTCTACTTTTAGTTTTTTGATTTCTCTTTATTTTCTTCTTTTCGGAATATGCGTTTATATTGAAGAGAATTCCCTTAAAGCAGGATTTAGTTTACAAAAGATTCTTGACAGGATACTTCTAATACCAAAAGAGTATACAATTATTTACATAATAATTGTTGGACTTTTACTTTTCTCTATTTTTGCTCTTACACTTCTTTTTAATTGGATTACAGGTTTACTTTTTAGCCCCTTTTTATTTTTTTATGACCTTTTAGTTATTTCAAATCTTCTAATTAAGTTTTATCCAAGAAAAGAGGTAAAAATTCAATTACCTTTTTAATTTTTCGCTTTTTTTAAAAATTCTGAAAGGTCAATATTTTTAACCAAATATCCAACTTAAAACTGTGTTGGTTTTTGGATGGTAAATGAGAAACATTGAGAATAAAAAGATAATTTTAAAAACGTCGGATAAGAAATATTATGTTAATTATGTTAACTTTTTTATTAATGGCAAAATTGGTTTTTTTTTTTATTTGTTCTGATTTTTTTAAAAAGTTTTAAAATTTGTTTATAAAAAATTTATTAAAAATTTTTCTTAAATAAAATAATTTAACTCTTTAATTATGAAGAACTTGTTTCAAAAAATTTTGAAAGAAAAATAGAAATTTCGTAAAGAAAAATTAATGGAATTGCAACAAAAGTTTGAGTAAAAATATCAGTTGTTGGAGTAATTAAAGCAGAAAGGATAAAAGAACCCAAAATTGCGAATTTCCTTTTTTCCTTTAAGAATTTGGATTTTACAAGTCCTATAGAAGCAAGTGAAGAAATAAAAACAGGCAAATTAAAAATAAAACCCATTGCAATTAAAAAAATAAAGAGGAAATTCAAATAACTATTAATGGAAATGAATGGCTTTATAATTCCTTTACCAAAAGAAAATAAAACACGTAAACCAAAAGGAATAATTATATAAAAAGCAAAAGACAATCCCAAAAGAAATAAAAAAGGGAAAAATATAAATAGGGTTTTGGCAATTTTTTTTTCTTTTTCTGTTAGACCTGGAGAAATAAATAAATAAACTTGAATTAAAAAAAATGGCATTGTAAAAATGCTACCTGTAAAAGCACAAATTTTTAAAATAGATATGAATGGTTCAACAGGTTTTATAAAAACTGGTTGTTGTTGATATTTTTTGAGTGGATTTATAATATATAAAAGAATTTTATCTGAAAAAAAATAAGAAAAGATTAAACAAATAAGAAAAAAAGAGATTACATAAATAATTCTCTTCCTTAATTCTTCAAGATGTTCAATAAAACTTAAATCTTTTTCCATTATTCTTCTTTTTCTTCTTTACTTTCCTCAGATGTTCCCTCTTTCATGCCTTTTTTAAATTCTCCAAGTGCTTTTCCAAGCGCTCTTCCAATCTCAGGAAGTCTTTTAGCACCAAAAAGTAATAAGATTATAAAAAATATAAGGATAAGTTCAGGGGCTCCTATATTAAACATTTTCCCTCCTTTTTAATTTTTTTCTTTTTACGTCAATAATTTTGACTTTTATAGCAGATTCACCTATAACAGGGCAATTTTGTTCACATTGTCCACAACCAACACATATTTTTTTATCTACAACAGGTTTTCCATTTATATTTTTATATACTGCTCCAACAGGACAAACTTCCATACAAACAAAACAAACTTTGTTTTCTAACCACACAAGACATTTTTTAGGATCAATTTCTGCATTTCCCATTTTAAATTCATTAAATTTTACATTTTCTATCGCACCTGTTGGACATACTTTTCCACATTCAAGGCATAAAATACATCCTTTTTCTCTTGGAATTATGTAAGGAGTTCCCCATTCAAGTATTCCTTTGTTTATTGGAACTGGTTTAAGACACTTTGTTGGACAGATTTTCACACATTTTCCACATCTTATACACATGTAAATAAAAAAATCTTCTTCAATAGCACCAGGTGGTCTTATAAACTGATTTTTTGGAGAAATTTTTATTTTATTTTTTCTTAAAAATAATAACCATCCCCCTACTCCAATAAATTTTAAAAATTCTTTTCTTTTCATCTTTTTAATTTTTTTATTTTATTTCTTAATTTTACCCCTATCAGATAATTTAAATAACCAAGAGGACATATATTATTGCACCAGAATCTCGGAATTAAAATGCTTATGAAAATGATAAGCAAAAAAACCAATAACATTTTTTTAAATACTAAGGATCTCGTAATAATAACAAAAGGATCAAAAATCCAGAATAAAAAAGGTATTTTAACAAAATTTGAAATTAATGCTGTTAAAAGAATTCCAGAGAAAATAAGGATTTTTATTTTATGTAAAAAAATAGGATTTTTGATACGAATTTTCCATTTTTTTCTTAATAAAAGAATATTTGTAATATCAATAATTCCACCAACTGGGCATAACCAGTAACAGAAAAAATTGCCAAAGAGTATAAGCATAAATAGTATAAAGAGAGATGGTAAAAGTAAAATTGAAAAATAGAGAGTTGATAGAGTTGTAAAGACTGTCATAAGAATATCCATTCTGAAAAACAAATTTACAGGTAATTTTTCTGAAATGCCAAAACTGGTTTTTTTAAAAAAATAAAAGAACAAAAATATAAAAAATAACTGAGAAAAATATCTTTTTGTGAAGTTTTTATACATATTTTATCTTTATTTTACTTAAATCCATTACTCCAAGGCCCATTTCTGCTGCATATCTTATGTGAGGAACCTGTTCAGGTTTTTTGTTTAATAATGTAGTTCCATATGCATCAAGAGCAACTATATCTGTTCCACCTATAACCATATTCAATTCTTTTAATTCTCCCGGACCTTGAGGTCCTCTTGTTAACATAACTTTAATAGCATCAAGAATTATCAATTTGGTTTTAGGTAAAATATATTTTGTTATTTCAGCAATACATTTATGTAAATCAGTTCTATGGAAATATCCTCTATCTTTAACGATACCCATAAAATTTTTCATTGCTATTGTTACAACTCCGCCACTATGGACTTTTACAACTGGAACATCTATTAAGATATCACATTCATAAACTTCTTTCAAAATTTCTGCTTCTTTTAAAACTTCACCTCCAATATTTACTGTAATCCATTCAACAGGAGGTTTCATTATTCCTCCTTCTCTTTCTACAACTTCTTTTATTCCACTGACTGTATATGTTACATTCCAGGGATTGACCGGATTATCCATAACTATAATTTCTTTTGCACCTGCTTTTTTACATAATTTAACAATTGTGGCAACAACTTCTGGATTGGTATTGGCACATTGGTCAGGAGTTCTATTCCAGGCAATATTAGGTTTTATGACAACTTTATTTCCTCTTTTTACAAATTTACTAATCCCACCCATTGCTTCAATAACTTTTGTTGTAATTTCTGCAATATTTAAACCTTTTGCGGCATAGATTTCACTTTCCTTCTCTTCTGCAAAAGAGATGTTTTTGTTGTTCTTAAATAAATTTGATAAACTTAGACTTGTTAAAAACAAAAAACTTTTTTTAATAAATTCTCTTCTTTTCATTTTATTGCTCCTTTTTTAAGTTTTTCATTTTCAAATATTTAAATTTAATTAGTTAAAGTAATTTTTTAAAACAATCCCTTTTATATTTTATCACATAAAAAGCCAGGAAAAAATTTTTCTATTTTTTAAATTAAAAAAAAATCATTTTTGCTATCAAAAAACATAATGTTTTCAAATTTTTATTTTTAGTTTAGTAATAAAGAGTTTTTTATATAATTTACATGCCAGATTAAAAATCTTGTTTGTAAATCCAGATTAAAAATGTTGTTTGTAAATAAGATTAAAAAATTTTTTAAAAGGATGAATTAATAAATGTTAAAATTAAAACTGGATAGAATAAGATTTAGTTGAGAAAAAAAGTTAAGAAGTTATTAATTTAAGAAGTTAATAACTTAAAAAGTGAGTAAGTTAAGAATTTCTGAATTTACAAATTAGTTAAGAAGTTAAGAACTTAGGAACTTGCGATTTTAAAATTTATTTATTAAATTTAATGGGAAGATTTTTAATATGATTTTTTTATTGGTACGTTGAAAGAATTTTTTTCAAGTCTTTTTTACAGACTTAATTAAATCCGAGGTTTTTCAGTTGCTTATCCTACTTCTGGAAAGTGTTAATATTAATTTAATTCCATTACTCTTAATAGAGCACTCTACTCTTTTATTTGAATTTTTCCAAAAATTTTACTTTTGTTTTTTACCATAATTTAATTAATGGATAATCAAATGTGAAGTATCAAAACTTTACGGAAAATAATTATTTAGAAATATTTCAGATTAATAAGTTCTAAACTTATTAATTTCTTAAGTTATTAACTTCATAACTTATTAACTTATTTACTTGTATATTCAATTTTCAGCCTTTCCTCAATTGCTGCTTGTGCTGCTGCTAATTTAGCAATAGGAATTCTATATGGAGAGCAGGATACATAATTCATCCCTACTCTATGACAGAATTTTACACTTTCAGGATCTCCTCCATGTTCTCCACAAATACCTACTTCAAGATTTGGATTTGCTTTTTTCCCTTTTTCAATCCCGATTTTTATAAGTTGTCCAACTCCTTCTTGATCAAGTGTCATAAATGGGTCATCTTTAAGAATTTTTTTCTCAAGATAATAGAATAGAAATTTTCCCACGTCATCTCTACTAAAACCAAGTGTCATTTGGGTTAAATCGTTGGTTCCGAAGGAAAAGAAATCAGCCTCTTTGGCAATTTCATCAGCAGTTAAAGCAGCACGAGGAACTTCAATCATAGTTCCAACCATATATTTAATTTTAATTCCATATTCTGCCATTACTTTTTCTGCAACTCTTACAACTATTTCTTTTTGATGTTTAAATTCTTCAACATTACCAACAAGGGGTATCATTATTTCTGGTATAACTGTTTTACCTTCTTTTGCAAGTTCACACGCTGCTTCCATAATCGCTCTTACTTGCATTTCAGTGATCTCTGGATATGTGATTCCAAGACGGCAACCTCTATGACCAAGCATTGGGTTGAATTCATGGAGTTGTTCTACTCTTTCAAGTATTTTTTCTTTTTCTTTTATTTTTTCTGGATCTTCTCCTCTTTCTTTCATTAAGGCAATTTCAACCATTAACTCTTCTCTTTTTGGTAAAAATTCATGAAGTGGTGGGTCAAGGGTTCTTATTATTACAGGGTATCCTTCCATTTCTCTGAATAAACCAATAAAATCTTCTTTTTGGAATGGTAGAAGTTTATCAAGGGCTTTTCTTCTTTCTTCTTCTGTTTTTGCCATAATCATTTCAATAACAAAGGGTAATCTTTCAGGAGCGAAAAACATATGTTCTGTTCTGCAAAGACCTATTCCCTCTGCTCCAAATTCTCTTGCTTTTTTTGCATCTCTCGGAATGTCAGCATTTGCTCTAACACCAAGTTTTCTAAATTCATCAACCCATTCCATTAAAATTTTAAATTCTCCTGTTATTCCTGCTTCAATTGTTGGGACCTGTCCAATAATAACATTTCCTGTTCCGCCATCAATCGTAATCCAATCTCCTTCCTTTAATTCTTTATCTTTAATTTTCATTATTCCTTTTTCCTCATCTATTTGAATTTCTCCACAACCAACAACGCATGGTTTACCCATCCCCCTGGCTACAACTGCTGCATGTGAAGTCATCCCTCCTCTACTTGTTAAAATTCCTTTTGCAACTGCCATACCATGAATATCATCCGGGCTTGTTTCTTCTCTTACAAGAATAACAGGTTCAGTTTTACCAAGTTTTTCTGCCTTATCTGCTGTAAAAACAATTTTCCCACTTACAGCCCCAGGAGATGCAGGAAGTCCTTTAGCAACAGGTTCAACTTTTGCTTTTGGATCAATTATTGGATGAAGAAGTTGGTCAATCTGCGATGGTTCAACTCTCATTATTGCTTCCTCTTTTGTTATTAACCCTTCTTTTACCATATCAACTGCTATTTTAACTGCTGCTAAAGGTGTTCTTTTTCCAGTTCTTGTTTGAAGCATATATAATTTGCCTCTTTCTATTGTAAATTCAAAATCCTGGACATCTCTATAATGTTTTTCAAGTTTTTCTGTGATTTCCTTTAATTGCTTATAAACTTCTGGCATTTCTTTTTCAAGTTCACTGATTGGTTTAGGAGTTCTTATCCCAGCAACAACATCTTCTCCTTGTGCATTTGTAAGGTATTCGCCATAAAATTCTTTTTCTCCAGTTGATGGATTTCTTGTAAATCCGACTCCTGTTCCAGAATCATTACCCATGTTTCCAAAAACCATAGTTACAATATTGACTGCAGTTCCAAGGTCATCAGGTATTTTGTTTAGTTTTCTATAAGTTATTGCTCTTGGGTTATTCCATGATTCAAAGACAGCATTTATTGCCTTTTTAAGTTGAAACATCGGATCTTGCGGAAAATCTTCGCCTGTTTTTTCTTTATAAATCTTTTTAAATTTTTCAACAATTTCTTTTAAACTTTCCGCATCTAAATCAGCATCATAATGAACCCCTTTTTCTTTTTTCTTTTCCTCAAGTATCTTTTCGAATTCATTTTTATCTATTCCCATAACAACATTTCCAAACATCTGTATAAATCTTCTATATGCATCATAAGCAAATCTTTCGTTTTGAGTACTTTCTGCTAAGCCTTTGACCGATTCATCATTCAAACCAAGGTTTAAAATTGTATCCATCATACCTGGCATAGAGTATTTGGCACCTGATCTAACAGAAACAAGTAGGGGATTTTTAGGATCACCAAATTTTTTACCTGTTACTTTTTCAAGTTTTTTCAAATATTTTTTTAATTCTTCATCAAAATCTTCTGGAAGTTTTTTATTGTTTTGATAATAATACCTGCAAACCTCTGTTGTGATTGTGAAACCAGGAGGAACAGGTATTCCTGCATTTGTCATTTCTGCAAGCCCAGCACCTTTACCGCCGAGCAAATCTTTCATTTCTCCAGTTCCTTCTGCTTTTCCTTCTCCAAAGAAATAAATATATTTTTTCTTTTTTGCTCTTGCCATTGAATCCTCCTTGTAAAATATTAAGGTAATAATTATAAAAAAATTTATGGATTATGTCAAAACTTAAATATCGAAAAGGTTACTCTTTAAAGTTCTACTTTCATAATTTTTTTCTTTTTGTAGGATTGATATGCTTTTTCCATAACTTCAAGAATGTGTAAAGCATTTTCCCAGTTATTTATTTCTGGTTCTTTCCCTTTTAGAATACAATCAGCAAAATATTCTGTTTCCGCAGTGTAAGGATTTATCTTTTCAAATTCAATTTCTTTAAATTCCCTAATTACATCTTTACTTTGAATAGCATCATAACCACTTTCTCCAAGACCGAAAATACCTTCCATTTTACCACCAACGCTTTGTCCTATTGTTCCTTCTGTTAAAATTGCACCTTTACTTCCATAAATTTCTAATCTTGTCTTACTTGCTTCGTCAGGGATGCAAAAGAAACAATCAATAGTTGCATGAGTACCTTTTGAAAATTCAATCAATGTTGTAGAAGAATCCTCAACTTTGTAGTTATGAACCTGTGTATTTACTATTGCTGAAATATATTTAATTTTATCATCAATAAAAAATTCAAGAAGGTCGTATAAATGGGTTGCCATATCAATTAAACTACCACCACCCCCTTTGCTTGGAATTTGACGCCATGCCCCTTTGATTGGTGGATACCAACAGGAAAGTTGTCCCCTCATATAGACTACTTTTCCAAGTTTTCCTTCTTTAATTAAATCTTTTATTTTTCTATGTGCTCCATGAAATTTCATCATATATCCTTCTTGTAAATAAACTCCATTCTTTCTACAAATTTTTACTGCTTCTTTACCTTCTTTTAAATTTTTACACAAGGGTTTTTCGCATAAAATATGTTTTCCATTTTCAGCACACATTTTTATATGTTTTAAATGTAAATAAACTGGTGTGGCAATATAAACAGCATCAATTTCTGGATCTTTTACCAGATCTTTTTCCTTTTCATAATACTTTGGTATATTAAATTTTTGAGCAATTTCCTTTGCGTTAACAATATCCATAACGGCTATAACTTGAAGATTTTTTGCTTCTAACATCCCCGGGATTGTCCTTCTTGTCGCTATTCCACCTGCTCCAATAACACCAAATCTTACTTTTTTTTCCATTTTGCCCCCTGCTTTTTAATTTTTATTTCATATATGCTTTCGCAACTTTATTGAATGCTTCAACATATTTTTCCATATGTTTTAGTTCATAAACAGGATGGCAGAAGAAACTTATTGTTCTTTCAGATAACCATTTTGCTTTTTTACATTCTACTTTTGTATAATCAATATATCTTGCATTTGGATCATTAAATGGATAATTCAATCTACCAAACCCCACTCTTTCTGTATATGCTTTTTCTTTATACATTTCAGGCCAGAGAACTCCATATACAGGAACTCCTTCTGCTTCAATTGCTGCTATAAATTGTTTTATTGGGACTTTTAGCCTGTCAGTATCAATTACAAAAGGAGCCCACCAGAAAGCATTTTTTCTTTCTTCTGTGTCAAGTGGAGGATAAAGAACTAATGGATGGTCTTTCAAAGCCTCTATTAAAAACCTTCCATTTCTTCTTCTATTGGGTAAGTTCCATGTTTCAAATCTTTCGAGTTCGCAAAGTCCAATAAGTGATTGTATTTCGGTCATTCTGTAATTAAATCCAACCCTTCTGTGGATATACATGAGTTTCTTTTCAAGTTCCAATAATCTTAATCTCTCCTTAACATCATATCCGTGGTCTCTAAATGACATACATTCCCAGTATAAATCTTCATTATTTGTTATAACTGCACCCCCTTCTCCTCCTGTTGTAAAATGTTTACTTTGGCAAAAACTAAAACATCCAACATCTCCAATTGTTCCAACTTTTTTACCTTTATATTCTCCACCATGAGCCTGCGCACAGTCCTCAATTACATAAAGGTTATATTTTTTTGCTATTTCCATAATTGGATCCATATCGCAAACAACACCATATAAATGAACTACAAGAATTGCTCTAGTTCTTTCAGTTATTTTATTTTCTATATCTTTTGGATCAATTGTATGTGTTTCATCAGTGTCAGCAAAAACAGGTAATGCTCCTGCTTGTAAAATACAGAAAGATGATGCAATGAATGAATAAGAAGGGCAAATTACTTCATCTCCTGGACCAATACCGAGGGCAGCAACTGCGGTATGTAGAGCACTTGTTCCACTTGTTGTAGTTACACAAAATTTTGCTCCATTATATTTTGCCCATTCTTGTTCAAATTTTACTCCAATTTCGCCTGTCCAATAATTTACCTTTCCAGTTTTGAGTGGTTCCGCCACCATTTGAATTGTTTTTTCCGAAAAAGAAGGCCACATAGGAAATGGTTCAGTATTTACAGGTTTTCCACCTTCAATTGCTAATTTTTCCATTTTTTCCTCCTTTTTTACTTTTTTGTAAAAATCATTTATAGTAGATTATAATGAATAGTGAAATTTGTCAAGATTTGCCAAAAACAAAAAATTCAAGTAAAATTTGAAAAATAAAAGAGGAGGTGTATATGAATTTAATAGATACAATAAAGGGTTCTCTTCTTGAAAATTTCTTTCCAAAAGGATGGGATCTTGAAAAAATTGAGAAATGTTGTTCTTATCCTCCTGAAAAAATTACAGAAAGGCAACCTTGGTGGCACAAAGATTTTATTCCTGTTCCTTGTGATACATTAGAAGAATTCAATGTCAAAATGGGACATGAAATTGCTTATGAAATATGTTCTGCAAAAGAAGAAGGAAGAAATATAATTTTGATTTTACCTGTTGGCCCAATGGGAATGTACAAATGGACTGTTTATTTTTTGAAAGAATGGAATATTGATTGTAAACATGTTTGGGGATTTAATATGGACGAATGGAGTGATAAAGATGGAAATACATTGCCTCCTGATAATCCTGGGGCTTTTCAGAATGCAATGGAAAATGCTTTTTATGGACCTCTTGGAGATTTGACAGTCCCAAAGAATCAAAGATTTTTTGCAACAAAAGAATTATTACCGACATATCCACAAAGGATTAGAGAATTGAAGGAGAAAGGTGCAAAATTAGTTGTTATATTTGGTATTGGTAGAGTTTTTCATATTGCTTTCTGGGAACCACATTTTGCAGAAGAATTTAGTTCAGAAGAAGAATGGAAAAAGCAAGAATATCGTCTTGGTGCCAAATTACATCCTTTAACAATTGAGCAAAATGCAATAACAAGTTTCAAAAGTAGAACTACTCTTGTCCCATGTTTTGCAAATACAATTGGCCCTGGAATATTTTTAAAAGCAGATAAAATTATTGGTGGGGCCGATGGAACTCTTGGAAGAGGAATGATGTGGCAGGGAATGAGTTTATGGGTTACTTTAAGATATGGACCTGATATATGGGTTCCAAGCAGTTTTATGCCTACTTTACCAGGAAAACTATTTTTCTTAAAAGAACTTGCAGGTCCACTCATTCCAGAGTGTAATTAATATGGAAAAAATAAAACTTGGATTGATAGTTGGTTCAAAGAATATTGAGGAAAGTTTTAATAAAATTAAAATGTTAAATCTGTCTATATGCCAAATTGGTTTTCTTGCAGAGGATATAGATAATTTTGATCCTTTTAAAATAAAAAAATTAGCAGAAAATTATAATATAGAAATTTTTGGGGTTTTTATGCTTTTTAAAGGACAGATTTTTAATAATAAAGATGGACCAGAAACAATGGGATTTGTTGCGTTAAAATATAGAGATGAAAGATTAAAATTATCTTTGAAATTTTCAGATTTTGTGAAAGAGATGGGAGTTAAAAATATTATTTGTCATGTTGGTTTTATACCAGATGATGAAGAGGACCCAATTTATAAATCATTTATCCCTGTTATGAGAGAAGTTATTAAAAAATGTAAAGAAAATGAACAGAATTTTTTATTTGAAACAGGGCAGGAATTGCCATCTACTTTGAAAAGAACAATTATAGATATAGGAATGGATAATGTTGGAATAAATCTTGATCCAGCAAATTTAATTTTATATGGAAAAGCAAATCCAATTGATGCTGTTGAAATTTTTGGTGAATATGTAAAAAGTATGCATGGTAAAGATGGTTTATGGCCAAATAGAGATGAATATTTGGGAAAAGAAGTACCAATTGGTCAGGGTATGGTCAACTTTCCACTTATTTTAAGAAGGCTTAAAAAGAAAGGTTTTACAGGTCCAATAATAATAGAAAGAGAAATAAGTGGAGAAAAACAAATAGAAGATATAAAAAGAGGTATAGAATATTTAAAACCTTATTTGTAAAGAATAGTTTTGGGAATATCTAATCTTATTTTGAGTTAGTAAAAAAAGAAAAAATACACTAAAAAGCAGAATTTATTATTTTTTCAAAGTGCTCTCTACTTAAAACAAATTTCATCCTTTTCATCGCTCTCTCACAACCCTTAATGGATAAATCAATAAGTTCTTCAATGTCATCTTTTTTAACTCCAATGTCTCTTAACTTTATTGGTAATCCAATTTGAGTTAAAAAATTTTTTAATTCTGAAATTGAACCAACAATTTTTTCCAGTTCTTTTATTTCTTCTTGATATTCATTTTCTTTCATAAATTCCAAAACATAAGGTAAAAATAAAGCATTTGCAGTTCCATGATGTATTCCATATTTTATTGTAAGTGAATAAGCAATGCCGTGAACTATTATTGTTCCTGTTCTGTTTATGGCATATCCTGCAAAAGTTGAGGCAAGAAATACTTTTTCTTTACTTTCTTTATCTCCATTAATTGCTTTTTTAAGATTTCCAGAAAGTAATTTTAAACTTTCAATTGCAAAAAATTTTGAAATATAGTCAGAATTTATTGCCAGATAACTTTCTGCAGCATGGCAAAAAGCATCCATACCCGTTGCTCCTATTAATTTTTCTGGAAGGTAATCAAGAACATTCGGATCAAGAATTGCCATGACAGGCATTATTTTTTCATTTGAAACTGTTTTTTTTGTATTTGCAAGTTTGTCTATTATTACTGCATATCTTGTTACCTCACTTCCTGTTCCACAAGTAGTTGGTATTGCAATTATAGGTAATGGTTCATTTTTACATTCAACTTCTCCAAAAAAGTCTTTTATATGACCTTCATTCATTGCTCTCAACGCTATACATTTTCCAACATCAAGAGGGCTTCCTCCACCTATTGCAACTATTACATCACATTTTTCTTTTTTACAAAACTCAACTCCTTCTTCAACATTTTCAGTATCAGGTTCTGGATTTACTTTTGAAAATAAAGCATAATTAATTTTTTCTTTTTCAAAAATTTCTTTGATTTTTTCAAAAATTCCTGACTTAAATATAAAATTTTTCCCTGAAACAATTAAAACTTTTTTCCCATAATTTTTAACAAGTGATAGATATTTTAAAATCCCGCCCCTTTCAAAATAAATTTTTGTTGGTGTATAAAAATAAATTTCCTTCATTTTGTATTCCTTTTTAAGAAAATTTAAAATTGACACCAAGTTCCCTAAATTTATCAAAAAATTCAGGGAAAGATATATCAACACATTCAGAATTTTCTATAATTGTTTTTTCTTCTGCAATAAAAGAAGCAAGAGTTAGTGCCATTGCAATTCTATGGTCATTCCACGAGTTTACATTTGTTCCTTTAAGTTTCTTTCCACCTTTTACAATAAATCCATCTTCCTTTTCTTCTATATCTGCACCGAGTTTTTTTAATTCAGTTGTAATCGATTTAATTCTGTCTGATTCTTTTACTCTTAATTCTTTCGCACCACTTACTACTGTTTTACCTTTTGCAATACAACCAAGGATTGCTATGATAGGAATTTCATCAATTATATTTGGAACTTCTGAAGGTAAAATTTCAACACCTTTCAAGTTTTCAGTATATTCTACTTTTAAGTCACCAACAGGTTCATTTGAAATTTCCATTTGATTTAGTATTTTAAATTTTCCCCCCATCCTTTCTATTACATTTAAAAATCCAGTTCTTGTTGGATTAAGTCCAACTTTTTTTATAATAATTGAAGCACCAGGAATTAGAAAAGTTGAAGCAATAAAATAGGAAGCAGATGAAAAATCCCCTGGTATATAAATTTCTTTTCCTTTTAAAACTTGATTTCCTTCCAAAATAATTTTAGTACCTTCTTTTCTTATATTGCCGTCCAAAAATTTTAATAATCTTTCTGTATGGTCTCTTGTTTGATAAATTTCTTCAATTTCTGTTTTCCCATCTGCAAATATTGTTGCAAAAATAATACAACTTTTTACCTGAGCAGAGGGAATTTCCATTTTAAAATTAATACCTTTAAGTTTTTTACCTTTTATTGTTAAAGGTGGATATTTGTCATTACTTCTTCCATAAATTTCCGCTCCCATTTCTCTTAAAGGTTTTATAATTCTATCCATCGGTCTTTGTCTCAAAGATGAATCACCAGTTAGTACAGAATAAAATGGTTTTGATGCAAGTATCCCTGATAGAAGTCGTATAGTTGTTCCAGAATTTTCACAATTTAAAACATCTTCTGGCTCTCTATATTCATTTCCTTCAATTATAATTCTTTCCTCATTTCTTTCTACCTTAATTCCAAGATTTTCAATACATTTTAGCGTTGTCATACAATCTTTTCCCTTTGAGTAATTGTAAATAACAGTTTTCCCTCTGGCAATACTACCAAACAAAAAAGCCCTATGTGTTATTGATTTATCACCAGGAAGTTCTATAATTCCATTTATTTTTTTTGGTTTTTCAACAATTACCTTCATTTTTAAATTTTTTTACCCATCAATTTTGCGAGAGGAATAATTTCTTTCATAAGAATTTCAAACATATCCAATGTTAATGATTGAAATCCATCTGAAAGTGCTTCTTCTGGTTTTGGATGAACTTCAATCAAAAGGCCATCTGCTCCTGCCGCAATTGCTGCTTTACTCATTGGAATTACTAAATCTCTTCTTCCTGTCCCATGACTTGGATCAACAATAACTGGTAAATGTGTTTCCTTTTTAAGTACTGGTATAGCACTTAAATCAAGTGTATTTCTTGTAAATTCAGAATCAAATGTTCTTATACCTCTTTCACACAGAATGACCTTACTGTTTCCTTCTTTCAATATGTATTCAGCACAATTAAGAAATTCAGACAGTTTGGCAGAAAAATTTCTCTTTAAAAGAACTGGTTTTTCAATTTTTCCAACTCTTTGTAATAATCTATAATTAAACATATTTCTTGTTCCAATCTGTAAAATATCACTAACTTCTGCAACAGGTTCAACCTCTTCTGGCGATAAAACTTCTGTTATTACAGGTATTTTTAATTCTTCTTTCACTTCTTTTACTATTTTTAAACCTTCTGGTCCAAGACCTAAAAATGAATAAGGGGAAGTTCTTGGTTTGAATACTGCACCTCTCAAAATTTTTGCTCCTTTATCTTTGATAAATTTTGCTGTTTCATAAAGTTGAGTTTTATTTTCAACAGAACAAGGTCCAGCCATAACCACAAAATAACCTTCTCCAATTTTAGTTCCATTTATATCAATTATTGTATCTTCTGGATGAAAGTCTCTACTCGTTAATTTATATTCTTTTAAAATACTTATAACTTCACTCACACCAGGTAAAATTCTAAAAGTTTCATCAGAAATTCCTCTTGTATCTCCTATAATTCCTATTATAGTTCTTTCAGTTCCTTTACTAATATGGGCTTTAAAACCAAGTTTTTCAATTTTTTCTACAACTTTTTTTATTTCTTCTTCTGTTGCATCCCTTCGCATTATAATTAAATCAGCCATATACTCCTCCTATTTAACTTCTTGTTTTTCATTTTACCTCTCCTTTGGATAAGAACCAAGGACTTTTAAAAAAACAGTGGATTTTTCAACTTCTTTTAATGCTCTTTTAACATTTTCATCGTCTTTATGTCCAATAAAATCAACAAAAAACACGTACTCCCACGCTTTCTTTTTACTTGGTCTTGATTCTATTCTTGTCAAATTTATTTTTTCTCTTTTAAAGGGAACTAAAATATCATGCAATGCACCAACTTTATCTTTTATTGAAAAAAGTATTGAAGTTTTGTCATTTCCTGTTCTTTCAGAAAAATTTTTTCCTATAACAAGAAATCTTGTATAATTTTCTCTAAAATCTTCAATTCTCTCAGCAAGAATATTTAAGTTATATATTGAAGATGCAATTTCAGAAGCAATGGCTGCAGAATTTTTTTCTTTTAATGCTTTTTTTACAGCACTTCCTGTACTTTCAGTTTCAAAGATTTCAACGTCCTTCAAATTTTCACTTATCCAGTTTCTACACTGAGCAATTGCTTGAGGATGTGAATAAAGTTTTTTTATATTTTTTATTGATTTTTCTTTAGAAAGCAGGTAATGATGAATTTCAAGAAGAATTTCAGATGTTATTTTAAGTTCACTTTCAAGAAAGACATCTAAAGTATGCGTCACAACTCCTTCAATTGAATTTTCAATAGGGACAACTCCATAATCTGCTCTTTGTTTTTCAACTTCTCTGAATACTTCATCAATTGTTTTGACAGGAATGTATTTTGCTTTTTCTCCAAATTTCTCTAGTGCTGCTTGATGAGTGAAAGTTCCTTCAGGCCCAAGATAAGCAACAGTAATTTCTTTAAACATCCCTCTGTAAACTTTAAAAATAGTTTCCATTATAACTTTAATATCCTCTGGTTTTAAAATTCCTACATTTTTTCTTATCAGTCTTTCAATTATTCTTTTTTCTCTTGAAGGGTCAAAAAATGGTTTTTTTTCTTCCTTTTTTATTTCAAATATTTCCTTTACAAGTTCACCTCTTTCGTTTAGAAGTTTGACCAGATTTTCATCAATTTTGTCTATTTTTTTTCTTATTTCTTCAATTTTTTTCTGCATTTTTCAACTCCTTCAAAATCCTTATAATTTCCTGTTCTTCAATTTCAACTCCAATTTTGCATTTACCAATTTTTTCTGGTAAAACAAATCTCAACTTTTCTTTTTTTATTTTTTTATCATATTTCAAAAAATTTACCAAGATTTCAATATTAATTTTTTCGTAAGTTGTCAAAAAATTAAATTTTTCTCCAAGTTCTTTAATTCTTTTATAAATATCTATATCACATATTCCTTTTTTATAAGAAATAAAACTTTCTCCAAGCATCCCAAGGTAAACCGCCTCTCCATGTGAAAATCTTTTTAAATTTGAAATTTCAATTCCATGTCCAAGAGTATGTCCAAAATTTAAAATTTCTCTTAATCCCTTTTTTTCTTTTTCATCTTTTTCAACAATGTTCACTTTTATCTTTATACTTTCTTTTACCAGATATTCAAAATTTTCTTCAAGTTCTTCAATTTGAATTTTTTCTAATTTTTCAAAAATATCTTTATTTTTAATTACACCATATTTTACTATTTCACTTAAACCCTGTTTAATTTCTCTATAAGGTAATGTAGAAAGAGTTTTTAAATCAATGTAAATAAAAACTGGCTGGTAAAATGAACCAATAAGGTTTTTCCCTTTTTCCATATTTATTCCTGTTTTTCCGCCTATGGAAGCATCTACTTGAGAAAGTAAAGTTGTTGGAATATTTCCATATTTGATGCCTCTCATATAAATTGAAGCAACAAAACCACCGATATCGCTTATGACTCCTCCCCCAAGATTTAAAATTAAATCATCTCTATTTACCTGAAACTCAAGAAGTTTTTCTATTATATTCAGGACAGTTTTTAAATTTTTTTGTTTTTCACCTGGTTGTATAACAATTTCTTTTATTTTTTTACCAGTATTTTTAAGATTTTTTTTTAAATTTTCACCATAAAGTGAAAAAACATTTTTATCACTTAAGATTATTATTTTATTACCAAAAATTTCAAACTTTAAATTTTCAGCAATTTTTTCAAGTGGATAGCCAATGTAAATATTGTGACTATTCTCATCACCAAGATTTACTCGGATTTTCTCCATTTTCCTTTTTTACAATTTCAATTATTTCGTCAACAACATCCTCTATTTTTTTCTTTGTTGTGTCTATAGTATAATCTGCTTTTGAGTAATATGGTTTTCTTCTTTCAAGTAATTCTTTAATTGTTTCAATCACATTTTTTGATTTCATCAATAGTGGTCTATCTTTTTTAGGTAAAGTTCTTTTGTAAATTTCTTCAGGTGTTGCGGTAAGACAAATTAAAATCCCATTTTTTTTTAAATTCAAATAATTTTTTTCTCTGATTAAAGCCCCTCCACCAGTTGCAATAACACAATTTTTATATTCTGATACTTCTTCTATTATTTTTTCCTCAAGATTTCTAAAGTATTCTTCTCCTTTAACCTGAAAAATTCTTGCTATTCTATCTTTTTCTCTTTCTTCAATCAATTTATCTGTGTCTATAAATTTTCTACCAAGTTTTTTAGCAAGTAATTCTCCAACTTCTGATTTTCCTGTTCCCATAAAGCCAACAAGAACTATATTTTTTTCCATTTTGTTTAAATCCAGAATTTTTTGATTCTTTGAATATAATTTTTGTAATTGTTTTTTAAATCTTCAAGACAATCACCTCCAAACTTTTCAATATATTCCGAGGCAAGAATAAATGCAAGTAAATTTTCACCAATTATAGAAGCAGGTATTACGGCACATATATCACTTCTCTCATACTCATACTTTTTTTCTTCTAAATTTCTTATATCAATAGAAGAAAGTCCTCTTTTTAATGTTGGAATAGGTTTCATGAAGCATTTAATCCAGATATCATTTCCATTTGTCATTCCTCCTTCAATTCCACCGCTATTATTTGTTTTCCATTGGATTTTGTTTTTATAAAATATTTCATCATGAAATTGAGAACCAGAAAGGTTTACTCCTTCAAAACCTAGACCTATTTCAACTCCTTTAACCCCTGGTATACTTATTAAAATATAAGCAATTTTTGCATCAAGCCGTTTTTCCCAGTGGACATAACTTCCAAGACCAGGGCAGACACCTTCAACAATAATTTCAAAAATACCACCTATTGTGTCTCCATTTTTACTAACTCTATCAATTTCTTCCATCATTTCTTTCTCTTTTTTAAGACACCTTGTTAAAGAGGTTTCAATTTTTTCATAATTTTCTTTTATATCATTAATATTTCCTTCATCTTCAACACTTCCTATTCTTTTTACTCTACTGTAAATTTTAACACCAAATTCATTCAAGAGTTTTTTACATATTGCTCCAATCGCTACCCTTATCGCTGTCTCTCTTGCACTTGCTCTTTCTATTACATTTCTTAAATCTTCAAAATTATACTTTAAAAAACCACTTAGGTCAGCATGACCCGGTCTTGGTATATATCTTTCTTTGCCTTCTTTAACCTTTTCTATGTTCATAAAATCTTTCCAGTTTTCCCAATCTTTATTTTCTATTAAAATTGTTATTGGAGCACCTGTTGTTTTTCCATTTCTTACACCACTTAAAATTTCAGCCCTATCTTTTTCCATCTTCATTCTCTCACTTCTACCATATCCTTTCTGTCTTCTCTCCAATTCTTTATTTATATCTTCTTCAGTAAGAGGCATGTTTGAAACCATGCCTTCTAAGATACCTATCAAACATTTACCATGGGATTCACCTGCAGTTAAAAATTTCAACATTTCCTTTCCTTTTTAAAATAATTAAATTTTTGGTCTTTTTTAAAATAGTTCAATATTAAATTTAATTTTTCACTTTTTAGTACAGGAATAATTTTTTCTGTTTTTGTTTCAGGATCATATTCTACAATCTGAAGTTTTTTTATTTGTTTTGAATTTAAAGCAAGATAAAATTCAAATGTATTTAATAAATATTCTTTTATAATGAAACTCCCCAATATATTAAAAGTTAAATCCATCCATATCCATTGATTGAGATGTTCGGAAAATATTTCTGTTGTAGCATGTCCTTCTGCAATTTTTATATAATAATTTTTTCCTTTAAAAGGAGTTGGATAATCCATTCCAATAATTCTTGCAGGAATATTGAAACTATTGCAGGCATATACAAAAATATTTGCAATATTACTGCACCAAACCTTGTCTTTACCTGAAATTGCTCTTTCATATTGTTGAAAGGGAGAAACATTTTCCATAATATCAGAAGGTATTCCACGATGTTTGTGAAGAGAATTTATCAATTCTTTTGCAATAACCTTTGCTTTTTCATAATCTAAAGATATATTTTTAATCTTTTCTCCCCATCTTTCAAAAGCATATTTTTTTTCTTTAGATGTAGGTTTTTTTACAATCCAATCTTCTATACACGTTGTAAAAATGTTGATGTCACTATTTTGAATGATTAACCAACCACAAGATGTCAAGTTTCTTTTTTTGTAAAATTCTTCAGGATAAAAGTTAACATTTATTTTATATTCTTTTGATTCTTTGCCAGTTTTAGAAATACTTTTAATAATTAAAGAACTTTTTTGAGGATCCGAGATATTCTCGTCAAAAAAGATTGTAATTTTTCCATTTTTACTTTTATTCCATTGTTTTTTAAAAAAAGAGAAATCCTTAAATCTTTCATCTGTAAATTCAGATGTAGAAAAATTTATAGTATAAAGAAAATGAGAAAAATTATTCATATGTGAACCAAAAAAAAGAGTAATCCCAATGCCATTTTTTACTCCTGAGATTGACTTTAAGAAAATTTCTTCTTTGCTTGGATATATTCTCCAGTAATTTTGTTGTGGGTCTAAGGTTTCACTTATAATTTTTTCCATTTTTATTTATTCTCCTGTTATCTGTTATATTATAACTTAACATGCTTATTTTAAAAAGCCCGCGGTCGGATTTGAACCGACGACCTACCCATTACGAATGGGTTGTTCTACCACTGAACTACGCGGGCTTAAATTATTTTAACACTTTTTCTTTCTTTTGTCTTAATGCTGAATTTTTGAGAGATACGTAAGTTTTTAAAATGCATAAAAACTGATAGAAAAAAGAAATAGATTTGAAAAATATCAAATTACTCCATAATTTAGTTGATAAACTAAAAAATCTTCTATTTTGTGCTATACTTTCTTGTTTTTTAATCTATAAATTTAAATTTCAATATAATCTTCTTTTATAAAATTTTTATACTGATTTTCATATTCTTCATTTGTAACAAGATGGATTTGAAATGGGCTTCCAAATGGTTTTAATTTTAATTTAATAAATCTTCTATCTTCCCAGTTTTTGGGTAAATTGTCTGAAATCACCAAGATATCTATATCACTTAAAAATGGATGGTATAAATTTTTAATAACTGAACCAAAAATCAGTACTTTTACATTCTTTAATAATTTTTCTGCTTTTTTTTTAATTTCAGCAGTAAATTTAATGTAATCTTTAAAATACTTTTCTCTTTCTTGGGAAATCTCTTTAAGAATTGAAATATGTGTTTTATTCATTTTCTATAAACTTTCTCCTATTAATTTTTTAATTAAATTTAAAAATTCCTCACAATTTTTTATTATACTTTTAATCAAATTTTCACTAAATTTTTTATCAAAATATCTTGATGTAAAATAAGCGTCTTCTAAATCACTAAAAAATATTTCATTTTCCTTATAGAATTTTAAAAATTCTTCACAGTCATAAACATCTGCCAATTCTTTTATAAGTTCATAAAAATAATGTGTTTTAGGCCAGTCACCCACTTTTAAACCTATCAAGTATTTTATAAAAAGTTGTATTGCTTGTTCAAAGTCAAAAGCAGCAAGATTAAATCTTTTCTTTTCTAAATCTTCAAAACCCCTTTCCCAAAATTCTCTTGCTCTTTCTTTTAAAAAACTGAATGTCTTCATTATTTAATTATAACTCATACCTTTTCAAAAATAAAAGAATTAAATTCTTCAAAATATTCATTTAGAATTTTTTCATTTGTACTTTCTACAACTAATCTCAAAACAGGTTCTGTACCTGAAGGTCTAATATGAATCCAACCATTTTTTCTTATAATTTTCATTCCATCTGTAAAGTCTATTTTTTCTTTTTTGTATTTTAACTTTAATTTTTTCATTATAATGTTTATTTTTTTAGAATCAATCTCAAACTTTTCTTTTTTTGTATAATAAATAGGAAAATCAGATAGGATTTCTGATATTTTTTTCTCTTTTTTTGCCATATATTCTAAAATTAAAGCCATTCCGACAAAACTGTCTCTTCCATAATGAACTGGAGCATAAATTACACCTCCATTTCCTTCTCCACCAATTAAACTATTTACTTTTCGCATTTTTTCAACTACATTTACTTCACCAATTTTCGTTTTATAAACTTTGACGCCATGTTTATTTGCAATATAGTCAATAATCATTGAAGTAGAAACATTTACCACAACAGGTGTTTTTATTTTTTCAAGAATATTGTCTAAACATATTGCAAGGACTAATTCCTCACCAATGATATTCCCTTTTTCATCAACTATTGCCAATCTATCTCCATCAGGATCTTGAGCAAATCCAATATCTACATTTTTTTCTTTAATATATTGTGAAAGTTGTTTCAGAGTTTCTTTTTTAGGTTCAGGATCGTGAGAAAAAAAACCATAAGGTTTTTCGTTTAAAATTTCAACTTTGCAGTTAAATTTTTCAAGAAATCTTTTGGTATATAAAGCACCGACACCTTGACATACATCAACAGCAATTTTGAAATTGCTTTTCTTTATATTTTCATTATCAACATTTTTATAAATTTCTTCAAAATATTTTTCAACAATATTCTCTTCAATTAAAATATCTCCTGTTCTTTTTGAAAAAAGAAAATTGCCTTTATTGTAAATTTCAATCAATTGCTGGCCTTCTTTTTCATTTAAGAAAGTTCCTCTTTTTGAAAGAAACTTAATCCCGTTGTATTGAAAAGGATTATGGCTTGCTGTAATTACAATTCCTCCACTTTTTTTATTTTTTTCAACTACATATTCAACAAGTGGAGTTGGAGCAATATCAAGGTCAACAACATTTTTTCCACAGGCAAGAAGAGATGCTATTACAGTTAATTTTAAAACATTTCCAGAAATTCTTGTGTCTCTACCAACATATATCTTTTTTTCTTTTATGAAATTTCCATAAGCAAAAGCAAATTTTTGAACCAAATCGGGTCTTAAAACTTCAGGATAAATCCCTCTGATTCCAGCAACACTAATTTTGAGTTCTTTAACCATTTTGTTAAAAATTCTGAATAATTTTAACTAGTTCACTTGGATAAATCAAGTATTTTTCAATACCATCTTTTTTTAAATCTTCAATTTTAACACTTTCTTCAATTCTAAAAGGTCCAACTTTTGTTCTGATTAAACTATTTTGTGTTCCTCCACATCCAAGTTTTTCTCCTATGTCTCTACATAAAGCCCTAATGTAAGTACCTTTTGAGCATAATACTTTAAATTTTACATATGGTAAATCTATGCTTAAAACTTCTATTTTTTTAATTAAAACTTTTCTTGGAGTTGGAGTAATTATAATACCCTTTCTGAAATATTTATACAATGGTTTTCCTTTATATTTTATAGCAGAAACAGATGGTGGAATTTGTTCATATTCCCCTTCAAAACTTTTTATTACTCTTGTTATATCCTCTTCTTTTAAATTTTCAACCGGTCTTTGTTCTATAATATTTCCTTCTATGTCATCAGTGTCTGTTTTTACTCCTAACAATATTTCTCCAATATACTCTTTATGAAAATTAATTAATTTTGAAGATATCTTTGTCATATTGCCTATAAGTATAATTAAAACTCCTTCCCCAATAGGATCAAGCGTTCCACCATGTCCAATTTTTTCTTTTAAATTAAATTCTTTTTTCAAAATTCTTATTACATCATAGGAAGTTATACCTTTAGGTTTATAAATATTTAGAATCCCGTTCATTGCAATTCTTTTAAAATTATTTTTTCAACTTCTTTTAAACTTTTATTTTCAAAAAAACAACCTGCTGCCTCTCTATGCCCTCCTCCACCAAACTTTTTTGCTATATTTTCAACATCTACCTTTCCTTTACTTCTCATACTTACCTTTACTCCATTTGCTCTTTCTTTAAATAAAATGCCAACTTCTACCCCTTTAATTGAAATTAAAAAATCTACAAAACCTTCTGTATGTTCTTCTTGAGTTCTGGTTTTTTTTAAAAGTTTATTTGAAATTTCCATTGTACAAAGAGATAGTTTCTTATAAAATTTAAATGTTTTGAGTGCTTCTTTGAATAAATTGACGGACTTAATAGATTTTTCAAAAAATATTCTCTGTGCAATTTTTTCAGGATTTATCCCTTTAGTTAGAAGATTTTTTACAATGTCAAAAGTAAAATTACTTAAGTGATGTGTAAAACAGTATGTATCATAAAGAATTGAAGTATAAAGACAGATCGCTTGTTTTTTGTTAATTTGGCCTAATTTTTTACAGATAAAATAAATCATTTCTCCAGTGGAAGAAAAGATGGGATTTGACCAGTTAATATGCCCGAAGTTGGAATTTGTTAAATGATGATCTATATTTATAAGAAAGGGAAGATTTAAAATAAAATCTTTTAATTCTCCAACTCTTTCTATGTTACCACAATCAATAATTATTCCAACATCAAAGTTTTTTTCTTTTATTTTTTCATTAAAAATTTTTATTTTATCTGAATAGGGTAGAAATTTAAACATTTTTGGTAATTTGTCTTGGTTAATAATTTCAACATTTTTTCTTAATTTTTTAAGCCCTATAAAAAGCGCAATTTCACTTCCTATCCCATCACCGTCAATATTAATGTGTGACGTGATTAAAAAAGAATTTTTATTTTTTAAAATATCCACTATTTCATTTACTTTTATTTCATCTTTTTCAGATAACTTTACTGCCATACAAAGACTCCTTTAAAACTTTTTTCAAATTATCAATACCTTCTTTTGTCTTAGCAGAAACAAAAATAGCGTCAGGATATTGATTTTTCATCATTTCAATTTCCTCTTTTGATATTAAATCTATTTTATTAAAAACATCAATTTTTGGTTTTTCTTCAATTTGAAGAATTTTTAAAACTTCAAAAATTGTGTTTTTTTGTTTTTCAAGATTTGGTTTTGAAATATCATAAACACACAGAATTAAATCTGAATATTTAACTTCTTCCAATGTTGACTTAAATGCTTCAATAAGATGATGAGGAATATTTTTCATAAGTCCAACAGTATCAGTAACAAGACATATTTTCCCATCTCCAAGATAAACTCCTCTTGTGGCAGGATCTAAAGTTGCAAAAAGTTTATCAGCAACATATAAATTTGAAGAACTTAAGGCATTAAGAAGACTACTTTTACCAACATTAGTATATCCAAGTAAGGAAACAGAAGGAAAGAATTCTTTTGATTTTCTTAAAATTTCTCTATGTCTTTCAATGTCTTTTATTTTTTCCTTTAAATTGTGTATTCTTTCTTTTATTCTCCTTTTGTAAACTTCCAATTTCATTTCTCCAGGTCCTCTTGTTCCAAGTCCGCCACCTAATCTTGAAAGGAAAACTCCATGTCCTGTTAATCTTGGAAGTAAATAAGTCAATTGAGCAAGTTCAACCTGTATTTTACCTTCCTTTGTTTTTGCATGTTCTCCAAAAATGTACAAAATTAATTCAGACCTGTCTATGACTTTTATATTCAAAATTTCTTCTATATTTCTAACTTGAACAGGTGAAAGGTCTTTTTCAAATATCAAAAGAGAAATATTGTTTTTCTTTATAAATTCTTTTATCTCAAGTAATTTACCTTTCCCTATATATGTCGCTGGATTTATTTGCGCAAGATTTATAAAAAATCGTTCTACTATTTTTATTCCAAGTGTTTTTGCTAATCCTGTAAGTTCTTCATTTTCTTCTTCTAATTCATAAGTCGGTTTGTCTTTTATTAATATCAGGACTCCCCTTTTGCCTGAAAATCTTTCTGGTATATTTTCTATAAGTTTTTTCACTTTTTAATTATACTTTTTACTTTTAATATACTTAACCTATCTCTATGCCCTATTCCTCTTCTATATCCTGTTTTTGCTGTTTTTCTGAAAACATAAAGTTTTTTACCTTTTTTTTCCTCAACGATTTCACAAATAACTTTTACTTTTTTAAGTTCGTTTTTGTCTGTAATTATTTTATTATCCTCAATTACACATACAGGTGTAAATTCAATTTCTTCACCAATTTTTTTATTTTTTATTCTAAAAGTAGAAAATTTCAAACCCTCCTTTACTTTAATTTGTTTACCCCCAATTTCAATAAATGCATACATTTATTCTCTCCTTTTTTCTATAAATTCAATATCTTTCTTTATATTTTTCACTTTTTCCTCTATTTCTTCTTTTCTCTTCTTTTCTTTTTCTATAATTTCATAGGGTGCTTTGCTTAAAAATTCGCTATTATTAAGTCTTTTTTCAATTTCTTTTAATATTTTATTAAGTTTTTCAAGTTCTTTTTCTTTCCTTTCTTTTTCTTTTAAGATATTTATTATACCTCCGAATGAAATACCAAGTCTACCAGAAGATAAATGTTTAACAAAAAAATTCTTTTCTTTTATCTTTGTTTCATCAAATTTTTTAATTTCTTTCACTCCTGAAAGTTTTTTTATAATATTTTCCTCTATTTTGTCAATTTCCCCTTCATAATAACAATCTATATTTTTAGATAAAGGGATTTCAAATTTTGCTTTTAGATCTCTTATAGAAACTATTATTTCCTTAATTTTTTCAAATTTTTTTATACTTTTTTCATCTCTATATTTTTCACTTTCTGGCCAGGAACTTATAACTATACTTTCACAATTAAGTTCAACAACATTTTTAAAATTCTGCCATATTTGTTCAGTAATAAAAGGTATAAACGGATGTAATAATTGCAAGGAAGTAATCAAAGTTTTACAAAGAACTGGAATGACAGCACTTTTTAAATATTCTATGTCCTGATAAACTTTTGAAATTTCCAAATACCAGTCACAAAAATCGTGCCAGAAGAAATCATATAAATTATTTAGAGATTCATTAAAATAGAAATTATTAAGAGATTTAGTTGTTTTTTCGATTATTTCATTAAGTTTTGAAAGTATCCAATTTTCTGGGAAATTTAAATTTTTTGTTTCAAATTTTATTTTCACTTTTTCTATATTCAATTCTTCGCATTTTTTAAAAATATATCTGCTGGCATTCCATAACTTATTTGTAAAATTTCTTCCTTTAATATAAAAATCAGGTGGTAAAAAAACATCTTGTCCAAAGGCTGTTAAAGATATAAGCCCAAATCTCAAACTGTCTGCTCCATATTTGTTTATTATTTCTACAGGATCGATAACATTGCCAAGGGATTTACTCATTTTTTTACCTGTTTCATCCCTTACCGTTCCATGAATATAAACATTTTCAAAAGGTATTTCTCCCATAAATTCAAGACCTGCCATAACCATTCTTGCGACCCAGAAAAATAAAATTTCTTGAGCAGTTACCAAGGTATCAGTTGGATAGAATATTTCAAGATCTTTTGTTTTTTCAGGCCAGCCAAAAACAGAAAAAGGCCAAAGCCAAGAAGAAAACCAAGTATCAAGAACATCTTCATCCTGATGAACTTTTTTATTTCCACAATAAGGACAAACTTTAACTTCTTCTTTTTCAACAATTGGTGGACAATTATTTTCACAATACCATACAGGGATTCTATGTCCCCACCATATTTGACGACTTATACACCAATCTTTCACATTATAAAGCCAGTGTAAGTAAACTTTTTTCCATCTTTCAGGATAAAACTTTAATCTGCCCTCTTCTGCAACTCTAATAGCAGGTTCTGCAAGTGGTGCCATTTTGACAAACCATTGATTTGAAAGATAAGGTTCTATAATCGTATAACATCTATAACAATGGCCAATTCTTGTAGTATAATCTTCAATTTTAGACAAAAGTCCAAGTTTTTTCAATTCTTCAATTATCAATTTTCTACATTCAAATCTTTCATAACCTTTAAATTTTCCTGCATTTTCATTCATAATACCTTCTTCGTTCATTATTATAACAAAATCAAGATTGTGTTTCTGCCCAATTTCAAAGTCATTTGGATCATGAGCAGGTGTAATCTTTACAGCACCAGTTCCAAATTCAATTTCAACTTTTTCATCACCTATAATAGGAATAATTCTTTCAACAAATGGAAGTTTAACTTTTTCACCGATTAGATTTTTGTATCTTTCATCTTTAGTATTAACAGCAACTGCAGTATCTCCAAGCATTGTTTCTGGTCGAGTTGTTGCTACTTCAATAAAACCACCTTTTAAAAGAGGATACTTTATATAATATAAAAAACTGTTAACTTCTTCATATTCAACTTCATCATCTGAGAGAGCAGTTTCGCATCGTGGGCACCAGTTAATAATTCTTTTACCTTTGTAGATTAATCCTTTTTTATATAATCTTACAAAGCATTCTTTCACTGCATTTGAAAGCATTGGGTCCATTGTAAATCTTATTCTTGTCCAGTCACAAGATGCACCAAGTTTTTTTAACTGATATATGATTCTTGAACCATATTCTTCTTTCCATTTCCAGACTTCTTCAATAAATTTCTCTCTACCCAATTGTTTTCTTGTCAATCCCTTTTTTAATAATTCTTTTTCTACAACATTTTGAGTTGCTATACCAGCATGGTCTGTTCCAGGAACCCAAAGAGCATTAAATCCTTGCATTCTTTTCCACCTAATTAAAATATCTTGAATGGTGTTATTGAGAGCATGTCCCATATGAAGAAATCCTGTTATATTAGGAGGAGGAATTACTATAACATATTTCTTTTTTGTATTCTCCGTTTTCACATAAAAATAATTCTTTTCTTCCCACATTTTATATATTTTTTCCTCAACTTCACTTGGATTGTATTTCGTTTCAAATTTATTCATTTTCTCCTACATATATAATTCTAGTTATTTCATTTATAACTAAAACTTCACTATTTTCAAAAATAACATTCTTTATTTTCAGACATATATCTTCTATTTCCTTCTTTTCTCCATTAACAAAACATAAACCAATAAGAGATCTTTGCCATTTGTCATGATAGTCTATTTCAGCAATTGAAACATTGAATTTTGATTTTATTTTATTCTTTAATGATTGTATTACTCTTCTTTTATCTTTTAAACTTGTACTTCCTGGAATTATCAACTCAATCTTTAAGGTTCCAACAAACATAAATTTAAATAATTTATTCTATCATAATTTTTACTCTATTTCCAGTTTTTTATATATGCTTTCAAAAACCTTTTTAAGTGGAATTTTTTTTAAGTCTGAAATTTTTCTGCAATCTTCAAATTCAGGAGAAATGTTAACAATTTTACCATTAAAATAAGAAAATTTTACTCTAACTTTTCCATATTCAGTTTCTATTTCTTTTATTTCTCTTTTTAAAATTAATCTTCTCTCTTTTCTAAATCTGAAGCCAATTGTTGTGCTTTCTTCAAATAACACTTTACTTACATTTGTAAAATCTTTTTCACGGCAAATAACTTCTATTTTAAAAACTGGTCTATTTTTTTTACCTATCCCCTGAAAAACGGAAACGTCGACTGCACCTGAATTTAAAAGTTTGTTTATTAAATTACCAACAAAAACTGGATTCATATCATCAATATTTGTTTCAATTACAATTATTTCCTTATCCTCTTCATCAATATATCCAATTAGAAACTTCAAAACATTGGGTTTTGGTTCATCTCTTGTTCCAGCACCATATCCAACTTTTTCTATATAAAAATTCAAATAAGATTGTGTAAAATCAGCAAGTCCTTTTAAAATGGCAACACCTGTTGGAGTTGAAATTTCAAAATCAGTATTTTTAAAAATAACAGGGACACCTTTTAAAATTTCACAAGTTACAGGTGCAGGATTTCCTAAACCTACTGGACTTGAGAATATTTTTTTAATTCCTAGTAATTCTATTCCAAGAACAGCACTTGCTATTTCAACTATCGCATCTATCTGTCCAACTTGATGAAAATGGACCTTTTCCTTTTTTTCTTTATGGGCAATGCTTTCATTTTCTGCAAGAATATCAAATATTTTAAAAATTTTTTCTTTTATTCTATCTTCAAAACTACTTTGTTCAACTATTTTTAATATTTTTTTATAAGGTGTTCTATCATCCCATTTTTCTAATGGCTTAACAAAAAATTGAGTTCCTTCTATAAAATGTCCCCATGGGGTTTCCTTTTTTACTTTTTTTATTTCTATTCTATAATTTTTAATTGGTAATTTTTTAAGTTCATTTTCAAGAAGTTTCAAATCAAGGCCTGCATCTATTATACTTCCAACAAGCATATCTCCTGCACATCCGTTTACGACATCAAAATATCCAGTTTTAATCATTCTTTCTTTTTTTCAATTACTTGAGAAATTGCATTTTTTACAATATCAATTTTTGTGTTTTCTCTAAATTTTACAGTGACAATTTCATCTTTTATTTTTTCAACTTCCCCTATAAGTCCCCCAATTGTGACAATTTTATCTCCTTCCTTTAGTTCATCAAGCATTTTTTTTCTTAACTTTTCCTTTTTTTGTTGAGGCAAGATTAAAAGAAAATAAAAAACAAAAAATATCAAAATTAAAGGTAATAAGGCACTAAATGGAGATGGTTGTGGAGGTGGTGCCTGTGCTAAAAACAATATATTCATTTTTTCTCCTTGTTTTTCTTTTTGTTATTCTTTTTCCCTTTTATGCTCTTTAAATATTTTTCTGTAAGTTCTTCTAATCTTTTTGAAACAAGATAGTTAATAGTCCCTTCTGGATAAGTTCCATCTTCTCTTTTTTCTCCTGCAGGTATACCTGTTAAAATTTCTATTCCTTCATCAATTGTTTTAACTGCCCATATATGGAAAAGTCCTTTTTCAACTGCTTCAATAACTTCATCATTTAAAATCAAATGTTTTAAATTTTTTTCTGGAATTATTACTCCTTGTTTTCCTGTTAATCCTTTTGCTTTACAAGTATAATAAAATCCCTCAATTTTTTCGTTTATACCACCGACTGGTTGGATCTCCCCTTTTTGATTGACAGAGCCTGTTACTGCAATTCCTTGTTTTATAGGAACATTTGCAAGTGCAGATAGTAGAACATATATTTCTGTTGAGGATGCACTATCTCCTTCAATTTCTTCATATAATTGTTCAAAACATATACTTGCAGAAAATGCTATAGGGCCTTGACTTCCATACTTTTCAAGAATATAATTATTTAGAATTAAAAAGCCTTTATTATGAATTCTACCTGCAAGTTTTACTTCTCTATCTATATTTATTACACCAGATTTTCCTACATAAACATTACAAGTTATCTTTGATGGTTTTCCAAAAGTATAATCACCTAAGGAAATAACAGATAAACCATTAATTTGTCCAACTTTTTCACCATCTGTATCAACCATTATCGTACCTTCTTTAATCAATTCTTCAATCCTTTTTTCAATAAGATTAGATCTATATATTTTTTCTTCAAGGGCTTTTTTGACATGTTTTTCCTGAACTACAGGGGAATTGTCCATTTCGGCCCAGAAATTTGCTTCCCTAATAATATCTGCAATTTCAATAAATCTGGTTGTTAATTTGTCTCTATCTTCAACAATTCTTGAGCCATATTCTATAATTTTACCAACAGCATATTTATCAAAAGGTCTTAAATTTTCTTCTTTACATATTTTGCTTATGAAGGCAGAATAATTTTTATATCCTTCTTCATTTTTATCCATAAGTAAACTGAAATCTGCTTTTACTTTAAAAAGTTTTCTAAAATCCTCATCATAAGCATATAAAAGATAATAAAAAATAGGATGTCCAATAAGAATAACTTTTACATCAAGAGGAATTGGTTGTGGTCTTAATGTTGGTGTATTTATCAATCTAAATTGTTCATTTAAGTCCTCAATAATAATTTCATTATTTTTTAATGCTCTTTTTAAAGTTTCCCATGCAAAGTAATTTTTTAAAACATCTAATACCTGCAGAATTAAATATCCACCATTGGCTTTATGAAGTGCTCCTGGTTTTATCATTGTAAAATCAGTTACCATTGCTCCAAAATGGGGTCTATATTCTATTCTTCCACATAAATTGTATGCAGTAGGATTTGTTTCCTTTACAACAGGTGCGCCTTTTGTTTGTGAATTATCTATCAAAACATTTACAGTGTATCTATATAATGAAGATTCTCTATCAGGTAATTTTAAACCAGGTAATAATTCAATTTCTCTTCTTTCTTTAAAATCCTCAACATTTTCTATCATGTCTTTTTCAACATCATCTAAATATTTACAAACATCTTCAAATTCCTTGTATTTTTCTTTAAGTTCTTTTATTCTTGGAGCAATGGTAAATTGAGCAGTTTCTTTTTCAAGTTTATTTAGTTTTTCTTTTGCTTCTTTTTCATATTCTCTTATTTTCCTTAAAATATCATTTAGTTCTTCATAAAGCATTTCCTGTTTTTTTCTTATTTCATTTTTCGCTTCGTCTGTTAACTTTTCTAAATCTTCTTCCTTTAATAATTGTCCCTCAATTACAGGAACAAAAACTACTCCTGAAGGTGTTTGTTTTATCTGAAAACCTGCTTCTTTAGCAGACCTTTCTATTTGCTCAAAAAGTTCATTCCTTTTATTTTGAAATTCCTTTATTATTTGATTTTTATGTTCTTCATAAACTTCACTTTCAAATGTTTTAGGCAATTCTATTTTAAGTTCATTTACTAACATTTCCATATCTTTTTTGAATTCATTCGCTTTTCCAGGTGGAAATCTTAAGGCATTTGGCATATCCGGATTTGTAAAATTATAAACATAACACCAGTCATCAGGAGTTTCTCCTTCTTCCGCAATTTTCCTAACTGCTTGTTCAACAGATGTTGTCCTTCCACTACCTGTAATTCCTGAAACATAAATGTTATATCCTTTACTTTTAATTTTCAATCCAAATTCAAGTGCTTTTTTTGCTCTATCCTGTCCTATAATTCCTTCCAGTGGTGGAACTTCTTCAGTAGTATTGAAATTTAAAATTTCATAATTGCACTTATTCTTAAGAAATTCAACGTTTACTTTATATTTTTCCATAAATCATTCCCCTTTTTATTATCACTAAATAATACATTATTAAACATAAGAAAGTCAATACAAAAATTATTTTTCAAAATAATTAAATGCCTTTAAATTTATTTCAAAGTATTTAGATGGGATTAAAACTTTCATTGCCTCAATAAAACTTTTCTTTTTTAAGGGTATAAATTTAGAAGAAAAGCCAAGCATTAAAACATTTAAAATTTTTATAGAACCTATACTTTCTGCAATTGATGTAAAATTCTCAATATAAAGATTTTTAACATTTGTTTTTAAAATTTCTATAATCTCTTCATATTCATATTTTAATCCATATATTGGAATAGGAAAAGAATTTACAACTGCAATACCATCAGGTTTCAAAAAATTTAAATATCTAACAGATTCCAGTGGTTCAAAACCAATAATTAAATCTGCCTGCCCTTTAGGAATTACAGGGCCTAGTTTGCAATTTAATCTTACATGCGCTTCTACTGATCCTCCTCTTTGTGACATTCCATGTATTTCTGACCCTTTTACAGGTAAACCTTCAATAACTCCTGCATTCCCTATGATGTTTGAACACAATATTATTCCTTGTCCTCCTACCCCACAAATTAAAATGTCAAATTTTTTCATTTTTCTTTAATAGCATCAAAAAAACATATTTCTTTGCACATTCCACATCCGTTACATAAAATATTTATTTCTAAAATTTCTTTATTTTGAATTATTGCAGGACAATTGAGTTCTAAACATAACTTACACTTTTTACAGATATTTTTGTCTATATAATAAATCTTTTTTTCTTTATTGGAAATTTGAATACATTCTCTTTTAAAAATAATAACTTTTACACCCCTTTTTTCTTTGAATTTTTCTATTTCTTTAATGGATTTTTTAATCTTATAAGGATCAATTTCAATGACATTTTCAACACCACATCCTTCAATTAATTTTTTCAAATTTATTTCAATAGTTTTTTCCTCTTTAGCAGTTATTCCTGTTCCTGGATGAGGTTGATACCCAGTCATAGCAGTTGTTCTGTTGTCAAGTATTGCGATAATTTGATTTGATTTGTTATAAACTGAATTTATAAGTCCAGGAATTCCTGCGTGAAAGAAAGTAGAATCTCCTATTATTGAAATAACATATTTTTTTTCAAATTTTGCAATGCCACTCCCAATCGAAATTCCAGAACCCATACATAGACAAGTATCAATTGTTCCAAATCTTACACCAAGGGTATAACAACCAATATCACCTGGATAAATTGCATCTTTCCCAAAAACTTTTTTCAAAATATAAAATGAACCCAAATGGGGACAACCTGGACATAACAAAGGATTCCTTTGAGGTAAAGAAAAAGCAAAGAATTTTTTTTGTTTTTTAGTTAAAGATACTTCTATTTCTTCAACTGACAATTCCCCTTCTTTTTTAACATCCCCGCTTAATTTACCACAAATTTTTAAATCAGGATTATATTTTTTTGAGCAAATATAAACAAATTCCTCTATAACAGGGTCTCCTTCCTCAAAAATGTATACTTTTTTTAATTCTTTCAAAAATTTTCCCAACTTTTTTTCTGGAATTGGATAAGTACTAACTTTAAAAACAGGGTAATTTTTATTTTTTATATCCATAAATTCTTTGGTATAAATATAACCCAGACCAGATGCAATAATTCCTATTTTCCCTTCTCCTTTCTCAATCCTATTTATTTTTAATTTTTCAATATCTTTTTTGATTAATTCTATTTTCTCATTTAATTTTTTTATTGCTTTTCTTACATTTGTTGGAACCATAACCAATTGTTCTGGATTTTTAATAAAATTTAAACTTAAATTTTTTCTTTTTCCCCTTTCACCTATCAAAACATCGGATTTTCCGTGAGACAATCTTGTTACACTTCTTAAAATTACAGGAATTTTATATTTTTCTGAAAATTCAAAAGAAAATGAGGCTAAATCTTTTGCTTCTTGTATAGTTGATGGTTCAAAACATACAATCCTTGCAAAACTTACATATCTTCGTGAATCCTGCTCATTTTGAGATGAATGAGAAAAAGGATCATCAGCAACAACTATTACTAATCCTCCAATAATTCCAGTATAAGCAGATGTTAAGAGGGCATCTGAAGCTACATTTAAACCAACATGTTTCATAATAGCACAACTTCTTCTGCCAGTTAAACTTACACCATACGCGTTTTCAAAAGCAACTTTTTCATTGATACTCCATTCAATATATACATCATCATTTGCAATTGAAATAAGATATTCAGTTATTTCTGATGAAGGAGTTCCAGGATAAGCAAATGAGGCGTCAATCCCCCCTTCATAAAGTCCATAAGCAATTGCTTCATTTCCAAGTAAATATTTTACTTGCATAAGAAATTAATTATACAACTATTCTTTTTTCTTGAAAATATACATTTCAACCAGATAATAATACTCTCTTTTTCCTTTTAATTTGCTTAAAAGTTTTTCATTAAAGATAAATTTTTCTTCATAGATTTTTTCAAAATTTAATTTGAAAAAATTCTTTACTCTTTCAGATACTTCAAACCTGTTTATATTATCAAGGATAAGAAAAAATCGTGTTTTGTTCTTTGCTAAATCACTTATTTTTTTAAAATCTTCTTCGTTTTCTATCTCAATTATTTGATTTTTACCATGATAATACCACTGGATTGGTGCCAAAATATTTTTGTCAATATTTTCTGTTGTAAATATTAAATCCCCCTCTTTTTCAAATTTCTGTATTTTTTCATATATTTCTTTATATGGAATTAATTTACTGGCATCCTGATATTGAAAAGGATCATTGGAATAGTAAAAGTAGAGAGACGGCATAAGAGTTAAAAAGAAAAAAAGTGAAAATCGGCTTTTTTTATTTAAATTTTCAAGCCCTAAACTATAAAACAAAAGATAAAAGATAGAAAATGGGATTAAATTTTGAGGAACTGTTGAGGGAAAAAAAACAAGAATTAATGGGAGAAAAAGAGAAATTATTAAAATCCATTTTTTTTCATCGTTTAATTCCCAAAATGATTTCAAACAAAAAGGAATTAAAAAAAGATAAAATAAAAAAATGGGAACTAATATTTTAAAATTGAAAGGATTTATAGTTTCTCCAAGGAAAAAATAGAAAAGAGTATAAGGAAATCTAAGAATTATAGGAACAGGTCTTCTAACACCAAGAGTAAAAATAATTTGATAAGGGATTCTTAATAACCAAGGAAAATAGAATATCAAGATTATTAATAGAGAAAATAAAACAGTTAAGTCTAATTTTCTAAGTATAATTAATGAAAGAATCTGTATCAAAATCACAATGAAAGCAAGATTATGAGTATATAAAAGTAAAATGTTAAAAATGGCAAGGTTTATTAAAAAAATTTTTTCTTTTTTTTCTATATAATTTAAGAAAGAGATAAAAGATAGGATCGTTAAAAATGTAAATAAGGTATAGGACTTAATGATTTGAGACCATAAAATTAAGGGAGGACTTAAAGAGATAAAAAGTGAAAGAAAAAGACCTGTTTTTTCATTTTTGAATTTTTCTCCTAAAAAATAACTGCTCGGGATGCACATTATACCAAAAATTAAAGGTAAGATTCTTAAAATAAATTCATTTTTACCAAGTTTTAACCAAAAATGAACCATTGCATAAAATAAAGGGGGATGTGCATCATTAAAAGTTATATAATCAATCATCCATCTTATTGAATGTTTACCGAGAGAAATTGCAAGTAATTCATCACACCAAAAAGAATGTTTTCCAAGATTGAAAATTCTTACGAAAATACCTATCATTAATATTAAAAACAAAAAAAATCTCTTATTCATCATATTTTTTCAAAATTACAATTATACTTTTTTCAACAAAAAATTTCCATAAATTTAAAAGGTTGAATTTTTTCCCAGTAAATTCTTTTATAGTTAAAATTTTTAAAATTTTAAATCCAGAAAAGTAAGCCAATTTTGAAATAGAATTTTTATCAAAATGATAAATCTGAACCGGTAGATGTAAGATTGATTTACTCTTTTTTGTGAAAGAAAATAATTTAGCAATAAAAAATAAATAATTTGAATGTAATGGTGTTTTTATAATCAAAATTCCATCTTTTTCTAAAAGTTTTTTACATTTTTGTAAATAATTTACCGGTTCCTTAATATGGGCAATTACATCCATCATAGTTATTATATCAAATTTTATTTCAAAATTTAGATTTGAAAGATTTCCTTTGAAGACTTTAAACCCTTTTTGGGAACAGAATTCTATCGCAAAATCAGAAATATCCTGCCCATAAACTTCATAACCAATTTCACTTGCTAAATCAAGTAATATTCCAATTCCGCACCCTACATCAAGTATTTTTCCTTTTGATGGGATTAACTTTTTAATTTTCTTCAGAATTTTTTTAAAATATTTTTTTCTTTCCTGATAAAACTCAATATACCATTTTTGAAAATAAGAACTATCATACAAATTTTCAACTTTAACTATAGGATATAAAAATTTTACATAACAGTTGGTACACTTATAAATTTTATAATTTCCATCTTCCCAACTTTTATAAATTCTTCTACTTTTACACAAAGGACACTCAATCATTTTTTCTTTTATATATCTTAAAATTATCTATTTCCCTATCAAAAGTGAATCTTTTATCTAAATACTTTTTTATTTTGGGATACTTTTCTATTTTGTAAAAACTCATATTTATTAAACTATTGTCAGTTGCATCAATAAAAAGTCTAATGTTGTAAATTTCAAGTTCCTGCAAGAAAATATTTAAAGCAGGTTGATATTGGTGTATAGAAGGTGGATGGACAAAATTTTCTCCAATGACAGGATCAAGTATTATAAATCTTGTTCCAGGTTCTCTATTTGAAAGAAGGTATATTTTAGGATTAAAGCCCCAAACAATAATTTTATCATCTTTTTTTGTGTTTTTTTCAATATAATCAATAATTTCTGAATATTTTTGAATTTCAAATTCTTTTTTCCATTCTCTGTTTTTTATAAAACAAATCCATCTTTTGTAATAATCCAGTCCGTGCCAATAAAATACTGATTGAAGTATAGAAAAAAATATCAAAATATTTAAAATTTTCGTTTTTTCTTGTTTACTTATAAAATTCCCATATCCAATTATTCCTACAATAATTGATAAAGTTAAAAATGGAACATAATGATGTGGAAATGGAAGTCCATGAATAGCACCCCATAAAAAAGTAATAAACAATAAAATAAGAAGGTCTTTTACTTTTTCATTTTTATTTCTGAAGAAGTTTATCCCAAATATTAAAAGAAAAGGATTCAAAAAGTAAATCCTTGTGATCATAGGGAAAATAAAATATATTTTTTTGATAACATTAACACTAGAAGTTAGAAAAAGTGGATATTTTATATTCCATTCAATCCATTCATAAATTATATTTTTTTGAAATAGGTATGCAAGAAAACTTATAAAAGGGATAAAGCAAAACACAAATCCTACAATGGTTTTGGTCAGATTTTTAGTTTTTAAAAATACTAAAAAAACAAAAGAAAAAATTAACAATATACCAAACTGTTTTAAAAAAAGAGAAAGGCCAACTAAAATACTTGATAGAAAAATTGAAAAGTAATTCTGAGAAAAAAGAATCAAAAACCAGGAAAGTAATACGAGAAAAACAATAATAAATTCTGGCCCTTTATGAACGTCTACTGGATAAAAAAGAGTACTTAAAACAGGATAAAAAATTAAAGAAAAAAAAGATGCTTTTTTATTTGAATATTTTTCAACAATTTTAAATATCAAAAAAGTATTTACAAAAAGGATAAAAAGATAAAAAAGATGAACTGCTAAAAGATAGTTTTCTTTAAAAATTTTTAAAAAGAAATAATAAATATATCCAAGGCCGAATCCTTTATTTTCAAATATTTCTCTGTATATCTGTCTTCCTTTTGAAATTTTGTAAGCAACAAGCGCATATTCTGGTTCATCAACATTTGAGAAATAAGGAAAAATGTAAGGAATTCTAAAGATAAGAGTGAGTAAAAATGAACTAATAAAATAAAAAAAATTTCTTTTCATTCTTAATCAATAAATTTATATTTTATCAAAGTCCATATTGCTTCAATTCCATCTTTCCATCTTATCTTTTTCCCTTCTCTTATTGATCTTGGATTGTAACTTATAGGAACTTCATAAATTTTATATCCCCTTTTTCTTAATTTTGCTGTTAATTCCTGACAAAACTCAAATCTTTTACATTTCAAATTAATCCTATCTAAAATTTCTTTTTTAACCATCTTATAACAAGTAGGAGCATCTGTTAATTTGGTTCCATAAAGTAAATTTGTTAAAAAAGTAACCAATTTCCCTCCATAATGGAAAACAAATGAAGATTTTTTATTTTTTCCAAGAATTCTTGAACCAAAAACTACATCTACTTTTTTTTCTTTTATAAATTCAATCATTTTTAACCAGTCAAATGGATTATATTCCAAATCAGCATCCTGTATTACCACAATATCTCCTGTAATATGTTTAAGCCCTTCTCTTATAGCAGTCCCCTTCCCTTCGTTTTTTTCTTTGAAGATAATCTTTATTCTTTCATCATTAATACTTTGTAAAATTTCTTTTGTTCCATCTGTACTTCCGTCGTCAACTATTATTATTTCTTTTTCAACAGGAACTTCCAGAACCTTTTTTAAAATTTTTAAAATAGTTCTTTTTTCATTATAAACCGGAATGATAACACTTAATTTCATTTTTCAATTAAAATTTGTTCTCCTAAGGAAATTATAAAGTGAATACAAATTAATATCAAGAAATTTTCAAATAAGTGTTAGGTCTAAAAAATTTCTTAAACAAATCTAATGTATAAAAAAAACCATGAACAGAAAAAATTATATAAAATGGTTCAATTGGTAATCTGTATCTTATTGATGCAAGGTAAATCATATGAAATACTGTAAAAATAAAAATCAGTATATGTAAAAAATTTGCTTTTGAATTTTTGAATGAAACAAAAAAGCCGATTATAAAAAATGGTAAAAGAATCCCAAAGGATGAAATACTTATAATTCTGTATAAAATTTTTTCTTCAAACTCTGGAGCATTGGGGACAATATTCCAAAATCTTTTAAATTTATTTTTAAGTAGATATAAAAATCTTTTCGGGTTTTTTTTAATTACTTCTATTGTCATTTTATATAAGAGTTTATCTCTTGTAATTTCTTCAATTTGATGTATATTTTGGGGGAAATAAGAACAGGGACCTCCATCTGAAAAAGGATTATTTCCTTCCCAGAAAACCCATCCACCCATAGTTGTTCCTGGAATAAATTTTTTAAAAATTTTGTAATTTCTAATTATCCATGGTGATAAAACTATGCAAAATCCGATAACAAGAAAAAAGACCTTTCTGAATTTTAATTTTAGATTTTCTTTTAAAAATAACAATTTTAAAATTACAAAAGGAATAAAAATTTGAAAGGTTGGTCTTGTTAGTCCAGCAACTCCACTTATAACTCCTGCTTTTAAAGATATTATTCCGTTTGTATCACTCAATTTTATTAGATAAAAAATGCTTAAAACAACAAAAAAAAGAAAGAAAGTTTCTGTTAACAAAAAACCATTATAAAAAATGAAAAAAGGATAAAAAGAAGAAATTATGGCAGAAAGTGTTCCCTCTTTTTTTCCAAAAATTTCCTTTGAGATTTGGTAAATTATGTAAACTGTAAAAGTTGAAATTAAACTCTGAAAAATTCTTATATGTAGAAAATTAAACTTTAAATAAAATAAAATACTTAAAATTAAAGGATATAAAGGTGGCCTAAAACTTTTAAAATTCTCATTTACAATTAAACCCTTTCCTGACAGAAAATTTTTAACCATTTTTAGATATTCAAACTCGTCATCAAAATAAAGATAGTTTTTCAAATAAAAGACAAAGGAAATCCTCAAAATAAAACTAAACGATAAAATAAAAACTAAAAATTTTCTTTCAGATATTCTTTCCATATTTTAAATTTAAAAATTAAAAAATTATTATGTCCATAAATTCCGACTCTTTTAATCGTAAAATTGGAATAATAAGTTCTTCTAAATCTTTTAGGTGTCACAAAGGCCTTTTTATAACCACTTTTCTTTACAATTTCTTCTATTTTTTTATTGAATTCTCCATAAGGATAACAAAAGAATTTTACTTCTTTTCCAAGTTTATCTTCTATCATTTTTTTAGAGTTTATTATCTCTTCTTTTATTTTCTCTTCCGATAGTAAAGTGAGATGTGGATGTGTTAAAGTGTGAGAACCAAATTCTACACCATTTTTAGCCATATCAAAAATTTCTTTCCAGTTTAAAAATCTATCCTTTTCCACACTTTTGTAACGAAGAAAGATTTTATCTGTATTGATATAATTTACTACCAAAAAAATCAGTGGTTTTATATTCAATTTTTCCAGAAATTCATAAGCAAACCAATAATTGTCTGCAAAACCATCATCAAAAGTTAAAAGGACTTTTTTTCTAATTTCATTTCCTGTTGATATATATTCATCTGCTTTTAAAAATTTAAATTTTTTAAAAATTAAATACTCTATTTGTTTTTTAAACTCTTCAATATTTACTGTAAGCGCATCACTCTTATACCAAGGATTAACTCTATGATATGAAAGTACCATTTTTTGTTTTCAAAATTTTATTCTTTTAAATTTATATCTTAAAATAAGTAGAATCATTTTTAAGCCAAGAAAAAATGCCTTTCTCATACTTCCTGTGACAGAAGATTTTCCAACTCTTGGTTTATAGTTAACAGGGATTTCTATAAATTTTGTTCCAGTTTTTATAACAAGTAGCGTTATTTCAGGCCCAAAATGTTCTTTACCGACAGTAAAATGATTTTTTATTTTTTCATATAAGGGTCTTTTAATAAGTCTCATTGTACAACCAACATCTGTTAAAGTTGTTGTATTGTAAAGAAATTCCATTAATTTTGCAACAGCCCAATTACCCCATTTTAAAAAGAAATTCATATTTGCTCCTTTCCAGATAAGTTCTCTCGTTGTTCTTGTTCCCAAAACATAATCAAAATCATCGCTATAAGCAAGAAGTTTAATAACATCCCTACCTTCAAATGTTCCATCTGGTTCCGAAATAATTAAATAATCTCCAGTTGCTTCAGAAAGTCCTTTTTGAATGGCAAAACCATATCCCTGTTTTTTTTCATAAACAAGACGTGCCTTTGTCTTTTTTACTTCTTCATCAGTTCCTTCAACTGCATTATTGTTTACAACAACTATTTCATCAACATAACCAGATGCAAAAAAATCTTCTATTGCCTGCCTTATGGAATCCTTTTCATTGTATGTTGGAAATATTACCGATACTTTTTTATTTTTCCACATTTTTTTTAAAAAATAAAACACTAAAAATTATTAGAAATGGTGATAAAGGTTCTCTATATCTTATTACTGTTTTAAAAAAGAGTATTATCGGTAAAGACCAACCAATTATTAAAAAGTATATAAATAAAAATTTGCGCCAAATTTTAATATTTTTTAATAATCCTGCAAATCCAAAAAAAATTAAGGGAGTATATGTTAAAAAGCCGATTATAACATGATAGGTTTTGTAATTTTCTCCAGGCCCAGAAAAAGTATGAGGGTATAATCTCCAGTATCTTTTAAATCTATCAAAAATTAGTTTAAGATACGTTTTAGGATTATTAAGAATAAAATTTTTTGCTTCTTTATAAAGAGCGTTATTTATTTCTATTTCACTTAAGCCCTCAAATTTTTTAAAGTATTCTAATGGCGGATTCCAATAACCAGAAGGTTCATTTAAAGAATTAGAATTGTTTGCTATATAACATACTATACCACCCTCAGTTGAGGTAATCAAAAATTTTTTAAAGATTTTATAATTTCTAATACCCCATGGAGATATAACTAAAAGGCATGGTATCGTAATTAGAAGGTAATTTTTTAAGAATTTTTCTCTGTAAAATAAAATAAAATATATGAAAAGGAAAATCAAAAGTATTAAAAATAAACTTCTTGTTAATATACCAAATCCTAAAAAAATTCCACTAATAAAATAATAAAAAATATTGCTATTCTTTTCTCCAAGCATCAAAAAAAATGTAAATCCGCACATTAAAAATATTTCAAGGGTTACAGGAGCAAGATAACCAGTCCAAAAAATAGATGGTGGATAAATTGAGAACAGTAAAGCAGATAAAAGCCCAGTTCTTTTATCAATAAGTGTTATTCCAAGGAAATATATAAGAATACAAGTTAAAGAACTTAAAATTGCCAGTCCTATTTTGGCGGCAAAATAATTATGTCCAAAAATTTTGTAAATAATCGCTAAAAATAAAGGAAAACCTGGGCTTCTCCATGCATAAAATCTCGGCCCATCAGGAAAATATGGATTATTTACCCAATATCCTTGTCCTGATGCAATTTTCCATCCAAGTTCATCCCACCAGTCACCCCAGACATCAACGTTATTGTTAAGTGTTAAAATAAAACCAATTCTTAAAACTAAAGCCCACAAAAAAATTAGAAACAGATATTTTTCATAAGTTTTTTTCATGTTAATATAAATTATAATGTTTATTGAAAAAAAAATAAATTTTAGATTGTTAAACAAGTTTCTAATCCCAATTTTCGGGATTTATTTTTTTCTAATTGTTCCATCAACATTACCAAATTTTTATCCAATGTTTATTGATTCTGGAACTTATGGATATGTTGCTCAACAAATTAACAAAGGGAAGTTATTGTATAAAGAAATATTTGAAATAAAGTTACCTGGAATTTATTATATTTACGCTTTTTTATTCAAAATATTTACAGATTCAAGATGGGTGCTTTATTTTGTTGACTTAATCCATAATTTCTTAATTTTATTTTTTATTTATCTAATTTTTAAAAGAGAAAATTTAATTGATTACTATTGGCTTTTTTCAATATTTTTTATAACTTGTCTTCGTGTTTATCCTTCATATTGTGATGGCAATCTGAATGAACACTGGTATTTATTCTTCTTTTTACTTTTTTATTATTTAATTAATTCAGAGAAAAACAAAATAAAAGAATTAATTGCTGGGTTTTCTTTTTCTTATCTTTTTTTCCTGAAACAAAATTTTATTTTTTTGAATATTCCTTTGATTTATTTTTTCCGAAAAAAAATGAAAAATTATTTTTTTATTCTTGGATTTCTTCCTATGACTTTATTTTTCCTTTACATTATAATTAAAAGTTGGCCTGAATCATTAAAAGCAATTTTTCTTTTTCCCTTGAGAAGGTCAGGAGAAGAAAAAATGTCTTTAATTTTAAAACTCAAAACTGGAATAATTTATGGTCCCTTTTTGCAGTTTTTAATTCTTTTTATTTTAAGTTGTATTAAAAATAGTAAAATAAAAAGATTTATCATTTTACAAGGTCTAATTCTTCTTTTTATAACATTTTTTCTTCCTCTTTTTTATATACATTATTTAGTTCTTCTCCTTATATTGACAATCCCCTCTTTTACAATTATTGGAAAAGAATATCCGAAATATTTTTGCTTTTTTTTGTTGTTTTTTTTAATCTTTCCACCCTTTAAATTTATAAAAATAAGATTTAAACATTCTTTTAAAGCCCTTAGACTTACTCTTGTTGAAAAAGATTTAAGATTAGCATCACCTCCTATGGCTTTTACAATAATCAAATATCTTAAAGAAAATGAAAAATTTATAATGATACCTTCATATCCAGAAATTTACTTTATGACTAAAACTGAGTCTCCTTATAGATTTTTTCTTTTAGATGATCTTGTATCTAAATTTTTCAAAGAAGAGTTTAAAAAAATGATAAAAGAAAGACCGCCTGATTACGTTTATCTTGAAAAAGAAGTTTCCTATTTTGAGAAGGTTTTTTATTTAGATAGAAGAGAATATGAATTAAAACAAATTGACGAAAATTTATTTAAATTTAAAATTTTACGATAAACAAAATGGGGCAAAAATTTTATTTTGGATTTTCTGATTATCTTTTACTTGAGGTTGCAAATATTAATTTTTATCAATTACATTTTGATGCTGAAAGCATAGTAAGAGGTTACAAAAAATTAAAAGAAATTGCTGAGGAACTCAATATAGAACCACCTATTCCACGGATGGCCGGTTTTGCTTATTCACACATTGCTTCACTTGGTGCAAAAATTGAATTTCCAATTGATGGAGAACCAAAACCGTTTCCTTTAATAAAAAATATTGAAGATATTGATAATTTAAAAGAACCTGAAGATTATTTGAGTGCATCTTTAATACAGAAAAAACTAAAAACATTATCAGAACTAAAGAGAATTGTTCCTGAAACTCCAAATACAATTGGACATTTATTTGAAGGGCCTATAACAACAGCAGTTTTGCTTATGGGACAGGATTTTTTTATCCTTGTTTACGATAATCCAAAAAAGGCGCATAAATTACTTAAATTTTGTGTAAGAAGTGCTTTAAATTATTCAAAATGTATATTAAATTATTTTGGAGAAGAGTTGAAAGAAGGTCCAAAAGGAATTCCTGATGATTTTGCAGGTATTTTACACCCAAAACTTTTTCCTGAATTTGTTTTGCCTTACTGGGAAGAGATGTATGAAAGATTAAAGGCAACCGAAAGACATTTACATAGTGAACTATTAAGAGAAGAACACTTAAAATTTCTAAAAGATGTGAAAATTGATGTTTTTGATCCTTCTGCAGACCAGTATTTAAATGGAGAAATTTTGTTAAAGAAATGTCCTTGTAAATTTACTTTAAGAATTCAATCTTGGGAAATTTTCAATCTATCTGCAGATGAACTTGAAAAATTATATATAAAACTTGCAAGTTATAAACCTATCTCTATAAATTTTTATTTAGATAGATTGATTGACTTACCTAAGATAAAAAGACTATTGAAAATAGCAAGAGAATTAGAGAAAAATTAAATATATGAAAATAAAAATTGAACATTTTTTTAGTTTTTTGTCCATCATTTATTTTTTAATTGTTTCTTTTCCTCATATTCCTACCTATAATAATATGTCTATTGATAGTGGTATTTATGCATATATTGGTCAACAGGTAAATAAAGGCAAAATTTTGTATAAAGAGGTCTGGGATTATAAATTTCCTGCCATCTATTACATATATGCATTTCTTTTTAAAATTTTCCCAGATTCAAGATGGACATTATATTTTACAGATGTTTTTATTCATGTATGTATGTTAATCTTAATATTTTTAATTTTGAAAATTTTTGAAAAAAGAGATTATTTCTGGATAATTTCTTTTCTCTTTACCACAACTTACAGAATTTATCCTTGTTTTAGTGGGGGCAATTTAGCAGAACATTTCTTTTTATTTATATCTTTTATTTCTTTATATTTATTATTTAAAAAACCTACAAAATTTTTTGATTTTACTCTTGGCAATTGTTTTGTCTGGATGTTAATGTTCAAACAACCTTATATTTTGATTGTGTTAATAATATTCTTATTTTTTAAAGATAGAATTTTAAAGGGCGAAAAAAAATTCTTCTTTTGTGGTTTTCTATTATCCTTTTTATTCTTTATTTGTGTGTTTTTAAAAGGAGCCCCTGAAAGTTTCGAAACGGTGACATTTCCTTTTAAAGTTACAAAAGAGAGTAATTTTATAACTTTAAATACTTTGAAAAACTTTTTAAATAACCTTGAGTATAAAATAAGGATAATTTTATTTGTTGGTCCAGGAAAGCAAGTCCTATTATTTTTACCTATTTTTTTCTTTGTAAAAGATAGATTAAAATTTCTCTTTTTTTCTTTATTCCTTTCTTTGCTATTTATTTATTTGACAACTTTCGCTTTGTACGCACATTATATACTTTTATTAAACATTTTAATTTTATTAGGGAGTATTATCTTGATAAAAAATTATCCAAAAAAATTTGCTTTATTTTTCCTTATTTTATTTACTTTATGGCCATTAACATTAATTAAAAAAAGGTTTATACATTCCTATAATGCCTTTTATAAATTTTTTGTTTTGAAAGACCACAGAATAAGAGTATATCCAATTGTTTTTACTGTTGCAAAATATATTAAACCTAATGAAACTCTTTTTATGATACCTGATTATTGTGAAGTTTATTTTATATTGAAAATTGAAAGTCCTTGGCGATTTTGTGGAATTGGACAAGGAATCCCAAATTATCCAAAATTTAAAAATGAATTAAAAAAACTTATTAGAGAAAAACCTCCTGATTATTTTTATCTTGAGATTTCAATTAAAGAATTTGAAAATATTTTTGATCTTAAACCAAGTGAATATAAGTTAACTTTTCTTGAAAACAATCTTTATAAATTTAAAATTTTAAAATAAAAATTTTGATAATTTTCAATCATTTTTTCTACTGAAAAATTTTTCTTTACTAATAAGTAATTTTTCTCACCCATACTCTTGCAAATTTCAGGATTTTGAAGTAAAAACAAAATTTTCTTTGAAATATCTTCTATATCTTTTGGTTTAACAAGAAATCCATTTATTCCATCATCTATTATTTCTTTTCCTCCACCATATTCAGAGCATATTACAGGCTTTTTACATGCCATTCCTTCAAGGATTAAATTTGGCATACCTTCCCATAAAGAAATAAGAACAATTATATCTGAAATTTTTATTAATTTTGGTAAATCTTGTCTAAAACCTGTAAATATAATATCCTTTTCCAATCCTAAATTTTGAATTAATCTCTCAAGTTTTCCTCTTTCAGGTCCTTCCCCTACTATCAAGAATTTTACTTCTTCAAATTCTTCTTTAACCCTTTTGCTAACATATAAAAAGGTTTCTAAATTTTTCTCAAATGACAATCTACCGCCAGTAAGAACTATTTTTTCATTCTCAATTCCAAATTCTTTTTTCAAATCATCAAATTCTATTTCGTCTTTCTCATATTTTTCTATTTCAATTCCATTATATATAACATCTACTTTTTCAATACTTGCATTTAACCTCTTTAAATAAATGTTTTTAACTTCCTCTGAATTACAGACAATTTTTTTTGTAAATTTTAATAAAATTTTATCTATAAAGAGATGATACCATTTCTTCCATAAATCAAGACTCCTTTCAGAAGCAATTATGACAGGGATTTTACATATAATTCCTGCAATTCTACCCCAGAAATTTGAAGTAAACATAAATGTGTGTAAAATGTTTGGTTTTTCTCTTTTAAGTATTTTTATTAATCGGAAAAGAATAAAAAGATCAAATTTATATTTTTTTTCCAGAATATAAAGTTTTGTTATTTTTTTAAAATCTTCTTTCATTCTTCCGCTTCTTAAAGAAATTAAAACAGTTTCAAAAATTTTCTTATCTAGATTTTTAATTAATAAATAAAGTTGTTTTTCTGCTCCACCAATTTGGAGAGTTCCTATAACAAAGCAAATTTTAATTTTCTTTGATGGATGAAATTTTATTTTGTCCTGCCCAGTTATACCACTTTTCAATATCATATCCCAAATCAATACCTGTTATTTTTTTTAATGATTCTCTTGCAATTTTTTTAAGTTCGTAATTTTCACTTTTTAATAAATTAATCAATGAATAAATAGCTCTTTTGTCTCTAATTTCACCAAGAGCATAGGCAGAATATTCTCTGATGAGTAAGTGGTATCTGTCATTCAAATTTGATATAAGTGGCAATGTTGCTCTTTTATCTTTAAAAACTGCAAGGGCTTTTATTGCTTCAAGTTTTACTTCTATTTGTTTATCATAAATTAAATTCAAAATTGGTTCAAAAAATCTTACATTATTAAATTCACAGGCAGATTTAATACTTGCAATTTTTACATACCAGTTTGAATCATTTAGCAATTCTATTAAACAAGAAATTGTTCTGGGATTTTTTATTTTTCCAAAAGTTTCAGCGATCTCTTTTCTTACAAAATTATTCTTATCATTGACAAGTGGAATTAATTTTTCAACATCAACATTTTCTTTTATTTCCCCTATTGACCAAATTGCATATTTTCTTATTTCCCAATTTTTATCTTTCAAACATTCATAAAGATAAGGAAGAGATTTTTTGATTTTATTTTGTCCAAAATAAATTATTATTTTTATTTTTGTGTTATCATCTTGATTTTTGACAAAATTTATTAAAAAATCTATTTCATCTTCATGTTTTGCCAAAATCATAAGGGCTTTTTCTCTAATTTCTGAATCTTCAGTATTTATTAAATTTTCAAGAGTTTTTATTCCATTTTTATCGTTCATTTCGTCTACTAACTCAATCATTTTTAATTTTTTCTTTTTTGAAACTTCTGGATCATTTAGTTTTTCAAAAATATATGGTAGTATGTCAGGACCAATTTTTAACAACGTTTTCTTACTTTCCTCTGAAGGAGTTGTTTTTCCTAAATTTTTATCTGCTATAACTGTTTCATCGTCAAGAATATCTAAAAGATAAGGAATACTTTCTCTTATTTCACATTTAAAGTTTCTTAATCTATAAGCAGAGAGGGCTTTTTTTAAAGCATTGTTTGATTTTAAATTTTCAATTTCTATTTGTAGTTCTTGTGAAAATAAAACTGAAAGAATTGAAAAGAAAATTAAAAAATATTTTCTCATTTTTTTTCTCCTTCTCTTAATTAATTTTATAAATTTTTCTCCATAATTCAAAAACAAGAATAAGAAATAATCTTGCCGAATGATCAACTTTTCCTTCTATGTGCTCATCAATTATATTTTTTACAATTTTAAAATCAAATAAATCCAGTTTGTTAAATTCATTATCTAAAAGAATTTCTTTTAAATAATTTCTTAATTCCTCCCTAAACCATTTTCCAAGAGGAACACCAAATCCCATTTTTTTTCTTTTCAAAATTTCCTCTGGTAAGAAATTTTTTAGTTTTTCTTTCAATATATATTTACTAATATTTCTTCTTAATTTCAAATCTGCAGGAAAAGTTGAAATAAGTTCTATAAATTCTGTATCCAAAAATGGACTTCTTCCTTCAATAGAATTTGACATGCAGGCAATATCCATTTTAACAAGTAGAACTTCTGGAAGATAAAGATTAAAATCGCAAAAAATCATTTTTTCAAGCAAATCCCAGTTGTTTGTTTTTTCCCATAATTTCTCTGTTATTTCAAATGAATTATAATTTTTAAGTATATTTTTGAAATTCTTACTATACAATTTTTGTTTCCATTCGGGCGAAAAAGATGTTAAACGCCTTGAATAGGCAAAACAAAAACCATTATCATCTGCTTCTTGTAGCCATTTTAAGATACGAGAAATCAAGGAATAGGGTTTCCAATCATAAATTTTCTTGATTAATATTTTAGTATTTTTGTTAAGTGTCCCAGATATTTTGAAAATTTTATATAATTTTTCAAGTAATTTTGTTTGATAATATCTTGGATATCCTGCAAAATTTTCATCTCCCCCATCTCCATTAAGTGCAACTTTAACATATTTGCTTGTTTGTTGTGCTATATAGTAAGTTGGAATCATTGAAGAATCACCAAATGGTTCATTATAATACCAAACAAGTTTTGGCAATATTTCTATAATATTGGGTTTAACAACAAATTCATAATGTTCTGTTTTAAATTTTTCTGCCACAATTCTCGCATATTTTAATTCATTAAAGTTCTTGACATCAAAACCAACAGAAAATGTTTTTATGGGCTGACTTGATAAATTACTTATAATTCCAACAATAGTTGAAGAGTCAATTCCTCCTGATAAAAAGGCACCAATTGGGACATCTGCTATCATTCTTATTTTTGTTGCTTCTTTTAATTTTTCCCATAAAAGTTCTTTATATTCATTTTCATTTCTTAAATATAGTTTCTTATTAAAATCAATTTCCCAATACTTTTTTATTTTTATTTCTCCGTTTCTGTATATTAAATAATGGGCAGGCTGTAATTTTTTAATGTTTTCAAATATAGTTTTTGGTGATGGTATTGCTTGATATGTAAAAAAATTATCAATGGCCTTAAAGTCAATCTTTTTTTCAATTTCTGGAACTTGCAGTAAACCTTTAATTTCAGAAGCAAAATAAAAATTTCCATTTTTGATTGTATAAACAAGAGGTTTTTTTCCAAGACGGTCTCTTGCAAGGAATAAAATTTTGTTTCTTTTGTCCCATATCGCAAAAGCAAACATCCCTCTTAGATAATTTAAACAATTCTCCTTTTCTTCTTCATAAAGATGAACAATGACTTCATTATCTGATTTTGTTTGGAAAATATGTCCATTTTTTTCGAGATTTTTTCTTAAATCAATAAAATTGTATATTTCACCATTACAAACTAAAATCAAACTCTTATCTTCATTAAATAATGGTTGTTTTCCTGTTTCTAAGTCAATTATACTTAATCTCTTATGTCCTAATCCAACATTTTCTTCAAAAAAATAACCTTCTTCATCTGGCCCCCTATAATTCATAATTTCAATCATTTTTTTTAATTCTTCAATTTTTACCTTTTCTGCTTTTTTAATTATTCCAACTATTGCACACATTATTTAAGTACCTCTTTATAAATATTTAAAATACACCTAATACAGTTTTCCCATGTAAAAATTTTACTTCTTTTTACACCTTTTTCTCTTAAATCTTCTTTTAAATTATCATTTTTTAAAATATTGAATATTTTGTCAACTGCGTCATCTCTCTCAAATGGATTTACATAAATACCAGCATCCTGAACTATTTCAGGTAAAGAAGAAATATTTGAAACAATAACAGGGGCTCCACAACTCATTGCTTCAACTACTGGAAGTCCAAAGCCTTCATAGAGTGAGAGAAAAATAAAAATTTCAGCACCAGAATAAAAATAAGGCATATCTTCTTTTGGAATTTCAGAAAAACAATAAACATGTTCTGAAATGTTCTTTTCCATTGCAAGTTTCAAAATATCTTTTTTTAAATAGTTAGTTCCAACAATTATTACAAGTTTTTCCTCAATTTTCTTTTCTTTTAAAATTTTGTAAATATCAAATAAAAATGGGATATTTTTCCTTTTTATAGAAGTTGCAACTGTTAAGATATATCTTTCATAACTAAAATATTTTTTCAGTTTTTCAAAAGCATATTTCTTTTCAATTGGTCTGAAAACTTTGTGATTTACTCCCAAATAAACAACTTTTATTCTTTCTTCTGGAAGTTTATAAATTTCCATTATATCTTTTTTGGTTGAAAAAGAAGGGACTATGATTATATCACTTCTTATTGCTGAACTCTTTATTTCAGAATACCATTTTTCTTTATAAACTTCTGGCATAATTTCAAAAGATAAATCATAAATTGTATAAATTGTTTTAATTTTTTTAAACAAAGGAAGATATGTTGCAGAAATTCCATGATAGATTGAAATTTTTTCTCTTTTTAATAATGTTTCAATAAAGGGGATTTTAAATTTTTCTTCTACAATTTTTATGAATTTTTTAGGAAATGGTAAAATTTTTAAAGAAAAATTATTAGATTCTGGAATCTGAATATTTTTTATTCTTTTCCAATAATTTTTTAAAAAAAAACCAAAAATTAAATATTCATTTTCTTTATCAATTGAACTTAAAGTATCCAAAAGTTCCGGAAGTAGATAATAAATCCCACCTTTTTCTGTTGAACTCAAACCGATACCAGCATCTATACATATTTTCATTTTTTAATTTTTAATTCAAGTTCTTTTAAATCATTTTCAACCATTATTCTCACAAGTTCTTCAAATTTCACCTTTGGTTGCCATCCAAGTTTGGTTTTTATTTTTGTAATATTGCCCCTTAATTCATAAACTTCTGCAGGTCTAAAAAGAGTTTTATCAATTTCAACATATTTTTCCCAATTTAGGTTAACTATTTTAAATGCAAGTTCTACAAATTCTTTAACTGAATGAGTTTCTCCAGTTGCAATTACATAATCTTCTGGTTTTTCCTGCTGTAACATTAAATACATTGCTTCAACATATTCAGGAGCATAGCCCCAGTCTCTTTTTGCTTCAAGATTTCCAAGTTTTATTTTATCTAAAAGCCCCAATTTGATCATAGCAACACCTCTTGAAATTTTCCTTGTAACAAATTCAAAACCTCTTCTTGGAGATTCATGATTAAAACAAATACCACTACAAGCAAACATATTATATGCTTCCCTATAGTTTTTTGTAAAATAATATCCAACAACTTTTGAAATACCATAAGGAGATCTTGGATTAAAAGGTGTATTTTCATTTTGTGGCGTTTCAATTGCCATTCCAAACATTTCACTTGATGCAGCAAAATAAAATTTACAATCTGGTTTTCTATTTTTTAAAGCAGAAAGAATATAAATTGTTCCATTTATATTTGTATTTAAAGTTGAAAATTCATCTTCAAAGGAATAACTTACAAAACTTTGTGCTGCAAGATGATAACATTCATCAGGTTTAACTTTTTCAACTATGTTATATATACTTGCATAACTTTCAAGAGAACCACAATGAAGATGAATTTTATCAACTATATGTCTTATTCTCCATAATCTATGCTCAGGATCTTCAAAAGCCACTCTCCTTACTATTCCATGGACTTCATATCCCTTTTCAAGCAATAATTCAGCAAGATATGAACCATCCTGACCCGTAATTCCAGTTATTAATGCCCTTTTTTTCATACTACCTCCTTTTTTAACCTCTTATAAATTTCTAATGTCTCTTTAGCGGTCTTTTCCCAACTAAATAATTTTGCTCTTTCCAGTCCCTTATTTATTAATTCATTCCTTAATTCAACATTTGTTAAAATTTTTTCTATAGCATAAACTATCTCTTCTATATTGTAAGGGTTGACTAAAATACCAGCATTACCTGCAACTTCCGGTAAAGAGGAAATGTTTGAAGTGATGACTGGAACTCCACAGGCCATTGCTTCAATTACTGGTAATCCAAATCCTTCATATAAAGATGGATATACAAAGACTTCACATCCATTATAAAGATAAGGCATTTCATAAATTGGAACATATCCTGTAAGTATTATATCTTTTGTTATTTTTTCAGGGATTTCAGCCATTTTTTTGTAAAAAATTTCTGATTTCCAACCAATCTGACCACAAATGACAAGTTGCAATTCAGGAATTTTATTTTTTATTAAAATAAAAGCGTCAATCAATCTTATTATATTTTTTCTTGGTTCAATTGTTCCAACAAAAAGTAAATATTTTTTTGTAATTCCATATTTCTTTTTTACATTTTCTATTTTTTCTTTATCTTCTAATTTTTTATAAATTTCAGATGGAGCAAGATAGACAACATCTATTTTTTCAGAATTTAATTTGAAATAGTTTATAAGGTCATTTTTTGTTGAAAAAGAATCTGCAATAATTTTATCAACTCTTTTAACTGCTCTTAAAATAATAAATTTAAATTTTTCATAATGTAAGGGTAAAAACCAATCAGGATTAATTAAAGGTGTTATATCATGTATAGTAATGACTTGTTTTCCTAAAATATTGACTGGTGAAAAGGGGTGCAAAGTATGAATTATATCAAATTTCCCATGGTAAAATTCTATTGGTATAAATGTCTGAACTGTATAATTATAAATTTTATTTGAAAAGAACTTAATACTTACCTTAAAATTTTTCTGCTTGAATTCTTCTTTAATTTTTTTCATTTCTTTATATTTCTTTATCGAAACTGCATAAAGAATATAAAAATTTTCAGTATCAATTTTGCTTAAATTTTTCAAAAGATTATAAGAATACCAACCAATCCCTGCTTTTTTGTTCCATGCTAAAGGAGTAATGTCAATTCCTATCTTCATTTTTAGAAATATTTTTCACAAATATCTATATCTTCTCTAAAATTTATATTTATATAAAATCCTTCAAAAATTACTGGACTTATAAATTCTCCCCCATCAATCATCTTTTGAATTACATCTGTTATTTCAATTTCATTTCTTAGAGGAGATGGTGGTGTTATTTTAATATAATCAAAAACAACTCTATCAAAGAAATAAAAACCCATTCCACATAAATTGTTGACAATATGTTTTGGTTTTTCTACAACCTTAATAACTTTTTTATTTTTTATTTCAACTGAGTAACTCTTTTTTATATCTTCAGGATTATCTGTTTTCCAAACTCCTATACCTTGTTTCATGTTTTTGGGAAAAATAAAATTTCCCTTGCATAGACAATCTCCTAAGACAACTATGAATTTTTTATTTACATAATCTTCAACAAGGGAAACCGCATGACCAATTCCTTTTAATTCTTTTTGTTCAACAAACTCGCTTTTGATATTTAGGGTTTTAACATATTCAATTATTTTTTCTTTTTTGTAACCTACAACAAAAATAAATTTATCTGTTATATTTTTCCAATAATCAATAATATAATAAAGAATAGGTTTATTTTTTATCAAGATCATGCTTTTGGGTAAATCTGGTTCGTTTAATCGAAGTCCTTTCCCTGCACATAAAACTACACATTTCAAATCTTCTTTAAAAAATTTTTCCATTTTAGTTTTTCCCTTTATAAAATTCAATAATTTTACTTATATTTTTTTCATTATCCCATATTTCTTTTGCTTTTTTAAATGCATTTTCTCCAAATTTTTTTACAAGTTCATTATTTTTTAACAATATCTTTATTTTTTCAGCGAACTCATAAATATTTTGAGGTTCACAAAGAAAGCCTTCTTTTCCATCTTCTATAAATTCTTTAATTCCTCCTATTCTACTTGCTACAATCGCTTTTTTATTAAACATACTTTCAACAAGAACGACAGGAGACATATTTTCCCACTGTTCAGGAATTACAACTACTTTTGATTCTTTAAAATATTTTTTAATTTCTTGATGATGTAATTTCCCTTTAATTACAACATTCTCGCTTAAATTTTTATCTTTTATCATTTTAAAAATATTTTCAACATATTTTTTTTCAACATTTTCAATTTCTCCAATTACATATAAAAGAACATCTGGAATTTCTTTTTTTATATTACTTAATGCTTCAATCAAAATATGAAGTCCTTTTCTGTATTGAATCCATCCTATATAAAGTAATATATTTCCTTTTGGTAAATCATATGGTTCATCTTTAAACTCCTCAAATATTTGAGGAATAACTTTTGATTTTCTTATTGAAAGGCCATATTCTCTACCAATTTTTAAGGAAGAGTTTGATAAGAAAATGTATCCATCTATTTTTTTTAGAAAGAAGTTGAAAAATTTTTTTCTTAAAGGTAAAAATATTCTAAATCTAAATTGGATTTTAAAACACTTGAAACAATAAATACTGTTATATTTTTTACAGATATTATTGTTTAAATCAATCAATGTTTCATTCGGGCAGAAAAACCAATAATCATAAATAGATAGAAAAGATTTTATTTTGTAAAGTTTAACCCATATTAAGGGTGCAAATGAAATTTTTTTAAAATTGTGAAAATGAACAATTTCTGGTTTTATTTTTTTAAGAATTTTCCTTGATTTTAAAAAGACAATTATATCAAAAGGAAAAATTATTTTGAAAAAATCAAAATTGCTTAAAATCCTGTTTTTTAAACTTTTAGGCTTTTTAAAGTCAATATAATTGTAAATTGTTTTTGTAACAAAAACATTTTTCTCTAAAATCTTATTTTTTGTTGGTGGTGTTATAAGATAATAATTTTTTATTTTATTTTTCTCTAATTCTTTAACCAACCTCATAGTTGCAATTTCTGCACCACCATAAAAGTCATGATAATCAGGATGAAAGTCAACTATGTGTAAAATTTTCATTTTATATATTCTTTTATCTTTTTAAAAATTTTTTTTGCTATTGAAATTTTATAAGGCCTCATATCTGATGTCATTTTGTATATTTTTTCTTGTAAATCTTTTGAATATGTATCTGCTATTGGCTTTGCTTTTTCTCCATAAAATAAAGAGTCATATTGCATTTGTTTATCAAAAGGAACATAATAAGAAAAATGAGCATTTATTCCTATTTGTTTTGCCCATTCTAAACTTTTTAAGTCCTTTTCATATGATGAACCGGGTAAACCTATAATGAAAAATCCATTAACACTATCAAAATATTTTTTAGCAATCAAAACCGCTTTTTCAATATCTTTACTTGTTTCTCCTTTTTTAATAAATTTTAAAATTTCGTCATCAATACTTTCTATTCCAAAACTTATATGAGTACATCCTGCTTCTTTTAAAGCAATTGCCACTTCTTCATCAAATCTATCTGCTCTTAAACCATTGGCACAACTCCATTTTAAATTTAAGTTTTTAACAAGTTCACAAAATTTTATAACTCTTTTTTTGTCTACATTAAAGCAGTCGTCAAGAATTGAAAAAGATTTTATATTCCACTTTTCTTTTGCTAATTTAAGTTCCTCATAACAATTTTCTGGACTTCTAGTCAGATATTTTTTATTTCTGCTTACACAATAGATACACTGATAAGGACATCCCTGAGAGGTCATTATAGCATAATTCCATACACCTTTTTGCCAGTTTTTGAGAAATATCGGAAAAGAATCAAAGAGTTCATAATTTGGAAAAGGTAGTTGGTCTGAAAAGGGTATATTTATTTCTATTTTTTCATCAAAATTAATATAGGGATAACAACATTGAACTTCAATTATTCCAGATACAGACTTTATTTTTGCTTCAGGATATTTTTTCTTATATTTTTCAGCAATTTTCCTTGCTTCACTATATGTTCTTGATTGAATAGAAATACCAACTGTATCTGCTTTTATTTTTAAGTATCTATTTTTGGGTTTGGGTAAAGTATTTAAATCAATTATTCTACAATTTAAAATAGTTCCAATATAAGCAATTCCAATATTGGGTATATCAAAATTTACTCCTGCATAAGGATTAATCAAAATTATGTTTTTATATTTTATCGGATATTCCATATTTTTCTTCTCTATCAATTGTATTATATGCTCTACACCCTGCACATAGAATTGGAACTTTTTCTCTTTTTTTTACAATCATCTTTCTAAATTCTATATATCTCTTTGAATACCATATTTCTTTAAAAGGTTTTTCAAAAATGTTGCCTAAAGCATATTTTTTTAAAAAATCTCTTTTATTAGACATTAAAACTGCACAACAAGGCATTACATATCCGCCCATCATAATATAGGGTTCCTGCCAAGCAATGCAATTATGCATTGGTTGTAAATTTTTAGGATGTGTTGGATGAACAAATGAAATATTCATTCCAAGTTTTTTTGCTTTTTTTATTGTCAATTTTATTAATTCATCAGGTATTTTAGGCAAAAAAAGATGTTCAATTTCTGGAAAATAAAGTAATCCTGTAAATTCAATTCTACTTCCTGGACCCAATAAATTTTTATTTAATGAATATACAAGTTCAACAAAATCTGGCATTTCGTGAACATTTAATTTATTAACTATATATCTAAAATAAACTTCTGGAATTGGAGATTTATATTCTTTTTTTAATTTTAAAAATGTTTTAATGTTGTTTAAGGTTTTTTCAAAATTACAACCAATTTTTATTTTTTCATAAGTTTCTTTTGTTGCTGCATCAATTGAAATATAGATTGTGTCTACTCCAAGTTCTATAAGTTTTTTAGAAATATTTTCATCAATTAAATCAAAACTATCAACTAATGCAACAAAAATATCTCTCTTTTTTAAATATTCAATCATTTTTAAATAATCTTTATTCAAAAAAGCATCACCTTCACCTGTTAAATTAACCCATTTTAATTTTGGAAAATTTGAAATGATTTTTTTAAATTCTTCAAAACTTAAATCTTTGTTTGGTTCTTTCCAATAGGTATGTTCACAGATTAAACATTTCTTATTACATTTTGTTGTAATTTCAATTTCTAAGACTTGTGGATAGCCTATTATTTCAGGGATTAAATTGGGATATAATTTTAAAATTGGAAGAAAGATTGAACCTATCCAATTGCCAGTCCCTTCTCCACCAGCAAAAACAAAAAATTTTGTCCATAGAAATTTATATAATCCTCTAATACCCCTTTTTCTTAAAATATAAAAGATAATTTTTTTGTAATTGAACAAATTGAAGATTGGAGTTATTATAAGTTCTAAATTTTTAAAAATTTTTTTCATTTTTAATCATTTCCTTAATCCAATTTGTTTTTAAGACTAACCCAAAATAGACAATGCAGCAAAAGATTACTTCAATAAATAAAAGATAAATATTCTTGTTAAAAAATTTAAAACTATTTATTAACCATACAATTAAAAAAAGCAAACTACTTCCCATCAATGGAACAAAAATAGAGTTTTTAAAAGTAAAAGAAAAGTTTATTTTTAGAATTTTATGAAAAATCCACAGTAAATATGAAGTGCTGAGGCTAATGGAAATTAATGTGGCAATTATCACACCAACAAAACCTATAATTTTTATTAAAACGTATGTAAGGACTATATTTAAAATACTTTGAAATACACTGGCATACATTTGATATTCTGGCTTTTCTATACCTACTAAAATTGCAGTTAAATTTGAAGAAAGTAAAGTTATTAAAAAAATTAAACTGAATAATCTTAAAACAATAATTGAATTTTCATATCCAGGCCCAACCCATACATTTATTATTAAAGGAGCAGCTGCAGTTATAAAAAACATAATTGGAAAGGCAAAAGTTGAAACATATTTCAATCCATATGTATGTAATTTTATTAATTTCCCCTTTTCATTTAATGCTTTCAATTCTGCTGATGCAGGTACAATTGCCGAATTTAAAACTCTTATCATACTTGCAAGTTTTTCAGGTATAGTATATCCGATCTGATAAATTCCAACAAGGCCTACATTTAAAAAGTGCGATATGAAAAATTTATCCGTTTGATATGTTATAACTTCTTCAATTGTAGTTAGCCATCTTTTAATCCCAAATTTACTCAATTTTTTTAACATGTTTTTTTCAAAGTTTAAAAAATTCATTTCAACTTCAGGAAATATTTTAAAAACAAAATAGATATATATTAAACTTCCAATTGAGTATACAAGAAAATTATTAAGCATCAATCCTTTTATTCCCCAGTTATTTTTTATAAAGAAGATAACACCTAAAGCGTGTAGAGATGTGAGAAATATTGTAATTTTCCCTGTGATATCCATTCTTTGAAATCCCCTTATGCAACTTTGAAAAAGATTAAAGATGTTAGAAAATCCTACATAAATAATTGTCCATTTAAAAAGGAATTGAGTATCATCTTTAAATTCCTGTGGTATTTTTAGAATTTTTATTAAATAGGAAGGAGAAAAAAAAGCAAGTGGTAACAGAATTAAAAATATAATGAAATAAAAAAATAAACCAGATTTTATTACATAATTTATGTTGTCTATCTCATTTTTTGTCTTATATTCTGCAATATATCTTTCAAAGGACTGCCCTATACCAAAATCAATAAGAGAAAAATATCCTGTTATCAATGTAATTAAAGACCATATACCATATCTATTTACTCCAAGATTTTTTAGAACAAAAGGAACAAGGAAAAATCCTAAAATAGCAGAATACCCATAACTTATAAGATTGTAGATTGTGTTTCTTATAATTTTTTCTTTTAACATTTGTTTAATTTATTTTAAACAAATTAAACAATTTTGTCAACAAAAAATTTTATTTTGAGGAAATTATTGTAGAATAACTTTGCAAATATTTAAGGTTTTTAGAAAAAAACTCAAGTTTATCTGTTAGTTTTTCAATTTCTTTTATTTTGTTTTTTATTAATTTTTCATTTTTTACCTTTTCAATATTTTTCTTTATTTCTTTCAGATATTTTCTGATTTCATTTATTCTTTTTAGAAGTCCTGTTTGTAATTTATTTATTATAATTCCTTCTATATCTTCATTTGCTTTATATAGTGGTCTTGTATGTCCCCTTTTCCAGACTTTTTCAACTGCATTCCAATCTTCAAGTTTTTTTAGATTTATACTTACATTACCCTTACTAATTCCAAGTTCTTTCGTTATTTGGGAAGGAGAAAGAGGTTTTGAATTTAAATATAAAAGAGCATAAATTTGACAGGTTGTTCTATTAAGTCCCAATCCTTCTCCTATGTTTCCAGCCAGTTCTATCAGTTTTTCTTTTATTTTATCCATTTTGTTTAACTTGTTTTATATATTTTAAACTTTTGAAAAGAAAAATCAATATTTAAATTTAGAAAATTCTTGTAAGGATTTCTTCATTATGTCAACCGGTGCTTTTTTCCCAGTCCATATTTCAAATGATATTGCTCCTTGATAGACAAGCATTGAAAGTCCATCAAGATGTGGAATTTTTAAATTTTCTGCAATTTTTAAAAGTTCAGTTTTTCTGTTATAAACAATATCATAAACAAATTTCACCTTTTCTATATTTTTTTTGTCTATAAGAAGCGTATCTCCTTCTTTCATCCCAACAGAGGTAGTATTTATTAATATGTCAATACTTTCCCATATCTTTTTTTCGTTTCTTTTTTCAAATTCAATTATTTCAACCTTTTGAAAATTAAGTTTTCTCTGAATGTGTTCTTTAAGTTTAACAGCATTCTCAAAAGTTCTATTTGTAATAAAAATTGAATTAACTTTTTTAGAAATAAGTGAACCACAAATTGCATATGCACTACCACCTGCTCCAATAATAAAAATGTTTTTGTTTTCAGGATCAAATTTCCCATCTTCTATTAAAGACCTTATAAAGCCATCTCCATCAGTTGTATATCCTTTTAACTTTCCATCTAAATTATGAATAGTATTAACAACTTCAAGTATTTTGCTCGTTTCATCAAGTTCATCTATATATTTAATGATTTCTTTTTTATGAGGAATTGTTACATTCACACCTATCCAGTTGAAAACTTTTATTGCTTCTACTGCTGTTTTTAAATTTTCTGGTTTGACTTCAAATGGTAGATAAACAAAGTCAATTCCAAGATATTCAAAAGCAGAATTCTGGAAGATTGGAGAAAGAGTATGGGTCACAGGATATCCAAAAACTCCTGTAATTTTTGTTGTACCTTTAATTTTCATTTTTCAATTATTTTACCATAATTTTCTTAAGGACTAAATTTTTATTTGACATTTTATATTTGTGTTTTAAAATTAAATTAAGAAGTTAGGAAGTTAAAAATGAGGAAAATTGCAGTTATAAATCAAAAAGGTGGATCAGGAAAAACTACAACAGTTGTAAATATAGGATATTATCTTGCAAAAGCAGACAGAAAAGTTTTGTTAATCGATCTTGATCCTCAATCTCATACAACAATACATCTTGGTTTTGATCCACCGGAAATTAAAAAATCTCTTTATGATTTGCTTGTTAATCAAACTCCTTTGAATGAGGTTTTAAAGCAAACAAATTATAAAAATCTTGATTTGATTCCTTCAAGAATTGAACTGGCAAGTGCTGAAATTGAACTTGTAAATGAAGTTGGAAGGGAAATAATATTGAAGAAAATACTTGAAAAAAATAGAGTAAGGTATGATTATGTAATAATGGATTGCCCTCCTTCTCTTGGGCTTTTGACTTTAAATGCTTTAACGACTGCAAAAGAAATTTTTATTCCAATTCAAGCTGAATTTTTTGCTCTTGAAGGTTTAACTAAACTATTTCAAACAATAAAAATTGTAAAAGAAAGATTAAATTCAGATCTTGAAATTACAGGGATTATAATTACTATGTATGATAAGAGGAAAAATATATGTAGAGATGTAGAAAAGAAGGTTGAAGAATATTTCAAGGATAAAGTTTTTAAAACAAGAATAAGAGAAAATGTTCGTTTGGCAGAAGCACCAAGTTATGGAAAAGCAATAGGTGATTTTGATCCAGGTAGTTATGGGGCTGAAGATTATGAAAATTTAGTAAAAGAAATTTTAAAACAGGAGAATAAAAAATGAGAAAAACAGGTTTAGGTAAGGATCCATTAAGTTGGATTAATTCAACAATTATAACTGACAAAGAAAGTGAAGAAGAAAAAAAGGAAGAAATAATTGCAGTAAAAAAAGATGTTGTTAAAATCCCTAAATTTCAAACTTTTGAAGTCAGGTTGACAACACTTTTAAGAGAGGACCAACTTGAATTTCTTGAAAAACTTATTAGGGATATTCATAAAAATAGAGAACCTCAATATAGAAAAGAAAGAATAACCAAAAATACTTTAATAAGGGTTTTTATAGATGCTTTTCGGAATGTAAAATTTGATATTAAAAATATACCTGATGAAGAGACATTACTTGAAAGAGTTCTTGAAAAAGTTATAAGGGATTAAAATTCTATTTGCTTTCCTTTTTCTGCTGATTCAATAGTTTTTTCTATAATTCCAATTATATTTCTTGCAATTTGTATATCTATTTCAAGATCTTCTCCAAACAATAAATGGTCTGCGACATTGTTGTAAAATCTAAAAGTTTCTGATTTATGTGGTTGAACAATTTTTTCTGAAATTACACCGTTTTCATATTCATAGACTTTTATTATATCTGTCTCTAAAATTCCGCCTTTTTCACCAAGAATTCTCCATTTTGGTTTTGGAACTGAAGCAATAGTTGAAATCTGGATATCGGCAACTTCTCCATTTTCAAAAGTAATTAAACTTTTTATTTCATCTTCATTTGAAAAATTAAGCCAATTTCTTTTATGGATAATTCCATACACATTTTTAATTTTTGATGGAATAAGCAATAAAAGCCAGTATAGAAAATGGGCTCCCCAATCATAAAATAATCCCCCCGAAATATTTTTTTCGCTTCTCCACCACTCTCTTGGCATTCCATAATTACCCATGAATATTTCAACATTAAAAATTTTCCCTATTATACCTTTTTTTACAATCTTCTCAATGGTAAGGAAATCCCCATCCCATCTTCTATTGTGAAAAACTGTTAACATTAAATTTTTTCTATTTGCAGTTTCAATCATTTCATCCGCTTCTTTTAATGTTAAACACATTGGTTTTTCTACAACAACATTTTTGCCAGAATTAAGAGAAGTGACAGTAAGATTTTTATGAGTATTATGGGGTGTTATTATTACAACAAGTTCTGTTTCTTTATCGTTAAGAAATTCATTTAAATCAGTATATGTTCTACTTTCAGGAAAATCTTTTTTTGCCTGTTCAACTCTTTCCTTATTTATGTCATAAAAAGCAACAGTTTTTAAACCGTAGGTTGAGTTTATAAGTTCTGCGTGATATTTACCCATCCCAAAAGCGGGTCCATATCCAATTATTCCACATTTTATTTCTCTTTCCTGTTTTTCATTTTTTATTATCCAGTTAATGCCTCTTTTTATAACTTTAAGAATATCTTTATTTTTAAAAGTTTCAAGTGAATGCCCTGGAGAAAAATAAAATATTCTTCCATTTTCATAATTTTTAATATAGCCAAGGGGTAAAATTTTGCCTTGCCAGTAACCTTCAAATAAAATTTGTGTGTTATCTGATGTAATATCAAGGAAATAGAATTCATCCTGAATTAAAGTTGAAGGTATTCTTCTGTTAATAAAGTGAGAATTGTTGGATTTTAATTCATATTCAAAAACAGGGCTATGAGACAAAAACTTACAACCTAAAATTTCTTGAAGTTTTTGATTTTCTTTAAAACAGATTATTGAAGAATGAAGAATAAATAATCCCCCTCCATTTTTCAAATATTTTATTAGATTTTCTTCTACGTTTTTGTTTAATTTTGTAAATTTTTGAGGCTCAGTATAAATTAATATTCCATCAAAATTAAAAATTTCTCCATTTTCAATTACTTTTTCTTCTTCAATTATTGATAAGTCACACATTTTAGAAGTTTCCTTTATAATATTTACAAATTCTTCATAGGGATGAAGATTTCCACCAATTAAAATTAGTATTTTTTTCATCTTTTACAACCTCCTTTCTGTTGATGTATAATTTAGCAAAAAACTATGAAAAATACAAAATTTTTTACACTTTTTTTAATTTTCATTAAAACAAGTTTACTTCAAACCACTACTTTTGTTGAAAAAACTGAATTTTTGCTTGGAACTATATTTGAAATAAAAATTGAGAAAGTAAAAAATGATCAAAAAATTCTTGATCAAACCGTTGAATTTATAAGGGAAATGGAAAATAAATTTAGTGTTTTTAAACGGGATAGCGAAGTTTCAAAGTTAAATAAATTGAAAAAATATAAAGTTTCGGAAGATGTTTTAGAAGTTATAAAGAAAGCAATTGAAATTTCAAAATTGACAGATGGTGCTTTTGATATAACCTGTAAACCGTTAATAGATTTATATAAATTGAAAAGTAAAAAAAATCAATTGCCAGATGAAAAAGAAATAAAAAGGGTTTTAAAGAACATTGGATGGGAAAAAATTAAAATTTCAGAAAAGGAGGTTATTTTAGAAAAAGAAATGGAAATTGACCTTGGCGGAATAGCAAAAGGTTATATAGTAGATAGAGTTGTAGAATTTTTAAAAAATAAAGGAATTAAAAATGGACTTGTAAATGCAGGAGGAGATATATACTGCTGGGGAAAAAATCCTGAAGGAGAGGAATGGAAAATAGGGATTGAAAATCCTTTTAAAGAAGGTGAAATTATTGCAATTTTCAGTATTACAGATAGAGGAATAGCAACAAGTGGAAATTATAAAAGGTTCTATAAGGTCAAAAATTTAAAAATAGGGCATATTGTAAATCCAATAACAGGTAATATAGTTTTTAATTCACCTGTAAGTGTTACTGTTATAGGGCCTAATTGTACGGAAGCAGATGGATTGGCAACTGGAATTTTTGTTCTTGGAGTAAGTAAAAGTTTAAAATTAATGAATAAATTGAAAAATTTTGAATATTTTATAATAGACAGAAACGGTAAAATTTACATGTCTCCAAATTTTCCAGTTTTTCAAAAAAGTTCTGGATCAAATAAATAGGAATAACTTTCTCTTTTTCTTATTAATTTTAAATTTTTACCATTCACAAGGACTTCAGGGGTTCTCAATCTTGTATTATAATTTGAGGACATTGAAAATCCATAAGCCCCAGCACTCATTATTACAATGTAATCACCACTTTTAATGTTTTCTGGAAAATCTCTATCTTTTCCCAGATAGTCACCTGTTTCACATATAGGACCAACTATATCAAATTTTAAAGTTTTTCCATTCTTTAAATTAACAGGGTATATAAGATGATAACTATTATAGAGAGAAGGTCTTATAAGGTCATTCATTCCAGCGTCAACAATTATGAAATTTTTTGTTTTTCTCTTTTTAATATATAGAATTTTTGATATTAAAACTCCTGAATTGCCAACTATAAATCTTCCAGGTTCAAGTATTACTGTTTTTAAATTAAAGTTTTTAAGGCTTTCTTTTATTTTCTTTCCAAATTCCTCAATATCCTGTATTTTGTCTGAATAAGTATAAGGAATTCCAAATCCTCCACCAATATCGAGTATTTCTGGTTTAAAATTATTTTTTTGACAGAATTTTTTAATAGTTTCAATTCCTTTAATATATGGTTCTACTTCTTTAATTTGAGAACCAAGATGAAAATGTATTCCTTTAATTTGAACAAAATTAAATTTTTTCTTCAAAATATTACCTGCTGTTTCAATATCAATTCCAAATTTGTTTTCAATTTTTGAAGTTTTTATATAGTGATGAGTATCAACGTCTATATTAAGATTCAGTCTTATATTTACATTTACTTTCTTTTGGTATTTTTTGCCTAATTTTTCAATAATATATAACTCATCTTCATTTTCCACATTAATACAGAAAATATTCTTCTTTATAGCAAATTCAATTTCACTTTCTTTCTTCCCAACACCAGCAAAAACAATATCACATGGTGAAAAACCAGCCAGAATTGCTTTTCTAATTTCTCCTTCAGAAACGACATCTGCTCCAAGACCATTTTCTTTCATTATTTTTAATATATGAATATTAGAATTTGACTTTACTGAAAAACATATTTTAGCAGGAATTTCTGAAAAAGCATTTTTTATTTTTTTTATTTGGTTTAGTAAAAAATTGTAACTGTAAACATAAACAGGAGTTCCAAATTTAATCGCTATTTTTTCGCCTTCAACTTCTTCAACATAGAACTTTTTCTTTTTAAAACTAAAATAGGGATAGAAAAATTCTTTAAATTTTCCCTCCATCTTTCAATCTCCTTTTTGACATTTTCTATTGAGGTTCCTCCAAATGATGTTTTTAAGTTTGCAGACTTTTCAAAATTAAGCAGATTAAAAATGTCTTCTTCAAACTCTTTAGAAAATTTTTTAAATTCTTTTAGAGAAAGAGAAAATAAATCCTTTTTATTCTTAATACAATAATTGACAATTTCACCAACAATTTTGTGGGCTTTTCTAAAAGGGATTTTCTTTTTTACAAGATATTCTGCAATGTCTGTAGCAAGCGTAAAAGAAGATATAGAATTCTTTATTTTTTCAGTATTAAATTTAATGTTTTTAATAACCTTTGAAAGAATATTTAATGAAGATATTAAAATTTCAATTGTTTCAAATAGTGGTTTTTTATCTTCCTGCAAATCACGATTATAAGAGAATGGCAAACTTTTAAGAGTGCAAAGGATACCAGTTAGATTTCCTATTGAGATACCTGTTTTCCCTCTTATTAATTCAAGAATGTCAGGATTTTTTTTATGTGGCATTAGACTGGAGCCAGTACATAAATTGTCTGGCAAATTGATAAATTCTATTTCATCCATATTCCATATTATTAAATCTTCAGAAAAACTTGATAAATGAATTAAAGTTAATACACAGTTAAATAAAGTTTCAAGTAGAAAATCTCTATCCGAAACAGTATCTAAACTATTTCTTGTGATTTTAGGGAAATTCAATAGTTCTGCAACATATTTTCTGTCTATATTTAAGGTTGTTCCAGAACAGGCTCCAACTCCAAGGGGTAAAATATTAACTCTTTCATATGTTGAAAAAAATCTTTCTTTGTCTCTTTCAAGTTTTTCAATATATGAAAGAAGATAATGAGAAATTAATACAACTTGACTCTGTTTTAAATGGGTATATGCTGGAATTAATTTATCAATATATTGCTCGCTTTTTTCAAGTAATGCTTTTTGAACATTTATAATTCCCTTGATGATTGAAATAATAGCATCCCTCAAATATAATCTTTCGTCAAGAGCAATTTGGTCATTTCTGGATCTTGCAGTATGAAGTTTTTCACCAACATCCCCTTTTATTTCAATTAATCGTCTTTCTATTGCTGTATGTATATCTTCATCAGTTTTTTTAATTTCAAATATATTTTTCTTAATTTCATTTTCAATTATTTTCAAACCATCAATAATTTCTTTTTCTTCCTCTTTCGTTAATAAACCAACTTTTGCAAGCATTTTTGTATGTGCAATGCTTCCTTTGATATCGTAAAAAGCAAGTTTTTTATCTATATCAATTGATTTTGTAAACTCTATAACTTCATTTAAAATCTCATCTTTAAATCTTCCTTCCCACATATATTTCATTTTTTACCTCTTGTTTTTTTATTTTATCAAAAGTATTATAATAAATCAAAAGAGGAAGGAGTAATTTTGTCATGAGAAAAAATTTAATAATAGTTGAATCGCCTACAAAAGCGAAAACAATCGGTGGGATTCTTGGTAAAGAATATATTGTTTTTGCTACAATGGGACATATAAGGGATTTACCTGAAAATGAATTTGGGGTTGATATAGAGAATAATTTTGCTCCAAAATATATAATTATTCCTGGTAAAATGAAAATTGTTAAGCAACTTAAAAAACTTGCTGAAAATTCAAAAGATATTTATCTTGCAACAGATGAAGATAGAGAAGGAGAAGCAATTGCTTGGCATACGCTGTGTTTGCTTAATAAAGATATTGATGAGGTAAAAAGAGTTGCTTTCCATGAAATAGTTCCTGAAGCAGTTAAATCTGCATTTAAAAATCCAAGAAAAATTTCTTTAGAACTTGTAAATTCCCAGCAGGCAAGGAGAATACTTGATAGAATAGTCGGTTATACAATAAGTCCATTACTTGGTAAACACCTTGAAGTTGGCCTTTCTGCAGGAAGAGTTCAATCAGTTGCCTTAAAGTTGATAGTTGAAAGAGAAAAAGATATAGAAAATTTTGTTCCTGAGATTTACTGGGTTATTAAATGTGAAGTTGAAAAGGAAGGGCATAAAGTTATTTTTAATTTAGTAAAAATAAGTGATAAAGTAATTGAGAGAATAAAAGAAAAAGATGTTGTAGAGGAAATTTTAGAAAAATTAAAAAAAGAAAAGTTAATTGTAATTGAAAAAAAAGAAATTATTAAAAATGTAAATCCTCTACCTCCTTTTATAACAAGTACTTTACAACAAGAAGCAATTAATATTTTAAATTTTTCTTCTTCAAAAACGATGTTTATCGCCCAACAGCTTTATGAGGGAATTGAAATTGAAGGGAAAAATATAGGTCTTATAACTTATATGAGAACAGATTCACCAAACGTTTCTAAATTTGCTCAAAATCAAGCATTGAAATTTATAAAAGAAAATTTTGGTGATGATTATCTTCCAGAAAAGCCAAATATTTATTTTTCAACATCTCCTATATCACAGGAAGCACATGAGGCAATAAGACCCACTTCTGTTTATAGAACACCAGAAAAAATTAGGAAATATTTGACAACTGACCAATTCAAATTATATGAACTTATATGGAGAAGATTTATAGCAAGTCAGATGAAATACGCAGTTATAAAAAATTTAAAGATTTTAGCAAAAAATGATATATATGTATTTGAAACAGAAGGAAATTTTGTAATTTTTGATGGTTTTTTGAAACTCTGGCCATTAAAGATTGAAAAAGGTAATGAAATTATTGAAAAATTTGAAGAGAAAGAAATTCTTAACGTTAAAAGATATTTTAAAGAAGAAAAAGAAACGAAACCACCTCAAAGATATACTGAAAGTTCATTGATAAAAACTCTTGAAAAATATGGAATAGGTAGACCTTCAACTTATGCTCCAATAATTTCAACTTTATTTGGGAGAAAATATATTAAAAAGGAAAAAAAATTTCTTGTTCCTTTGAAAATGGGAAGAATAGTTTATGAGATTTTAAACAAATTTTTTCCTGATATAATAGAGATAGATTTTACGGCTAAAATGGAAGAGAATCTTGATAAGATTGCGAATGGAGAAAAAGACTGGATTGATGTTTTAAGGGAATTTTATAGTAAGTTTAAAATAACACTTGACAGAGCCAATGAGTTGATAAATAGGGATGTTTTGAATGAAATTATTCTTGAAGATAAAAAATGTCCACTTTGTGGACAAAAATTGACTATAAGAAAAAGTAAGTATGGGGTTTTTGTTGGATGTTTAAATTATCCCAGTTGTAAATATAAAGAGGAGATAAAAGAAAATGTTAATAATTCCAGCAATAGATTTAAAAAAAGGTGATATTGTTCGTCTTTACAAAGGCAGGTTTGATAAAGTCTCTTATTATGACGTTGAGATTGAAAAACTTGTAAAAGAATATCTTAAAGCAGGAGCAAAAAGATTACATATAGTTCTTTTATATGGAGCCAAAAAAGGTGAAATAGGTAAGGAAGAATTAGAAAAGATAAGAAAGATACTTGAAATAAGAAAGATTAATAATAGAGAAGATTGTGAAATTCAACTGGGTGGTGGAATAAGAGAAAAGACTCAGATAGATAGTTTTTTTAATCTTGGCATAAATTATTTGATTATTGGAACTGCCTTCTTAATTCCGTTGGCTTTAAGTGAAGGATACAGCTTGCAGGATATAAAATTTTTTTATCAAAGAAGTGGGAAAAATTTTGATTTTGAAAAAGAGGTACCAAATTTTGAATTGATGGAATGGCTTGATTCTTCAGTGAAAGAAAAGATAATAATTTCAGTTGACTATTATAAAGACGAAGTTGCCCTTAGTGGATGGGAAGTAACTATACCTTTAAAACCATCTTTTGTAATCAAAAAATTTCTTGAAAGAGGTTTTAAAAGGTTTCTTATAACAAGTATTGAAAGTGATGGAACACTTGAAGGAATTGATTTAAATAATCTTAATAGAATTATGAAAGAAATTTATGATTGTAAAGAAAAAATAAAAGAAATAATCGTTGCAGGTGGTATTTCAAAAGAAGAAGATCTAATTCTTTTAAATTCTTTAAAACACAAACCAACTGGAGTTGTTATTGGAAAAGCACTTTATCAAAAAAAATTGAATTTAGAAGATGTTATCAAAAAATATCAAAATATTTAAGAGTTTAATTTTATTTTTGTTGTTTATTTTTTGCAACTGTTATTCTCAATTTAATGCCATTGTAACTCCTCTGATAAATAGGGAATATGCAGATAAACTTTTAAATAGTATAAAAAATGCTCAAAAATCAATATATGTGATTATGTTTCAGACAGGTTATTATCCTGAATATCCCGAAAGTTTTTCCAATTTAATTTTAAATGAACTTATTAATGCTGTAAAAAGAAAAGTTAAAGTTGAAGTAGTTTTGGAACAGGGAACAAAAAATTCTGTGAAGGAAAAAAATTTGAAAACAGGAAAATATCTTGCAGAAAATGGAGTTATAGTTTATTTTGATGATGAAAGAAAAACTACGCACGCAAAACTTGTTGTTATTGATGAAAAACTTGTATTTATCGGAAGTCATAACTGGAATTATTATGCTCTTGAAAAAAATAATGAAATAAGTGTTTTAATTGAATCGTCACAAACTGCTCAATTTTTTGTAAATTATTTTAATAAACTAAAGAAAAGTTGTAAATTGTTTAAATTGGAGAAGAACTTTTAAATTTTACCTTTCAATTATTTGTTCTCTTGAGGAACCTGTAGAAATTTTGGTTATCTTTTTACCAGTCAGTTCTTCTATTTTTTCTATATATTTTTTTGTATTTTTTGGTAGATCTTTATAATCTTTTATATTTTCTATGTTTTCTTTCCATCCATCCAGTTCTTCATAAATCACTTCACAATTAGAAAATTTTTTTGAATCAAAGATATAATTATTTAAAATTTCATTACCATATTTGTATGCAACACCAATTTTGATTTTTTCAAAACCAGTAAGGACATCAAGTTTGGTTAAGATTAATTCATCTATTCCATTTATAATACAGGCATATTTTACTAAAACTGCATCAAACCAGCCACATCTTCTCGGTCTTCCAGTTGTTGCTCCAAATTCACTACCAATTTGCCTTAATTTTTCTCCTATTTCATCTTTTATTTCGGTTGGAAAAGGTCCCATCCCCACTCTTGTGGTATAGGCTTTTGCTACACCAATGATTTTTTCTATTTTTTTAGGTGAGATTCCAAGACCCGTACAAACTCCACCGGCAATAGGATTGGAAGCGGTTACAAAAGGATATGTTCCAAAATCAATATCTAAAAAGGTACCCTGTGCTCCCTCTGCAAGAATTTTTTTACCTTTATCAAGGGCTTCATTTAAATAAATTGAGGTATTTACAACAAATTTTTTGATTTCTCTTCTATAAAATTCATAGTCTTTAAAAATCTTTTCTGGACTTAAAATCTCTTCTTTATAATATTCTTTGAATAAATAATTCTTAACTTCAAGAGCGATTTTTAATTTTTCCATAAAAACATCATCATCTATAAAATCAATAACTCTTATTCCAATTCGGCTATATTTGTCGGTATAAGTAGTTCCAATCCCTCTACCTGTTGTTCCTAATTTTCCTTTCCCTCTAAATTTGTCTTCAACTTGATCCAGAATTTTATGATAGGGAAGAGTTATATGAGCGTTTTCAGCAATAAATAACTTTTTTTCAACCTCTATTCCATTTTTCTTTAAAAATTCTATTTCTTCAAATAAAGATATAGGGTCAATAACTACACCATTACCAATTACACAAATTTTATCTGGATGTAAAATCCCAGAAGGAATTAAGTGAAATATATATTTTTTATCTTTAACAACAACTGTATGGCCAGCATTTGCTCCACCCTGATATCTTGCTATAATATCTACTTTTTCTGCCAGATAATCAATAACTTTTCCTTTACCTTCATCCCCCCATTGAGTTCCAACAACAACTGTTACCATTTTTCCTCCAATTTTTTTATTATTGCTTCTCCCATTTCCTTAGTTCCAACATAACTTTCACCTTCTTGCTTAAAATCATATGTAACATATTTACCTTCAGATATTACTTCTGCAAGGGCTTTTTCAAGTTTGTCTCTGTAATAAATTTCCCCAAGATAATCAAGCATTAAAATACCTGCAAGTATCATGGCAGAGGGATTAACTTTATTCATACCTTTATATTTGGGAGCAGAACCATGAGTTGGTTCAAATATTGCCACATCTTCGCCAATGTTTGCTCCTGCTGAAAGTCCAAGACCACCAATTAGTCCTGCACATAAGTCTGAAAGTATATCACCATAAAGATTTGGGCAAATTATAACGTCGTATAATTCTGGTTTTTGAACAAGTTGCATTGCCATATTGTCTACAATTTTATCTTCAAATTCTATATCAGGATATTCTTTTGCAATATTTTTTGCGACCTCAAGAAATAATCCATCTGAATATTTCATAATGTTTGCTTTGTGAACAACCGTAACTTTTTTTCTATTATTTTTTCTTGCATATTCAAAGCCAAATCTCACAATTTTTTCTGAATTTTCAATGGAAATTGGTTTTATACTTATACCAGTGTTTTCACTTAATTTTTTACCAGTTGTTTTTTCTATAAATTTAATCAATTCTAAAGTTTCTTCTTTCCCTTTTTCAAATTCAATTCCAGCATATAAATCTTCCATGTTTTCTCTTATAATTACAATGTCAATATTTTCAAATTTAGTCTTTGCCCCTTTGTAAATTTTAAATGGCCTTAAACAAACATATAATTTGAAGTGTTGTCTTAAAAAAACATTTATACTTCTAAATCCTGTTCCAACAGGAGTTGTGATTGGCCCTTTTAAACAGATTTTGTTTTCTTCAATTGATCTTATTGTCTCTTCCGGTATTGGTGTTCCATATTTTTCAATACATTCCTCACCAGCCAGTTTTATATCCCAGTGAATTTTTATACCTGTTGCTTCAATACATTTAACAGCCACTTCAGTTATTTCTGGACCAATCCCATCTCCTGGAATTAAAGTAATTTTGTATGCCATTTATTCTTCCAGTTTAAAATTCTTATATTTTTTTAAGTAATTTATTACTCCACCTTCTCTTATGATTTCTATCAAAAATTTTGGAATTTTTGAACTTGAAATTTCCTTATTTTTTGTTATGTTGATTATTTTCCCTTCCTCAAGATGTATTTCAATTTCATCACCATTTTCAATTTCGTCAGTATTGGTTTCTATCAAAACCAATCCGTTATTAATACCATTTCTATAAAAGATTCTTGCAAAACTTTTAGCAATTACTGCAGGAATCCCTGCATATTTAATTACTAAAGGGGCTTGCTCTCTGCTACTTCCACAACCAAAATTTTTCCCTGCAACAATAAAATCTCCTTTTTGAACTTTTTTATAAAATTCAGGATCTATATCTTCCATTAAATGTTTTGCAAGTTCATTCATATCAAGTGTTTTAAATTTATATTTTCCTGAAATTATATAATCAGTATTTATGTTGTCTCCAAATTTATGAGATCTTCCTTTTAAAATCATAGTTAAAACCCTTTTTGCCCAATTATTTTTATCATAGTTTTTCAAAAAAATCAAATTGAAAATTCAAGTTAAAAAATATATAATTTTTTCATGAAAAGGAGGTGATTATGAGAATACTTGCAATAGGAGCACATCCGGATGATCTTGAAATTTTATGTGGTGGGACACTGGCAAAATATGCAAAAATGGGACATAAAATATTTATGGCACATTTATGTAATGGAAATATGGGAGGAAAAGATATCTCTCCTGAAGAACTTGCTGAGATAAGAGATAAAGAAGCCAAAAAATCAGCAAGTTTAATAGGGGCTGAAGTTCTTGGACCGATTGCAGGAGATCTTGATTTGTACAATACAAAAGAAATGAGAATAGAAGTAATAGATATAATAAGATATGCTAAACCAGATATAATTATTACTCATTCTCCAGATGACTATATGCCAGACCATACAATAACAGGAACACTTGTATTTGAAGCAGCATTTACTGCAACTTTACCAAATTATAAAACAAAATATCCTGCTCATGAACTTATAACTCCAATATTTTACATGGATACACTGGTTGGATTGAAATTTCAACCAACTCATTATGTTGATATAACTGAATTTTTTGAAATAAAGAAACAAATGCTTTTATGTCATGAAAGTCAATACAAATGGATAAAAGGGCATCATTTGTCAGATCCTATTAATTTAATAGAAACAATGTCAAAATTTAGAGGTCTTCAATGTGGTGTTCTTTATGCAGAAGCATTTAGAATGGAAACTGTTTGGGGAAGAGTAAAACCGACTGAATTAATATAAATTTTTAATTGTATTTAAAATTAAATCTTCGGAATCTTCGCTAACTTTACAAGCAAGAGGTAATGTTTCATAACTTGAATTTATTCCTATTGCTTCAGAAACGCGAACTTCATCAAAATTTGGTTTAATTTCAAGGTTTTTTTTGTGTTGTAAAAATGCTTCCTTAGTTGGAATATAACCAATATGAAAATTTGAATTTTGGGCAATAATTATATTTTCAAAGGGTAAACTTTCTCTTATTTTTTTACCAATTCCTGTGAAAATTTCTCCAGGTAATGTTAAAAGGCATAACTTTTTTTCTATTGAAAATCCATTTAAATATAAGTTCCACTTTTTTCCTTTAAGTTTTTTCATATTTATAATGGAAAGTGCTATAAGATATTTTAAAGTGTCCTTAGGAATTTTTGATTTTAAAATCTTTTTGGCTTTCTCAACGTCTTCTTTGCTATAATTATAATGATGAAGAATAAATTTTTTAAAAAAGGGAGATATTTTTTCATATTTTTGAAAATCAATATTTTCGAGCACCTTTCTTAATCCTTGGAATAGTTTTTCTGCTATTATATTTTTGATTTCGCTTGTCCTGGTTTTTTCATCTTTTGGATTGATATGATTTATATCTCCACTTGGACCATTAAGAACTAAAACATTACATTTGAATTCACGTTCAATTTTTTCTCTTAAAGTACCAGGCCAATCAGCAGATATTAAATTTCCTCCTATTGTATCTGGATGAAGAGCAAAGTTTAAAATAAATCCTGTATATCTTTCTTTATCCCTGAAAGAAATAACATATAAAGTATCGTCAACATCACCTACACTTTTAATTATATTTTCTTTTTGAGTAAATGGATTTGTAATAACTCTTCCATCCTTCATTAAATATCTTCTATTGAAAGCAATTCCTTCTACTTTTGTTCTTCCTATACCCATTTCTACTTCTTTTCTGTTTTTATATGCTATTTTTATACTTCCTGCTATATAAAAAGGTAAAATTTCTAAGTAAGAATTTTCTACATAGAAATTTTTTGTAAATATTGAGTTTTTGGATTTTGTTGGCAGGGGTCCTGTATGAGTATGAGTTGCATGTATTGAAATATTTTGTGGATTTATTTTTATCTCTTTTGTAATAATTTCTTTGACTTTTTTAACTATTTGTTGGTCAATCCATATTAAATCACATGAAACAAGTGCAAATAAATTTTTTCCATCATCAATTACTAAAGAAGTGGCATAGAGTTCATCCAATATTCCCTCTGCTCTTCTATCAATAAAATATCCAACAAGAGAAAAACCAACTGGGGGAGTTATACAAACTTTTCCAAAACCAACTTTCATTTTCAGTCTTCTTTTAATTCAGATAATTCAACTACTCTTTTTTCTTTTTCGCTTATTAATGCACATTCCATAAATTTCATTATTTCAAGTGTTTCCTTAGGATCAACAGGTGGAATTCCTGTTTTAAAAAATTCAATTATTTCTTTAAGGAGTTGAGAATAAATAGGAATTTCTGTTGAATAAGTGACTTGATATATTTTCTTTTCAGCAAATACAGTTGCACCATAACTGTGGGGACCTTTTCTCGTACCTCTAACAGTTCCAATTTTATTTCCTTCCCAGACACCTACAACAAAATGGAAATCCTCTGTTTTTTCACAGTAAACTTTTGTACATCCCTTTCCCATAAAAGTATATAGGATTTCAACACCATGTATTCCATACCAGAATAAACCTGGATTGGTTGGGTCAAGTGAACACGGAGAAAAAGCATCACATCCAAGAACTTCTCCACGTTCTATATCCTCTTTAACTTTTTTGATGTTATAGTCAAATCTTAAAGATGAAGAAGAAAATACAGGACAATTATATTTTTCTGCCATTTTATAAATTTTTAGTGCATTAGAATAATTTTCAGCAAGAGGTTTATCTATAAATAGTGGTTTTCCAGCCTTTATAACTGGTTCTGCTTCTTTAAGATGTCTTCTCCCATCTACGCTTTCAAGTAAAACTGCATCAACTTTTTCAAGTAGTTCCTCAATAGAGTTTACAATTTCAATATTATATTTTTCAATAAGTTCTTTTTTATATCCCTCAACTCTTGAATAACTTGCATAAAGGTCTGGACTAAAAGAGGGATATCCAGCAACTATTTTTCCTCCTTTTATATGAAATGGATCGTTTTCATCATTTAAAAGTTTTGTAAAAGCAACAACATGTGAAGTATCAAATCCAATAATTCCAATTTTGAACTCATTCATTTTTATCCTCCATTTTTAGTGCTTTAATTATATTTTCATTTTTTATATTTGTCAAAAAAGAAATGAAATGTTGAGGAAGTGGAGCAATGAATTCAAGTTTATTTTTTGTTTTTGGATGAATAATCGTTAACTTATAAGAATGTAAATATAATTTAGTTTTTTCTGCTTTTTCTCCATATTTTAAATCTCCTATAATAGGATACCCTAAATAAGAGAGAGTTAAACGAATTTGATGGGTTCTTCCAGTAATTGGTTTTATTTTTAAAAGAGTATAATCATCTATATATTTTTCAACTTCAATTTCTGTCAATGCATCTTTGCCTTTTAAATAATGTACTTTCATTTTTGTTGGATTTTCCTTATCTGGAGATATTTTGAACTCTACAGTTTTCTTTTTTTCAGGAAATTTCCCTCTTACAATTGCATAATATTCTTTTTTAATAATTCTATTTCTGAATTGTTCAATTAAAGACCAGTAACTAAAATCATTTTTAGCAAATATTATAACTCCACTTGTTTCCTTATCCAGACGATGAACAACACCAGGTCTATAGGGATAACCAATATTTGAAAGTTTTGTATGATAAAGAAGATGATTAATTAATGTCCCTGATTTTATTTTTGGAGTTGGATGTGTTAATATTCCAGAGGGTTTATTTACGACAATTATATCTTCATCTTCATAAAGTATGTCAATTTCTCCTTTTTCTGGTTTTATAGTTTCATTTTCTTTCAAATCTTCTTCAAAAATTTTTATTAGGTCATTTTTTTTAAGAAGATAAGAGGGTTCAACAGATTTTTCATTTACCAAGATTTTTCCTTCTTTTATAAGATTCTTTATTTTTTCTCTTGAAAATTTAATTTCCTTTTTTAAAAACTTGTCCAATCTAATTCTTACTTCATTTTCATATTTAATTTCTTTCATTATTTTTGGAAGTGAAAAATTAGGGTTGCCTTTTTGTTAGTTCTTTTATAAGTTCAAGAGCAATAATATTCCTTTGAATTTGATTTGTTCCTTCATAGATTTGTGTAATTTTGGCATCCCTAAACATTTTTTCTACTGGATATTCTTTCATATATCCATATCCGCCAAATATTTGAATTGCATCAGTTGTTACTTTCATCGCTACATCAGAAGCAAAAAGTTTACACATTGCTGATTCTTTTGAGAATTCTTTAACCCCACTGTCAATCATTTTTGCTGTTTGATATATTAAACATCTTGCTGCTTCAATATAAGTTGCCATGTCTGCCAGCATATGACTTACTGCCTGAAAAGAAATAATTGTTTGCCCAAATTGTTTTCTTGTGTGAGCATATTTTAGAGCCTCTTCAAAGGCTCCTTGAGCAATTCCAAGTGCCTGTGCCGCTACCCCTGGCCTTGAGGTATCAAAATTTTTTAAAGTTATCAAAAATCCCATTCCTTCTTTACCTAAAACATTTTCCTTTGGAACTTTACAGTTTTCAAATATTAATTCTCTTGTTGCAGATGCTCTTATCCCAAGTTTTTTTTCCTTTTTTCCAAAGGCAAATCCTTCCATTCCTTTTTCAAGGATAAAAGCAGTTGCTCCACGAGGCCCTTTTGTTTTGTCTGTTGAAGCAATAACTACATAAATTTCCGCTTCTCCACCATTTGTTATCCACTGTTTAGTTCCATTTAAAATATAATAGTCACCATTTTTTCTAGCAGTTGTATTTAAATTTGTTATATCGCTTCCTGCTTCTGGTTCTGTAACAGCAAATGCAGCAAGTTTTTCCCCTTTTGCAATGGGTGGCAAATATTTTCTTTTTTGTTCTTCATTGCCAAAAAGTATGATTGGAAAAGCACCAAGGGCAGTTCCAGCATAAGCAAGAGCAATACCTGCACAAACTCTGCTGAGTTCCTCTATTACAAGACATAATTCAAAAACCCCACATCCAAGTCCACCATATTCTGAAGGTATAAAAACGCCAAATAGGTCGGCTTTTGCAAGTTCTTCTACTATATCCCAAGGGAAAATTTCTTTTTCGTCATATTCTGCTCTTTTAGGTTTTATTTTCTCTTCTGCAATTTTTCTTGCCAATTCTTTAATCATTTTTTGTTCTTCTGTCAAGAAATATTCCATTTGCCACCTACCCTTCAAATTTTTTTAAAACAACAGTTACATTATGACCACCAAATCCAAAAGAATTGGAAATGGCAATCTTTACTTCTTTTTCTCTTGCTACATTTGGAACATAATCAAGATCACATTCAGGATCTGGATATTCATAATTGATTGTAGGAGGTATAATTCCAGTTTTTAATGTAAGAACAGTAGAAACAAATTCAACTGCTCCTGCTGCTCCCAATAAATGACCTATCATTGATTTTATTGAACTTATAGGTATTTTATAAGCCCTTTCTCCAAAAAGTCTTTTTATTGCAAGGGTTTCGCTTTTATCATTTAATGGTGTACTTGTTCCATGTGCATTTATATAATCAACATCTTCTGGATTTACTTTGGCATCTAAAAGAGCATATTTCATAGATAAATATGCGCCGAAGCCATCTGGATCAGGTGCGGTTATATGATAGGCATCACAACTCATTCCAGCACCAAGAAATTCACAATATATTTTTGCATCTCTCTTTTTTGCATGGTCTAAAGATTCAAGAACTACAACTCCTGCTCCTTCTCCCATAACGAAACCATCTCTTTCTCTATCAAATGGTCTTGATGCTTTTTGAGGTTCATTGTTTCTTCTTGAAAGTGCTTTCATTGAACAGAAACCTGCAAGACCGAGAGGTGTTATACACGATTCAGTTCCACCAGCAATTATTACATCAGCGACACCACTTCTTATTAAATTAAGTGATATGGCTAATGCATGGGCTCCTGATGCACAAGCACTGACGGTACAGAAATTTACACCTTTAAACCCGTATAAAATGCTGATTTGTCCTGAAGCTATATCAGGAATTAACATGGGAATTAAAAAAGGAGAAACTCTATCAGGACCATTTTCAAGTAAGATTTTATGTTGTTGTTCAATTACTCTTAAACCACCAATTCCTGCACCTATGATTACACCCACTTTTTCTTTTTCTTCTTCTGTAAATTCAATTCCACTATCTTTTATTGCTTCTTCTGTGGCCTTTAAAGCAAATTGAACAAATAAATCCATCTTTCTTTTTTCTTTAGGATGAACATTTTCAAGTTGGAAATTTTTGACTTCTGCTCCTATTTGAGTGTCATAAGAGGATGCATCAAAAGATTTAATTTTATCAACGCCACTTACACCATTAATTAAATTTTCCCAACTTGTTTTAACATCATTCCCAATAGGTGTTACAAGCCCAATTCCAGTAACAACAACTTTTTTCATTGCAATTTTTTCTTTTCAATATAGTCAATTGCATCTTTAACAGTTTTTATTTTTTCTGCATCTTCATCTGGAATTTCAAGACCAAATTTTTCTTCAAAATCCATTACAAGTTCAACTGTATCAAGCGAATCTGCACCAAGGTCTTCAACAAAAGATGACTCTTCTTTAATTTGAGAGGGATTTACTCCCAACTTTTCAACTATAATATCTTTTACTATTTTTGCTATTTCTTCTCTTGTCATATCCCCTCCTTTTTTACATAACAAGTCCTCCATCTATTCTAATAACCTGTCCTGTAATATAATTTGCGTTTTCTGAAGCCAAAAAATAAACAAGTTCTGCTACTTCTTCTGGTTTTCCAAATCTTCCAAGTGGAATTGATTTTAACATTTCTTCTTTAATTTTTTCTGGTAAATTTTCTGTCATTTTTGTGACTATATATCCTGGTGCTACTGCATTTACATTTATTCCTCCTCTTGCAAATTCTTTGGCACAAGTTTTTGTCAAAGCAATAAGTCCTGCTTTTGAAGCAGAATAATTTGCCTGCCCTATGTTTCCAATTTCACCTATTATTGAAGCAATGTTTATTATTTTTCCACTTTTTTGTTTATACATAATTTGACCTATTATTTTACTACATAAAAAGGCACCTTTCAAGTTCACATTGAGAACATCATCCCAGTCCTTCTCAGTCATTCTAAAAATAAGTTTATCTCTTGTAATTCCTGCATTATTTATAAGAACGTCTATTTTTCCCCATTTATTAATGATCTCTTTACTTCCTTTTTCTATTTCTTCCTCTTTTGTTATGTCTATTTTTCTTGAGATTAACTCTATTCCCTTATTTTTTAAAAAACTTTCAAATTCTTCGTCAATAATAATATCCCATAAAACAAGTTTTGCTTTATCATTTCCAAATTTAAGTGAAAGTGATTTTCCGATACCACCAAAAGCACCTGTAATAAGAACAACTTTATTTTCAAACATTATTTTTCCTCCTTTTTTAAAAATGAAATAAAAGTTTCAAGTGTTATGGGATTTTCTATGTTAAATGAAGGTATATTTGGAACAATCGTTTCAACAATTTTTTTAAGAACATTTTTAGGCCCAATTTCTACAAAACAATCTATTCCATCATTTTTCATATTTTCAATCGTTTCAACCCATCTTACAGATGAATACAATTGCCTTAATAAATTTTCTTTTATTTCTTCTTTATCAACAGTTTTTTTCCCAGAAAAATTCATATAAACTGGAAATTTAGGATTTTTAAAATTTATTTTTTTAATTTCTTCCTCCAAAAGTTCAGAACCTTCTTTCATAAATTTTGTATGAAATGGTCCACTAACTTTTAAAAAAATTGATTTTATTTGTTTTTCTCTTAGAAAATTATAAAGTTTTTCAAGTTCCTCTTTTTTTCCTCCAACAACTATTTGAGTGTAGGAATTTATATTTGAGATTTCAACATCATAATTTTTTATTATTTCTTCAACATTTTTTAGTGATATCCCAACAATTGCTAATAAGGAACCATTTATTTTTTCCGAAATAGAATTCATAATTTCTGCTCTTCTTTTTACAAGATAGAAACCCTCTTCAATTGTAAAAACATTACTTACACATAAAGCAGTATATTCTCCTAAACTATGTCCTGCAACACTTTCTGGTATTATTTCCGTTTTCGTAAAAAAATATTTCCATAATATTAAACTTATACCAAAAATTGCTGGCTGACAGTAAATTGTTCTTGTTAATTCTTCAAGAGGGCCATTAAATATTTTTTCAATTAAAGGTAAATCTGTTATTTTTTCCCCAATTTTAAGGATTTCAAAATATTCACTATTTTCTTCTATTATTTCCTTGCCCATACCAACATATTGAGAACCTTGACCAGGGAAAAGAAGTCCTATTTTCACTTTACCCACCTTATTAAATTTGAAGCCCATGTAAGGCCTGCGCCAAAAGCAACAAGAATTATTAAATCTCCTTTTTTAATTTTTCCAGATTTTACTGCCTCATCAAGTGCAACAGGGACACATGCTGCTGACATATTTCCATATTTTTCAATATTTATAAAAAATTTTTCTAAAGGAATATCCAAATTTTTTGCAACACCGGCTATTATTCTTAAATTTGCCTGATGAGGAATAATAAGAGAAATATCTTCCTTTTTTAAATTGTTTTTTTCAAGAATTTTTAAGACTGCTTCACTCATAGAATGAATTGCTATTTTGAAAAGTGTTGATCCTTCCATTTTCATAAAATTCATTCTTTTTTCTATCACTTCAAAAGAAGACGATTTTAAAGAACCTCCCCCAGGGGTATATAATAAATTACCATAACTTCCATTAGATGCAAGATAAGAATCAAGAATTCCTTCTTCTTTTGAATAACTAATAATTGCTGCTCCTGCTCCATCACCTAATAAAACACAAGTGCTTCTATCCGTATAATCAGTTAATCTACTCATACATTCAGAAGCGATAACAAGACCATTTTTATATCCACAGCCTAAAATTAAACCTTTTGCAATTTCAAGACCATAAATAAATCCAGAGCACGCTGCTTGAAAATCAAAAGCAGGTATATTTTCAAGTCCCAATTTTTTTTGAATTATACAAGCAGTTGAAGGAAAATACATGTCAGCAGTTATTGTGGCACAAATTATAAAATCAATATCTTCCTTTTTAATTCCTGAGTCAGCAATTGCTCTTAAAGATGCTTCAACACCCAAATCAGAAGATGCTTTACCTTTTGGACATATTCTTCTTTCTTTAATACCAGTTCTTGTAATTATCCATTCATCACTTGTATCTACCATCATTTCCATGTCTCTATTTGTTAATTTTATTTCTGGTAAATATGAACCTGTACCAGTTATTGCAACACCCATTTTTTTTCTTTTATTTTTTCAATTAAATTAGAGATGACAATTTTTTCTCCAAGTTTTATTGCATTGTAAATTGCCCTTGGAGAACTTCTCCCATGACTTATAATAACATTCCCATTAACGCCGAGAAGAATACCACCACCATATTCAGCATAATCTGCTTTTCTGACAAAATTTTTAAGATTTTTATTTATAAGAAAGAATCCTAATTTACCAATAAAATTTTTTCTAAGTTCTTTCATTAGTATAGTTCTAAATGATCTTGTTATTCCTTCAGAAGTTTTTAAAACAACATTTCCAGTAAAACCATCAGTTATAATTACATCTGCTTTCCCTGAAAACAACTCATGCCCTTCTATATTCCCTATGAAATTTAGTTTACTTTCCTTTAATAATTTATAAGTTTGTTTTCTCAGTTCATCTCCTTTGCTTTCCTCTTCTCCTACATTTAAAAGTGCCACCTTTGGATTTTTAATATTGAAAACTGACTCTGCATATATAGATCCCAATATACTTGATTGAAAAAGATGGGTCGGTTTTGGATTAACATTTGCACCTGCATCTATAAATACAGTAAATCCACCAAGAATATTTGGAAATAAAACTCCTATGGATGGTCTCTCAATTCCTTCTATCATTCCAAGTTCTGCAATTGCTATTGAAACAAAAGCAGCAGTATTACCTGCACTTAAAGAAAAGTCAACTTTTTCTTCTTTTAAAAATTTAATTGCAATTTTCATTGTTGTGTTTCTTTTTAATAGATTTGAAGAGACTTTTTCATCCATAGCAACAAAATCGTCGCAATCAACAATTTCAATAAAAGTAAAATTTTTTTTTAATAATTTTTCTATTTTACTTTTTTGCCCTATAAGAAATATCTTAAAATTCTTGTCCTTAATTAGTTCTAAACTTTTGACTGGTGAAAAAGGAGCATTATCACCACCCATGGCATCTATAGCAAGTTTAATTACTCTCATTTTTTGCTTTCAATTTTTAAAACTTCTATTCCTTTATAATAACCACATACACTGCAAACAAAATGAGGTAATTTCAGAGAACCACAATTAGAGCATTTGCTTAAAGGAACATTTTTTATTTTTTTGCTACTTCTTCTCTTAGCAGTTCTACTTTTTGAATGTTTTCTTTTAGGGTTTGGCATTTTTTCCTCCTTGAAATTTTTTTCTTAAAGCCTCCTCAACATTTTTAGGAACAAAACAAGAAAGAGGACCATTTAGTTTTGCTATTTCTTTCACCATTGAGGAACTTATATAGAAAAATTCTTCTCTTGGCATCAAAAAAATCGTCTCTATATCTTTATCAAGTTTTCTATTTGTCAAAACCATTTGAAACTCATAATCAAAGTCACTTATGGCCCTTAATCCTCTTATAACAATTTTAATATTTTTTTTCTTTAAGTATTCAACAAGAAGCCCATCAAAACTTTCAACTTTTATTCTTTTATTATTTTTAAAAACTTCTTTAATAAGTTCTACTCTTTCTTCAACACTAAATAAAAAATCTTTTCTTGGAAAGCCACTTACCGCTATAATAGTTTCATCTAAAATTTTTAAACTTCTTTCAACTACATCAATATGTCCATATGTTATCGGATCAAAAGTTCCAGGATATACACCAATTTTTTTCATTTTATTCTCCTCATATAGGTTAAAGAAGTTTTTCCATATTTTCTTTCTTTTATTTTTTCTAAACCCTCAACTACAGGAATTTCTTTTTTATAACTATGTTCAATAACTATAATTCCTCTTTTTTTTAAAACATTTAATTTTACTATTTTTTTCATTATTCTTTCAAGTTTTGAAATCGGAAATTCATATGGTGGATCTCCTATTATTAAATCGTATTTGAAATTTTCTAATTTTTCAATTTCATACTCACAATCACCTTTGATAATTTCACATTTTTTTTCCAAACCAAGATTAGAAATATTTTTTTTAATAACCTCTATCGCTTTTTTTTCTTTTTCAATAAAAATTACTTTTTTTGCTCCATGACTAAGTGCTTCTATCCCTAAAATTCCACATCCTGCAAATAATTCTATAACTTTTTTATTTACTATCCAACTTCTTAAAGTATCAAAAATTGCTTTTCTTACAATATCTTTTGTTGGTCTTACATCTTTATTTTTTATAAATTCAACTTTTCTTCCCTTATAGATGCCACTGATAATTTTCATATCTTGAGACGAGAAGAACTTTTTTCAATCCAATCAATAACAATAGCAGAAGCAATAAAAATGGAAGAATAAGTTCCAAAAATAAATCCAATCATAAGACAAAAAGCAAAATTATGTAATGTTTCACCACCAAAAAGGAAAATTGTAAACACAACAAAAAGTGTAGTTAAAACAGTAAGAAGAGTTCTGCTTAATGTTTCATTTATACTCTTGTTAAATACAGATAGATAATCAGTACTTCGTGTTTTTCTAATATTTTCTCTTATTCTATCAAAAATAACAACAGTATCATTGACAGAATATCCTACGATTGTCAGTAGACCTGCAATTATCATTCCATCTATTTGTTTGCCAGTTAGAATTAATACTGACAAAACAATCAAAATATCGTGAAATACTGCAATTGTTGCTCCAACAGCAAATTTAAATTCAAATCTTATAGTTAAATAAATAAGAATACCTATTAAACCAATTAAAAATGCTTTAAGTGCTTTCTTTCTTAAAGTAATACTCATAGAAGGTGAAATTACAGATTTTCCTTTTACTGTAAAAGTATCACCAAATTTTTCTTTTAATTTTTGTATAACAATGTCAGAAGTTTTTGAAGGTAAACGCATTAGGTAGTTTTTCTTTGTAGTTCCCAATTCTTGAACAGTAAATGAGCCAATTTTTATTTCCGAAATTAATTTTCTCAAAGTTACAATATCTATCTTTTCTTTAAATTCTATATTTATCAAATCACCACCAACAAAATCAACTCCAAAGTTTTTTTCTCCCTTAATTATTAAAAAAATCAGGCCAATAATAATTAGCGAAGTAGAAAAAACATAAAAAATTTTTCTTTTACTTAAAAAATCAAAATTTGTATTTTTTATAAGTTCCATTTTATATCCTCAATCTTTCAATTTTTCTATTTATTATTATCCAGTCAACTATTGTTTTAGTTACAAATACTGCTGTAAATAAATTGGCAATAATACCTATACTTAAAGTTAATCCAAATCCTTTAATAGGTCCTTCACCAAATGTGAATAAAATCAAGCCAGTTATTAAAGTTGTTATATTTGAATCAATTATGGCACTCCATGCTTTATAATACCCAGCGTCAACACTTGCCTTAGGAGATTTTCCTGACTTTAATTCTTCTCTTATTCTTTCAAATATCAATATATTTGCATCAACTGCCATGCCACATGTCAAAGCAATACCTGCTATTCCAGGTAAAGTTAAAACACCTTTTATTGCACATATTACTCCAATTAGAATTAAAATGTTTAATGCAAGTGCAAAATCTGCAAGTAAACCAAAATAGAGATAATAAAAAATCATAAATATAACAACTATTATTGCTCCATATAAGGATGCTTTAACTCCTTTTTGTATATACTCTTTTCCAAGAGTTGGTCCAATGATTTCTTGATAAATGATATTTAATTTTGCAGGTAGTGCTCCAGATCTTAAAACTATTGCAAGTTCTTTAGCTTCTGCTAAAGTAAATTTTCCTGTAATAACTGCTTTTCCTTCTGGAATTCTTTCTTTTATTTGGGGAGTACTTTTGACAACTCCATCCAAAACAATAGCGAGTCTTTTTCCAATATTTTTTGCTGTAACTTCTTCAAAAATTTTTGCTCCTTCTTTGTCAAAGATTAAATTTACATCAGGAAAACCAGTTCTATCATATCCAACATAAGCATCTACAATATATTTTCCAGTTATTTCAGGCTCTTTTTTTAAAAGTAGTGGATAAGTTTCTCTATAGATTCCTCTTTCATCTTTTTCTTTCATATAAACCAATTCATATCCTTCTGGAATATTACCACTTAAAGCCTGCTTGTATAAATTTTCATTTTCTTCTACAAGTTTAAATTCAAGTAAAGCAGTTTGTCCAATAATTTCTATTGCTTTTTCAGGATTTTGAACACCGGGTAAATCTACAACTATTCTATCTATTCCTTCTTTTTGTATTATTGGTTCAGCAACTCCAAGAGCATCTATCCTGTTTCTTATTATTTCAAGGGCCCTTTCTGTTAAATCTGAAGTCAATTTTGCATCTACATTTTTTTCTTTTTCTATTTCAAGAACAATATGAACTCCACCCTGCAAATCTAACCCTTTTTTAATTTTTTTCTCTGGTGGATAAATAGAGTAAATACATAATCCTATTACAGCCAGAATTACTCCAAATTTAATTAAAAATTCCCTTTTCATTTATATACTTCCTTAGGTTCAAATATTTTTTCTTTAACGATTTTAACCTCTCCATTTTCATATTTTCTAAAAAAACAAGTATAATAACCTTGATGACATGCACCACCCTTTTGATCTACTTTAAAAAGTAAAGTATCTCCATCGCAGTCAATGTAAATTTCTTTAACATACTGGAAATTACCAGATTCTTCACCTTTAAGCCATAATTTTTTTCTGCTTCTGCTGTAATAAAACATTTTACCTGTTTGTAAAGTTTTTTCTATCGCTTCTTTATTCATCCACGCAACCATCAAAACATTTCCATTCATATCTTGAATGACTGCTGTTACTAAACCTTTTTCATCAAACTTAATTAAATTGAAAAATTTTTCCATTTTACTATAATTTAAATAATGAGAAAACAAAATAAAAATACCATAAAAAAAAAATTATGGCAAGTTTTATTAAAAATTCCAATAGGTCAGACAAAAAGTTATTCAGAAATAAGTAAAAAACTTGGATTAGAAAAAAAAGTAAGATTTATTTCTAAACTTTTAAAAGAAAACCCTTATCCTATATCAATTCCTTGTCATAGAGTTATTCATAAAAATGGAAAAATAGGAAAATATCTTTATGGTTCTGATTTTAAAAAGTTTTTGATTGAATGGGAGAAATTCTTTGTTTAAAAAAATTTCATATACTGAGATTGAAAATGATATAATTAAAACAATGAAGAAAGGGAGGGAAAAAAATGGCTTTAAAACCACTTGATATATTTAAATATCTACCTAAAACAAATTGTAAAGAATGTGGATATCCTACATGTCTTGCATTTGCAATGCAAATAGCAATAGGAAAAGCAGACCTTTCTCAATGTCCATATGTAAGTGAAGAAGCAAAACAACAACTTGCAAGTGAAAGTGCTCCTCCTATTAAAACAATAACAGTTGGAAATAAAGAAAAAATCAATCTTGGTGGTGAAACAGTTTTATACAGGCATGAAAAAACATTTTATAATCCACCTGGAATTGGAGTTTTAATTACTGAAGATATGGAAGATGCTGAAATTGAGAATGAAATTAAAAATATTGTAGAATTCAAATATGAGCGTGTAGGAGTTGTTATGAAAGGAGAATTTATAGGTATTCAAGATAAGGGAAAAGGAAGATTTATTGAATTAGTAAATAAATGTTACCAAACAGGAAAAAATTTAATATTAATAAGCGATAATGTTCAAAATTTACAACAAAGTTTAGATTTATGTAAAGATGTAAAACCAATAATTTTTCCTAACGATACTAAAGATGAAATTTTAAAACTTGTAAAAGAATTTAGCCTTCCTGTTGTTGTAAAAGGAGAAAATTTAGATGAATTGGCTCAAAAAGTTGATAAAATTAAAAATTATGGAATTGAGGAAATTATTTTATATCCAGAAAATAAAAATATAAAGGAAATTTTTAAAAACATTGTTTTAATAAGAAGAGCCGCTATACTGAGAAGAATCAAAAATTTTGGTTTTCCTGTATTGACAATTCCTGCTTTTCTAACTGATAACTATTTAGAAGAAGGTATTTATGCAGGTATTTTTATAGCAAAATATGGAAGTATTATTCTTCTTTCAAAAATAAGAGGTGAAATCCTTTTTCCTCTTCTTATAGAAAGACTAAATATATTCACCGATCCACAGAGACCAATGACTACTCCAGAGGGTATTTATGAAATTGGAAAAGTAAATGAGAATTCGCCAGTTTTTGTTACAACTAATTTTTCATTAACATATTTTATTGTTTCTAGTGAAATAGAAAATTCTAAAATTCCTGCTTATTTACTTATTCAGGATACTGAAGGTTTATCAGTATTAACTGCTTGGGCAGCAGATAAGTTTAATGCAGAAACAATTGCTAATCTTGTTAAGAAAACAAAAATTGGTGAAAAAGTCAAAAAGAAAGTTTTAATAATTCCTGGGGTTGTTGCTCAAATATATGGAGAATTAGAAGAGGAACTACCTGATTGGAAAATTATTTTGGGGCCAAGAGAAGCATCTCATATTCCAACATTTTTGAAAAGCGTAGAACTTTAAGGGGGGTGACAATGATTTTAATAGGTGAAAATATAAATATAATGAATAAAAAAATAAAGTTTGCAATGGTTGAAAGAAAAAAAGAGATTATTCAAAAAATTGCAATTGAAAGTAAAGAAAATGGAATGAATTTTCTTGACATAAATATTGGTCCTGCAAGAAAAGATGGCCCATTTTTGATGGAATGGATTATAAAAATAATTAGAGAAGTTTGCGATTTACCTCTTTCATTAGATACCACAAATATAGAAGCAATTAAAGTTGGTCTTGAAATGGAGGGAGAAAGAGCAATGATAAATTCTATTCAGGCAACAGAAGAACGTATGGAAGAACTTTTGCCTTTCGTGAAAAAATATAACTGTAAATTTATAGGTTTACTTCTTAGTAAAGAAGGAATGCCGAGAGATGAAAATGAAAGAGGAGCGATAGCAGCAAATTTTCTTGCTAAAATTGATGAATATGGAATATCTCATTCTTTGGTTTATTTTGACCCCATAGTTCTTCCTGTTAGATTTCAGCAAGAACAGGTTGTTGCAGTTATTGAGTTCATGAAAATGTTTAAGGAACTTTTTCCAGATTGTAATTCAACCTGTGGGCTTTCAAATGTTTCTAATGGAGCATTAAACGAATTAAGAGGATTGATAAATAGAACTTATCTTGTTATGCTTTGGAAATATGGGTTAAGTAGTGCTATTGTGGATGCTTATGATAAAGAACTAATTGCTATTATTAAAGGAGAAAAAGAAAATATTAAAAATTTGATATGGAAGGCAATGGATAATGAAATAGATTTGAAAGGGCTTTCTGAAGAAGAAAGGAATTATGTTAAAACAGTTTATATTCTCCAAGGGAAATCAATATATTCTGATTCATATTTAAAACTTTAAAAAATGGAAAAAGGATATTTAGAAGTTTTTGAAGAAACATGGGAAAAAACTAAAAATTTAATTGAGAAAGGATTTATTAAAAATATTAAAATTGAAAATAATAGAATCATTCTCCCTTATCTTGATAAAAAGGTTGAAATTGATCTTAAAACTAAAAAATTCAATCCTGAAGTAAGCGAAAAAGAAAAAATTTTAATACTTCATTACATTTGCAAAAATAAAGACACATTTTCGGATGAGTTAATTACTTTTAAAAATCTTATAAATGGAAATTTTTACTTCCCTTCAATTTATTCTCGAGTTTATGTTCCCTTAATAGAGAAATATAGAGAAAAACCTGAAAATTTTATAGAGAAAATGTTGGAAATTGGGGGCATAAAAATTTCTGAAAATATTATAAAAATAAATGTTTTTCCAAACGTTTTTTTTATTTTTGAAGTTATACCTGCAGATGATGAATTTCCATTTGATTTAAAAATCTACTTTAATAAAAGAGCAAGTGACATTTTTGAAATAGAAGACCTTGTGATAATAGGAGAAATAATAGTTTCAAAAATTGTATAAAAAAAAGGGGGGGTGAGAATGGTTGAAATTTACAAGGATAGAATAGAGGGCCTTTATTGTAAATGTACTAAAGGAGAAATAGCAGTTTTTAAAATTGGAGAAGATAAGATTAAATGTATCTACTGTGGGAATGAAATAAGATGTAAACCACCTATAGAATTTGTCTGGAAAGAAAGATGTGCTAATTGTGAAGGTAAAATGTCTACTTTTATAATTGATTCAACTGGTTTAAAAATCTGTTCAAGGTGCGGTTTAACAAGATAAAATTTTTTAAAATTAATTAAAAATATCCCAAATCCTATCAGAAAAATACCAAGAAGAAGTGATAGGTATTTTAAATATTTTTCTTCAATAAATTTTTTACTTTTATAAAAAAAGTAAGAAACAAACGTATACCACAGAAAATCTGATAGAATATGGCCTGTAAAAAATAAAAAAACTCCAAAAAATTTATAAGTTAAAGCAATGGATAAATAAGCACTTCCTACAGTTGTCCACCAAACAGTCCAGTAAGGATTACTTAAACTTATAAAAATACCTTTAAAAATCAGTTGATAATTTTTTCCAATAGTAGAATTTTTTTGCCTTTCAAAGTTTATTTTTTGAGGCGAAATGATAGTAGTAATTCCCATATATATTAAAAAAAACCCCCCAATTATATACAAATAATTTTGAACAAATTCCCTTTTTAAAAATCTTCCAAATCCCAAAATTAAAAAAATTACCATAAAAAATTCCAGAATAGAATGTCCTGCGATTATAATAGGTCCAGCCTTATAATTTTTCTTTATTGTTTCTTCAAGAGTAATTGCAAGAAGTGGACCGGGGCTTATAGCACCTGAAAGTCCAATTATGAAAGAAGTTAAAAAAATTAAATGTAAAGGCATTTTATAGATTTTCAAATTCGTAAACTAAAATAGCAATAGCAACTGTACTTGCTGTTTCAACTTTTAAAATCCTTTTACCAAGTGAAACACTGATATATCCGTTTCTTTTTGCTAATTCTATTTCTTCTTCATCAAAACCACCTTCTGGACCAATAAAAACATTTATTTTTTTATTATAGATATCTTCTTTCTTCAAATTTTTTACAAAATCTTTTATAGTTATTTCCCTTTCGCCCTCCCAGAATATAATTCCAATATCTTTTTTTTCTTCCATTATGCAATTGTCAAATTTCAAAGGTTTTGCAATTTCAGGAATAAATGTTCTTCCTGAAACTTTTGATGCCTCTTCCGCTATTTTAATCCATCTTTTAATTTTATTATCAATCTTTTCTTCTGATATTTTTACTATGACTCTTTTACTTATAACTGGTATTATTTTTTTAACTCCTAATTGAGTAGTTTCTCTTATAATAAATTCAAATTTTTCTCCTTTAGGTAATGACTGAAATAAATTTAAGGTAAAATTTAATTCAGGAGTATAAATCTGTTCTTCTTCAATTACTTCTCCTATTACTTCTCTTTTTCCAACATCAAAGATTTTTATTTTATATTCTCTTCCGCTTCCGTCAAAACCTTTAAATAGATCATTTTTACTTAATTTTAATACATTCTTTAAATAATGATAGGTTTCTCCTCTAATCAAAAATTTATTTTTTATTTTTAAGCAATCATTTCCCAGATAAATTCTTCTCATGTTTTACTCTATTTTTATTTTATTCCAAATATAACTGAATACTTCTGTTGATGGTTTATCAAATACAATGTCAGAAATATTTTCATAAAAACTTTTTTCTGTATTTATTTCTACAATTTTTGCTCCTGTTTTTTTTGCAAGATAAGGTAAATTTGAAGCAGGCTTTACAATTCCTGAAGTTCCAATAATTATAAACAAATCGCTTTTTCTACTTTCTTCCTCTGCTTTTTCAAATTCTTTTTCAGGTAATAATTCTCCAAAAAAGATAATATTTGGTCTTCTTCTTCCTCCACAATTACACTTTATAAAATTGGAGATATGTTTTATTAAAGCCCTCCTACTTTTTAAATTTTTTAACTCTTCAATAAATTTTATTAATTTTTCTTTTTCTAAAACTTCAATTTTATGACATTTTTTGCATTCCCATCTATAAATATTTCCGTGTAATTCAATGACATTTTTACTTCCTGCTTCTTGATGAAGATTGTCTATGTTTTGGGTAATAATAGTTTTTATATATCCTCTTCTCTCAAGTTCAGCAAGGGTTAAATGAGAAATGTTGGGTTTTGAATTCAAAATAGAAGAAGTAAAATCATAAATGAAATTAACTACTTTGAAAGGAGAAATTAAAAATTGAGAGATCAAGCCAGGTAAAGTACCGAAAATTTCTGGAGAGTATTTTTCCCATAGACCATTTTTACCACGAAATTGTGGTATCCCACTTTCTGTTGAAATTCCTGCTCCTGTAAAGACAACAGAATACTTTGAATTTAAGATTAAATTAAAAAAAAATTCAAAATTATCCATAAAGAGATTTAAAAATTTTAAAACTTTCCGAAACTAAATCCCTCATAATATCCTCAACCTTATCTGTTTCTCTATTAATTAAATACTCCAATATTTCCTTCATATTCATATTTTGAGCAACAATTTCGCAACTTTCCCAGGCCAGAATACTTCTTATAACTCTCTCAATTGCTTTTTCTTCATTATCATAAGGGCGTGCCTGTATATCATGACCTCTCCATCTATCATATCCTGCTTCCTGTATCAATCTGGCTGTAACTATATTCATTCCATTTATTCTTGCACCATAATCAATGTCAAACTTTCCGGGACCGCCAAATATTATTCCGTCATTGTATCCCTGACTATTTATATGCATATGAACGATCATTTTATTATCAATTTCTTCAACTGTGTCATAAATGTGGTCAAGTCCTATCATTTCAGAATGGCCAAATTCTTTATTTATCCCTTTTTTTTCTAAATTTAATCCATATTCTTCATTTAATTTTTTCCATAATAAAATTGCACTTGCAACTGTTGGAATTAACATTGCAGGATGTCCTTCATTTGGCTTTGGTTCAATTGCAAAATATAATTTTCCACCCTTTTTCTCTTCATATTGACAAAGTTTAACAATACTTTCTTTTAAATTTTCATACATTTTTTTAATAAAAGGAGTTAAAATATCATATCCCCACGATCCATTCCATAGAACAAAACTTGGCTCCTTATTGTTTAAAAATACATCTTTCATTTCATATCCAATATCAATGGTTTTTATCCCAAATTCTTCTGCTTTTTTTCTTTCATTAGGATCTAAAGATGCAATACCTCCATAAGCAAAATAAGAATGTGCTCCTGGCGTAATTAAGGCGAGATATATATTATTTTCTTTCATAACAGAAACGACATCCTTAACATTTTTTTCATTTATCTCTGTATCATAATGCAATTCAATTCCAATAACAATATTTTCAGGCAATCTTGTTTTAATTTTTTCTGCAATAAGTTTTATAAAATCAACTGTATCAAATTTATCAGAAGTCCATGAAGGTCTTATATTTGATGGAACAAAACCTCCTTTTCCTGGATTAAAAGTCCATCTACAAATTGAATGATATGATTTTTTCATGAGGACCGTCCTCCTATTTTTCTTTTTCGGGTCTTCCTTCAACAAGCCATTCTGTATGAAACTCTCTTTCTTTACCATCTTCTGTCTTCAAAATTTCCGGATTATCTATACTTTTCAATTTAAAATATCCATGCGCCCCAAAATAATCCCTTTGTAATGCACTCACCTGTGCTGAATACATAACTGGACTTGTTATCTGTAAAATATAATCATAGGAATTTGCAAATGCAGGTACTGGAACACCTGCTTTATGGGCAATTTCAATAAATTTTGCAAGTTTTTTAATATTTTTTATTACAAATTCTGAAAAACTTTTATCAACAAGAAGATTTGGAAGTTCCGGATTTTCTTTATATGCTCTTGTTATTTCATCAAGGAATTGGGCTCTTATTATACAGCCAGCACGCCATATTTTTGCAATTTCCCCAAGTTTTAAATCCCATTTATAATAATCACTCGCTGCTTTTAAAAGCGCAAGTCCTTGAGCATATGAAGAAATTTTTGCAATATATAAAGCATCATGAGCAATTTTTATTATATTTTTCTTTGTTCCTTTAAATTTTTCTTTAACATCTAATTTCAACATAGAAGAAACTTTCAATCTTATCTCTTTATCTTGAGACATTTCTCTTGAAAAAACAGCAGATGCAATTGTAGGAACGGGCACAAGCAGTTCAAGAGCACTCTGAACAGTCCAAGTTCCAGTTCCTTTCATTCTTGTTATGTCTGCAACAATATCAACAAGATATTCTTTTGGATTTTGTTTATGTTTTTCTTTCATTAAATCTCCTGTAATTTGGATTAAATAACTTCTTAAAATGTCATTTTCTTCATTCCACTGATTCATTATTTCTCCTATTTCTTCTGAATTCATACCAAATCCATTTTTGAAAAACCAGCAACATTCACCAATCAATTGCATATCACCATATTCAATTCCATTATGAACCATTTTTACATAATGTCCTGCTCCATCTGGTCCAATGAAAGTAACACAAGGTTCTCCATCATATGCTTTTGCAGATATTTTTTTAAACATTTCTTCAACAAGTTTATAACCTTCAAAGTGACCCCCAGGCATAATAGCAGGTCCTTTTAAAGCACCTTCCTCTCCTCCAGACACTCCTGTTCCTATAAATAAAATTCCTTTTTCAGTTAAATCTTTGTATCTTCTTATTGTATCTTTAAAAAATGAATTGCCACCATCTATAATTAAATCGCCTTTATCAAGTAAAGGAACAAGTTTTGAAATAAAATCATCAACTGGTTGTCCTTCTTTTACCATAAGCATAATCCTTCTTGGTCTTTCGAGATTTGCAACAAAATCAGAGAGTTCATAAGTTGGTATTATATTTTTACCCTTTCCCTGCGTCTCCACAAATGCCTTGGTCTTTTCCCCTGTTCTATTATAAACACAAACAGTATAACCATTCCTCTCAAAATTAAGTGCAAGATTTCTACCCATAACCTCCATTCCAATTATTCCAATATCACCTTTTTTCATATTACCTCCTTTTTAACCAAATTATATCCTCAAATTCTGACAAAATCAACCTCTAAAAATAAAATTCCACTTGACAGAAATTTAAGGTTATGTTTCAATAATAATAAAACGGTTAATATAAAACGGTTAAAATGAAAAGAATAACTATAAAGGATATTGCGAAAAAGGTAGGTGTATCTCCTGCAGTTGTTTCAGTTGTTTTAAATGGCAAGAAAAATGAAAGAATATTTGTAAGTGATGAGAAAAGGAAAAAGATAATTGAGATTGCAAAGAGGGAAAAATATTTTCCAAATAGATATGCAAGGGCTCTTGCAACAGGAAAGACATATACGATTGGAGTAATAATTAACCATCTTGAACCATATTCATCTTATTTATTAGAAAACTTACAGAAATATGCTTTAAAGAAGGAATATGAAATAATACCTTATTTGATAGAGGATAAAATTGAGAAAGAAAGAAAAATTTTTGAAAAGATTTCATATGGAAATACAGATGGAGTAATAATTACAAGTTTTTTAAATAAACCAGAGGAATATTTAAATTATGCCAAATTATACAAAATGAAAATATTATCAATTACTCCACCTATTGGAAATCTACCTTGTGTTTATTTTGATGAAAAACTTGCAGGAAAACTTGCTGCTGAACATTTAATAAAGACAGGATGTAAGAGATTATGTGTTGCTGGTGGATATAAAGATTCACCAAGATTTAAAGGTTTTATTGAATATGCTAAAAAATTTGGACTAAAAGTTATAGAAATTATAGATGATAAAGTTAGGGGATATTTTGAAGACGGATTTTTGATTGCAAAAAGAATATTGAATTTAGAAGAACTACCTGATGGAATTTTTGCATTTAATGATACAATTGCCGGAATACTCATTTCAGAGTTCAATAAAAAGGGGATAAAAATTCCTGATGATGTTTCAATTATAGGATGTGATAATACTCAGTTGTGTTACTATACAACTCCAAATTTAACAAGTATTGAGATAAAAACAAAAGAGAGAGCAAAGATTGCAATTGATATGATAATAGACATAATTGAAGGAAAAGAAATAAAAAAGAAAAAAATTATTTTGAAGCCAAAATTGATTATAAGAGACTCAACAAAAAGATGAAAAAAAAGTTATTGGAAAGTTATAAAAAAAGGGGGAGATTATGAAAAAAAATATAAGGTCTGGTTTTACATTAATAGAATTGCTTGTTGTGGTAGCAATCATTGCTATTCTTGCAGCGATGCTTTTGCCAGCATTAAATAAAGCAAGAGAAAAAGCAAGATCCGCTGTATGTATGAATAATTTAAAACAGATAGGTATTGCTCTTTTAATGTATGTAGAAGATTATGATGGCTATTTACCAACAGCCAGAGTAGGAATGACCAGTAATACCTGGTTTTCTTTGATATCAAGAATTACTTACATATGGATTGGCTATACATCTTGGTATCCAAAGACACCTGCTATTCCTTTTAACTTTTGGAGATGCCCTTCTGCCGAGAAAAGAAAAGAAACATATGATTGGTATCCTTTTTATAAAGTTAGTTATACATGGAATAATTCTGCAAATTACAAAAAAGTAAATAGATGTCCAAATGCTTCAAAAGCACCTGTCATTTATGATGGTAAGTCTCTTTATGGAACTGGATATTACGGATACTCAGACCTTAGGACATATGCAGCACCAAAAAGACATCTTGAAGGAATGAATTTACTTTTTCTTGATGGACATGTTGAGTGGTATCCTGATTATTCCTGGCCAAGAACAGGTTCAGGAAGTAAATATGCAGGTTTTATATGGACGTGGTAAAAGATGAAGCAAATTATGAAGATAAAATTTTTGTTTTTTTTATTTGTAGTTGGACTTTTTTCAGAAAACTACTACATAAAAAATGTATTGGATGAAAGATTTGTCCTAAAACCAAGTGAGATTAAAAGTATAACATTTTTTGATAACAAAAAAGTTGGTTCAAATATTTTATTATATGTAAAAGGTAGAATAATAGTAGAAAATAAGGGATTTGGCGAGCATTGTTTAAGTTTAGATATTAATGGTAGAAAATTGGAGAATTTTATAAATAAAACAGAAATATTAAAGGATATTGCTTTTCCCGAAAATAACACTTTTTTTTATTCCTTTGATAAAAAAGCCTTCTTTTTGAAATATGACTCTGATTATTTACCATATAATTCCTCTTTTTTGGATGATCCTTATAATTGTTCTTTTTACTTACAAAATGCTAATATAAAATGGAATAGATATGAATTTGTAAATTATTACTACACTTACGTTTTTGATATAACGAATTTTGTAAAGTTGGGAAAAAATGTTATTAATTTGAAAAATTTAAATTCTGAATACTCAATAGAATTGGAATGTTGTATTAAAAAATTGAGTCATCCAATTATTTTATACACACATGAACCTGATAGATTGATTTTCCCTTTCACTTTTCCTTCTATTGAAGATTTGAGAGAAAATTTAATTTTAACAGGAGAGGTAACACCTGGAACTTATATTTCTTTAGTTTTAACCATTAAAAATTTAGAGGAAAAAGATTTGAATTTTGATATTAATTTTGAAAACTTAATCAACGAAAGTCAGGAAAAGTTTAAAATAGGAAGAGATAAAATTGAAATAAAAATTTTAAATTATGTTTCTTTAAAGCCGGTATGGAGAAATTTAGAGTTTATAGAAAATAAAGAAATTTTATTTCCTGATAAATTAGAACCATCAAAATTTATAAATTTAGCAGAGAAACAAGCAAAGACTATATGGATAAATGTGTATGTCCCAGATAATATAAGTTGTGGTAAATTTAAGGGAAAATTAAATCTTAAGTCAGAAAAGTATAATTTTGATATACCTGTTTTTATTGATATTTTACCTTTTAAACTTTCTAAAAAAGAAATTATCTGGGGTTTATGGGTTAATAACCTTCCCGGAAGATTTGATGAGATAACATATAAAAAAATAGAAGATTTAAAAAATCATGGGATAAATTCAGTTACAATGGATCCGTGGATTTGTCCTGTCAAGATAGTTAAGGAAGGAGAAGATATAAAAATTGATTTAGAAGGACTTGAAAAAGCAATGGAATTATACAGCAGAAATGAAATTAATATAAAAGGTCCCATTCCTTACGGTGTTTTAGTTTCAAGTCCTCTTTTTGATCAAATAAAAAATATTGCTCAAAGTGGAATAGACGAAGAAAATTTCTTTAAGGTTTTAGAAGAAGTTTTAAAAAAAATCATGGAAATTTCCGAAAAATATAAAATAAATTTGTATTTTCATCCTATAGACGAACCAGATGTTCATCCAAATACAATAAAGGATTTTGAGAAAATCTGTAAATTAATCAAAAAAATTGAAGGTGCAAAAATTTGGAGCAATCTTACTCCTTCTGGAATGAAAAAATACATAAATTTAGTTGATATAAACTGTTCTCCTTTATATCCCTTGTTAAATGCTTATAGAGGACTTGACTTTCAAAATTTCTTTTTTCCTGAATGGGGAATTATAGATAAAGATTGGATCAGGAAAAATATAAAAAATGCTTATATTCAGGTAAGAAGCAAGACACCCCACTTAAACAGGTTATATTATGGCTTTATGGCTTGGTATTTAAATCTTGATTCAATTTGGGGGTTTGCTTATTTCTGGAATGAAAAAGAAGGTTGGTATGTGGCATATCCAATTTTAGATAAAGATGGTCATATTTTTTCAACGATAGGATGGGAAATGTTGAGGGAAGGAATTTATGATTATAAATATTTAAAAACTCTTGAAGAACTACTGGAGTTAAAATTTGGAACTGAAGAGGCGAGGTCTTACATAATTAAAAATATCCTTCCTACATTTGAAGAATTGAGTACTCTTTCAAATGAAGATTTCTGGAATTTGAGAAAAAAAATAATAAATGAGATAGTTAAATTATTGAGAGAACAAAAATGAAAAAAATTTTTTTATTTATTTTTTTTGTCCTTAATTTCTTGCTACATTCTGATATAAATATAGTTAAAGAATTTCAGATCCCTTATAAAGTTTCTGTAGGCTCATTCTTTCAGCATTATGGTAGGAAGTTTGATAATGATTTGATTCAATATAAAGTTTACAGTGTAAAAGATAATATTCTTTTTGATAAAAATAGGAAAGAAGTTGGAAGAATAGAAAAAAAAGAAAATTTTTTTATTATTTTGGATGATAGAGAAATAAAAGTAAAAGAGATTTTAAATGATTTGGTTATAGATGAAAAGGGAGAAAATATAGGGAAATTTAAAAAAGACATTAATGGAAACATTTATAGTTTTGTTCTTATTGTTAACGAAAATGGAGATTTTTTTGAAAGAAAAGGTCTTTTAATAGATGGGAAGGACTGGTATGCTCCCAGAAATGGTTTATGCTATGTGTTTTGGAGAGTTCCTGTTGAAGAATCTTTTGTAACTGTAGAGTTTAATTTAGATAAATTGTTCAAAGTAAATAGAATAATTGTAAGAGGACAAAATTTAACTGGGATGTATGGGGTTAGTAAAGTTAAAATATATGGAAGCAAAGATGGAATAATTTTTAATGAATTGAAAAAAATAGACGAAATTGTCCAACCTACAACTGGAAAATGGTTTGTTGAAATTCCTGATTTAAATATAGATGTTAAGTTTTTAAGAATAACTGTTTTTGCAAAACAGGATAAATACTTAGATTTAACAGAATGTGAAATTTGGGGAGAAAAGAAAGAAGAGGATTAAAATATGGAGAAAAGATTACTAATATTTTTGATTTTAATCTATTCTCTTTTTTCTTACAGTATAGATATTAAAACAATTCCAACTGCTGATGGACTTGGGATATTTAAAGCAACGATTGATACACAGAATATGGAAGTTGTAATAAATTGTTCTTCAGGTGCAAGGATTGAAAAATTAATTGATAAAAAGACAGGAA